>NZ_JAASQZ010000002.1:0-1456233 GCF_011761885.1 Xanthomonas sp. CFBP 8151
TGCGAACAGCGAGATGAGCTGCACGTTCTTCCGGGCATCCATTCCTGGCGGCGTGACAGCAGATGGATGACTTACCGATTACATCGGCCACGAAGCATGCCGCTCAAGGTCCTACGCCGGTACGCGCGCAAGCACCATCAGTCGCTGCCGGTGGCTGAAAGAAATGCCGATGGGCAATTGGGGGGCCCATCCTTCGGAACGTCACCATTCCTGACGACATGCCAGCAATTGGCACGCAAATTACGCATGCCAATCCCGAATGCCCAATCCCCAATCCCGGCGGCGGCGGCATCAGCAGCGGCTACGCGACGAGCTTGATCGCAGCCCTACAGCCCGTAACGCTCCACTGCATCCAGATGCGGGCGCGGGTCCTGATCGCAGGCCTCGGCCAGGCGCAGCCAGCACATCGGGTGCGCCCAGTGCGCGGTTGTGGCCAGCAGGACGCGATGCAGTTCCAGCGGCAGCACCGCTTCCGGCAGCGCCACGGTGAACAGCACGCCCTGCAGACCCGTGCTCGCATCTTCCGGGTCGAACGCCTCCGCGTGTTCCGGATCGACCACGCGATACTCGTCGCGGCTGTGCAGCCACAGTTTCCAGCCACGCGCCTCGATGTCCTGGCGCAGGGCCTCGATCGCCTGCTCGCCAGGATGCACGCCATCCACCAGCCAGCTGCTGCCGTACCCGCCCGCCTGCAGCACATGCACCTGCGCATAGGTCGGCACGAAGCGCTCGCGTTCGGCCTCGTCCTCCGGCGGCGGATACAGCAGCTCCGCATCGAACACCACCCAGTCGCCGACGTGCTGGCGCCGATGCGCCGGTGCATTTTCGACGATACGCGCGGTGACCGGGCCGGTGCGCCGGGCGTAGTACTCGGCTACCTCGCCGTCATCCACGCAACGCACGATCACCCAACCCCAGGTCTCTTCGACCACGCCACTGGTGCTGCTCAGCTCCATGCCGAGCGCGAGCGCCGAGGCGCGCACCGCGTCCCACTGCTGCGCCGCGCTGGCCGCCGTCATGTGATCCCAATGCGCGGAGCGCGGTTCTTCCATCAACTCGGTCAGCTGTCGATACACCTCGGTCGCTTCGGCGAAGCGGCCGGTGTTGAGATACATGCGCCCCAGCAACCCGCGCGCACCGTGCGAGCCGGGCGACAGTGCTAGCAACGCGGTGCAGGCCTGCTCCAGCGCCGGCCAATCGGCCAGTCGCTGGGCCAGCTGCGCCTCGCACCACAGCGCCGCCACCGGCACCAGCGGGCGGTACAGCTGCGCCAGCCGGCGCAGGCCGGCCTCGTCGCCACGGCCCAGCAGCAGATTCATCAGCCGGAAGGTCGGGCTGGTTTCGCGATCGGCATGCCGCTGCACGAATGCCCACAGCAGCGCGATCGCCTCATCGTCGGCCGCACACGCGCTCAATGCCGACGCCGTGGTGTCCACCAACTCGGCATCGTCGGGTCGCTCGGCCACCGCCTGCAGCAACCACTGCGCCTCGCGCTCGGGGTTACGCGCCACGTCTTCGGCCTGCGCATCCAGCCATGCCAGCAACTGTTCGGCGGGCACCGGCGCCGGCTCGCCGGCCGGTGCGGTTTCGATGTGCACGGCCAGACCGTCCAGCAGCTGCGTGGCGCCACGGTCCTGGCGCAACTTGGGCACGTGCGCACGCGCAAGCGCCAGATGCCGGCGCGCAGTCCACACCGCGCCACGCTGCAAGGCCAGCCCGATCGCCATCTCGGCCGCATCGATCAGCATGCGATGCGCACCGACCTGCGCGTAATGGTCGAGCATCACCTGCAGGCGGCTGCCCAGATCCCAGGTATTGCGCTCGGGCTGGCGCGACACCAGCACCACCGCCGCACGCAACCAGTGCAGGCGGTAGCGCGGCGCGACCTCGCGCCACGGCAGAAACGCCTCCAGTGCTTCGTCATCGCGATGCAACAGTGCCAGGGCACGGGCTTTCTGCAAACGCCGCGGCTGACTGCAGTTGGCCCACTCCGCCCCTTCGCGCGCGGCCTCGCGCTCGCGCTGCTCGATCAGTGCCAGCGCGTCTTCCGCGCGGCCCAGCGAGAGCAGGATCGAGATGCGCATGTCCGGCACGCCGTCGTAGATCTGCCCGCCATGCGCAAGAATGGTCTGCGACTGCCCTTCCAGATAACTCAGCGCCGCCTCGCCGCGTCCGTCGTCGAGCAAGGCGTCGGCTTTTTCGCAGCTCAGGCACTGGTAGCACGACCAGCTCGGATCGATGCGGCCCAGCGTTTCCTCGCACACCTCGATGCGCTCTTGCACCCAGCCCGGGCCATCGATATTGGCGTAGCACGCGGCCAGATCCTGGGTCACGCACACCGACTGCGGGCACTCCACCGCGTCGGCGCGGTGTGCGCGTTCGAACAACGTCACCGCATCGCTCAACGCACGTTCGCCTTCGCACAGATTGCCGACCCGGTTGCGCATTTCCCAATGCCCGACGAACACCTCCAGCCACGGATTGGCCAGCGTCTTGCCCAGCGCACGCGCCTCGGGCAACAGCGCTTCTGCGCGTTCGATCTGCAGATCACAGACATGGTCGGTCAGGCGCGTCAGCAGCTGCGCATTCTGCGGCTGCCCGGCTTCGCCCAGATCGTCCTGCAGCTTTTCTACCCAGTTCCAGATTTCCATCGTGGTGCTCCTTCGATGCGGCGCTCAGCGTGCCAGCAATTGGGTCACGGCCTCGGCAAGATCACCGAAGGCCCGGTTCAAGTCCGATCCGCCAGATGCGTTGGCACCGGACTGCGGTTGGCTGCGCCCTTGCGCCGACACGATCACCTTCAGCGAGCGCAGCAGCCGCGCGGCCACCGCCGCCTGCGGATTGCCGGCGCGCTGCGCCGCCAGCAGCGCCTGCAACGCCGGATTGTCGAGATTCAGATACAGCCGCTGGGTCTGCCGCGCCTGGATCCCCGCAGTAAATTGCCGGGCCAGCCGCAACGCAGCGGTGGACACGCGCTTGTCGTTCTCGTCCTGCTCCAGGCGGCGTTTCAGTTCGGCCTCGCGGTCGGGCACCACCACCAACGGCAATGCCTCGGGGCTGAAGCGTGCGGGCACCAGCGCTTCGCCATCGCCCAGATGCTGTTCCAGCCAGGCCAGTTCGTCGGCCGGCAGCGTGTCCAGCTGGAACAACTGCCGGTTGCCCTGCTCGGTACCCAGCTCGACCAGGCGCACGCCCTTGGCCTGCGCCCAGCGCCGCAGGAACGGCACCACCGCATAGCGGTTTCCGTAGGCCACCGGCACGCCCATCGCGCGGAACAGCATTTCTTCGAAGCCACTGTCGCTGTCCAGGATCACGTGCACCGCGCCACGCGCCGGCAACTGCTGCGCCGCCAGGTCGCCCTGCGAGGTCGGCACCCGCACGTGTTCCATCAGCAACTCGAACAAACGCTCGTCGCATAGCGCCGCGCCCAGCAATGCCTCGTTGTGCCGCAGCAGGACGCGCCGCCAGGCTTCCGGCTGCTGACGCGCCACATCGGCCAGGCCCTGCACCAGCGCCTCGGACAGCGCGTGCTGTACGGCCGCGTAGGTGGCATCGCGCTGCAGATCCTCGCGGCTGGCGGTGGGCGTCAAACGGTTGGATTCGATCACACCCCCGATAAAGCCCGCCCAGGGCGGCAGCAGTTCGCGCGCGTTGTCGTCCAGCAGCATGCCGCGCAGGAAGGCCGACAGATTGCGGTTGTCGCTGGTGCCATACGTGGCTCCGTCCTGCACCCACAGCAGACCGACCGCATCGCTGCCCTCCTCCGCGCGCACCGGCATGCAGCACAAGGGTTCGAAGTTGCGCTCGAAACGCGCGGCAAACTCGCGTTGACGCCGCCAGGCCTGCACCGGATGCAACGGCACCGCATCGTGCATGCGCCATGGCGGCGGCTCCGGGTTGATCGCCTGGGTATCGCCACCGATCCAGATCGGCTCGCGCAACAGCGCGCAGTAGCGCGACAGGATCTCGCGCAGCCGTGCCTCCTGGGCCAACGGCAGATAGTCTTGGTGCAGTTCCAGCACCACTTCGGTTCCGACCTGCGCACGCGCCGGGATCGGACTCACCGTGTATTGCTCGGCATTGCTGGAGATGTAGCAATGCCCCAGCGCCGGGCTCTGGTAGGAGGTGGTGCGCACGGTGACGCGGCGCGCCAGCACGAAGGCCGACAGAAAGCCCAGCCCGAACATGCCGATCAGGCCGCTGTCCTCATGCCCGCCCTGACGCAGGCCGCGCGTATACCCCACGCCGACCGTGGCCAGATAATCATGGATTTCCTGCTGGGTCAGCCCGGCGCCGGTGTCGATGATGCGCACGATGCCCTGGGCAGCGTCGGCATGCACTTCGATGCGCGATTGGCCTTGCCAGTCGGGTTGCTCCAGCCGGCGACGCAGGATCGAGTCGTGCGCGTTCTGCACCAGTTCGCGCAGCGCGACCACCGGCGTGGAATACAGATGCTTGCTGAGGACGGACATCAGCCCGTTGAGATCGACGCCTGCGCGGCGGATCTGGGAGGCGTCCGTCGCCTCGGAGATGTGATCTTGCATGATCGTTCGTCGTTTCCTTGGCGGCCACGCCCATCCTCGGACGCGCCTTCCTGGGTGGCAGTGCGAGCCGGACAGGATAGCCGCAAGCCACGCCGTACGCACGCGCGCCACACGCTGACTGCTTCCAGCGCCTGGCTAGCGTTCGGTCGTCACTGCAGCACACCCTTCGGAAGCGACCCGCCACGGCCGCGTCGACGCACGGCCGTGGCGCGCAGCGGCTTACCGCTGCAGGGTTTCCATCGGTGCCTCGTTGAAATGCTGACGATAGCCCTTGGCCAAGGCCGAGCGGCTGCCCACGCCCCAGCGGCTCGCCGCCTGCAGCACGCTGCCGCAGCCGCCTTCGGCCAGCAGTTCGTCGCGAATGCTCTGCATCCGGTAGCGACGCAGCACCTGGGTCGGCGACAGCCCGGTGGCAGACTTGAACGCCTGCTGCAAGGCGCGCCCGGTGACACCGATTTGCGCGGCCACCTCGTTGATCGACAGATCCGAGCGATGCGCATTGGTGATCATGTAGGCGTAGGCGCGCCGATACTTGGCCGGCAGCCGCGCCGAGATGTCGTCGCTGACATGTGCCGGCGTGCCGCTTTCCAGCAGCCGCGGCGCCTGCACCTCGCTGCGCAGGCACTGCACCGCGCCCAGCGCATAGCGGTTGTACAGCAACAGCGCCTGCTCGGTCTTGCCCAGCGCCTGGCTGATCTTGGCCTGGCAATACTCGAACTCCAGATTCCAGCGCGGCGCATGGTGCCTGCCGGCACCGGCCAGGGCACGCTCCGCCAGATCGGCACGCCCCACCGCCAATGCGGCAAGCGCCAGTTCCACCTGCGCATCCTGCCGGGCGCCGGGCGGGCAGCCGGTGGCGGCGGCCGGCAGCGCATCGATCTGCGCATCGAAACCGAAGGTGTCGCCACCGGCGATGCGCAGCAGATTGCGCACGTGGCGCATGCGCTGTGCGAGCATCGGCATGCTTTCGGCCAGCTCGGCGATGCAGGCGCGCAGCTCATTGGGTTCGATCGCGTGCGCCGCATCCTCCTGGCGCAGCGTGGCTTGCCAGAACACGTGGTCGCTCATCCGGTCCGCGCGACGGATGCGCAACTGCGCAACCATATCCAGGCGCAGCGCGTTGGCGATGCGCAACCATTCGGCTGCACCGCTGTCCAGTTCTGCCAGCACATCGTTGGCACGCTCCAGCGTCTGCAGCGCCAGCGTGCTCTGGCCCAGATGGAAGTGGATCAGCGCCTTGCCCAGCAGACTCTCCCCATACAGGCAGGCCGGTGTCTGGCGGTCCATCGCCAGCTGCGCGAAGCAGTTCAATGCAGCGCTCAGGCGGCGCTGGCTCAGCATCAACCAGGCGGTATTGCGGCAGGACAGCAGCCGCAGTTGGCGCTGATGCCCGCGCATCGCCTTCAAGGCGTGGCGGTAGGCATCTTCGGCTTCCTCCCGGTATTCGAGGATCAACAAGGCATCGCCGCTGGCGCCGAGCAGGCTGACTTCATCGTCGGCACCATCCGCGGTGGCCTGGCCGTCGCGGCGTTGTTGAAGATGTTGCAGACCTTGCGGCCAGGCACCCACCAGCATCCTGCTTGTATAGGTAGGAAAACGGTCTGCGTACGACAACGCAGAGATCGCCGCGAAGTAGGTTGAAAGGATCATGCCGGGCTCTCTCATAGGGGGATGAGCAAAAACAACAATGCGCCAGTCTGGCTGGCGCAACCGATTGTATGCAGCGGATCCAATGGAATCTCTCACTCGAAGACACGAAGAAAATCAAAAAACCTCACTCTGTCTCCTGGCAACCCAGTTATGCGGCATGCAGATGAAGGGCACTTTTTGCATACCGCCAACGCTGTCGTGCATAAGACATTGCACGCCATGCGAAGCCGTGTTGAAGACAGGGCGGTAGCCAGAGAGCATTGCAGGACCACTCAGACACCCGCCTCTGCCCGGCTTGAACGTTGTCCTGGTATGACGTGGCAATGACTACGTGCGCGGCGTTTTCAGCAAATGAAAGCCGTGATTCAAATTACTGCCGCCGTGTTCCACTGCATCGACGGATGGCCACATAGTCCCCATGGACTTCGAGCGCATGCAGATCGCAATGCTGTGGTATAGACCTGGACGCGCGTTTGAATGGCTCGGCGATTCCGCCTGTTGCCTCGCCGCATCGACCGGCCTGCGCATTGCTCGACGTCGGAATTTTGTTAGTTACCGACCACCCATGCCCTGAATGTAAGAGCGACGTTACGCTTAGATGAGCGTACGTTAAAGCCGGCCTGCTCAAAGCCGAAGGAAAGTCTGCAGCAGTGAAATTTTCTGCCTCGGCAATGGTACATACCATTGGTCCGACCCCAGATCGGGCCCCCTCGCAGAAGGCGATGACAATGCACTTATCTCTACACGTGGGTTTCGTATTGGCGCCTGCTCTCCGCAACAGGCGTCGAAGACACGACGGGCACGGATGCAGACGTGGGAAGGCCGGCTGATGCACGGCAACCCTTCCTGCCAGCGAGGACCGGCGTTCCTGTTGACGCAGGACGCGCGTCTGGCATCGCAGGTCAATGCGAGCCTCGCACCGCTCGCCCCGAGTTTTGCGGTGTTTTCCGACGAACTCGAACTTCTGCGCTCGCTGCGGCATTCCCCTTGCGAGCTGCTGGTCTTCGACGCGACTTGCGTCGCGTCGGACGACAGCTCGCTGCTGGCCTGGCAACGCTGCCACAGCAGTCATCCCACGCCGCTGATCGTGCTGGGGCGGTTCGACTGTACCCACGACATTCTGGCCTGGTACCGCGCCGGCGCACACGATGTGCTCGCCCTGCCGTTCAATGCTCACGAACTGCATGTGCGCGCAGCATTGGCGCTTTCGCCGGTGGCCGAGGCGTGCTCCGAAAGCCAGCAGCTCAGTGTTGGTCCCTATCACCTGATCCGCGACGAAAATACCGTGTATCTGCACGGCAAGCCGATCGTGTTGACCGCACGCGAGTTCTCGATCGCCTGGCTGTTGTTTTCCAGCCCAGGCGTGTGTTTCCGCCGCTGCCAGTTGGCCAAGGCGGTGTGGGGCAGCCACACCGAGTTCACCGATCGCACGATGGAGCAGCACATCTACAAGCTGCGCAAGAAGCTGCAGCTATGCAATCACAGCGGCGCGGTGCGCATCAGAACCGTGTATTCGCACGGCTACAAGCTGGAACTCGCCCTGCAGGACAGCAACGCGCCGACGCCCGGCAAGGCGGTCAGCCCCGGCACCGCCCATCGTGCTGCGGCCTGTTGACCGATGCAGCCCTGCAAGGGCGGCAGCGCGGCTATCTGACCCGCGCTTGCTGCCTGCTGCCGGCGCCCGCGTTGCAGTACGTCAGCCGCTGCCACGCGTTGATCTGGTCAGGCAGTGACTGGCAGAGCTTTTCGCCAGCGCCAGTCGGATGGAAACATACCCACTCAAGAGTTCAATGATGTCGTGACCACACAACCAGGCCATTGGCGCATTGCCGGCCGACTGCTTCCTACGCCGTGGCAGGACGTCTAAGGTTTTTGGCGGCAATTAAAGAACGCACCAATCAAGCCCGATTCGGCACTCGAACGCACGCATGTCGTTGGCCAGCCTCCGCCGGAAGGCGATCTCCACAAACGACAATGGCGCGGAGGAGTCTCCGCGCCATTGTTCGATCAGGCGTTGCACGCAGTTACTGCTTGGGATTTTCGCCGTACTCGTTCGCACCGGGCGTGCCTTCCAGGCACATGAAGACCAGCACGATGAACCCGCCGACATAAGGCACAAGGCTGATCAGATAGAACCAGCCAGACTTGCCCTGGTCATGCAAGCGACGCACGGTCACCGCAATGCTGGGCACAATGAATGCCAGCACGACGATCACCAAGATGGCAGCGATCAGCCACGCCAATGCACCTGGACCGTTCTCGCCACCCATCAGTGCAGCGGAGACGCCGAACAGGCCGCCCAGTACCAGCAGGACGATCGCCTGTAACAGCATGAACATCCAGTATTCCTTGCGGCGCGAACGGCCGTTGAAGTCGGCATAGCGCTTGAGTGGCAGCAACATCCATTCCATCGTGTTTCTCCTGGTGACGCGCAGTGAGCGGAGTCTGTGAGCCGCTGCACAGTGCAACGGGCCGCGCATGGTGCCATAGCCGCCTCGTGCTGAAAACGGTTTCTTACCGGCTCGCGGCATATCGCGACTCGCTGGCCGACGGACGGTCGCCGGAACCGGCGGCGGGCCAGCCCAAGAAATTCCGGCAGGGTGCAACGCGCTGGATGCCGCCCTGCGCAGGTGCGCGCGATTGGCTCATCGCGTACAGGGCGCTGCCCGTGCAGGCAGTCGCGCGCTACCCCGCCGGCATCACTCGGCCGCCGCTTCCAGTGCCTGGCTCAGCCGCTCCACCGCAACGATCTCCATGCCCTTGATGCTGGTGGTCTTGGGCGCGTTGGCCTTGGGCACGATCGCGCGTTTGAAGCCGTGGGTGGCGGCCTCCTTCAGACGGTCCTCGCCATTCGGCACCGGCCGGATCTCGCCGGACAGGCCCACTTCGCCAAAGGCGATGGTCTTCTCGGACAGCGGCCGGTCACGCAGCGAGGACAGCACTGCCAGCAGCACCGGCAGGTCGGCGGCGGTTTCCTGCACACGGATGCCGCCGACCACGTTGACGAACACGTCCTGGTCGCCCACCACGATGCCGCCGTGGCGGTGCAGCACCGCCAGCAGCATCGCCAGCCGGTTCTGCTCCAGACCCACCGCCACGCGCCGCGGATTTGACAGCGGCGAGGCGTCCACCAGCGCCTGCACCTCCACCATCAGCGGACGGGTGCCTTCGCGGGTGACCATCACGCAGCTGCCCGGCTGCTGGGTGCTGCCGCCAGACAGGAAGATCGCCGACGGGTTGGAGACCTCCTTGAGGCCCTTCTCGCCCATCGCGAACACGCCCAGCTCGTTGACCGCACCGAAGCGGTTCTTGAACGCGCGCAACAGCCGGAACCGGCTGCCGCTCTCACCTTCGAAGTACAGCACCGCATCGACCATATGCTCCAGCACGCGCGGGCCGGCGATACCGCCTTCCTTGGTCACATGGCCGACCAGGAACACCGCAGTGCCGGTCTCCTTGGCATAGCGCACCAGCCGCGCCGCACTCTCGCGTACCTGGCTGACCGAGCCCGGCGCCGCGGTCAGCGACTCGGTCCACAGCGTCTGTACCGAATCGGCCACGATCAGCTTCGGGCGTGCCACGCTGGCATGCTGCAAAATGTTTTCGATGCCGGTTTCGGCCAGCGCGTTCAGGCCCTCCAACGGCAGATCCAGCCGCACCGCGCGCCCGGCCACCTGCGCCAGCGATTCCTCGCCGGTGACGTACAGCACCGGCAGCGTGCTGGCCATGCTCGCCAGCGCCTGCAGCAACAGCGTCGACTTGCCGATGCCGGGGTCGCCACCGATCAACACCACCGCGCCTTCGACCAGGCCGCCGCCCAGCACCCGATCGAACTCGCCAATGCCGGTGGACACGCGCGCCTGCTCGGACTGCTGCACGTCCTTGAGCGCGGTGATCTTGGGCGCCTCGGCCTTGCCGGCCCAGCCGCTACGTCGCGATGCCGCAGGCGAGGCCTTGCCACCGGGCGTGGCGCTTTCGAGCACGATCTCGCTGAGCGTGTTCCACACCCCGCACTCGGTGCATTGCCCCTGCCACTTGTTGTATTCGGCGCCGCACTCGCCGCAGACATAGGCCGTCTTCGCCTTCGCCATCGTCAGTTAACCAATCGCTTCTGGAGCGACAGGATAGTCGGCGTTGGTCTCAGGATGCGCGACGCTGGCTGGGGATTCGGGATTCGGGATTCGGGATTCGGGATTCGGGATTCGGGATTCGGGATTCGGGATTCGGGATTCGGGAATCGGGAATCGGGAATCGGCCAGGCTGCGGCGTCGCAGGAATGGATGCAACCGCGCATTCCTGCTGCTGCGTTTTCACTGGGATATCGATGGCGCCGAGCGTTTGGCCGGCGCGATGTCCTTTGGTCGGTCGGCACCGACATCGGTACCGACAAAAATCAGCGTCTGGAGCGGCGTGATCGATCGCCGCCGGTCATGCAGCTCCAGGTCTTTCCATTGCCCGCTCCAACAGCTGCGAGCGGGCGGCCGCCACTCAGCGCGGCTTGTACAACTCGCTCAGGCGATCCGGCTTGCCGGCGATGCGTTCCAGATGCGGATACAGCAAGCCGCCGTGATAGTCGATGCGCACGGTGTCGTAGCGGTCCAGGCGCTTGACCAGCAGTTCGATCGGCGCAGTGGTGCCCTTGGCCGCCTTGATCGCGTCCTTGATCACCTCACTGCTGAAGGCGCGGCCGTTGACCGCCACGATGGTGTTGCCGGCGATCAGGCCGGCATTGAAGGCCGGGCCGTCCCACAGCACATCGCTGACCTCGCCAGAGGCCTTCAGGGACACGCCAAGCGAATAGGTCAGGCTGGCGTCCTTGTCGTCGCTCTCGTCGGCCTTGGTAGCCAGATTCGGCTCCTCGTTGTATACCAGCTTCCAGCCGTTGGCCTCGATACCGCCGTTCAAGGAACCATGCCCGTCCATGCGGCTGCGCAACAGGCTCGCCCAATCGTGGGGGGCCACGCCATTGAGCGTGGCGACGATGTCGTCGAAGGTGTACGGGTTGACGTCCCAATCGCCGTTCTTCATGCCGAAGAAGGCCTTGCCGAAATCGTCGATGGAACGCTTGTTGTTGGTCAGCTCGCGCAGCTTGCTGTCCACTTCCAGCCACATCATCTGGCCGCCGGAGTAATAGTCTTCGGCCATCTGATAGCTACGGTAGGCCTTGGGCCGGCGCATCGACATGGTCGGGTCGTTGGTGGTGTCCTGCACGGTGCGCCAGGCCATGCCGGGGCGACCGCGCTCGTAGTTCGCCGCCACGCCGGCCAGCATCTCGCGTGCCTGATCCTGCGTCCACAGGCCCGAACGCGCAGCCATCACTTCGCCCCAGAACTGGGTCTGGCCCTCGTACAGCCACAGCAGGCTGTCGCCCATCGGCACGTTGAAATTAGGCGTGGCCAGGTCGGCGCCACGGCGGTACTTGCCGTTCCAGGAATGGTTGAACTCGTGCGCAAGCAGATCGCGCCCGGTCCAGCTCTTGTCCCACTCGGTGAAGTAGGTCGGCACGCCGCTGTTTTCGCTGGAGCGATGGTGCTCCAGCCCGATGCCGCCCAGCTTCTTGGTCAGCGCCAGCAGGAATTCATAGTGATCGAAGTGCCGCGCGCCGTAGAGCTTGTCCATCTGCTGCACCAGCGACGCATGCGCCTTGATCTGCTCGGGCTTGGCCTCCAGCGACGTGGCCTCGTCGGCAAACACGTTGAGGTAGACCGGCTGCTTGCCGCCGCTCAGCTCCACGCGCTTGTAGTACTTGCCGGCAAACATCGGCGAGTCGACCAGGTCGTCGAAATCGATCGGCTTGAAGGTCACCGTGTCGCCAACCCGGCGGTCGGTCTCCAGCGCCGTGGCATAGCTCCAGCCGGCCGGCAACGTGACGCTGGCCTGGGCCTTGATGTTGCGCGCGAACACGCCGGCCGGATACAGCGCCGTGGTGTTCCACTGCAGGTTGAGCATCTCCGGGGTCATCATCACCCGGCCCTGGTTGGGGGCCTGCGGCGAGAGGAACTTGAACTCGGCCACCAGCTCGGTGGCGCCTTGCGGCACGTCCACGGTGAAGGCGTAAACGTCGAACTGGTCGCGCTTCCACGGCACCACCTTGCCGTCGACCTTGATCACCAGACCGGCGAGCTTGTCGATCGGCCCGGTCGGCGAGTGATTGCCGGGAATCCACTGCGGATACAGCAGCGTCATCGGGCCCGGCCGGGCCGGCATGGTGGTTTTGACCTTGAAGATGCGATGGGCCAGATCGGTGGCATCGACGTCGATCTTCAAGGTGCCGTCGAACGGCACGTCCTGCGGCGCGGCGGTTTGTGCGGCCGCAGGCAACGACAGTGCCGCCAGCAACGACACGGACAACAAGGTGGGGATCTTCATCGCAACTCCGCAGGGACCTGGAACAGGCAAGCCCACGATGCTAAGCGCCTGCCCGCGCTTCCCCGTATGCCATAGGTCATGCTGCGCACCGATTCACACACAAAAAAACCGCCGGTGACCCGGCGGCTTTTTTGTCCAGCATGCGTCGATCCGGCGTGCCGCGATCCAGCACTGCGCCGTCTCAATGCATCATATTGACGTTCATGTTGTGCAGCACCCACAGCGAACCGACGATCACGATGCCGATGATCAATAGCGAGAACAGGCCCACCTGCACGTTGGAGCGCTGCTCGGGCGAGCGATCCATGTGCAGGAAGTACACCATGTGCACCAACATCTGCACCGCGGCCATCAGCGAGATCACGATGACGGTGACGCCCTTGGAGAACGCACCGCTCATCACCATCGCAAACGGGATGACGGTGAGGATCACGGCCATCACAAAGCCGATCAGGTAGGACTTCAAGCCGCCGGCATGCGCATCGGCGGCGGTTTCATGCGCGTGGTGATTGGCCATTACAGCGCTCCCAACAGGTAGACGACGGTGAACACACCGATCCAGATGATGTCCAGGAAATGCCAGAACAGGCTCAGGCAGGCCAGACGCGTGCTGTTACGCGGGGTCAGGCCGTTCTTGGAGATCTGGATCACCAGCACAGCCATCCACAACAGGCCGGAGGCCACGTGCAGACCGTGCGTGCCCACCAGGGTGAAGAAGGCCGACAGGAACGCGCTGCGCCCCGGACCCGCCCCTTCGTGGATCAGGTGGTTGAACTCCCACACTTCCATGCACAGAAAGCCGATACCCAGCAGTGCGGTGACGCCCAGCCAGGCATACAGCCCGGTCATGCTGCGCTTGTGCGCGGAGATCATCGCAACGCCGAAGCTCAGGCTGCTGAACAACAGCAGGAAGGTTTCCACCAGCACGAACTTCAGGTCGAACAGCTCCTTGGCGGTCGGTCCGTCCACCGTGGCGCCCGAGAGCACCGCATAGGTGGCGAACAGGCCAGCGAACAGCAGGCAGTCGCTCATCAGGTAGACCCAGAACCCGAAGACGGTGTTGCCACCGGCGTCGTGATGTTCGTGGTCGTGGTGGCCGCCCGCGTGGGCGGCGTGGTCAAGCGTGGTCGAGGAAGACATGGTCATACCACCTTCGCGGCCTGCGCCGCATGTTGCTGTTCGAGCAGGGCGAAGCGCGCGTTTTCGATGCGCTCCACTTCGTCGGCCGGCACCCAGTAATCGATGTCGTCATCGAAGGTGCGCGCAATGAAGCTGCCGATCATGCCGACCAGGCCGATGATGGCCAGCCACCAGATGTGCCAGATCAAACCGAAGCCCATCAGCACGCTGAAGGCACCGATGTACACGCCCGCACCGGTGTTGCGCGGCATGTGGATCGCCTCGTACTTGGACGGACGCACCCAGCCCTTGCCGTTCTGCTTGTCGGCCCAGAACTGATCGCGGTCGTCGATGTGCGGCAGCACGGCGAAGTTGTAGAACGGCGGCGGCGAGGAGGTGGCCCATTCCAGCGTACGGCCATCCCACGGATCGCCCGTGTAGTCCATGTGCTCCTTGCGCTTCCACACGCTGTAACCGATCTGCACCAGGTTCAGGAAGATACCCAGCCCGATGATCGCAGCACCCGCCGCAGCGACATACAGCCACGGCGCCCACTCGGGGTGGTTGTAGGTGTTCATGCGACGGGTCATGCCCATGAAGCCGAGCACGTACAGCGGCATGAAGGCCACGAAGAAGCCGATGATCCAGCACCAGAACGAGGCCTTGCCGATCTTTTCGTTGAGCTTGAAGCCGAACGCCTTCGGGAACCAGTAGGTCAGGCCGGCCAGGTAACCGAACACCACGCCGCCGATGATCACGTTATGGAAGTGCGCGATCAGGAACAGGCTGTTGTGCAGCACGAAGTCCACGGCCGGAATCGCCAGCATCACGCCGGTCATGCCGCCGATGGTGAAGGTGATGATGAAACCGATCGTCCACAGCACCGGCGAGGTCATGTGCACACGCCCGCGGAACATGGTGAACAGCCAGTTGAAGATCTTCACGCCAGTCGGGATCGAGATGATCATCGTCGTGATGCCGAAGAAGGCATTGACGTTGGCACCCGACCCCATGGTGAAGAAGTGGTGCAACCACACCACGAACGACAGCACGCCGATGCACGAGGTGGCGTAGACCATCGAGGTGTAGCCGAACAGGCGCTTGCGGCTGTAGGTCGCGATCAACTCGGAGAAGATGCCGAACGCCGGCAGGATCAGGATATAGACTTCCGGGTGACCCCAGATCCAGATCAGGTTGACGTACATCATGGCGTTGCCGCCACCGTCATTGGTGAAGAAGTGCGTGCCCAGGTAGCGGTCGGCACCCAGCAGCGCCAGCGCCACGGTCAGGACCGGGAACGCAGCGATGATCAGGATGTTGGTGATCAGCGCGGTCCAGGTGAAGATCGGCATGCGCATCAGGGTCATGCCTGGCGCGCGCATCCGCATGATCGTCACGAAGAAGTTGATGCCGGTCAGCAACGTGCCCAGGCCCGAGACCTGCAACGCCCAGATGTAGTAGTCGACACCCACCCCTGGGCTGTATTCCAGCCCCGACAACGGCGGATAGGCCAGCCAGCCGGTCTGCGCGAATTCGCCGACCCCCAGCGAAATGTTGATCAGCGCCGCACCGGCCACGAACAGCCAGAAGCTCAGCGAGTTCAGGAACGGGAACGCCACGTCGCGTGCGCCGATCTGCAGCGGCACGATCAGATTCAACAGGCCGGTCATGAACGGCATGGCCATGAAGAAGATCATGATCACGCCGTGCGCGGTGAAGATCTGGTCGTAGTGATGCGGCGGAAACACACCTTCGCCGCCATTGCCCACCATTGCCTGCTGGGTGCGCATCATCGCCGCATCGGCGAAGCCGCGCAGCAGCATGACCAGCGCCACGATGATGTACATCACACCGATGCGCTTGTGATCCACCGAGGTGAACCACTCGTTCCACAGGTAGCCCCACAGCTTGTACTTGGTGATGGCGCCCGCGATGAGCAGGCCGAGCAGGCCGGCGCCACCGAGTGCGACCATGATGATCGGCTCGTGGTACGGAACCGCCTCGATCGTAAGTTTGCCTAGCATCACTTGTCTCCAGAAGTGCACATGGCAACCGGCTCTGCCGCCGCTGCCTGATGGTCGCCATGGCCTTTGTTATGGCCCGGACCATTCATGTATTTGTCGACGAGCGAGCGGAACATGCCGTCCTGCACCGACGAGTAGTAGGTGACCGGATACTGTTCCTTGTCGTTGCGGTTGGCGGCCAGCACCTGGTACTCGGCGGCATTCAACGCGGTCGGCGATGCCTTGACCTTGGCCACCCACGCATCGAAGCCGGCCTGATCGACGGCATGCGCCTTGAAGCTCATCTTCGAGAAGCCGTGACCGCTGTAGTTGGTCGACAGGCCGAAGTATTCGCCCGGCTCGTCAGCCACCAGGTGCAGCTTGGTTTCCATGCCGGCCATCGCGTAGATCATCGTGCCCAGGTGCGGGATGAAGAACGAGTTCATCACCGTATCGGAGGTGATCTTGAAGTTCAGCGGCGTATGCACCGGGAACGCGATCTCGTTGACCGTGGCGATGTTCTGGTCCGGGTAGATGAACATCCACTTCCAGTCCAGCGACACCGCTTCGATGGTGATCGGCTTGACGTCCGAATCCAGCGGCCGGTACGGGTCCAGCGCGTGCGAGGAGCGCCAGGTCAGCACCGCCAGCACCAGGATGATCACGCACGGGATCGACCACACCACCACTTCAATGGCGGTGGAGTGCGACCAGTCCGGCTCGTAGCGCGCCTTCGTATTGGACGCGCGGTATTTCCACGCGAACGCAATCGTCATCACGATCACCGGGATGACCACGATCAGCATCAGCACCACCGAGGTGATCAGCAGCTGCTTCTCGTCGTGGCCGATCTGGCCTTTCGGATTGAGAATGGCCGAGTTGCAGCCTGCCAACAGCAGGAACGGCAGCATCAGGCCTGGACGAAGTACACGCCCGAGATGTTTCAACGGAATCATCGGTCGATCCAAGTGCGAAGGAACGCCAGCCTCGTTCGTCGTATCCATGTGGACTCGTCCTGACCGCGCTTCCTGAAGGAAGGCGACCACGCAGACCGAAGACACGAGTTAGCTCCCTGATTTTAGACTTTGCTGCACCTGCACGTAACCCATCGGCAATGATCTGTCGCAATTAATGCGCGCAAAACTGTGCGACATGTTGTCGCAGCGCTGCGCGGGGCGGGACAGATGCAGTTGCGGCCATCGATTGCGGCCTGCGTGATGTGCGGCGTATATGGGTGGGCCAGCGCCGGGGACGTGCGTGCACCGGCCCAAAACGCAACTGGGCCGACCAATGGTCGACCCAGTGTGGAAGCAATGGTGCCGGAAATAGGAATCGAACCTACGACCTACGCATTACGAATGCGCCGCTCTACCAACTGAGCTATTCCGGCGAGCCGTGAATTGTAGGAGCGGAGCCGGTGCCCGGTCAATCGCCAGCGGGCGGCGCATGGCGCGTTCCTGGCATCGGGCCCGGGGGCTGCAGGCGGGCGATGACCACCTGCGGCCGCCAGACGCCCGGACGGGCCGCATGCACTCGCCGCTGGCTCAGCCAGCCCGGAGTGCCCGCTTTCAGCTGACCAGACGCAACCGCAGCTCCTTGGGCAGCGCGAACACCATCGATTCCGGCTCGCCTTCCAGCTCGGACACACTCTTGGCGCCCAGTTCGCGCAGGCGCGCCAGCACGCCATCGACCAGCACCTGCGGTGCGGAGGCGCCGGCTGTCAGACCGATATGCTGCTTGCCGACGATCCAGGCCGGGTCGATCTCGCCGGCGTTGTCGATCAGATAGGACTCGACCCCGTCGCGCCGGGCCAGCTCGCTGAGGCGATTGGAATTGGAGCTGTTGGGCGAACCGACCACCAGCACCAGATCGCATTGCCGCGCCAGATCGCGCACCGCGTCCTGGCGGTTCTGGGTGGCATAGCAGATATCGTCGTGGCGCGGCCCCTGCATCGCCGGATAGCGCGCACGCAAGGCCTCGATGATGCCCATGGTGTCGTCCACCGACAGCGTGGTCTGGGTGGTGTAGGCAAGGTTTTCCGGCTGGCGGATCTGCAGCGTGGCGACCTGCTCGATGTCTTCGACCAGATAGATCGTGCCCGGGCCGCGCTCGCGGCTCCACTGCCCCATCGTACCTTCCACTTCCGGATGCCCCGCGTGACCAATCAACACCACGTCGCGACCGGCCCGGCAGTGCCGCGCCACCTCGAAATGCACCTTGGTCACCAGTGGACAGGTCGCGTCGAACACCTTGAGTCCGCGGCGCTCGGCCTCCTGACGCACCGCCTGTGAGACACCGTGCGCGCTGAAGATCACTGTGGCGTTGTCGGGCACCTCGTCCAGTTCCTCGACGAAGACCGCGCCGCGCTGCTTGAGGTCATCGACCACGAAGCGGTTGTGCACCACTTCATGGCGCACGTAGATCGGCGCGCCCAGCGTCTCGATCGCACGCTTGACGATCTCGATCGCACGGTCGACACCGGCACAGAAACCACGGGGATTGGCGAGCAGGACGTCCATGGCGGGCATTCTACGGGAATGGGGAATGGAGGATGGCACCGGGCGGCGCCGGTGCATCGCGACTTCAGCGTCGATTCCTACTTCCCAATCCCCGACTCGCGCTTGCCGGACTTGTCGAACAGACCGAATACCGCGATCCCGATGGCGCCGCCTACGATCGCCGAGTCGGCGATGTTGAACGCGGGCCAGGTATGGCTGCCGATGTACCACTGGATGAAATCGACCACGTGGCCATGCATCAGGCGGTCGATCACGTTGCCGATCGCCCCGCCGATCACCAGCGCATACGGCAGCGCGCTGCGCCACTGCCCGCGCGCGGTGCGCGACAGCCAGAACGCCAGCAGGCCGCTGATGCCCACCGCCAGCGCAGTGAAGAACCACAGCTGCCAGCCGCCGGCATCGCTCAGGAAGCTGAAAGCCGCGCCGGTGTTGTAGGTGCGGTACCAATTCCAGAAACCGTCGATCACCGGCACCGGGGTGTACTCGGGCAGGCTGGACAGCACCCAGGCCTTGCTCCACTGGTCCAGCCCGACCACGAGTGCCGACAGCAGCAACCAGATCAGGGCGGAGGGTTTGGGACGTTGACTCATGTCGGAAGGTCGCAGTTGGTGGTGATTTCTCCGACGCCGGAGAAGATGCCTGGATGGCGATACGTAATGGCGGTGGCAGATGACGCACGCTGGATGACAGGCCGGCAAGGATGGCATGGCCGCCAAAGCTGGCCACCCTGCCCGCCATGCCGCATGCGCCATGCTTCAGCAAGGGCGTGCGTGCGGCGCCGGCGCAATCGCCGTCGGGCACCAGCGCCTGCGAAGGATGTCGCGGCGCAGACGCGCGCCAGCCCGTGCGGGGTTTCGATAACGCGCGGCAGGACGACCCACCACGCGCCATCACGCACCCCCGTCAGAACCAGCGGCGCTGCTCGCCGGGACCTTCGATATTGCTGACGCAACGGCTGCACAGTTCCGGGTGACGCGGATCGCTGCCCACGCTGGCCTGGTGGTGCCAGCAACGCACGCACTTGGCCTTGCTGGTCGGTTGCGCGCTGACGAAGATGTCGTCGGTGCTGGCCGCGGTCACGGTCACATCGCCACTGATGAACAGGAAGCGCAGCTCCTCGGCCAGCGGCTGCCAGCGCGCGGCGGTCTGCGCGTCGGCGGCCACGGTGATCTCCGCTTCCAGCGCCGCGCCGATCGCCCCGTTGGAGCGCATCGGCTCCAGCACCTTGGCCACCTGCTCGCGCAAGGCCAGCAGCTTGTCGACATCGGCACTGCTCAGTGCGGCATCGGCCGGCAACGGCGCCAGGCCGTCGTACCAGGTGGCGAACAGCACGTTCTCGACCCGCTTGCCCGGCAGATAGCCCCACAGTTCCTCGGCGGTGAAACTCAGCACCGGTGCGATCCAGCGCACGAACGCCTCGGCCACGTGGTACATCGCGCTCTGCGCCGAACGGCGGCCGCGTGCATCCTCGGCCATCGTGTACAGGCGGTCCTTGGTCACGTCCAGATACAGCGACCCCAGATCCACACTGCAGAAATTCAGCAACGCCTGGACGATTTCGGAGAAGTCGTAGCGCGCATACGCGGCAACGATCTTTTCCTGCAGCTCGTGCGCGCGGTGCACGATCCAGCGGTCCAGCAGCACCATCTCGTCCAGCGCCACCAGATGCTGCAGCGGATCGAAGCCATGCAGGTTGCCGAGCAGGAAGCGCGCGGTATTGCGCAGGCGGCGATACGCATCGGCGTTGCGCTTGAGGATCTCCTGCGACAGCGACATCTCGTTGCTGTAATCGGCCGAGGCGATCCACAGGCGCAGGATGTCCGCGCCCAGGGTTTTCATGATGTCCTGCGGCTCGATGCCGTTGCCCAGCGACTTGGACATCTTGCGGCCGTGCTCGTCCACGGTGAAGCCGTGGGTCAGGCACTGCTTGTACGGCGCCGCCTTGTCCATCGCCACGCCGGTCAGCAGCGAGGACTGGAACCAGCCGCGGTGCTGATCGGAGCCTTCCAGGTAGAGGTCGGCCGGCTTGGGCAGGCCACGGTCCACCAGCACTGCTTCATGGGTCACGCCGGAGTCGAACCACACATCCAGGATGTCGGTGATCTTGTCGTAATCGGCGGCCTCATCGCCCAGCAGTTCGGCCGCGTCCAGCGTGTACCACACGTCCACGCCGCCCCGTTCCACCCGGTCGGCGACCTGGCGCAGCAATTCGGTGCTGCGCGGATGCGGCTCGCCGGTTTCGCGATGCACGAACAGGGCGATCGGCACGCCCCAGGTGCGCTGACGCGAGATGGTCCAGTCCGGACGCCCGTCGACCATACCGGCAATACGCGCCTGGCCCCAGGACGGATACCAGTGCACGTTGTCGATGGCCTTGAGTGCATCGGCGCGCAGGTTGGCCTGCTCCATCGAAATGAACCACTGCGGCGTGGCGCGGAACGCGATCGGCGTCTTGTGGCGCCAGCAGTGCGGATAGCTGTGCTCCATCTTGCTGGCCGCCAGCAACACACCGGTATCGCGCAGCGCCTCGATGATGATGTCGTTGGCCTTCCAGATATGCAGCCCGGCCAGCACGGTGTCGCCCAGCGGCGGCGTCGACGGCAGGTACACGCCACGTCCGTCCACCGGGTTGATCTGCGCAGCGCCGTAACGCTCGAGCAGGCCGTACTGCCTGGAGACCTGGTAGTCCTCCTGGCCGTGGCCCGGTGCGGTGTGTACCGCGCCGGTACCGTCCTCGGCCGACACGTGGTCGCCCAGCAGCAACGGGATCTCGCGCTCGGCATAGAACGGGTGGTTCAGCAGCATCTGCTCCAGCGCCGCACCCTTGGCATGGCCGTGCACCACCACCGTCTCAACGCCGTAGCGCGCCAGCGCCTTGCCGGCCAGGGCCTCGGCCACCACCAGCCAGCGCGGCTGGCCGCGATCGGCCGGGCCTTCGACCAGCACGTAGTCCAGCTCCGCGCCCAGGCTCACCGCCAGCGACGCCGGCAGCGTCCACGGGGTGGTGGTCCAGATCGGCACCGCCACGCCCACGCCCGCCGGCAGGCTCGCGCCGAATGCGGCAGCGACGGCGGCCGGATCACGCGCTGGATAGGCGATATCCACCGTCGGCGACACCTTGTCGGCGTATTCGATCTCGGCCTCGGCCAGCGCCGAGCCGCAATCGAAGCACCAGTGCACCGGCTTCACGCCACGGGTCAGGTGGCCATTGTCGACCACCTTGGCCAGCGCGCGGATCTCGTTGGCTTCGAAGCGGAAATCCAGCGTCTTGTACGGGTTGTCCCAGTCGCCGATCACGCCCAGACGCTTGAAATCGCGCCGCTGCAGGTCGATCTGCTCGGTGGCGTACTCGCGGCACTTCTGGCGGAATTGCGCCGCATCCAGCTTCACGCCGACCTTGCCGTACTTCTTCTCGATCGCGATCTCGATCGGCAGGCCGTGGCAATCCCAGCCCGGGATATAGGGCGCATCGAAGCCAGCCAGGTACTTCGACTTGACGATGATGTCCTTGAGGATCTTGTTGACCGCATGGCCCAGATGGATCTGGCCATTGGCATACGGCGGGCCGTCGTGCAGCACGAACAGCGGGCGCCCTGCCGCATTGGCGCGCAGTTGCGCGTACAGCCCCTCGCGCTCCCAGCGGTCCAGCATCGCCGGCTCGCGCTTGGGCAGGTCGCCACGCATCGGGAATTCCGTCGCGGGCAGATGGAGAGTGGCTTTGTAGTCTTGGGTCACAGGTCTCTACCGTTGCGCTGGATTTTTTAATAAGTCCGCACATGGATGTGCGGGCTCTTGCGAGGGACTCGCATCATAAGTTGGCTGTTGCGAGGAGCTCGCATGTGTTGCAGAAACCACCTGCCTGTCCAGCACCGCACGCGCCTGCTCGGCATCACGATGCATCTGCACCGTCAGCGCGTCCAGACCATCGAACTTCTCTTCGTCGCGCAGCTTGGCGACGAATTCGACTGCAATGTGCCGGCCATACAGATCGCCCTGGAAATCGAACAAATGCGCTTCCAGCAGCGGCTCCACACCGGCCACGGTCGGGCGCGTGCCAAAGCTCGAGACCGATGGCCACGGCCGCTCGGCCACACCATGCACCCAGGTCGCGTAAATGCCCGACAGCGCCGGCGTGCGCGGAAACCGCAGATTGGCGGTGGGGTAACCCAGTGTGCGCCCAAGCTGCTTGCCGCGCACCACCCGCCCGCCGATGGCATACGGACGGCCAAGCAACTGCCCGGCGTGCGCGAACTCGCCCGCGCCCAGCAGCTCGCGGATGCGCGTGGCAGAAATCCGCTCGCCGTGCAGGTGCACCGGCGCGATTTCGCCCGCCGCAAAGCCGTACTGCGCACCAAGCGAGCGCAGCAGGCCGATATCGCCGCCACGCCGATGGCCGAAACGGAACTCCGGGCCGATCCACACCTCCTTGGCGCACAGCCGGCCGACCAGGGCCAGGCGTACGAAGTCTTCGGCACTCATCGCCGACAGGCGACCGTCGAAACGGATCATGCCCACGCTGTCGGCACCGAAGCCGTGCAGCCCTTCGATCTTGGCGCGGACCAGGGTCAGCCGCGGCGGCGGCACGGCCGTGGCGAAAAACTCGCGCGGCAGCGGCTCGAAGCTCACCGCCACCGCCGGCACCCCCAGCACGCGCGCACGCGCGACCGCGTGCTGCACCAATGCCCGATGCCCCAGGTGCAGGCCATCGAAGGCGCCGATACAGACCACGCTTCCGTGCGGGAACAGCGTCCCGCCCTCGACGTCTCTAAACAGCCTGCTCATTCCTCGATCCAAACAGATGCCGGCCTGCCGACCGGCCCTCGTTGATGCATAACCCGCAAGTATAGCCATGCCTGTCAATAAGCATGGGCGCGCCCCAGGCCTGTGCCGTGCCGCTGCGTCCCGGAGGCAGGCAGGCGATGGCTCGCCCACCCGGCCCGGCATCGGCCCTACCGTGGGTGACCGATGGCTTTGCGCCCGCTCGACCAGCTCCGGCGAGCCACTAACCCTCGCGCAGATGCCGCGGCCGCAAGCCCAGCGCCACTTGCGCCACCAGATAGGTCGCCCCGCCGCTGCCGACCAGCACTGCCAGCCAGCCGATGCGATCCCACTTGTCCATCACGGTGAACGATGGCAGCCACCACAGCAGGGCCAACAGCACTGCCGCCATCGCCACGCACGCCAGCAGCAGGCGCAGCGCATAGCCAGCCCAACCCGGCCGGCGCTGGTACACGCCGGACTTGCCCAGCCAGTACCACAGCAAGCCCAGGTTGAGATAACTCGACAGCGCGCTGGCAATGCCCAGCGCCAGATGCAGGCCCGGCTGCTTGCCCAGTGCCTGCATCACGCCCTGCGCCTTGAGCTCGGGCGGCACCATGATCTGGTAGACCACCGCCAGCAACGCGAAGTTGAACACCATGTTGGCGATCAACGCCGCCACGCCGGCACGTACCGGGGTACGGGTGTCCTGGCGGGCGTAGAAAGCCGGCAGCAGCACCTTGAGCATGGCGTATGCGGGCAGGCCGAAGCTCAGGCCATAGACCGACATCGCGGTCATCCGCGTATCGAAGGCGGTGAACTGGCGATACTGGAACAAAGTCGCCACCAGCGGCTCGGCCAGCAGCAGCAAGCCGAGCATCGCCGGCATCGCGATCAGCAGCGTGGTACGGAACCCCCAGTCCAGCGCGCCGGAAAACGCGCTGCGGTCGGTCTTGACGTGATGGCGCGCCAGCGCCGGCAGGATCACCGTGCCCAGCGCCACCCCGAACACGCCCAGCGGCAATTCCAGAAACCGGTCGGCCAGTGACAGCCACGACTGCGAGCCATCGGCCAGACGCGCGGCGATCACCGTGTCCAGCATCAGGTTGATCTGTGCGATCGACGAACCGAACAGGGTCGGAATCATCAGGGTCAGCACCTTGCGCACATCCGGATGCGTCCAGCCCCAGCGCGGCAGCGTCAGCAGGTCGATGCCCTTCAATGCCGGCAGCTGGAACAGCAATTGCAGCGCCCCGGCCACCAGCACCGCCCAGCCCAGCGCCAGAATCGGCACCTCCAGCCGCGGCGCCAGCCACAGCGCGCCGGCGATCATGCACAGGTTGAGGATCACCGGCGTCAGCGCCGGAATCGCAAACCGCTGGAAGCTGTTGAGCGCCCCACCCGCCAATGCGGTCAACGACACGAACAACAGAAACGGAAACGTCAGCCGCAACAGATCCACCAGCAGGCCGTATTTATCCGGATCGGTGGCCGCGCCATCGGAAAACACCGACGCCAGCTGCGGGGTGAAGATCAGCCCCAGCGCGGTGATCAGCAGCAACATGCCACCGAGCGTGCCGGACACCCGCGACATCAGTTCGCGCAGGTCCGTATGCGGGCGAGTCTCCTTGACCTCGGTGAACACCGGCACGAAGGCGGTGGCGAACGAGCCCTCGGCGAACAGCCGACGCAGGAAATTGGGGATCCGGAACGCCACCCAGAACGCGTCGGTCACTGCATTGGCGCCGAAGGTGGTGGAGATCGCCTGGTCCCGAATCAGGCCCAACACCCGCGACACCATGGTCATACTGCTGAATGAGAGCAGGCCTCTCAACATGCCGGGCTTGCTCACGCTGCATCCCTCTTGACAACTGACTTGACGTACATAACTAAGCCCATCATACTTTCCCGCTTGCTTTTTCCACTACACCGATTTTTCAGGAACCCACCACCGTGGCCAATATCAAGTCCGCCAAGAAGCGCGCCAAGCAGACCGTCGTGCGCAATGAGCGCAACACGGGCCAGCGTTCGATGCTGCGCACCGCCGTCAAGAAGGTGATCAAGGCCCTTGACGCCAACGATGTTGCAGGCGCCGAAGCTGCTTTCGCCGTTGCCCAGCCCATCCTCGACCGTTTCAGCGCCCGTGGCCTGATTCACAAGAACAAGGCTGCGCGTCACAAGAGCCGCCTGACCGCTCGCATCAAGGCCATCAAGGCCGCGTAAGCGGGCCGTGTCGGCATCACCGCAGGCCTGGCTTGCGGTGGCATAGAAAAAAAACCCGGCCTTGGCCGGGTTTTTTGTGTGCCTGCGCATGCGCTCAGCCGGCATTGCGCGCCTCGAGCTCGTCCTCGCGCTGACGATCAAAGAACGCCATGACGTCCTTCATGATCGGGAAGGTGCCATCGCGGCCCAGCGCCGAGACCAGATACCACGGCGCGGCCCAGCCAAGTTCGGCCACGATCGTCTCGGCCGCTGCGCGCGCCTCGTCCTCGAACATCAGATCGGCCTTGTTGAGCACCAGCCAGCGCGGCTTCTTCAGCAACTCGGGATCGTGGCGCTCCAGTTCGCGCTCGATGGTGCGCACCTGATCCACCGGCGAGGCCTCCACGCCACCATCCATTGGCGAGATGTCCACCAGATGCAGCAGCAGACGGGTGCGCTGCAGATGGCGCAGGAACTGCGTACCCAGCCCGGCACCGTCGGCCGCGCCTTCGATCAGGCCCGGCACGTCGGCGATGACGAAGCTGCGATACGCCTCGACACTGACCACGCCCAGATTCGGGTACAGGGTAGTGAACGGGTAATCGGCCACCTTCGGGGTTGCCGAGGACACCGCGCGGATCAGGGTGCTCTTGCCCGCATTGGGAAAGCCCAGCAGGCCGACATCGGCCAGCAGCTTCAGCTCCAGCTTGAGCAACCGCTCCTCGCCCTCTTCACCGGTGGTGGACTGGCGCGGCGCACGGTTGACCGAGCTCTTGAAATGCATGTTGCCCAGGCCGCCCTTGCCGCCCTTGGCCACCAGCAGGCGATCGCCATGCTGAGTCAGGTCGCCGATGATTTCGTCGGTCTGCACGTTCATCACCACGGTGCCGACCGGCACCACGATGATGCGGTCTTCGCCGCCCTTGCCGTAGGCCTGGCGACCCATGCCGTTTTCGCCGCGCTGCGCCTTGAAGGTGCGCTCATGCCGGAAGTCGACCAGCGTATTGACGTTCTCGTCGGCCACGATCCACACGCTGCCGCCGTTACCGCCGTCGCCACCATCGGGCCCGCCGAGCGGGATGAACTTCTCGCGGCGAAAGCCGACACAGCCATTGCCGCCATTGCCGGCACTGACCAGGATTTCTGCTTCGTCGACTAACTTCATGAGCTTGCAACCGGGAATTGGGAATGGGGAATAGGGAATCGGCCAAAGAAAGCAGCCTGCCCCTGCCGGCGAGCGCACTCACCAGCAAGACGGCAAAGAGCGAGAAGAAACCAGGAGCCGGCTTTTCCGATTCCCGATTCCCGAATCCCCACTCCCGGCCGTCAAACGAAAAACCCCGCAAAAGCGGGGCTTTCCGTCTCGCCCGCCGGGCAGCGATGCCCGACGGACTGGCCTGCATGGAGCGGGCGATTACGCCTCGGCAACCACGCTGACGGTGCGACGCTTCTTCGGGCCCTTGGTGGAGAACTCCACCTTGCCGTCGACCAGCGCGAACAGGGTGTGGTCACGACCGAGGCCGACACCAGCGCCCGGATGGAACTGGGTGCCGCGCTGACGCACGATGATGTTGCCGGCATCGATGGCCTGGCCACCGAAGATCTTCACACCCAGGTACTTCGGGTTGGAATCGCGACCGTTGCGCGAGGAACCTACGCCTTTTTTATGTGCCATGACTGGTTCTCCTTACTTCTTATCGCCACCGGCGATGCCGGTGATCTCGATTTCGGTGTAGTGCTGACGATGTCCCTGACGCTTCATGTGGTGCTTGCGGCGACGGAACTTGATGATGCGCACCTTGTCGGCGCGGCCATGGGCCACGACCTTGGCGGTGACCGAGGCGCCCTTCAGCGCATCGCCCAGCTTGATGCCATCGCTATCGCCCAGCATCAGGACGGTGTCGAAGGTGATCTCGTTGCCAGCTTCGACGTCGAGCTTTTCCACGCGGAGCGTTTCGCCCTGCGCGACGCGGTATTGCTTACCGCCGGTTACCAGAACTGCGTACATGACCAGGTTTTCCTCTGTAGTTATTATGGTCGCACTGACGTGCCATAGGGCAGACAGGAGCGGGATTGTACGGGCTGGCGGGGTTTGGGGTCAACCTGCCGGTCACCCGGGCCCGGCCATGCCCGATCTACCCGTGCAACGCATCATCCGGCCGCCACAAGCGCCCGGTCAGACTGGCATTTGGGGCAATTGCCCTCACCTAGGTCGGCGGGTAGGCTGATCGACTGCCACTCATTCCTGCTGAGCACGCTCGCACCACTGCCGGTTCGCCGGCCCGACATCGGATCCCCCATGGCGATGGATTTCATCCGCATCCGCGGCGCGCGGACGCACAACCTCAAGAACATCGACCTCGACCTGCCTCGCGACAAACTGATCGTGATCACCGGCCTGTCCGGCTCGGGCAAGTCGTCGTTGGCGTTCGACACCATCTATGCAGAAGGCCAGCGCCGCTACGTCGAGTCGCTGTCGGCGTATGCGCGCCAGTTCCTCAGCGTGATGGAAAAGCCGGACCTGGACCACATCGAGGGCCTGTCCCCGGCGATTTCGATCGAACAGAAATCGACTTCGCACAACCCGCGCTCCACGGTCGGCACGATCACCGAGATCTACGACTACCTGCGCCTGCTGTACGCGCGCGTCGGCCAGCCGCGCTGCCCGGACCACGGCTTTCCGCTGGAAGCGCAGACCGTCAGCCAGATGGTCGACCACATGCTCACGCAGGATCAGGAGCAGCGTTACATGCTGCTGGCGCCGGTGATCCGCGAGCGCAAGGGCGAACATGCGCAGGTGTTCGAGCAACTGCGCGCGCAGGGCTTCGTGCGCGTGCGCGTGGATGGCGAGTTGTACGAGATCGACGCGGTGCCGCCGCTGGCGCTGCGCCAGAAGCACACCATCGAGGCGGTGATCGACCGCTTCCGTCCGCGCGAAGACATCAAGCAGCGGCTGGCGGAAAGTTTCGAGACGGCGCTCAAGCTCGGCGAAGGCATGGTCGCGGTGCAGTCGCTGGACGACCCGGCGGCAGCGCCGCACCTGTTCTCGTCCAAGTACAGCTGCCCGGTCTGCGATTACTCGCTGCCGGAGCTGGAACCGCGGCTGTTTTCCTTCAACGCACCGGTGGGCGCCTGCCCCAGCTGCGATGGCCTGGGCGTGGCCGAGTTCTTCGACCCGGATCGCGTCGTGGTGCATCCGGAGCTGTCGCTGTCGGCCGGCGCGGTGCGCGGCTGGGATCGGCGCAATGCCTATTACTTCCAGCTGATTGCCTCGCTGGCCAAGCACTACAAGTTCGATGTGGATGCGGTGTGGAATTCGTTGCCGGCCAAGGTGCGCCAGGCAGTGCTGTTCGGCAGCGGCGAGGAGGTGATCAGCTTTACCTACTTCACCGATGCGGGCGGGCGCACCACGCGCAAGCACCGCTTCGAGGGCATCCTGCCGAACCTGGAACGCCGTTACCGCGAAACCGAATCACCGGCCGTGCGCGAGGAGCTGACCAAGTACGTCAGCCAGCAGCCCTGCCCGGCCTGCAGCGGCACGCGCCTGAATCGCGCCGCGCGCAATGTGTTCGTCGCCGACCGCCCGCTGCCCGAACTGGTGGTGCTGCCGGTCAACGAGGCGCTGAGCTTTTTCCGCGGCCTGTCGCTGCCGGGTTGGCGTGGCGAGATCGCCAGCAAGATCGTCAAGGAGATCGGTGAGCGGCTGGGCTTCCTGGTCGACGTGGGCCTGGATTACCTGACCCTGGAACGCAAGGCCGACACCTTGTCCGGTGGCGAGGCGCAGCGCATTCGCCTGGCAAGCCAGATCGGCGCCGGCCTGGTCGGGGTGATGTATGTGCTGGACGAGCCATCGATCGGCCTGCATCAGCGCGACAACGAACGCCTGCTCGGCACGCTGACGCGGCTGCGCGATCTGGGCAACACCGTCATCGTCGTCGAGCATGACGAAGACGCGATCCGCCTGGCCGATTACGTGCTGGATATCGGTCCCGGCGCCGGTGTGCACGGTGGCGAAATCTGTGCGCAAGGCTCGTTGCAGGACATCCTGGATGCACCCGGCTCGCTGACCGGCCAATACCTGTCGGGCAAGCGCCGCATCGAGATTCCCAAGCAGCGCCACAAGCCCAATCCGAAGATGATGCTGCATCTGCGCGGGGCGACCGGCAACAACCTGAAGAATGTCGACCTGGATATTCCGGCCGGCCTGTTGACCTGCATCACCGGCGTGTCCGGCTCGGGCAAGTCCACGCTGATCAACGACACCCTGTTCTCGCTGGCCGCCAACGAGATCAACGGCGCCTCGCACCCGGTGGCCGCGCATCGCGAGGTCGAGAACCTCGACCTGTTCGACAAGGTCGTGGATATCGACCAGTCGCCGATCGGGCGCACCCCGCGCTCCAATCCGGCCACCTACACCGGCATGTTCACGCCGTTGCGCGAGTTGTTCGCGCAGGTGCCGGAAGCGCGCGCGCGCGGTTACTCGCCGGGCCGTTTCAGCTTCAACGTGCGCGGCGGGCGCTGCGAAGCCTGCCAGGGCGATGGCCTGATCAAGGTGGAGATGCACTTCCTGCCCGACGTCTATGTGCCCTGCGATGTCTGCCACGGCAAGCGCTACAACCGCGAGACGCTGGAGATCCGCTACAAGGGCTTCAACATCAGCGACGTGCTGCAGATGACGGTCGAGGATGCGCTGCGGCTGTTCGAGCCGGTGCCGTCGATCGCACGCAAGCTGGAAACGCTGGTGGATGTCGGCCTGAGTTACATCAAGCTGGGCCAGAGCGCGACCACGCTGTCCGGCGGTGAGGCGCAGCGCGTCAAATTGTCCAAGGAGCTGTCGCGTCGCGATACCGGACGCACCCTGTACATCCTCGACGAGCCGACCACCGGCCTGCACTTCCACGACATCGAAGCGCTGCTCGGCGTGCTGCACAAGCTGCGCGACGAGGGCAACACGGTGGTGGTGATCGAACACAATCTGGACGTGATCAAGACCGCCGACTGGATCGTGGATCTGGGCCCGGAAGGTGGCCATCGCGGCGGCAGCATCCTGGTCTCCGGCACGCCGGAAGATGTGGCCGCGCACGAGGCGTCCTACACAGGGCAGTTCCTGGCCAAGATGCTGCCGTCGGTGAAGGCGCGCGAGACCCGGCCGGCAGCGATGGCCAACAAGCCCGATGCGCGCCCGCCACGCAAGGTCAAACCGGAGAAGGTGGCGAAAGTCGCCAAGTCCGCCGCCAAGAAAACCGCAAAGAAGAAGGCAAGCTGATGAGCGAAGAGCACAAGGTGTTGGCACGCATCCCGATCAGCGTGCGCTGGCGCGATATGGACAGCATGGGCCATGTCAACAACGCCAAATACATTTCGTATCTGGAAGAAGCGCGCGTGCGCTGGATGCTGGGCGTTGAAGGCGTGGCGATGACCGACCGCATCGCGCCGGTGGTCGCGGCCACCAACGTCAACTACAAGCGTCCGCTGGTATGGCCGAACGACATCCTGGTGGAACTGTTCGTCGAACGCCTGGGCAGCAGCAGCATCACCATCGGCCATCGCATCGTCGACCAGAAGGACGAGGGCGTGCTGTATTCGGATGGCAACGTGGTGGTGGTGTGGATCGATACGCAGACCGGCAAGAGCGCGTCGCTGCCGGAGACGGTACGCGCTGCCAGCAGCTGAGGATTGCCAGTTGCGCGCTGGATCTTCAGCGCCATACGACGACGGCGGCTCTTCCGGGAGCCGCCGTTTCTGTTTGCAGCGCTCCTGTGTGCCGCTGCGCGATACCACCGGCAGCCCGCGTGATCGGGACCAGACCGACACAATGAAGTGGAAGCCTGCTCGCCACCACGCATCACGTTTGATCGGCAACATCGCACAGTGGGCTCGGCAAACACTGCAGGACGCAGCCTCCGCTTGGCCACGCACTACGCGCGTTTACGAACCCGGCGCGCGCTTGTGCGCCTGCAGCGTGGCCTTGATCTCGCGACCATCCTGCAAGACAAAGGTCACCGGCACCTGCGCGCCTTCCTGCAACGGCGCACGCGCTTCCATCAGCATCAGATGCAGGCCGCCCGGCGCAAGCGGCACCGACCTGCCGGCCGGCAACGCCAGCTCCGGCACCGCGCGCATGCGGCTGACGCCGTTGTTCTGCGTGGTCTCGTGGATGGACACATCGGCAAACGCACTGCTCTTGGCCGCAGTGACCGTCAGAGGCTGCGCACAGCCGTTGTGGAACTGCCCGAATCCCGCCGCCATGCCCATGCCACCGGGTGGCGGAATGCGGATCCAGCCGTCCTTGAACTCGGCCAGGCACTGCGCGCCAGCGCCTGCACTTGCCAGCATCACCCATGCACCGAGCAGCACGCGTCCGCACATGCGCTGCCTGCTTCGACTGCCGTCTATCATGACCCGACCTCCAGGAGCCCCGAATGAGCATCCAGATCTTAGACCATGGCCGTCTTCGCGAAATCCGTCTGGCACGCCCGCCGGTCAATGCCCTGGACAGCGCGCTGTGCCAGGCCTTGAGCGTTGCGGTGCAGCAGGCCGGCGAGGAGACTGATGGCATCGTGCTGTCGGGCAGCGAGCGGATCTTTTCCGGTGGCATGGACGTGCCGCAGCTGCTCTCGCACGGCACCGACCGCGCCGCGTTGCTGGCCAGCTGGACAGCCTTCTTCGAGGCCGCGCAGGCGCTGGCCAACAGCCGCGTGCCGGTGGTCGCGGCCATCGGCGGGCATGCGCCGGCCGGTGGCTGCGTGCTGGCACTGTGCTGCGACTACCGGGTGATGGCGCGCAGCGCAGATACCGCAAAACCCTATGCGATCGGCTTGAACGAGGTGCAGGTGGGCCTGGCCGCGCCCGAAGGCATCCAGCGCCTGTTGCGCCGCGTGGTCGGGACGCACCGCGCCGAACGCCTGCTGATCTCCGGGCAGCTGCTGCCGGCCGAGCAGGCGGTCACGATCGGCCTGGTCGACGAGCTGGTCGATGGCGATCTGGTCACCGCGCGCGCGGTAGCCTGGCTACAGGACCTGCAGCAGGTGCCGCGCCAGCCGATGCTGGCCACGCGTGCGATTGCGCGCGCCGATCTGCGCGCGGCGCTGGCGCCCGAACTGATCCAGCTGGAACGCTTCATCGATGGCTGGTACGCGCCGGATGCGCAGGCCGCCCTGCATGGCCTGGTCGCGCGGCTGCAGAAGGCCTGACGCCGGCTCCCGGCACGGTGCACACGAGACGGCCCGCTATAATCGCGGTCCATCGCACGCCCAGGTCCGCCCCTTGTCCACCACTGCCGAACCCGTCGTCTCCGAACTGATCAGCCTGCTGTCGCTGGAGCGCCTGGAGGACAACCTGTTTCGCGGCCAGAGCCGCGATATCGGCACCAAGTACGTATTCGGCGGACAGGTGCTGGGCCAGGCGCTGGCCGCAGCGCAAGCCACCGTGGACAATGGCCGCCAGGCGCATTCCCTGCATGCCTACTTCCTGCGCGCCGGCAATATCGACCACCCGATCGTCTACGACGTCGACCGCACCCGCGATGGCGGCAGTTTTTCGGTGCGCCGGGTCACCGCAATCCAGCACGGCAAGGTGATCTTTTTCTGCGCGGCCTCGTTTCAGCAGCGCGAGGACGGCGCCGAACATCAGTCGGTGATGCCGGTGGTGCCGCCGCCCGAAGACATCGAACCCACCCCGCCGCTGGCAGCGGAGGTGCTGGAGACCCTGCCTGCCAAGGTGCAGCGCTGGCTGTCGCGTGGCGGTCCGTTCGAGTTTCGCCATGTACTCCCGCGCGACGAACTCAGGCCGCCCAAGCGCCCGCCGTTTCAGCAGATGTGGCTGCGCCTGAGCGACCCGGTTGGCGACGACGTCGGCCTGCACCAGGCCTTGCTGGCGTATGCCTCGGATTTTCAGCTGCTCGGCACCTCCACGTTTCCGCACGGGATCAGCTACTACACGCCAAACGTGCAGATGGCCTCGCTCGATCATGCGCTGTGGTTCCATCGCCCGTTCCGCACCGACGACTGGCTGCTGTACTCGCTCGACAGCCCCACCGCACAGGGTTCGCGCGGCCTGGCGCGCGGGCAGTTCTTCACCCGCGATGGCGTGCTGGTCGCCAGCACCACGCAGGAAGGCCTGATCCGCGTGGTGCCCGACGGCAGCGCGATCGCCGTGCCGGCAAACGACTCGCCATGTTGATTGCTGCACCGCATTCGCCGTGCGCAGGCATGCTGATTGCCGCCTGCACTTTCCGGCCTGGATCGACATCCTTGCCGCTCTTTTTTTTCAGCTCGAGCAAGCGCACTCACAGCGCGCCCTGCTCGGCAATCGCTGGCACCCCTTAAGCATGCGCAAGATCTTCAGCAGCCAACGTATCGAAACCGCAGAAGGCGTGGCCGATCTGCTGCGCAACGCCGGCATCGACGTGCGCATGAGCAACGGCCGCTCCTACGAGAGCAAGCGCAGCGGTCAGTTCAGCTATCTCGAACAGGGCAACGCCCAGGCCTACCCCACGGTGTGGATCGTGCATGCCGACGACCAGCCGCGCGCCCGCGACCTGCTGCGCGACGCACGCCTGCTCGACACCACCCGCCGCGACCTGCCGAATGTGGAGTACACCTTCCGCGACGGCGAAAACGGCTCGAGCACCAATGCGCGCAGCTGGGCCTGGCGCATCCGGCTGGTGCTGCTGCTGGTGATCGGCGCGGTCGCCATGTTCGTGGTGCTGCGCCATCGCAACGCCCCTGACCCGGCCACGCCAGTGGCACCGCCGACAGCGCAGCCAGCGCCCGCCACCACGGCACCGCCAGCCGCAGGGGACGAAGAAGTGCGTGTACGGATCCAGCCGGCGCGCTGAGCGCGGTCACCGCGCGGTGCGCCAGGCGCCATCGCCATCACGTCGGTCACATCCGGTGCTCGCCTGCGTCATGCTGGTACCAGGACATGGATTGCGCCGATGCACACCGACACGCTGGACCTGATGTTGCAACGCGAACTGCCGGTCGCCGCCGCCGGCTGCCAGCAGGCCTACGGCCGCATCGTGCGTGCGTGCCAGAACACGGTGACCGCCATCGCACTGGCGATCACGCGTGATATCGCTGCCAGCGAAGACATCGCCCAGGAAGCCTTCCTGCGCGCCTGGCAGCGGCTGGCACAGTTGCATCAGCCGGCCAGCTTCCTGCCGTGGTTGCGGCAGATCACCCGCAACCTGGCGCGTGATTGGCTGCGCGCCAACCGGCGTCGCGCCCTCAGCGGCGAAGCGGCGGACCTGGCGATCGCGATGGCCGCCGACCCGGCCCCCTCGCCCGCCGACCAGTTGCTGCAGGTGGAAGAAGAGATCGCCGCGCTCGACATCATTTCTGCACTGCCCGAGGAAAGCCGCGAGACGCTGCTGCTGTTTTATCGCGAAGGCCAGAGTTCGCAACAGGTCGCCTCGCTGCTCGGACTGAGCGATGCGGCCGTGCGCAAACGCCTGTCGCGGGCACGTGCCAGCGTGCGCGGCGAGCTGCTGCGCCGGTTCGGCGAGTTCGCCCGTGGCAGTGCGCCCAGCGTGGCCTTTGCCACTGCGGTGACCTCGGCAACCCTGCTGGCCGCGCCGGGGACGGCAAGCGCGGCCATCGTGCTGACGGGCATGGGGGGCGCAGGCAAATTAGGCGTGAGCGGACTGACAGGCTCGGCATTGAGCGGAGGTGGCGCCGCCGGTGCGCTAAGCCTCTGGCTCGGCATGCCGTCGCTGTTCGCCGCTGGCGCCGTGCTGGTTGCCGGAGTCGGCACGTACTGGTCGTGCTGGTATCTGCTGCGCTTTGCGCAGACCGCCGCCGAAGCAGCGGCGATTCGTCGTTTCCTGCACATCACCACGCTGATGTCGGTGCTGGTGGTGGGCAGCACGCTGCTGCTCAAACGCCTGGATGCGGGCGCATGGGCGTCGCTGCTACTGCTGTGCGCAGGCATGGCGGTGCTCAACTATCAAACCATCCGGGTGCTGCCACGGGTCATGCGCCCGATGCTGGAACGCGATGCGCAACGACGCGGCACCACGCGGGCACCGCTACTGTATCGCTGCATGTTCAGCCCGGGCGCGATGCTGGTGAGCACGGCGGCGGTCATGCTGCCCATCGTGCGGCACTACATGAAGCTGGGGATGCTCTGATCCCGGCGTGGCGCCATCGCCGCACGCACCAGGTGCGACCATTCCGGTCAATAAAAAACGGCCTCCTGCTTGCGCGGGAGGCCGCTGGTCGAATCGGCGCCTTGTTGCGTGCTGCTGATTACATGCTGCAGATGCCGCAGGTGCTGCCCCGGTCGCAGCATTGCGACCGGGTAACGCTGTAGCGACTGGACGAACTCAGTTGCCCGCGGCCGGCTTGGCCGGCATCGGACGCTTGCCGTGATCGCCACGCTCGCCACGTTCATCAGGACCACGCGGGCCATGCTCGCCACGCTGCTTGGATGCGGCATCGAACTCGGCCTTGCTCAGTTTGCCGTCCTTGTCGGTATCGGCCTTGGCAAACCACGCGTCGCGATGCTGCTGCATGCGCAACTCACGGTCGGCGCGATCGACAACGCCGTCCTTGTTGATGTCCATCTCATCGAAGCGCGCGGCAAACTTGGGGTCGGCCTTGGCTTCTTCGCGGCTGATGCGGCCGTCCTTGTTGGTGTCGAGCTTGCTCAGCCAGTCGCCGCGTTCACCGCGACCCGGGCCGCGATGATGCGGGCGCTCATCGCGCGAGAGCTTGCCGTCCTTGTTGGTGTCCAGCGTGTCGAACTGTGCGGCCAGCTCGGGGTCGGCAGCGGCCTCGCTGCGATCGATCACGCCATCGCCGTTCTTGTCTAGCTTGGCAGGACGCGGCGCATCGCCGGCGGCAGGCGGAGCGGCGAACACCGCGCCGGTGGACAGGGCAGCCAGCACGGCCAGTGCGAGAAACGGTTTGCGAAACGTCATGAGAAACTCCTGGGATGTGGGAACCACACGCGGCACCTGCATGGGCCGCATCGCGTGGGTGGCGCATCCGGATCCACCGTGCGCTGCCACCAACACCCACATCAACGAGCCAGCGGCACGCGCGTTGACGTGCCAACCGGGCGTATTCATCCGGCGGACAGTCGCCGCTGTTGCGACGCGCAGGCGCTATCCTGACGCCATGGCCATCCACGCCGACACCCATGACGACCTGCGCCTGTTCCAGACCGGCGAGCATGCCTGTGGCTACTGGTCCGACCGCCGCGCGCGCGACCTGGTGCTGGATCCACACGATCCGCGTCTGGGCGCGATCTATCCGCAGGCATTGGCATGGGGATTCCGTCGCTCCGGCGATCTGGTCTACCGGCCGCATTGCGAACGTTGCCGCGCCTGCGTGCCAGTGCGCATTGCGGTGGATGCGTTCCGGCCCGATCGCAGCCAGCGGCGTTGCCTGGCGCGCAACCAGGACCTGGTGGTACGCGTGGTCGCCGCCGAACGCACCGACGAACAACTCGCGTTGTACCGGCAGTACCTCAAGCGCCGCCATCCCGGCGGCGGCATGGACGAACATGGCGCTACCGAATTCGACCAGTTCCTGATCGGTGGCTGGTCACATGGACGCTTTCTGGAAATCCGCGAACCCGCAGTGGCCCACGCGCCGGGGCGACTGCTCGCCGTTGCGGTCACCGATGTCACCGAGCATGCATTGTCGGCGGTCTATACGTTCTACGCAGCGGATGCCACTGCGCGCAGCCTGGGCACGTTTGCGATCCTGCAGCAGATCCAGTGGGCGCAACGCGAGCGCCGCGCGCATGTATATCTGGGCTACTGGATCGACGGCCATGCCAAGATGAATTACAAGCGCCGCTTCAGCGCGCTGGAGGCTTACGACGGCCGCCAATGGCGTGCGCTCCCCGCCCCCGCACCGGAAGGTTGAACCCCGCCGGGACGACATCGGCCTGTCGTCTTGCACATGCGAGAATGTCGCGATGATCAGACCTCTTTTACTGCTTGCGCTGACCGCGCTCTGCGCCGCCTGCGCACATCACGCGACCTCCCCGGAGACGAGCTCAAAGGCGACTGCCACGTCCGCGCCAACCCAGCTACGCATCGCGACCTACAACACCTCCCTGTATTCCGACCAGGCCGGCGGCCTGGTGCGCGAACTGCAGGGCGACAGCGCGCATGCGCGCAAGATCGCCGCGGTGCTGCAGCGGGTGCGTCCGGATCTGGTGCTGCTCAACGAGTTCGACTTCGACCCCGAGCACCGCGCCGCCGATCTGTTCCAGCAGCGCTATCTGCAGGTCGCCCAGCCGGGCGGCGGCGAAGCGTTGCGCTATCCGTATCGCTATCTGGCCCCGGTCAATACCGGCGTGCCCAGCGGCCTGGATCTGGACAACAACGGCAGCATCGGTGGCGATGGCCGCACCCGCGGCAACGATGCCTGGGGCTACGGATTGCATCCCGGCCAGTACGGCATGCTGGTGCTGTCGCGCTACCCGATCGACGCACAGGCGGTGCGCAGTTTCCAGTTGCTGAAATGGAGCGCGCTGCCGGGCGCGCTGCGCCCGACCGACCCGTCCAGCACACAATCGTTCTATAGCGACGCGATTTGGGCGCAGCTGCGGCTGTCGTCCAAATCGCACTGGGACGTGCCGGTGCGCACGCCGCTGGGCGTGGTGCACGCGCTGGTGTCGCACCCCACCCCGCCGGTGTTCGATGGCGCCGAGAAGCGCAACGTCGCCCGCAACCACGACGAGCTGCGGCTATGGCGCGAGTATCTGGACAACCCCACAGATGCCAGCTGGCTGTGCGACGACCAGGGCCGCTGCGGCGGGCTGCCCGCCGATGCGCGCTTCGTCATTCTCGGCGACCTCAATAACGACCCGGTCGACGGCGCCGGCCGGCACGATGCGATCCGCGCCTTGATCACGCACCCGCGGGTGCTGCAGTACCCCACACCGCACAGCGCAGGCGGCCCGGAAAAAACCGCCGAGTACGCCGCGCAAGGCATTGCCCATACGGGCGACCCGCACCAGGTCACCGGCGATTTCGGGCCGCAGGCAGGCACGATGCGGCTGGACTACGTGCTGCCCTCGCGCCAGTTCACCTTGATCGGCAGCGGCATTTTCTGGCCCGCCAGCACCGCGCCGGAAGCGGCGATCGCCGACGGCAGCGACCATCATGCGGTCTGGGTGGATGTGGCTGGGGAGCGGTGATTCGGGATTGGGGATTTGAAGCGTCGGGTGGTTGCTTGTGTCATGGCGCGATTGCGGCTGGTCGCCGCAACCGCGCCACGACGAGCGCAGCGCTCAGTCCAGCTGGATCTGCAATGCTTGAGCGGCTACACGCGCCTTCGCGCGCGCGGCGTCGATGCTGTACGCGCGCGCCAGCGTGACGCCGACGCGGCGGTGACCGTCCACGCGCGGCTTGCCGAACAGACGCAATGCGGTGTCCGAGTCGCGCAGGGCCTGCGCGACATTGTCGAAGACCGGCACGCCATGGCCGTGCGCGAGCAACGCGCACGACGCCGACGGGCCGCTCTGACGGATCACGCCGCCGTTTTCCGCACCGACCGGCAGGCCGAGAATCGCGCGCGCGTGCAGGGCGAATTCGCTCAGGTCCTGCGACACCAGCGTGACCAGGCCGGTGTCGTGCGGGCGCGGCGAGACCTCGCTGAACCACACCTCGTCGCCCTTGACGAACAACTCCACCCCGAACAGGCCCAGACCGCCCAGGTCGTCGGTGATGGCCTGCGCAATCTGCTGCGAGCGCTGCAAGGCCGCCGCTGACATCGGCTGCGGCTGCCAGCTCTCGCGGTAGTCGCCGTCTTTCTGCCAATGCCCGATCGGGTCGCAGAACGACGTGCCACCGGCATGCCGCACGGTCAACAAGGTGATCTCGTAATCGAAGTCGATGAAGCCCTCGACGATGCAGCGGCCGGCACCGGCACGTCCGCCGGTCTGCGCGTACTCCCAGGCCGCATCGATGTCCGCTTCGCTGCGCAAGGTGCTCTGGCCTTTGCCCGAGGACGACATCACCGGCTTGACCACGCACGGCAGGCCGACCGCGGCGATCGCCTCGCGATAGTCGGCAGCCGTGTCGACGAAGCGGTACGGCGAGGTCGGCAAGCCAAGCGTTTCGGCAGCCAGGCGACGGATGCCTTCGCGGTCCATGGTCAGCCGTGCGGCGCGCGCGGTCGGGATGACCCGCTGGCCCTGCTCGCGCTCCAGCGCGACCAACGTTTCGGTATGGATCGCCTCGATCTCCGGCACGATCAGATGCGGCTGCTCCCGGGCGATCAGCGCGCGCAGCGCCTGGGGATCAAGCATGTCCAGCACGTGCGAACGGTGCGCGACCTGCATCGCCGGCGCGTTGGCGTAGCGATCGGCGGCGATCACTTCCACCCCGAAGCGCTGCAATTCGATCGCCACTTCCTTGCCCAGCTCGCCCGAGCCCAGCAACAACACGCGGGTGGCGGAAGGCGACAACGGCGTGCCGAGAGTAGTCATGAGCGCGGTCCAGATCGGGAGGGGGCCGCCATTCTAACGGGCCGTCACCATGGCCGCCGGCTGCACGACTTGCATTAACTGATATCACTTTGATATCTTTTTTCCACTCCCCAAGGACACCCACCTCATGAAAGAGAAGCCGATCAGCTCACTGCCGGGCATCCCGGTCATCCTCGCCACCGGCGCGGCGTTCGCGGGCGCTGCCTTGTTCGTTCTCACGACCATGGCGGCCAGCAGCCCGACTGCAGCCGGGTTCCTGATTGCGCTGTTGGTGGTGGCGGCGGGCATCTTCATGCTGGCCGGCCTGTACACGCTGGAGCCGAACCAGGCGGCGGTGCTGAGCCTGTTCGGCAAGTACGTCGGCACGGTCAAGGACCCGGGCCTGCGCTGGAACAGCCCCTTCTATGCCAAGCGCCGGGTCAGCCAGCGCGTGCGCAACTTCGAAAGCGGCCGGCTCAAGGTCAACGAACTGGACGGCAGCCCGATCGAGATCGCCGCGGTCATCGTGTGGCAGGTGCTCGACGCCTCCGAGGCGGTCTACAACGTCGACGATTACGAAAGCTTCGTGCATATCCAGTCCGAAGCGGCGCTGCGCGCGATGGCCACCAGCTACCCGTACGACCAGCACGAAGACGATCAGATCTCGCTGCGCAGCCATCCGGCCGAAATCAGCGAACAACTCAAGCGCCATCTGGACGAGCGCCTGACCCAGGCCGGCGTGGACGTGATCGAAGCGCGCATCAGCCACCTCGCCTACGCACCGGAAATCGCCCAGGCCATGCTGCAGCGTCAGCAGGCCAATGCGGTGATCGCCGCACGCACGCGCATCGTCGCCGGCGCGGTGGGCATGGTCGAAATGGCGCTGGCCGAACTGCAGAAAAACGGCGTCGTGCAGCTGGACGAAGAGCGCAAGGCGCACATGGTCAGCAACCTGCTCACCGTATTGTGTTCTGACCGCGGTACCCAACCGGTGGTCAACGCCGGCTCGCTGTATTGAGGTGATGCAATGAATGTCATGGTGCCGTTGGTCGTCGCGCTTTCCGGCTTGCCTGCATTGGCAATCGCCGCCTCCATCGGTGCGGACGACGACGACCGCGCGCGCGGCCTGGGGCTGCGCTGGGCCTTGATCAGCCTGGTCATCCTGATCGGTGCCGCCTGCCTGTACTGGGCCGGCGACAACCGCGCCGGCATCTACGCGGTGGTGATCGGCATGCTCGTCGGCGTGAATGTCTTGATCGTCTCGATGGTGATGCACCTGCGCCGCCACAGCGGCCGCCGGGAGCGCGAGTGAGCGAGAAGAAGGCCTATCCGCTGCGCATCAACGCCGACGTGCTGGCCGCCGCGCAGCGCTGGGCCGACGACGACCTGCGCAGCCTCAACGCGCAGATCGAATACGTGCTGCGCGATGCGCTACGCAAGGCCGGGCGCCTGCCGAAGCCGCAGGGCGACAAGGACGCCGGTGCTTGAACAAAGCACAGGCGTGATTGGTTGAGAGGAAAGCGACTGTGCCCGTTCGTATGCATCCGCCCACCGCTGCTCAACGGAGCATCTCTATCGGCGCACGCCAGCATTCGCGCCGCTCCGGACTGGCAGCCCTCACGTAGCACCCGCTAAGCTGCGGCGATGCGCAACTCCCCACGCTTTCTGCTCAACACCTCCGACATCGAACTGTGGCCGGCAGGCATGCTGCGTGCGCGCGGCAATGCGGATGCACGCGTGCTGGCGCAGGCCGACTGGGTGCTACGGCGCAAGCGCGACGGGCGCTATTTGGCCGCGCATCTGCCGCAGGGCGTGATGCCGTTGATCCCGCGACTGGCACCCGAGCCGGGGCTGGACGAGGCACTGGCGCTGCTGGAGCTGCCTGGCGGGCGTGCATCGGCCCGTGCGAACACGCTGCTGCCGGTCAGCGGCGTGCGCCAGCGGCTGGCGCAGCTGGAAATCGACGTGGAGGCGTATCCACTGCAGACCGGGCTGAGCCTGGTAGCCGAACCTGCAGCCCTGCACTTTGCCGGACGCGATCGCTTCGCACGGCCGCTGTGGCTCAGCGCCGGCGCAAGCCGTGCATGGCGACAGATGCAGGCCGACGCTGCAGGCGCTGGCGTACTGCTGGATGCGCTGTCCGGGTATCGCAGCCACGATTACCAACTGGCGATCTTCGAACGCAAGCTGGCGCGCGGCCTGACGGTGCCGCAGATCCTGGCAGTCAACACCGCACCCGGCTTCAGCGAGCACCACAGCGGCGATGCGTTGGATATCGGCATGCCCGGCGAGCCGCCGGTGGAAGAATCCTTCGAAACCACGCCCGCCTTCGCGTGGCTGCGCGACAACGCGGATCGGTTTGGCTACCGGCTGAGTTATCCGCGCGACAATCCCTACGGCATCATCTACGAGCCCTGGCACTGGCGGTGGTCGGCGGCGTAATGCGCGCGACAAGCCGCGCGCGCCGCAATGCAAAGACCTACTCCTGCGAGCGCGGTGTCGGCACCTTGGTTGCCACGCTGAAGTCGGCGATCTTCCACAGATAGAACGCGGCGTAGCTGCGGTACGGGCCCCAGCGTTCGCCACGGATGGCCAGCTCCTTCGGCATGGGCATTTGCTCCTGCCTGTCCACGCGCTGGGCGCCCTTGCGCACGCCCAGGTCATCGATAGGCAGCAGATCCGGGCGACCCAGGCGAAACATCAGCATCATCTCCACCGTCCAACGGCCGATGCCGCGCACCGGGATCAGTGCCTGCACAATCGCTTCTTCGTCCATGAAGGCGAGCTTGCGCAGGGAGGGAATCTCGCCTTCCAGTTCGCGCCGCGCCAGATCACGCAATGCCAGCGCCTTGTTGCCGGACACGCCACAGGCACGCAGTGCTGCGTCATCGATGCGACCGAGCGTGTCTGCATGCAGACGCGACGCACCGATGGCCACTTCCACTCGCGCCACGATCGTCGATGCGGCCTTGCCGCTGAGTTGCTGAAACAGGATCGCGCGCGCCAACGCATCCACCGGATCGAACGGCTTGCGCCAACCCGGCTGCGCGGCGATCGGGCCGATGCGCTTCATCCACGCACCCAGCGCGCGATCGCGCCGGGTCAGGTGCGCAAAGGCGGCCTCCACATCGAATCCACGAACATGGCGCGGCATGCTCAGCGCCTCAACGCGCCGATCGCCAGCACCACCCAGCCCAGCATCAGGCTGACGCCGCCGATCGGTGCCAGACTGGTGGGCCAGTGCAGCAGCGCGCCGCCGACCAGGCTGCCGGCAAACAGCAGCGTGCCGAGCAACAGCAGATACAGGCCGACCCGGCCGAGCGCGCGCGTTTCGGTAGCACCTAGCGCCGTCAGCACAGCGCCATGGCCGAAGGCATACAGCGCTGCCAGTTGCAGCCGCGATTGCACCAGCGCATCGGCCACCCCGTGTGAGGCATAGGCCGACAGGCCCACCGCGATGGCGGCCAGCAAGGCGCCGCAAAACGCCAGCAGCGAGGGATGTTTCTTGCGACGTTCGAGCACAGACATGAGGGGCGGCTCCGTTGCAGCGCCGTGGCGCAAAAAAAAACGCGCCGCAGGGCTGCGGCGCGTTTTCGTCTGGATCAGATCATCGTGGTACGACGATTACTTGATGGCCCAGTAGACGTCGTAGGTACCGTCCTGCGTAAACGACTTGTCCACGCCGCCTTTCCACGACTCGTACGGACGCTCGGTCACGTCGCTGCCATTGGTGGCAGCCCAGGCACGCAGGGAGCTACGCACTGCGTCCAGGCCGGCCATGTGGCCTGCATAGGTCGCAAACGCGGAACGGTGGGCCTTGGTGCGCTCGTACTTGACCGGTGCTTCCGACGGGATGTTGACCTTCAACTCCTCGCCCACCGCAGCAACCGGGGTTGCATCCACAGGTGCGGCAGCCGCGGCGTCATCCTTCTTGGCATTCGCCTTGGCGGTGTCGGCCTTCGGGTCGGTCTTCGGCGCGCCACCAGCACGCTTGCGGACCGGCTGCACCACGTCGAACGCGTACTTGTCGGTGGCAAAGTCGGTGGTCACGATGCGGACCGGACCAGCAGCCTCCAGGCCGTTGGCGTCCATCACGCGCTTGATCCACTCCTGGTTGTCCTTGATCGACTTCTTGATCGTCTCGTTGTCACGATCGATGTTGCCCGCGGTGACGACCAGCAGGTCCTCGGCCGGCACATCGACGAGCTTGAGGTCGCTCAACACCGGCTTGCCGTCGAGCTGGGCGCGGTAGTCGAAATTCGGCACGGTGGCCAGTGCGGTCGCCAGACGCGACAGACCCAGCTTCAAATCGTCGCCCACGTGGCGGCTGACATACAGACCGGCATAACGACCGAACAGGTTCCAGCCGTACTTGACGCTGTAGTCCTGGGTGATCTTGACGTTCTTGTTGTTCTTGCCAGTCGGCGCAAGGGTGAAGTTGGTGACTTTGTCGTAGCCCTTGGTGGGATCGTCGACCGAAATCTCAACACGCTCGTTCTTGACGCTGTTGGTGATCTCCCAGCTGCCGTCGCCGATGTAGCCTTCGGTGGAGCTGTATTCGACGCGTGCACCCTTGCCCTCATCGGGGCTGACCAGCTTCAGCTGGATCTTCGGGTCACGCAGCACAAGCGGGTTCCAATCCTTGAAACGACGGAAGCTGTTCACGGTGTCGTAAACAATCGTCATCCTGCGGTTGGTCTCAACACTCTCGGACATCTGCCGCTCCGAGGGCAACACCAAGCCCACCACGACAAACAAGCCAGCCACGATCCCCAAGGCGATCAGGAACTCGATAATACGGGTCATTCAGGAGGTCTCCGGGGCCGATCCCACGGCCGGGTTGGGTGAAGCGAAGCCGCCATCCTAGCAGGCTTCGAGAAAGATGTTCAGTTGTGCGACGGGTAGCGCGGTCTTGCGGTGTCATCCACCGCGCAACCGCGCAGTCCATGACTGCGCGATCCCAACCTGCACAAGGGTTTGGGTAGATTGCGCGCAGCTATCATGCACATCGCGCGATGCCTGTGTGTGATGCGATTGCTGCCGGCACCATTTTCGGCCCCGGGCCGCGCGCCTGATCAGGTCGGAACCGACCAGACCACCCCGCCGCGCGCTTTGGCACACGCGCGGCGTAGCGGACGCAGCGCCGCGCGCCGGACGCTGCGCCACCTGCGCGGCCGATCAGACCAATTGCAGCTCGAAGGCCTTCAGCACTGCACGGGTACGGTCGCGCACGCCGAGCTTGGACAGGATGTTGGAGACGTGATTCTTGATGGTGCCCTCGGCCACGCCCAGCGAGTTGGCGATCTCCTTGTTGGAGAAGCCGCTGGCCATCAGCCGCAGGATCTCGGTCTCGCGGTCGGTCAGCGGATCGGGCCGGTCCAGGCTGACGAACTCGTTGCGCATGTGCTCCAGGCCCGACAGCAGGCGCTGGGTCACCGCCGGCTGCACCAGCGAGCCGCCGTCGGCCACGGTGCGGATCGCGCCGACCAGTTGTTCCAGCGAGACATCCTTGAGCAGGTAGCCCTTGGCGCCGGCCTTCAGCCCGGCCAGCACCAGCTGGTCGTCGTCGAAGGTGGTCAGGATGATGGTCGGCGGCAGCGTGCCGTTGCGCGAGAGCATCTGCAGCGCCTCCAGGCCGGACATCACCGGCATGCGCATGTCCATCAGCACCACGTCGGGCTGGATCTGCGGGATCTGCTCGACCGCCTGCTTGCCGTCCGAGGCCTCGGCCACCACCTCGATGCCGTTGTCGAGCGCCAGCAGCGAGCGGATGCCCTGGCGTACCAGGGTTTGGTCGTCGACCAGGCACACACGGATCATCAGAACACTCCTTGGGTCACGGCCGCAGGCATCAGTGCCGGCGCGCCTGGAACGGAGATGCGCAGGCCGAAGCCGTCACCCCGCCGGGTTTGAATCTCGAGCTGGCCACCATACTGGTTCAGCCGCTCGCGCATGCCGCGCAGCCCGTTGCCGGGCGCCACCGTGTCGGCGCCATGGCCATCGTCGCGCGCGTCGATCAACACGGTATCGGCATCGCGCCGCACCTGGATCCACAGGTTGCGCGCACCGGCATGGCGCACCGCATTGGTGATGATTTCCTGGGTACAGCGCAGCAGCACATGGGCGCGCTCGGGGTCGTCCAGGGTCAGCGGCTGGGCAATGTCCAGATGGATGTCCAGCGATGGCACCTGGGTCACCAGCGGGCGCAGGGCCGCTTCCAGGTCGATCGCGCCGCTGTCGCGCAGGTGGCTGACCGCTTCGCGCACGTCGGTGAGCAGCAGCTTGGCCAGGGTGTGCGCCTGGCGTACGTGTTCCTGGGCCTGGCCGTCGGTGATGTGGCCGGCCACTTCCAGGTTCAGGCTCAGCGCGGTGAGGTGGTGGCCGAGCAGGTCGTGCAACTCGCGCGAGATGCGGGTGCGCTCGTTGACGCGGGCACTTTCAGCCAGCAGCGCGCGGGTGGCGCGCAACTCGGCATTGAGCCGGCGCTGTTCTTCGCGGGCATCGGTCTGCTGGCGCGCGACCAGGCTGGTCACGAAGATGAACATCGAGAAGCCGCCATACAATAACGACTGCATCAGCGCGGCGAACAGGGTGAAGTCCGGGCGCAGGTAATAGAACACCGGCAGCACCGCCAGCTGGCTGAGCACCAGCCAGGCCACGCCGATCCGTAGCGGCAGCAGCCAGGGAATCACCCCGGCCGCCACCATCATCAGGATGCTGCCCAGCCCGGTCCCGCTCAGATAGCTGACCGCCAGCGCGAAGATGGTCAGCAGCAGCAGGATCAGCCGGTCGTACCAATGCGCATGGCCGCCGCTGCTCAGGCCGCGGGTCAGCCAGAAGTAGCTGGCGCCGAAGCCGACGAAGAACGCCGACATCAGCAGGCCTTCGGCCACGCTGCGGTGGTCGCCCTCCTCGGCTGCCGGCCAGTAGGTGTACACCAACGGCATGGCGATCATCGCCCAGGTGAACAGGCCGGCGAAGCGCAGGACGCGCGTATGACTGAGGTATCCCAACATGCAGGCATCTTAGGCGTTACCCGGGCGGCTGCCCTCTTGCCGGAAGTCATGCATGTCCCTGCACGGACCGGCCGCCTTGGCAGCGACACCTTGCAGCCTGGGCGTGGCGCGGCCGGCCCTTCAGTGCACACGTATTGGCGGGCAGCACATGGCGGGTCGCCGCGTCGGGCCACGCATGCAATAATCCGACGCAGATCCGATTTCGGGTCGAGAGCGTTACCACGGAGTCCTAATGTCGATCGTTATCCGCGACGTGCGCGAGCACGAGCTCGATTCCGTCCTGGCCCTGAACAACAATGCCGGACTGGCAATCCTGCCGCTGGATTCAACCAAGCTGCAACGTTTCTACGAGCAGGCCGAATATTTCCGCGTCGCCGAGCGCGACGGCAACCTGGCCGGGTTTCTGGTCGGGTTCGGCAGCGGCAATGCGCATGACAGCAGCAATTTCGCCTGGTTCCGGGACCGTCACCCGGAATTCTTCTACATCGACCGCATCGTGGTCGCCAGCCGACGTCGCGGCGGCGGCGTCGGGCGTGCGTTCTATGCCGATGTGCAGAGCTACACCGAGTTGCGCTACCCGCAACTGGCCTGCGAAGTGTTCCTGGACCATGGCGCCGATGCGGCGTTGCTGTTCCATGGCAGCTTCGGCTTCCGCGAGGTCGGCCAGAACACCATGGCCGACGTCGAGGTGCGCGCCAGCATGCTGATGAAAGACATGTGCAGCTATCCGTGGGTCCAGGAGACCTATGGCGGTAAGTTGCCCGAGCAGTTGCCGTGGGTCGGCCGGCCACGTCATGCCGCCGCCGACAACCCGTCGACGGGGAGTTGAGGCGTGGCGAGCGTGAATGTGGATTTTGAACAGGCCGGCGAACTGAAGATCGGCCAGGTGGGCATTGCCAATCTGCGCGTGCGCACGCTGGACGTGCCGCGCCTTGTGCGGGAGATGCGCGAACGCGTGACCCGCGCGCCGAAGTTGTTCGGACGCGCGGCGGTGATCCTGGATTTCGGCGGGCTGTCGCAGTTGCCGGACCTGGTCACGGCCAAGGCGCTGCTGGACGGTCTGCGCGATGCCGGCGTGTTGCCGGTGGCGCTGGCCTACGGCACCAGCGAGATCGACCTGCTCTCGCAGCAGCTCGGGGTGCCGCTGCTGGCCAAGTTCCGTGCGCAATACGAGCCGACCGCGGTGAGCCCGCCGCCGCCCCCGCCGCCGCCGGCGCGTGCCGAACCCGCAGCGCCGGCCGCGCGGCCGGCTCCTGGGCGCATGCAACGCAACGCGGTGCGCTCGGGCCAGCAGCTGTATGCGGAGAACTGCGACCTGACCGTACTCAGTACGGTGGGTGCCGGGGCAGAGGTCATCGCCGACGGCAGCATCCATATCTACGGTACCCTGCGTGGCCGCGCGTTGGCCGGCGCCCAGGGCAACCCTGACGCGCGCATCTTCTGCCGCGACTTCCACGCCGAACTGGTTGCCATTGCTGGCCACTACAAGGTGCTGGACGATGTTCCCATGGACCTGCGTGGCAAGGCCGTCCAGGTCTGGCTGGAGCAGGATCAGATCAAGATCGCTGCGCTGGACTGACGCAGCCCAACCACAGAAATATTCGGAGAAATCCTTTGGCTGAAATCATCGTAGTCACCTCCGGCAAGGGCGGCGTTGGCAAGACCACCACCAGCGCGAGCCTGGCCTGCGGGCTGGCACGGCGCGGCAAGAAGGTCGCCGTCATCGACTTCGACGTCGGTCTGCGCAACCTGGATCTGATCATGGGGTGCGAGCGGCGCGTGGTGTACGACTTCGTCAACGTCGTGCATGGCGAGGCCACGCTCAAGCAGTCGCTGATCAAGGACAAGCGCTTCGACAACCTGTACGTGCTGGCTGCCTCGCAGACCCGCGACAAGGACGCGCTGACCCAGGAAGGCGTGGAGAAGGTGCTCAAGGATCTGGCCGCCGACGGTTTTGAATACATCGTCTGCGACTCGCCCGCCGGCATCGAAAAAGGCGCATTCCTGGCGATGTATTTCGCCGACCGCGCGGTGGTGGTGGTCAATCCGGAAGTCTCGTCGGTCCGCGACTCGGACCGCATCATCGGCCTGCTCGATTCCAAGACCCGCAAGGCCGAGCAAGGCCAGACCGTGCCGGCCTTCCTGCTGCTGACCCGCTACAGCCCGGGCCGCGTGGAAGGCGGCGAGATGCTCAGCATCACCGACGTGGAAGAAGTGCTGGGGCTGAAGGCCATCGGCGTGATTCCCGAATCCGGCGATGTGCTCAACGCCTCCAACAAGGGCGAGCCGGTGATCCTGGATGTCGAGTCCCCGGCCGGACAGGCCTACGACGACGCGGTCGCCCGCATCATGGGCGAAGAGCGCCCGATGCGATTCATATCCGTGGAGAAGAAAGGCTTCTTCAGCAAGCTGTTCGGAGGGTAAGCATGGGCCTGCTCGATTTTCTCAAGAGCAAGAAGAACACCGCCGAGACGGCCAAGAACCGCCTGCAGATCATCATTGCGCAGGAGCGCAACCACCGCGGCGGGCCGGATTACCTGCCGCTGCTGCAGCGCGAATTGCTGGAAGTGATCAAGAAGTACGTCAACATCGACGCCGATGCGGTGCGGGTTGATCTGGTCAAGGATGGCGAGCATGACGTGCTCGATATCTCGGTCGCCTTGCCCGAAGACGGCGACAAGTAGGCATCCCCTGCGGCACCGTGTCTGCACGGTGCCGCCTTGACCGAACCGACCGCGAGCCCTTGCGTGTGACCATCGATTCTTGCCCCAGCGCCGAGCCAGCCAGCGTGTTGTGCGTGGGCGATATCGGCCTGGATGCCCCCACCGCCCTGCTCGCACGTTATGGGCTGCGCCTGCATCGGGTGGCGGCCGGGGCGCCGATCCCCGGCAGTTTCTGGGGCGAACCGGAAGCCGGCATCATCGGCTGCGATGTCTATGTGCGTGACGACACGCCGGTGCATTCGCTGCTGCACGAGGCCGGGCACCTGATCGTCCTGCCGGCCGACAAACGCGCAGCCGTGCATACCGACGCCACCGACTCGGCGGATGAGGAAGACGCCACCTGTTACCTGCAGATCCTGCTGGCCGAGCAGTTGCCGGGCGTGGGCAGCGCGCGCCTGATGACCGACATGGACACCTGGGGCTACACCTACCGGCTGGGATCCACGCGCGCCTGGTTCGAGCAGGACGCGGAAAACGCCCGTAGCTGGCTGCTGGCGCGCAACCTGTTGCCGCAGTGACGCCGGACCGCCTGGCCGTGGCGTGCCTGCGGGCCAGCTGCCAGCATGCAGCCCCGGGATCGCGCCCGTGGCCAGTGCACCGCAGTGGCACTGCATTGCGTGGCACAAGCAGGGCGCAGACGACGGGGTCGTCAGCGTCCGCACGGACCATGCCGAGTGCTCGCGCGCGAAACATGCCGGCTGCCGTCTCCGTGCAGGTCGCCCATCGCCAGACGCGGCGTTTCGTCGCACTGCAGGTCACGCCGCGCGGCATCACTGCGACGCAGACATCTCCTCAACGCCACGCCGCGTAGGCTGCAGCGCATGCACAGCCTGTTTCTCAACACGGTGCTGCTGGGCGGCACCGCAGCCGATAAGTTGTCGGCCGCGCAGGCGGCCGGCTTCGATGCGGTCGAATTGTGGGAACAGGACCTGCAGCAGTTGGCGCGATCGCCCGCGCAGGTGCGCGGCACCCTGCGCGAGCTCGGGCTGGGACTGACCGACTACCAGGTGCTGCGCGATGTGGACGGTGCCGCTGACGCGCAACGCGACCGTTGCCGCGCGCACGCGCTGCAGATGCTGGAAACCGCCGCCGCACTGGGTGCGGGCGTGGTGCAGGCACCGGCCAACACGCGTGCCGACGTCGTGCCCGCACGGATCGTCGAGGATCTGCGCTGGCTGGGCCGTGCCGCGGCCGAGCACGGCCTGCGCATCGCCTACGAACCGATGGCGTGGAGCACGGTCAATCACACCCTGCCTGCCGCGTGGGCAAGCGTGCGTGCCAGCGGCGCGGACAACATCGATCTGGTGGTGGATGCCTACCACCTGTTCGCGCCAGGCCGTGGGCTGGACGACCTGGACGCCATCCCGGCCACGCGCATCGCCAATGTGCAGTTATGCGATGTGGCGCAGCCGGTGGCGCCAGGTGCGCTGGCCGCGGTGGCGCGGCATGCGCGCCTGCTGCCGGGCGAAGGCTGCTTTCCGCTGTCGGCCCTGTTGCGGCGCCTGGCCGGCATGGACTACACAGGGCCGATCGGCATCGAGGTCTTCAACGATGCCCGCAAGGCGGCCGCTGCTCCGGCTACCGCGGCGGCGGCGATGGCCGCACTGCGCAGCTGCCTTGAGCGTGCCGGCGATTAGCTGCACTGCGCGCCGCTGAGATCCAGCGTCACCACCGTGCCCTGCCCCGCGCTGGAATCCAGGTGCAGATACCAGCCCAGGTGCTCGCAGAGCCGTCCGATCAGCTCCAACCCGATGCCGTTGCCCTGGCGTGCGTTGTCACGCGCCAGGCGCGCGTAAATCGCGCTGATTTCCTCCGGCGTCATGCCGTGACCCGGGTCGGCGATGCGCACCACGCCGGGGGCGCTGAGCGAGACGCGGATGATGCCGCGATCGCTGTTCTCGATCGCGTTGCGCAGCAGATTGCCGATGGCGGTCTGCACGATCGCCACCGGCGCGGTGAGGCTGCATGGCGGGAGCGGATCGGTGAACACCTGCAGATCCTTGTCGGCGAGCAGATGCGCGTGATCGGCGACGATCTCCGGCAGCAACTGATCCAGGCGCAGCGTATCGCTGCTGCGCGTCAGCCGGCCCGGGTCCTTGGCCAGCACCAGCAACAAGGTGATCAACTGCTCCACCGCGGCGCTGGTCTGCGCGATGCGCTGCAGCTGGTGGCGCACGGCCGGCGCTGTGCCGGGTTGTTCCAGCGCCAGTTCGGCGGCGTTGCCGATCACCGCCAGCGGGGTACGCAACTCGTGGCTGGCACTGTCGATGAAGGCGCGTTCGCGTTCGACGAACTGGCCGTTGCGATCGAGATAGTCGTTCAGCGCGTCGGCAATCACGTACAGCTCGGCGCTGCCCTGCGGGCCCACGGCAATGCGTTGTGCACGCCGCTCGGGACGCAACGCGCCGATATCGCGTGCCAGCTCCACCAACGGGCGCACCAGCCGCGCCATCGCATAGGTTCCCATCAACAGGGTGATGCCGATCAGCGCGACACCTGCGGCCAGCATCCAGCGGGTAATGAACTGCTCCAGCGCTTCGAAGTCGGTGATATCCAGCACCAGCGCCAGGCGCCCGGCATGCGGCGTGTCACGCACCATCACCGCACTCTGGCGGCCGCCGATTTCCAGCTCGTCGTGCAGGCCGGGATGCAGGGTGCGCAAGACCGGCGGCACTGCCGCACTGCCGTCGAGGCGATACAGCCGCAAGGTGTCCGAGTCCTGCCAGCGGTAATCCGGATTCTGCGCACTGCGATCCAGGATGCTGTCCAGTTCCGAATTCAACAACGAGCGCCATACGCCGTGTTCTGCGCGCTCGTGCAGATACTGCGCGGTGCCGAACACTGCCAGCACCATCAGCAGCGTGTAACCGAACAGCCATACGAGCACGCGGCGGCCCAACGAGCGCTGCCTAACCATCGCTGCACTCGCCGGCGGCCGGATCGCCGGCGCCTTCCAGCGGCGCCAGGCGATAGCCCAGCCGCGGCAGGGTGTGGATCAGTTTGTGCACGAAGGGACCATCCACGCTGCGACGCAACTCGTAGATATGCGAGCGCAGCATGTCGCCGTCGGGCGGATCGTCGCCCCACAGCGATTGCTCCAGCCGCTGTCGGGTGACGGCCGCGGGGCTGGCCTGCATCAGCACTTCCAGCAACTTGCGGCAGGCCGGATACAGGTGCAGCACCTGGCCGGCGCGGGTGGCTTCCAGCGTGGACAGGTCCAGACGTAGATCGGCCACCTGTAGCAACTTGCCGCGTCGACGCCCATGCGCACGCGCCAGCAGGGCCTCGATGCGGACTTCCAGTTCCGGGAGTGCGAACGGCTTGGTCAGATAGTCGTCGGCGCCGGCACGAAAACCGGCGATCTTGTCGGGCAATTCGTCGCGGGCGGTGAGCATGATCACCGGCAGCTCGGACTGGTGCTGCTCGCGCAGGCGGCGCAGTACTTCCGGGCCGTCCATGCGCGGCATCATCCAGTCCAGCACCAGCACGTCGTACTGCTGGGTGGTGGCCAGATGCAGGCCGGTGATGCCATCGGGCGCTGCGTCCAGGGTGTGTCCGCGCGCCTCGAAATAGTCGAACAGGTTGGCAACCATATTGCGGTTGTCTTCGATGACCAGCAGCCGCATGAGCGCGTTTCCAGGGCGGCCCGGCAGGGACGATGTGCGCATCCTAACCGAGCCTGGCCGAACACAGCCGCTCTCGGTGGTTCCGACAAAATTCCGACCTGCGTGCCGGATAGTGTGCCGCCACCGATCCGGGCGTGCGCATGTCGCCTTCCATCTCCGCCGCTACTTCCCGCCAGCGTGCGCTGCTTGTTGCCGTGCTGCTGATCGTCGTCAGCCTGCTGGCCGGCATCGGCCTGCGTCAGCCCAACCCGCCGGACGAGCCGCGCTTTGTGCTGGCCGCACGCGCCATGATCGGGACCGGTCAGTGGCTATTGCCGCACCGGGGTAGCGAGCTGTACGCCGAAAAGCCGCCGGTGTTCATGTGGTTGCAGGCCGCCAGCTACGAGCTGGTGCCGCACTGGCCGGTCGCGTTCCTGCTGCCTTCGCTGCTGGCTGCGCTGGCCACGTTGTGGCTGACCTGGGACATCGCGCGGCGGTTATGGAACCGACGCGTGGCGCGTTATGCGTTACTGGCGTTGTTTGCGGTGCTGCAGTTCGGCCTGATGGCCAAGCGTGCGCAGATCGACATGGTGCTGGTGGCGCTGACCACGCTGTCGTTGTGGGGGATGCTGCGGCATCTGCTGCGCGGGCCGGACTGGCGCGCATGGACGCTGGGATTGTTCGCAGCCGGCGTCGGCACGGTGACCAAGGGCGTGGGCTTCTTGCCATTGCTGCTGTTGCTGCCGTGGATGGCGCTGCCGCGCAGGCACCGGAGTGTGCTGCCGGCGCGCGCCCAGGCCGGGCGCAGCTGGTTGCTGGTGCTGCCGGCATTTCTGGCCGGGACTGCAGTGTGGCTTGGTCCGCTCGGCATCGCGTTATGGCAGGGCAACGACCCGACGCTGCATGCCTACGCGCACGAATTGTTGTTCAAGCAGACCGGCACCCGCTACGCGCACGCCTGGCATCACCTCAAGCCGGCCTGGTACTACCTGCAGGTGATCGCCACGCTGTGGTTGCCCGGCTGCCTGGTGTTGCCCGGCTGCCTGGTGTTGCCCTGGTTGCTGCCGGCCTGGTGGCGGCGGCTGCGACGTGGCGATCCGCGCTATCTGTTGCTGCTTGCCTGGAGCATGCTGGTGCTGGTGTTCTTCAGCGCCAGCCCGGGCAAGCGCGAGGTCTACATCTTTCCGATGCTGCCGGCCCTGTGCGTGGCCGCCGCACCGCTTCTGGCCGGACTGCTGCGCAAGCGTGGTGTCCGCGTATTGCTGACCGGCTACCTGCTGCTGCTTGCGCTGGCCGCTCTTGCGTTGGGCAGCGGTATCGCACTGCATCTGCATTGGGCGCAAAACACCGCTTTGAAGCGCGGAATGGAGCTGGCCTCGCTGCAGTCGGTGGGTATCTGGTTGATCGGCCTGGGCGTGGCCGGCCTGGCGGCAGCTGCATGGTCGCGTGGCAAGCGCACCGGCACCGCGGTGGTGGTGGTGACCGCCGCACTATGGAGCGTGTACGGCCTGGGCTTGATGCCGGCATTGGACCCTTACAGTTCTGCCGCTCGCCTGATGCAGCGCGTGGGACAGCGTATCGGCCCGGAGGCCGAGCTCGGCATGCTGGCCTGGCGCGAGCAGAACATGCTGCAGGCGGACAGGGCGGTGACCGACTTCGGTTTCAAGGCGAGTTGGCAGCAGCAATGGACCAAGGCAGGTCCATGGCTTGCGCACGCACCCGAGCGCCGTTGGCTGTTCGTGCTCAAGCAGGCGGTACCGGCGTGCATCGATCCGGCGCAACGGATCGATATCGGCGAGTCCAACCGCAATCAATGGCAGTTGCTGCCGGGCACGGCATGGCATGCCGGCTGCGTCGCCACCGCGTCCGACGCCGACACAGGCGTTGACGAGACAGACTGAACGCCGGATAGCGCGTTAACGGACGAGCAACTCCGGTCCGACCGCTTTCCGACATGCCACTTTCGAAGATGCCGGGCATAGACCACCGGCCGATGCTTCGATGACCACACTTCCCGTATACGCACCTGCCCTGGCGCGCACAGGTACCATTGCGCAAACCCGCTTTCTGGTTCGGCATCTTTGGCTGCCGCTGGCCGGTGTGATGGTGCTCAGCGCGCTGTTGATGGGCGCCGGCGGCGACCAGTGGGTTGCCGATGCGTTGTATCGGCTGGAAGGTGGACACTGGCAGCTCAAGGACCAATGGTTCACCAGCGACGTGGTTCACCGCGTCGGCAAATGGTTGAGTACCGCTGCTGCTGTCAGCGTGCTGACGCTGGCGCTTGTGACCTGGTGCCGGCCGCGCTTGCGTGTGCTGCGCTGGCCTTTGACGTATCTGGTTGCATCGGTCGCGCTGTCGACCTCGCTGGTGTCCTTGCTCAAGTCCTGGACGGCGATGGATTGCCCGTGGGATCTGAGTCGTTACGGCGGCAGCCGGCCGATGATCGGGCTCTTCGAATCGTGCCATGGCATTGCCGCGTCCGGTTGTTTTCCTGCAGGCCACGCCAGCGCCGGTTATGCGTGGGTGGCACTGTATTTCTGTGCGTTGGCACTGCGTCCTGCGTGGCGTGGCCCGGCTTTGTGGGTGGGCATCGCGGCAGGGCTGTTATTCGGCATCGCGCAGCAACTACGCGGCGCGCATTTTCTGTCGCACGACCTGTGGTCGCTGGCGGTGTGTTGGGGAACCGCACTTGCGCTGTACTGCGTAATGCTGGCTCGACCGCATCGCGCCAATGATGTGGTGTTGCGATCGGGGGATGCAGCATGAGCACCTATCTACCGCAATCGCGTGGGCTCAAGCGCCTGCGCGCACTGAGCTGGACAGCGCGACCGACAGTCTCGACCGAGACCTTGGTGCTGTTGGCGAGTCTGTTCTTCGCACTGGTCTGCAATCAGCTGTTCTGGCACACGGCCATGGCCACGCACCCGGGCAGTCTCGGGTTTGCCATCTCATTGATGGCGTTGCTGGTAGCCGTGCATGCCTTGCTGCTGGGCCTGCTGGTATGGCGCTGGAACGCCAAGCCGCTGCTGACGCTGCTGCTGTTCACCACAGCGCTGGCTGCGCACTACATGGACAGCTACAACGTCTATCTGGACGCAGACATGCTGCGCAACGTGCTGCATACCGACCACAAGGAATCGCGCGAACTGCTCACACCCGGCTTGATCCTGCCGCTGCTGTGCTACTTCCTGATTCCGGCCGCCTTGTTGTGGCGCACGCACCTGCACGCACGCAGCATCGGCAGATCACTGGCAATCCGCTCAGGCTTTCTGCTGATGGTGTCAGTGGCCGGCGCGGCCGGCGCGATGCTGTCCTCGCAGGACGTCTCCGCGCTGATGCGCAATCACCGCGAAGTGCGTTACCTGGCCACGCCGATCAACTACATCGTGGCGCTGCGGCAGAACCTCAAATCCGATTCGCCGATCAAGCATGCGCCCAAACAACCGGTTGAACACGACGCCATGGCCACGCCACGTGCACCGGGAAGCCGCCCGCGCCTGCTGCTGGTGGTGCTGGGCGAAACCGCACGTGCGCAGAACTGGGGCCTCAACGGCTATGCGCGCCAGACCACGCCCGAGCTGGCGCAGGCCGGGGTGATCAATTTTCCCGACATGCATTCGTGCGGCACCAGCACCGAGGTCTCGGTACCGTGCATGTTCTCGCCGTTCGGCCGTCGCGATTACAACGAAGACATGATCCGCGGCCACCAGTCGCTGCTGCATGTGCTCGAACACGCCGGCATTTCCACGCTGTGGCGCGACAACCAATCCGGCTGCAAGGGCGTCTGCGATGGATTGGAAATCGATAAGCTGGACGATGCGACCACGCCAGGGCTGTGCGCCGATGGCCGTTGCATGGACGAGATCCTGCTCAGCGACCTGGCTGCGCAAGTGCGCGCAAAGCCCGGCGACCGCGTGGTGGTGCTGCATCAACTTGGCAGCCACGGGCCGAGTTACTTTGAGCGCTACCCGGCACAATTCGAACGTTTCAAGCCCGTGTGCAAGACCGCCGATCTGGGCAGTTGCAGCCGCCAGAGCATCGTCAACGCCTACGACAATTCCATCACCTATACCGATCACTTCCTCAACCAGGCGATCCACACACTGCGCGGGCTGCAGGACTACGACACCGCGATGATCTACCTCTCCGATCACGGCGAATCGCTCGGCGAAAAAGGGCTCTACCTGCATGGCGTACCGTATGCGATCGCGCCCAAGGAGCAGACCCACGTACCGATGGTGATGTGGTTCTCGCCGGAATTCGCCCGCGACCGCGGCCTGGACGAAACCTGCCTGCGCCACCGTGCCGGCCAGTACACCGATCAGGACGCGCTGTTTCCGTCGGTGCTCGGGCTGATGCAGGTCAAGACCAGCGCCTATGCACGCGAGCGCGATCTGTTTGCGCAATGCACGGGATAAATGCGGCTGAATTTTCAAGCATGGCTTATCAGAGGCGCGTGCCCTAGCCGCTCGCGCCACACGCCGTGAATCCGTCCGTGGAGGCTCCTTGGCGGCATCCATGCCGCCAAGAGTCCCGCAATCGGCAAGGGCACCGCACTGGCAAGTTGGTCGGTGGCCACGTGAAAAGCTACTTGTCGCTCGCCATGCATCGGAAGTCTGGCCTGTGCATCAGCATCCAGCAACGCGCATCAAACACTGCGCTTAGATGTGTACACCAACCATCCCGACTGGTCCTTGCCCGCCCACCGTCGCGGGACCTTACGCGGCATGGATGCCGCGTAAGAGCCTACAAGGATGTACTTGCGGCGTGTCCTGCGATGGTGGGCGGACAAGGACCCCGCAGCCAAGCGGCAGATCAGCCGCTCTGTAGCCGATCTATCCGCGCTGTCCAGACCTTTGGAGCACGACGCCCAAAGCAATCGGGACTTCAAACCGTGGCCGCCTTTAATCGCAATCAGATGCTTAAATCAAAAGCTCGGCTCGTCGAGTGCGCGGTGCCCTCACCGCTTGCGGGACACGCCGTGAATCCGTCCATGGAGGCTCCTTGGCGGCATCCATGCCGCCAAGGGTCCCGCAACCGGCAAGGACACCGCACCAGGAAGTTGGTCGGCTGCTTTCTTGAAGACTTGCTGTGCGGCTTGCGATGGACAGATTTTCGGACGCACGACGCTCCGAACAACGCGCATCAGGCACTGCTCTTACCGTGCACACCGACTATCTCGACGGGTCCTTGCCTGCCCACCGTCGCGGGACCTTACGCGGCATGGATGCCGCGTAAGAGCCTACAGGGACGTACTTGCGGCGTGTCCTGCGATGGTGGGCGGGCAAGGGCCCTGCAACCAAGCGGCAGATCATCCGCTCTGCAACTGATCCGCCTGCACCGTTCCATCAACCCAATGCAACCGGTCCCCCAGTCTTGAAGCAGCTGGCAGTACATCGCGAGCAAACAGGTAACGGCCGTGCCCGCCCGCGGTGGGCATGCAATGTGGCGCTTGCTCTGACGAGCACACATGGCGAGCACAGATGGATTTGCAGCCCACCCAAGTCGCGTGCACCGTGACAGCGCTTGCGGTGGAACCCGACGCGCTCTAGCCTGCGTCGGACTTCACCGCAAGGACCATCTGTGAATCCTCGTTTGTTGTGGCTGGCACTGGCCGTGGCCACCGGCACCCTGTCACTGTCGGCCTGCCGTCAGGACGCGGCAGCACCCGCCAAGCCTACTGCCACCAAAACTGCGCCGGAGGAAAGCGCCGACCAATTCGTCGCACGCATCAGCGCCGAGTACAAGGCCGCGTATCCGGAACTCACCGCCGCGCAGTGGTTGTCTTCGACCTATATCAACGGCGATTCGCAGCTGCTGGCCGCCAAAGCCAACGAGCGCTCGCTGACACAACTGGACCGCTGGATCGCACAATCCAAGCAGTATGCAGGCACCCCGATGTCGGCCGACAGCGCGCGTGCATTGCAACTGCTGAAATTGATGAGCGCCCTGCCCGCCCCACGCGACCCGGCCAAGCTGGCAGAGCTCACCCGGATCGCCGCCAAGATGGAAGGCGATTATGGTGCGGCCAGTTATTGCGTGGGCGATGGCGAACAACGCCGCTGCCGCCAGCTTGGCGAGCTGGAACACGTGCTGGCCAGTAGCCGTGATTACGCCGAACAATTCGATGCCTGGCAGGGCTGGCATGGCACCGCAATCCCGATGCGCAAGGACTACCAGCGGTTTGTCGAGCTCGCCAACGAGGGCGCGCGCGGGTTGGGCTTTGCCGATGTCGGCGTGCTGTGGCGCAGTGGTTACGACATGCCGCCAGCGCAACTGGCCAGCGAAACCGACCGTCTCTGGGAGCAGGTCAAGCCGCTGTACGCACAACTGCAGTGCTATGCGCGCGGCAAGCTCGATACGCAATACGGCAAGGACAGGGGCGAGCTCGCCGGCGGCATGTTGCCCGCGCATCTGATGGGCAATATGTGGCAGCAGGACTGGAGCAATCTGTGGGACCTGCTGCAGCCCTACCCGGGTGCGGGCGATCTGGACATCACCGCGGCGCTGGAAAAACAATACCAGGGCAACCTGAGTGCGGTGCTGGCACGCAACACCGGCACAGACGGCGGCAGCGGCACACGCTTCCAGGCCGAGCGCGAAGCGCAGCTGCGTACCGCAAAACAGATGACCGAGCGTGCGCAGGATTTCTACACCTCGCTCGGCATGCCCAAGCTTCCCGACACCTATTGGCAGCGTTCGCAGTTCATCAAACCGCTGGACCGCGACGTGGTCTGCCACGCCAGCGCGTGGGACATGAACATGGGCGGCGAAGCGACGCAGAACATCGGTGCGGACGTGCGCACCAAGATGTGCATCAAGCCGACCGAAGAGGATTTCACCACCATCTATCACGAGCTTGGGCACATCTATTACGACCTGGCCTACAACCCGCTGCCGCCCCTGTTTCAGAACGGTGCCAACGATGGCTTCCACGAAGCGATCGGCGACACCATCGTGCTGGCGATGACGCCCAAGTATCTGCAGTCGATCGGCATGGTGGGCGAACGACAAACCAGCCGCGAGGCGCTGATCAATTCGCAGATGCGCATGGCGCTGAGCAAGGTCGCCTTCCTTCCGTTCGGCCTGATGATCGACCGCTGGCGCTGGGGCGTGTTCGACGGGTCGATCCCCCCCGAGCATTACAACCAGGCCTGGTGGGAACTGAAGGCCAGGTACCAGGGCGTGGCACCGGCGAGCCCACGTGGCGAAGAGTTCTTCGATGCCGGCGCCAAGTACCATGTGCCCGGCAATACACCGTACACCCGGTATTTTCTTGCGCACATCCTGCAGTTCCAGTTCTACAAGGGCCTGTGCGAAGCCGCCGGCCATCAGGGCCCCTTGTACGAGTGCAGTTTCTACGGCAACAAGGACGCCGGGCAGAAGTTCTGGTCGATGCTGCAACGTGGTTCCAGCCAACCCTGGCAGACCACGCTGAAGGAACTCACCGGCAACGACCGCCTGGATGCCGGCCCGATGCTGGACTACTTCGCACCGATGAGCGAGTGGCTGAAGCAACAGAACCAGGGGAAATTGTGCGGCTGGCAGGCAAGCGCACCCGCGGCCACCAGCACTACGCCTGTGCCTGCCGCAACGCACTGACGCACGCGCTTCTCGCGGCATGCGGCGGCCGTCACCCTGGCCGCCGCATAACGTTGATTTGATAAACGCATAAAACGCCGGCGATATACTGCGCGCCCGCTGCACCGGCGCAGCATGCAGGACGCATCCAATGAACAACGCCTCCACCGGCCCGGACCCGCGCGACGTAGACCGCGACAAGCAGTTCATCGACGACGCAAACGACCGCGCATTCGACCCGATCTACAGCAGCAAGCGCAGCGACTACGCGCTGGAAGTGGGTGGCAGCAACATCGAGCTCAGCCCCGAAGATCAGACGGTCAAGTATTCCCATACCAGCCAGCACAGCAGCGGCAGTCCGACGCAGCCGCTGGGCGAGAACAGCCTGCGCAGCAGCCGCTCGCTCGGCCTGGGCAAGCTCAGCGACGCCGAGGCGAAGACCACCACCTTCAACCTCGAGGCCGATGCCAACACCGGCCAGCAGCAACGCCTGCAGACCAGGCTCGGCGACAGCAAGCTGAGCATCGAGGCCAGCACCAGTGCCGGGCAGCGCATGCGGTACGCACTGACGCTGCCCGGTGCCGACCAGCCTGCAGAGGCAGCCACCCGCGTCAATCCGCTGCAGCCGGAAAGCCTGCCGATCGGCGCGCGCGCAGTGATGGACGCCCAGACCTACACCCAGCGCGACGCCTCGGCGAGTCTGCAACACCTCACCATGCAAAGCGAAATTACCGAAGCGAGCGGCCGCAGCTACCTGATCGAGCGGGTGGACGAGCGCCACGTGCGTGTGGTGACCGGGCCCAACGCAGCCATCGAGGCGGTGAACGCCGTTGGCCTGAAGGCGGGACCGGCGCAGGCCCTGCTCGGGCGCGCCGACGCCCTGGGCCAGTCGCGTGTGGAGAGCGCGCAGTTCGACCTGGCCGATCCGCGTGCGCGCGCAGCCATGGGCGCGTTCATGCGCGAGGGCAAGATGGCACCGGGCGTGCCCGGCGTCGATGAACTGCAGACGCTGGAGCGGGTCGACTTCAGCTCGCAGCAGCGTCTGCAGCTGGAATTGGGCCCGCTCAGCGCCGATGTGGCCGGCAACCGCAACCAGGGCAGCCAGGTGCGCATCAGCACACCGGGCCAGGACGGCTACACCTTGGTGCAGCAGCTGCAATACGGCGGCAACGTGCCGCTGACGATCGTGCGCCAGTACGACGGCAACGACACCGAGCGCGTGCAGGAACGCAGCTACCGCTTCGAGATCGATGGCGATGTCGCCGCGCCGGGGCTGCTGCAACGCCTGGGCGGGCGCAACGAGGCCAGCGAGGAAAAGGCGATTGCACAGAATCTCAACAGCGCACTGAGCGGCGACATGGCGGGCACCGGTGCGATTGCGCCAGGGCAGAAGACCACGCTGGCCTTCAGCGAGGCGCAGATGCGGGCGCTGCAGCAGCAGACCCAGGCCGGGGTGGAAGCCGGCAGGATCGGCGGCAGCGCGCTGACGGCGCTGGTCGGCGACCGCAACGCCGCCGCGCAGGAACAGGCGCAGCAGCAGGACGTCCAGCGACAGGCGCCGGCACGCTGATTCAGCGCGCCGGCTGATCCGCAGCCAAGCGCTGGCGCAGGTCGGCACCGAACACTGCCCGCCGATGCGGAATGGGCCGTGTTCGGAGCCGGCCTCGCCGACACCGCTGCGTTATGACCTCAGTTGGTGCGCGCGGGCACCAGCTTCTGCGCGAACTCGATCCGGAACGCCTCGAAATCCCTGCCGTCGGCGGCCGCCTCGGCATGCGCCGCGTCCTTGAGTGCGTCCGAATAGGTCAGCCGTACCGGCGTGCCCTGGCGTTCGTGCAGCTCGGCCGCGCGCATGATCAGGGCCAGCACCTGGGCGGCACTGGTGCTCTCGCCGGCGATGCGGCCGTCCATGCCCAGCACCCATTCGCCGTCGCGGCGGACGATGCCGGCCAGCAGCGTGCGCTGCTGGTCGCGCAGTTCGGCATGCGGCTCGATCGGCGAGACCGGCGCGGGATTGGCGGCGGCCTGGTTGCGCTGGCGCTCGGCGGCGCGCTTGCGGGCATCGCGGCGCAGCTTGGAATCGGTGGACATGCAGGCTCCTGTGAGGTCAGAGATGGTCGGCCGGCTCCAGAGGCACTGCCTCTTCGGCCTGGCGGCGGCGCAGACGGCGGCCGCTGCGGCGTTCCCAACGCCAGAATAGCCAGCCCAGCAGGAAAAAACCGGTCATGCCGATCGCCAGATGGCGCGGGTGTTCACTCAGCAGCGGCGACAGCACCCCGGCCACCAGCGTATTGGTCATCAGCTGAGTGAAGGCCTGCAGCGAGGAGGCCAGGCCGCGCTGATGCGGATACATGTCCAGTACGGCCAGCGCCAGGATCGGGAAGATCAGCGCCATGCCCACGCCGGCCAGGAAGATCGGCAGCACCGCCCAGGGCAGGGCGATCTGCGCCGCCGTCATGGTGTAGCCCAGGTTCGCCAGCGCCGCCACGCCGCAGCAGATGAAGCCGATGCGGATCTGCCGCACCGGCTCCATGCTGCCGGCCATGCGCCCGGACAGGAACGAGCCCAGCGTCATGCCGCCGATGGTGGGAATGAACAGCCAGGCGAAGTCGCCCTCGCCCAGGTGCAGGTGGCGCATGATCAGCACCGGCGCCGAGGCGATGTACAGGAAGATGCCGGCGAAGTTGAACGCACCGGCCGCGGCCAGCCGCTGGAAACGCGGGTTGAAGCCGATCCGCACGTAGTCGTGCATCAGGCGGCGCAGCTGCAGCGGCGTGCGCGCCTCCGGCGGATGGGTCTCCGGCAGCCAGGTCAGCGTAGCGATCAGCAACACCAGCCCGAATGCCACCAGAAACCAGAAGATCAGCGGCCAGCCGGCACCGCTGAGCAGGATCCAGCCGCCGATGATCGGCGCGATCGCCGGGGCGATGCCGAAGATCATCGACACCTGGCTCATCAGCCGTTGCGCGTCCGCGCCGTGGAACAGGTCGCGGATCACCGCCCGCCCGACGATCATGCCCACCCCGGCCGACAGGCCCTGCAATGCGCGGAACGCCAGCAGGGTGGACAGATCCTGCGACAGCGCGCAGCCCACCGAGCCGACGATGAACAGCACCAGCCCGCCCAGGATCACCCGCTTGCGGCCCCAGGCATCGGACAACGGACCGTGCGCGATGCTCATCAGCCCGTAGGCGAGCAGATAGACGCTGATGGTCTGCTGGATCGCCACCTCGTCCACCGCCAGGCTGCGGCTGAGCCGCGAGAACGCCGGGAAGATGGTGTCGATGGAAAACGGGCCGAACATCGCCAACCCGGCGAGCAGCAGCGCCATGCGACGGGTGGAAGGCGTGGTGGGGGGCATGCAGGGTTCCGAAACGTGGTGCATCGGGGTGACGCACGCCGACGCTGGCCTGAGGGCAGCGTCGGGATGAGCACAAGGGCGTCGATGATAGGCGCTCGCCGTTGCAAGGTTAAGCAACCCCGGTGACTGCGCCCGCCTGCCACCGCTCCTGGGGCCCCCCGCAGGCTATAATCGGCCGGCAACATGGTGGGAGAAGCGGCACTGCCGCTGCCGAAGGCGCAACAGCCCGTAATCGCTCAGGCCCGATACCATCCGCAGTACAACTCTGGAGAGACCGGCCGATGCCGGCGCCGAAGGGGCACGGAACGCAGGCAGGCCCCAGCGCCATGCCGCGTTCTTAAACTCTCAGGCAAAAGGACAGAGGGGCGCGAGGAAGACTGTCGCTGCGACAGGAGGTGATGCGCTGCGCGCGTCACGCCGGTCCGGTGGCGGTCGACCATTCGTCTGCCCTCTGCCCCGGATGCCCGCCATGTCCCAGACCACGTCCTGCTTGCGCGACCTTGAACATCACAGCGCGTTCGTCGAACGCCATATCGGCCCCAATGACGCAGAAATCGCACAGATGCTGGAGGTGGTCGGCCACGCCTCGCTGGATGCGATGACCGATGCGATCGTGCCCGGCAACATCAAGTCGCCAGCGGCGCTGGCGCTGCCGGAGGCGATCACCGAAGAAGAGGCGCTGGCCAAGATCCGCGCCATCGCCAGCAGGAACCAGGTGCAGCGCAGCTTTATCGGCCAGGGCTATTACGGGACCCATACGCCGAAGGTGATCCTGCGCAATATCCTGGAAAACCCGGCCTGGTACACCGCCTACACCCCCTACCAGGCGGAAATTTCGCAGGGCCGGATGGAAGCGCTGATCAACTTCCAGACCCTGTGCGCCGACCTCACCGGCATGCAGATCGCCAATGCCTCGCTGCTGGATGAGGCCACTGCCGCGGCCGAAGCGATGACGCTGGCCAAGCGCTCGGCCAAGTCGAAGTCGGACACCTTCTTCGTGCACGACGCGGTGCACCCGCAGACGCTGGAACTGCTGCGCACCCGCGCCGAGCCGCTGGGCATCGTGCTGCGCGTCGGCACGCCGGAAGAAGCCTTGCAGGCCGAGTGCTTCGGCGTGCTGCTGCAGTATCCGGACAGCTTCGGGCACATCGGCGATCACGCCGCGCTGGCCGATGCCGTGCACGCGCGCGGCGGCCTGGTCGCGGTGGCCACCGACCTGCTGGCACTGACCCTGATCGCCGCGCCCGGCGAATGGGGCGCCGATATCGTGGTCGGCAACTCGCAGCGCTTTGGCGTGCCGTTCGGCTTCGGTGGCCCGCATGCGGCCTTCATGGCCTGCCGCGATGCCTACAAGCGCTCGATGCCGGGCCGGTTGATCGGCGTGTCGATCGATGCCGCCGGCAACCCGGCGTACCGCCTCACCTTGCAGACGCGCGAACAACACATCCGCCGCGAGAAGGCCACCTCCAACATCTGCACCGCGCAGGTGCTACTGGCGGTGATGGCCTCGATGTACGCGGTCTACCACGGCCCCGAGGGCCTGACCCGCATCGCACGCCGCACGCATCGCCTTGCTGCGATCCTGGCCGCCGCCCTGCGCGGTGCCGGCGTCACTGTGGGGGAGCATTTCTTCGACACCCTGCATGTCAAGGCGATCGATGCCGACGCCATCCACGCCAAGGCCCGCGCGGCCGGCATCAACCTGCGCGCGATCGACAGCGAAGCGGTCGGCATCAGCCTGGATGAAACCAGCACGCGTGCCGATGTGGTCGCACTGGCCGCGCTGTTCGGTGCGCAGGCAGACGTGGACGCGCTCGATGCGGCCACTGCCGACGCGTTGCCGCACGGCCTGCTGCGCAGCAGCGCGTTCCTGACCCACCCGGTATTCAACACCCACCACAGCGAGCACGAACTGCTGCGCTACATGCGCTCGCTGGCCGACAAGGACCTGGCGATGGATCGCACCATGATCCCGCTGGGCAGCTGCACGATGAAGCTCAACGCCACCGCCGAAATGATCCCGGTGACCTGGCCCGAGTTCGGCGCGATCCACCCGCTGGCCCCGGCCGAGCAGTCGGCCGGTTACGCGCAGCTGATCGAGGAACTGGAAGCGATGCTGGTCGAATGCACCGGCTACGATGCGGTGAGCCTGCAGCCCAACTCCGGCGCGCAGGGCGAGTACGCCGGCCTGCTGGCGATCCGCGCCTATCACCGCGCGCGTGGTGAAGCGCATCGCGACATCTGCCTGATTCCCGAATCCGCCCACGGCACCAACCCGGCCTCGGCGCAGATGTGCGGCATGACCGTGGTCGTGACCAAATGCGATGCCAACGGCAATGTCGATGTCGACGACATCCGCGCCAAGGCGGAAAAGTACTCCGAGCGTCTGGCCGCGTTGATGATCACCTACCCGTCCACCCACGGCGTGTTCGAAGAGGATGTGGTGGCGATCTGCGAAGCCGTGCACGCGCATGGCGGCCAGGTCTACACCGACGGCGCCAACATGAATGCCCTGGTCGGCGTGGCCAAGCCCGGCAAGTGGGGCTCGGACGTGTCGCACTTGAACCTGCACAAGACCTTCTGCATTCCGCATGGCGGCGGCGGCCCGGGTGTGGGCCCGTGTGCGGTGAAGTCGCATCTGGCGCCATACCTGCCTCGTGCCGGCATCCATGCCGGCGAAGGTCAAACTGCCACCATCCATGACGGCGGACTCAACTCCGAAAGCGGGAGTGGACACTCCTCGCGCATCGGCGGCATGGTCAGCGCGGCGGCCTACGGCTCGGCCTCGATCCTGCCGATCAGCTGGATGTACGTGACCATGATGGGCAGTGGCGGTCTGCGCAAGGCGACCCAGGTGGCGTTGCTCAATGCCAACTACATCGCCAAGCGCCTCAGCTCTCATTACAAGACGCTGTACACCGGCCGTAACGGCTTGGTGGCGCACGAGTGCATCCTCGACGTCCGTCCGCTGGAAAAGGCCAGCGGCATCGGCGCCGAAGACATCGCCAAGCGCCTGATCGACTTCGGCTTCCACGCGCCGACGCTGAGCTTCCCGGTCGCCGGCACCTTGATGGTGGAGCCGACCGAAAGCGAATCGCAGCACGAACTGGACCGCTTCATCGACGCGATGATCCAGATCCGCGAAGAAATCCGCGCCATCGAAGACGGCCGCCTGGACCGCGACGACAACCCGCTCAAGCACGCCCCGCATACCGCCACCCAGGTGTCGGCCAGCGAGTGGACCCATGCCTACCCGCGCGAACTGGCCGCCTTCCCGCTGCCGGGCCTCAAGCAGCAGAAGTACTGGCCGCCGGTGGCGCGCGTGGACAACGTCTACGGCGACAAGAACGTGATGTGCGCCTGCATCCCGGTAGACGCGTACAAGGACGACGTGGAGGCGTAAGCGCCACCACCAGGTAAAAAAGCGAAACCCAGCCGGTCACACGGCTGGGTTTTTTGTTGCCGTGCCGGGAGGGGCCGGCGCTTCTGCCAACATAGGTTTTGCGTTTGTCACAGCCGGGGCGATGGGCGGCGCTTCATGGGCAGCGGTGAAAAATTGCCCTCCGGCGCGTGCTGCGCTCATCGCAGCATCGCACTCGACCAGGCGATAGCGATGCCATCTGCGCCTCGCCGGTGGATGCATCGACAGTTCCGGCAGGACAACTGCGCCGGAAGCTGCACATGCGCCGCAGGCAGCGATACCCGCTCACTCCCCAGCGATGCGTGTACCCGGCCATCGCATGCGGGTGCCTGCCAACCACACGTTTTCCTGCCCTACACGTGCGAAAGAGATGATGACCGACGTCCTCACGCACATGGCAGACCTGCGCATGCTTCAACTGAAACACATCGGCATCCTCCTGCTGGCGGCTTGCACGCTGACCGCCTGCGCGCCACGCCGCCCTGGCTAGGTGCCGGCACTGGTGCATGCGGCCGATGCGCAGGCCGAGGTGGTGCAGACCGATGCCGGTGCAATCCGCGGTGTTGCCGGCGCGCAGGGGCGGGTGTTTTTGGGCGTGCCGTTCGCCGCGCCGCCGGTGGGCGCTTTGCGCTTTCGCGCGCCGCAGGCGGCGCCAGCCTGGACGGGAGTCCGCGCTGCCACCCAGGCCGGGCCGGCGTGCCTGCCGCGTTATCGCTTCGGGCAGAAGCAGGTCTCCGAGGATTGCCTCACCCTCAACGTCTATGCGCCGCCCGGCCCCGCGCCGGCGCATCCGCGCGCAGTGATGGTGTGGATTTACGGTGGCGCGCTGGAGCTGGGCAGCAATGTCGACTACGACCTGAGTGCGTTGGCGGCGCGGCAGAACGTCATCGTGGTGGCGCCCAATTATCGGCTGGGGGTGTTCGGTTTCTTTGCGCATCCGGCGCTGCGCGGCGAAGGCGAAGGCGCGTATGCCTTGCAGGATCAGCAGGCTGCGTTGCCTTGGGTCGGGCGCAATATCGCCGCCTTCGGTGGCGATGCGCACAACGTCACCGTGTTCGGCGAATCGGCCGGTGCCTGGAGCATCTGCTATCAACTCGCCTCCCCGGGCGCGGCCGGTCTGTTCCAACGCGCAATCCTGCAAAGCGGCAGTTGCCTGGCCAGCGATTCCAGCCTGCCGCGCGCCGAGGCCGAGCGCGGCGGTGCGCGCATGGCGCAGACGCTTGGCTGCGAGCGCGCAAGCGATGTTGCCGCATGCCTGCGCGCACTGCCTGCCGAAACCGTGGCCGATGCCAAACCGCAGCGACGTGGTTTGACCGGCAGCGACGCGTGGGCGCCGATGTCCGGCGGCGAGGTCTTGCCGTTGCCGCCCGCCGAGGCGATTGGCAACCTGCAACATACGCAGGTACCGGTGCTGATCGGCACCAACCGCAACGAAGGGCGGCTGTTTGCGCAGTTGCTGTCCTACATCGGCAAGCTCAACCTGCGCAGCGGCTATGAGGCGCGCCTCAAGCGCATGCATGCCGACCCCGCAGCGATCCTGGCGCGCTACGCGGACGTTGCCGCGCAATCGCGCTGGGATGCATTCGCCGACATCGTCACCGATGGCGGATTCGCCTGCCCGACACGTCGGCTGGGCCAGGCCTTGCGCACCCACGCGCCGGTGTATGCGTACGAATTCGACGACCCGCAGGCGCCATACGGCCTGTTGCGCCTGCCGCTCTCGCATCCGTTGGGCGCGTATCACGCATCCGAGCTGGTGTATCTGTTTCAGCGCCCGTGGGTGCTCAGTGGCAAGCCGACGTTCACTCCGGCGCAGCAGGCCTTCGCCGACACGCTGCAGGATTACTGGGGCGCATTTGCGCGCACCGGCGACCCCAATGGGGCTGGCCGTCCGCAATGGCCGCGCTTCGATGGCGACGCTCCGTTGACGCTGTCGCCCGGCAGGATCGGCGCAACGCCCGACTTCGCGCAGCGGCATCGCTGCGCGTTCTGGGATGCACAGGCAACGCTAACGCTGCCGCACGCGGCAGCAACGCCGGCACAGTCACCCTCGCATTGATCGCATCGTCCAGGAGTCACCCATGTCCGTCCCCATCTCATCCCCCTGCCCCACGGTGCGCCTGCGCAACGGGCGCAGTGTGCCGGCACTCGGGCTCGGCTCGTGGAATCTGGGCCAGGGGCGACACGCGCCGCAGCAGGAGATCGAGGCGCTGCAGACAGGCCAGCAATTGGGCATGCGCTTGATCGACACTGCCGAGATGTATGGCAATGGCCGGTCGGAGCAACTGATCGGCCAGGCCATGGATGACGTGCAGCGCCCTTATCTGGTATCGAAGGTCCTGCCGAGCAATGCCAGCGCGCGCGGCATCGCGCGTGCCTGCGAGGCCAGCCTGCAGCGGCTTGGCGTGCGCACACTGGATCTGTATCTGTTGCACTGGCGCGGCGGCAGCGATCTGCGCGAAGTGGTCGATGCCTTCGAGGCCCTGCGCGATGCCGGCAAGATCCGCGACTGGGGCGTGTCGAACTTCGATGTGGACGATCTGCAGGACCTGTGGCGCATCGATGGCGGGCAACACTGCCTGGTCAATCAGGTGCTGTATCACGCCGGTAGCCGTGGCATCGAGTTCGACCTGCTGCCGTGGTGCGCGCAGCATCAGGTGACGGTGATGGCGTACTCGCCGCTGGGCAGCCGCGCATTGCTGGATCATCCGGTGCTGCACGCGATCGGCGAGCGACGCGGCGTGGCCGCCACTGCCGTGGCACTGGCGTGGGCGATCCGCAGCGGCCAGGTCATTGCCATTCCCGAATCGGGAACGCCTGCGCACGTGCGCGCAAATGCAGCGGCGTGCACGCTGCAACTGGAGGCGCAGGACCTTGCCGAACTGGACCGTGCGTTTCCGCCCCCGACCCGCAAGCAGCCGCTGGATCTTCTGTAGTCGCGTGCAACGGTCGCGTTCGCTGCACGCGCTTGCAAACGTGCGTCGGTACATTGCGTGACAGACGCATCAGGCAGCCGCGACCCAGCGCAAGTTTCTGGCGGTATGTGAGTATTCGTTCGCATGCAGACACGCGTACTTAACAGCGCCACTCCCAGGCTCGGCGGACCAGCCCGCATTTTCAAGCCCGCCAGAGTGGAGTCCCATGCCCAAGTCCCCCAGCAAGTCCGCGCAACTTCCGTCCACCGCTGCTGCCAGCGCAACTCCCGACACGTTGCGCGGTGCGGGCGATGAACTGCATCAGAAGGCCGGCGGCACGCATCCGCAGCTGACCACCAACCAGGGCATTCCGGTTGGCGACAACCAGAATTCGCTGCGCGCCACGCCGCGCGGGCCGACGCTGCTGGAAGACTTCATCCTGCGCGAGAAGATCACCCACTTCGATCACGAGCGCATCCCCGAGCGCATCGTGCATGCGCGCGGAAGCGCGGCGCATGGCTATTTCGAGCTGACCAAGTCCTTGAGCCAGTACACCACCGCCAAGATCTTCACCGAAGTCGGCGAAAAGACCCCGCTGTTCACGCGCTTTTCCACCGTCGCCGGTGGCGCCGGCTCGGTGGACACGCCGCGCGACGTGCGCGGGTTTGCGGTGAAGTTCTACACCAAGGAAGGCAACTGGGATCTGGTGGGCAACAACATCCCGGTGTTCTTCATCCAGGACGCGATGAAGTTCCCCGACCTGATCCACGCGGTGAAGATGGAACCGGACCGCGGTTTCCCGCAGGCCGCCAGTGCGCACGACACCTTCTGGGATTTCATCTCGCTGAGCCCCGAATCGATGCACATGATCATGTGGGCGATGAGCGACCGCACCATTCCGCGCTCGCTGCGCATGATCGAAGGCTTCGGCATTCACAGCTTCCGTTTCCTCAATGGAAATGGCGACAGCACCTTCGTTAAGTTCCATTGGCGCCCCAAGCTCGGCCTGCAGTCCACGATCTGGGACGAGGCAGTGAAGATCGCCGGCGCCGATCAGGACTTCCATCGCCGCGATCTGTTCGAATCGATCCAAAGCGGCGACTTCCCCGAGTGGGAACTGGGCGTGCAGCTGTTCACCGAAGCGCAAGCCGATGCATTCCCGTTCGACCACCTGGATTCGACCAAGGTCATTCCCGAAGAACTGGTGCCGTTGCAGATCGTCGGCCGCATGGTGCTGGACCGCTGGCCGGACAACTTCTTTGCAGAGACCGAACAGGTGGCGTATTGCCCCGCCAACATCGTGCCGGGTATCGACTTCAGCAACGATCCGCTGCTGCAGGGCCGCCTGTTCTCGTATCTGGATACGCAGCTGAGCCGCCTGGGTGGACCGAACTTCCACCAGATCCCGGTCAATGCGCCCAAGTGCCCGTTCGCCAACAATCAGCGCGACGGCCATATGCAGATGGGCGTGCCCAAGGGCCGTGTCGCGTACGAGCCCAGCTCGCTGCAGGCCGATGCACCGCGTGAGGCGCTGCGTGGATTCCCCAGCCACGCAACACCGGCCGAAGATGGTGCCAAGGGCCGCGTGCGCGCAGAAAGCTTTGCCGATCACTATAGCCAGGCACGCATGTTCTTCCGCAGCCAGACTGCACCGGAACAGGCGCATATGGCATCGGCGCTGGTGTTCGAGTTGTCCAAGGTGGAAACCGCGCACGTGCGCGAAGCCATCGTCGGTCACCTGCGTCACATCGACCCGACGCTGGCGCAGCGCGTGGCCGATGGCATGGGCATGACCACGTTGCCGCCTGCACCGCCGGCTGCGGTCGCGCCGACCGATATGCCGCTGTCGCCAGCCTTGCAGCTGATCGGCAAGATGAAGGACACCTTGCAGGGCCGCACGGTCGGCATCCTGATTCACGATGGCTCCGATGCAGCGACGATCAAGGCCGTGCGCAAGGCCGCCGAAGCTGCCGGTGCCACGGTCAAGATCGTGGCGCCGAAGCTGGGCGGCGCCAAGCTCAGCGACGGCAAGCAACTGGCCGCCGATGGTCAGTTGGCCGGCACACCGTCGGTGGTGTTCGATGCGGTGGCGGTGGTGTTGTCTTCCGAGGCAGCCAAGGCGCTGACACGCGAATCGGCAGCGCTGGACTTCGTCAGCAATGCGTGGGCGCATCTGAAGGCGATCGCCTACGACGACGGCGCACAGCTGCTGCTCAAGGCAGGGAATGTCGGCAAGGACGCAGGCGTGATCGCGGCGGCAGATACTAACGCATTCATCACTGCCGCCAAGACCCGCCAGTGGGCACGCGAACCGAAGGTGCGCATGCTGGCGTAATCGCATCCGCATGGATTGCACAGGCCTGGGCGCGAACGACTTTTATGTCGTTCGCGCCCAAGTCGTTTATGCAGGCAGCACTTCATCGTCGATAGTGCAGCCAACGCATCCTCTGCGATGGCCAGCTTTCAACCCTTCTTTTAGCCGCACCTGATAAACGACGCCGCGATTTGGAATCCCGGCTGTCTTTACGTGGTTGCGCGGTCATGTCTTTGGGGTGTCGGTGCGCGCGGCTGGGTCGGTAGTAGAGCAGTGGGCTGCGACTCGGCTGGGAAGGCCCTTGCCCGCCGACCATCGCGGGACACGCCGCAAGTACGTCCGTGTAGGCTCTGGCGCGGCATCCATGCCGCTCAAGGTCCCGCGACGGTGAGCAGGCAAGGACCCGTCGAGAGGGTCGGTGCGCAAAATTAAGAGCAGTGCACGCTGCGACTTGTTCGCTACATGCGCCGGCGCAAGGTCGGACGCACGTCGAGCGATAGGCAGCTTTTCACCCGGCCACCGACCAACTGTCTGGTGCGGTGCCCTCGCCGCTTGCGGGACCGTGTGGCGGCATGGATGCCGCCACCGAGCCTCCACGGACGGATTCACGGCGTGTCCCGCAAGCGGTGAGGGCGCCGCACACTCGACGACTAGACTTTTGACTGCATCTATCAGACGGGGATGCAACCCGGAATCCCGATGGATTCACGCAGTTCCCCGCAAGCATTACAGAGGAGCCGTGCTCGGCTAACTCAGCAGCTGAGCAGCCGTCTTGTGGGATGCGCTAAGCCGGTTCGGCAGGAAACTGTGCCGCGTTCGCCAGCGCGCGGTACTCGCGTGGCGTCATGCCGGCCGCCAGCTTGAATTGCCGCGCAAAGGCGCTTTGATCGCTGAAACCGCAGGCATGCCCGATTTCGGTGAGGCTCTTGTTTCCGTGCAGCAGATGCATCGCCATCTGCAAACGCAGCTTGGCCAGCACCTGCTGCGGGGTCAGTTGGAATACCTTGCGGAACGAGCGTTGCAGCTTGGACATCGAAAAACCGGTGATCTCCACCAACGCCTGCATGCGCACGTTCTGCGCGTAGTTGGCGTTGAGGTACGCCAGCGCAAGCCGCAATTTTTCGTACTGCGATTCGTGCCCGTCCTGCGGGCCCAGGTCGCGCGAGATGCCGATGATGCCCTGCACCTTGCCGTCGACCAGCAGCGGACGTTTGCAGGTCAGACACCAGCCCGGTTCGCGGTTGGCGAACAGGTGCAGTTCCAGCAGGTTGTCGATCACTTCCCCAGCCAGCACCTGCTCGTCCTGATTGGCGTAGTTTGCGCCCAGTCCGCTGGGATAGACCTCGGCAACGCGCTTGCCGATCAGTTCCTTGCGCGATTTCAGGCCCAGGCGCCGCAGCATGGTCTGGTTGACATGGGTATAGCGGCCCTCGCGATCCTTGACGAAGAACAGCACGTCCGGCACCGCATCGAACAACGCTTCCAGATCGGCAGGATCGATGCTCTTCATGGAGGTCATGCAGGACTGGACTCGGGATCAGGAAAGACGCAGCTGGCGATGACACGCGCCACCGAGGCAGGCCGCAGCGCATGCAGCGCCATGATACGCCGCGCGTACCAGACGCCGGCGCACCGCGCTCAGCGCGGGGTGTCGGCCGCGTTGGACGCGGCCGGCGCAACCTTGCTGTCCACCGCCGCTGCGGTGGGATTGCCGATGCGATCCAACGGCACCTGTTGCGCGCGCCACCCACTGACCACCGCCGCACCGGACTGCGAGCCGACCTGCACCTGCAGGCGCGCACTACCGCCGGGGGCGATGAACTCGATGGCGCAATCGCCGGCGGCCATGCAGCTGTCGGCGGCGAGCGGATCCACCAACTGCCAACCCTGCTCCATCACCGCATGCGCAAACGCGCGGTAGCCCATGCCGGCCTTCAGCGCTGCCGGCAGCGGCACATCCGGATCGCTGGTCACCGCATCGGTGCCGACGGCGGCAGGCGCAGACACGGGCGCACGTGCAGGCACGACCGTGGGCCGCGATGCGGCATTCAGGGCAGGACTACAGACTAGGGCGAGCGCCCACAGTGAAGGGCGGAACAACGTGCGCATGCGGACGGCCTTGCGATCCCGGCAGGAGACTGGTGATGTTAAAGAATCGCTATTTTGACATGGCTTGGGTGCGCTGCGGCACTGCTGGCTCATGCTGGCATTCAGCCAGATGCGGTGCTCCAAACCATCTCGGTCTGCTGCAAGCGGGCTCATCCATACACGACCCTATCAGGCTCGACGTGGCACCTGCGGACATCGCCTGACGGGCGAGGCGCGGCTGCGCATGCGTCGGGTCGTGCACCTGACTAACCCCCTTGATGGCTGGCACGGCGCGGAGTCGCCATCTCCGCAAGCACGTTGCATCATTGCGGTTTGCTCGTGGAGTACCCGATGCTCGACACCACCTCTCCGGCCCATGCGGTCGGCCAGCTCTGGCGCTGCCATGGGCGTACCGCGTCGGAGACGCCGTTGCTGCTGATCAACCAGATCGATGTGCATCCCCACGGCGGCCAGATCCTGCACGTGCGTATCAGCGACATCCAGGTACGTCACGCAGGATTGCCCGATGGGATTGTGGATGCGCTGCCGCACATCCCGGTGATCGCGCAGACCCTGGAGCGCAGCGCTGCCGAACACGTCGGCACTGCCGCGCCCAATCAGGATTACCTGCCGGGCTACGCGGAATGGAAGGCCGCGTTCGACGCCGGCAATGCCGGCGCGTTCGGCATCGCGGTGGCGGAGATCCTGCAGATCGTCGAAGGCCAGTTGGCCAAACGCGATCAGTTGCCGAACTGAGCAAACCGAACGAACGCCTTACAACCCGCATTGAAGGCTGAGTCCTAACGCGTCATCGCCGCACCAACCGGCACGCCGCTCCGGGCGGCGTGCCGGTCGCGACCTCACTGGCCGATATGCTGCTTCAGCCAGCTGTTGACGGTGTCGTGCCACAGCACGCTGTTGTCCGGCTTGAGCACCCAGTGGTTCTCGTCCGGGAAGTACAGGAACTTGGAGTCGATGCCCTTGCGCTGCAGTGCGGTGAACGCGGCCAGGCCCTGTTCGACCGGGATGCGGAAATCCTGCTGGCCGTGGATGACCAGCATCGGCACCTTCCACTTGTCAACGTGCAGCACCGGGTTGAACTTCTCGTAGCCGGCCGGGTTCTGCCAGGGCGTGCCGCCGTTTTCCCATTCGCTGAACCACAGTTCCTCGGTGGCGTAGCCCATGGTGCGGTTGTCGAACACGCCGTCGTGGTCGACCAGGCACTTCCATGGCTGATTCCAGTTGCCCGCCATCCAATAGACCATGTAGCCGCCATAGCTGGCGCCCAGCGCGCAAGCCTTGTCGCCGTTGAGGAAGCCGTACTGCTTCTGCGCGGCGGTCCAGCCCTTCTGCAGATCTTCCAGCGGGCGGTCGCCCCAATGCTGGCTGATCGCGTCGGTGAATTCCTGGCCGTAGCCGGTGGAGCCATGGAAGTCGATCATCACCACCGCGTAGCCCTGGCCGGCATAGGTCTGCGGATTCCAGCGGTTGCTCCAGCCGTTGCCGAAGCTGCCCTGCGGCCCGCCGTGGATCAGGAATGCCACCGGGTAGGTCTTGCCTTGCTGGTAGTTGTACGGCTTGACCACATAGCCGTGCACGGTGTCGTTGTTCCAGCCCTTGAACTGGAACTGCTCGTAGTCGCCGAACTGCACCTCCCGCAGCAACTCGCCGGCGCTCTGGGTGATCGCACGCAGGCCCTGGCCCTGCACATCGCTGACGAAGACCTGGTCGCCGCTCTTGAGCGAGTTGCGGGTGAACGCCAGCGTGTTGCCGGCCAGGGCCGGCGCATGCACGCTGCCCTCGCCCACCAGCTTGGTCGCCTGGCCGCTGGCGATGTCGATCTTGAACAACGGATGCTCGCCGAGGTCGTCGGCGCTGGTGTAGAGGCTGGCGCCATCGGCGCTCAAGACGATCTCACCGGCCGAGCGGTCCCACTTGGGGGCGATCTCGCGGCTCTTGCCGCTGGCCACGTCCATCGCCATCAGGCCGAAGCGGTCGGCTTCGAAACCGGGGCGCTTCATCGCGCGGTAGTACAACGTCTTGCCGTCGCTGCTGAACACCGGGCCGGCATCCCAGGCCGGGTTGGCCGCAGTCAGATTGACTGGCGCGGCCTTGCCGGCCGCATTCAGGCGGTACAGGTCGAAGTTGGTCTGCCACGGCTCGTCGTTGCCGGTGGATTTGGCGCCGGCGGTTGCCTGCTTGCCGGCCTCGGGTCCGTGCGGCTGCGGCACGCGCACGCTGGCGACCACACTGCCGCCGTCGGGCGACCAGGCGTAATCGTCGTTGCCGCCGAACGGCTTGGAGGGCGCATCGCCGGCCAGCGTGGCGCTGATCGCCGAAGCACCGATCACGGCCTTGCCGCCGCCAGCCGGCAGGTCGGCGACGAACAAGGTATTGCGGCGGCCATCGTTCCAGGCATCCCAATGCCGCACGAACAACTGGTCGTAGACCACGCCGCTGGCCTTGGCGTCCTTGACGCTGGCAAGTTTCGTTTTGGTGCAACCCAGGTCCGAACCGCAGTCCTGGAACACGCCGGCACTGAAGGCGATGCGCTTGCCGTCGGGCGAGAGCTTGTAGCTGTCCACATCCACCGCAAACGCGGTCAATTGCTGCGGCGTGCCGCTGGCCAGCGATTGCGCGTACAGCTGCTGGGTGCCGGATTTACTGCTGAGGAAGTACACCGTCTTGCCGTCCGGCGACAGCGCCGGGCTGTTGACGTTCCAGCCTTCGGGAGTGAGCCGCCTGGGCGGCGCCGCATCGCGGGTACGCAGATTGCGCATCCACAGGCCGGTGGCCGGCTTGCCGTTGCTGCTCTTGGCCTGGCGCTTGGCGAACACCAGCACGCTGCCGTCGGGGCTGAGCGTGGGCGAAGACACCCGGTCCAGCGCAACCATGTCGCGCACATCGAATCCGCGCGCGGCGGCGAGACTTGGCAAGGCGGTCAACAGACACAGGGGCAGCACGGCGTAACGAAGCTTCATCGAGAGTTCCCGCAACGGCAAAACGTCGATGGTAGGCGTTGCTGTGGCGAGCGTGCAAAGGCTTGCGGTTGGGTCTGCCTGTATGGCTGCGTGTGGATGCCGGGCAGCTGGCAAAAGCGCGCCTCGCCACGGCGTGGGATGTCGGCTGTGCTGCATCGAGGCAACTCTTGCGGCCGCAGCGGCGTGCCATCTGCCACAGCGCTTGGTGCAACTGCGCCGCAGATGCACGCGTGTAGTCGTCAAGCGCAGCGCGTGCGGCGCGGCGTGCAGGCTGAGCGGTGCCGGTCACCTGGCACCGCTCAGCCTGCAGCATCGCTGCCACACCGCAATGCATGTCGCAGTGCCAACCCGATTAACGCGTCAGAAGCGGTGCGACATCCCCACATACACCTGCGCGTCCGGGGTGCGGTCGTTGAGGCCGAAGTTGGCGCCCACGTCCAGCTGCAGCAGCGGATTGAGCAGATACGCAGCGGCGATGTCGGCCGAGTACTGTTCGAGGGTCTGCGCCGGGTCGCGGTTGATCGAGGACCACACCTCCACCGCCATCGACAGCTTGGCGGTGAGCGGATGCCCCAGGTTGATCGCGTTGATCAGCGCGACATGCTTGCCGCTGCCATCGCTGTCGGCCAACCAATCCACCTCGGGCCCGAAGGTCAGCGAGAAACTATTGGGCAGCGCGAAGTTGATCGGCAATGCGACACCGCCTTCCCACTCGTCGTTGCCCAGGCCGGTGCGCGCGGTCGGCGCCTTGACGAACGGCAGCAACGCCACGCTGGCGGTATCGCTTTCGTAGAAACGCGCCTTCATGCGCAGAAAGATGTCGCCGCCGCCGCTCAGGCTGCTGCGTGCGCCGGTGGCGCGGTCGGTGGTCTTGACCTGCAGCTGCGGGGCCCAGTTGAGCTGCAGATCGATGCGGTCGCTGACGCCGTATTTGAGCGTGGGGTTGGTGAAGTACGAGGTTTCGACGCGGGTGGCGGGCTGGCTGTCGCGGGTGTAGCTGCCGATGTCGGTTTCCAGCTGCCAGGCGCCAGCAGGCACGGTACAGGTTGAATTGGCCTTGGTCGGGCGATCGGTACACAGCGCCGCGTCGGTGGCCTCTTGTGCCTGCGCCTGCAGCGCAAGGCTGCACAGCACCCCGGCCAGGGCGATGTTCAACAAGGGGGCACGTTGAGTGCGGGTGGGGCGGTGGGAAATAGCGGTCGGCATTGCAGTGGTTTCCATGGCAAGACGCTGGACAGGTCGCGTGGACGCTCAGCGTTGGGGAGGGGGAATGCGCGTGGATGTCGAACGACTGCATGGCAGCCTGAGGGGCGGCGTGTTGCCTGTCGATCTTATAGGCGTCGGCAGGTCCGAAGATGCCGCAGATGACAAAAGCGACCTCAACAGCGCACCAATGTCGCATAACGTGATGTGGGTCGCTTTTCCACACCCATCGTTTCGTGGGGGGTTTACGCGCCGCAAAGACGTGCGTCGTGGCGCGTCATCGGGATCGATCAAGGCATGTGGGTAGCCGTCGTGCACCATCGTTGCGGGAGACGGCACGATACGGAGCAGCGACATAAAGTCGCTATGCACGAGGCCTGTATGGGGCGTAAAGCCTGCGCAAAGGCACTGCGATGGCGCAGACGCGATGGCCTGCGTGTCGCCCGTTGCCCGCGCGAGCAGCATACGCTTGATGCGTCGGCGACTTGCAGCTGTGCTCGCCGCGTTCGACATCAGGGCCGTACTCGCATGGCGCCTGCTGCGATTCACTCAGAACAACGGCAATCCGGTCGTACACACCCACAAAAAACGGACACGCATCCAGTGATGCGTGTCCGTCCAGATCCGGCATGCAGGGCATGCCTTATTGAAGCGTTGCCCTCAAGCGGTCTGTTCGCCGCGCTTGCCGACGCGGTACAGCAGCCAGCCCACCAGGACGAGGATCGCCAGGCCGAACCATTGATTGAGCTGAAAACCTCCAGGCAATGCCAGCACATCCTTGTTATTAGTGATCACGATCGGCAGCGCAATGCCAATACCCATCAATGCCTCGCCGGTGATCAGGCCGGCGGCGAACAGCACGCCCGGGCGGTGCACGCGGTCACGGCCATCTTCGTCGTCGGCGCGGATCTTGTGGAAGCGCTCCACCAGATGCGCGATCAGGCCGCCGATGAAGATCGGCACCATCAGCTCCAGCGGCAGATAGATACCGATCGCTGCCGCCAGCACCGGCACGCGGAAGCGCTTGCCGGTTATCTTCAGCCACTCATCCACAGCGATGATCACCGCACCCACACCTGCACCGATAGCGATGATGGCCCATGGCAACTGCCCCCCAAACAATCCTTTTGCCACCGACGCCATCAGCATCGCCTGCGGCGCCGGCAGTGTCTTGGAGCCAATACCGTAAGCCTCAGCAAGTAAATTGAGCACGGGCGCCATGATCAGCGCGCACGAGAAAGCGCCAATAGCCAGCATCAATTGCTGCTTCCAGGGTGTCGCCCCAACCAGATAACCGGTCTTGAGATCCTGCAGATTGTCGCCGCCCACCGCCGCCGCGCAGCACACCACCGCGCCGATCATGATCGCCGCCACCGCGCCCAACGGCGCCGCGCCGATGCCCACCGGCACCAGACCGTCCTTGCCGAGCAGCAGCACCAGCACCGCCGAGGCGAACAGGATGGTGGAAATGGTGATACCGGACACCGGGTTGTTGGACGAACCGATCAAGCCGGCCAGATAGCCGGACACCGACACGAACAGAAAGCCGGCCAGAATCATGATGATGGTCATCGGGATCGATACGTGCCATTGCTGCACGATTGCCTGATACAGGCCCAGCAGCGGCAAGGTGCACAGCACCAGCGCCACCAGCATCCACTTCATCGGCAGGTCGCGTTCGGTCTCGGCAATCACGCCGCCACCGCTCTTGCGCGCGGCGGCAAAGCCGCTCTTGACGCCGGACAACAGCGACTTGCGCAGCGAGAACAGCGTCCACACGCCGCCGATCAGCATCGCGCCAACACCCAGGTAACGGATCTTCTCGCCCCAGATCCCGAACGCCGCATCGGCCGCCGGCGCACCGACCAGGCTCTGCGCCAATGCCGGGTCGCTACCCATGAAGAACTGCTGGTAGAGCGGAATGGCGACATGCCAGGACAGGATCGACCCGGACAGCACCACGATGCCGACATTCAGGCCGACGATGTAGCCCACGCCCAGCAGCGCCGGCGACAGGTTGGTGCCCAGATAGCCGACCAGGCGGCTGCTGCCCAGATACGTGGCCTGCGCCCAGGTGTCCGGGATCACCCGCAGGCCGCTGGCCGCACCCAGCTTGACCAGCGCGCCGATCGCAGCGGACATCGCCAGGATCTTCAGGCCCGGGCCGGGGTTTTCGCCGGCCTTGAGCACCTCGGCCGCCGCCTTGCCTTCGGGAAAGGGCAGCGGATCTTCGACGATCATCGAACGCCGCAACGGCACCGAGAACAGCACCCCGAGCAACCCGCCCATGCCGGCGATACCGAGCACCCACCAGTACTTGAAGTCCGGCCAATAGCCCATGATCACCAACGCGGGGATGGTGAAGATGACCCCGGCTGCGATCGACGAACCGGCAGAGGCACCGGTCTGGACGATGTTGTTTTCCAGAATGGTGCCGCCGCCGAGCAGGCGCAGCACGCCCATCGAGACGACCGCGGCAGGAATGGCGGTGGCGATGGTCAGACCGGCGAACAGGCCCAGATAGGCGTTGGCGGCCGAAAGTACCACCGCCAGCACGATGGCCAGCACGACGGCGCGGAAGGTGAGCTGGCGCGGCTGCGCGTCATGGCTCATGGGCAGTTCCCCTGTGGCAAAAAATCCGGACCACGCTAGCGCCTATGCGGGTTTCCGTCCAGCTGCGCCGCGGCGTGACAGTGTGCCTGCTGTGGCGGCCGGCAGTGCATTGCGCTGTGCCAACCGGGGTTACAAGCGCGCGCCAGCGGCGGCTTCGCGCATGCGGTCGCACAGCGTGGAGCTGGCCGACACTACTGCGTGGCATGCACACCAGCGGCACATGGCGTCAGGGCGTGGCCATGCGGTTTCCGGCTCGTCGACCGACGGAGCGGCCATGAGCGAGGCGCGACGTGGCCGCTAGGTAACGACGAGCGAGCGGCTCGTCGTCACGTGCCGCCCGCTCGCACCGGTGTGGCCGCCGGCTGCCCGTGCTGGCTCGGCCAGCGCTGGCGAAGGGCCGCGCCCGTGATGGCCGACCAGTCTGCAGCGGCAGCGGCGGACACGCATCGCCGCACATCGCGGCGGCCATGATCGCCGGACGTTGCCGTCTTTGCTGCACGCCAGGGATCTGCTGCCGGCGACGGTGCGTCAGCGGCTGCGCAGACGCTGGCGGCAGCGTCGCAGCTGTTGGATCAATGCAGCAGTTCGGCAAATGCGCGGTCGGCCTCGATCACGTCCGGCAATGCGGCGAACAAGGCCTCCAGATCCACCGTGTCCATCAACGGACCGCGCACCGCGTCCAAGGCCGCAGGCGTGGCACCGCCATGCGCGTGCAGCGCATCGGAGACCTGCACCGCCTGCGCAACCACCAGCGGCATACGCGCACCGTCCGGCGCGGCGGCCGGGCGGACCTGATAGGCGATCGCTTCCTGGATGACGACAGGCAGCTGCCAGCGACGCACCAGCTCGGCGCCGACTTCCGGGTAACCGAACCCCAACTGCAGGGTTTCTTCGGCGGCATGGCCGGCCGACGAGGCGTCGTGATTGAGGCGGCTGGCGTAATCCGGCGCGCCGGACTGGATCAGCAGCTCGCCGATGTTGTGCATCATGCCGCAAGTGAATGCGGTTTCCGGATCCAGGCCGTGCTGGCGCGCCAGCAGGCGGCAGATGCCGGCCACCTCGAAACTGTGCCGCCAGAACGCCTTCAGATCGAACCCCGGCACGGCACGGAACACCCCGGTCATCGCCGAGGCCAGCACCAGGGTGCGCAGCGTGTTGAAGCCCAGCCGCATGGCCGCGTCTTCCACGCTGGTGGAATCGCGCAGGCCGCGGAAGCGCGCCGAGTTGGCCAACCGCAGCACCTTGGCCGCGATCACCGGATCGCGCTCGATCGTGTGCGCCAACGCATCGATATTGGTCTCCGGATCGTCGAACCGGGCAATCAGGTCCTGCGCCACTTCGGGCACGGTGGGCAAGGTGTGCAACTGGTCGAACAATGCCTCCAACTTCATGATCGCCTCGCGGGTGAAAGGTAGCCGGCGCGGCCGCGCCGGCCTGCATGGTGTAGCACAGACCGGCCGAATGACGATAACCCGTCACGGCCGCTCTTCACCCGGGCTTTGCGTCATCGCCTTGCGGCAGGCTGCTCCGTCGGGCGCGTAGCGACGGTCATCATGGACAGCGCGGTCGACAAGATCCCGATATGCGTACGCCGACGCCACTCGTTGGCCTTTAGTTGGCCTTGGCACCACCCAGGAACCTGGCCAGAAACGCCAGCACCTGCGTATAGAACGCGCGCCGATGCGGCTCGGTATAGAAACCGTGGCCTTCGGTGCCGTAGTGCCAACTGTCGAAGATCTCGAACGGGCCGCCATGCGGCATCACCGCCATCGGCAGGTTCTTTCCCGTGCCGGTGCGCGGCAGCGAGAGGTCGCCATGCAACGGCACACCATCGCGCGCCTGCAGCGCGATGGGCTGTACGGTCGCGGTGCGCTCGGGCTCGAACCAGTCGCGCCGGCTGATCACATGCTGGGCTTTTTTCTCCTGCATATCGAACACATATGCCAAGCCCGGTGCCCCGGGCACCATATCGACACCGGTGCCATCGGCATTGATGGCGTACGGCTCGCCGCTCGGCAACGGTTTGTCGAGCAAACCGTCCTTCTGTGCAATGGAGATCAATACACGCGCATCGCTGACCCAGGCAAAGTCGCTCGCATCCGTGTTCGTATCCAGCACGAAGATCGCGCCCCTGCTACTGAGCACGCAATTCAACGGCAATCGCAGGCCAGACAACGTTTCAATGAAAATCCCGCGAGGGCAGCTGCATGTCGCCGAGCAGGTCGCTGAGGTCGTGCAGATCGCCGGCGATCAAATGCTCCACCCCGTCCACGCGCTCCCAGCGGCCGCGTACGGCCAGCAGGCGCGATTCCAGCAGTGCGCGGCGGCGGCGCAGCGCCAGGTGCGACCAGACGATGACGTTGATCATGCCGTGTTCGTCTTCCAGGGTGACGAAGATGGTGCCCTTGGCCGTGGCCGGGCGCTGGCGCTGGGTGACCAGGCCGGCGACATGCACGCCGTTGCCGTGACTGCGGCCTTGCAGCTCACGCAGGCCGAGGATGCGCCGCTGCCGCATCTGCGGGCGCAGCAGCGCCATCGGATGCTGGCGCAGACTCAGACCGACCGAGCGATAGTCGGCCAGGATTTCTTCGCCCGCGCGCGGCGCTTCAAATTCCACCGGGCGCTCCTGCGGACTACCCGGCAGCAGCGGCCGACGCGCTTCCACGCCGGCCATCGCCCAGCGCGCGGCGTTGCGGTTGCCCACCATGCCCTGCAAGGCGCCGGCTTCGGCCAGTGCCAGGCGCGCCTTTTCGTCGAGTGCAGCGCGCAGGCACAGATCGCCGATATCGGCGAAGGCCCGCTGCGCGCATGCGGCCACAATGCGATTGGCCACCACTTCCGATAAGCCAGCGACCTGCCGCATGCCCAGACGGATCGCCGGTTGTTCGCCAGGGTCTTCGTCGCTGCGCCAGGGCCGGCCACCGACCAGCGTGTTGTCCCAGACGCTGTGCAACACATCCACCGGCAGCACCTCCACGCGCGCGCGCTCGGAACTGCCGCGGCGTGCGTCCTGCACGATCTGGCTGGCCGAGTAGAAGCCCATCGGTTGCGCATTGAGCAGCCCGCAGGCGAAGGCCGCCGGCTCGTGCCGTTTGAGCCAGCAGCTGGCGTAGACAAGCTTGGCGAACGAGGCGGCATGGCTTTGCGGGAAGCCGTAGGAGCCGAAGCCCTTGATCTGCTCGAAGATCTGGTCGATGAATTCCGGCGAGTAGTCGCGGGCGGCCATGAGCTGGCGAATCCGCACACGGTGCGGCTCCATATCGCCGCCGCGTCGCCAGGCCGCCATCGAGCGACGCAGCTGATCAGCCTCGCTATCGGTATAGCCGGCATGGATCACCAGTTCCATCACCTGCTCCTGAAACAGCGGAATGCCCAGCGTGCGACCGAGAATGGCTTCCACGCCGGACGAGGGGAAACTGACCGGCTCGTAGCCCTGCCGCCGCCGCAGATACGGGTGCACCATGTCGCCCTGGATCGGCCCCGGGCGCACGATCGCCACTTCGATCACAAGATCGTAGAACTCCCGGGGCTTGAGCCGCGGCAACATCGCCATCTGCGCGCGCGATTCGATCTGGAATACGCCCACGGTATCGGCGCGCTGGATCATCTTGTAGGTGGGCGCATCCTCGCCCGGCAGCGTGGCGATGCTGTAGTCGCGCCCACGATGCCCGCGCACCAGGTCCAGGGTCTTGCGGATGCAGGTCAACATGCCCAGTGCCAGGCAATCGACCTTGAGCAGCTTCATGGTTTCCAGATCGTCCTTGTCCCACTGGATGATGGTGCGGTCGGCCATCGCCGCGTTTTCCACCGGCACCAGCATCGACAGCGGTTCATCCGAAATCACGAAGCCGCCGACATGCTGCGACAGATGACGCGGGTGATCGCGCAGGTGCTCGGTGACTGCCAGAATCTTGTTGATCAGCGGATTGGCCAGATCGAACCCGGCCTCTTCGATGCGCTGTTCCATCGGCGTTTCGCCATTGCCCCAGCCGTAGCAATTGGCCAGCAACGCGATCTGGTCCGGCGGCAGGCCGAACGCCTTGGCCACATCGCGCACGGCGCTCTTGCCGCGATAGCAGATCACCGTCGCCGCCAGTGCCGCGCGTTCGCGGCCGTATTTGCTGTAGACGTATTGCAGCACTTCCTCACGGCGCTCGTGCTCGAAGTCCACATCGATATCCGGCGGCTCGTCGCGTTCCCTGGATAAGAATCGCGCCATCAACAGACGGGTTTCGCCGGGATTGACCGCAGTGATGCCCAGTGCATAACACACCGCCGAATTGGCCGATGAGCCACGGCCCTGGCACAGGATGTGCTTCGAGCGCGCAAAGCGCACCACATCCTGCACGGTGAGGAAAAACGCCTCGTATCCCTTGTAGGCGATCAACTCCAGCTCGCTGTCGATCTGCGCCACTACCTGGGCCGGCACCCCGTTGGACCAACGCTCACGCATCCCCTCTTCAGTGAGCTGTCGCAGATAACTCGCCGGCGTATGCCCTTCCGGCACCAGTTCGCGCGGGTAGGTGTATTCAAGCCTGGAGATATCGAAGCTGCAGCGCTGCGCCAGGTCCACCGTGGCCTGCAACAGCGCGTCCGGGTAGATGTTGCCCAAGGCACGCCGTGTGCGCAGATGGCGCTCGCCGTTGCGGAACAGGTGCGCGCCGCACTCGGCCAACGGCAAGCCGTGGCGGATGGCGGTCAGGGTGTCCTGCACGATGCGCTCGCGCCGCTGCGCCATATGCACATCGCCGCTGGCCAGTGCGCTCATGCCCAGTTGCTGCGCCAGCAGCTGCAGGGCAAGCAACCGCGCCGCATCGTCCTGCTCGCGATGCAGTTCCACCGCCAGGAATGCACGCTCGCCGAAGACCTGCTGCAACCAGGCGCCCTGCTCGGCCTGCGGCTGCGCACCGGGCAACCACACCGCGAACACGCCGGGTTCCACAGCGCCAAACTGCGCCTCCAGCTCGGCACGCCCGAGCCGATACGCACCCTTGCTTGCCGCACGCCGCGCAGTGGTGATCAGTGCGCACAACTGCGGATAGCCGTGCGCGCTTTCCACCAGCAGGACGAAGCGGGTGCCATCGACCAGGGCGAATTCGCTGCCGACGATCAGGCGCACACCGGTGGCGCGCGAGGCTTCCAGGCCACGCACGATGCCGGCCAGCGAGCATTCGTCGGTGATCGCCAGGGCGCTGTAGCCGCAGTGTTGCGCGCGCATGAACAATTGTTCGGCACTGGAGGCGCCACGCAGGAACGAGAAGTCCGACAGGCAGTGCAGCTCGGCATAGGCGGGCAGCCCATCGGCAACCATGGCATGGGCGATGTCGTCGTTTGCCGCGCGCAACCGCGCGGCGACCGTCCAGGCGCGCGGCATGCGTCCACCGGGCGTATCGCGGTCCACACCATCGACCGCGTCATCCCAGCTCATGCGCGCACCCTTTCAACATTGCGCTGCCACCACACATGCTGCAGATCGACGCGTTGCGGTTGCTTCTTCGCTGCGTGGCATCGCACGCGTGCGGCACCGCTGCGACGATCGGCCCGGCAGGCAACGCTGCGATGCTGCAACGGAGTGCGCCGGATCATGCGAACCACCCGTGCAGCATCCAGCCATCGACACGGCCTGGCGCGGCAAACACCCAGGCCTGGCGTCCGCGTGCGGTTTCCACCACGTAGTAATCGCGGCGTGCCTCGTCGTCGTCCCACCAGCCGCTTTCCAGCCGCTCCGGGCCGGAGATGATGCGCAGCTGCGTCTCGTGCAGGGGCACCGGCTGCGGCAACAGCCAGGTGGGGCGCGGCGGACGCTGCGGCGCATGGGTTTCGCGCACCGCGTCGCCGATGGCGCGCCGCCAGGCACGTTCCGGGCGCGGGTCGTCGGCCGGCAGCACGCGATACACCGCCTCATCGCCCAGCCGCGCACGCAGGCGCTCGCGCAATTGCGGCCACTCCACCGATTGCTGCGCACGTTGATCGAACAGATCGCGCATGGCCGGCACGAACGGCGGCAGCTGCCGCGCCAGCAGCCGCATCGCCACCACCGGGCGCGGGATCTCCACCCGCTCCAGCCGGTTGCGCGCTAGCTCGAACAACAACGTCGGCGCGCGCTCCGGCGTCAGCAGGCCGATCTCGACATCGGTGGCGCCTTGTTCGTGTTCCAGCCGCAGCAGGAACCGTTGCACGCCGCCGTCGCGGATGGACAGGTAGGTGCACAGGTCGCCGATCAGGCGCCGCAGCGGGAACAGCAGCGCCGGATGCATTTCCACCTCGTAGCCGAGTTCCACGCGCTGGTCGAAGTGGTCCGGTGGCGCGTAGCACTCCAGGGGATCGTCGACCTGGCCGTAGAGGCGGTCCAGATGCTCGAGCAGGCCCGCACCGAACCGCCGGCGCAGCCCATCGCGCGGCAACGCGCGCACCGCCGCCAGCGTGCGCACGCCCATGTGTTGCAGGCGCTCGCCGGCATCGCCCGGCAACGCGGCGCGGCGCACCGGCACCTTGTCCAGCGTGCTGTGCAAGGCCGGCAACTGCGTCACCACCATGCCATCGCGCAAACCGGCCAGCACGCGCGCGGCGCGCGGCGTAGGTGCCAGTGCGAGCCGGTGCCGGAAGCCCAAGGCCTGCAGTTCATCGCGCAGGCGGCGCTCGAAACGCGGCCACGGGCCGAACAATCGAAAACTGGCACCGGCCTCCAGCACGATGGCGCGCGACCATTGCTGGCTCACCAGCGAACTGTGCCGGTACGCCCACGCCGCAAGAAACCGCTGCGTGCGCGCCTCAGCCTGCGCCTCGTAATCGACGGTGCGTACATGGGACATCAGCGCATGCGCCGCCGACAGCCGCATGCCGGCTTTCAGACCGGCAGCGGCGGCCGCTGCATTGACCGAATGCAGGCTGCGCAACTGCGCCGGCCCTTCCACCAACACCAGCGGTGCCAGCGGTTCTTCCAGACGCCGAAGGACGGCGTCCAGCGCCAGCTGCGGCAGCAAGATGCAGGCCCACAACATGCGCGCCTCAATGCGCCAGCCGCAACGGCTGCGACGGAACTTGCCCGCCGCGGCACTTGCGTACTTGCCAGGCATCGCGCTCCGGCAGGAATTCCAGCCGCAGCGCGGCCGGCGATGCGTTGACCGCATGCTTGCGATCGCGCAACGCGAACGCGCAGCAGTTGCCGCTGTCGGCGGCGACCTGCAGCCGCCGCAATGCGCGCGCATCGCCGGTCTGCGGCCAGCCCAGCACCGCCGCGCATGCGCCACTGCGCAGGCATTGTTCGAACGCCCACAAGGCATCGCGCGGCTCGGCCTGCACCACTTCCAGATGTTCCAGCACCACCCCGCCCGCCTGCCAGGCCGGCGCGTAGGGAATGAACGGCGGCGCCACCAGCACCACCCGGTTGCTGGCGCCGGTCATGCGCGCCAGTGTGGGCAACAGCAAGGCGATCTCGCCCACGCCGTGCGCGGGCAGCAGCAACTCGGTCAGTGCCCGCCGCGGCCAGCCGCCATCGGGCAGCAGCGCATCCAGTGCCGCATGCCCGGTGGATTCGCCGCCATGGGCAATGGCGGTGCCATGTCCCGCGCGCCATACCGTGCGCGCGGCCAGCAGGGCGTCCAGCGGCAGGGCGACTGCCGCGTTGCCGTCCTGCCTGATGCGCGCGGGCTCCTGGCTCATTTCAACCCTGCCGGATCAGACCGCAGTACAGTCCTTCGATCGCGAAGTCGGCATCGGCCGCCACCACGATCGGCGCATGCGCGCGGTTGCGCGGCAACAGGCGGATGCGTTCGGCACCGCGCTCCAGCCGCTTGATGGTGATTTCGCCATCCACCCGCGCCACCACGATCTGCCCATCGCGCGCCTCGCTGCTGCGATGCACGCCGACCAGATCGCCGTCCAGGATGCCGTCGTCGATCATCGAGTCGCCTTGCACCTGCAGCAGATAGTCCGGGCGCAACGCGAACAGCGCGCGGTCCAGCCACAGCTGCCGGTCCAGGCCGATATCCGCCCCGATCGGCACACCGGCCGCCACCCGCCCCAGCACCGGCAAGGCCAGCAACGCATCGCGCGCGGCGCCGCCCGGCATGCGGATGCCCCGCTTCTGATTAGGCAGCAGCTCGATCAACCCGGCCTCGGCCAGCGCCTGCACATGCTTCTGTGCGGCATTGCGCGAGGCGAACCCGAACGCCTGCGCAATCTCGGCCAGGCTGGGCGACACCCCCGCGCGGGCTTGCTCCTGCAGGAAAGCCAGCACGGCCTGACGCTTGGGGGAGAGAGATTCCATGGAAGTGCAACGGCCGGCCGGGACAAGGTGTACATTTGTACACCTCTCGGTCGCAGCAGGCGAGATCGGCGCATGCAGGTTGCTGAGCCGCTTCAGCCAGGACGGGCTTGCGCTCTGCCGGATACCAAGTTGTTACCTGACAAAGGGGTCGGCCATGAAGCTCAAGATCGCCTCCATCGGCATTTCCGCTGGCGTCATCCTGCCAAAGGAACTGCTTGCCCGCCTGCGCCTGCCCCTGGGCAAGGGCGACGAACTGTATGCGCTTGAGACGCCCGACGGCATCAAGCTGACCGCGTTCGACCCGACCCTGGCAGCGCAGATGGCTGTGGCCGAGCAGGTGATGCGCAAGGACCGTCAGGTGCTGAACAAGCTGGCCAGATGAACACCCGCATGGTCGTGTGGATCACGCATGGACTTGCCTTGGCCATCCTTGAGCGTCAATTGAGCGAACACGGCGGTGTTGCCGGCGTGCGCGACGAGGCATTGCTGGACTCGACACTGGCACGTCCGCAACAGCTGTTCTCCTATGGCGATCCCCTGCCGGACCTGGTGGAGTTGACCGCAAGCCTTGCCTATGGGCTGGCACACCATCGCTCGTTCGTGGATGGCAACAAGCACACTGCCCATATGTGCTATCGCGTATTTCTGATGCTCAACGATGCCAAGCTCATGGCGCCGCAGGAAGAGAAATACGTCGCCCTGATGGGATTGGCCGGTGGCGTGTGGGGCAAGGCCGACTTTTCCTCATGGCTGCGCCCACGTGTGCGCTTGCAGGGGCAGGGCCATCTGGTGGTTGTGGTGCTCACAAAACGTTGGAGCGCCAGCGATGCCCGCCGATGCGGCCGGCACTGCGTCGGCGCCTGCACACGCAGCGATGCACACGACAACGCCGGCTTATGACGCACCGGCCGGCAAGGGTTCTGCTTGCGCATCGTATGCAGGGGGATGATAGAAGTTCACCGTCTTCAACGGGGTGATACCGGTGTTGCGGATCTCGTGCGCTTGACCACACTCGATCACAATCAAGCTGCCGGCCTGCAACGGATGCGTGCGTCCATCCACCACGGCAGTGCCGCTGCCGTCGACCACATACACCCATTGATCAGAACCGCGGTGACGGTTGTCCGGCCCACCTTCGCCATCGCCAGGAGCAATCACCATTTCGGCGGCCTGCACCTGGCGCACCGAAAACAGCACCTTGAACGCGTCAGTCAACGTCAGCTGTGCGCTTTGCATGCGGCATCTCCTGATGAACTGCGGCGATGCTGACCGCGCATGCGTCAACGCGTTGGCAACATGCCTACCGGCTGCGGCAATACCAGGTCCAGACCTGCCCGGGCAGGTGCGCCTGCAGCGGCAGATCCAGTGCAAGGTAGCCATCGAGGACATCGCGCAGCGCGCGTTGCGCTGCTGTCGTTGCCACCAGACCATCCAGTTCGTCCTGGCTCAACTGCACCGCCGACCAGTCGTAGAGCCGATCGATCCGCTGCGCCATCGCCGCCTGCAGCCAATCGCGCAGCACGAACACGCGATACCCGCGCGCCTGCAAGTCCTCCACCGCCAGCTGCAGTGCACCGCTCGCCCCACGGAACCACTCGGTATGTCCACCGGCTATCGCCCGGATCGCCATAGGCGCCGGTGCGTTGTGCGCAAGCAGCGGGCGACGTAGTTGCAGCTCCAGATCGCGCGCATCGCGCTCGCGTTCGGTTTCCACCAGCAGCCCACGCTCCAGATCGAAAAAATCGAACCAGCGCGGATGCAGGCTGCCGATGCGTCCCAACGGATCGCGCGAAAAACCGATCTTGCAATGGTCTTCCCACTGGCACGGAAACACATAGGTAAAACAGCGGCCATCGGTCGCCACGGGTGTGGTGCTGCGCCGCGCACTCATCGCCGGCCTGCACGTGCACGCGTCGGCACCGCGGCTTGCCCCGTCTCCGGCGCCTGCTCCCAACCGAACACACTGCGCCCGCCGTAACGGTGCGACCCAGCGCGCTCCTGCGCGATGTAGTCCTCAACCGTTGGGCCCTGCGCGGTGGCCTCGAGCCGGCGTGCCTGCGCATCCAGCCGCGCAATCGCCTGTAGCCGTTCCTCGTTGCCCAACCTGGCCTGCTGCATCGCATGTTTGAGCACCCCGATGGTGTGGTCGAGCACACGGGTCGGCACCGGAAACGGATGCCGGTCCTTGCCGCCATGGGCTAGCGAAAAGCGCGCCGGGTCGCTGAAACGGCAGGGCGTGCCATGCACCACTTCGGCCACCATCGCCAGCGAGCGCAACGTGCGTGCGCCGACGCCTGGCACCTGCAGCAACGCGGTGAAATCCGTCGGGCCTGCCTCTGCTGCCGCAGCCAGACTCGCGTGCAATCGCCGTGCAATCACGTTCTCGCTGCGCACCTCATGGTGATCGGGCATGGACAGATGCGGCTGCTGCGCCGGGTCCCAGGCATGGCCGGCAAACAGATCGCCGGTCACCGGCACTTGCACCGCAAGCGGCGCAGGTGCTGCCGCATCGGCGATGCGCTGCCATTGCCGGGCCAGTTGATCCGGCGCGGTGGTGCGCAACAACGCCACCTGCGCCTCACGCGAGGCCGCGGCGCGATGGTCGGCAAGATTGACGATATTGCCTTGGTGCCGGCCGTCGATTGCCGCATGCGGCGCATCGACAAAACTGCTCAACCCTTCGGAAAGCCAATGATAACGGCGCGCCTGCTTGCGCTCACCATGCATGCCCTGCTGCACCACCACCCAGCGCCCGTCATCGCTGACGATGAAGCCATGCAGATACAGGTCAAAGCCATCCTGCACCGCAGCGCTATCCACCTTGGCCACCAGGCGGCTGGCCTGCGCCAAGGCGGCGCCATCCAGCCCGACCGCATCGCCCACTGCCAACAACTCGGCAGGCGTGGCGCGCGAGTGCCGGCCGCGCCCGCCACACACATGGATGCCAAGCTCGCCCGCCAATGGCGTCAATCCGCGCTTGAGCGCGCCGATCACACTGGTGGTGATGCCGGACGAATGCCAGTCCATCCCCATCACCGCACCAAACGATTGAAACCAGAACGGGTGTGCAAGGCGCCGCAACAATTCGTCGCGCCCGTAGCTGTGCACGATCGCCTCGCACATCACCGTGCCCAAGCGTGTCATCCGCTCGCCCAGCCACTGCGGCACGCGCCCGCCGTGCAGCGGAAGATCTGCACTGCCGCCGCGCTGGCTCATTGCTGCCACTGCTTGTTCATACGGTAAGGATAGCGGCGCGGTGTCGCAGCAGCTGGGACGCATGCGCAGCAGCATGCAGGGGTATCTGAGGAGTTCAGCTCGCGCGGTCAGGGTGTACTGCGCGTGACGCCTGCCCGTACGTGCAGGCGTGCAACCATCACAGTGCCGCAGCTGGACTGCGATCAGGCTGCCATCTAGGCACATGCATCACCCATGCGGTCACTCCGCGTTGACCACATCGCCGTCAAGGTGGTGGCCCTCCTCCCAGCCATCGCCACGGGGTTCGCATGAATGCCACGCCCGCCACTGCCACTCATCTGGCGCCGGCCACCGCCACTGCTGCGCCGACCTACCCGGTCAACCTGCGCATTAATGGTCAGCCTTACCAATTGCAGCTCGAAGCCTGGGTCAGCCTGCTCGATCTATTGCGCGACCGGCTCGACCTCACCGGCACCAAGAAAGGCTGCGACCACGGCCAATGCGGCGCCTGCACGGTGCTGGTCGATGGACGCCGCATCAACAGCTGCCTGACGCTTGCCGTCATGCAGGACGGCGCCGAGATCACCACCGTCGAAGGCCTGGCCGAGGGCGAACAGCTGCATCTGCTGCAGCGTGCCTTCATCGAGAACGATGCCTTCCAGTGCGGCTATTGCACTCCCGGGCAGTTGTGCTCGGCAGTGGGCCTGATCACTGAAGGCAAGGCGCACGACCGCGACCAGGTGCGCGAATTGATGAGCGGCAATCTGTGCCGCTGCGGTGCCTACCCGCAGATCACCGATGCGGTGATGCAGGTCATGGGCAAGCCCGCCGACAGCAGACAGAGCGCCGCCACGCCGTGGACGCCAGGGACGGTGCCGGCATGATCCCGCTCACCTATACGCGCGCGGACAGCGTCGATGCGGCGTTGACTGCCCTGTCGGTGCGCGGCAGCGACCCGCACCCGGTGCCCGCCGAAGCGCCGGTGCGCCTGATCGCCGGCGGCACCAATCTCACCGACCTGATGAAATTGCAGTTGATGCGGCCGGGCAGCCTGGTCGATATCAATCGCCTGCCGCTGGACGGCATCAGCGCGCTTGCCGAAGGTGGCCTGCGCCTGGGCGCGCTCGCACGCAATGCCGACACCGCCTACCACCCGGATGTGGAGACGCGGTACCCCTTGCTGAGTGCGGCGATCCTGGCCGGCGCCTCGCCGCAGATCCGCAACATGGCCAGCAATGGCGGCAACCTGCTGCAGCGCACGCGCTGCCTGTATTTCTACGACCACGCCACCCCGTGCAACAAGCGTGCGCCTGGAACCGGCTGCTCGGCGATCGGCGGGCTCACCACCTACAACGCCATCCTCGGCACCAGCGCGCAGTGCATTGCCACGCACCCGTCGGACATGTGCGTCGCACTGGCTGCGTTGGACGCGGTGGTGCACGTGCAAGGCCCCAACGGCGAGCGCGACATCCCGTTCGCGCAGTTCCACCGCCTGCCCGGCGAGCACCCGGAGCTGGACAGCACCCTGGCCCCGGACGAATTGATCGTGCATATCGATCTGCCCGATGCGCAGCGCTTCGTCGCGCACAGCGCCTACCTGAAAATCCGCGAGCGCCTGTCGTATGCCTTCGCGCTGGTGTCGGTGGCGGCGGCGCTGGACCTGGCCGAGGACGGCAACATCCGCGAGGTGCGCGTGGCCCTGGGCGGCGTGGCGCACAAGCCCTGGCGCAACCCCGACGCCGAAGCGCAGCTGGTGGGCAAACCTGCCACGACCGAGAGCTTCGGCAACCTGGCTGACGCCTTGCTGCAGGGTGCGCAACCGCAAGGCAACAACGCCTTCAAGCTGCCGCTGGCACGCCGCGCAATCGTGCGTGCCCTGGACGTTGCCCGCGCGGGCACTATCGACAACCGCGGGCGAACCAGCGCGCTGGAGGAAGCGCTATGAACGCACGCAGCACCGATGTATCCAACAACGACCTGAGCCCGCCGGTTGCCGACAGCGGCACCGGCTATCGCCCCACCGGCACCGGCGTCACCCGCATCGACGGGCGCGCCAAGGTCACCGGCCAGGCGCGTTATGCCGCCGAATGGCCGGTCGCGGATCTGGCCTACGGCGTGGTGGTCAACAGCAGCATCGCCAAGGGCGAGATCGTCGCCTTCCATCTCGCTGCCGCGCGTGCGGTGCCCGGCGTGCTGGAGATCGTCACCCATGAAAACCGCCCGCATATGCGCGGCATGGACGTGTTCTACAAGGACATGACCGCACCGGCCGGCTCGCCGTTCCGGCCCCTGTACGACAACAAGATCCTGTACAGCGGCCAGCCGATCGCCCTGGTGGTGGCCGACACCTTCGAAGCGGCGCGCCATGCGGCGCACCTGGTAGAGGTGGAACTGCTGCAGGACCCGCACGACACCAACCTGATGACCAACCTGGACCGTGCGCACAAACCCAAGGCCATGAAGGCCGGTTTCTCGCCGCCGCCCAAGGACAAGGGCGAGCCGGACACCGCCTTTGCCAATGCCGCTGTCCAGGTGCAGGCCGACTACTACAGCGGGGTGGAGCACCACAATCCGATGGAGTTGTTCGCCTCCACGGTGATCCGCGACGCCGATGGTCACTTCACCATCTACGACAAGACCCAGGGCTCGCAGAACAGCCGTTGGTACGTCTCGCATGTGTTCGGCCTGAGCAAGCGCAAGGTCACCGTGCGCAATCCGTACGTGGGTGGCGCCTTCGGCTCCGGGCTGCGCCCGCAGTATCAGTTGCCGCTGGCGGTGATGGCCTCGATCCTGCTGGACCGCTCGGTGCGCGTGGTGCTGACGCGGCAACAGATGTTCACCTTCGGCCATCGCCCGGAAACATTGCAACGGCTCAAGCTCGGCGCCGACCGCGACGGCAGCTTGCGCGCGATCTGGCACGAGGCCATCGCCGAAACCTCGCGCATCGAGGATTACGTCGAAGTGGTGGTCAACTGGAGCGGGCAGCTGTATGCCTGCGACAACGTGCATCTGGGCTACAACCTGGTGAGCCTGGACCAGTTCAGCCCGATGGACATGCGCGCACCCGGTGCCGCACATGGCGTGCATGCGCTGGAAGTGGCGATGGACGAGCTGTCCTATGAGCTGGGCATGGATCCGCTGGCGCTGCGCCTGAAGAACTATGCCGAGGTCAACCCGGCCGACGACAAGCCCTACTCCACCAAGGCGCTGCGCGCGTGCTACCAGCAAGGTGCCGAACGCTTCGGCTGGGCGCAGCGTCCGCTGCAGCCGCGCGCGCGCAAGGAAGGCAACGAATGGGTCGGCTGGGGCATGGCCACCGGGCAATGGGATGCGATGCAGATGTTTGCACGCGCGCATGCCGTGCTGCACGCCGACGGCCGGCTGGTGGTGAGCAGCGCAGCCAGCGATATCGGCACCGGCACCTATACGGTGATGGCGATGATCGCGGCCGAAGCACTGGGCCTGCCACTGGAACAGGTCACCTTCCAGCTCGGCGATTCGTCCCTGCCGGTCGCGCCGATCGAAGGCGGTTCGTCGCATGTGACCACGGTGGGCTCGGCGGTGGATGGCGCGTGCGCGAAGCTGCGCGCGCGGCTGCTGCGCCTGGCGCAGGCATTGCCGAATTCGCGCTTTACCAAGGCCAAGCTGGACGAGGTGGTGTTTGCCGATGGCACGCTGGCCTTACGCGCCGATGCCGGTACCACCATTGCCCTGACCGAACTGTTGCGCGCCGCTCAGCTGGAACAGATCGAGGACAAGTTCCTGCTGCTGCCCAATGTACTCAAGCAACGCAAGTACACCCGCGCCACCCATGGCGCGGTGTTCGTGGAAGTGCGGGTTGACGACGAGCTGGGCACGGTGCGGGTCACCCGCGTGGTCAGCGCGGTTGCAGCCGGGCGCATCCTCAACCCGATCACCGCGCGCAGCCAGATCGTCGGCGGCGTGGTCTGGGGCATCGGCCAGGCGCTGCACGAACACACCCAGTCCGATCACCGCTTCGGCCGTTTCATGAATCACGATTTTGCGATGTATCACGTCTCGGCCAATGCCGACATCCACGACATCGATGTGATCTTCGCCGACGAGGACGACCGCATCGTCAGCAGCCTGGGCGCAAAAGGCGTGGGCGAAATCGGCCTGGTCGGTGTTTCGGCGGCGATCTGCAATGCGATCTTCCATGCCACCGGCAAGCGCATCCGCAGCACCCCGATGACGCCGGACAAGGTGATGGCGGACTGAGGCCTGCACTGCAGGTGCCCACGCCCCCTCAGGTAGAGCCATCTGCCTGAGGGCGGACGCGCCTGCAGTGTCTTGTCCTGCAGCGTCCGCGGTGACCGCTGGCGCAACAACCGGATCAGCCGCGTGTCGGTGGTGCCGAACCAGGGCAGACGCCACATCTGGCTGACTGGAGTATGGGTCTTTCGCAGGATCGAGCGGCAGCGGCACGCAAGCGGTGCCGCTGGCGTTGGACGCAGCGCGTCAACACACCATCACATGCGGTCAGGTGCGCGTGGCCGCCAGGAAATGCGCGCGGTCCTGCTGGGTGCGGCGGCGGATCTCCGCCAGTGCGTCGTTCTCGGTCGCTTCCAGCATGGATTCGAACAGGCGCTGGAAATGGTTGCGCATGGCCGTGCGTGCCGCCACCGGGTCGCGTTGCTGCAGGGCCTGCAGGATGGCGGTGTGTTCGTCCACGCGGGTGGCGCCGTCGTCGTGGCAGACCCGCGCGTATACCTCGCGCACGCGCGGCAATTCGTTGCGCATGCGCCAGATCAACTGCACGCAGTACGCCACTACCGGGTTGCCGCTGATACGCGCGATCGCCAGGTGGAAGGCGCGGTCGTACTCGGCAGCGGCCGCATCGCTGAGCCCTGGTGCGGACAGCGCCTGGATCATGCCGCCCAGTTCGTCCAGTTCCGCATCGGTGATGTGGCTGGCCGCCAATGCGGCCGCCTCCGCCTCGATCACCGCGCGCGCGGATGTCAGCTCGAACGCGCTGACATCCGGCAATGCGCCCTCGTCCGAGGCCAGGCGAGGCTTGACGTACACGCCCGAGCCGATCTTGATCACGATGCGGCCCTGCGCCTCAAGCGCGATCTCGGCCTCGCGCACGGTCACGCGGCTGACGCCGAAGCGCTCGGCCAACTCGCGCTCGCCCGGCAGGCGCGAGCCGACCGGGAATTCGCCCGTGTCGATCAGCGCGCGGATCTTGGCGGCAACGGAGTGGTACAGGCGGTTTTCGGACATCGGCGACTCAAACCCTCAGGGTGATCGGCCCGGCACGCGGGTGCCGGACAGGTGGCGCAGCGGAAGCGGCGCCGGTGGGCGACGCTAGAAGCGGTAGCGCACCCCCAAATAATAGCGTCGCCCGTAAGTGTTGTACTCACGGAAGCTGCCGGGCACCGGCATGTCGGAGATCCGCGGCTCGTTGGTCAGGTTGGAAGCCTCCAGCGACACCGACAGCTGCGCATTGACGCGGTAACTGGCGCGCAGGTCCAGGGTGCCGCTGTCGCGCACGTAGCGGTTCTGCGCCGGGGCGCCGACGAACTTCTGGAAATACTCGGAGCGGTACTTGTAGATGGCCTGCAGGTCGACCGCGCCGATGGCGTAATACAGCTGGCCGGAGAACACGTGCCGCGACAGGCCGAAGATATTGGCCGGCGCGACGATGCCGCCGCTCACCAGGCCGGTGGCCGGGTCGACCTGGTCGCCCAGGCGCAGATCCTGGGTCTTGTAGTTGGAATCGGCGTAGTTGTAGCTCAGCTTGACGCCCAGGCCGTCGAACGGCGCAGGCAGGTAGGAGAAGCGGTGGGTGCCGGTCAGCTCCAGCCCGGTGAGGTCGCTCTTTTGCCGGGTGGTGACGTCCTGCACCACCGGCACCACCACCGCCGTGCCGTCGATGACGAAGCGCTCGTCCACCACCGTGGGCACCGCGCCACCGGTGAACTGCTTGTAATACACCGCGGCGCTGAGCAGGGAGTCGGCATTGGGATACCACTCCAGCGACACGTCCGCATTGGACGACAGCAGCGGCTGCGTGCGCGGGTTGCCGGTGGCGGTGATGCTGCCGATTGCCTCGCCGACACTATTGAATTCGGTCCCCGGTTCCAGGATGAAGGTGCGTCCGGCAGACAGCGCCACCAGATCCGGGCGCGCCATGGCCCGGTACAGCCCGACGCGCAGCTGGGTCTGCTCGGTGAGGCCGATGTTGGCGTTGAAGCTGGGCAGGAACACGCGGTTGGACGCGCGCACCGTCTGCGCGGCGAAGCGTCCGGTTTCTACCAGCTGGATGGTGCCGTCGGGGTTGTCGATCACGTCCAGCTCGCCGCGCAATCCCACCGAGCTGACGTCGGTGCGCACCCAGCGCACGCCCAGGTTGCCATCCAACGGCAGCCCGAACAGCGTGCTGGCGAACTCGCCCATCACATACAGCGCGCGGGTCTTCTCCTCCACGTCGGAGTCGGCGGTGCCGCGCGGGTCGGCATTGCGGCCGGTGTCGTCCACGCCGGTGATGGCGGCAAACAGACAGCGGCTGTCGAAGGTGGCCCACTGCCGGATGGTGTTGCCGCTGGCGCTGGAGAGGAAATCCTCCTGCGGAAACGGTTGCCGGCAGGCCAGGTTGGCGGCGCGGATCGTGGCCGGATCGGTGACATTGCGCTCGACGCGGTCGTCCAGGTCGCGGTAGGTCGCCTCGGACAGGCGCACGCCGCCCTTGATGGAGGTGAGCAGCCCGCTTTCCGGGGTGAAGCCGCCATCGAAACGCCAGGCCCGGATGGTGTGCTCGCGGCGCAACTCGTCGCGGCGCGCACGCGCGGCGGCGCTGAAGTTGTCCGGGTTGTTCAGGTCGAACGCGGGATCGACTACGATCCCCGGCACATCGCCGGCATAGGTATAGGTGTAGTCCACGCGTTGCCCGTTGATTCCGGGTACGCGGTTGCCGTTGATATCGGTGGCATTGGAGCGCAGCCGCATCAGGCGGTCGATCTCGCTGCGCTCGGTGCGCGAATACGACAGGTCGGTGGACAGCATCCAGGCCGCGTTCGGGCGCCATTCCACGCGTAGCCCGCCACCGCGGTACTGCTCGTCGCGCACCTTGTAGTCGGTGGAGGATTCCACCGTGCTGCTGCCGGTGTGGCCGAGCAAGGCGCCGTTGTCGCCCACCTGGCGGTTGTTGAGGTTGCGCAGGGTCTCGGAGAAGTTCAGCTCGGCGCGGTCTTCGGTCACGGTGCGCTGCGAGTCCTGGTAATCCAGGGCCACATCCAGGCCGTCGAAAGGCCGCCATTGCAGCGCGGCGAAGGCCGCGTCGCGTTGATCGTGCTCGCTGATCTGGCGGTACACGCGGCTGCCGGGCGCCAGGTAATACGGCGTCCCCGCCTGCACCTGCGCCGGGGTCACGGCGGTGCAGTTGCGGCTGGCGCCCACCACCTCGTTGGCGTTGCAGGCCGTCCAGGTGGAGCTGCTGCTCATCACCTCTTCCGGGTTGGTGCCTTCCAGCCGCTGCAGGCCGAGCGAGACCCCCAGCTTGCCGGCCCCGCGCAGATCGAACTGGTCCAGGTAGCTGACGGTGCCGCGCCAACCCACCCCATCGGCGTCGCGCATCTTGCTGTCGCCATCGGCATAGGTCGCCCGCCCGTCCAGTTGTACGCGGCGCTTGCCGAATTCCAGCGGCCGCACGGTCTGCATGTTGACCGTGCCGGCGATGCCGCCTTCGACGAAGTCGGCGCGCTGGGTCTTGTAGATCGCCACGGTGTTGATGAGTTCGGAGGGGAACTGGTTGAAGTTCACCGAGCGGTCGCCGCTGCCGTTGCTGGCCTCGCGCCCGTTGAAGGTGGCCGAGCCCAGGAACGGCCCCAGGCCACGGATGGAAATCTCCGACGCGCCGCCCTTTTCGCGGTGCGTGGCCGCACCGGTGATGGTCTCGATCGCTTCGCCGATCGACAGCGCCGGCAGGTCACCGATGTCTTCTGCCGACAGCACGTCGGCCACCACCGTCTGCTCGCGCTTGCTGTCGATGGACGACTGGATCGAGCTGCGGATGCCGGTGACCTTGACCTGGTCCAGCGTGGTGGGCGCTTGCTCCGGTGCCTGCTGGCCAGCATCGTTTTGCTGGGCCACGGCTGCCTGTGCGCTTGCCAGCGCAAGCGCGCTCAGCAGCGCCTGGGCCAACGCGTTACGGTTAATTGGTCTACGTGATTGGTTTAGTTCTAAACACCGCACAATTCCTCCTCCCAAAGGACGCTCGAGACCGAGCGTGGTGGAGACTCCACGCGGACTAACGCCAAGTCAATCATTTCTTCGATTTACCCGACCAACCGCATCACTAGGCCAGTTTTCGTAATTTTTTTGTGCATTCGCAGCATGACATAGAGCGATTCACAGGCTTCAATACAGACCAACTGGACTACTATTTTGGTTGACGATCCAGTCTGCACTGTTACCCTCGTCCATCACCGACGCGCCAGCGTCCAGGAGCATCCCGATGCGATCCCCCGTCTCCCTTGCCTACCTGTTGCTGCTGTGCGCGCCCGCCTGGATCGGCTCGGCCCAGGCCACCTCGTACCTGGTGCACGACCAGAGCGAGTACGCCGTGGCGGCGGCGGCGCTGCGTGCCGGCGATCGCATCGTGCTGGCCGATGGGCAGTGGCGGGATTTCGCCATCGTGCTACGCGGGCAAGGCACCGCCGAGCAGCCGATCACCCTCACCGCACAAACGCCCGGCAAGGTGATCATCAGCGGCACCTCCGACCTGCAGATGGCCGGCACCTACCTGGTGGTATCGGACCTGGTGTTCCGCGACGGCCATAGCCCGGGCGATGCGGTGCTGTCGTACCGCATCTCCAGCAAGGAACGCGCGCGCCACAGCCGCATCACCGGGGTGGTGGTGGACGGCTTCAGCAAGCCCACCCGCAGCGATTCGGACAACTGGGTGGCGCTGTACGACAGCGACAACCGCTTCGACCACAACCAGCTGGTCGGCAAGACCAATGCCGGCCCCACCCTGGTGGTGGTGCGCGACGCCACCCAGGGCCTGGACAATCGCCATCGCATCGACCACAACTGGTTCGGGCCACGTCCCAACCTGGGCGCCAATGGCGGCGAGACGCTACGCATTGGCACCAGCAGCGATGCCGACAGCGCCTCCAACTCGGTGGTGGACAACAACTGGTTCGAGGGCTGCGACGGCGAGGTGGAGGTGGTCTCCAACAAGTCCGGCGGCAACACCTACCGTGGCAATGTGTTCAAGCAGTCGCGCGGCGCGCTGGTGCTGCGGCATGGCGATGGCAACCTGGTCGAGCGCAACGTGTTCTTCGGCGACGGCAAGGCCGACACCGGCGGCATCCGCGTGATCAACCGCAAGCAGACCGTGCGCCACAACTACCTGGAAAACCTGGCCGGCGATGGCTATTCGTCGGCGCTGAGCATCATGTACGGGGTGCCCAACTCGCCCGCCAACCGCTACGTGCAGGTGGACCAGGCGCGCATCGAGCGCAACACCTTCGTGACCGTCAACCAGCTGTTCTTCGGCGCCGGCATGGATGCCGAGCGCACCGCCGCGCCGATCAACAGCCGCTTTGCCGGCAACCTCATCGTGGCCGCGTCCGACCCGGTGCGCGTGCTGGGCGATCTGTCCGGCATTGCCTTCACCAGCAACCTGCAAAGCCCGCTGGCCTCCACCCGCCTGCCCGGCGGCGTCAACAGCCGCCAGGTGACGATGACCCGCGCCAGCACCGGCCTGCTGGTCGCCGACAACGCCACGGGCGTCGGCGCCGACCCGGCGCTGAGCTACATCGCGCGCACGCAGGTGGGCGTGAGCTGGTACCCCAAGCAGGCAGCGCCGGCAGTCACCGACAGCGGCCGCCGCACCCGCGTGCGGGCAGGTCAGGGCAGCCTGTCCGATGCCGTGGCGAACGCCGGCCCCGGCGATCGCCTGCAACTGGACGCAGGGCGCTACCAGGTCGATGACATCCTCGACGTGGACCGGCCGCTGACGCTGGAAGGCCCGCAACGCGGCCGCGCGCGCATCCGCTTTTCGCAGCCGGCGCTGTTCCAGATCGCACCCGGCGGCTCGCTCAACCTGGCCCGGCTCGAGATCGATGGCCGCGCCGCACCCGCGCAGCCGGGCAATGCGGTGATCCGCACCGCACCCGGCAGCGCGGTGGCGCAGTACCAGCTCACGTTGCGCGACATGCACCTGCATCATCTGCACGCGCAACCCGGCTTCGATGTGATCGCACTCGGCAAGGGCAGCCTGGCCGACCATATCCTGCTGGACAGGTTGCTGGTCGAGGACGTCTCCGGCCGGGTGCTGTCCGCGCACGCCGAGACCGACGATCGCGGCACCTACAACGTCGAACGGGTGACGGTGCGGCAGTCGCAGTTCCACCGCGTCGCCGGGCCGGTGCTGGACCTGTATCGCGGTGGCCGCGACGAAAGCACCTTCGGCCCGGTGCTGCAGGTGAGCGACTCGCACTTCGCGCAGGTCGGCCGCGCTGCGGATGCGTCGTTGCGCCTGCACGGCGTGCAGCGCATCGCGCTGCGCAATAACCGCTTCGTCGACAGCGCCGCGATCCTGGCGCAGCGCACCACCGGTACGCCCCACCTCATCGCCAGCGGCAACCAGTTCGTCGGCACCCCGGCGCTGCACCCCGACGCAGCGGAGCCCCTGCTATGACCCGTTCCACCCGCCTGTTGCTGCTGGTCCTGGTCAGCGCCGGCAGCGCCCTGCCCTGCAGCGCCGCCCCGTCACCCGCAGCCGAACAAGCGGCGCAGCCGCAACCGCACGCCACCGACGCCGCGCCGGTGCTGGTCACCGCCCGGCAATGGCGCGAGATGGCCAGCGCTGGCGCCAGGCTGCCGGTGTTCGACCGCGAGCAGGCACGCGCAGAAGCCAGCGTGCGCGCGGCGATGCGGGCCGGGGTGGACGTGCCGGTGCCCAGCGATCCCGGCGGCGGCGCCAGCCACGAGCAGCACAAACGCAACTACCAGGCCATCCAGGCGGCCGGCGCGCTGTACCGGCTCACCGGCGATCGCGCCTATGCCGACTATGCGCGCGACGTGCTGCTGGCCTACGCACGCCTGTATCCCACGTTGGGCGCACACCCGGCCGGGCGCGGCCAGGTTCCGGGGCGGCTGTTCTGGCAGTCCTTGAACGACTCGGTGTGGCTGGTCTACGCAAGCCAGGGCTACGACGCCATCCGCGACACGCTCAGCGCGCAGGACCGCGCCACCATCGACCGCGAGGTGTTCGCGCGCATGGCGCAGTTCCTGTGCGACGAAAGCGCCGACAACTTCGACAAGGTCCACAACCACGCCACCTGGGCGGTGGCCGCGGTCGGCATGACCGGCTACGTGCTGCGCGATCAGGCGCTGGTGGACAAGGCGCTGCGCGGCAGCAGGCGCGATGGCAAGGCCGGCTTCCTGGCGCAGGTGGACCAGCTGTTCTCGCCGGACGGCTACTACGCCGAAGGCCCGTACTACCAACGCTATGCCCTGGCGCCGTTCGTGCTGTTCGCCAATGCGATCGAGCGCAACCAGCCGCAGCAGCGCATCTTCCAGCGTCGCGACGGCGTGCTGCTCAAGGCCGTAAACAGCCTGGTGCAGAGCAGCTACGGCGGCTATTTCTTCCCGATCAACGACGCCATCCTCGACAAGGGCCTGGACACCGAAGAACTGGTGGCCGGCATCGGCATCGCCTACGCGCAGACCCACGATGCGCAGCTGCTGTCCGTCGCACAACGCCAGCGCCGCGTGCTGCTCACGCCCGAAGGCCTGGCCGTGGCCAGCGCGCTCGCGCAGGACCGCGCCCAACCGTTCGCCTTCGGCAGCGTGTTGCTGCGCGATGGCGCACAGGGCGACCAGGGCGCGCTGGCGATCCTGCGCAGCGGCGGCGAAGACGGCCAGACGCTGGTGATGAAGAACACCTCGCAAGGCATGGGCCACGGCCACTTCGACAAGTTGAACTGGCTGTTCTACGACAACGGCCAGCGCGTGGTCACCGACTACGGCGCGGCGCGTTTCCTGAATGTGGAAGCCAAGGCCGGCGGCATCTATCTGCCGGAAAACACCAGCTGGGCCAAGCAGACCGTTGCGCACAACACGCTGGTGGTGAACGAGACCAGCCACTTCAACGGCGACTGGAAAGTGGGCGAGCAACACGCGCCGACGCAGCTGCTGTTCGCCAGCACTGCCGACACCCAGATCGTGTCGGCGCGCATGCAGCAGGCCTACGACGGAGTCACCTTCACCCGCACCCAGGCGCTGCTGTCGCACCCGGAGCTGCGCCTGCCGGTGGTGGTCGACCTGCTGCGCGTCAACGCCAGCGCTCCGGCACGTTACGACCTGCCGCTGCATTTCAACGGGCAGATCATGCAAGTCGGCTTCAAGGCAGAGCGCGCACTGACGCAACGCCCGGTACTGGGCAAGGCCAACGGCTATCAGCACCTGTGGGTGGACGCCTCCAGCGACGCCAGCACCGACACGCGCAGCCTGAGCTGGCTGCTCGCCGGCCGCTTCTACAGCTACCGCTTCGGCAGCAGCGCGCCTGCGCGTGCCTTGCTGGTGGAAAGCGGAGCCAACGACCCGAACTTCAACCTGCGCCGCGAACCGGCGCTGATCCAGCGTGTCGATGGGCAGGCCAATGTCAGCTTCTTCGGCGTGCTCGAACCGCATGGCGAATACAACGGCACCGCCGAGTACGTACGCGGTGCCAACAGCCGCATCCGCGCCATCGAGCGCGTGCGCGGCGACGATGCCGAGGTGATCGTGCTCACCCTGGTCGGCGGCCAGCGCATCGCGCTGGCGGTGGCCGACGACGCCGATGCACAACGCAGCCACCAGGTGCAGGCCGCCGGTCAGCACTACAGCTGGCGCGGCGGCTATGCGCGCTTCGATCGCACCGCAGGTGCGCAATGAGCAGCGTCTCCACCGGCGCCACCGGCACGCGGCCCGCGGGCAAGCGCTCGGCGGTGCGCTGGCTGATCGTGGCGCTGATCGCGGTGGCCACGGTGATCAACTACATTGACCGCAACGCGTTGGCGGTGATGTGGCCGGCAATCTCGCGCGACATCGGTGCCACCAAGGAAGACTACGCGCTGCTGGTCACCATCTTCATGCTGTTCTATGCCGCCGGGCAGTTCGTGTTCGGGCGGCTGTTCGACATCATCGGGACCCGGCTCGGCTTTGCCTTGTCCATCGCGGTGTGGTCGCTCTCCATCGCGCTGCATGCCCTCACCCATTCCATCATGGCGTTCTCGGTGGTGCGCGCACTGCTGGGCATCAGCGAAGCCGGCGCCTGGCCAGGCGCGGTCAAGGCCAATGCGGAATGGTTTCCCGCCCGAGAGCGTGCGTTGGCGCAGGGCATCTTCAATGCCGGCGCCTCCATCGGCGCGATCGTCTCGGCGCCGCTGATCGCGCTGCTGTTCCTGTCGTTCGGCTGGAAAGGCACGTTCGTGCTGATCGGCGTGCTGGGCATGCTCTGGTTGCTGCCGTGGCTGGTGATTTACCGCGCCGGGCCGGACCGGCATCCCTGGGTCGACGCGGCCGAGCGTGCGTTGATCCTGGATGTACCCGACGCCGGCAGCGCGCCGCCGCCGGCCTACCTGCCCACGCTGCGTCAGCTGATGTCGCACCGGCAAAGCTGGGGGATCGTGCTGGCGCGGTTCTTCCTGGACCCGATCTGGTGGCTGTTCGTGTCGTGGTTGCCGATCTACCTGGCCGAGACCTTCCACTTCGACATCAAGCAGATCGGCGCATTCGCCTGGGTGCCGTTCGTCGGCGCGATGCTGGGCAGCCTGTGCGGCGGCTGGCTGTCCGGGCGGCTGATCGCGGCCGGCTGGAGCGTGGACCGCGCGCGCAAATGGACCATCACCCTGGGCGGGGCCATCATGGCGCCGGCGCTGCTCGGCGCCGTGCAGGCAGCCGACCCGCGCATGGCGGTGCTGACGATTGCCGCCGTGCTGTTCGGCTTCCAGATCGCCATCGGCAATATCCAGACCCTGCCCGGCGACCTGTTCGCCGGTAAATCGGTCGGCTCGCTGGCCGGCATCGGCGGCATGGCCGCGGTGGCCGGCACCTTGATCACCACCTGGCTGGTCCCGGTGATGACCGCAACCTCGTACGCACCGATGTTCATTCTGGTCGCCGCGCTGGTGCCGGCCTCGCTGGCCGCGCTGTGGCTGGTCACTGGCCGTATCCACCGACTCGACGCGGCGGGCACCTGAGCGTGCCCGCTGCCTACTCCGCTTTCCCCACACCAACAGGACACACCCGCATGCATTTCCACGACAAGGTCGCCATCGTCACCGGCGGTGGCCGCGATATCGGCCGCGCCATCTCGCTCAAGCTGGCTGCGGCCGGCGCCAAGGTCTGCATCAACTACGCCAACGACGACGCCAGCGCGCGCGATACGCTGGCGCAGCTGCAGGCCGCCGGCGGCCAGGGCATCCTGCACCGCGCCGACGTCACCGATGCCACCGCCGTGGCCGGCCTGCTGACCGCCACGCGCACCGCCTTCGGCCAGCACATCGATGTGCTGATCAACGTGGCCGGCGGCATGCTGGCGCGCAAGCCGCTGGCCGACATCGACGAGACCTTCTTCCATCAGGTGATGGACCTCAACCTCAAATCGGTCTACCTGACCACCCAGGCGGTGGCGCCGCATATGCGCGAAGGCGGCGCGATCGTCAATTTCGCCTCGCTTGCCGGGCGCGATGGCGGTGGACCGGGTGCGGCCATCTACGCCACCGCCAAGGCGGCGGTAATGACCTTCTCGCGCGCGATGGCCAAGGAACTGGGCCCGCGCGGCATCCGCGTCAACGCCCTGTGCTGCGGCATGATCTCCACCCGCTTCCACGACGACTTCACCAAGCCGGAAGTGCGCGCCTTCGTCGCCAATGCCACCCCGCTACGACGCGAAGGCCGCCCCGACGAAGCCGCCGATGCGGCGTTGTACCTGGCATCGGATGCGGCCAGCTTCATCAATGGTGCCAACCTGGACGTCAACGGCGGCGTGTTCTTTTCCTGATCGACAAAGGAGTGCTGCATGCGCTGGCGATGGATGATGACTGCGACGCTGAGTGTGGTGCTGGCAGGCCCGGCCATGGCACACCCCGCGCCACGCTGGGTGCCGGCCTGGATCGCCTCGGCAACGCCGGACCGGCTCGACGGCGGCGCCGACACGCCGCTGCAGTTTGCCGATGAAACGGTGCGCCAGGACATGCGCCTGGGCAGTGCGGCAGTGGCCCTGCGCGTGCGCATCAGCAACGAGCTGGGCACCGCACCGCTGACGGTCGCTGCGGGCACGGCGCGTCTGCTCGGCGGCGCCGGGGACGCGCAACCGCTGCGCTTCGAAGGGCGCGCCAGCGTGACCGTGCCGCCCGGCGGCGTGCTGCTCAGCGACCCGGTGCCGCTGCGTGCACCGGCATTGGGCGATGTGGCGGTCAGCCTGTATTTCCCCACACCGGCGCGCCCGGCGGTACGCCGCACGGCGGTGCGGGTTGTCAAGGGCCAGGGAGAGGTACCGGACAGCAACGCGTTGGCGTATCGCCAGAACGTCATCTCGGCCCTTTACGTCCAACCGCCGCATCCACGCCAGACGGTGGTGGTGGCGCTGGGCGATTCGATCACCGAAGGCGCCACCGCCACACGCGGCGCCAATGGCGATTGGCCGGCCCTGCTGGCCAGGCGGCTGGAGCAGCGCTGCCCCGGCAGCGTGGTGGTGCTCAACGCCGGCATCAGCGGCAACAAGCTGCTCGACGTCGGCCGCAGCCCCAGCGCGCTGGCGCGGCTGGATCGCGACGTGCTGGCGCTGCCCGGGGTGGACCGGGTGATCCTGTTCGAAGGCATCAACGACATCCGCCACAGCGGTCCGCCGGATGCAATTGCCGGCCGCAATGCCGCCGACATGGTGCTGGGATATCGCCAGATCGTGGCCCGGCTGCAGCAACACGGCATCGCAGTGATCGGCGCCACGCTGACCCCGTTCGGCAACTCCGACCGCTACGAACCGGTGGCGGCGGCCACACGCCAGACGCTCAACGGGTTCATCCGCGAGGGGCAGGCATTCGATGCGGTGATCGACTTCGACGCCGCGTTGCGCGACCCCGCCAGGCCGGAGTGGTTGCCCGCCGCCCTGACCCGCGACTTCCTGCATCCCAACGATGCCGGTTACCAGCGCATGGCCGAGTCGGTGGACCTGGCGTTGTTCTGCAAGGCCCGCTGAGCCGCCAGTCGGCGCGCATGCGCCAGGCTGGCCGCCACGACGACGCGGCGGCACGTCCCGCGTGCACGCCGGCCTGCGCGCTAGCGTTTTTTCAGGATACTGATCTCCCCGGAGGTTTCCAGGATCGCCATGTCGATATCGGCATCGCCGCGGCAATCGGCCTTGCGTTTTGCCACCTCGAAATCGGCATAGCTGACGTTGTGGCGAACCAGCTCCTTCCAGTAGATCTCGCCACCGCGCGCCAGCAGCGCGGGGGTGCCCTGCACCCAGGTATCGAGCCGCCGGCTGCGCGCAGTCGCCATGCCCACCAACCAGTTCAACGCCAGCAGGGTGACGGCCAGGATCATGCCGCCCAGCAACGAAACGTCCTTGCCGATCAACGAGTTCTGCACCGCGGTTCCCAGCAGCACGATGAGCAGGACGTCGAACGGCGTGGACTGGCCCAGCGCGCGTTTGCCGGTCATGCGCGTCAGCAGCAGGACCACGGTATAGACCGCTACCGCACGCAGCACGAACTCCCACCATGGCATGCCAAGGTGCATCATTTCGTAGAAGCGCACGCGTGTTTGCACGTCCAGCATCGTGTGTCCTGACCGCCGTTGATTGATGGCGCACGCTAGTGCGGCAACGGTGAAGGCGTTGTGCTGTTGCCATCGTTGCCGAGACGGCCTGCTCGGCATCCATCGTGCACCGCATCACGGCTTTTGCCTGGCAATCCGTTAGCGTCTGGCCTGGACAGACGGGGATGGCGGGCATGGGGACAGGAATCACGCGTCGCGGGTTGCTGCTGGGCACCGCGTCGGCAGCCGTGTTGGCACAGGTGCCGGTGGGGGTTGCGCTGCCGCGCCGTGCGGCCGCGGCGCCCGCCTTCATCGATGCGTTGATCGCACGCATGAGCACGGAGGAAAAAGCCGGGCAGCTGACGCTGTCCGGTTCGGCGCAGCAGACCGATGCGGCGGCGGCGGCCAACCCGATCAATACCGTGCCCACGGCCGAGGGCCAGCTTGCCGCCGCGCGTGCCGGGCGGGTGGGCGGCATTTTCAATGGCTCCAATGTGCTGTGGCATCAGCAACTGCAGCAGGCCGCGCTGCAGAGCCGGTCGAAGATTCCGCTGCTGTTTGCCGCCGATGTGATCCACGGGTTCACCACGGTGTTTCCGGTGCCGCTGGCCGAGGCCGCCAGCTTCGAGCCGGCGCTGGCGCAACGCACCGCGCGTGCGGCTGCACTGGAGGCCAGTGCGGTCGGCATCGACTGGACCTTCGCGCCGATGGTGGATATTGCGCGCGATGCGCGCTGGGGGCGCGGCGTGGAAGGCAGCGGCGAAGACGTGCTGCTCGGCCGGCGTTTTGCGCAGGCCCGCGTGCGCGGCTTCCAGGGCGAGGGCCTGGATCATGCCGATGCACTTGCGGCCTGCCCCAAGCATTTCGCTGCCTACGGAGCCGCCGAGGCGGGGCTGGACTACAACACTGTCGACATCTCCGAGCGCAGCCTGCGCGAGGTCTACTTCCCGCCGTTCCAGGCTGCCTTCGATGCCGGCGCGGTGACCACGATGGCGGCCTTCAACGAGATCGCCGGCATCCCTGCCACCGCCAATCGCTGGTTGCTGGGCGAGGTGCTACGCGGCGAGTGGGACTACCGCGGCCTGGTGGTGTCCGACTACACCGGCGATCTGGAACTGATCGGGCACGGGTTTGCCAGCGATGCGCGCGAGGCGACCAGGCTGGCGTTTTTGGCCGGTGTGGACATCAGCATGCAGAGCGGGCTGTACCTGCAGCATCTGCCGGCGCTGGTGGCCGCCGGCGACGTGACGATGGCGCAACTGGATGCCTCGGTACGGCGCGTGCTGCAGTTCAAGGCCGAGCTTGGATTGTTCGACGATCCGTTCCTGCGCATCGTGCCGGCACGCGCACAGGCACGGCAGCGGCGCCCGGACAGCTTGGCACTGGCACGCGAGGCGGCGCGCAAATCCATCGTGCTGCTCAAGAACGATGGCGAGCTGCTGCCACTGAAGACGCAGGGGCAACACATCGCGCTGATCGGGCCGATGGCACGCAACTGGACCGACACCGCCGGCCCATGGACCCTGTTCGGCGGCGACGACAGCGGCAACGACCTGGCCACCGCACTGCGCGCGCGGCTGGGCAACCCGGGCAGCCTGCAGGTGGTGGAAGGCTGCGACTTCGAACATGGCCTGCCCGGCGGCGTGCAGGCGGCCGTCACGGCAGCGGCGTCCGCGGATGTGGCGGTGCTGGCGATCGGCGAGCCGATGCGCTACTCCGGCGAAGCGCAGTCGCGCAGCGAGATCGTCATTCCCGCCGTGCAGCAATCGCTGCTGGCCGCGGTGGCAGCCACCGGCACGCCGGTGGTGGTGGTGCTCAGCAACGGCCGTGCGCTGGTGATCGATGGTCCGGTGCTCAAGGCACCGGCAATCCTGGTCGGCTGGTTCCTGGGCTCGGCATCGGGCGACGCGTTGGCGGACATCCTGTTCGGCGCGCACGGTCCGTCCGGTCGCTTGCCGGTGAGTTTTCCGTATGCATCCGGGCAGGTGCCCTATAGCTATGCGCACAAGCCCAGCGGCCGTGCCGACCCGCGCCCGGATGCCTTGCAGCCGTTCAAGACCCGCTACCGTACCGCGCCCAATGCCGCGTTGTTTCCGTTCGGGCATGGCCTGACCTATGGCCGCATCGAGTACGGCGAGCTGCGCTTGAGCGATGCACGGATGGCGGCGACCGGTAGCCTGCGCATCAGCGCGCGCATCCACAACCGCGGCACGCGCGATGCCGAGGAAGTGGCGCAGCTCTACATCCGCGACCGCAGCGCCAGCATCACCCGCCCGGTGCGCGAGCTGAAGGACTTCCGCAAGCTGGCGGTGCCGGCAGGCGGCAGCGCGGTGGTGGAGTTCGTGCTGCGCCGTGAGGAGCTGCTGTTTATCGGCCAGGCATTGAAGCCGACGGTAGAGCCTGGCGTATTCGATGTGTGGGTGGCGCCCTCTGCAGAGGCCGAGGGCGTGTCTGCAAGTTTCGAATTGATGGGCTGAGCGCCAGCCGCCATCGGGATGGCTCAGCGCAGGGGATGGATATGGGGCGTGTCTCGCTCACGCCGACGGCATCGCGCCCAGGTTGGCTCGGGCACATCTACATTGCGCTGACGCTCACGCTCTCGGTCGTCTTGAGAGGGGATTGGACGGTGCGTGTGCCCCGGTGTATAGCGGACGATCTGCGGGTTTTCTGCGGGGCCCTTGCCCGCCCACCATCGCAGGACACGCCGCAAGTACGTCCTTGTAGGCTCTTACGCGGCATCCATGCCGCGTAAGGTCCCGCGACGGTGGACGGGCAAGGGCCAGTGGAGATGGTCGGTGTGCATGTTTGCAAGCAGTGCATGCCGTGCGATGCAGTGCGGTCTGATCGGCGTTCTTCGATGCGCAACTCGCTGCCATGCCGACATCGATTCACTCGTCATCGAAGGCGCGTCTGGGCAACACGTTGACGTCATCGCTACACCCCTCGAAAGGGTTTGTGCGCCACTCTTATTTCCCGCGCAATACCTGCGCCAGGAACGGCGCAGTGCGGCTGCCACGCTGCCGCGCAACCGCATCCGGCGCACCCGCCGCCACGACAGCGCCACCCGCACCGCCCGCGCCCGGCCCCATGTCCAGCACCCAGTCGCTGCTGGCGGCCACGCGCATGTCGTGCTCGACCACGATCACCGTATTGCCGGCCTCCACCAGGCCTTGCAGCTGACGCATCAAGGTATCCACGTCGGCCGGATGCAGGCCGGTGGTCGGCTCGTCCAGCACGTACACGGTATCGCGCCGCTGCGCGCGTTGCAGCTCGGTCGCCAGCTTGATGCGCTGCGCCTCGCCACCGGACAGCTCGGTGGCCGGCTGGCCGAGCCGCAGATAGCCCAGTCCCACTTCGCGCAGTACCTGCAACGGGCGCAGCACGCTGGCGTCGTCGGCAAAGAAGCTGGCGGCCTGGTCCACGGTCATCGCCAGCACCTGCGCGATGTTGTGCCCACGCAGCGCGATCTCCAGGGTCTTGGCGTTGTAGCGCGCGCCGTGGCAGCTGGGGCATGGCGCGTACACGCTGGGCATGAACAGCAATTCCACATGCACCGAGCCCTCGCCCTCGCAGATGGCGCAACGGCCCTTGGCGACATTGAACGAGAACTGCCCCGGGTCGTAGCGGCGGCGGCGTGCGGCCGGTGTGGCCGCGAACAACTTGCGCACCGGATCGAACAGGCCGGTGTAGGTGGCCAGATTGGAGCGTGGCGTGCGGCCGATCGGTTTCTGGTCCACCCGCACCAGGCGGCGCACCTGGTCGAGCCCGCCGACGATCGCCCCACCCAGCGGCACCTGCGTGCCACGCTCCAGCGGGTCCAGCGCTTCGTCTTCCTCTGCCTGGGTTTGTCCAAGATGGGCGGCCAGCAGTTCCACCAGTGCCTGGCTCACCAGCGACGACTTGCCCGAGCCGGACACACCGGTCACGGTGGTGAACACGCCCAGCGGCAGGTCCACATCCAGCTCGCGCACATTGTTGCGGGTAATGCCGCGCAGCTGCAGCCAACCGGTGGCCGCACGCGCGTGGCTGTGCACCTGCGGCGGGGTGCCGAACAGGTAACGGCGCGTGGACGAGGCCTCCACCTGCTCCAGTCCCGCGGGCGGGCCGCTGTACAGCACCTGCCCGCCGTGCACGCCGGCAGCCGGGCCGACGTCGACGATCCAGTCGGCGTGGCGGATCACATCCACCTCGTGTTCGACCACGAACACCGAATTGCCGGCGGCCTTGAGCTGATCCAGCGCGCCCAGCAAGGCCTGCGCATCGGCCGGATGCAGGCCCGCCGATGGCTCGTCCATCACATACACCACGCCGAACAACTGCGAGCGGATCTGCGTGGCCAGCCGTAGCCGTTGCAGCTCGCCCGGCGACAGCGTCGGCGTGCTGCGCTCCAGGCTGAGATAGCCCAGACCCAGCGCCTGCACCACTTCGATCCGCGCGCGCAGGTCGGCGGCGATGCGTTGCGCGGCAATCGCCTGCTCGGGATGCGTGTCGGCCTGCCTGCGCTTGTCGTTGCGCTTGCCAGCGGCACCTTCCGCAGCCGGGCGCAGCAGGTCGGCCACCTCATCCAGCGGCCGTCGCGACAGCTCGCCGATGTCCAGCCCGGCGAAGGTCACCGACAGCGCCTCGCGCCGCAGCCGCTTGCCGTCGCATTGCGGGCACTGCGTGCTGATCAGGTACTGCGCCACGCGCTTTTTCATCTGCGCGCTCTGCGTGGTGGCAAAGGTGTGCAGCACATAGCGCCGCGCACTGGTGAAGGTGCCCATGTAGCTGGGCTCCTCCTTGCGGCGCAGCGCACGCTTGGCCTCGTCCAGGCTGTAGCCGGCGTACACCGGCACCACCGGTTGCTCGTCGGTGTAGAGGATCCAGTCGCGGGTCTTCTTCGGCAGCTTGTGCCACTGCAGGTCGACGTCGTGGCCCAGCGTGGTGAGGATGTCGCGCTGGTTCTGGCCGTGCCAGGCACCGGGCCAGGCAGCAACCGCGCGATCGCGGATGCTCAGCGTGGGATCCAGCACCATGGTCGCCTCGGTCGCATCGTAGATGCGGCCCAGGCCATGGCAGGTGGCGCAGGCACCGGCCGGGGTATTGGGCGAAAAGCCATCGGCGTAGATGATGTCCTGCCCCGGCGGGTAGCTGCCGGCACGCGAATACAGCATGCGCAGGGAATTGGAGATGGTGGTGACGCTGCCCACCGACGAGCGCGCACTCGGCGCGCCACGCGCCTGCTGCAAGGCCACCGCCGGCGGCAGGCCTTCGATGGAATCCACTTCCGGCACGCCGACCTGGTCGATCAGGCGCCGCGCATACGGCGAGATCGAATCCAGGTAACGCCGCTGCGCTTCGGCAAACACAGTGCCGAACGCCAGCGACGACTTGCCCGAGCCGGACACCCCGGTGAACACCACCAGCGCATCGCGCGGGATGTCCACGTCCACGTTCTTGAGATTGTGTTCGCGTGCCCCGCGCACGCGCACCAGGCCGGAGGAAGACGACGCTGCGCTTGACATGAGTGACACACCGACATTCGACAATGCGCCAGCCTACCGCGTGCCGCATACAGCCGGTGTCAGTGTTGACGGCGAGTCCTGCGGCGCTTCAATCAAGCAACTCCCTGATCGCCCTGGAACGCAAATGCATCGATCGAGAGCGCGGCGCCCTCACCGCTCGCGGGCTATGCCGTAAGCCATCCCAGGGGCTCGATGGCGGCATCAATGCCGCCACACGGTCCCGCAAGCGGCGAGGACACAGCACCAGAAAGTGGGTCGGTCGCTTTGTGAAAAACAGGCAATCTCACGGGTGCGTTGACTTGCTGATGCAGGCCGCAACTACATGAGAGTTGAACGCGTTACAGGCACCTCATGCACTGCTTGCACCATGTACACCGACCATCCCGACGGGTCCTTGCCCGCCCACCGTCGCGGGCTCTTACGCGGCATGGATGCCGCGTAAGCGCCTACAAGGACGTACTTGCGGCGTGTCCTGCGATGGTGGGCGGGCAAGGGCCCTGCAGCCAACTCACAAACCAGCCGCTCTACAACCCGATCACCCCAGCGCGTGCACCGGCACCGGCTGCTCGCCGGTATCGGCCAGCGCCTGCATGCGCGCCACCACACCACTGAACAGCCGTGCAGTAGCCGCGCCACGCGTGCGGAAGATCTCCTCAAGCTCGCCGTAGTACCACAACGTGCCGGCGCGCCCGGCGGTGAACACATTGAAGATGTCCTGGCCCACGGCCGGGTTTTGCAGGTCCTGCACGATGGTGCGCGCGTTGTAGAGCTTGTCGCAGCCGGACACCAGCAAGGCGCGCTCGGGCGTGTTGCGCAGGTGCTCCAGGTAGGCCAGCTTGCGCTCGCGCCAGTCGCGTTTGCGTGCGCTGGCGGTGTTGTCCACCTCGGCCTTGTCTTCGGCGGTGGCATCGGTACATGCCATCACGATGTCGGCCACCGCATCGCCGAACTGCGCGCGGATCGACGCCTCATGACCGCCGCCGCAATCTTCCACCACATCGTGCAGCAGCCCGGCGATGGCCTGTTCTTCGTCGCCGCCGCATTCCAGCACCAGCGTGGACACGCCCAGCAGATGGCTCAGATACGGAATCTGCGTGCCCTTGCGCACCTGCCCGGCATGGGCGATGCGCGCGTAATCCACGGCCAGGGCGTAACGTTCGGTGAGAGCGGTCATGGGGCATCCGATGCGAGCGATGACGCATTATCGCCGAGCCCCGTGGCGCGCCAGGTGAGGATGGCGCGAGGGCGCGTGTGCAGACTCAATGACGCACTGTTGCGGCCGATATGGCTAGGCTACCCCCACGCCGCACGATTGCTCAGCCATGCCCACGCTCCCCGTTTGCAACGCCTGCCGCGACGGCCAGGACTTTCCCACCGCCATCACCATGGCGTTCCAGCCGATCGTGGACGTGTCCACCCGCAGCGTCTACGCCGGCGAGGCGCTGGTGCGCGGCGTCAACGGCGAATCGGCCGGCAGCATCCTTGCCGCCGTGGATGAGCGCAACCGCTACGCCTTCGACCAGGCCTGCCGCATCAAGGCGATCGAATGTGCCGCGCAGATCGCGCTGCCGGCCTTATTGTCGATCAACTTCATGCCCAATGCGGTCTACAACCCCGAGCACTGCCTGCGCGCCACGCTCTCGGCCACCGCGCAGTACGGCTGGCCGCTGGACGCCATCATCTTCGAGGTCAGCGAACAGGAACACCTGGCCGAGCCGGCGCATCTGCTCGACATCATGCGCACCTACCAGGCGCGTGGCCTGAAGACCGCCATCGACGACTTCGGCGCCGGCTATTCCGGCCTCGGCCTGCTGGCCGACTTCCAGCCGGACCTGCTCAAGCTGGACATCGCCCTGGTGCGCGGCATCGACGCCGACCGCAGCCGCCAGGCCATCGTCCGCCACGCCACCCGCATGTGCGAAGAACTCGGTATCGCCGTCATCGCCGAAGGCATCGAGCACCCCGACGAATACCGCACCCTGCGCGACATGGGCATCCACCTGCAGCAAGGCTATCTGTTCGCCCGCCCACAGATCGGCGTGCTGCCGCAGGTGCACTGGCCGGACTGAGAAGGCGCGTGCGCGAGAAGCAGGCAAACCGCACCCTCTTCAGCAGATGCGCAATCGCCCAACACACATAACCCGCACCCGAAGAAATCAAACAGCGCGCAAACCGCTTTTCCGATTCCCGATTCCCGATTCCCTATTCTCCAGCACTGGCAAGTTCCGATGCCGGCACCGGGTTGGCCTGATGTGCCAGGTATTGATGGATCTGCGCGACGACCGCCGCGCCCTCGCCCACTGCCGCGGCCACGCGCTTGACCGAGCCGGCCCGCACATCGCCGATGGCGAACACGCCGGGGCGGTTGGTTTCCAGCGGCAGACAGGCCGGCACGCCATCGCCACGCGTATTGCCGGTGACGACGAAGCCGCGCGCATCGGTCTGCACGCACTGCTGCAGCCAGCCGGTGTTGGGGTCGGCGCCGACGAACAGGAACAGATGCCGCAATTCCACCCGCGTGGTCTGCCCATCGGTGCGCGTGCGCAACACCGCCGCCTGCAGGCCGCGCTCCGGGTCGCCGTCCAGTGCAGCCACTTCGGTGCCGGTATGCAGCTGCACATTCGGCAGCACGGCGATGCGGTCGATCAGATATTGCGACATCGACGCTTCCAGCCCTTCGCCGCGAATGATCAGGTGCAGTTGCTTCACCCGCGGTGCCAGAAACGCCACCGCCTGGCCGGCGGAATTGCCACCGCCCACCAGCGCCACCACGCCGCCCTCGCACAGCCGCGCTTCCACCGGCGAGGCCCAGTACGACACCCCATGGCCTTCGAAACGCTCCAGCCCGTCGATCTCCGGACGCCGGTAACGCGCCCCCGAGGCAACCACCACGGTGCTGGCCAGCAGCTGCTTGCCGTCGGCCAGATCCAGCTTCAGCGCACCATCGTCGCGCCCGCATTCCAGCGTGCCGGCCTCGATCGGAATCGCCAGTTCGGCGCCGAACTTCAGCGCCTGGTTGTAGGCGCGCCCGGCCAGCGCCTGGCCGGAAATGCCGGTCGGAAAGCCCAGGTAGTTCTCGATCCGTGCCGAGGCGCCGGCCTGGCCGCCGATGGCGCGCTGGTCCAGCACCAGCACCGACAGGCCTTCGGAGGCCGCATACACCGCCGTCGCCAGGCCGGCCGGGCCGGCGCCGACGATGGCCACGTCGTAGCGCTTGTCCGGGTCGATGTCCGGCGTCATGCCCAGGCAGTGCGCCGCTTCGGCATCGCTGGGCTGGCGCAGCACCCGCCCGCTCGGGCACACCATCACCGGTAGTTCCTGTTCCTGGATGCCGAAGCGCTGCACCAACGCGCGGCCTTCCTCGTCGGAAGCATCGATCACCGTGTTCGGGTAACCGTTGCGGGTGAGAAAGCCCTGCAAACGGGTCAGATGCGGATCGTCCGGCTCGCCGATCAATACCGAGCCCGAGGCATCGCCTTCGATCAAGCCGACGCGGCGCAGGATCAACGCGCGCATCACCACCTCGCCCACTTCGGCCGAGCTGATCATCAGCGCGCGCAGGTGTGCGGTGTCGAACGGCAACGCCAGGCAGCCCTGCGGCCCGGCACGCCCGCCGGCCAGCGACGCGCGCCCGGCCAGCTGGCTGACCTCGCCGGTGAACTGGCCGGGCGTCTGCAAGGTGATCGGCTTTTCGTTGCCCAACCCGTCGCGCCGCACCACTTCGATGGTGCCTTCCAGCACCACCCACACCGGCGCATGCGCATCGCCCACGTCGAAGACGATCTCGCCCGCATCGAAACGCTGCGCCGGCCCGCTGGCAAACCGCCGCGTGATCGCCAATTGGCCCGAGTCCAGCTCGGGAAACATCTGATGGTGGCGGGTATCGGCCAGGGACATGGAATGGCGACGCTAAGGGGGGGAGTACATGCAAGCATGGCCAGCCGTGAGGGTGATGGCAATCACCCGGATACGCCATGCCGGGCGCGACAGCGCGACCATGCGCAAGCGCCGCGCGAGCACACCGGTGCGGCGTGTATGCAGGCATGACGCGTCACGCGCGTGCACGTCGTGCCGTGCGCTCACTGGAAGCGGTCGGCACAATCAACCGCAACCGTACGGGCAGAACGTGGCCGACGTAGCTGCCGCGCTGGCGGCCAAACGAACACGGCCCTGGACCCGCACCTGGTACGCAGCACTCGAACGCTCCGGTTGCTCCTGTTACTGCTGTTGCTCGGTTTACTCCGCTTGCTCCGCAGCATGCACCACGTCTTGTCAGCCACGCTGCGCTTGTACCGGCTCCCAATGCGGCCCGTGCTGGCCGGCGGCCATGCGCTCGGCCGGGCGCACGCGGAACACCACGCTGATGCGCTCGCCCACCGCACGTGCGGTCTTGGCGATGCCGTGCTCGTGGCTCAGTTGCGAGGCATGGCTCATCGCCAGCAGGCTGCCGGGCGCCAGCTCCACACCGATCGCACGCGCGCTACCGTCCTTTGCGCGCAGCTGCATCCGCCGCGTCGCGCCCAGCGACACCAAGGCGATCGGATACGGCGCCTGCAGCGTCTGCAGCTTGTCGTGATGCATCGCCACACTGTCGCGGCCATCGCGATACAGATTCAGGCCCACGGCGTTGTACGGCGCTGGCAATACGGCCTGCACGACATCGAGCAGCGCCTGCAGCGGCAGCGCGGGCGGCATCGGCGTATCCAGCCGATACGAGGCCAGCAGGCGCGGCACCTCCACCACACGGTCATACATCTCGCGGCGCTGGCTGTGCCAGTCGGTGGCCTGGCGCAACGCGGCAAAGCACTGCTGCGCCACGGCAGGCGCCAGCAGCTGCAGCCAATAGCGCACGCCGCCTTGCGTATCGTGCAGCAGCTGCACGGGCGCGGTGGGAGTATCGAACAGATCCATCCCGGTGATATGCGGACGGTTTGCGCGATTTCAGCAGCCCGGCGTTGCGATTGCCCGCAGACGAAGCGCCACGTTCGCACGCTATCTCGCAGCTGCTGCCATTGCGCTCGTTCCGTGTAGAAAGGCGACCGATCTGTGCACCCGCTGTCTCCTGCGCACAACACCGGCAACCTCTCAAAGACAGGCGCACGCATCACCGCCGCCCGCCGCGCACCGGTTAGCGAGCTCAACGATGCAGGCATGGACGTCATGCGATCGGGCCCGACAGCTGTGCTACGGTCCGGCGCTGCATCCGCCTGGAACTGTTCGCATGCAGCATCGCTCGATCGCCTTGTCTCCCCTGCGTTGGCTGGCGCTGCTTGCCGCCTGCGTCAGCTTTGCCGCCAGCGCGGCGCCACCCGCGGACGACGCGGGCTTCAGCGCGGTCGACCCGTTGATCGGCACCGGTGGCGAAGGCCACACCTATCCCGGCGCCACGCTGCCGTTCGGCATGGTGCAGCTGAGCCCGGACACGCAGATCAAGCCGCGCAAGCAGGCCTACGGTTGGGCCGCCGGTTACCGGCATGGCGACACCACGATTGTCGGCTTCTCGCACACGCACTTTTCCGGCTCCGGGCATTCGGACCTGGGCGATGTGCTGCTGATGCCGCAGACCGGCCAGGTCAGGCTCGAACGCGGCGATGCCGCCACACCGGGCAGCGGCTACACCGCGCAGTTCGACCATGCCAGTGAGCAGGCCCAGCCCGGCTATTACGCGGTGACCTTGAAAGACCGCAACATCCGCGCCGAACTCACCGCCAGTGCGCGTGTGGGTGTGCATCGCTACACCTTCCCCAAGGACACACCGGCGCATGTACTGGTGGACCTGCGCACCAGCCTGTACGACTACCCCGGCAAGGTGCAGTGGTCGCGGCTGCGCGTACGCGGCGATGGCACCGTGACCGGCTTCCGCGAAACCCGCGGCTGGGCACCCGGCCGCCAGTTGTACTTCGCCATGCGTTTTTCCCGCCCGCTCACCGCCACGCAGTTGCACGACACCGAGCAGGACATCCCGTACAAGGGGTTTCCGCCGCCGGGCGAGAAGAATCCCGCACAGCGCGCACAGATCGAAGGCCGGCAACTGGTGGGCGTGTTTGACGTCGCCAACGATGGCACGCCGCTGGTGGTCAAGGTCGCGCTGTCGCCGGTCAGCGAGGCCGGCGCCATCGCCAATCTCGATGCGGAGGTGCCCGGTTTCGATTTCGACCGCGTGCGTGCCGATGCGCGCGCGCAATGGACGCAGGCGCTGGCGGCGATCGATGCGCAAGGCACGCCGCAACAACGCACCCAGCTCTACACCGCGCTGTATCACACCCTGCTCGGCCCCACCCTGTTCATGGACAGCGATGGCCAGTACCGCGGGCCGGACAATGCTGTGCATCAGGCACATGGCTGGACCAACTATTCCACCTTCTCGCTCTGGGACACCTACCGCGCCCTGCATCCGTTGCTGACCCTGGTGCAGCCGCCGCAACGCAGCAGCGACATGGTCAATTCATTGCTCGCCTCGCGCCGCGAGAGCGCCTACGGCATCCTGCCCGTCTGGGCGTTCCACGGCCTGGAAACCTGGTGCATGATCGGCTACCACGCCGTGCCGGTGATTGCCGACGCCTACATGAAAGGCATCGGCGGCTTCGATGCCGAGCAAGCGCTCGATGCCATGGTCGCCAGCGCCAACTACGGCCCCTACGACGGCATCGCGCAGTACCGCGAGCTGGGCTACGTGCCCATCGACGAAGAAGGCGAAGCCGCGTCCAAGACGCTGGAATACGCCTTCGACGACTGGACCATCGCGCGCATGGCCGACAAGCTCGGCAAGCCCGCCATCGCCGCAGAATTCAGCAAGCGCGCCGGCAACTGGAAACACGCCTTCGACCCGGCCACCGGCTACATGCGCGCGCGCACCCGTGCGGGTAACTTCCGCGCGCCGTTCGACCCCTCGGCCAGCGGCTACGGCAGCGACTACACCGAAGGCAATGCCTGGCAATACTCCTGGTACGTGCCGCAGGATGTCGCAGGGCTTGCCGCCGCACACGGCGGCGACGACACGCTGCTCGCGCGCCTGGATGCGGTGTTCGATGCCAAGGTCGACCCCAAGGTGTTCGCGCATATGGAAGACATCACCGGCCTGATCGGCTGGTATGCGCACGGCAACGAGCCCAGCCACCATGTCGCCTATCTGTACGCCTACGCCGGCCAGCCCTGGCGCACCCAGGCGCGGCTGACCCAGATCATGGACACCCAGTATCACGCCGGCCCCGAAGGCCTGGCCGGCAACGACGACCTTGGCCAGATGTCGGCCTGGTACGTGTTCACCACGCTGGGCTTCTATCCGGTGGCACCGGGCAGCAACCAGTACATCATCGGCCGCCCGTTCCTGCCGCGCGCCACGCTCAAGCTGCCCAATGGCAAGCGCTTCAGCATAATCGCCGATGGCCTGAGCAAGGCGCGCAACTACGTCGGCAGCGCCACCCTCAACGGCCAGCCGCTGACCCGCGCCTACCTGACGCATGAAGAAATTCAGGCCGGCGGCGAATTGCGCTTCCGCATGCAGGCCACGCCGAACACGCAATGGGCCACCGATCCGGCGCAGCGGCCGTATTCCATGTCCACCAACGCGCTGAGTCAGTAGTGGATGCCCATGCGTAGCCCGCAGGCATCGCGTTCCACCACCGCCGGCAGGCTGCCGGCGGTACCTGCGGCAATGCGCTGCGCGCTCCAGCAGGCCACCAGGGCATCCAGCACATCGTCCGGCTTGGCCAGCGCACGCGGCACCCGCTCCAGCAACGCGGCCACCTGCCTGGCGTCATAGCACCGACCCAGCAAGGCGGCGCGCTGTTGATGGCCCGCAGTGCTCTTCTTGCCCGCCGCCAGGCCGTGCCCGCCGGCGAGCACGGCGAACGACACCTCCGGGTGCACCTCGAACACGCGCTCGGCCCACAACGGATCGGCGCGCAGGGCATCGTCCCAGGCGAGAATCTTCGACAGCAGCGCAAACGACTGCACGCCAAAGCCACGCTGCCCGTCGTGGTCCAGCACCCGATGCAACGCAGAAGCGTCCACCTGCGTGCTCGCATGCAGCATGCCGCGCAATGGCGCGGCAAAGATGCTGGATGCGCGGCGCCCACCAACAACGCGCCGCGCCTGCACATCCGCAGCGCGGGGCGCGTGCTCGCTCAGACCGATCGGAATATCCACACCCAGCACAGCGATGCCGCGTAATGCGTTCGCCACCGCGGCGACGGTGGGGTAGCCGGCAAACTGCAATCCATCGTCGGCCTGCCACACCGCCAGCCAACCGCTACCGGCGCCATCGATCCCTACACACTGCATTGTTGTCCTCCCGGTCGTGGTCTGCAGGCACGGCGCCCGTAGCACCGCTCGCAGGTGATCGGCGTGGCGCGTTCACATCATGCACAACATTCGTTCACCCGCACGCATCGCCAGTGTTTCCAGACTGCTCTGCATCGGGCCGCAGCACGCTGCGCCCTTGCCATCCCCCAATGCAGGAGCCAGTGCATGTCCAGCACCAAGAACCAGTACGAAATGCAGAACCCGCTTACCCAGTTTCCGCAGCCCAAGTTCCCCGAGCAGACCCAGGAAGCACCGGGCACCATCCATGCATTGCAGCCCAAGGCCGACCATGGCGAGCAGAGCTACCAGGGCTTCGGCCGTCTGAAGGGCCGCAAGGCGCTGATCACCGGTGCCGACTCGGGCATCGGCCGCGCCACCGCGATTGCCTATGCACGCGAAGGTGCCGACATCGTGCTGAACTACCTGCCGGAAGAAGAGCAGGACGCCGCGGAAGTGGTGCAGTTGATCCAGGCCGAAGGCCGCAAAGCCATCAGCATCCCGGGCGACCTGAAGGACGAAGCCTTCTGCAATGAACTGGTCGCACGCGCGGTCAAGGAGCTCGGCGGGCTGGACCTTTTGGTCAACATCGCCGGCAAGCAGACCGCGGTCAAGGACATCGCCGACATCACCACCGAGCAGTTCGACGCCACCTACAAGACCAACGTGTATGCGATGTTCTGGCTGTGCAAGGCGGCCATCCCGCACCTGCCGCCGGGCGCATCCATCATCAATACCGGCTCGATCCAGTCCTACCAGCCCTCGCCGACGCTGCTGGACTACGCGTCCACCAAGGCCGCCATCGTCAACTTCACCAAGGGCCTGGCCCAGCAGGTCGCCGAGAAGGGCATCCGCGTCAACGCAGTCGCGCCTGGCCCGGTATGGACCCCGCTGCAACCCAGCGGTGGCCAACCGCCGGAGAAGATTCCCGAGTTCGGCTCGGAAACCCCGCTCAAGCGTGCCGGCCAGCCGGTGGAGATGGCGCCGCTGTATGTGATCCTGGCCTCGCAGGAATCCAGCTACGTCACCGGCGAGGTCTTCGGCGCCACCGGCGGCCTGCTGCTGTCTTGAGTCGCCACCGGGTCTGCTTCCAACGCGATGCCACCGGTGCCTTGCCGATTGCCGCCTATGCGGCGATCGGTGACGGCCGCTCGGTGGCCCTGTCCGGTGCGGACGGCAGCATCGACTGGTGGTGCGTGCCGAAGATGGACGCACCGCCGTTGTTCGATCGCCTGCTCGATGCCAACGAGGGCGGCTACTTCGCGCTGACGCCACGTGGCCTGCAGCATGTGCAACGCCGCTATCGCGACGGCAGCAACATCCTCGAAACCACCTGCACCACCGACACCGGCATTGCGCGCCTGACCGAATCGCTCAACAGCGGCGAGGCCGGGCTGCTGCCGTGGTCCGAACTGGCCCGGCGCCTGGAAGGCATCGAAGGCGATGTGGTCTTCGATCTGCTCTACCGGCCCGGTACGCGTGCCGGGCAAGCCACGCCCTGGCAAAGCGACACCCCGAACGGGCGGGTGCATCACATCGGCCAATTGATGACCATGCTGCGCTTCGACAGCAACGCCGTGCAGGTCACGCACTGCGACGACCGTGGCGTGCAGGCCACGCTCACGGTGGGCGCGGGCGACACGCATGTGGTCGCCTTGCTGGCTGCCGAAGACGATGCCCTGCCCGTGCCGACGCTGGAGGACATCAACGGCCGTATCGATCGCAGCGACGCCGAGTGGCGGCAATGGAGCGGCAACCTGCGCTACGACAACGGCTACCGCGACGCGGTGATCCGCTCGGCGCTGGCACTCAAGTTCCTGTGGTTCTCGCCCACCGGCGCCATCGCCGCTGCGGTCACCACCTCGCTGCCCGAGCAGATCGGTGAGAACGGTAACTGGGACTACCGCTATGCCTGGGTGCGCGATGCGGCCTACACCACCAAGGCCTTCCTGCGCGTGGGCGCCCTGGCCGATGCCAAGGCCGCCTTCAGCTGGTTGATGCGCACCATCCGGCACCATCGCCCGGGGGTTCGTCCGTGCTACACCCTCGACGGCGCCCTGGTACCGGACGCGCGCGAGATCGACATCCCCGGTTACCGCAATACGCGTCCGGTGCGCGTGGGCAACACGGCCAGCACCCAGTTGCAGCTGTGTCTGTATGGCGACATCTTCGAAATGGCAGCGCGCTTTCTCGATGCCGGTCATATCCTCGACCGGGAAACCGCGCGCCAGCTGTTCGAGCTCGGCAACGAATGCGCCGACACCTGGATGCGCAAGGATGCCGGCTTCTGGGAACTGCAAACCCAAGAGCACTACACCATGTCGAAGGTGGAATGCTGGCTGGCGCTGCGCCGCGCCAGCGAGCTGGCCAGGGCCGGCCACCTCTCCGTCGCCATGTTGCCGCGCTGGGAACGCGAACAGGAACGCATCCTGGAGTGGATCGACGCACGGTGCTGGTCACAGGCCAAGCAGGCATACACCTTCTACGCCGGCACCGAAGACCTGGACGCCAGCCTGTTGCTGGCTTCGCGCTTCGGCCTGGGCGGCCCGCGCCGCGAGCGCATGATCGCCACCCGCGATGCCATCCGCAAAGAGCTCGGCACTGGCGCGTTGGTGCATCGCTACAGCGGCATGCAGCACCGCGAAGGCGCGTTCATCGCCTGTGCGTTCTGGCTGGTGGAGTCCTACGGCCTGCTTGGCGAGCGTGCCGAGGCCAGGCGCCTGCTCGAGCAATTGCTGCACCAGCTGGGCAACGATGTCGGCCTGATGCCGGAGATGGTGGATGCCACTGACGGCCAGGCCCTGGGCAACCTGCCGCAAGGCCTGAGCCACCTCGCCTTGATCCACGCGGCGCTGGCCGTGGATGGCGAGTAGCCGGCGTCGGGCATCACCGCTGCGCGTAACAAACCCGGCATCTGCGAATGTGCCTTCTTTTTCTGCAAGGCCGGAGAAGGCGCAGCGCGGCTGAGAGTGCACGTCCTCACCCGCGCGCCCGACGCCACCGCTGGCGCTAGCGCGCCACCACCACTGTCTGAATGGCATGCGCCGGAATGTCCAATTCGCTCGATGCCTCGCCCACGTACAGGTTGTAACGGATCGCCACATCGCTGGCATTCATCACCACCGTGGCCAGGCTGCCATCGGTGTTGAGAAAGGACGTCGTTGCCAGATTGCTGCGGCTGCTGGCCGCACTCACCCGCCGCGCACCGGGGCGGATGAACTTGGAAAAGTGGCCGATATACCAATAGCTCGGCGTGTAGATCACCTCGCCGGTGCGCGTGTCGGCATGCACCGGCGCAAAGCAGTAATTGCCCACGTGGTTCGGCCCGCCGGTCTGGTCGAGCAGGATGTTCCAGTCGGTCCAGCCCACCGCACCATGATTGAGGTCGTTGATGATGGCGGTGCCATAGCGCTCGCCGTTGGGCCAGTGCTGCAGCTTTGCCGGGTCGAACTTTTCCACCGCCGCTTCGGTCAGCAACAGCGGCTTGTCCGGGTACGCCTGCGCCACGGCTGCGACGTTCTCCACCATCGGCGCGAACCCGGCCCAGGTCTCGTACCAGTGGAAGCCCATGCCCCACGCGTATTTCGCCGCTTCCGGGTCGTCGAAGATCACATGCGCGCGGTGCAGCATCATGTCGCGGTTGTGGTCCCATACGATGATCTTGCGGTCGCCATAGCCTGCCTGCGCCATCGTCGGGCCGAGGTGGTTCTTCAAAAAGTCGCGCTCTTCCTCGGCGGAAAATACCATCGACTCCCAGGTCTGCACCGCCATCGGCTCGTTCTGCAGGCTGATGCCCCAGATCGGGATGCCGGCTTTTTCGTAGGCCGCAATGAAGCGCGTGTAGTAGGTGGCCCAGGCCTGCGCATACGCGGGCAGCAACTTGCCGCCCTTGAGCATGCTGTTGCTGTCTTTCATGAAGGCCGGCGCGCTCCACGGGCTGGCGAAGGTCGTCAACTTGCCGCCGGCCGCCGCAATGGCCTGGCGCAGCATCGGGATGCGATAACGCTGATCGTGCCTGACCGAAAAGCTCTTCAGCGCCGCATCGCCTTCCTTGATGTAGGTGTAGCTGCCGCTGCTGAAATCCGAGCTGTGGATGGTGGTACGCGCCAGCGTGTAGCCAATGCCTTTTTGCGGGTCGTAGTAGGCAGTGAGCAATGCGCGCTGCGCAGGCTTGGGCAGCCTGGCGAAGGTCTCGGCACTGGCATCGGTGATCGCCCCGCCGATGCCCAGCACCTCCTGGAAGCGCCGCTGCGGATTGACGAAGATGGAGTTCTCCTTCTCGGTCAACGCATGCCCCGCCCTGGGCGCCTCGACAGTGCTGACACGCATCTGCTGCGGTGCGCCCTGGGCGGTGGTGTAGACGCGTAGTGCGCCGGCGGGTGCTGCTGGCGGAGCAGCAGCATCCGCAACTGCAGCTTCCACCGCCTTCGATGCGGGCGTGGATGCAGATGCCGTCGATGCCGGCACCGGAATCGGCGTTGCTGTTGCTGTTGCTGTTGTTGCAGATGCAGATGCAGATGCAGATGCAGATGCAGATGCCAACACCGTTTCAGTCGCAGCACCCCAAACCCCCAGAACCCCCACCATCGACCACGCAATCGCTCGCTTCACCGTGCACCCTCCCAGGTTGGTGACCAAGCCTAACCGACCAACGCGGCGCAACATCGCGCAACAAACGAGCGCAACCATGCATCCTTCCACCATCGGACCTTCCCTTCTCCCCTCGGGAGAAGGTGGCCCGAAGGGCCGGATGAGGGTACGTCTGCTCAAAGTGCAACCCGCCGCTGCAATCAGGGCAACAACATAAACCCCAACTGGAAAGACAGCCCCACGACTCCAGCAAACGTACCCTCACCCCAACCCCTCTCCCGCTGGAAAGGGGCTGTTGGTCTGCGCGCGGCATCACCGCGAGGAGCGTCGATCACCGGCGCGCCAACCGATCCAAAATCTCAGGCACTTCCGCCCCAAGCTCGCGCGCCAAAAACCCCACCGGCCCAATCCGCCTGGCCAACTGCCTGCCCGCGGCCGCATGCACAAACACGCCCCATAACGCAGCGGTCAACGCATCGCAGCCGCGCGCGGCAAACCCGGCGATCAATCCCGCCAGCACATCGCCAGACCCGGACGTGCCCAACCCGGATGCGCCCCCGCGATGCATCCACACCACTCCATCCGGCCCGGCAATAAAACTGTCCGCGCCCTTGACGATCACCACGCTGCGCAGCTTCTGCGCAAACTTCAACGCGTACGCGCTCGGTGCCGCTTCCACCGCCGCCTTGTCGTCGCCGGCCAGGGTCGCCATCTCGCCCGCATGCGGCGTCAATACGAATGGCCGCCCGATCGGCGCCCGCAGGCCACGCGACAACGCGCCGGCATCCAGCACCAAGGTGCACACCGCCTGCTGGGCGGCGCGCCTAACCATCGCCGTGGTGGTGGCTGACGACGCCATCCCCGGCCCGATCACTGCCGCATCGCAGGCCGCCATCGCCCCGTCCAGCGCGCGGTGCCCGCGCACGATCTCGCCCTGCCCGTTCTGCGCCAACCCCAGCACCAGCGCCTCCGGTACCGCCAACGCCATGCCCGGCGCCACACTGGCGGCGGTGGCGATCTGCAGCTTGCCCGCACCGGTGCGCAGCGCCGCCTCGCCGGCCAGCAGCACCGCACCGGGCACACGCATCGAGCCACCCACGATCAACACGCGCCCGCGCTGCTCCTTGTCGCCACCCGGGGCCGGCAACGGCATCGCCCGCAAAGCGGCGGCGTTGAGCGTGCGCACGCGCGGGGCGGCCATCAGCGCGCGCCGGCCGGGCGGTCGGACTCGGTGGTCACCGGCTCGTCGGCCAGCTCCGGCGGCACGAACTTGGTACGCAGCAACTCCAGCGATTGCCCATCGGCCGCAGCCGCGTAGTCGGTGACGCCGCAATTGGGCACATCGCCTTCGCGGTCGATGCCCAGGATGGTGGCCTCGTCCATCCGCTCGATCAGGTAGCGGAAGCAATTGACGATCACCTGATGCCCCACGATCAGCACGCGCGCGCCCACATGGTTGCGCTGCAGATCGCCCACCACCCCGCGCAGGCGGAAGATCACATCGCACCAGCTCTCGCCACCGGGCGGGCGAAAGTAGAACTTGCCCACCAGCTTGCGCTGCTCGGCCAGCTCCGGAAAGGTCGCAAGAATGCCGGCCGTGGTATAGCGGTCGAGCACGCCGAATTCCTTCTCGCGCAAGCGCTCGTCCACGCTGACCGAATCGGCCGTCTGCCCCAGCGCACGCGCCACCGCAGCGGCAGTCTGGCGCGCACGCACGTAGGTGGAACTCAGGATCAGCGTCGGGCGCTCGTGCTCGGGCAAACCGGCCATCCACGCACCCAACGCCTCGGCCTGGCGCTCGCCCAGAGCCGACAACGGCACATCCGCATCGCGGTGCTCCAGGTCGATCAAGGCCGAGCCGTTGGACTCGGCCACATCGCGCGCCACGTTGCCCGCGCTTTGCCCATGCCGCACCACCCACAACCGCGCCGGCCACTGCGCCGAGACACCGGCTACCGCACTGTTCTCACTCACATGCTTCTCCTGCACAACGTCGACCTCACGTGTCGCACAGCCGCCGTGAAAACATGGTCGACCGGCGCATCTGTGACCGGTGTTTCAATACGCACGCGCATCCATGACTGATGGCACAGCAACAAGCGAACGCAACGGATGGGTAACGCCGCGCCGGTATACTGCAGCCCCCCGACACCCTGCTGCCCATGTCCAACGTCCTGTTGCTGCGCACGGCAAAAGAGCGCGAAGAACTGCTGCTGGAAGAGGTGCTGGACGCCACCGAGCAGTGCATCGACGTCATCGGCCTGAGCGCCACCAGCTTCGAGCTGATCGCCGAGCGCGCCAAGGTCAGCTGCGGCAGCCTGCTGCAACGTTTCGAAGACAAGGACGCGCTGGTGCGCGCATTGCTGGAGCGCAACTACATGCGCGCCATCCGCCAGATGTGGCTGGTGGAACGCCCGGCCAACGTGCACGTGGTGGATTTCATCGCCGGCCTGCTCGAAGAATGGCTGCTGCAGGAAATCAACATCAAGCGCACCCGCATCGACCTGGAACTGCACCTGGCCACCCTGCGCGACCCGGTGCTGGCCGCCTTCATGCGCCGGCAGAGCGCATCGCTGATCGAACACCTCAGCGCCCTGCTCAAGCGCCTGCTCCGCGGCCACGCCGACCCGGCCAGCAGCGAACAGGAATTCCAGGCCCGCGTCTTCGCCGTCGCCGCCATGTGCGGCGGCCTGCACAGCGTGATGACCAGCGGCATGGAACTCAATCGCATGCATTTGCAGCTGATCCTGCGGGAAAGTTTGTCGGGGATCTTGAAGTCGGCGCCGGTGTAGCGCCGCTAAGCCACCGAATCTCACGAACAGCGCTGCGCGGATGGCTTGGCACCGGGAATCGATGGGATAAGATCACCCCACATACCAAGGAGGGATGCCATGCGTGATCGAGTCTTCAGCAAAGGAGTTGGATCGCTAGCGCTTTTCGCAGCGCTTGCCGTCTTTAGTTGGTCCGTCAGTGCGACGAGCACGGTAGTCACCTTCCACACGCCGGACAACCAATACGAAGTGGAGCTCTACGTTGGCGGCGGCTCCGAGGAGAGCGGCGGAATTGCGGGCGCAATGATCAAATGGCCCGGCTACGAACATATGGGACTGCCCTTCAATGGGGTGAAGTACCACATGGATAAGGCCATGACCCGCGCCGGTGCTAAGTATGTGAATACCAGTGACCCAAAGGTTCCTCCATCTTTCACTCTTGAGATTGAGGGAAACAAGGGCCGCCTGATCGTGGGCAAGCGCGTCATACCAGGGACGGCATCATGGATTGTTGGTCCTTACGCCCCTGAGAGCACGTGGGAACCAAGGCACATGCGCAAAGACGGACAATGAAGCGCCCTTTACGCAGCGCATGGCTGGCCCTCTTTCTACGATTAAGGCTGCTTCAACAGTCCATGCACGTTCTACTGCCCCTACAGCGTCAACCTCGGCTACGACTTCAACAGCAGCTGGGAACTGAGCGTCAGGAACACCTGCCACTAGCGTGAGTTCAACGGCATCGACGTATACGTCGACACCATCAGCCTGGGCGGCAGATTCTGCTTCTAAGCGAGTAGACATCGGTAGTAGATCAACGGCAGGTTGCGCAATCAGCCTGCCGTTTTTGTCTGCCAGCCATCACACCTTGCGCTCCACCGCCGCAGGCCATTGCACCTCTTCCAGCACATGGGTCACCTGCGTCGCCAGTAGCTCCAGACAGACCGCCAACTCGTCCATGCAGATAGCCGGCTGCCGCGCCCGCTCTTCGGCCTGCGTGCGTGGCCGCGCCAAGCGCGCCAGAAAGCGCATGTGGTCGCGCAATTGCTGCAAGCGGTATTGCGCGCCTTCTGGCAGGTAGTAGCCCGGGTGTGACTTCGCATCGCGTACAACGTCCGACATGGCCTGCTCCTCATTCCATGGAATCAGCCCGCCCGCCGCAAGGCGGCGGACGGGAAGTCGGGAGGCTCGAAACCGCTAACAGCCGGCGGGCGTATTCCCCTTGCGGGTGTTGTATTAGCCGCCCTCCCGACGCAGAGCATCACGTCGGTTGCACCTACAAAAGTTGCAGGCACAAAAAACCCACCGGTTTGTCGGAGGTGGGTACCGCTGTTAGCGGAGTTTCGAGGCTCCGTGGGGTGATCGTGCTACTGGTTGGGCGGCACGTCAAGATGCTTGAACGAGCCGACTTCCCTCAACGGGCTTATGAAGTAGGGCCGTCACCAGCCACGGAACCGCGGGATCTCTCAAAAATCTCGAAAGCCAGATGTTCACTAGCCGCAGACCTGAACTCACGATCGGTCATGATCTTCGAGAAAATCTCTTCGTTGCCCACCATTCGCTCAATGAAGAGCTCATCAAGCACCCTTCCCAGGTACGCAGTGAAGTCGCGGAGATTATTTGCTTTTGCCGCTTCCTTGATCTGCTCGCTGGCTTCGGCCGACACTTTGATCTGATCGAAGAACAGTTGATCAGCCTCGTTGAAGTCAGTACCGAATCTGACATTCAGCTTTTCTACCAGGCTCGATAGGGAAACTGCTTCATCAGCCACTCGTGACGTGCCGACATCGGTGGGTCCCTTCAGCGAATACAACTCGCCTTGAGTTAGATCAATGGATCCATCGGTGAGCTGCTGCATGCGGTAGTAGCGCAAGCTCACCTCATCATCCAGCACGAACGCCTTGCCATCGTCGGCAGGCGGCAGCTTGGTCATGAGGTTTCGCACGAATGTGTAGAGCTTTTCCAGATCGCTGTCCTGATAAGGCACGATCTGGGAAAGGAAGGCATACAGGTTGCGGTAAGCCATCAGCAGCCCGCGAAACTCGTCCTGCTTCTCCTCTAACTGCGTCTTGAAGCGCTGCACGACAGCATCAAGCACTGCGTTCATCTGCTTGTGGTCGCTACCGGAATGCTCACGCTTCGGGCGGTACCAAGCTTGGGCGAAAGCATCTACGTCAGCCGGAGTAAAAATCGCCGGCGCCAGCAGCTTGTGTTGGAGTTCGGACAGCTTCTCCGGCCCGGCATTCTCGCCAATCGGCGTGCTCTCGTAGTACGGCTTGAACGCCTTGTGGATGTCCTCTTCCTTGTTCACGAAATCCAGTACCAAGGTGCGCTTCTTACCGGGCGCCATGCGGTTGAGCCGCGACAGCGTTTGCACCGCCTGCACGCCAGCCAACTTCTTGACGACGTACATGGTCTGCAGCAGTGGCTGGTCGAAACCAGTCTGGTACTTTTCGGCCACCAGCAGCACGCGATAGTCGTCGCGCTCAAAAGCTTCCGGCAGCTCGCTTTCTGCCAAGCCGTCATTCATGGCCACCTCGGTGTAGCTCGCACTCGGATCCTCAGGGTCTTCCACCGTTCCGGAAAACGCCACCAACGAGCGAATGCCGTCGTAGCGGTTGTCCTTGATGTAGCGGTCGAAGGCCAGCTTGTACTTGACTGCCGCCAGCCGCGAGCCCGTCATCACCATCGCCTTGGCGCGGCCGCCCAGTTCATGCATCACGTGCAGACGGAAGTGCTCCACGATCACCGACACCACCTGCTCAATGTTGACCGGGTGCAACTCCATGTACCGGGTCAGCGCCTTGGCTGCCTGCTTGCGCGATACTTCCGGGTCGTTCTCCACCTGCTTGATCAGGCCGAAAAAGCGCTTGTACGTGGTGTAGTTGGCCAGCACGTCCATGATGAAGCCTTCCTCGATGGCCTGGCGCATGCTGTATTCGTGGAACGGCGACTCGCCTGACGGCCCCGGCGTATCGAACAACACCTTGGTCTTGAACTTGGGCGTGGCAGTAAATGCAAAGAAGCTGAGGTTGGGCTGGCGGGCACGCTTCTGTGCCTCACGCAGAATCGCCGCGCGGGTGGCCTCATCAAGCTCGTCATCCTCTTCGTCCGACAGCTGCGCAGCCACCGCCGCTTCAATGCCATCGCGGTTGAGCATGCCGCGCAGGGTCATGGCCGTTTCGCCACTCTGCGAGGAATGGGCCTCATCCACGATGACCGCAAAGCGCTTGCCTGCCGTATCAAGCTTGACGTCCTCGCCATCGGCTTCCAGCCGTGCAAGCGCACGGGCGATGAAGGGGAACTTCTGGATGGTGCTGATGATGATCGGCGTGCCGCCAGACAAGGCCCGCGCCAACTGCCGGGTGTCCTCGTCGATCTTCTCCACCACGCCGGTCTTGTGCTCGAACTGGTAGATCGTGTTCTGCAGCTGCTGGTCCAGCACGCGGCGGTCAGTCACCACCACCACCGAATGGAACACCTTTTCCTCATGGGCGTCGTGCAGGCTCGCCAGCCGATGCGCCAGCCAGGCAATGGAATTGGACTTGCCCGACCCGGCCGAGTGCTGCACCAGGTAGTTGTGGCCTGAGCCATGCGCACGCGCGTGGCCCACCAGCCGACGCACCGCATCGAGCTGGTGATAGCGCGGGAAGATCATCGTCTCCTTGCGCACCGTGCGCACGCCTTTGTCGGTGGCGATCTGGCGTTCCTTGATTTCCAAGTGCATGAAGCGCTGCAGGATGTCCAGTAGGCTATCTGCGTTCAGCACTTCATCCCACAGGTAATGGGTTTTCCAGTTGCCTGGCACGGGTGGGTTGCCCGCACCATGCACATGACCACGATTGAAAGGCAGAAACACGGTCTCGCGGCCTTTCAGCCGGGTAGTCATCCAGGCCTCGTCCGGGTCCACGGCAAAATGCACCAGCGCCCGCTGCTTGAACGCAAACAGCCTGTCGCGCTCGTCGCGGTCGTGCTGGTACTGGTGAATGGCCTCGCTTGCAGGCTGACCGGTCAAGGGATTTTTCAGTTCTGCCGTCACCACCGGCAAGCCGTTGACCGCCAGGGTGACGTCAATGATGCAGCGCTTTGGCTTGCCGTCCGGCCGCTTCAGCACAGAGGTAAACGACACCTGCCGAGTGATGGTCAGGCGGTTGTGCGCGTACTTTGCTGCGGCCTCGGGATTCATGCCGGAGTTGGGGCGGAAGTACGCCAGACGCAACGTCTTGCCGTAGCACTTGAAGCCATGGCGCAGCACATGTAGCGCGCCTTTGATCTCCAGCTCCTTCGATAGAGCCTCCAGCACGGTCGCCTGCGTTCGCGAACCCAGCAGCGTTTCAAGCTGCTGCCAGCGCGTGGCCTGGCTGCCCTTGACGAAGCCAATCACATCGGCCGGAAACAGCGCCAGGGCTTCATCGTAGTCAGCTGACTGACACTTATGGTAGCCGCCCGATGAGAGCAGCCCGACTTCGATGGCGGTTTCAAAGGCGTGCTCGGTGTGACCGGACATTCAAATCTCCTGAAACGATACGTTTTTGAGCGTAGCTAGTTGCTGACCCTCGACGTCATCAAAGTGATGATAACGAATGGAAGGATCAGCGTTTAGCTGCCTATCTGCATCCAGATACGCATCCGGGCTTTCATTCTCAGCAAAAACGAACTTTCTAACGCGAATTTTGCGACTATCGCCCGTATAATTTTCTATCGTCTTTTTTAAGCTGCGGACCCAGCACAACCCCGCCCTCAACTGCGGAACGATTTTTTCAGCAGTGAGGCTTTTTGATTTAAATTCAATGCAGTCGGCATGGAATAACCGCCCACTGACATAAAAGACCACGAAATCACATCTCTTTGACCACGGCTTCGCGTTGTCGTCCAAAAAGTGAAATAAAGCCGGCTTCGAATTTCCTTTTCCCGCTTCAAAATCGTCGCTATCGAGCTTGAACGCGATTCCAGGGCCAGGGAGTAGTAGTTTTATCTCTCGATTACGCGGTTTTTTATCGCCCTCACGAAAATACTTCTCTTTCAGAATGACGAAGCCGTCGCTTCCGCCATGGACCACGTAATCTCGATTTACGTAAGCCTTTAGGTGAGACAGGTAAGTGAGCGCATCCAGTGTCATGAATCGCTACCCGCCAACGCATTCATGATAATTCCTGAGAGCTGACCGGTGACGGCGGCGGTAATCACAGCGGATCGATACGATTGCAGCGCACCAATCGAGCTTGTCACTTTTAGGCGTACGGCATCCATCTTCTCAAGATTTTCTAGAACGAACGTCGTAATCTTTCTTTGTTCTTCAATCTCAGGAACGCACACCCTGAATCCAGCCGCAATTCCTTGATAGATTGTTTTGTGAGTTGAGCCATTTGTACTCAACTCAAACTCTTCGATCATCGATCTGAAGAGAAGCAGCAAGTATTCGGGTAGAAGCTTCGGCCCACAGATCCAGTTCCAGAAGTCCTGGCTGGTCGCCATCGGGACAGGCATGATTCCAGAGAACCCGACAGATGCCGTGCGTGACAAGATGACAGTTCCTGCAGGCAAAAGGTCAGCCGCAGAGTTGGCCAACCCGAGTTCACTTATCTTCTCGGAAGTACTCTCGAGGTACCAACGAGTACCGTCCCGAATCTGCCAAACATCTGCCAATGTAAACCATGGAACTGTACAGTCTTCCCAGTATTCTGGAACTGACCTCGAAGGCGTATGGCCGGTTTTCATCGACGCAAACCGGCGAATGTTGCCGGACTGCCAGTTTGATGGGATTTGGTCAATCCAGTTGAGCCCCGAAGGCTTCATTGGAACATCCGGATTCAGACCCTTGGTGACGGCGCTGGTGATCAGGGCCTGGCGCTTTTCTGCCAGCCGCTCCAGCAGCGCCTCCTTCTTTTCGATCAGCGCATCGATGCGCGCGGTTTTCTCGTCCAGAAAGCGGGCGATGCGCCGCTGGATTTCGATGCTCGGTAACGGTAGCGGCTGGTGCCCCACTGTTTCCCAATCTGCGCGTGGCATTTTTGAACCGAAAGTATGGGAATCCACGGCATCGATAAATCCGAATGACGTCAGCACGTAAAAAAGATACCGTGCATCAACTCGCTCGGATGGACGCAAGCACAGTAGCTCACCGGAACTCACGCCATCGAAAGTGGCACTGAAGACCTTGGCCAGATACGGGCGCAGCTTGTTGAACAATACATCCCCGGAATGAAACAGCCTGCTGTCCGCCTCGGAAGGCTCCAACTCTTCACGCAATAGCTTCCCTGTCCAAGAAGCAATATCTTCATTTGATAGGTAAGGCAGTCTTGACTGCTCTTCTTCGTCAGGACGTTCTGTCGACAGAGAAACATGCCATTTAAGCCAATCCGTCTTCCAATCTTTCGGGGGCTTTCCAACCCAGGCGGGTAACTGATCACTGCCGGCGAAGTAGCTCATTTCTCTTTGCTCCCGCGCTTACTTTTTGAGACGCGAGTCTCCTCTGCACTTTTGCCAGACTTGATTACCTCAGCGACTCCCCGCAAATCTTCCAAATACCGCGCATCAGCAACTTGTTCGGCTTCCAACCGCCGCCGCTCTGCAAACGCGTCGTACTGCCCTTCCGCCCAGTCCAGTGCCTGCTGGCGGCTGACCTTGCCAGCGTTGTCCAGCACCGGCAGTTCGGTATCGCGCAGGAACTTGTCCAGAAACCCATCCCAGTCCGCCAGCCGGATGTCCTGCCGACGCATGGCGCGGAACTCGGCCTGGTCCAGGAACATCACGGTGATGCGGTTGAGCGTGTCGATCTCGCGCGCATCCAGGTAATTCTTCGCCGTGCCCACGTCCTGCTTCAGCACGCGGCTGCCCTTCCACGTGTTGACGCCCATGTTGGGCTTGGTGGCATCGGCACGCTGGCGGATGATCTCCGCCGCCGTTAGCTGCGTGGCAGCAAAATGCACCTTGTTCTGCATGATGGCGAAGAAGCGCTGCGTGGCCTGGTCACCTTCGCGGTAGTCCACCGCCATGGCGAAGATCTCGCGGATGCGCTGGTACACCCGCGCTTCACTGGCGCGGATCTCGCGGATGCGCGCCAGCAGCTCGTCGAAATGATCCGCCGGCCCCACATTGCCCTTGAGGCGCTCGTCATCCAGCACGAACCCCTTGACCAGGTACTCCGACAGCCGGGCCGTGGCCCACTGGCGGAACTCGGTGCCGCGCGCCGACCGGACCCGGTAGCCAACGGCCAGGATGGCCTCCAGGCTGTAGTGCTTGGGCCGACGGGAGACGGTACGCCCACCCTCCTGGCGAACTTGTAAGTAATCCTTACAGGTTGCCGCCTCGTCCAGTTCACCTTCGGCATAGATCGCCTTCAGGTGCTGGGTGATGTTCTGCGGCGTGGTCTGGTACAGCGCGGCGATCTGGGCCTGGGTCAGCCAGACGCTCTCGCCAGCCAACAGCACCCGGATACCGCCTTCCGCCGCGGCATAGATCAGCAGTTCGCCCTCTTTGGCGGGAGTCACGTCCTTGCTCATGCCAGCAGTCCTTTCAGCAGATCGGCGATCTCGCCTTCCAGTTGCCGGATGTCGGCCTCGATCTGCGGCAACGGACGCGGGGGCTTGTAGACATAGAAGTGTCGGTTGATCGGGATTTCATAGCCCACCTTGGTCTTGCTGTAATCGACCCAGGCATCGGCCACGTGGGGGAGCACTTCGCGGCGCATGTAGTCGTCGATGGTGTCGCGGAACGCCTCGACCAACGCATCGTTGGGCTTGTCCGGACCAAAAGCCATTGGGAGCGGCAGCTCAGTGCCTTCCGGCAACGGGATGTTCTCGGTGTCCCGGAGCTCGCTGTCGGGCTCAGGGCGCCCTTTGGCATCACGACAGATCTTGGCTTGCGGGTCGCGCTCGCCCAGCGCGGCGAAGATGGCTTTCCGTATGGGTGCGGGCAGTTTGATATCAGCTTTCTTCGCCGCTTTTTCAAGATCGGCTTCAAATACTTCGCGATCGCTATAAATGCCCTTTGCCGCCAACTCAGCGAGCAGTTCGCGAATGGACCGCTGCATGGCCTGGCCTTCGGCAATTTCCTGCCGCGCAGCCTTTTCATCCTTGCGCTTTTTGGAGGTCGCCAAATTGGCAAATGCCGATTGCTCATCCAGCCTGGCAATATGCTCGGGCGTGGCCTCGAAATTCATCCGCAGCGGACGTTCCACGGTCACCTTGACGAAGCCGAACTCGCGATTCTCAAAAACCCGCGACACTACGCGATTTTCGGTTTCGCCAGTCTTGTGGTCGATGACCACCTCAGCGCTCTCGCCATCGCCGTAGTTGCCATAGAGCTCTGTCAGCGCTTCAATCTGCTCATCAGAAATTTCGTTGCGCTTGTTGTTGAGGCTTTTCTTCATCTTACGGAAGAAACGCGTGCCGTCGATCAACTGCACATAGCCCTGACGCTCTTCCGGCTTGCGATTGGTGACCAGCCAGACGTAGGTGTAGATGCCGGTGTTGTAGAAAAGTTGATCAGGGAGCGCGACGATGGTGTCTAGCCAGTCGTTCTCGATGATCCAGCGCCGGATATTGGATGGTCCCGACCCAGCATCACCGGAAAACAACGGCGATCCGTTGAAGACGATTGCGATTTTTGATCCTGGCTTGTCAGGATGACCTTCGTCGTACGGGTGCATCTTGGCAATCATGTGCTGCAAAAACAGCAGCGACCCGTCATTGATCGCCGGCAAGCCGGCTCCGAAGCGACCGGCGAAGCCGTGATTGGCATGCTCGTTCTCGACAACCGTCTTCTGGTCCTTCCACTCCACACCAAACGGAGGATTAGCAAGCATGTAGTGAAACCGCTCGCCCTCAAAACCATCTTTGGTCTTGCCATCGCCCAACGTGTCACCCTTGACGATATTGGCCGTGTCTTCGTCCTTGATCAACATGTCAGAGCAGCAGATGGCCCATGATTCGTCGTTGTATTCCTGCCCATACAGGTGCAGATGCGCTGCGGCATTCTGCCCAAGGATGAACTTCTCCGACTCAGATAGCATGCCTCCGGTGCCACAGGTCGGGTCGTAGATGCTGCGGACGATGCCAGGCCTGTAAACCTCTTGCTCGCCGGTGTATACCAGATTGGCCATCAGCCGAATCACTTCACGTGGGGTGAAGTGGTCACCTGCCTCCTCATTGGCCTGCTCGTTGAAGCGCATCACTAGATGCTCGAACAAGTAACCCATCTGTAGGTTGTCGATGCGATCCGGATGCAGATCGATGTTCGCCATCGCCTTGATGATGGTAAAGAGCCGGTTGCTTGCATCAAGCTTGTCGATCTGATCGCCAAACTTGAAACGCTCGAAAATCCGTCGTGCTTCTGGCGAGAAGCCATTGATGTAGTTCGACAGATTGGGGGCGATATTCTCAGCGTCGCCCAGCAACTTCTCGAAGGTGTACGCGCTGACGTTGTATAGCGGAAATTTCCGCTTTGGATCAGCCGCCTTGCCAAGGAGCCTGTGCATTGCTGGTTCTGGCGTGTCCTTCGCCAGCAGCTTTTCATGCTGTTTCAGCACTGCAGCCTTGGTCGGCTCCAACACGCAATCGAGACGGCGCAGCACCACCATCGGCAGCATCACTAGACGATACTGTGGCGGCCGATAAGGCCCGCGTAACCGATTGGCGATTTCCCAGATTTTCCCTTTGAGTTCCTCGTGAGTCTGATTGTTCATTGCGCCCTGCTAGTCAATATTCTGTACGACGTGCCTGATTAATTCAGACGAAAAAAATTTCAGCCGGCATGCTACTAATCGTCACCAGCCAAGAACCACACCGGCTTGAGCGGCAGGCGAGTACGCGCGCTATCGTCCAATTGCGCATAGTGCGTGGTCCATAGCTCCACGAGCCGGCGCGCGTCGATCAGGTTGATCCGACGATGCGACTGGCGCGCTTCGTAGTCAGCATCTTTTGTAAAACCTGACAGGGCCACGAACAGGCCGACATCGCCATCTCCCAGAACGGCCATAAAGCTGCGCAGGCCGGTGACATCGATCCGCGGCGAGTTGGCATTACGCTTGACCTGCACCTTGATGCGCGGCGGGCGGGTGCCGAGCGGATCGTTGTAGGCAATGATGTCGGTGCCACCGTCCTTTCCGGGCGGCGCGACCCAGGCAACGTGATACCCCATCGCCCGCAGCAGTGAAGCCACGAGCTCTTGGAAGTCGTAGGGCGGCATCGCAGCGAGGTAAGCCTCGATTTCGGCCCATGCCATTTCTTCGGCTTCTTCCAGCGTGATGCTGGCCGATTCCTCGGTGAGCTCGCCTTCGGGATCGTCGACCTCGTCGGCGACGGGCTGAGCACTCTTCCACTTCTTGTAGAGCTGCCCCACCGCGCGGATGAACTGCTCTGGGTCCGGATACGCGTCCAGCGCCGCTTCCCCCTCTGGCGTGAGGGTCCAGATGCCTTTGTCCTTGACCAGCCAGCCGGCCTTGACCGGCGCCACGGTGCTGAAGCGCACGATCTTCTCGAAGCGACGGCCGCCGGTTTCGTAGTCGCCCGCTTCGTACTCGGTAAGCACGACCTGCTTTTCCAGCGCCGCCAGCGCGTCTGCGGCGCGCATGCCTTCCGGCTGGGCCTTGAGAATATGGAACAACGCACGGGTCAATTCGCCCGTGCGGCGCCTGCTGATATTGGCCATCTACTTCCCCTGTGGCGCGACGTTAGCGCTAACGCCGTGCTTAATGATAGTCGTCTTCACGCTGATGCCTGACTGCCAAAACGGTGACGACCTGATCGCTTTCCACCTTAAACAGCAGCACATAGCCGCTGGCACCGAAGCCGATCACCAGCTCGCGCAAGAACGGGTCTGCCAGCCCCGCCTTGCGGCAGCTCAACGGGGCCAGTTCAAGCAAGGTGACGCCGTCGCCGACGGCCTGCAGCGCACGTTTGGCCACGGTGAAGTCGCCTTCGGCACGCTGCAGCAGCCAGTCGTAAAGCCGCGCAAGATCGTCGCGCGCTTCTTCGGTGAAGCGGATCGTGAAGCGCACTCTGGTTCAGCCCTTGCGCGCCTGGTCCAGTTGGGACTGCAGCCCGGTCAGCACATCCTTCGCGTCGATGTACCGGCCGGATGCCTTGGCGCTGTCACGCGAGGCCAGCCCACGTGCAATGAAGGCTTCCTGTTGCTGGCGCTGCTGCACCTGGGCGCGCACGGAGTACTCGACGAAGCTGGACAGCGTCTCACCCTCCTGCAACACGGCTTCGGCCGCTTCGCGCAACGCCGGGTCTACCCGGAGCGATGGAAGAGATGCGGATTTCATGGCAGACCCAGTGCGTTGCAATTGCGATGCATCATCGCAAGCGAGCGGCGGTGCTTCAAGGTCTTCTTTGCAGACCTAAGCCCACGATGCCGCAGCTACGCTGATGCAATGGTGCGTAGACGCTGAAGCACGACGCTTGCGCGCTCCGGTTCGACGACCAATCCCGGCAACGCGTTCACAAACGCCGGGTTATCCACTAGCCCCTCGAACACGTCGGCAACCCAATGCCGAAGATCTGCATGCTCCACCGCAGGCTCTTCCACCAGCTCGGCCCGGCCATCGACGACATTGAGGACGTCCTCCAGGTCGTGACTGGAAAGAAAGTCGCTGCTGCCTCGGGTAACGAAGGCTTCGAGCTTGGTCGCGACGAATGCTGTCGCTGTCACCAAGCGGATGGACAGGCGATCGCTCAAGGCCGCCACTTGGGCCGTTTCTACAGCATGGGCATACCAGCGGTTGGAGAAGCCAAGCACCCCGGCATCCACCGGCATCAGGTCGAAGAGGGCGCCCGACGCTTTGTGTACCCAGCGGCAGACGACACCGCTCTGCATCTCGCGCGCAAAGCCCTGCGACTCCACACGCACCTCGATACCGCGGAACCGGGACCAATCAAGATTGACCACCGCATCGACGTCATAGGTGGCGCGGACGCTTTCCGCCAATGGATCCGACACCAGCAGGCCAACGACTGCTCCGCCGAGGAAGACTACGTGTTCGCAAAGCTCGCCCAATGCATTCGCAATCACAAGCAGGTGCGGCAAATTAGGATCGTCAGAGCGCATCGCCAAGCCTCAGCAATTGTTTGAGATAGCTCGCTGCCAGCGTGCGCTCGCGGGCACGCCCGCTGCGTAGGGCGTCCTGCAGTGCCAGCAGTTGGTGCAAGGCAGGGTCGGCCAGCGCAGCGTCGGGCACACCGGTCGACAACGGCGACAAGCTGGGGCCTTTGGCCGTGCCCTGCGCGCTTGGCCACACCGGTGCATCCCCTGGGGAGCTGGAAATGGCAATGGAGAGTGGGGGCACGCCGAAGGCCGTAGGAATGCCACGCCTTAGCGGCCCGATGACCGCAGGAAAGGCGTAACGCACGCCGTGGACAGCAAACTCGTGCAGCGCCGTGCGCACCGTCTCCCACTCGCCGCGACTTTTTTCCAGCGCCAAGCCGGATGCCACCGCGCGCTTGACGCTGCGATGCACCTGAGACGGGCTCATGCCCAGCGCTTCTCCAAGGGATGCATACGTCCAGACCTGGCCCGCCTGGGCGACCTGCTTGTACAGCACCACTAGATCCTGTGGCTTCAGTTCCACAGCCGAACCCGCCTTATTCCATATTCCGGAATATGGAATATCCGTCGAGCGACCGATTTTTGCAAGCGGGCGTTTTCGAAAGCGAACACCGAGCCTTGATCTACAGTCAGACAGTGGAAACGGACCACCTCACCCAATACTTCGCGGCTTGACCGCCTCATCCTGCGCCATCGATCTTTCCTGCGCCAGACTCTGCGCTTGCGCCAAGGTACGCGCATCTAGCTCTTGCAGCTTTTCCAGCGATTGCTCCACAGGCGTACTGACTGCCACGTCAGTGGGCATGCTGGCGCGCAGATGGGCCGGGTTGCTGGGTTCGCCCTGTACCACGAACACGGTGGCACCAGCCGCTGCACGCGGAGCCTGGTTGCTCAGCATTACGTGGTCGATGCGTTCGAGCCCGTGCTCTTTTGCCAGGTGGGCCAGGCTGGCGCTCATCCGCTCGCTGTGCGCATCGCTGGCGCGGCCCATGCTGGCGTCCAACCGGCCAACCAAGGTGCTGGCCTGTGCATGCAACGGATGAGGCGCGGGGTGGGCGTCTTCCGCGTCTGCGTGTCGCGGCCTCCCAGGCGCAGGCGCTGCAGGCCCGCCGTTCTGCCGCTGCGGCTGGGCCGGCGGATGCCCCCGCTCCTCCTGCCCTGGCTGTACCCCTTCACGCCCTCGCCCTTGGTCCTGATGCTGCTCCCGCACCGGCCCGGGCGTGGTGCTGGTCAGCACGTATTGCCAGCGCGTCTGCGCGGGGTTGCCTTGAACCGCCGCGATGAACCCATCGTACTCGGCTGGATGAATTGTCTGGCAGCCAGCCGAATCGGTACTGCCGCTGGAACCGCGATGAATCTTGAAGGTGTCGTTGAGATTTTGCACACCGTTGACATCGGCTTGATCAAACCAGCCGTCCGCATTGCTATCCCGCTGTACGCCGCCCCTCCCTGCATCGACTGCCGCCTGACTTGGGCGTAATGCGTTGTCTTGGGTGCCTGGCCGGCTGGGATTTGGGTGCTGCCCCATCCGCATCTCGATGGTGCCTTCGCTCAGGCGACCGAGATCCCTGATGCCATCGGCATTGACATCCTCGCCTTCGATCTTCCTGGGCCTGGTGATGCTTTCAAAGCCTGGCGACGGTGCAAATGTCCTGTTCTCCATGCCGCCTTCCGCACGCGGGCGCCGCCCCGTGTTGCCTGCATGATGATCGTACTGCGCAGTCGGCTCGGTGTTTGCTTGTTGGGCGACCTGCGTATGACGCGTGCCATCGGCATCCTTCCACAGTACGACCAGGCGGTCGTTGTAGACGCCCGTGCCGCCCTGAGCTTCGTTGATGGCAGGGGTTGCCGGATCGTCGCTCCGCAAGCTTCCGGCATGCGCGCGATCCTGCATGGCCGCAAGCGTTGAGTTTTCCTGGCGAAGGCCTAATACCACGCGCTCGCTGGGTCGCGAGAGTGCCTCGTGCGCGGCTTCGTTACCTCTCACCTGCACGATGCTGGCGTAGACGTCATAGCGCTGTGCGTCGCTCAAGACAGCCATTTGCGCCTGCGGCGGAATTGCTGGCTGGTTTGACGCGGCTAGTTGCAAGCGTTGCAGCACACTGGCATCCGCAGCGGCGACCGGCCCTTGTTGTTGATTGGCGATTGCACCGGCGGACGCTGCGCCGATATAACGATCCAGTGCGTCACGCACGACCTCTGCCTGGCCTTGTCTGCGCTCATCAAGCATGCGCAGCGCCTCGGCCTGTCGATTGGCGTTGAACAACGCAGAAATCTGGTCGGCCATTTCGATGCTCCTTGCAGAAGTGGTCACTCGTTGATGAAACGGTCCTCACCATCTGGATAATCCGCACATGCCTGTTCGCCTGTGCGCTGCTGGCGACACGGCCACTGCGCTCTAGCGACTCGTTCTACCAGCTCGAAGCGTTCGCCTGTCCACCGAAGAAAACCAAAATGGGCGTAAGACCCGACGCGCTTCGGGTCATCGGTGGCCAGCGGCTGGTCAGGATCGAATTCCATCAACCATCGCATTGTCGGCGCCAAGGGCAACTTGTCATCGAACAGAAAAAGCTCCGAGCCGCCGTGGTCGTTTTGCCGGGCAACATCTTCTGCAGTCAGGCCAGGCGCTGGTGGAAATACCGCTGCACTGACATCGCGTGCGGTGCCGTCCTTGGTGACGCGATACGCCTTTCGCCCTTTGCCTGACTGGCACGCGAGGCCAGCTTCGCCCGCGCCACATTTCACCGGCCAGACCAAGTACACCGTCTTGTCAGGATCGGCACTTTCTAACGAACGGATCGTCAGATCACCCGCAACCACGGTGAAGTCCGCGCGCCGTCCCAGGCCGGGTGCGGCCACATACACGGCATCGCGCAGGCCCGCTTCGCGCGCTTGCGGCGAGGCATCGACCGCATCTGCAGGCAGGGCAAGCAATGCAGCCGCCATGTGCGCAGGTGCCGGGCCTTTGCAAAACCCGTCCCTTAGCAAAGGCGCAGTCGAGGAGCCCTGTGATTGCGTACGGTCCACACAGACGGCGCCCATCTGCCGTTCCAGTTTGAATGACACCCAAGGTGAAGGCGTGACAGCAGGCGCCTGAGGAAAAGACGATGCTTCGTGTGCACCACTTGGGGGGTCTGCGGCAGCCTGTTCCATCGAAAGCCGTGCACACCCAAGCGTCATGATGGGCACCAGCGCGGTCGCCACGATGCAATGCGTCAGCTTCTTCACGGGCATCCTTGAACGGAGAGGGCGAACGCCACGGACTGTGGCCGTATGAGCAGGCTCGGTCAAGTGACTGATCGCAGACGAAAACGGTTCGGCGACACTCTCATTTCGGGACCGAAATAGACGCTGGATCCAGCGACTACGCCATCTGGTAGAGACTCTGCGCGACCGTCCGGGTTGGACAGCAATTCGGATGGTTCGGAACGTTCAACCAACACGCTGCGTGCGGCTCCATGTGATCGCCAACATTGCCCAAACAGGTCAAGGTGGCCTGTGTTAAAGCCAGCCTAGAACATGGATGTCCCACATGCGCTGCCCTGCCCCTTCCTGATTCACTGCACCAGTCATCCGACAACGACTTCGCCTGAGCGACGGCCGATCACGACCATCTCGTACCACCTGCCAATTGATCGTACTGGCTAGCGGCAAACGCACCTCGATTAGCGAGCAGGTGCGCTCACGCCACCGAAAGCCCTCTGCCCGCTCGCACCCTGTTTATCCGCGCAGCGCCGCCCGAAGCGCCTCCCCCGCCAACCGCGCACTCGCCAGCAAACGCTCCAGGCTCTGCCCATGCCGGGCGCTGGCGGACAGTCCGGCCATGGTGGTGCTGACGAAATCCGCCAGCCGGTCTGCGTCGTGCGGGCACTGCTTGGCGATGTGGGAGCGGATCAATTCCTGGGCTGCGACATGAAAACCGCAGGCCGCTTCGCGCGCCTGCGCATCGCTGCTGCGCGTGCCTTCCAGCACCAGGCAGCCGGTGGCGATGGGGTCTGCGGCGTAACAGCGGGCGGCCTGTTCCAGTACGTCGGCCAGGGCGTCGGCCAGCGGGCGGGCGGTGTCCAGGATCTGGGGCAACGGGATGGCCCCGGTCTGCGCGTAGCGGTCGAGGATGCGCGCATACAGGCCGGCCTTGCTGCCGAAGGCGGCGTAGAAACTGGGCGGGTTGATGCCCAGTGCCTGGGTGAGGTCGGCCACGCTCAGTGCGTCGTAGCCGCGCGCATGAAACAGCTGCTGCGCAGTGGCGACCGCTTGGTCCGGGTCGAACGCCCGTGGCCGGCCGCGGGCCCGGGAGATTTCTGTAGCCATTGTTACAAAATCCTTGACGGCAGGCGAAATCTATTATGTATTACTCGCTACATTAATTGCGAGGTGGTGCATGTCAGCGTTCAAAGACAAGTCGGTATTGGTGCTCGGTGGCAGCCGGGGCATTGGGGCGGCCATCGTGCGGCGCTTCGTGGCCGAGGGCGCGCGGGTGACGTTTACCTATGCCGGCTCTGCCGAGGCGGCGCAGCGCCTGGCCGGTGACACCGGCAGTACCGCGGTGCTGGCCGACAGTGCCGACCGCGATGCGCTCATCGCCACGGTACGCCGCAGCGGGCCGCTGGATGTGCTGGTGGTCAACTCCGGCATCGCCTTGTTCGGCGATGCGCTGGACCAGGATCCGGACGCGGTGGACCGGCTGTTCCGCATCAACGTGCACGCGCCCTACCACGCCGCCGTGGAGGCCGCGCGGCAGATGCCGCCCGGCGGGCGGATCATCGTGATCGGCTCGGTCAACGGCGACCGCATGCCGCTGCCCGGCATGGCGTCCTACGCGCTGAGCAAATCCGCGCTGCAAGGGCTGGCGCGTGGGCTGGCCCGCGACTTCGGGCCGCGTGGCATCACCATCAACGTGGTGCAACCGGGCCCGATCGATACCGATGCCAACCCGGAAAACGGGCCGATGAAAGACCTGATGCACAGCTTCATGGCGATCAAACGCCACGGCCGCGCCGACGAAGTGGCCGGCATGGTGGCCTGGCTGGCCGGCCCGGAAGCGAGCTTTGTCACCGGGGCGATGCATACGATCGATGGTGCGTTTGGGGCATGACGCGGCGACGTCTGCGTTGACCACGCTGCAGCTCGACAGTTAGTGCGATCAAGGGCGGCAAACGTCCTTCTTCGTCACACGGGCGAGCTGCCGTTGCACCGCCCGCGTTTTGATCCACGCGCCTTTCCTTCCGGCAGAGCGTGATCGCATTCCCGTGTCGTGCGGCGCATGGCACGGACAATCGCAGGCTTGGCCCTTGCTGTCGCGCTGATCCCAAGTTGCCTATAGTTGCGGCGAACCCTGCAATGGATTGACCAATGCACATGATGTCATCCGGCCGGTGCCTGGCTCTTGCACTCGCCATCGCCGTCACCGGCAGTGCCTGTGCACGGACGCCATCACCCGAACAGAAAAGGACTTCCCCCATGTCAGGCACCGTTACCACAGGCCGCACCATCAACGGGCACACCTATTCGGACGCGCCGGTTGACGTAAAGCTGGGGCCGAACACCTTCCGCATCCCCGCCAACTACCTGGACAGCCAGATCGCACCATGGCCGGGCGAAGGCGTGACGCTGGTCATCGAGTGGCCAGACATGACCCCCACCCCGCCCGGGGCACGGGCAAACCCGCGTACGAATGATTTCCGCAAAGAAATTTCCGTGTCTATCGACTATGTCGACCGTGTTCCTATTGAGGTATTGCTTGAGCGTTTCTCGTCAAACGATAAGCGTACAGAGGCAGACTCAGTTGAGCGGGGCAATCCTGTCGCCCGGCTCGATCTCCGCATCGCACAGCCTGAAGCATTCGGATTAACGCCCTATGCCATTGATGAGGAGAAGATGGCGGCATATGTAAAAGCGTATGAAGCCCACCACGGCGAGCCTCCGACGCGCAATCCTGCGTTTGAAGACGACTGGTACGTTGCGCGCGACTCCAGCGGCAATTTGACCACGTTCATCAAGTGCGACAGCAAAAAATTTCGAGCAGATGGCGTTCGGCTGGAGGGATCTGAAGTGGTCCATGAAAAAGGTGCCGTTGCTGCAAGTTGCGTCCACTACTTCTCTGACATCGAAAACAAACTTTCCATCAGTCTCAACTACAAGCGTGCATTCCTGAAGGACTGGAAGCGCATGGAAGATGCGGTGAGGGGCGTATTAACCCGCAATAAAATTCGGTGATTAGCGTATTTACAGGGAGTAGCCGGTGAGCGGACTGAGTGAGCAGGATCTGGAAATTCTTTCCAGCTATGCAAATAAAGGCAATCGCGAGCTGTATTGGAACTATCTCTCGCAGCTTGATGGAGCAGACGGCTATGGGACGCTGGCATTAGGCGTCGTGCGCAACGACAGCTTGCCAGGGCAAGTGGCTAACAATTACGCGCAAGACTATGCCAAGACACAGCGCGATACTGGCTCGCGCTTTGCCAATGCTGAATTGAGCGAACGCCAGTGGGAAGAGTTCGGGCAAACGCTGCTCAAGAAGGATTTTGAGCTTCGACAAGCTTGGTTCGACAAAGAGCGTCCGGATATGGCACTGAACCTTCCCGGCAAGGACGTCATGCGAGCACACGACCAAGCCTTCCTGGACCATGAGCTCGACCCTAACTGCTGGACACCCCGCGTGCTCCTGCAAGCAGCATTGGAAAAAAGCGGCCCCCAGAAGCTGGAACATATCTGGACCAACATGCTCGACAACGAGTACGGCGGCGCTGCCCGTATCAGGAACACGGGCTACGAGACCTTTGCGCAGATGGGACTGGCGGCCGGCAGCCAGTACCTGACCAAGCTCGGCACCACCGAGGCAATCCAGATGCTGGAGGGCCGCTCAGCCGTCGACCCCAACGTCATCGGCAGCAACAGCTTCTACGCGATGTACTTTGAAAAAGAGCAGAAATGGATGAACGTCAGCGCAGGCGGCGGGCATCTTTCCATGCGCGAAGAAACACATCCCGGCCGTATCGCCGAACTCGACGATGCCCGCGCCGTGCGTCTGGAACGGCAGCAGAAAGCCACGCAGTTCCACAAAGACGATCCGCACCGCTCCATTACCCGCAGCCCGTTCACGGCATCGGTCGACAGGCTGCCCGATCGGATGCAGCCGCCCAGTAAACTCGCCGATATCGGCCCTGATCACCGGGACTACGCGTTGCTGCAGCAGGTGCGCGCAGGCGTGAACGCGATCGATGCGCACGCCGGGCGTACGCCGGACGAGAACAGCGAACGCCTCATCGCCAGCGTGATGACCCTCGCCCGCCAGAACAAACTGGACCGGGCCGACCATGTGGTGCTGAGCCAACAGACTGCAGACAGCCCCGCCGGCCGCCACGTGTTTGTGGTGCAGGGCGAGTTGAACGACCCGGCGCATCTGCGTGCCCACATGCCGACCGACGTGGCCGTGCAGACGCCGGTGGAGCAGTCGCTGCACCAGCTAGAAGTCGCCACTACCGATCGCCAGCAGGCGTTGGCGCAGAGCCAACAGCAGGAGATGGACAACCGGCAGCGTGAGAGCGCGTCGATGCGCATGGGATAACGGCAGCGCTGGGCCGACAGTGAGGCGTTGCGGCGTTTTTTGTCCATGATGTGCAGGCAGCCGCGGTTGGTAGCGCCGGCGTGGCGCGCGACGATCCCCGGTAACGTCTTGCGCGGGTCGGGTGGCAATGCATCGAATAACAGGGGCGCCGGGCTACAGCGATCAGAGAACTGCGAACATCACGGCCCGGCAAAGCCCGCCTCGCGTTGCGAGCGAACGGCCAGCACAAACACCGTGTCGAACTGCGCGACATGGCAGTACAGCGCCAGATAGCCGTGCGCACCGCGACCGATCACCAGTTCGCGCGTGGCGCCGCCAGCCGGCCGGCCGATCAGCGGATTGGTTTCCAGCACATCGATTGCCGCAATGATCTCGCGCAGGCGTGCTGCGACATGTGCGGCCTCATGGCGCTGGAGGTGGTCGAAGATCGGCTCAAGATCCTGTGCAACCTCCGGTGCCAGTTCGATACGCGCCATGCTACCGGGCTAGTTTGCGGGCCGTGGGCCGCTTTGCCGGCTCGCCGGCCATGCGCTTTTCCAGATAGCCACGCATGTCGTCCCAGGCGATGGTCTTTCCGGACGCGACAATGCCGGCATACCGCTGCTCGGCAACCGCATCGAAATCGGCACGACGCTCGACCGATTCCGCCTTTTCGGCGATCGCTTCCAGGATGAAATTATGTGCCGTCGTGCCGCCCCGCTTGGCTGCTGCAGCAACGCGCAGCTTGAGTTCGTCTGGAAGACGGATGGTTGTGGTGCTCATGAAATCCTCGAGCTTATGGGTTGCGCACGCGCAAATGTAGCACAGCTGTGTCACAGCACCTTGCATCTACACCGCATGCCGGTTGCCGGCCTGCGCGAAAGCGACCGCGCCCGGGCGGGCGCCTACGCGCCTCTCCCAGGGCGGACCGGGGCACTCCACTGACAGCGTGAGGCACCTAAAGCACCGCAACCCTGCGTGCGGGTCAGGGTCCCCGCACCTCTTCTGCTTTTGCAAGCACGCCTCGCTCCCCACCTCCACGTGACTGCCGGCGCGGCAAAGTGAGTCAATGGTGTGGTGGCTGGGCTTGGCGATGCGCGGCACCTGGGTGGTGATGGCCGATGTGGCGGTAACCGGTGCGGATTCGGCGGCGTGGGCGGTGCCGGTCAGGGCGATGACGATCGCCCGGGGAAGACGCATGCGAGTTCCCGTGGACGGAGCTGAGGCGCAGGCTGGCGGTGCCGGCGATGACTCTCGCTCGCGCATCGCCAAAGGTCTTGCCACTGCTCAGCAATCCTCAAATGCCAACGGCCCGGACAAGCCGGGCCGTTGGACGATGCCGCGTCTGGGGTCAGCCGATCAGGCGAACGGATCCTGCAGCACCATCGTGTGGTCACGATCCGGGCCGGTGGAGACGATCGATATCGGGCAGCCGGCCAGTTCTTCCAGCGCGCGCAGGTAGGCACGCGCGGCCACCGGCAGCTTGTCCCACTCGGTGATGCCGTGGGTGTTTTCGGTCCAGCCCGGGAACTCCAGGTACACCGGGGTGCACTCTTCCCAGCCCTGCGCGTCCAGCGGGGCGTATTCGGTACGCTTGCCGCGGTATTCATAGGCGATGCAGACCTTGAGCTTTTCCATGCCGTCGAGCACGTCGAGCTTGGTGATGCACAGGCCGGAGATGCCGTTGATGGCCACCGCACGCTTGAGCGCGACGATGTCCATCCAGCCGCAACGACGCGGCCGGCCGGTGGAGGCGCCGTACTCGGCACCGCGGTCGCGGATGCCCTGGCCCACTGCGTCGTCCAGCTCGGTCGGGAACGGGCCACCGCCCACGCGCGTGGCGTAGGCCTTGGCGATGCCCAGCACGTAGTCGATCGCATCGGCGCCCACGCCGGTGCCGGCCAGTGCGCCGCCGACAGTGGTGTTGGAGCTGGTGACGTACGGATAGGTGCCGTGGTCGATGTCCAGCAGCGCGCCCTGCGCGCCTTCGAACAGCACGCGCTTACCCTGCTTGCGCAGGTCGTGCAGGATGCCGGCCACGTCCGACTTCATCGGCTGCACGTACTCGCCGAAGGCCAGCGCTTCGTCGAAGGTCTTCTGGAAGTCCACCGCTTCCACGCCCAGGTACTTGGTCAGCACGAAGTTGTGGTAGTCCAGCGCGGTACGCAGCAGCTCTTCCAGCTGCGGCGGGTAGTGCAGGTCGGCGATGCGGATACCGCGGCGGGCAACCTTGTCCTCGTATGCCGGGCCGATACCGCGGCCGGTGGTACCGATGGCCTTGCCGCCGGCCGCCTTCTCGCGCGCCTGATCCAGGGCGATGTGGTACGGCATGATCAACGGCGCGGCCGGGGAGATCTTCAGGCGCGAGCGCACTTCCACGCCGGCACCTTCCAGCTCGCTGATTTCCTTGATCAGCGCGGCCGGGGAGATCACCACGCCATTGCCGATCAGGCACAGCGCGTCGTCGCGCAGGATGCCGGACGGAATCAGGTGCAAGACGGTCTTCTTGCCGTTGATGACGAGCGTGTGGCCGGCATTGTGGCCACCCTGGAAGCGGACCACCGCACCGATCTCTTCGGTAAGCAGATCGACGATCTTGCCCTTGCCTTCATCGCCCCACTGGGCACCGAGCACGACAACTGACTGACCCATGACGGGTGAACTCCTGAGTTTTGCTGCGGCCATCGGGGCCGCGGGATGGGACCGGTTCACGACTGGCGGCGCCACCTGGCGCGCGGCTCCATCGGGGAGCGTTGCAGCGGCGCGTGAAGCCCTGACACGGAAAAAGCCGAACGAGGTGCCCTGTATGAGCGTGCCCGGCCGGCTTTTGTGCATTATCCGGGTTTCCGGTGGCATGCACTACCCCTGGCGGACGGCGGATCGGAGGCTGGTCAGATTGCGGCTGGCCGTCGGTTGCGCGGTGCTCCGAGCGCTGCCGGCCCCTAGCTGGGAGTATCACCGTAGCGACAATCCCAATGGCTCGTAGGAGCGCACCAGGGCGCGACAGGCATTCCCGGTGAAGCCGTCGCGCCCTGGTGCGCTCCTACGCTGCCCGTTGCGGTTGGGATGGACCACCACCTCAGTGGCGCACCACCCACAGCGCGATCGCGCCCAGCACCAGCGTCACACCGCCAATCGCACGCAGCTGCGCAGTGGGCAGACTGAACAGTTGCTCGGCCATGCGCTTCCAGGCGGTGGGCGCGGCAAACAGCAGCAGGCCTTCGACGACGGCGATCAGGCATAACGCGGACAAGAATTCGTGCATCAGCAACACCGGGACGTAGGGAACTGCAGTGTGCCGCGTCCGCAGCCTCCACGCGCCCCGCGTAGGAGCGCACCCGGGCGCGACGGGCGTTCCCGGTAAAGCCGGTCGCGCCCGGGTGCGCTCCTACGCGGCGGAGTGCGGTAATGGCGGGCACACAGTAGTTCTGCTGGCGGCTCGAAGCTCAGAGCCAGATCGCGTTCCAGAACGGATAATCACCGATGTGGGTGACCAGCCCGGCCCGGAGCGGATTGGCGATGAGGTAACGCGCGGCTGCGTGCAGGTCGTCGTCTTTGCGCAACGCGTGGTCGTGATAGCTGCGGCTCCAGACCGGTGCGTGATGCTGCCGCTGATCGTTCACCGAACGCGCTGCGCACGCTTTCATGCGTGAGACGGCGTCGGCCAACGAGGTGACGCTCCCCAGTTGCAACAGCCAATGCGCATGATCGGGCATCAATACCCAGGCCAGCAGTCTGGCATCGCAAGGCGTTGCTGCGGTGAATGCGCGGCAGGCGGTTGCTGCAAGCAGAAAATCTGCGAACACGGCGCGACGCTGCCATGTCGTGGTGGTCAGCAGGTAAACACTGTTGGGCGAAGACTGCCTGCCGCGGCGCAGCGCGCAATGCCCTGGAGAGTCGATGTTGGCCATGGCGCGATGCTGACGGCCTTGGACAACGCGGGATATCGGCGGTTGCCGCGTTCTGCGCTAGGGGATCCAGGTGGCGGCTGACTGTCAAAGGCAGCGGAGGTCTGCCGGTAAGGCCCGTCGCGCCCGGGTGCGCTCCTACCGGGACGTGTCTGACCAGCACGACAGGAGAGGCGCACCAGGTAGCTGCGAATTCCGGACATGACCATCAGCATCGCAGTCCACGAAGGCCATGCGCCCGATCCATCGGCCGGCGCGCGCCGCGCGTAGGAGCGCACCTGGGCGCGATTGCCTTACCGGGCATGCCCGTCGCGCCCGGGTGCGCTCCTACCGTTGGGGGCGCGCATGCCTGCTCGGCAGTGACAGGCACCTACAAAAACGCCCGCATTACGCGGGCGTTTTCGATTCAAAGCAGAGCGATCAACGATCGCTCTTGAGGTACTGCAGGAACGGATCGTTCTTATCCAGCACCACCACGCCGTTGCCATCGGTCATGGAACTGCGATATGCCTCCAGGCTGCGATAGAACGCGTAGAACGACGGATCCTTGGATCCGGCCTGGCCGTAGATGCGGGCTGCGTCGGCATCGCCTTCGCCGCGCAACTTCTGCGCATCGCGCTCGGCGTCGGCCACGATCACGGTGGACTCGCGGTCGGCCTGGGCGCGGATGGTCAGGGCCTGCTCCTCGCCTTCGGCGCGCAGCTTGCTGGCTTCCTGCTTGCGCTGGGCGCGCATGCGCTCGTAGACGTCGGTGATGACCTGGCTGTCGGTCGGCAGGTCGATCTGCTTGATGCGCAGGTCGGTGATCTGCATGCCCAGGCCCTTGATCGCGCCGTTGATGCCCTTGAGCTGGTTGGCGATCAACTCGCTGCGGTCGCCGGAGACCAGCTGCTGCAGGGTGCGCGAGTTGATCTGGTTGCGCAGCGAATCGGTGATGATCGGGGCCAGGCGCGAATTGGCGACCGACTCCTCACCACCGGTGGCGCGATAGAACGCCCGCACATCGGAGATGTAGCCGATGGCGAAGAAGTCCACGCTGACGTCTTTCTGCTCGGCGGTGAAGTAGCGCGCCGGGGCGGTGTCCAGCACCTGGAAGCGGCGGTCGAACACGCGCACCGACTCCACCACCGGGATCTTGAAGTGCAGGCCGGGCTTGAGGTCGGCTCGCACTACACGGCCCAGGTTGAGCACCATGGCGGTCTGGTCCTCGCGCACCACGAACACTGAGCCCATCAGGGTCAGCAACACGGCGACGACCAGGCCGATGACTAGCGAATTCTTCATTATTCGGTTCCCTCACGGCCGGTCGGGCGCGGGCCGCGCTCCGGATTGCGGATGCCCTCGCTGCCGCCACTGGTTTGCGGCGGATTCAACAGCACATCCTGCGGCACCATCGACGGCATGCTGCCGTTGCCCGCAGCACCGCTGTTGCTGGCGGACTTGCTGGCGTCGGCCGGCAGCGGCACATAGATGACCTGGCGGCCATCGCTGCCGATCACCTTGCGGTTCTCCGACAGCACCTTCTGCACGGTTTCCAGCCACAGGCGCTTGCGCGTGACCTCGGGAGCGTTGGCGTACTGCTCCTGCAACAGCGTGAAGCGATCGGCGTCGCCCTCGGCCTTGGAGATCACCGCCTGCTTGTAGCCTTCGGCGCCGGTCCGGGTGCGCGCACCCTGGCCGCGTGCCTCGGGCACCACCTTGGCGGCGTAGGCCTGGGCTTCGTTGATCAGGCGCTCGCGCACCTGCTGGGCGCCGTTGACCTCGTCGAAGGCCGGCTTCACTTCTTCCGGCGGACGCGCGTCCGGCAGGGTCACACCGGTAACGGACAGACCCGTGTTGTAGGCATCCAGTGCCGCCTGCAGGCGGTCCTTGGAGGCGATGGCCAGCGGGCCGCGATTGTTGAGCACGGTATTGAGGTCGGAACGACCCACCTGCTCACGCACGGCGCTTTGCGCGGCCTGCTCCAGCACCAGGTCGGCATTGCGCGAACCGAACAGGTACTTGCGCGGATCGCTGATCTGGTACTGCACGTTGAGCGAGACGTTGACGATGTTCTCGTCGCGGGTCAGCACCGGCACCTGGTTGCTGAAGGTCTTGATCTCGGTGGCGTTGACCTTGCGCACCGACTCGACCGGCCAGGGCAGCTTGAAGTTGGGGCCGGGCTGCAGGATTCGCGAGAACTGGCCGAAGCGCAGCACCACGCCGCGCTGCTGCTCGCCGATGAGCTGGAAGCTGGAGAACAGCACCATCAGCACCACCGCGACCAGTATCCAGCGCCCCACGCCGCCATCGAACAGCTCCTTCAACGGTGCGGGCAGATTGCCCCAGCCACCACCGTTGCCACCACCGCGCGGGCCCCAGGACCTGCGACGGTTGGGGTCCGGGCCGTCTCCGCCCTTGTTGCCGGGTGTGTTCCAGGCCATGCACGCTCCATGATCGAGGGGCTGTGCGGGCCAGTCCCGCAGTGCCGCCGTGTTGTGTGATTCGATGATTCTACTAGATGGGGCAGACCGACCGTTTTGAAAGGCCTCAACCGGCGCATGCCGATTTAGCCGCCGGGGTGCATCGAGCGGGGGGAAGGGAATCGGGCGATGGCAGGGCGCGCACCGCCGATGCGCTCTTGCGGGCCGGAAAGGGGCCGACGTTCCGGCCCTGGCTGTCGGGGAGCAGCCAGACGATGCAACCGGGCCTGTGGGCAATCAACCTGCCGCCTGCGGGCGATCGCCCAGCATGCAGCCGATGGCCTACGAACACTGATGGGCAGATGACGGGGAACGCGTCGTTGGTTACGGCATCAGCATCGGGGGGCGAGAGTCGCCGGCACTGGCCAACGCGGCCGAACGCGGTCGGTTAAGCATGCCTCCGTCGATCGCGCCGGCCGCCATCGCGCGCCGCTTCATCACACTGCCAGGCCACACCGCGCCCAAGTACTTATACGGTCGGCGGTTCTTCTTTCTGGTTGAACACGCGCTCCATCACTTCCAGCAACTCGTCTGCGGAGAACGGCTTGGTGATGTAGGCGCGCGCGCCTTGGCGCATGCCCCACATGCGATCGGTGTCCTGGTCCTTGGTGGTCACCAGGATCACCGGGATGTGCTGGGTGGCCGGCTCGCGCTTGAGCGTACGCGTGGCCTGGAAGCCATTGAGGTTGGGCATCACCACATCCATCAGCACCAGATCCGGCAGCGAGGACTTGGCCGCTTCCACGCCGGCAGCACCATCGGTTGCGGTGATCGTTTCGTGCCCCAGCTTCTCGACGATGCGCTGAATCCCCAGCAGCTGCGACGGCGAGTCGTCGACGATCAGAATGCGTGCCATGTGTTTCCCCTAGTGTGCGCGGCGAGTGTAGTGCGCCGGCCGCGCTTTCGGTAGCAGGCCAGGCGGTGCGCCCGGCGATGCGGTTGCGATGTGTGATCCGGTGGCGCGTTGCTGGTGTGCTGTCCAACGCGTACTACGTTGGACAGGGCGCAGCTGGATTCAGCAACATCGCAGAGGGTCGTTGGCCCATGCATCGCATGCATGCTGGCCCCTCAATCCTTCACCCACAGCAGAGGCGATCGGTCCCTTCCCGCATCGGGAGAAGGTAGCGCGCAGCGCCGGATGCGGGTACGGCGGCGTTTTGCCGCCGCAGATCGGCGTTCGCTGGCGCACCACCTGCCCAAAACCGAACCCTCACCCCTTCCCCGCGTCGACCCACGCGGCCTATACCGATTCGCCGAACGCCTTGGCCAGGTTGCGGTAGGCTTTTTTCTGCGCATCGTCGGTGGGAGCCGGGGCCAGGATTTCCAGCTCCACGATCTGGTCGCCCGGCGCGGTACCCGGCAGGCCGCGGCCGCGCAGGCGCAGCTTGCGCCCGGCGTCCGAGTCGGCCGGCACCTTCAACTCCACCGACCCGCCCAGGGTCGGCACGTTGATGGTGGTGCCCAGTGCCGCCTGCCAGGGCATGACCTGCAGGGTGTACAGGATATTGCGCCCGTCCACCTCGAACTGCGGGTGCGCGGCGTATTCGATCTCCAGCAGCAGGTTGCCGCCGCCATTGCCCTGCCCGCTCAGGCGGATCACCTGGCCAGGCTGCACGCCCTTGGGCACGCGCACATCCAGCTGCTTGCCGTTGATGGTGATGCGCACGCTGTCGCCCGCATACACCGCTTCCAACGGCACTGCCAGCTTGGCGCGGGTGTCGCCGCGCGCCTGCGGACCCGCGCCTGCACCAGGGCCGGCGCCCGGGCCACGCGGACGGCCGCCGCGCTGGCCGGCGAACAGGCTTTCGAAGAAATCGCTGAAGCCGCCACCGGCGCCGCCGTTGCCGAACACTTCCTCGTAGTCGTAGCCCTGCCCACCGCCGTAGCTGGGCGGGGCCTGGAACTCGTCACCCGGGCGGAAGCCCTGCGCCTTGAGCTGGTCGTAGGCCTTGCGCTTGGCCGGGTCGCGCAGCGCCTCGTAGGCTTCGTTGATCGCCTTGAACTTGTCTTCGGCACCGGCCTCCTTGCTGACGTCGGGGTGGTACTTGCGCGCCAGCCGGCGGTAGGCGGTCTTGATCTCCGCATCGCCTGCGCTGGGCTCCACGCCCAGCGTTGCGTAGTAATCCTTGAATTCCATCTAATCACCTCTGAAAAAAACGGCCCGCAGCCGAGGCCACGAGCCAGTCATATCGCAGCCGGGCGGGCAACCGCACCTATTCTACGGTGCGGTTGCCGCCGGGAAGCGAAGCATGCCGCTCCGCTCCAGGTTTTGCTGCCTTACTGCACCGTATTGCCGGCCGGGTCCTGGCCGTTACCGACCTGGATGCGGCGCGGGGTGGCCGCCGGGCGCTTGGGGATGCGGATTTCCAGCACACCGTTGTGCCCGGTCGCGGTGATGCCGTCGGGGTCGGCACTGTCGGGCAGCGCGAAGCGGCGATGGAAGCTGCCATAGCGGCGCTCGATGCGCGAGAAGCGCTCGGTCTCGGTGCTGGACTCGCCCTTGCGCTCGCCCTTGATCGACAGGATGCCCTTGTCCATCTGCACCTCGATCTGGGCGGGGTCGATGCCTGGCAGGTCGGCATACAGCACGAAGTGGTTGGCCTCTTCCTTGATGTCCACGCGCGGCACCCACTGCGCGGTCACCACCGCCGATTCGTCGGTGTCGCCGTTCTGCTCGAAGAAACGGTCGAACACGTGCTTGATCTCGTTTTGCAGCGCATGGGTGGGCCACTGGGGATAACGAACGATGTTCATTGCGAGCCTCCAAAAGGTTGGGTGAGGGGCCGGCTGCCGCGGCGTGCGCCATTGCGCCGGCCATGTGCGTCAGATAGGCGTGCCGCTGCGGATTTCAAGCGCGTTGACGCGCTTTTCCCTCGCCCCTTTCTAGACTTCGTTCAGCCGCAGGAGCCCAGCCCCATGACCATCCACGTTGGTGACCGCATTCCCGAAGTCGTGCTCAAGCGCCTGCGCGAGGGCATCGAGGCAGTCGACACCCACAGCCTGTTCGCCGGCCGCAAGGTGCTGCTGTTCGCGGTGCCGGGCGCCTTTACTCCGACCTGCTCGGCCAAACACCTGCCGGGCTATGTGGAGCACTTCGACGCATTCCGCAAACGCGGCATCGAGGTGCTGTGCACCGCGGTCAACGACCCGTTCGTGATGCAGGCCTGGGGCCGCAGCCAGCTGATCCCCGACGGCCTGCACCTGCTGCCCGACGGCAACGCCGAACTGGCCCGCGCACTGGGCCTGGAGATCGACGCCAGCGGCTCGGGCATGGGCCTGCGCTCGCGCCGCTACGCACTGTATGCCGACGACGCCGTGGTCAAGGCCTTGTTCGTCGAAGAACCCGGCGAATTCAAGGTGTCTGCCGCCGATTACGTGCTGCAGCACCTGCCCGATTGATGCATTGATTCCCCCCAACCACTCAGAAGGAAACCGGCCAGCCATGTCTAACCAGCCAGCCAAGCAACTCCCCGACGGCATCACCGATACCGCCACCTTGCGCAGCCGCGCACGCCAGAGCATCGAAGACGGTGCCATCACCGAGAGCTACCACGCCGACCGCGAGGCGGTGATCGAGCTGCTCAACACTGCACTGGCCACCGAATACGTGTGCACCTTGCGGTATTACCGCCATTACTTCATGGCCAAGGGCATGCTTGCCGACGCGGTCAAGGGCGAGTTCCTGGAGCATGCGCAGCAGGAACAGGCGCACGCACACAGGCTCGCCGAGCGCATCGTGCAGCTGGGCGGCGAACCAGACCTCAACCCGGACACGCTGACCAAGCGCTCGCATGCCGAATACAAGGAAGGCAGCGACCTGCGCGACATGGTCAAGGAAAACCTGATCGCCGAGCGCATTGCCATCGACAGCTACCGCGAGATGATCGATTTCATCGGCGACAAGGACACCACCACCAAGCGCATCCTGGAAGACATCCTGGCCCAGGAAGAAGAGCATGCCGACGAGTTCGCCGACCTGCTGGAAGGCTGGATCGGCGAGTGAGCTGAGCGATTGCAATGCAGCAATGCAGCGATGCGTTGCGAGCGATGATCGGTATCGACATTCACAGTGACGTTGAAAGTTGAAATCGACTCGATGATTTAAGCAAACAGGGCGCCTCGAGCGCCCTGTCTGTTTTCTGTGCCGTTGGATGGTGTGTGGTTGCCTGCTGCCGTAGGAGCGCACCCGGGCGCGACGTGGCATTCCCGGTAACGCTTCATCGCGCCCAGGTGCGCTCCTACGGGTGTGTGCACGCTGGTCGGGCGCAGCACGTGCGCGGTCAGCGCAATACGCGAAAGCGCAGCTGCGTCCAGGCACCGTCGCTGGCCATTGCGGTGAGCGTATGCGTGCCGACCTCGGCGAATTCGCGCTGAAATCCCTGGCGTCCGTTGGTCTGTGCGATCCAGCGGCCGTCCAGCAACCAGTCGATGCGCGCGTCGCTGCCCAGGGCACGCAGTTGCAGGCGCACCGGACGCGAGGTGGCATTGGCACGCGCCAGCGTGGCGCGATCGCTCAGCCCGTCGATACGCAGCACACCGCCCCCGGTCATGCGCCCATCGGGCAGACAGTCCGCCGCAAGTGGCGGCAGTTGCGCAGCATTGCGCTCGGCGGTGCTGAGCCAGGGCGAGACCAATGCCGGCCAGCGCGCCACTGCATGCGGCACGCGTTCATGCGCCTGGCTGCACTCCTGCGACAGCCGCTGGCCGCTGCGCGCATCCACGTCGAAATGCAGCTGCCCGCTTTGCCATAGCCGTGCGTCGCGCTCGGCAAAGGTGGGCGGCACTGCGCCATCGAGCACGTAGGCGTCGGCGCGGCGTGCGCATTGCGCCGGCGGTGTCTGCTCGGCGGCGCCGCCGAGCGGCCAGCAGATGTCCAGCGCCTGCACGGTGGCCGGCATCGGCACCGGCGCGCTATCGCCGGCGCTGCGCGGCAAGGCATCGATGACTTCGAACATCAGCGGCAGTGCGGTGACGGCGCCGTACTGGCCCGGCAGCGGCGTACCGTCCGGACGCCCCACCCACACCCCGACCGTGTAGCGACGCGTGCCGCCGATCGCCCACGCATCGCGGTAGCCATAGCTGGTGCCGGTCTTCCAGGCCACACCCGGGCGCGTGGCGGTGTCGAAGGTGCCGCTGCCGTACCCAGGGCGCGGATTGCGTTGCAGGATCTCGCGCACGATCCAGGCCGCACCCGGCGACATCAGCCGGCGCTCGATGCGCGGGGCGTCCGGTGTGTAGCGCACGCGCCCGGCGATGCCGCCGCGATTGAGCGCCGCAAATGCACCGACCAGTTCCTGCAATTGCGCGCCGGTGCCACCCAGGATCAACGCCAGATTGGGCACGCTACCGCGCGCAAAGCGCAGCTCGATCCCGGCGTTGGACAGCCGCGCGGCAAACCGCGCCGGGCCGATCCGGTCGAGCAGGTCCACCGCCGGCACGTTCAACGACAACCGCAACGCCGTCGCCGCGCTCACCGGCCCATTGAACGCCGCATCGAAATTGCCGGGCCGGTAGCTGCCAAAACTCTGCGGCGCATCCACCAACAGGCTTTCGGAGTGGATCAACCCATCGTCCAATGCCATGCCGTACAGGAACGGCTTGAGCGTGGAACCGGGCGAGCGCCAGGCCTGCACCATGTCCACATGCCCCAGCCGCTTGCGATCGCCGAAGCTGGCCGAGCCCACATACGCGCGCGCTTCCATGGTGGCGTTGTCCACCACCAGCAATGCCGCGGAGGTGCGCTCGGGCAGCTGCGAAAAGTATGTCGTGACGCGTTCTTCCAGGGTGCGCTGCAGCTCCACATCCAGCGTGGTCACGATGCGTGCCGCGCGCGGTTGCGCGCTGTGCAACCGCTGCGCGAGCAGCGCCGCATGCAACGGCGGCTTGAGCGAGCGCGTCACCACCGGCTCGATTCGCGCATCGTCCACCTGCGCGCGCGACCACACGCCCAGCTCCACCATGCGATCGAGCACCTTGTCGCGCGCGCGTTGCGCGGCCTCGGGATGGCGATCCGGGCGCAGGCGGCTGGGCGATTGCGGCAACACCGCCAGCAGCGCAGCCTCGGCCTGCGACAAGGCCTTGGCTGGCTTGCCCAGGTACGCCCAGCTGGCCGCTTCCACGCCTTCGATGGTGCCGCCATAGGGCGCGCGCTCCAGATACAGCGTCAGAATCTCGCGCTTGCTCAGGTGCGCTTCCAGCTGCAGCGCGCGCAGCAGCTGCTTGGCCTTGCCCCACGGCGTGCGCGTATGCGGGTCGAGGATGCGCGCCACCTGCATGGTCAACGTCGAACCGCCGGAGACGATGTGCCCCTGCCCGATCCACTGCCCGCCGGCACGCAGCAGGCCCCACGGATTGACCCCGGGATGGCGCCAGAACCAGCGGTCCTCGTAACTGAGCAACGCCTGCAGATACAGCGGCGACACACTCTGCGGGCTGGCCGGATAGCGCCACACCCCGTTGCGGTCGGCGAACGCGCGCAGCGGCGTGCCATCGCGTGCCACCACCAGCGTGGAGGTGTCCCGTGATTTGGGTAGCGGCAGTGGGAAGGCCAGGTCCAGCAACAACCCCGCAGACAACAGTGCCACCGCGCCCCAGCGCAGCCCCGTCAACCAGCGCCGGCCACGCCGGGCCACAGCATCCTTGCCAGCGGCGCGTTCCTGCGTCCGGTCGGTCCTTGCCTGTGCGTACTGCTGCTCATCCATCCTGCCGAGGATGCAGGGCAAAACGCATTTCGGCCACCATCGCGCGCGGCGAGCCGCGGCATTGAGCGATCAACGTGACTGCACGCTCCTGCTTGCGCGACGACAGGCGCGCTAGCCCGCCACGCCCGCGTGCGGCGAGCGACGCGGCCTTACGAACAGCCGCAGCAGCCCCATCGCCAGGAACACCGCAGACAGGCGCAACGCAATGCCGAGCCAGCCGCTGGCGGCCGAATCGGAGACCGTAAAGACCGTCCAGGCCGCGTTGAGCGAGACATGCAACACCCAGCCACTCCAGATCGTGTAGCCATCCTGCGCGTCCACGATGGCAAACAGCAGCGCACCGATGCCGGTAATGGCGAAGATCAGCAACGCCTCACCGCCTCCACCGCCCGCCCCGAGCCAATGCACGCCGCCAAACACAACCGCCTGTAGCAGCGCAGCGGTTGCCGGACGCCAGGCCAGCGCACGGCAGGCAAAGACGAAGCCGAAACCGCGAAACACGATTTCCTCGGCCAACGGAAACAGCAGCGCCAACCACAGCAGGCCCAGCAGATCGTCGGTGCCGGCCGAGCTGGACTGCGTCCACAGCCCCAGCCAACACGGCAGTGTGGCCAGCAACGTCAGCACAGGGCCGCGTAAGCCGTTCCAACGCAACCCCAGACGCGCCGCCAGCTCGCCTGGCATGCCAGGGCGCAGCAACGCCGCTGCGACGAGCACGACCACGACGCTGAGCAAATTGTCGACAATCCCGCCGCCGTAAGGCACCGGGATTTTCGGGATTGGAAAACCAAGCGCTTTGACCACATCGCGCACCTGCAGCGCGACCAGCAGTACCAACAACCAGACGAAATGCGGCGTGAGGCGGCGCAGGGATGTATCGAGCGGCATGCAGACGTCCTTGCGTGCAAACAGGACCTGACTATACCGCTGGCAACGACATCACCGCCGTGCCAGGCCGCACGCGGCGCGACGACACTGCGCTCGCCTCGCGCGCCAGCTGCATGCGGCGATGCAACGCGACGCTCACCGCTGCTCCAGCGCCGCGCGATAGCGTAGCAAGGTTGCCGGCGCGTCGGTCTGGATGATCGACACGCCCTCGCGGTACGGGCGACCCCAGACCCTGTCGGGAATCGCGCTCGGCATCGGCGTCGCCACCGTAGCCGGCGATGAAGCCTTCCCACAGCGCCTTGACCATCAGCCGCACGCTGTGTGCCTTGCTCGCTGCAAACAACCCCGGCAGCTGCGCTGCCGACATCTTGGGCAGCCCGAGAGCGCTGATCATCGCTGCATGCTGGCCCAGCCACGCAAACGCTTGCATCGGCGTCGGACGCTCGCTGCGGTGAGGAAATCCCGAACGTAGGAGCGCGCCAGCGCGCGATGGGGCGTTACCGGTACGTCCCATCGCGCGCGAGCGCGCTCCTACCTCGTTGTGCTACGGCTGCACCACCGTCATCGTCGCAGGCGTGCTGCGCCCCACGCCGCGCAGCTCCGGGCGATACATGTCTTCCACCAACGATGGCGGCACCGTGTACGTGCCCGGGGTGACTGCGCGCACCAGGTAATACAGCTGCGCCTTGCTCCCCGAGGACAGCGCCAGCGCGGCCACATAGCGGTCGTCGCGGAATTCTTCGTGCTTGACGTCGGCGGCGCTGGAACGCTCGCTGATGCCGATGCCGTCCACCACCACGTCGGCCCACTGCTTGGCATCGCCGAGGTTGAAGTTCTCGATCTCCAGACCGGCCGGCAACAGGTCGGTCAGCAGCGCGTCCGGCATGTTGCTGTTGGCGGTGATGGTGACGCGCACGATCAGCGCTTCGCCTTCCTTCAATGCACGCGGGGTCCATGGTTTGCCATCGGTGGTGTACCAGCTGCGCTCCACGCTGAGGTTGCGCGTGTCCGGCTCCGGCGCGCTGCGCGGGATGCCGGCCACTTCCAGGCTGGCGTACATCGGTGCCTGGCCCTGCGGTGCGAACTGCACGCCGCGCGCCAGGGCGGCGCTGTCGAAACTGCGCCCGAACAGGCGTGCCGGCGCAATCTCCTGCGTCTCGCCGCCAACAGTCAAGGTACCCGATACCTGCTTGCCCTGCCCGACCATCAAGGCCTTGCCCAAGCGCGCCAGCGCCACCTGCTCCTGCGTGCTCAGCCACAGCCAGCCGGTGGCGCGACGTGCATCCAGCGCGCGGCCCAGTGCCACTGCGCGGGTGTCGTACTCGGGTTTGGACAAGCCACGCTCGTGCAGCAGCGCCATCATCAAGGCATCGTCGCGGATCGCGCTGCCGTAATCGGCGAAGTACGGCGGACGCTCGCTGCTGTCCTTGGCAAAGCCCGCCTTGATCGCCGCCTGCCCACGTTTGGTGTCGCCCTGCAGCGACAACGCCGCGCCCAGATGCACCAGCGACAGGCCGGTCAGCGCCTTGTCGCGCTGGTTGTCGTACAGCGCGCGCAGCGTGCCCAGCGGGGCGCGGTTGACGCGTGCCAGCACATAGCCGGACCAGGCCTGGTTGGCGAACTTCAGGCTATCGCGGCGGTCCTGCCCGTAGAACTCGTTGCCACCGGACAGCAGGTCCTCGCTGAGCCGATTGAGCGCCTTCTGCAGCACATTGTCGGGCACCGCAAAACCGGCGTCCTTGGCGTCGAGCAGGAACTCGGCGATATATGGGGTCAGGCCCGGATTGACGTAGCCGTCGTCGCCCCACATCGAGAAATGCCCGCTGGCGATCTGCATCGAGGCCAGGCGGCCGAATGCGCCTTCCATGCGCTCGCGGCGCTTGGCCGCTTCCAGCCCCTTGGTGCCCAGCGCCCTGGCGGTGGCATCGTCGAGCAGGAGCGCGGCGTAGCCCTTGCTGGTGGTCTGCTCGGCGCAGCCGTACGGATAATCCAACGCACCCTGCAAGGCGCTGGCGAACGGAATCGGCGGCAGCGGGCTGACCACCATGCGCGCGGTTACCGAGCCGGCCATCAGGCCATCGGCAAAGCCGCTGTCCAGGGTGATCGGCGCCAGCGGATCGAGTACGCGCGTCTGTGCACGCAACACCTGCGGCCAGCCGGCACGCACCGGCAGGTCGTAGCTGCGGTCGGCCTTGAAGCCGTTGCCGTCCACGCGCACGCGCACCTTGGCCACGCCATAGCCTTCGGTGGCGCTCAGCGGGAAGCTCAGCGTCTGCTTGGCGTCCACCCCGAGCTTGACGCTGCGCGCCGCCTCGGCGATGGCCAGCGGGCCGATCCCGGCCACGCGCACAGTGAACTCGCCCGGCTTGCCGGTGAAGTTCTGCACATCCAGCGTCACCGTGCTGCGGTCGCCCGGTGCCATCACGCGCGGCATGCTGGCCTCGGCCAGGATCGGGGCACGCACCACGGTTTCCACCGCGTGGTTGCCGAACCGCGTATCCGAATACACCAACGCCGACACCCGCAGCGTGCCGTTGAAATCCGGCACCGGCAGTTGCACGCGCGCATTGCCCTTGGCATCGAGCTTCACCGAGCCGGAGAACAGGTCCACGGTCTGCACGCGCGCGGTCGGGCGCTTGGCCTGCGGCAAGGCTTCCAGCGCCATGTCGCCGCCGAACTTGAGCCTGCCGCTGGCGCCTTCGAAGCTCTCGATCACGCGGCCATAGATGTCGTAGGCATCGGTGCCCAGACGACGCTGCGCGAAGAACTGCGCGTTGGCATCGGGCACCGGGAAGCGGGTGATGTTGAGGATGCCCACGTCCACCGCCGAGATGGTCACGTGCGCCGCCTTGCCGGCCAGCTCCGGCACGCTCACCGTCACCGGCAACGCCTGCTCGGGGCGCATCTGCTTGGGCGCGGCCAGGCCCACCGCCACGCGTCGCGCCTTGCGGTCCATCGGCACATACGCCACGCCCACCGCGCGCGCCGGGGTGATCTTGCTCGGCGCACTGCCGCCGCGGAACACCAACGCGGTGACGTACACATCGTGGCGCTCCCACGCGTCGGTCACCGGGATTTCGAAGCTGCTGCCCGGCTTGACGTCAATGTCCTGCACGTACAGCAGCTTGTCGCTTTCCACCAGCAGCACGCCCTTGCCGGCATGCGGCGGGGTCAGCGTGACGGTGAGCGTGTCGCCGGCGCGATAGGCGGTCTTGTCCAAGGCCAGCTTGACCTTGTCCGGGCGCGCATCCAGGCCGCGATTTTCGTCGTTCCAGCTCCAGCCGGCGCGGAACGGGTAGCGCGTGGTCAGCCCGGTGGCCGGGTCGAACACGTCCAGGCGGTACTCGCCCCACTCCACCGGGACCTCGAGCTTGGCGTTGCCGCCGGCAATGTCGAGCGTGCGCGTGTCCTTGTTCTCGAAGCGGCGGGTGAAGTCGTAATCCCAGTGGTCGTCGGTGTAGTTCCAGTGGTAGTCGCGCAGCTCGCGCACCAACGTGGCCTTCAGGCCCTTGGCCGGTTGCGGCCTGCCATCGGCATCCACGCGGGTGATTTCGAAGCGCGCGGTGCCGTTGGCGTCGGTGCCGTCCTTGTCATCGAACAGGGGGCGCACGCCGACCAGCGCCTTGGCCGGCCACAGCACGCGCTTGACGCTGCGGGTGACCGTGCGCCCGCCGGTCTCGTACACGCTGCCCGAGACCACAGCGGCAATCGTGCTCACCGGCTTGGCTTCGGCAGGCAGCGCGATGTCTTCGCGCAATACGCCATCGCTGCCGAACTCGGTGTCGATCACGTCCTTGGCTTCGCGCGGCAGTTCCAGCGTGGGGTCGCCGAAGAACCAGCCCGGCAAGGAGTCGAGCGGATGCTGCTCGACACTGACCGCAAGCTTGGCGGTGAAGCGGTTGCCATCGGCCGGCGCGCCATACAGGTACGCGGCATTGGCCACCAGCGTGAACGGCTGGCCGGCGCTCAGGATCTTCTGCGTGCTGTCCAGATCCAGCTTCATGCGCTCGGGCAGGAACTCTTCCACGCGCACGGTCATGCCCTGCACGGCGTCCTTGCTGGCCGGATCGGTGCGGAATTCCACCTGCCAGCGGCCGGTCGGCGCATCGGCAGGAATCTGCTGGGTGAATTCGAAATAGCCCTGCTCGCCCGGCTGCAGTTTGGTCTCGCGAAAAGTCTTGCCGTCCGGCTGCTTGAGGCGCAGGAACACCGGCTGCCCGCCTTTCGTCGGCCCGGCGGTCGGCTTGCCGTCGTTGTCGCGCAGGATCGCCGACACGCGCATGGTCTCGCCGGGGCGATACAGGTCGCGGCCGGCCCAGGCGAACACGTCGAACCAGGCGCTCTCACGCCCGGCCACTGCGAATTCGCTCAGGTCCAGCGCCGGTTGGTTGAACGGCAGCACCGAGATATCGGTCTTGCTGCGCGCCACCAGCACGTGGCCGGCATCGAGCGTGTAGTTGAGCAGCGCATTGCCGTTGCCGTCGGTGGCGCCCTTGAGGAACAGCTCGCCCTTGGCGTCGAGGACGCGCACTTCCACGTTCTTGATCGGCTCGCCGCTCTGCAACGAGGCGGTGTGCACGAACAGCTTGTCCTTGTAGGCGCGCGTGTGCAGGCCGATGTCGCTGACGGTGAAGAACGCGGTATCGAAGCCATTGTCGAAACTGCCGGCGCGCTTCATCACCGCAAAGTACAGGCCCGGCTCCTGCAGCTCCTTGATGTCCTGCGTGGGCAGGTAGGTCAGCACGCGCTCGTTCTGCTTGCCGCCGAGAATGAAACGATTGACGTAGACCGGGTCGGCCAGCTTGGACAACGGCTGCTTGTCGCTGTAGTCGCTCTCCAGCTCCCAGCTGCCGCGACGACCGCCGCGCTGGAACTGCTGGAAGAACGCCGGCAGCGACTTCTCGCGCACGCGCAGGAACTCCACGTCCACTTCCGGCACGTTGACCGACACCACCGGCAGACCGCGGCTCTCGCGTGCCGGCAGCACGCTGCCTTGCGAAGCGAACCCGGCCACCGGCGTGAGCGCGCCGGTGTAGACCTTCTGCTTGAGCGGCTTGCCCAGGCGGCTGCCATCGGCGGCCAGCAGGTTGGCGTCGACCAGCACGGTGTAGTCCTTGGCCGCTTCCACGTACGGGTAGCGCAGCGTCTTGCCGTCATCGGACAGCGTCCAGCTGCTGTCGCCGGTGCCGACCTTTTCCTCGAAACGCACCAGCGCATCGAAGTCTTGCGTGCCCACCAACGGCCGCGAGAATTCCAGCGCCAGCGACAGGCCGTCGCCGGTCTGGTCGGGATAGGCGCGCGCCAGCGCAAAACCGGTAATCGCCTGCGTGTCGGCCTTGATCGCCTCGCCACTGGCGGCAGGCAGCTGGCCGCTTTCGTTGCGCTTGCACGCCACCGCACCGATCGCCACGCCCAGCAAGACCACCCACAGCAACACGCGCCGCGTACCCGACCACTTCATCCCTGATTCCCGGCTGTCCATTCGCACTACCCCATGACTGAGGACGCAAGTATAGCGATGCCGTTCACTTCACCGATGGCGGCATGAGGCGACGCAGGGACTTGCCGATGGGCGGCGATGATGCGCCACTGGGCCAGCGCTGCGATGGCACCTGCGCGCCCGACCGACGGTGAGCGCAGTGGTTTGACGCCGGTCCATGGCAGGTCGCTGAGTTGCGGCTTGGCTGCAGGGCCCTTGCCCGCCCACCATCGCGGGACACGCCGCAAGTACGTCCCTGTAGGCTCTTACGCGACATCCATGCCGCGTAAGGTCCCGCGACGGTGAGCGGGCAAGGACCAGTCGAGATGGTCGGTGTGCAGGGGCACACAGGGCATGGCGTGCATTGTTCGGAGAATGGTGCGTCCAACAACCGTTCCATCACAAGCAGAGCAACAAGCAGGCGTTCAACCAAGCAACCGACGCATTTTCTGGTGCGGTGTCCTCGCCGATTGCGGGACCGTGTGGCGGCATGGATGCCGCCACCGAGCCTACAAGGACGTACTTGCGGCGTGTCCCGCGAGCGGTGAGGGCACCGCGCACACGACCAACCAGGCTTTTGACTGCATCCCAAAGTACGGCCAATGAAACCACTGCGCTCGCCACCAAGCGGGCGCTCACCACATTTTGACATCCACTCCTAGCGCAACTGCAGCACCGTGCGCATGTACATCTCGATCAACGCCGGCCGGTCCGCGCGCAGGCAGGCCTGCACGTTCGGCGTGCCTGCGCCTTCGCGGGTGTAGCCCTGCGCATCGACGTCCAGATGCAGCGGCGTGGTCGGGCACAGGTCGGGGCGCAGCAGCCAGGCCACCGGCACTGCGTCGAACAGGGTCGGCGTGGCGCTGGCCCAGGGCTGGTCGGTAATGCGCCACTGGTAGTACAACTGGGTGAGCGCGTCGGTGAGCCCGTCGCCGTACGCAAACACCGCGACGCGCTCGGGTTCTTCCAGCGGAATCTGGGTGGCGTCCAAGGGCAGTAACACGATCGGCACGCCGGCCGCGAACACCCGCTGCGCCGCCGGCACATCGGCCAGGATGTTGTACTCCGGCGCTGGCGCGCTGGCCGGCCGATAGGCCGACTTGCCGTAGCCGACGCGTACCGAGCCGCCCATCGCCACGATGCGCTTGAGCTTTGCAAAGCCGGCCGGGTCGCGCTGCTGCGCCAGTGCGGCGTCGGTCATGGGCCCCAGTACCAGCAAGGTCACCCGACCGGGATGCAGGCGCGCCTGCTGCAGGATCATCGCCGCCGCATCCGGCAACTTGCCTGGCAACTGTCCCTTGGCCGCCCATCGCGCCTGGCTGAAGGGGATCGCGCTGGCGGTGCGTGCGCCCACCGCCAACGGAATCTCGCTGCGCCCGGCCTGCAGCAACAGGCGCTGCAGCAGCTGCGCACGCAAGCTGGTGTCGCCCCAGGCCGATGCGATGCCCAGCACACGCAGTTGCGGACTACGCAGCAACAGCCCGAGCGCAAACGCATCGTCGATGTCGTCGCCGATATCGGTGGAGACCACCAGCAACTCGGTGGATGCGGGCGATGGCGCCGTCTGCGCTGCAGCCGCGGCAGACGTCTGCGCCAACGCAGCTGCCGACGCACACCACAGCCCCAGCATCCACCACGTGTTTCGCCATCTTCGCTGCATACATCCACTCCTGCGACCATAAAAAAAAACCGCCGGCATGTTGGCCGGCGGTTCAATCGTGCTACCCCACGACGCCGATCAGAAGTTGGCGCGGAACTGCGCACCGACGATGCGCGGATCGTTGATGAAGCCGGTGAGGTTGTTGAAGTCGATCGCACCGGTCACGCGGATCTGGTTGGTGCAGTTGCGGCAGAACACCGACAATTCGTACGCACCCGCGCCCCAGTTGTAGCCGATCTTGGCGCCGCCTTCGACCAGCGGCTGGCCGGTGAACTCCTTGGAGTCGTACAGGAAGAAGTTCACTTCGCTGCGGTAGGACCAGTCGGTGTAGAAGAACAGCTCGCCGTCGTTGCCCATCGGGATGCCGTAGCGCAGGGTGGCGTTGGCCATCCACTTGGCTGCCTGCGGCAGATCGTTGCCGTCGATCAGCGCGCGACCGGCCGCATTGAGCGGGTCGGTCACGGTGCAGGTGCGGCACACGCCCACCGACAGGGCCGGGTCGTCGATGCGGGTCCAGTTGTAGGCGCCGCCGGCGGTGACGCGCAGGTTCTGGGTGAGCAGCGCTTCGAAGTCGAACTCGGCGCCGCGCGCCTTGGTCTTGTCGGCATTGAGCAGACGCACGTCGTTGGAGGTGCCGCCCACCGCGGTGAGCTGCTGGTTCTTGACGCGGAAATCGTAGATGTCGAAGCTCAGACGCGCGCGGTTGTCGAACAGGTCGGACTTGATGCCGATCTCGAACGAATCCACCGTCTCCGGCTCGGCCACGGTCAGCGGCGCCGTGCCCGAGGGCACGCCGAAGCTGGCGCCGCGGAAGCCGCGTGCGGCACGGGCGTACACGTTGACGTCGTCGTTGATGGCGAAGGTGGCCGCCAGATCGCCGGTGACCTTGGAGTTGTCGGTTTCGCCGCTGGACGGTTCGATCAGCGTGACGCGGTCCAGCGCCAGCACGTCGAAGGTCTTCTTGTCGTAGGTGTAGCGGATGCCGGCGCGCAGGTTCAGGCGGTCGGTGGCCGCATAGTTCAACGAGCCGAACGCCGCCCACGAGGTGTTGCGCTGGCGGGTCAACTGGTAGCTGGCCAGATCGCCGCCGCTGAAGGTGTTGTAGGTGTAGTTTTCGCCTTCCACATCGTCGTGGAAGTAGTACAGGCCGGCCTGCCAGTTGAGCGGGCCCTCGTACTGCGATTCGGCACGCAGTTCCTGGCTGTACTGGTCCAGGCTCTTGATGCCGCCGGCGGTTTCCACCGGGAACGGGATCACGCCCGGGCCGGACGGCGGTGCGAACACCGCGCCGAAGCCGCCATCGATATCGCCGCGGCTGTAGTACTTGCCGATGCCTTCGTAGGCGGTGATCGAGTGCAGCGCGATGTCGCCCAGGTCCCAGGTCAGATTGGCGCTGCCGCCGTAGGTCTGCAGTTCCTGGTTGTTGGCGCCGTCGATGAAGGACTTCTCTTCGTCGAAGCCGTCCACCAGCTGGTTGGTGCCGGGCTGGATGATGTTGGCGCGGAACAACCGTGCGGTGCCGTCGAGATGGCGCGCGTGCGCATTGAACAAGGCGCTGAAATCGTCGCTGGCCTGGTACAGCAGCTGCAGGCGCACGGCCGAATCGGTATAGCCTTCCAGATCGCGGCCATCGCGGTTTTCCACCCAGTCGTCGCGGCGCTGGCCCAGCGTGGACAGACGCGCCGCCCAGTGCTCGCCCATGGCGATGCTCAGGCCGCTTTCCAGGGTCATGGTGCCGTAGGTGCCGTAGGACAGGCTGGCGTAGCCGTCATTGGCGCCGATGGCCGGCTTGACCGAGTTGAACTTGACCACGCCGGCCGGCGTGTTGCGGCCGAACAGCGTGCCTTGCGGGCCGCGCAGCACTTCCAGGCCTTCCAGATCGAAGATCGGAAAGCCCTTCAGGAAGGCGTTTTCCTGCACCACGTCGTCATAGATCAGCGACACCGGCTGCGAGGCATAGGTGTTGAAGTCGGTGTTGCCGTAGCCGCGGATGTACACGCGCGGGAACACACGGCCGTTGGACGATTCGATGTTGAGGCTGGGCGCCTTGCCCGCCAGCACGCGGATATCCGAGCCGCTGGTGGAGATGGCATCCAGGAATTCCGGACGCAGCACCGATGCCGAGACCGGCACGTCTTTGGAATCTTCCGAGCGGCGCTCGACCGTGACCTTGACCGCGTCCAGACGCACGACACCGTCGTCGCCGGGCGCCTGCTGGGCAGCGGCATGGAACGGAAGAAGGGAAGCGACGGCAACGGCAAGCGCGCTGATCTTGAACGACCGGCTGGCGGACATGGAAAGACTCCGAATTCGGTTGGCGGAGCGGCCTGATCTGCATGCCGCGTTGCAACAGAATTAACACGATTTACACAAATTTGGCAGAGCGCGTGCGAAAAAGTTTTCCGAATTCCAAAAGGTGTTCGAATTAATGCAACACACCCATGCAATTTGTACGTTGGGGCGTGCCCGGTCTCAGCGGGAAATCAGCCAACTCCGGCGGCGTCGAATGGCACCCGCACCCAGCCTTCCATCAGCACCCGCGCACTGCGGCTCATCAGCGCCTTGGTCACCTGCCACTGGCCGTCCACCAGCTGCGCCTCGGCGCCGACGCGCAAGGTCCCGGAGGGATGCCCGAAACGCACCGCAGCACGCGCCGCGCCGCCTGCCGCCAGATTGACCAGGGTGCCGGGCACAGCGGCTGCGGTGCCGATCGCCACGGCAGCGGTGCCCATCATGGCGTGATGCAACTTGCCCATCGACATCGCGCGCACCAGCAGATCGAGCTCGGCGGCGTGCACCGGCTTGCCGCTGGAGGCGGTGTAATCGGCCGGCGGTGCCACGAACGCCACCTTCGGCGTGTGCTGCCGTGTCGCTGCGTCTTCCACCTTCGCAATCAGGCCCATCCGCACCGCGCCGTGCGCACGCAAGGTCTCGAACATCGTCAATGCTCGCGGGTCGCCATTGATCGCCTCCTGCAGCTCGGTGCCGGTATAGCCCAGGTCGCGCGCGTTGACGAAGATGGTCGGGATGCCGGCATTGATCAGCGTCGCGGCAATCGTGCCCAGGCCGGGAATCTCCAGCTGATCGATCAGCTTGCCGGTGGGGAACATCGCACCGCCCTCGCCTTCGGCATCGTCGGCCGGGTCGAGAAATTCCAGCTGCACTTCGGCGGCAGGAAAGGTCACCCCATCCAGTTCGAAGTCGCCGGTTTCCTGCACCTGGCCCTCGGTCATCGGCACATGCGCCACGATGGTCTTGCCGATATTGGCCTGCCAGATCCGCACTGTCGCCACGCCGTCGCGCGGCACCCGCGCGGCATCGACCAGGCCATTGGCGATCGCAAACGGCCCCACCGCCGCCGACAGGTTGCCGCAGTTGCCGCTCCAGTCCACGAATGCGCTGTCGATGGACACCTGCCCGAACAGGTAGTCCACATCGTGCCCGGCGCGCGTACTGGCCGACACGATCACGCCCTTGCTGGTGCTGGAGGTCGCCCCGCCCATGCCGTCGATCTGCTTGCCATAGGGATCGGGGCTGCCGATCACCCGCAGCAACAACGCATCGCGCGCAGGCCCAGGCCGCTGTGCGGCAGCGGGCAGATCCTGCAGGCGAAAGAACACGCCCTTGCTGGTGCCGCCACGCATGTAGGTGGCGGGGATGCGGCGTTGGGGGAGATGGATCATGGTAGGCCGGGATTGGGGATTGGAGAATGGGGATTGGGTGGCAGAACGACGGCAGGGGCCATGGACGCTAGTGCGCTTGCGGTGCTGATGTTGCTTTCAACGCATCTCGATTTCCGACTCCCGATTCCCGGCTCTCAAGAAAATCCTGCGCAAACCGTTGCAGCACGCCGCCGGCCTCGTAGATCGACGCTTCTTCGGCGGTGTCCAGGCGGCAGGTGACCGGCACCTGCACCTGCTCGCCGTTGCGCCGATGGATCGCCAGCGTCAGCGTGGCACCCGGCGTGCGCTCGCCGACCACATCGAAGGTCTCGCTGCCGTCGATGCCCAGCGTCTTGCGATCGGTGCCGGGCCTGAACTCCAGCGGCAACACGCCCATGCCGATCAGATTGGTGCGATGGATCCGCTCGAAGCCTTCGGCCACGATCACCTCCACCCCGGCCAGACGCACGCCCTTGGCGGCCCAGTCGCGCGAGGAGCCCTGGCCGTAATCGGCACCGGCGATGATGATCAGCGGCTGCTTGCGCATCATGTAGGTTTCGATCGCCTCCCACATGCGCAGCACCTGCCCTTCCGGTTCCAGCCGCGCCAGCGAACCGGCGGTGACCTTTCCATCGATCACCGCCATTTCGTTGACCAGCTTGGGGTTGGCGAAAGTGGCGCGCTGCGCGGTGAGGTGGTCGCCGCGATGGGTGGCGTAGGAATTGAAGTCGTCTTCCGGCACGCCCATCTGCGCCAGGTACTGCCCGGCCGCGCTGCCGGCCAGGATCGCATTCGACGGCGACAGATGGTCGGTGGTGATGTTGTCGCCCAGCACCGCCAACGGGCGCAGGCCCTGCAAGCCGCGTGCACCGGCAAGCGCGCCTTCCCAGTACGGCGGGCGCCGGATGTAGGTGCTGGCCGGCCGCCAGTCGTACAACGGACTGACGCGGATGCCCTGCCCCACGCTGCGCTTGAACATCGGGTCGTAGACGCTGCGGAAGTGCTCCGGCTTGACGCTGCGCGCCACCACCGCATCGATCTCCGCATCGCTCGGCCACAGGTCCTTGAGCGTCACCGCCACGCCATCGGCATCCACGCCCAGCACATCCTTTTCGATATCGAAGCGCACCGTCCCGGCGATGGCATAGGCGATCACCAACGGCGGCGATGCCAGAAACGCCTGCTTCGCATACGGATGGATGCGCCCGTCGAAGTTACGGTTGCCCGACAACACTGCGGTGGCATACAGGTCACGGTCGATGATTTCCTGCTGGATCGCAGGATCCAGCGCGCCGCTCATGCCGTTACAGGTGGTGCAGGCAAACGCGACGATGCCAAAGCCCAGCTGTTCCAGCTCGCCCAGCAACCCGGCCTCTTCCAGGTACAACTGCACCGCCTTGGAGCCCGGCGCCAGCGAACTTTTCACCCAGGGTTTGCGCGTCAATCCGCGTGCATTCGCATTGCGCGCCAGCAAGCCCGCGGCAATGACATTGCGCGGGTTGGAGGTATTGGTGCAGGAGGTGATTGCCGCGATGATCACCGCACCATCGGGCATCTGGCCCGGCACCTCGTCCCAGACGCCGGCAATGCCGCGCTCGGCCAGTTCGCTGGTGGCCACGCGCTTGTGCGGATTGGACGGCCCGGCCATGTTGCGCACCACGCTCGACAGGTCGAACCGCAGCACGCGCTCGTATTGCGCAGTGACCAGGTCGTCCGCCCACAGGCCGGTGTGGCGCGCGTAGGTGTCCACCAAGGCGATCTGTGCGTCCTCGCGCCCGGTCAGGCGCAGGTAATCCAGCGTCTGCTGGTCGATATAGAACATCGCCGCGGTGGCGCCGAATTCCGGCGTCATGTTGGAGATGGTCGCGCGATCGCCGATGGTCAGCGCGCTGGCGCCGGCCCCATAGAACTCCAGATACGCACCGACCACGCGTTGCTGGCGCAGGAACTCGGTCAGGGCCAGCACGATGTCGGTGGCGGTGATGCCCGGCGCCGGCCGGCCCAGCAGTTCCACACCGATGATGTCGGGCAGGCGCATCCACGACGCGCGCCCCAGCATCACGTTTTCCGCTTCTAGCCCGCCCACGCCCACTGCGATGACACCCAGCGCATCCACATGCGGGGTGTGGCTGTCGGTGCCTACGCAGGTATCGGGAAACGCCACGCCATCGAGCGTGTAGATCACCGGCGACATCTTTTCCAGATTGATCTGATGCATGATCCCGTTGCCCGGCGGAATCACTTCCATGTTCTCGAACGCGCGCTTGGTCCATTCGATGAAGTGGAAGCGGTCGGCGTTGCGACGATCTTCCACGCTGCGATTCTTGGCGAAGGCCTGCTTGTCGAAGCCGGCGTATTCCACCGCCAGCGAGTGATCGACGATCAACTGCACCGGCACCACCGGGTTGACCTGCGCCGGGTCGCCACCCTGCTCGGCGATCGCATCGCGCAGCCCGGCCAGGTCGACCAGCGCGGTCTGCCCCAGGATGTCGTGACAGACCACCCGTGCCGGAAACCACGGAAAATCCAGGTCGCGCCTGCGCTCGATCAGCTGGCGCAGGTAGGCCTCCAGCATCTGCGGCTCGGCGCGCCGCACCAGATTCTCCGCGTGCACACGTGCGGTGTAAGGCAGCGTTGCGTAGGCGCCGGGTTGCAGCGCATCCACGGCGGCGCGTGCATCGAAGTAGTCCAACGAGGTGCCCGGCAAGGGCTTGCGGTACTGGCTGTTCATGGCTGGCGATATCGAAGCGGGCGGGGGTAGTTCGGGAATCGGGAATCGGGAATCGGGAATCGGATTCAGGATTTCAGGCGTGTGGGGGGATTGCCATCTCTCGTTGCGGTTGCCATCGTCTGATCGCCTTCGTTGGATGAAGGCGACCGTGGCGGATCAAGCCAACCGCTGGCGCGTCCTCAGGAGCGTTGATCCAGCGGTACGAAGACCTGATCTTCCGGGCCGGTGTAATTGGCCGAGGGACGAATGATCTTGCCGTCCATGCGTTGCTCGATGATGTGTGCGCTCCACCCGGCAGTACGCGCCAGCACGAACAGCGGCGTAAACATCGCAGTCGGCACGCCCATCATGTGGTAGCTGACCGCACTGAACCAATCCAGGTTCGGGAACATCTTCTTGATGTCCCACATCACCGTCTCCAGACGCTCTGCGATGTCGTACATCTTGCGGCTGCCCTGCTCGTCGGAGAGTTCGCGCGCCACCTCCTTGATCACCTTGTTGCGCGGATCGGACACGGTATAGACCGGATGCCCGAAGCCGATCACCACTTCCTTGCGTTCCACACGCGCCTTGATGTCGGCCTCGGCCTCGTCCGGCGTGTCGTAGCGCTTCTGCACCTCGAAGGCCACTTCGTTGGCGCCGCCGTGCTTGGGCCCGCGCAATGCGCCGATGCCACCGGCAATGGCGCTGTACATGTCGCTGCCGGTGCCGGCGATGACGCGGCTCGCAAACGTGGACGCGTTGAACTCGTGCTCGGCGTATAGGATCAAACTGGTGTGCATCGCACGCACCCAGGACTCCTTCGGCGCGAATCCGTGCAGCAGATGCAGGAAGTGCCCACCGATCGAGTCGTCGTCGGTTTCCACCTCGATGCGCTTACCGTTGTGGCTGTAGTGATACCAGTACAGCAGCATCGACCCCAGCGAGGCCATCAGCCTGTCGGCGATATCGCGCGCGCCAGGATGATTGTGATCGTCCTTCTCCGGCTGCAGGCAACCCAGCACCGAAACGCCGGTGCGCATCACATCCATCGGATGCGCCGACGGTGGCAGCTGCTCCAGTGCGGTCTTCACTGCCGCCGGCACGCCGCGCAGCGAACGCAGCTTGGCCTTGTAACCGCGCAGTTCGCCATTGTTGGGCAGTTTGCCGTGCACCAGCAGATAGGCAATTTCCTCGAACTCGCTGCTGGTGGCCAGATCCAGAATGTCGTAGCCGCGGTAATGCAGGTCGTTGCCGCTGCGGCCCACCGTGCACAGCGCGGTGTTGCCTGCAGCAGTGCCGGACAGTGCGACGGATTTCTTCGGCTTGAAGCCGGGATTGACGGTGTCGTTCATGCGATGCGCTCCCAAACGGTGTCGTGTTGCGGTGTCACGGATGAAGTGGCCAAACCTGCACGCAGCAAGGCGCGATCATGCGCCTTTGCGTGCAAACAACGCGTCCAGGCGCTGCTCGTAGCCGTGGTAGCCGATGCGCTCGTACAGCTCTTCGCGCGTCTGCATGGTGTCCAGCACGGCCTGCTGATGACCATCGCGCCGAATCGCGGTGTACACCGCCTCGGCCGCCTTGTTGGCCGCGCGAAACGCCGACAGCGGAAATAGCTGGATCGCCACGCCGGCCTGCCCAAGCTGGTCGCGCGTAAACAGCGGCGTCTTGCCGAATTCGGTGATGTTGGCCAGCACCGGCACGCGCACTGCATCGACAAACCGCTTGTAGGTATCCAGGTCGTATGCGGCTTCGGCAAAGATGCCGTCGGCACCTGCTTCCACGCAGGCGATCGCGCGTTCGATCGCCGCATCCACGCCTTCCATCTGGATCGCATCGGTGCGCGCAATCAGGAAGAACGCCGCGTCGGTCTTGGCATCGGCCGCCGCCTTGACCCGATCCACCATTTCGGCCTGGCTGACGATCTCCTTGCCCGGCCGATGCCCGCACCGCTTGGCGCCGACCTGGTCTTCGATATGGCAGCCGGCCGCGCCGGCCTTGATCAACGACTTGATGGTGCGCTCGATATTGAATGCGCTCGGCCCGAAGCCGGTGTCCACGTCCACCAGCAGCGGCAACTCGCAGACATCGGTGATGCGGCGCACGTCGATCAGCACGTCTTCCAGCGTATTGATGCCCAGGTCCGGCAACCCCAACGAACCGGCCGCCACACCGCCGCCAGACAGGTAGATGGCCTGATAGCCGGCGCGCTGCGCCAGCAGCGCATGGTTGGCATTGATCGCGCCGATCACCTGCAGCGGCGATTCGGCAGCCAGCGCCGCACGGAAGCGCGTGCCGGCAGAAGCGGTGGGTGAGGATGTCATGGCGGTTCCAGGGTTGGGATGCATGACAATGCGCAAATGGCATGCCAACGCCAAGTCTTTGATTCAGCTAGGCGATACCAACTCGAATGTTGCAAACATGTAACGCAACGAGCAGGATGCAACATTACTGCAACGCGGCACCACAGATGCGCAGCCCCAGGTATACCGAGCCGATGGAGACCGCTCCACCCGTCATCTGGACCGTCAGCGTCTCTCGCCTGACCGGCCTGCTGGCCGATGTCATCCCCGAGTTCGACCAGCGCGCGCGCATCGAGCAGGTCAACCTCGGCTTTGCCGAGGCGGTGGAGGTCATCGGCCAGCGCCTGCGCCGCGAGCGTTGCGACGTACTGGTCGCCGGCGGCTCCAATGCCGCCTACCTGCGCAGCCGGCTCGCACTGCCGTTGGCGCCGATCCAGGCCACCGGGTTCGACCTGATGGAGGCGCTGGCACGCGCACGCCGCATCGCACCGCGCATCGGCGTGGTCACCCATGCCACGGATGTGCCCTCGTTCCGCGCGTTTCAGGACAGCTTCGATCTCGCCATCGAGCACCGCCGCTTCGTCACCGCCGAAGACGCGCGCGACTGCATTGCCGACCTGCGTGCCAGCGGCATCCAGGTCATCGTCGGCACCGGCATGGCGATCGATTTCGCCGAGCAGGCCGGCTTGCCCGGCGTGCTGCTGTATTCGGCAGATTCGGTACGCCTGGCGCTCGAACACGCCATCGCGCTGGGTACCGCACCCGGCAACGAGCGCGCCGCGAGTCGCACCACCACGCACCGGGTGCGGCGCACCGACGCATTGCTTGGCGAAGACGCCGCAATCGCGCACGTCCGCGATCTGGTGCAGCTGTACGCCCCACATCCGGGCACCGTGTTGATCAGCGGCGAGACCGGCACCGGCAAGGAACTGGTCGCACGCCAGTTACATGCCGGCAGCCGTCGCCGCGGTCGCTTCGTCGCCATCAACTGCGGTGCCATCAGCGAATCGCTGCTGGAAGCGGAATTGTTCGGCTACAGCGACGGCGCCTTTACCGGGGCGCGCCGCGGTGGCCATGTCGGCCTGATCGAAGCCGCGCAGGAAGGCACCTTGTTTCTCGACGAGATCGGCGAACTGCCGATGCCGCTGCAGACGCGCCTGCTGCGCGTGCTGGAAGAACGCGAAGTGCTGCGTGTCGGCGCCACACTGCCGGTCGCCGTCGACGTGCGCGTGGTCGCCGCCAGCCTGCAACCACTGCAGGCCCTGGTCGAACACGGGCGCTTCCGCCGCGACCTTTTTTATCGCCTGGCGGCGCTACGCATCGCCCTGCCGCCGCTGCGTCATCGCCCCAACGAGATCACCTTGTTGCTGGCACATTACTTCCAGCAACTCGGCGCGCTGCCGTCGCCATTATCTCCAGCAGCGCTGCAGCGGCTGCAACAGCACGCCTGGCCGGGCAACGTGCGCGAACTACGCAACCTGGTCGAACGCCTATGCATCCACTGGAAGGCCCAACCGCACGACAGCCTGAGCCTGGATCAGCTGGAACGCTGGGCACCTGAGCTGTTCGACATGCGCGTTGGCGACAGCGTGGCGCCCCCCGCACACAGCGATCTTGCAAGCTCGCGCATGCAACTCACTGCCGCAGCGGTCCGCGCGGCGCTCGATCGCGCAAACGGCAATCGCGCCCTCGCCGCACAGGCACTCGGCGTCTCGCGCACGACGTTGTGGCGCTGGATGCAGGCCCACGCGTCGGCATCGCGCCCTTGAGAGAGCGAGCGCGCAGCGATCACTTGACCCGCGTGTACTCGGTATCGCCAGTGCTCAAGTGCCCGCTCGCCTGATCGATCGCGTAGTTGACGGTGCCATCGGTGTTGGATACCTGCAGCACGCCCTTGTTCAAGATCGCCGGATGATTCTTCGTCCTGACGCCAGCGCCGAGCAACTCCGGCGCGGTATCGCGAATGAGGAAGCTCTCGCCGTTGTGCTCGATGCTGAGCACGTTCTTCTCCGACTTCATGTTGACCCACTTGCCCACGTACTGCTCGCCCACATCGCGGGCACAGCCCGTCAGCACCATCATCGCAACCAGAGCATTTCCAAGCAGCGCCTTCATCGCCACTCCTTCTTCAACGCGGGGGGATTGCAGAATGGCGATTCGTTACCGAGCCTGCAACAAGCAGGCACAACCGAAGGACGACCACGATCTCCCACATCCGGAGGCAGCCACGACACACCCTTCGTGCCGTACACAATGGTTCGCGGTTCGCAAACCGCACGTATCGACAGGCACCTGCCCGGAACGGTGATCCCCCGCTCTGTCACCGCAATCGCCCAAACGACAAAGGCCACCGCAAGGGTGGCCTGGTCCTCGACGTCGTGGTGGGCGGTACAAGGTTCGAACTTGTGACCCTTGCCGTGTGAAGGCAATGCTCTACCGCTGAGCTAACCGCCCGATGACGCGAGCCGCACATTATAGGGCAGCTGTGGCGGCCGTCAACAGGTTCATCCACGACGCCGGCAATGCGGCCGAAAATACCCATTGCGGTGAACGGGCGCGGCGTTCGCATAACCTGGCAGCGACTTCACGCCGATCGATTGCGCGCCGTTCAAATGCCCGCCACGCACCCGTGATGACCCGCTTACACCACAGCGATCGCGCGCGACCGCACCGTACCGCATCACATCGTGTGCGTCGGCTTGTCCGACGTCGTCAGGCCCGCCAGCAACATTTCGATCTTGTTACGCACGCCCTCGCCTTCCGGACCGTCCGGGAACTGCACGCCGATACCGGCGGCGCGGTTGCCCTGCGCACCGGCCGGGGTGGTCCAGACGACCTTGCCGGCCACCGGCAGACGCTCGCTGGAATCCGGCAGGGTCAGCAGCAGGAAGACTTCGTCGCCGAGCATGTAGCGCTTGGGCGTGGGTACGAAGATGCCGCCGCCTTTGACGAACGGCATGTAGGCGCTATAGAGCGCCGGTTTGTCCTTCAACGCCAGCGACAAAATGCCTTGGCGTGCATTCATTGCACTCATCGAGTTCCCCTAGGACGTGCCGGACGCTCTCCCTCGCGCCAAGCCAGCAACAATTCCGTCATCGCCAGATCGGCGCGGACGGTGGTGCGCAGCAGGTCGCGGGTGCGATTGGCAGCGTCGAACCAGGTCGCCAGCTTGTGCAACCGCGATGGATCGGTCAAGCCGGCCGATGCCTGTGCCAGCGCAAGGTCCGCGGCGTGGCGCAGACGTTGGTCGGCCTGGCCGTCGTTGGTCCAGCGCTGCGCAACATCCACTGCGCTGGTGCGCCCGGCGGCGACCTGCTCCAGGTCCTGCGCCACCGCGCGGCGCACCGCCAGGCCATCCTCGCGCAGCCACTGCGCCGCGAGTCCCGGATGACCGCGTGCGGCATCCAGCGCTTCCTGTGCAGCCCGCTCGTCGACGCCTTGCGACAGCAGCCAGGCCAGCGCCTCGTGCGCTGGCGGCAGCTTGAATTCCAGACGCTGGCAGCGGCTGCGGATGGTCGCCGGCAGGCGCGCCGGCTGCGCGCTGATCAGCCACAGGTAGCGCCCCGGCGAGGGTTCTTCCAGCGTCTTGAGCAAGGCGTTGCAGGCGGCGCGATTGATCGCATCGGCCGGGTCGACGATCACGATCTGGGCGATGCCGTACTGCGGGGTCAGCGAGAGCTTTTGCGAAATCTCGCGCACCTGCTCGATCACGATCTCGGTGCGCAGCTTGTCGCCGGTGCGGTTGGGAATGAACGAGATCAGCTGCAGATCCGGATGGGTTCCGGCGGCGATCAGCTGCCGGCTGCGCTGCGCCAGCGCCGGGTCCGGCGAGCTGGCCAGCACGTGCTCGGCCAGCGCCAGGGCGACCGCACGCTTGCCCAGGCCATCCGGCCCGCAGACCAGCAAGCCGTGGCCGAGCCGACCGGCATCCAGCGCCGCCAGCGTCTGGTCGTAGGCGCGCTGCTGCCAGGGTGAAAACGCAGTGGTCATGGAGTGGGCTCCGGTTGCGGCAGGCGACGGCGCTGCAGGTAACGCGCCACCGCAGCATTGTGTTCGGCCAGGGTGGCCGAGAATGCGTGCGCGCCGGTGCCATCGCCGACCGCGACGAAATACAGCGCCTGGCCGGGCGCCGGACGCACCGCCGCCAGCAAGGCCTCACGGCCGGGCATGGCGATCGGGGTCGGGGTCAGGCCAGTGCGGGTATAGGTGTTGTACGGCGTATCGGTGGTCAGGTCGCGGCGGCGGATATTGCCGTCGTAGCTGCTGCCGATGCCGTAGATCACGGTGGGGTCGGTCTGCAGCTTCATGCCCAGCTGCAGGCGGCGCAGGAACACGCCGGCAATCAGCGGACGCTCCGAGCCCAGCGCGGTTTCCTTTTCGATGATCGAAGCAAGGATCAACGCCTGCTCCGGCGAGCCGAGCGGCAGATCTGGGGCACGCTGCTCCCAGGCCTGCGCCAGCGCCTTGTCCATCGCGAGATGAGCGCGCTTGAGCACGTCCAGATCGCTGTCGCCACGCTGGTAGAGATAGGTTTCCGGCAAAAAACGGCCTTCCGGGTGCTGATTGGCGAACCCCAGCCGCGCCATCAACGCCGCATCGTCCAGCGCAGCGATGGATTGCTGCAGCGGCGTGGCGGTGGCGATCGCGGCGCGCAGCTGGCGGAAGTTCCAGCCTTCCACGATGGTGAAGCGGTACTGGATCACCCGGCCCTGGCGCATGCGTTCGAGCAGCGCGCGCGGCGACAGCGCGGGCGACAGCGCGTATTCGCCCACCTTGAGCTTGCCGGCCGCATCGACCTGGCGCGCGAGCAGTTGCCATTCCAGATCGGTGCCCTGCGCCACACCGGCGGCGCGCAATTTGCGCAGCGTGGCCTTGAGCGAATCGCCGGGCGCGATCACCACGCTGGGCACGCTCGCGCTCACCGGTGTCTGGGCGAAGTGCAGGTAATGCCGCCACGCCACCAGTCCCGCAATCGCCAGCAGCGCCACGAGCAACAGGGCCGTGCCCAGCACGGCCAGACATCCACGTTTGCCAGTCACCGCCACACGCACCTCGTCATTGCCGCTGCACCGCGCAGGATACCGCGCGCCGGTGATGTCCTGTTGAAGCGCTCATGCGTGGTCGACGGCGCGCAGCACGCCGCGCGCTTTGGCGCGGGTCTCGTCCAGTTCGCGCTGCGGGTCCGAATCCACCACGATCCCGGCGCCGGTGCGGAAAAGCACCCGGTCCCCGTCCACCTCGGCGGTGCGGATCAGGATGTTCAGATCCATGTCGCCGTCGCGATTGAGCCAGCCGAATGCGCCGGTGTAGGCGCCACGCGCGGTGCGTTCGAGCTCGGCGATGATCTGCATGCAGCGCACCTTCGGGCAGCCGGTGATGGTGCCGCCGGGAAACACCGCGGCGATCGCCTGGCCCGGGGTGACGTCGGCGCGCAGACGGCCGCGCACATTGCTGACGATGTGGTGTACGTGCGCGTAGCTTTCCACGCCCATCAGCTCGTCCACTTCCACCGTCCCCGGCGCGCAGATGCGCCCCAGGTCGTTGCGTTCCAGGTCGATCAGCATGACGTGCTCGGCACGTTCCTTCGGGTGGCCGACCAGCTCGCGGATGCGTGCGGCATCGTCGTCGCCGGCAAAGCGCGCGCGGGTGCCGGCGATCGGGCGCGTCTGCACCACATCGCCCTGCACCGACACCAGCCGCTCGGGCGAGGAACTCACCACCGCGCGTCCTGCCGCGACGAACAGGCCGGCAAACGGGGCGGGATTGGCCGCGCGCAGGCGCGCATGCAACGCCGCCGGATCGACCGCAGCGGCAAACGCCGCATGCCAGGCGCGAGAGATATTGGCCTGGAACACATCGCCGGCGCGCAGATACTCGAGCACGCGCTCCACTGCATCGGTGAAGCGCTCCGGCGGGTCTTCGTCAACAGTCACCGGCCCGACCCAGCTGGGCAACGGCGGCAACGCGGCGCAGGCGGCAATGTCCTCGACGATGCGGGCCAGCAGATCCTCGCGGCCCGGCTCGGCCAACGCGATGCAGCGGCCTTGCACCCGGTCGCGCAATACCGCGGCAGGCGCGCGCACGGCCAGTGCGCTCGGCAAGCCATCGCTGCGCGTGGGCAGCTGCAGAATCGGTTCGACCTGCGCGGCCAGCTCGTAATCCAGCAACACCGCCCAGCCGCCGCGAAACGGCCAGGGGCTGGTCGCATCGTGCGGCACGCGCTCGGCCTGCCACGCCGCATCCAGCATTTGCAGAAATGCGCCGTCCAGCACGCGTCCATCGCCGTCGCGCGTGCGTCCATCGGCGTCCAGCCGCAGGCTTGCGCCGTCTGCCAGCAGCAACACATCCCAGCGACCGTGCGCGGTGCCGGAGGCGGTGGATTCGAGCAGTGCCGGATAACGCTGCGGCGCCAGCCGATGCAGCGCCAGCAGGTCGAGGTCGGCGTGCAGGGGTCTGGTGAGCGTCATCGGCCTGGTTGGGCGTGGGGTGCTAAGAGGCGCCGCCCTGCAAGGGAGGCAGGGCACGCATGATGAGAGCGATCAGCTCGCGGAGCGAATTCCGGCCGCGTACACGCGTCCTGCGCGGCGTCCATGACCGGCGTGCACCGTGGACCGCGAAGCATTGTTCGCGGTCCACCAGCGCAGTGACGTCAGACGCGCTTGAACACCAGCGTGCCGTTGGTGCCGCCGAAGCCGAAGCCGTTGGACATCACCGCATCCACCTGCACCTCGCGCGCCACGTTCGGCACGTAATCCAGGTCGCAGCCTTCGCTGGGTTCTTCCAGATTGATGGTCGGCGGAATGATGCCGGTATGCAGCGCCATCACCGAGAAGATCGCTTCCACGCCGCCGGCCGCGCCGAGCAGGTGGCCGGTCATCGACTTGGTCGAGCTGACCATGGTCTTGTAGGCGTAGTCGCCCAGCGCGCGCTTCATCGCCAGGGTTTCGGCCAGATCGCCCAGCGGCGTGGAGGTGCCGTGCGCGTTGAGGTAGCCGATCTGCTCGGGATTGAGCTTGGCATCGCGCATCGCCGCGGCCATGCTGCGCGCCGCACCCTCGCCGTCTTCGCTGGGCGCGGTCATGTGGAACGCATCGGAGCTGGCGCCGAAGCCGACCAGTTCTGCATAGATGCGCGCGCCACGTGCCTTGGCGTGTTCGTACTCTTCCAGCACCAGTACGCCGGCACCGTCGCCCAGCACGAAGCCGTCGCGCTGCTTGTCCCACGGACGCGAGGCGCCGGTCGGATCGTCGTTGCGGGTGGACATAGCCTTCATCGCGCAGAAGCCGCCCACCGAACTCGGCGAGGAACCGCGCTCGGCGCCGCCGGCCAGCATCACGTCGGCATCGCCGTGCTGGATCATGCGCATCGCGGTGCCGATCGAATGGTTGGAGGTGGCGCAGGCCGATACGGCCGAGAAGGTCGGTCCTTTCAGGCCCTTGATCAGGCTCACCTGGCCCGGCAGCATGTTGATGATGGTGCTGGGCACGTAGAACGGCGAAATCTTGCGCGCGCCGCCCTCATGGAATTTGATGGTCTGCTCTTCGATACCGAGCAGCCCGCCGATGCCGGAGCCGAGAATGGCGCCAACGCGTTCGGCATTGCTGTCGTCGATTTCCAGCCCGGAGTCGTCCAGCGCCATGAACGAGGCGCCGACACCGTAATGGATGAACGAATCCATCTTCTTGACGTCCTTGGCAGACACAAAAAGCGTGGGATCGAAATTCTTGATCTCGCCGGCGATCTTGGTGGTGAACTGCGAGGCATCGATCTGCGTGATCGGGCCGATGCCTGAGCGCCCGTGGATGATTCCATCCCAGCTGGTGGCCAGATCATTGCCCAACGGCGACACCATGCCCATGCCGGTAACGACAACACGACGACTCATTGCAGATCTCCTCACCACGGACCGGACGGTGCTTGCGGTTTACGATTGACGCTGAAAAACACAGGGCCGCATCAGCGGCCCCATGGAATGTCTGACGCAGCAGCGGCTTGACGCACGCCACCGCGGTCAGGAACAACGCATCAGCTCTTGACGTGAGCCTTGACGTAGTCGATCGCCTGCTGGACCGAGGTGATCTTCTCAGCCTCTTCGTCCGGGATCTCGCACTCGAACTCTTCTTCCAGCGCCATCACCAGCTCGACGGTGTCCAGCGAGTCGGCACCCAGGTCATCAACGAACGATGCGCTGGTGGTGACTTCTTCTTCCTTGACGCCGAGTTGTTCGACGACGATTTTCTTGACGCGTTCTTCGATGGTGCTCATTGGGGATATCGCTCCAGATGGAGTAGTGGTGGTACGAAAAAAACGCCATCGCCGCTGCGATGGCCGCGTTGGATAGTGTAGTGGAAGCGACCGAGCCTTGCATTGCATCACAACTCCCGGCCGATCAGCCACTTAGCGCCTCCCGGCACCGCACGCTTACGGCATGTACATGCCGCCGTTGACGTGCAGGGTCTCACCGGTGATGTAACCGGCGCTCGGGCCGGCCAGGAACGCCACCGCGTTGGCGATGTCGCCCGGTTGACCCAGGTGGCCCAGCGCGATCTGCTGCAGCAAGGCGGTCTTGGCCTCGTCCGGCAGCGCCTTGGTCATGTCGGTATCGATGAAGCCGGGCGCCACCACATTCACGGTGACCCCGCGCGAGCCGATTTCCTTGGCCAGCGACTTGGAGAACGCGATGATGCCCGCCTTGGCCGCAGCGTAGTTGGTCTGGCCGGGGTTGCCGGTCACGCCCACCACCGAAGCGATGTTGACGATGCGGCCCTTGCGCGCCTTCATCATGCCGCGCATCACCGCCTTGGAGGTGCGGAACACGCTGGTCAGGTTGGTGTCGATGATCGCCTGCCAGTCGTCGTCCTTCATCCGCATCAACAGGTTGTCGCGGGTGATGCCGGCATTGTTGACCAGGATCGAGATCGCGCCGAACTCCTTGCCGATCGCATCGATCAGGCCATCGACCGCCGCAGCGTCGGTGACGTCGAGCTCACGGCCGTGGCCGCCCTGGGCAGCCAGGCGCGCGCCGATCGCCGCAGCGCCGGAGGCCGAGGTGGCGGTGCCGATCACGGTGGCGCCCTGGGCCGCCAGCGTGTCGGCGATAGCCGCGCCGATCCCGCGACTGGCACCGGTGACGAGGGCGATCTCGCCCTGCAGAGGCTTGCTCATGAATGCTGTTCCTCGAATGGGGAGCTCGCGACCGCAGCCGCGAACGGTGAGGGCTGCCGGCAGCGCCGGCAGGTGCGTCGAATCAGTGCGTCCACGCCTCGAGCGCACCGGCGTAATCGGCAGGCGTGGCCAGCGAACGGGCATCCAGGCTCTTGTCGATGCGCTTGATCAGCCCGCTCAGCACCTTGCCGGGGCCGCATTCGGCGATCCGGGTGATGCCCTGGGCGGCCAGCGCCTGCACGCAGCCGGTCCACTGCACCGGCAGGTACAGCTGCTCGGCCAGCGCCTGGCGGATCGCCTCGCTGCCGGTGTGCACGCGCGCATCGACGTTCTGCACCACCGGAATCTGCGGCGCGTGCCAGCTCAGCCCGGCCATCGCTTCGGCGAGCTGGTTGGCGGCATCGCGCATCAACGGGGTATGCGAGGGCACGCTCACCGCCAGTTTGACCGCCTTGCGCACGCCGCGCTCGGCCAACAGGGCCAGCGCGCGGTCCACTGCCGCCGCATCGCCGCCGATCACGATCTGACCGGGCGAGTTGAAATTGGCCGGCACCACCACCTGGCTGCCCGCCGCCTCGGCACAGACCTCCAGCACCAGCGCATCCTCGGCGCCCAGCACCGCCGCCATCGCACCGACGCCGGCCGGCGCGGCCGCCTGCATGAACTGGCCGCGCAGCCGCACCAGGTGCGCACCGTCGTGCAGCGACAGGGCGCCGGCTGCGACCAGCGCGGTGTATTCGCCCAGGCTGTGCCCGGCCAGGACCGCCGGGCGCTGCCCGCGCTGCGCATTCCACAGTCGCCATACCGCCACGCCCGCGGCCAGCAGGGCCGGCTGGGTGTACTCGGTGCGGTTGAGCATCTCTTCCGGGCCGCCCTGGGACAGGGCCCACAGGTCGACGCCGGCGCCTTCGGAGGCTTCGGCGAAGGTTTCGCGGATCTGCGGATGCAGCTCGGACAATTCGGCCAGCATCCCTAAGGACTGCGAGCCCTGGCCGGGGAACACGACGGCGAGAGTGGATTCGGTCACGCGTTGCTGCCTACAAAAATCGAGCCGGGATGATACGTGCGAAATCGCCCCGGCGTCTGTACTGCCGCGTATGCAAGGCCCGGCCAGTGCGAGCACCGGCGCGCACGCAGCACGGCGTTGGGCAGGTCCATTGCGCCATTGGCGAGCCAGTCCACGCGAATCACCAGCACCAGCACCACGGCCAGGGAGGTCGCCGCGTGGATGGCCAGGATGGCCCGCGCCGCGCCCCGGCCGAGCGCCCCAGGCGACCGGTGAACTGCGCAAACCGCTGCAATCGTCGGTCACCGGATGCGCATGCGCCGCCACCGCCGGGCCGGCCGCATCGCTGGCGCGCGTCATCAACCGTTGTCGCTGAGCGCCCGGGCTGCCTGCCCGTAACCGACCACGTGCGGCATATTCACCGCTAGCGCCTGCAGTTCGCCGAGCGGCGCGCTTCCTGATCGCGCGCGGCATCGCCCTCACGGTGCGGCGGTGGACGCAAGCCGTCCAGGCCCCGGCGGCGGGCGACGAAGTTGAGTGCTCCGAGCGAGGCCGCCCGGCTGGCGCAGCGGCACTGCTTCAGCCAGATGCGCTGTCCGGCGATGACGATGGTTCTGCCATGACGGAGCGGCCCTGTCACTGCCAGGCATCGCCGACCGACGTGGTACCGCCTGCCGGACTCAGTAACGCAGCAGCGCCGAGCCCCAGGTAAATCCACCACCGAACGCTTCCAGCAGCAGCAGTTGCCCCCGCTGCACGCGGCCGGAGCGAACCGCTTCGTCCAGCGCCAGCGGTACCGAGGCCGAGGAGGTATTGCCGTGGCGATCCACGGTGACGACCACCTGCTCCATCGGCAGATCCAGCCGCTTGGCGGTGGCTTCGATGATGCGCAAGTTGGCCTGATGCGGGATCAGCCAGTCCAGGTCATGCTTGTCGTAGCCATTGGCGGCCAGAGCTTCGTCGACCACCGAATCCAGCGCCTTGACCGCGTACTTGAACACGTCGTTGCCCTTCATCAGCAACGCACCGCCGCCGTTCTTGCCTTCGCCGAAGCCCACTGACACGCCGACCGGATCCCACAGCAGTTCCTTCTTGCTGCCATCGGCATGCAGATGGGTGCTGAGGATGCCGGTCTCTTCGTCGGCCCTCAGCACGACCGCGCCCGCGCCATCGCCGAACAGCACGCAGGTGGTGCGGTCGGTCCAGTCGACGATGCGGGTCAGGGTTTCTGCGCCAACTACCAGGACGGTCTTGGCGTCGCCGCTGCGCACGAACTTGTCGGCCACGCTGAGCGCATAGACGAAGCCCGAGCAGGCAGCGTTGACGTCCATCGCACCGCACCCGACATTGCCCAGCCGCGCCTGCAACAGGCACGCGGTCGATGGGAAGATCAGGTCCGGAGTCGTGGTCCCGACGACGATCAGATCGAGCTCGTCGGCGGTGACGCCGGCCGCTTCCATCGCTTTCAGCGAGGCGAAATACGCCAGGTCGCTGGTGGTCTGGTCGTCGGCGACGATGTGACGCTCTCGGATACCAGTGCGCGAGTAGATCCATTCATCGCTGGTGTCGACGATCTTGGACATATCGTCGTTGGTCAACACCTTTTCGGGCAAATAGCTACCCGTGCCCGCGATTCTGGAATAGATCCGCTTGCTCATACTGTTCCCTGTTGCAAGAGCCGCGGTGATCGGCGGCTCCGGAAGAAGCGAGGGTCACCCGGCGGCGTCGAACGCGCCGGGTGCCACGAATCAATCTTCTTGAACGGCCGACGACTTGGTCGCAATCACCTTCTTGCCACGGTAGTAACCGTCGGCGGTGATGTGGTGGCGCAGATGGATCTCGCCGCTGGTCGGGTCGGTCGACAGCTGCTTGGCGGTCAGGGCATCGTGCGAACGGCGCTGGCCGCGACGCGACGGGGTAACTCGGGATTTCTGCACAGCCATGGGATTGCTCCAACTTAAGTTCGATAACTGGTCTGTCGAGTCGAACAGGACGCTTCACGCCCGCGCCGACCTGTCTTTCCGCCCTTCACAGCGGCGGTTACTGTTTTTTGAACGCTGCCAGCGCCGCGAACGGACTGGCCTTGTCTTGCTCTTCCTGGGTCGGAACCCACTCGGCCTCGACGGCTTCGCTACCCGGCGCCATCGGCACCACCGGTATCGACAGGACCAGTTCGTCCTCGACCAGATCCGTGGCCCGCAGCATGCCATCTTCAGGCACCAGCAAGGCCTCGTACTCGGCCGGCAACGCAGCTTCATCGGCTTCGTCGCGGATCAAACCAAGACGCTGCCTAATCTGCACCGGATATAGAAAACGCTGCAGGCTGCGCTGGCAGGCCAGCGGGAGCTCGACGTCGACACTGAGTTCGACATAGGCAACCTTCAGCAGGTCGTCATGATCGAACTGGAGCGAATAGACACACTCGCCCTCGGTATCGACCAAGCTGCCTTGCAGGCGGGTCATCGCAGAGAGCGGGATGCGGCCATCGAAGCGCCTGCGCGCTGCGACCATCCGCCAAGCATCCAGCATTTCGGGTACGTTCGCGGACATAAGCCGCAGAATGTTAAAGATCCGCCGACGCCCTGTCAAATCCCCCTATTCACGCGCTTGGCACAGCGCCAAGGCTGGCAGACTTCCCTGCCCGACGTCCTGTATAGCGCCCCCATGATGCCACGCCTGATTCTTGCCTCCACCTCTGTCTATCGGCGCGAGTTGCTCGGCCGGCTGCGCCTGGATTTCACCACCGCCCGACCGGAGGTCGACGAGCAGGCGCAGCCCGGGGAGCGCCCGGACGCGCTGGCCAGTCGGCTGGCTGCCGAAAAGGCGGCGGCAGTGGCTGCGCACGCGCCCGACGCCTGGGTGATCGGTTCGGACCAGGTGGCCGACCTGGACGGTCAGGCCCTGGGCAAACCAGGCACGCTGGAGCGGGCGCATGCGCAGTTGACCGCGATGTCCGGCCGCGTGGTGCGCTTCCATACGGCGGTAAGCCTGGTCGGCCCTGGACGCACCGCGCACGCGCTGGACCTGACCGAGGTGCAGTTGCGCCCCCTGACGCCAGCCGAGATCGACCGCTACCTGGCCGTCGAGCCAGCACTGGATTGTGCCGGCAGCTTCAAATGCGAGGGCTTTGGGATCAGCCTGTTCGACGCCATTGGCTCGCAGGACCCCACCGCCCTGGTCGGTCTGCCGCTGATCGCGCTGGCACGGCTGCTGCGGCAGGCGGGGTTCGAGATTCCGTAAGAGTTGCAGTGCGGCCAGGAGTGGAGACCGCGCACGCACGGAAACGATCGGGCACAAGCAAAACTCCCCAATCCCCAATCCCTGCATCCAGGCACGCAGCCCTAATCGGGCCGAGTCAACTCACAGAACTGATACGGATAATCGGCCTGCCCCACGTGCGAGGACAGCGTACGGCAACGCGCAGGATCCAGCGTCAGCCCGTACGTGGCCAGGCGCTGCTGCGCGGCCTCGCGCACGGCACGGTCTGCGGCGGCGATGTCCAGCGCCCTGCCCCTGGCAACGTGGAGCACGCAGCGGCCCGGCTGCGATGCATCCAGCTCGGCGCGCAGGCCGCGCGCGATCAACCAGCGCAGGCGCGTGCATTGTGGTTGCACGCTCCACCCCAGCTGCTGCGCCCAGCGATTCATCCGGTCGATCCGCAGCTGCTGCTTGTCGCGCGCCGCGCCCAGCATGGCGTAGAGCTGCGGCCGCTCGGCAATCAGCGTGCGCACGCGCTGCCGGTACTGGTCGGTCTCGGCGATATTCGTCGCCACCCCGATATACCGTGCCTGCCGCGGAAGCAGCGGTACCCGCCAGGATTGCGGCTCGTCGCCGACCAGCAACACCGTGGAGGCGGCAGGATCGCCCATCACCGGTTGCTGCACCTGGAAGCTGTCGCGCGCCCAGGCCTCGTGCCCCCAATCCTTCCACCCGACCACGGCGACCACAGCGCATAGCCCGATCAACCAGGCCGCCTTGCGATCGGCGTGTGCGGCGAATGCGTGCCGGCACACGATCCAGAGCACCAACGGCGCAAGCAGCTCCAACACCACCAGATAGCGATGGATGCTGAAAATGGCCTGCCACAGCGCGTAAGCAACGCCGAAGAACACCAGCAGGACCATGGCCGAGCGATCCAGCCCGACGCGCCGCGCTGGCCGACGCAGCAGCGTGCCTGCAGCGAGCAGCGTCACCGCATACAGCACTGCCCAACCGGCCTGCACCAGACCGAGATCGCCGATGCGCTGCGGCCTGAAGGTAAACAGCAGCGGCCAGATCAGCTGCTCGCCGAAATTGCGCGGCAACCACCGTACATCGGCAACCGATACCGGCTGCGCCAGCGCCGATTTGAAGACTCCGTTGAACTGCGGAAACAGCGGATTGCCCAGGTGCTGCCAGACCTGCCAGTACCAGGGCCCGGCCACCAACACCAACACCAGCGCCGCGACACCGGAAAGCACGCCAAGACCCAGCACGCGTGAGCGCAGCCGCCCGCCATCGCACAGGACCGCCGGCACCAGCGCCAACGCGTAGAGTGCATTGGTGAGCTTGAGCGAGACGGCCAGGCCGACCAGTGCGCCGGCAATGGCCCATCGATGCACGGCGTGCGCGCCCTGCCGCGCCCGCGCCTGGGCCGACAACACCAGCGCCAACGCCGCCAACACCGGGAGCGCGCTGGCGGTATCGCCCATGGTGCCGCCAAGCTCGGACAGAAACACCGCGCTGCACATGCCGGCCACTGCAAACAGCGGCGCCCACTGCGCGCGCCGCGCTTGCCCGGCCAGTACGCGCCATGCCACTGCCGCCATCGGAACGCACACCAGCGCATGCAAGCCGCCCAGCAGCAGCCCGGCCACCGGCCCGGGAAGCTGCAGCATCAGCCAGGCATGCAGCACATCGAGCAATGGGCTGAAGTAACTCTGCATCTGCGCCGGCGCCAGATCCACGCCCAGCCGGTCGTGCGCCCAGGCATCGCCGATGTAGAGGTGGTAGTTGCGCAGATCCCAGTTGGCGTCCTGGCCCAGCCCAAGCGAGAGCAGCGCGCCCAGCAGCACGACCGCCGCCACCGCCGCGGCGATCTGGCGGGGCGAATGAAAGCCGAAATGGCGATCGGCCCAGTGCAACAGCCGCTGTCGCCGGCCCACCGGCGTCGATGTCGCGATGGCTGCCATCAGCGGGCGGCTCCAGGCGCACGCGCAGCGACAACAGTGGCGACGCCCGGCTCGGCCAGATACGCCAGATGCTTGGCCTCGACGCGTCCGCGCGTGACTGTGTCCAGGATCAGTCCGCACGCCAGCAGCAAGAAACCCAGCAGCATCAGCGCCACGCACAGGATCGCGGTGGGGAACCGCGGCACCAGCCCGGTCTGGAAATAGGTTTCGAACAGCGGAATCGCCAGCACGATCGACAACATGGCGCTGAGCACAAAGCCGATGGAGAAGAACAACAGCGGCCGCTCGGCCTTGAACAACTTGGCGATGGTGGTGAGGATGCGCCAGCCATCGCGCCAGGTATTCAACTTGCTTTGCGAGCCTTCCGGGCGCACGCCGTAGGCGGTTTCGACCTCGGCCACCGGCATGCGCAACTGCAATGCGTGCACGGCCAGTTCGGTTTCGGTTTCGAATCCCCGCGCATGCGCTGCGAAGGATTTGACATAGCGCCGCGAGAACACGCGATAGCCGGACAGCATGTCGTCGAAACTGCGACCGAACAGCAGCCCTGCGCAACGCGTCAGCAACACGTTGCCGATGCGATGGCCGGGCCGATACGCAGCCTGTTGCCGATCGCGGCGCGCGCCGACCACCATGTCCAGGCGCTCGTCGATCAGCTTGCGCACCAGCGCCGGTGCGGCGGCCGCGTCGTACGTGGCATCGCCATCGACCAGCAGATAGATGTCCGCTTCCACATCGGCAAATCCACACCGCACCACATTGCCCTTGCCCTGCAGCGCCACGCGACTCACCTGCGCGCCGGCCGCCAAGGCGATCGCCGCGGTGGCATCGCTGGAATTGTTGTCCAGCACATGGATCGCCGCGCCCGGCAAGGCAGCGGCAAACGCAGCGACCACCGAGGCGACCACCGAGGCGACCGTCGCCGCCTCGTTATGGCAGGGCACCAGCACGGCGATTCGGATCCCGGGCACAGGGACGGGAGGGGCAACAGTCATGGCGTCGGTCATTGCGTGATCTAAGGCGCGGAAACGGTGATGGGCTGTTCCCACCAGTCCTCGACGCTGCCGTCGTGGCCATGCAGGCGCAGTCCCAGCCAATGCGTGCCCGGCGGCAGCGCATGCGTGTCGAAGGTGGCGTTGAAACCGACGTTGGGGTGCTGCGGGTCGGCGGAGATCTTCCAGTACGGGCGCACATCCAGCGGCGCGCCGTACTCGGCCTGCGCGACCGGACGCCCGTCCAGCAGCAGCTCCACCTGCGACAGCCCGACGCCGTCCTTGAATGCCCAGCCGCGCACCTGCACCTGCCCGGCCACGCGCACGTCCGGCAGCGGCGTATCGATCCAGGCCATCGCCGGGGCGATGCACGGCCCGGGCTGGCGTTGCGCCGGCAGCGCGAACAGCAGGAAGCGCTGGTAGCCGTGATCGGTGGAGACCACGGTGGGCGGCGGCAGCGGTCCGACCATCTCGCAGATGGCGTGATAGCGCTTCAACAGGTCGCGATAACGCTGATCGCTGGGCGAGAGCACCAGCAGCCGCGGCCCGTTGCGCGTGCCGTCGCTGAGCAGCCCCCACTGCTGCAGCTGGGCGCTGCGCCCGTGCTTGTCGTTCAACTCCGCGCGCAGCACTTCCACGTTGGCATCGTGCAGTTGAAAGCCCAGCTCGGCACCGACCTTGAAATTTTCCGCCAGCACGCGCGTGCCCGGCGGCATCTGCGCGAGCCGGGTCTTGACCGCGCGCGCCAGATCCTTCCACCCGGCGAAGTTGCGCGGATAGTATTTTTCGCCGGCCGCATGCGCCCGAATCGACGGCACCGACACGGCCAGGTAATAGCCGTACGCACCCAGGGTGCCGAGCAGCGCAATCGCCCAGGCCGCGCGACGCAGCGTATGCGGCCAACGCATCAGGATCACCGGCACCGCCACCAGCAAGGCCAGATAGCCCGGCAGCGGCCAGTGGAAGCTGATCCGCTCGGCATCGCTGAAGAAGCCGAGCACGAAGATCGCCACGGTCGAAATCCCGCCCAGCAGGCCGAAATAGCGCCATTGCGCACGCGAACCGCCACCGGTACGCGTGCCGGCCAGGCCGACCTTGAGCATCGCCCAGGCCAGCAGCGGGGTCACCAGCACCGCCTGTATCAGCAAGAACCACAGCCCGGTGATCTGAAAGCGCCATGGATGCCGGTCGACCAGTTGGAAGCGCAGCCCGGCCTCGTCGTGCTCGGTGTTCCAGAACAGCAGCGGCAGCCAGCTCACCGCGCCCACCGTCAGCGCCATCCAGATGCGCGGGTCGCGCATGACCGTGCGGCCCTGCGGAATGCACAGCAGCGCGATGCAGCCCACCCCGATCACCCCGGCGAAGCGGTAGTGACTGAGCGCGCCGATCACCAGGCCGATGGCGAGCTCGAGCGCGCTGGTGGCATCGACCTCGCGCAGCAGTCGCGCGCCGGCATCCATGCACAACACCGCCGCCAGCGCCATCGGCACATCCGGCACCGCCAGGATGCCGAGCGTGGCCGACAGCGGCATCAGCAAGGTCAGGCTGCCGGCCTGCCAGCCCAGCGTGGAGCCGAACCAGCGCGTGGCGATATGCGCGATCAACCAGGGAATCAGCGCGGCAATGGCCAGAAACGGCAGGCGCAGGGCCAGCAGATGATGTCCGCCCAGTTCCACGCCCAGCCGCGCCAGCCAGGCGGTCATGCCCGGCAGATCCGAATACGCGCCGGCCAGATGCTGGCCTTCCTGCCAGTAGAACGCCTCGTCGACGAACAGCTGCAGCCGCGCGGCGATCAACAGCTTGACGGCCGTCGCCAGTGTCCACAGGATCACGAAGGTGCGATGTGCGCGTTGGTCCCCTTGCATTGCCCTGTGCACTCTTCTTCCACCTACGGAATTGTGATGTCGACACCGCTGCGTTCCACGGAAATGCTAACCGATGCGCTGCGCCAATCGCTGCGGCGCGCACAAGACCAGGTCAATTCGCTACTGCTGGGCAAGGCGCAGGAAGTGCGCCTGGCGTTCGTGGCACTGCTGTCCGGCGGCCATCTGCTGATCGAAGACCTGCCCGGCCTGGGCAAGACCACCCTCGCCCATGCGATGGCCTCCAGCCTGGGGCTGGGCTTCCAGCGCGTGCAGTTCACCTCCGACCTGCTGCCGGCAGACGTGCTGGGCGTGTCGGTCTACGACGCCGCCTCGCGCCAGTTCCAGTTCCATCCCGGCCCGGTGTTCACCAACGTGCTGCTGGCCGACGAAATCAACCGCGCGCCGCCGCGCACGCAAAGCTCGCTGCTGGAGGCCATGGCCGAGCAGCAGGTCACGCTCGATGGCGTCACCCATGCGTTGCCGGAGCCGTTCTTCGTGATCGCCACGCAGAACCCGGTCGATCTGTCCGGCACCTTCCCGCTGCCGGATTCGCAACTGGATCGCTTCCTGCTGCGGCTCAGCCTGGGCTACCCCAGCGCCGACGCCGAGCGCGCGTTGCTGTCGGGCGTGGATCGGCGCGAACTGATCGCCCAGGCCGCACCGCAGCTCAGCGACGCCGACGTGGTGGCGCTGCGCACGGTGGTGGGCCAGATCCATACCAGCGATGCACTGATCGGCTATGTGCAGGCCTTGCTGCTGCGCAGCCGCCAGCACGCCGGGGTGCGCGTCGGGTTGTCGCCGCGTGCCGGCATCGCGCTGCTGCGTGCGGCCAAGGCCTATGCGCTGCTGCTCGGGCGCGAGCACGTGCTGCCGGAAGACGTGCAGGCCTTGTTCGTGGCGGTGGCCGGGCACCGGCTGGTACCGGAAGCCGAATCCTCGTCCGGGCCGGCGCTGGCCAAGGCGCTGCTGCACAGCGTGCCGGTGGACTGACCCAGGTGCGTGCGCACGTGCGCGGCATTGCCCGCCGACTCAGCCTGCTGGCGCGTCCGCGGGGCGCGGAGGCCTTGCCGATCGTGCTGGATCGGCGGCGCATCTACGTGCTGCCGACGCGCTTCGGGCTGTTCGTCACCGCCTTGCTGCTGGCGATGCTGCTGGGCGCATTGAACTACAACAACAACCCGGCCCTGCTGCTGGCGCTGTTGCTGGCCACCGCCGGGATTGCCAGCAGCATCATGGCGCACCTGCAGTTGTCGGCGCTGCGCGTCGAGGCGGTCTCGGCCGAACCGGTGGTGGCCGGCGAGCCGCTGCGCATGCGGGTGTCGCTGGCACGTCGCGACGCCCGCGCACGGCGTGGGCTGCGCCTGGATCACCTGGACAGCAGCGGCTTCTGTGCGTTGCGCGAGCACGACATGGCCGAGGTCGACCTGCCGGTGCCCACCGCGCGGCGCGGCTGGCAGGACATCGAACGCATCCGCCTGTCCAGCACCCAGCCGCTGGGGCTGGTGCGCGCCTGGTCGTGGGTCTGGCCGGAAACGCCGCTGCTGGCCTATCCCAGGCCCGAGGAACAGGGGCCGGCGTTGCCCGAGGGCGCCGGCTCGCCCAACCAGACCCGCCTGCACCCGCAAGGCGAGGAGTTGCACCAACTGCGCCCGTATCGCGCCGGCGATGCACCACGCACGATCTCCTGGAAGCACTCGGCGCGCCGCGACAGCCTGCTGGTACGCGAATACGAGCAACCGCTGGGCATCGAAGTCACGCTGGACTGGCGCACGCTCAATGCGCTGCCTTACGAGCGCCGCATCGCGCGGCTTGCCCGCTGGGTCAACCTGGCCGAGCGCGACGGCCGGCGCTACCGGTTGCTGCTGCCGGGCCAGCCACCGCTGGGGCCTGCGCAAGGTCCGGCGCACCATCACCTGTGTCTGCGCGCCCTGGCCCTGCTTCCCCATGACTGAGCCATCCGTCCCGATCACCCAGGCCAGCCGCGGCTGGGTGCTGGTTACCAGCTGGCTGGCACTGGCGCCGTTGCTGTTGCAGCTGCCCGGCCTGCTCGCCGGCACCATTGCCGTGGCCGCCGTGCTGGTCGGCGTGCTGAGCTGGCGCGGCACCGTGATGGCACCGGTGCGGCTGTTGCTGGTGGTGGCGATGCTGGGCGCGGTGTACTGGCAGATCGGCATGCGCTTCGGCCGCGACACCGGCTGCGCGGTGCTGGCCGCGATGCTGGCGATCAAGGCCTCCGAGCTGCGCACCTTGCGCGATGCGCGCAGCCTGCTCGGCTTTGCGTTGTTCGCCCCGTTCGCGGCGTTTCTGCTCGACCAGGGGCCGGCGACGATGGGGCTGGCGCTGCTGGCGGTGGTGAGTGCACTGCTGAGCATGCAGCGGCTGGCCGACGAAGAACACCGCACCGCCACGCCTGCGCTGCGGATGCAGTTGCGCGGCATCGGCAAGCTGGTCGCCATCGGCGTGCCGCTGGCCCTGGCCACGTTCTGGCTGCTGCCGCGCCTGAGTTCCCCGCTATGGGGCGTGCCCGAGCGCGCGCTGTCGCGGCCGGGCCTGTCGGACAACATGTCGCCGGGCGAGTGGATCGACCTGATGGCCGACGACAGCCCGGCGCTGCGCGTGCAGTTCAGCGGCAAGGCGCCACCGCCGCAGCAACGCTACTGGCGCGGGCCGGTGATGTGGGACTTCGATGGCCGGACCTGGCAGCGCGCGCGCTGGACCGGCCGCGGCCAACCCGCCTCGGTCACCGCCGGGCCGCAGCGCTATCGCTATCGCCTGGACTACGAGCCCACCGATCGTCGCCAACTGGTGTCGCTGGACCTGCCCACGCAGGCGGTGGCCAACGCCGAGCTGTCGCCCGACTACGAACTGTTCGCGCAGCGTCCATTGAGTGCGTTGACCCGCTGGGAGCTGCAATCGGCGCCACCGGCACGCTTCGACACCGACCTGCCGGACCAGTTGCGCAAGCGCGCCCTCGCCCTGCCGCCGGGCTTCAATCCACGTACGCTCGCGCTGGCACGGCAATGGCGCGCGGAAGCCGGCAGCAACGACGATGCCGTGGTGCAGCGCGCGCTGCAGTGGATCACCCGCGAATTCGCCTACACCCTGGATACCCCACTGCTCGGCCGCAACAGCGTCGACGAATTCCTGTTCCAGCAGAAGGCTGGGTTCTGCGAGCACTTCAGCTCTTCGTTCGTGGTGCTGATGCGCGCGGCCGGCATCCCCGCGCGCGTGGTCACCGGGTATGCCGGCGGCACCTACAACGGCTTCGGCAATTACTGGGTGGTGCGGCGCATGGATGCGCATGCCTGGACCGAAGTCTGGCTGGCCGGACGCGGCTGGGTGCGGGTGGACCCCACCGCGGCGGTGGCGCCGGAACGCATCTACGACACGCTGGAAGACCGCGTGCAGGTCGGCGCGGGCAACAATTTCGCCCAGCTTGGCATGTGGGCCAGCCTGGGCCAGGTCAGCGACCTGCTGCGCCGCGGCTGGAACGATCTGGTGCTGTCCTTCGATGCCGACCGCCAGCAGCGGCTGCTGCAACCCTTCGGCATCGATCGCCTGGACAGCTCGCAGCTGGCCGCCATCTTCGGCGTGTTTGCGGTCAGCGCGCTGGCGTGGATGGGTTGGCTGCTGGCGCGCGGCGAGCGTGAGCGCGACCCGCTGCTGCGCGCCTGGCATCGCCTGGGCCGCCGCTACGACAAGCTCGGCCTGGCCCGCGAACCGCACGAACCGGCCATCGCCTGGGCGCAACGTGTCGCCCGTTCACACCCGAATCCGGCATTGTTGGCACTCAGCCAACGTTTCGCTGCCGCGCGCTACGCTGGCGCTGATTCGGACAGCGCCTCACTCCTCAAAGATCTGCAGCAGCATCGCCCGCGAACCGGAGCTTCCTCATGAGTACCCGCTTTCTTCTTCCCATTGTCGCCGTGCTCGGGCTCGCTGCCTGTGCCACCGCGCCCAAGCCGCTGCAGGGTCAGTTCCCTACGGTCAGTCCGAGCGATTCCACCGCCAGCGCCCAGGTCGGCACGTCGGTGCGCTGGGGTGGCAAGATCATCCAGACCAAGCCCGGGCAGGGCCAGACCTGCTTCGAGCTGATCTCGCGTCCGCTCAATGCCAGCGGCCGTCCGGACCGCAACGCCGTGGACGCCAGCGATGGCCGCTTCCTGGCCTGCCGCTCGGGCTTCTACGACCCGGCCGTGTTCGAGCCCGGCCGCGAAGTGACCTTCATCGGCAAGATCGAAGGCTACGAAACCACCAAGATTGGGGAGTACGACTACAAGCTGCCCAAGGTGAATGCCGACGTGGTCTACCTGTGGCCGGTCGTGCGCGAGGTGGATGTGGTGCCGGCCTACCCGTACGGCCCGTGGGGCGACCCGTGGGGCCCGCGCTGGGGCGGTGGCTGGGGCTGGGGCCGCGGCTGGTGGTAATCGACCGCTGAGTCAGTGACACGCAAAAACGCCGCTCGCAGGGAGCGGCGTTTTTGTTTATGCGATGCGGCGGCTGGAACAGGCGCTGATGCGCCGGATCGCGCAACCAGGTCAGGGCGTGCCGAACCGTCCCAGCGGCGCACCGGCCAGCAGATGCAGATGGATATGGAACACCGTCTGGCCGGCATGCGCGCGGCAGTTCATCACGATGCGATAGCCGTCCTGCGCCAGCCCCTGCTCGCGTGCGTACGCCGCGGCAGCAAGTGCAAGCTTGCCCACCAACAGCGCCTGCTCGGGCGGCACATCGTCCAGCGTGGGAATGGCATGCTGCTTGGGAATGAACAGCACGTGCACCGGCGCCTGCGGTGCGATGTCCTGAAAACCCAGCACCTCGTCGTCTTCATAGACGATGTTGGCCGGAATTTCGCGACGAATGATCTTGCCAAAGATGGTGTCGGTCATGGGTGGGGAATCGGGAGTCGGGAGTAGGGAATCGCAAGAGCTTACCGCGCGCGCCACTGCTTTTCGCTTATCCGATTCCCGATTCCCCAATCCCGATTCCCGGCGCTCAAAGCACCTCACCCCGGGTGCCAAAGGCATGCGACAAGGTGCCGCGATCGACGTATTCCAGCTCGCCGCCCAACGGCATGCCCTGCGCGAGCCGGCTCGGGCGCACCCCATGCTGGCGGGAAAGCTGCGCCAGGTAATGCGCGGTCGCCTCGCCTTCCACGGTGGCATTGGTGGCGATGATCATTTCGGTGACTTCACCGGCGGCCAGACGCTCGCCGAGCCGGTCCAGCCCCAGCTCGCGCGGGCCGATGCCGTCCAGCGGCGACAGCCGGCCCTGCAGGATGAAGTAAAGCCCGCGGTAGCCGGTGGCGTGTTCGATCGCCAGGCGATCGGCCGGCGATTCCACCACGCACAGCTGCTGCCGGTCGCGGCTGCTGCTGGCACAGATCGCGCAGATCTCCGCCTCGGTGAAGTCGCGGCACTGCACGCAATGGCCAACCTTTTCCACCGCATTGGCCAACGCCGCAGCCAGGCGACGCCCACCCTCGCGCTCGCGTTCGAGCACGTGGTAGGCCATGCGCTGGGCCGATTTCTGGCCCACACCCGGCAACACCCGGAAGGCCTCGATCAGTTGTTCGAGAAGAGAGGACATTGGGTCGGGAATCGGGATTCGGGATTGGGGAATCGCAAAAGCTAAAGACAATCTCGCTCTTACGATTCCCGATTCCCTACTCCCGATTCCCCGCCTCTCAGAACGGCAACTTCATGCCCGGGGGCAGTTGCATGCCGGCGGTGGCCGAACCCATGCGGTCCTTGGATTCGGCGTCGATCTTGTTGGAGGCGTCGTTAAAGGCGGCGGCGATCAGGTCCTCGGCCATCTCCTGGTCGGAGAGGATGCTTGGGTCGATACGGACCTTGCGGCACTCCTTGGCGCCGGTCAGCGTCACGCTGACCATGCCGCCGCCGGCGGTGCCGGTGACTTCCAGCTTGGCCAGTTCTTCCTGGGCGCGCTGCAGGTTTTCCTGCATCTTCTGCGCCTGCTGCATCAATTGGGCAATGTTCCCACGCATGTGTCATTACTCGTCGTAAGGGCGGATGGAATCGGGGACGACCCGCGCGCCCTGCTGCTGAATCAGCTGCTGCACGTTCGGGTCGTTCATGAACGCTGTTTCGGCCGCGCTCTGGCGCTCGCCTTTCTGGCGACTGGCCCGCTCGTGCAGGGTCTCGACATCGGCATTGCCGGTTTCGATGACGATGCGAGGCGTATTTCCCAACTCGGGCGCGAGAGCCTGCGCGAGGTTGGCGATGGAACGCTCGGAATTGAGGTATTCGAAGCCCGGCGCCAGCGCCAGGCGCAGCACGCCGTCGCGATGGCCGATGAAGGCGGCATTGGCGGCGAGCTGTCGCGAGGGACCGTTCAAGCCGCTGCGGGTGACCAGATCCAGCCATTGCTCGGCATCGGCGATGTGGCCGTCGTCGAGCAGGGGCGACGGGTCGGTTGCCGGTGGCGGTACTGAGGGTGCGGCAACCGATGGTATCGCCGTCACCGCCGCTGAAGGTGCAGGTGCAGGTGCCGCAACGGCTGCGGAAACTGCCACGGCAGCTTCGGGCACGCCCGCAGCGGGCAACGCCGCGTCGACCGCTGCGGGCGGCGCCATCGCCGCCTCCGGCGCTAGCGTGGGCGTCGCCGCAGCGACGGGGGCAGCGTTGGCGCGCACAGGCGCATCGTCCATCGCCCAGGGCGGCGTGTCGTCGCCGCGCGCGGAAGCTGTCGACGGGTGGCTACCGGTCGATGCTTCCGCAGCGGGCAACACCACGACAGGCGCTGGTGGGGCCGCAACCGGTGCCGGTGGGGCGGCCGCAGCCACGGCCGCCTTCAGCTCGGCCGGCTGCGCCGCAATTGCGGGCGCGGGTGCGGCTGCCACCGGTGCAGCGGTTTGCATGCCGGGTCCCACAGAATGCGCACGACTGCCAGCACTGGCACCACGCCCATCGTCGCTGCCGCCAGCCGGCACCGCCGCCGCTGGGCGGAAAGCCAGCATGCGCAGCACCGCCATCTCGAAACCGGCGCGCGGGCTCGGCGCCAGATACAGATCGCGACGGCCGTTGAGCGCCATCTGATACCACAGCTGCACCACTTCCGGCCGCAGCTGCGCGGCATAGGCAGTCGGGTCGATGCCATCGCCGACGAATGCCACCGACGGCACCAACTGCTGCACCTGGATGCGGTGCATGGCCTCGGCCAGCGCCTCCAGCACGCCGCTCCAGTCGGGCGAGAATTCGGCCAGCGCGGCGACCACCTGCATCAGGCGCGCACCATCGCCGTCGGCCAGCGCCTGCAGCATCGCCCCGACCTGGGTGCGGTCGACCGTACCGAGCATGGTGCGCACCACGTCCTCGCGCAGCGCGCCGCCGGCATAGGCGATGGCCTGATCGAGCAGCGACAGACCGTCGCGCAGCGACCCGTCTGCCGCCTTGGACAGCTGCACGATCGCCGATGGATCCGATTCGATCTGCTCGGCGGCCAGGATCCGGGTCATCTGGCCCTGGATCTGGTCCTCGTCCAGCCGCTTGAGGTTGAACTGCAGGCAGCGCGACAGCACGGTCACCGGCAGCTTCTGCGGGTCGGTGGTGGCCAGCAGGAACTTCACGTGCTCGGGCGGCTCTTCCAGCGTCTTCAGCAGCGCATTGAACGCCGCCTTGGAAAGCATGTGCACTTCGTCGATCAGATAGACCTTGAACTTGCCACGCGAGGGCATGTACTGCGCGTTCTCGATCACCTCGCGCACATCGTCCACGCCGGTGTTGGATGCGGCGTCGATTTCCAGCAGGTCGATATAGCGGCCGGCATCGATATCCAGGCAGGCCGGGCACTGGCCGCACGGATCGGCACTGGTGCCGGTCTCGCAGTTAAGCGATTTGGCGAAAATGCGCGCAATCGTGGTTTTGCCCACGCCGCGGGTGCCGGTGAACAGAAATGCGTGGTGCACACGCCCACTGTCGAGCGCGTTGCTGAGCGCGCGGACCACGTGTTCCTGGCCTACGAGTTCGGCAAAACGCTTCGGGCGCCACTTGCGGGCGAGAACGAGATAAGACATCGGGCAACCAGCTTCCTCTGAACCGATATTGTGCCATGGCGCGTCAAGTTGATCGTTCAGCGGCCGTGGTGCCTCAGCGCCGCCACGGACCGGGGACTGCCGGGCAGCGCCGATGGCGGGCCAGACACCTGCGCTGGAACCGTCGTGCCGGACCGGCCGATCCTTTACCTTGTTAATGGCGCCCGCGGCGGCTAGAATCCCGCTCCTGCCGACGACCCGGTCGCACGGCAGGTACGGAGAGGTGTCCGAGTGGTTGAAGGAGCACGCCTGGAAAGTGTGTAAGCGTCTAAACCGCGCTTCGGGGGTTCGAATCCCCCTCTCTCCGCCAGTTTCATGATCCTGCAATGCGATTGCATGGATTCAGGGTCACGCCAGTGACCCACGTCTTATGGTGGCCCCGTCGGTCCCTCGCGACGCTAGATCGAAAATCCCGCCAGGGCCGGAAGGCAGCAACGGTATCGATTGATGCGGGCGCCGAGGTCAACCGGCGGGGGCACCACCCTCACCCGCAGACTGATGGCGTATCGACAGATGCCGCGCGCACTCGGTGCGCAACGCAGGCGGTGCGCAACCGCCAATCAGACGTGGCGCTTTGCGCCACGCTCAAAGCTGACCGGTCATTGCAAAGGCTGCGCACGGCCTGAACAGGCGCGCAGCGTCAGGCCTTCTTCAGCGCGGTCAACCGGCAGAGACACCACCTTGATCTCTTGAATTCACGCATCGCACGCTCCGCGAGCAGCGCTACTGCGTCTGCGATGCGGGATGCAGCCAGCCCGCATCGCCGTCCAGGTAATGCTCGTGCTTCCAGATCGGCACCCGCGCCTTGACCTCGTCGATGATGAAACGACAGGCATCGAATGCGGCGCCGCGATGCGCTGCGCTGACACCGACCCACACCGCCATGTCGCCGATACGCAGCTCGCCTACGCGGTGCACGCAGTAGGCGTTGACGATGGCGAACCGACTCATCGCCTCATCGAGCACACGCTGGCCTTCGGCCTGTGCAAGTGCGGCGTAGGCTTCGTAGCGCAGCCCGGCCACGCTGCGGCCTTCGTTGTGATTGCGTACCCAGCCTTCGAAACTGGCAAACGCACCGGCATGCGGGTGCTCCAGCGCCGCACGCAAGCTGTCGACGGACAATGGCACATCCGAAAGCGCAAACAGGGCAGTGGTCTGTTCGCGCACGCTCAACCTCCCGATACCGGCGGAACAAACACGATTTCACTGCCATCGCGTACTCCATCCTCCCAGCGCGCGAACGCGCCATCCACCGCCACGCGCAGCTGCGCCGGCGTCCAGCGCAGGCCGTGGCGCGTATCGAGTTCGGCGTACAGCGCGCGCAGGTCCTGCGCCTGCGATTGCACCTGCTCGCTGGCAATGCCTGCCGCCTCACGCAAACTGGCGAAATACAGCACCGTCACGGTCGTGCTCATTGTTTTGCGCCGATATCGCGCCTGCCACCGTGCTTTGACACCAACCTGGTCGGGCCGATGCTCATGCTGTGCGACAACGCCTTGCACATGTCGTAGACCGTCAAGGCCGCCACGCTGGCGCCGGTGAGCGCCTCCATTTCCACACCGGTGCGATGCACGCAGCGCACCGTGCAACTGATGTCCAGCATCTGTTCGCCCGCCCAGTCGATTTCAAAGCGGCAGGCATCGATCGGCAACGGATGGCAGAACGGAATCAACTCGTGCGTGCGCTTGACCGCCATGGTGCCGGCGATCACTGCGGTCTCCACGATGCCGCCCTTGGCGCTGCGCAGCCCATTGGCGCGCAACTGGGCGGCTACAGCGGCCGGAAAACGCACCCGGCTTTGGGCGGTGGCGCTGCGCGCGGTGACCGCTTTGTCCGAGACATCCACCATGGTGGGCAGTCCGGAATCGTCCAGGTGGGTCAGGCGTGCGGAACGGGATTTTGCAGGCATGGGAAAGGACACGATGACAGACGCTCAGGATGCGGCATTCTCGGTGAACGGCGTGCCTGGATGGAACAGCAGTGCCTTACCCGCCAATCAAGAACATTTCCACCGGCTTGCCACGGCGCGGCGTCGATGCGCGCACCTCGCTGTAGCGGTCGCCACGCACGCTCCAGCGCGCACGCAGATGCCCGGACAATCCATGCTCGCCTTCGGCCAAGGCTGGCTTGAGGTCGTGGCCCTGGCTGGCGAACAGGCAGGTGTACAACTGCCCGTCGGCCGACACGCGTGCGCGCTGACAATCGCCGCAGAACGGCATGCTGACCGAACTGACAAAACCCAGCTCGCCCGCTCCATCGGCAAATGCATGCCGCTGGGCCACTTCGCCGGTGTAATTGGCATCCAGCGGCATCAATGGCCAGCGCGCGTGGATACGCTCGTGCAGCTGCGCGGAGGTCACCACCGCATCGGCCGTCCAGCCATTGCAGCTGCCCACATCCATGAATTCGATGAAGCGCAGCACGTGGCCGGTGCCACGGAAGTGCTCTACCAGGGGCAGCACCTGATCCTCGTTGACGCCCCGCTGCACCACGCAGTTGATCTTCAGGTGCTGGAAGCCGGCCTGTTCGGCGGCGGCGATGCCGGCCAGCACCTGCGCGATCTCGCCGCGGTCGCCGCTCATGCGTCTGAACAGCTCCGGATCCAGTGCATCCATGCTCACGGTGATCCGGCGCAGCCCGGCCTGGCGCAGCGCCACCGCCTGACGCGCGAGCAAGGTGCCGTTGGTGGTCAGCGCCAGATCCTCGATGCCTTCGATTAGGGTCAGGCGCGCAATCAGGCTGGGCAGATCGCGACGCAACAGCGGCTCGCCACCGGTCAGGCGCACCTTGGTGACGCCGACCGAGACGAAGGCCCGCACCAACGTTTCCAGCTGATCGAAACTCAGGCGCTGCTGCGCATCGAATCCGTAATCGTCAGGGATACGATCGGCCGGCATGCAGTAACCGCAGCGGAAGTTGCAGGCTTCGATGACCGACAGGCGCAGATCGCGCAGTGGCCGGCCATAGCGGTCCTGCATCGGCGCGGCCGCCAGATTCGGCGACAGCAAGGCGCCCATCAGGGCACCATGGCGGCTGTCGGCTCGGCCAACGGCAGATGTTGACCGGGCACGGCCACGCGATGGCCGCGTGCGCGGAGCACGTCGCCGTCGGCGTCGCTGGCGTAGTGGTACAGCAGCATGCGGCTCAACAGGTCCTGCGGATATTCCCGCTCCAAATCGTCCACCCCAGTATGCGACGGGTTGCCGTGAACGCCGCAGTCATGCGCGATGAGCTCGCTGGCATCGGCGTAGCGGGCCAGCACTTCAGGGATCGGCCGGGTATCGCCACTCCAGACCAGCGCCCCCTTCAGTCGCAGCCCGTAGGCGGTCTCCGGCCAATGGTGGCGCGCCGGGAACACTTCCAGCCGCACACCGTCGTGCCAGAACGCGTCGCCGACCGGCACCAGCTGGAACGCGTCCCAGAAGTTTGCGCCGCCTTCGGCCAGCACATTGGGGTAGTCGGCGATTCGCCGCTGCAGCAACGGCACCACCGGCGCCGGCACGTACAGGCGCGTGCGCCCGCGGCGTTCTGAGAAATAGCTGCCCACGAACAGCCGCTCGAGCCCGCCCACATGGTCCAGATGCACATGGGTGATGAAGACCGCCTGCGGCAGATGACCGTACTGGGCCTGGTAGGCAGTCAAGCCTTCGCTGCCGCAATCGATGGTCAGCCACGGCGCGCCGGCGCGCTCGATGGTGGCCATCGGCGAACCGAGCGCCACCGCCGACGCATTGCCGACCCCTTGCACACGCAACGCCCAGTTCATCAGTAGCCCCGGCCCCAGGCCAGTTCGTAAGCGCGGTGCAGGCGTTCGTAATCCTTGTCGACCTCTTCGCGGCTGCGGTTGCCGCGCAACTTCAGCAGCGAGCGGTGCAGGCGCTTGAGATTGCGTTCGCGCCAGCGCGTGGCCGGAATGCGCAACACGCCGCGGTCGAAATCGATCAACCAGCCATGCCCGCCGGCATCGAACAGGATGTTGTGCGCATTGAGATCGGCATGATCCAGGCCGGCGCGATGAAAACGCGCGATCAGCCGCCCGGTTTCTTCCCACGGCGCACCGCGCCCGGCGACCTGCGCATGATCGGCGAGCGAGCGCACGTTCTCCAGGCGTTCCATCAACAACGCAGCGCGATAGCTCAGCCCCTCGCGCAAGTAACAGGCCGCCAACGGACGCGGCACCGGCAACTTGCGCTTGAGCAGTTCGCGCATCAGCCGGAACTCGGCAAAGCTGCGCGTGCGCCCAGCCCCTTTCCACAGATAGTGATCGCGACTCACGCGCGCGGCCATGCCGCCGCGCAGGTACTGCCGCAACACGCTACGACCGAACGGCGCATCCACCAACCACGCCCCGCCACGCCCGCCTTCGTCGACCGGCCGTGCCCTGTCGCCCCAGCGCTGCGGCGAAAACAGCGCCGCATCGGCTTGCCGCAGCCGTTCGCGGTCGAACAGAATGGCGCCATAGCCGCGGCCTTCGCGGTACGGCGTCAGCGCTTCGGTGGCGTCGAAAGAAACCATCCATCGAGTCTAACAACACCATGGCTTCTACGCCCGCTTCGTTATGCCTGCTGCGCCTGTCCGCCCTGGGTGACGTCACCCATGTGGTGCCGCTGGTGCGCACCCTGCAGGCGGGGTTTCCGGAAAGCCCGCTGCATTGGATCATCGACAAGGCCGGACTGAAACTGCTCGACGGCCTGCCCGGCGTGCAGTTCCACGCCTACGACAAGCGCACCGGCGTGGCCGGCATGCGCGCGCTGCGCCAGTCATTGGTGCCATTGGGTCGCTTCGATGCGCTGCTGCAGATGCAGGTGGCCTTGCGCGCGAACGTGCTGTCGGCATTCGTGCCGGCGCGGCGGCGGATCGGCTATGACCGCAGCCGCTCCAAGGACCTGCACGGCCTGTTCGTCAACGAGCGCATCGCCGACCGCCCCGGCATCCACGTGCTCGACGCCATCGGCAGCTTTGCGCAGCCGCTCGGCCTGACCCAGACCCAGGTGCACTGGGACTTGCCGGTCCCCGACGAGTCCCATCGCTGGGCACGCGCACAATGGGACGACGACGGCCGCCCGGTGCTGATGATCTCGCCATGTTCCAGTCACGCACGCCGCAACTGGTATCCCGACCGCCATGCCGCGCTGGCCGACCATGCCGCGGCTCAAGGCTGGCGGATCGTGCTGTGCGGTGGCCGCAGCGAGCTGGAACGCAGCACCGCCGATGCCATCGTCGCGGCCGCGCGCGCGCCGGTGCTGGATCTTGTCGGCAAGGACACGCTCAAGCAACTCCCCGCTCTGCTCGCCCGCGCCGATCTGGTGGTCACCCCCGATTCCGGACCGATGCACATCGCCAACGCGATGGGCACCAAGGTGCTCGGCCTGCACGCGGCCAGCAATCCGCTGCGCAGCGGCCCGTATTCGGACGTGCGCTACTGTGTGGACCGTTACGACGCGGCCGCCCGTAAATACCTGCGCAAACCCGCCGACCAGCTGAAATGGGGCGCCAAGATCGAGTTCGACCAGGTGATGGCGCTGATCACCGTGGACGATGCGATTGCCGCATTCGAGCGTTATCGCAGCGATCATCCACACTAAGTATTGGTGAGGGATAGTCGCTAGAACAGGCATTCAACCGCTGCGCAGCTGCGTGCTGCGCCATGGCGCAGTGCCCAGAACAGCCAGGAAACAAGAGCGAAACACCGCCGACTCACGCGCGCGGTAGCCAACCACCGCAGCGCCAGCTGATTCAAAGTCGGGCGACACACCAGGATGCGCCGCTCACACACCGATCCCCCACTCAGTTACGCAGACCTGCAGTCAGCGACTCTCAGACGCCGGTAGCGCGATAGTCCTGATACGACTTCTCTTCCACGTACGACGAACCCAGCGCCAGATTGATCTCTTTCTTGATGCGCGCGCGCTCGTCGTTTTCGATATAGACGCTGCGCGCCAGCTGCACGAAGCTGTCGTCGAAGGTCTTCGCCTGTTCCTTCAGCCGGATGTCGTCCTCGATCACCCATAGCCGTTCGTTGACGGCCTTGAGCACAGCACGCAGACGCACGATGTCGTGGCCGGCGGCCGGATGCGCCATCCAGCTGGTCTCCAGCGCGGACAGTTCGCTGCGCACGTTGGCCAGCTTAACGGGGTCGCTCATGCGCTCGGACTTGATCTGCAGGATCGCGATCTTGTCGAGCAGCTCACCAAAGGATACGGGCACCAGGATCTCGGACATGACAGGTCTCCAATGGATAAGGGGCGGATTGTAACCAGCGCACCAGCGGGCGGTGGCGACACATAAACAAAAGCCCCCTTGCGGGGGCTGATGCGAATCTGGCGGAGAGGGGGGGATTCGAACCCCCGAGGCGCTATAAACGCCTGCCTGATTTCGAGTCAGGTACATTCAACCGCTCTGCCACCTCTCCAGATGGTCCCCGGTGTCCCGGGGCCGTGCATCATACGGGCACCGGCGCCAAGCCACAAGCGGCCCGGGCCGGCATCGCCGGCACGACCGCAGGTCCGGGCGTGAACCCGCCCTGCGGCATCGGCGATCGGCGTGTTGCTGCGGGCCGGCCGCGCCGCGATGATGGTCACGCACTTCCTTCCTTGGCGACCCGCCCCCATGCTCGAATTCGGACACCTTACCCATGTCGGTCTGCGCCGTGACCTCAATGAGGACACGTACTACGGCGACAGCGAGCTGGGGCTGTGGCTGGTGGCCGATGGCATGGGCGGGCACGCCTGCGGCGAAGTGGCCAGCGCCCTGGCGCGCGAAACCATCGTGCGCGAGGTGCGCGCAGGCACCCCGCTGGCCCAGGCGGTACGCATCGCCGACGAAGAGATCATCAAGACCTCGCGCCGCTGCAACGACACCCTGCCGATGGGCACCACCGTCGTCGCTGCGCGCGTGCTGGGCCAGCGCTTCGAAGTGGCCTGGGTCGGCGACAGCCGCGCCTACCTGTGGCGCGACGGGCGGCTGGCGCAGCTGAGCCAGGACCATAGCTACGTGCAGGAACTCATCGCCCAGGGCACGCTGACCAGCGAGCAGGCGCGTGCGCATCCGCATCGCAACGTGGTGACCCAGGCGCTGGGCGTCACCGATCCGGTCCACCTCAATGTCGCCACCATGCAGGGCGAGCTCAAATCCGGCATGCAGCTACTGCTGTGCAGCGACGGCCTCACCGAGGAGGTCGACGATACCGCGATCGCCGCGACCCTGTCGCAGGCCGACTGCAGCGCGCAGGAATGTGTCGAATGCCTGGTCGCCGCCGCACTCGATGGCGGCGGCTCGGACAACATCACCGCGATATTGGTGCGCAGCTACTGAAAGCAGCCAATCGACGCGTAGCGAGCGCCGGCGGGCGGTGAGTGCACTCGACTGGTCCTTGCCCGCCCACCGTCGCGGGACCTTACGCGGCATGGATGCCGCGTAAGAGCCTACACGCACGCACTTGCGGCGTGTCCTGCGAGGGTAAGCGGGCAAGGATCCCGCAGCCAGGCCGCAGATCACCGGCCTGCGGCGAAGAGCAAGATCATCCCGCTCCGCAATAGACCGGATTGAAGGAGCTGTTAGCCGCGCCAAGCGCGGACATCGAATCTGCATGGCAGTCATCCTGTGCGCGCTGCTCGCGCCCAGAACCGCCAGGCTTCAGCGGCGCACTGCACTCCCACACATCGCCACGCCGCGCCGCGCGACAGCCGGACACCAGTTGCCGAAAGCCGCACTACCCGGCAGCAGCCACCTCTTCGACCGGCGCATCCCACAACGCGCGCCCGGCCTTCTTGCGTAGGTACGCCAGGCGCGCCTCGTGCGCCTGTGACTCCGACGCGGTTACCACCACCCGTGCGCGCGGCAACAGCAGCGCCGGATCGAAGGTGATCATGCCCTCGCCATGCTCGCTGCGCTGGCCGGTATCGGCGCTGGCAAAGCCGATCTCTTCCTGGCCCGAGGTCAGCGCGATATACACATCGGCCAGGATCTGCGCATCGAGCAAGGCGCCATGCAACTGGCGATGCGAGTTGTCCACGCCCAGGCGCTTGCACAAGGCATCCAGCGAGTTGCGCTGCCCCGGGTAGCGCTCGCGCGCCATCATCAGGGTATCCACCACGGTGGCGCGCTCGACGATGCGGCCGTAGTTGTCGCCCAGCAGCGACAGCTCGTTGTCTAGGAATCCCAGATCGAATGCGGCGTTGTGGATGATCAGCTCCGCGCCGTCGATGTAGGCCAGGAACTCCTCGACCACATCGGCAAACAGCGGCTTGTCGGCCAAGAACTCCAGGGTCAATCCGGTCACTTCCTGCGCACCCGGTTCGAAATCGCAATCGGGCTTCAGGTAGCGATGGAAGTTGTTGCCGCTCGGGCGCCGCTCCAGCAGCTCCACCGCACCGATTTCGACGACGCGGTTGCCCTTGCGCCATTCCAGGCCGGTGGTTTCGGTATCGAGAATGATCTGACGCATGAATCCTCTTGCTGATTGCTTATGCGGTTGCGCTGCCAGCGCGCTGGGCGATGGCCTGATTGCGGGCGAGCACGTCGACACGCTCGTTGTCCGGGTCGCCATTGTGGCCTTTCACCCAACGCCAATCGATGCTGTGGCGTTGCGTGGCCGCATGCAGCCGCTCCCACAGTTCACGGTTCTTGACCGGATCGCCGCCGGCGGTTTTCCAACCGCGACGCACCCAGCCGGACATCCACTCGGTAATGCCCTGGCGCACGTATTGCGAGTCGGTATGCAGCACGATCTGGCATGGCTCGGTGAGCGTTTCCAGCGCCATGATCGCCGCCATCAATTCCATGCGGTTGTTGGTGGATGTGGCTTCGCCGCCGGACAATTCCTTTTCGCGGCCGTTGTAACGCAACAGGGCCGCCCAACCGCCCGGCCCGGGATTGCCGAGGCAGGAGCCGTCGGTATGTACTTCAATGGATTTCATCAGCTTCTGGTATGTGGAAAAGTGGTCGGTCATCAGATCGTGGCCACGGGCTGCGGCCAGCGCGAGGGCATCGCGATCGGGGTCGGCCCGATCGAAGCGGCGGCGCGCTTTTCCACTTCGAGCAGATACACCGCGCGCCAGGGGGTGCGATCGGTGCCGGTGGCGGCACGCCCGGTGCGCCAGACCGGCCCCAGATAGCGTTCGGTCTCCACGCATTGCAGCCCTGCACGCTGCGCCAGCAGCCGCCAGCGATCCGGCCGCAACGCCACCGGGCCACGCCGCGCCCAGCGGAAACGATACGGGCTCAGCGGATTGAGCGTGAACAGCCATAGCCGGCCGCCGGGCATCAGCAGCCGCTCGCATTCGGCCAGAAATTCCGCCGCGCCGCCCACCACCGCGTGCTGCACCACGATGGCCTGCAGGCTTTCGGTCGACAACGGAAACGGCAGGGCGCAGCGCGCGTCGCCCGCAAAGCGGCCGGCGCTGCGACACAACCGCAGCCCACGCCCCTGCAGGAGCTCGCGCGGCGGCAGCTCGGGCGTTGGCGTCAGCCACAACCAGGGCTGCGACGGACGTGTCTGCAACGCAGCAAGTGCCAATTTGCGCTCCAGCAGGAGCAGGCTGCGCCCCGCACCCGTTTCAAACCAGGATGAGACGCCAGCTTGACGGGAGAATGGCGTGGCAGGCATGGTCCCAATTCTATGCGACTGACCGCCCTGCCCGCATTCGACGACAACTACATCTGGGCGCTGGTCGCCAGCGGCGGCCGTGCAGTCATCGTCGATCCCGGTCAGGCCGAGCCGGTGTTCGCCGCTGCAGATCGCGAAGGCTTCAGCCCCAGTGCCGTCCTGCTGACCCACCACCATGCCGACCACATTGGCGGCGTGGCAGCGCTGCAGCAGCGTTGGCCGGACCTTGCGCTGTACGGTCCGGCCGACGAGCGCATCCCCGCAGACGCCCGCCAAGTGGGCCAGGGTGAGCGCTTGAGCCTGCTTGGCAGCGGCTTCGAGGTACTGGAGGTGCCCGGCCATACCCGCAGTCACATCGCCTTTGTCACCGACCACCATCTGTTCAGCGGTGATACCCTGTTCAGCCTAGGCTGTGGGCGGATGTTCGAAGGTACCGCTCCTCAGATGTTCGACTCGTTGCAGCGCCTGGCTTCCCTGCCTGGCGAAACGCTTGTGTGTTGCGGCCACGAATACACCCTGGCCAACGCGGCCTTTGCGCTGCACGTCGATCCCACCAACGCTGCCTTGCAGCGCCGTCAACAGGAAGCCCAGGCCATGCGTCATGCAGCCCGTCCTACCCTGCCGATTTCGCTCAAGAGTGAACTGGCCACCAATCCGTTTTTACGCACCAGCAGTCCCGCAGTCCGCGCCGCCGTGGCCTCGCGAGCAACCGGCGCACTTTCCTCTGAGGTTGACGTTTTCGCCGAACTTCGGCGCTGGAAAGACGAATTCCGCGCATGAGGCGCCTGCTTCTGGCAGTGCTGACCGCGTCAGTGGTCATTGCACCCGCAGCCGCATCGTCCAACGACGCAAGCCGCTACAAACCCGCAGAAAGTTCGATCACCCAGACCGCCGCACCCCAGGTGCGCAATGGTCGGGAGATCTTTTCGTTGTTTCTGGACGGTCGCGCCGACCCCGGCTGCGACAGCGAACACAGCGATACACGCTGGGAACAACATTTCTCGCGCGCGCCGGCTCGCCTGGCGGACGACGCACAGGATGTGTTGCCGCTGTTCGGCTACGTGGTCGATGAATTGCGCGAAGCCGACATGCCGACCGAATTTGCGCTGATTCCATTTGTCGAAAGCGGCTATCGCCCAGGAGCCCGCAATGGCAGCGGCCCCGCCGGCCTCTGGCAGTTCATCGCAACCACTGCCCGCAACCACCATGTGCCGGTTGGCGCGCAATACGACGGCCGCCTCTCGGCAGTGGATTCCACGACGGCGGCGGTGCGTTATCTGAAGACGTTGTACGGCATGTTCGGAGGCGATTGGCGCCTGGCCCTGATGGCCTACAACGCTGGGGAGTATCGGGTGCTGCAGGCCATGCGCAGTGCAGGCATGAACGCGCAGAACGCTCGCCCATCCGAACTGCCCGGCATGTCCAAGGTCACCTATGAGTACGTGGAAAAGCTACACGCGCTCGCCTGCGTGCTCGACCACGCGCAGCAGCAAGGCAACTTGCTGACCTCGCTCGATCGCCCTGTATCGGTACTCACCGAACATGCGTTGCCGGTCGGCACCAGCCTCAACGCCTTTGCAGGACAGCGCGCCATCGAGCCGCAACTGCTGGCCCGGCTGAATCCGGCGCTGGCTAGCGCGCGCGCCGCACCACGCGGCGTGCACGTACTCGCCCCGATCGCGCCCGCGCAGCCAGGTGCAACAGGCAGCGTGGCCGCCTCCGCCGAGACGGGCGGCATCGCCGACGTCGAAGTGGCCGCTCCCACGCTCGTTGCCGCCGCGGCGACGAAGGCATCCAAGTCACAGGCGCGCACGACACATACGGTGCGCAACGGCGAATCCGCGTGGGCCATCGCACGCCGCTACGGCGTCACGGTCACGACACTGCTGGCCAGCAATGGCCTGGACAGGCGCGCCGTGCTGAAGCCCGGCATGGTGTTGTCGTTCGACGACACGCCCTGACGTAAGCCACCTGCCCAGGCCGTGTTCCGGCCCGCCGCCCCTGCAGCGGCGCCGTCCTTTGCCCGATGCTGCGCAATGGCGCGCTGCGCAGAAGGCCGGATGCGAAAAGAGCGGATGCGCACGACGTCAGATCGGCTGCCGCAGGCATCCGCAGCGCCTGGCCCACGCGACCGCAGACGCGCCGCGCTAGCAGCCGGGACGTTCGGATACTTTGCACGAGACGCTGGCACCCGCCCACGGCATCGGCCAACGAAAAAGCCCGGTTACCCGGGCTCTTTCTCCAGCAGTCGAACAGCAGCTGTTACAGCTGCGCTTCTTCGATCTGGATCTTGTAGCGCTTGCGCATTTCCTTGACGTACGCCTGCGCGGCGTTGTTGCCGTCGATCTGGCTCAACTGCTCGCGCAGCATGGTCTGCTGCTCGGCCGGCATCTGCTTCAGATCGCCCGGAATCGCCTTGCTGATGACGAACACCGCAAAGCGCCCGCCATCCAGCTCCACCTTGCCCACCGACGGCTTGCCTTCGGTCGGGCGCGGCGTGCTGAAGATGGCGCGGTTTGCCGCCGGTGTCGGAATCGGCGCGGTACGCGGCAAGCCCGGGATCGGCTGCACCTGCAATTTCCCGCTGGCGGCCAGCGCCTGCAGGGTCTCGCCTTTCTGCACACGTGCCAGCAATGCGTCGGCAGCCGCCGCGGCGGCCTTCTCGGTGCGGTCCGCGCGGACCGCGACGATCACCTTCTCGCGCACCTTGTCCAACGGCAGGGCCGCTTCAGCGGTGTGATTGGTCACGCGCAGCACCACACTGTGGTTCGGCGCGATGGTGATCGGATCGCTCACCGTGCCGTCCTGCACCAGCGTTTCGGAGAATGCCGAACGCAGCACCGCCGGATTGGCCGCGATCCCGCTGGCATCGGCGCGCGAGAACGGGCCCAGCGTCTGCACCGGCAGGCCGACCTGCTTGGCTGCCGGCTCCAGTGCGGTGGGATTCTTGTAGACCTGGTCCACCAGCTTGCCGCTCACATCCGTAAACGCCTTATCGGCATCGGCCTTGAGCTGCTCGGCGGCAAGCTGATCGCGCACCTGCTCGAACGACTTGCCCTGGCCGCCCTTGACCTCGCGCAGCTGGATCACGTGGTAGCCGAACTCGCTCTTGATCGGGCCGACCACCTCGCCTGCCTTCATCGCGAACAAGGCGTCTTCGAACGGCTTGACCATCGTGCCCTTCTCGACCCACCCAAGATCGCCACCGGCGCCCTTGGAACCGGGATCTTGCGAATTGGCCTTGGCCAACGCGGCGAAATCGGCGCCCGGCTGCTTGGCCTCCGCAGCCAGCTTGGCCGCTTTTTCCTCGGCGGCTTTCTGCGCGGCAGGATCGCTACCGGCGCTGATCAGGATGTGCGACGCCAGACGCTGATCCGGCTCGACAAAACGCGCCTTCTCTTCGTCGTAGCGCTTGCGCAGCGTCGCCTCGTCAGCGGCGGTTGCTGGCGGTAACTTGGCGGCATCGAGCTCGACATACTCGATCGTCACCGTCTCCGGTTGACGGAAATCCTGGGTATGCCCGTCGTACCACTGCTTGATCTGCGCATCGCTGACCGGCGCGGTATCGGCGGCCGGTGGCGGCAGCATTGCCAGCTCCACATCGCGCGTTTCGCCCATCAGCTTGAGCAAGCGCTCGAACTCGGCCTTGGTCGCAAAGCCCGACTCGGCAATTGCCTGCGGAATCACCGACTGCTGCAAGCTGTCGCGCACCAGCGCATCGAACTGCGCCGGCGTGCGCGGCGGCGTGCCTTGCGCAAGTGCAGCGCGATACTGGTCGGGACTGAATTTGCCGTCGACCTGGAACGCCTGAATGCCGGCGATGTAGTCGCGCACCGTCGCATCGCCGATCACGATGCCGGCATCTTCGGCACCCAGACGCACGACCTGCTCGTCGACCAACTGGTCGAGCACCTGCAATTTGTTTTCGCGGGATTCGAACGTGCGCGGATCGAAATTCTCGCCCTGGCGCTGCCGTTCCTGCATGCGCGCCTGCTCGAAGCGGGCGCGGAAATCCTGCGTGCTGATTTCATGGTGCTGCCACAGCAGCGACACCGGCCACCACGACGGTGCCGATTTCCACCACGTCGGTGGCGCCTGCACCTTGGCCACGTTATTGGCGCCAATGCCGCCGAGGTAGCTGTTGTCGATGACGAACAGGAACGGAATCATCAGCAACCCCAGGATGGCGGTAGCGATCCAGCCTGACGTCTTGTCGCGAAGTTTCTGCAGCATTGGCAAATCACGGCCTGTGGGCGAGCCGCGCAGTGTAACGCGCCTGACGCCGGGCACCCAGCCCAATCCCGCACCGCATCGGGTTCGGCATGGCTTTCGCCGCACAATTGCCACCATAGCGGCCAAAAAAAAGCCCCCGGCACGGAGCCGAGGGCTGTGTACAACTGGCGGAGCGGACGGGACTCGAACCCGCGACCTCCGGCGTGACAGGCCAGCATTCTAACCAGCTGAACTACCGCTCCGCTTTAAACTTGGACTGCTGCTTCCCCACCATTTCCGCACTGCGAATGCGGTGGAGAAAACGAAGCCCCCAATCGCTCAGGGGCTTCGGTATAACTGGCGGAGCGGACGGGACTCGAACCCGCGACCTCCGGCGTGACAGGCCAGCATTCTAACCAGCTGAACTACCGCTCCGCGCTTGAAACATGTGCCTGGTGCTTAATGGTGGGTGCTGAGGGTTTCGAACCCCCGACCCTCTCCGTGTAAGGGAGACGCTCTACCGCTGAGCTAAGCACCCTAGCGAGTCGATTAGTTTACTGCATCCTTCAGGGCTTTGCCAGCCTTGAATGCAGGATTCTTCGAAGCAGCGATCTTGATGCTGTCGCCGGTCTTCGGATTGCGGCCGGTACGCTCAGCGCGCGCGCGGACCTGGAAGGTGCCAAAGCCAACGAGGGTGACGGCATCGCCCTTCTTCAGCGCCTTGGTGATTTCGCTCACAACCGCGTCAACAGCACGGCCGGCCTCAGCCTTGGAGATGTCAGCGGCAGCGGCAACGCCATCGATCAATTCGGTTTTATTCATTCTTGAAACTCCCTTTGCGGCAGATGCCGCGGAATCGACAATCGGCGCTCTTGCCGTTAGCGAAGAACCCGACACAAGTGGTATCGCATGACGCATCACAATTTGCCGCGCCCACGAGTCGTGCATTTATACCAGCGCCCCCAACAGCACGCAAGCCAAAACCCAATAACGGCGCGGGTTTTGGCTTGTTTTGCCTGGGTTTAGACAAGCGGTTTCAGTGCTTGACGCGGGTGCCCGGAGTAGTACGCGACTTGCCGCGGACCGCAACCCGCGACGCAGTCTTACGGGCCTTTTCCTTGCCCGCCTTTTTCGGCGCCAGTGGTCGTTCCAATGCGAGATCCAGCACTTCGTCGATCCACTTGACTGGCACGATCTTCAGATCGCGCGTGACGTTGGCCGGGATGTCGGCCAGATCCTTACGGTTCTCATCGGGGATCAGCACGGTGCGAATGCCACCACGCAGCGCTGCCAGCAACTTCTCCTTCAGGCCGCCGATCGCCGACACGCGACCACGCAAGGTGATCTCGCCGGTCATCGCCACGTCGGCGCGAATCGGCACCTTGGTCAACACCGACACCAGCGAGGTCACCATCGCGATACCGGCGCTCGGGCCATCCTTCGGTGTCGCGCCATCGGGCACGTGCACGTGCACGTCCTGCTTCTGCAGGAAATCCACATCGATGCCGAGTCGCTCGGCGCGCGAACGCACCACCGACAAGGCGGCCGATGCCGATTCCTTCATGACGTTGCCGAGCTGACCGGTCAAGATCAGGTTGCCCTTGCCCGGCACCAGCGTGGACTCGACCTGCAGCAGCTCGCCGCCGACTTCGGTCCAGGCCAGGCCGGTGACCAGGCCGATTTCGTTTTCTTCTTCGGCACGGCCGAAATCGAAGCGACGCACGCCCAGATACTTGTCGAGGTTCTTCGCGTTGACCGCGACCAGCGCCTTGGGCTTGCCCTTCTTGGCGACCACCTTCGTGGCATCCGGCTGCGGGCCGGCAAGCGCGATTTCCTTGACCACCTTGCGGCAGATCTTGGCGACTTCGCGCTCCAGGTTGCGCACGCCCGATTCGCGCGTGTAGTACCGCACGATGTCCTGGATCGCATCGCTGCCGATCTCGATCTCTTCCGGCTTCAGGCCGTTGGCCTTGATCTGCTTGGGCACCAGGTAACGCATGGCGATGTTGAGCTTCTCATCCTCGGTGTAGCCGGGGATGCGGATGACTTCCATGCGGTCCAGCAACGGACCGGGAATATTGAGCGAGTTGGAGGTGGCGACGAACATCACCTCCGACAGGTCCAGGTCCACTTCCAGGTAGTGGTCGTTGAAGGAGTTGTTCTGCTCCGGATCGAGCACTTCCAGCAGCGCCGACGACGGGTCGCCACGGAAGTCCATCGACATCTTGTCGATCTCGTCGAGCAGGAACAGCGGGTTCTTGCTGCCGACCTTGTTGAGGTTCTGCACCAGGCGGCCCGGCATCGAACCGACATAGGTGCGGCGATGGCCGCGAATCTCGGCCTCGTCGCGGATACCGCCCAGGCTCATGCGCACGAACTTGCGGTTGGTCGCCTTGGCGATCGACTGGCCGAGCGAGGTCTTGCCCACGCCCGGCGGCCCGACCAGGCACAGGATCGGCCCCTTCATCTGCTTCACGCGCGACTGTACGGCCAGGTACTCGAGGATGCGCTCCTTGACCTTGTCCAGGCCGTAGTGATCTGCATCCAGCGTGTCCTCTGCGGCCTTCAGATCCTTGCGGACCTTGGTGCGCTTTTTCCACGGCACGCCCAGCAGCCAGTCCAGATAATTGCGCACCACGGCCGCCTCGGCGGACATCGGCGACATCTGCTTGAGCTTGTTGAGCTCGGCCTTGGCCTTGGTCTCGACCGGCTTGGGCATACCCGCCTCGGCGATCTTGCGCGCCAGTTCTTCCAGCTCGCCCGGTGCATCGTCCAGATCGCCCAACTCCTTCTGGATCGCCTTCATCTGCTCGTTGAGGTAGTACTCGCGCTGGCTCTTTTCCATCTGCGACTTGACGCGGCCGCGGATGCGCTTTTCCAGCTGCTGCACATCGATCTCGCCGTCCACCAGCCCGACCAGCAGCTCCAGCCGCTCGCCGATCTCGGTGATTTCCAGCAGGCGCTGCTTGTCGGCCAGGCGCACGCCGATGTGCGCGGCGATGGTGTCGGCCAGACGGCCCGGCTCGTCGATGCCGGCCAGGGTCTGCAGCAACTCCGGCGGCAGCTTGCGGTTGGTCTTGACGTACTGCTCAAACAGCGACATCAGCGAACGCGCGATGGCCTCCACTTCGCGTGGCTCGCGCGCGTCGCTGGCTTCGATCTCGATGCCATGTCCCTGCAGCGCGCCATCCAGCTCGACAACCTTGTCGACGGTGACCCGCGACAGACCTTCGACCAGCACCTTGATGGTGCCGTCGGGCAACTTGAGCAATTGCAGCACCTGCGCGAGCGTGCCGACTGTATAGAGGTCGCTGGCGGTCGGGTCGTCGGTTTCGGCCGACTTCTGCGCGACCAGCAGGATGCGCTTGTCCGCTTCCATGGCTTTTTCCAGCGCGCGCATCGACTTGTCACGGCCGACGAACAGCGGAATCACCATATGCGGAAACACCACCACGTCGCGCAGCGGCAACACCGGCAGATCGAGAACTTCTGGTTGGGACTGGGCCATGGGGCGCTCCGCAGGAATGGGGGTTTGCGGCATAAAAAAAGCCGATGGCCCCGTTATGGGGCCATCGGCGAAGTGTTGCAAGTAGCGTTTGGAAACCCTTTATCCGCGAGCGAGGCCGTGGCCCGGCGCAGCGGCATCGGGGCCTCAATCGCCGGAGGCGGCCTTGGCCGGAGCCGGTTGCGCCTGGTAGATCAGATACGGCTCGGATTTGTGCTCGATCACCGACTCATCGACCACCACCTTGCTGACGTTTTCCTGCGAGGGAAGCTCGTACATCGTGTCCAGCAGCACCGATTCGACGATGGTGCGCAAACCACGCGCGCCGGTCTTGCGCTTGAGCGCCTTCTTGGCGATTGCAGACAGGGCGTCGGGACGGAACTCCAGTTCCACGCCTTCCATGTCGAACAGCTTCTTGAACTGCTTGGTGATGGCGTTCTTGGGCTCGGTCAGGATCTTGATCAGCGCCGGCTCGTCCAGTTCCTCGAGCGTGGCGACCACCGGCAGACGGCCGACGAACTCGGGGATCAGGCCGAACTTGATCAGGTCCTCCGGCTCGACCTCGGCCAGGATCTTGCCGACTTCCTGCTTGCGCTCGCTGCTCTTGACCTTGGCACCGAAGCCGATGCCGCCGGCATCGTTGGAACGCTGCTGAATCACCTTGTCCAGGCCGGCGAAGGCGCCGCCGCAGATGAACAGGATGTTCTTGGTGTCCACCTGCAGGAATTCCTGCTGCGGATGCTTGCGCCCGCCCTGCGGCGGTACCGAGGCCACCGTGCCTTCGATAAGCTTCAGCAGCGCCTGCTGCACGCCTTCGCCGGACACATCGCGGGTGATCGACGGGTTCTCGCTCTTGCGCGAGATCTTGTCGATCTCATCGATGTAGACGATGCCCTGCTGCGCTTTTTCGACATCGTAATCGCACTTCTGCAGCAGCTTCTGGATGATGTTTTCCACATCCTCGCCGACATAACCTGCCTCGGTCAGGGTGGTGGCATCGGCGATCGTGAACGGCACGTTGAGCAGGCGTGCCAGCGTTTCGGCCAGCAGCGTCTTGCCCGAGCCGGTCGGGCCGACCAGCAGGATGTTGGATTTCGCCAGCTCGACGTCATCGTTCTTGCTGCGACTCTCGATACGCTTGTAGTGGTTGTACACCGCCACGGCGAGCGTCCGCTTGGCGCGCAACTGCCCGATCACGTATTGATCCAGCACCTCGAGAATCTCGCGCGGCTTGGGCAGACTGGAGCGGGCCGACTGCGCCTTCTCCTCGAGTTCCTCGCGGATGATGTCGTTGCACAACTCAACGCACTCATCGCAGATGAATACGCTGGGACCGGCAATCAGCTTACGGACTTCGTGCTGACTCTTACCGCAAAACGAGCAGTAGAGAATCTTGTTGCTGTCGCCGGAACGACCTTGGCGGTCTTCGCTCATGCTTCTGTTACCCAGTTACCCCACCCGATGCACGGGGGTTCGATTTCGAGAATAGCACAGGGTCGGGAGGACATCCGCCCAGCCCGACCCTGCCGGTTTTTCCTGCAATTTCAGCAATCTGGCGATCAAGATGGCTGGATCGACTCTTCCGGACGACGTTCCAGCACCTGATCGACCAGACCGTAGGCTTGCGCATCGACCGCACTCTTGAAGTTGTCGCGCTCGGTGTCGCGCGCGATCGTTTCCAGGGATTGCCCGGTGTGCTTGGCCAGGATCTCGTTCAAGCGCGAACGCAAGGTCAGGATCTCGCGCGCATGGATATCGATATCGGTGGCCTGGCCCTGGAAGCCGCCCAGCGGCTGGTGGATCATCACGCGCGAATTGGGCAGCGCATAGCGCTTGCCGGCCGCACCCGATGCCAGCAACAACGCGCCCATCGAGGCCGCCTGGCCGACGCAGATGGTGCTCACGTCCGGCTTGATGTACTGCATGGTGTCGTAGATGGCCATGCCGGCGGTGACCACGCCGCCTGGCGAATTGATGTAGATGCTGATGTCTTTCTCGGGGTTATCGGCTTCCAGGAACAGCAGCTGGGCCACGATGACGTTGGCCATGTGGTCGTCGATCGGACCGACCAGGAAGATCAGACGCTCCTTCAGCAGACGCGAGTAGATGTCATACGCACGCTCGCCGCGGCTGGTCTGTTCGACCACCATCGGCACCAGGTTCAGGGCTTTGGTCACAATGCTCATCAGTCTTCCTGTAATGGCAGCGGCTTGCGCCGATGCCCGGGTTTGACATCCGCATCCCAGCCATCGGGATGCGGGTTGGTGTCTCGCGATCGCTTACCTTAGACCCGAATGGCGTCCTGGAACGACAGCGACTGCTCGGTGTGCTGGGCGCGCTCGGCGATCCAGTCGATTACCTGCTCTTCCATGACACGGCTCTGCAGTCCACTCATCAGTTGGGGGTCGTTGCGGTACATCTCAATGACCTGTTCCGGCTCTTCGTAAGTCGAGGCGATCAGACGCAGCGTTTCGCTGACGCGCTTGGATTCAAGGCGCAGCTCGTTGCGACGGGCCACTTCCCCCACCAGCAGCCCGACCAGCACGCGCTTGGCAGCCGCATCCATGAAACCCTGATGGGCATCGGCCGGAATCTCGCCCGGGTTGCGGCCGCTGCGGCGGACCTGCTCGACCTGCTGCGCCAGCATCGAACGGGCCTCGTTCTCGACCAGACGCGGCGGCATTTCAACGTGCGCATAGGCGGCGATCAGCTGCTCGCCCACTTCGCGACGCAGGCGGTTCATCAGCGCGCCCTTGAGCTCGCGCTCCAGGTTGGTGCGGATGTCGGCCCGGAACTGCTCGGCGTCCCCACTCTTCACCCCGAAGCTCTTGATGAACTCCTTGTCCACCACCGGCAACACCGGCTCGGAGACCTCGACGGCCTTGACGTGCACATGCACGGTCTTGCCGGCCAGCTGCGGCACGCGCCACTCGGCCGGGAAGTCGATTGTCAGGGTCTTGTCCTCGCCCTTGGCCAGACCTTCCAGGCCCTTTTCGATCTGGTCGAACATCACGCCCGAGCCCAGCACGCTGCTGCCGGTCTCCACGCCTTCGGCGGGCAGACGCTCGTCGCCGGCCTGCGACCAGGTCTCCAGTGCCACCAGGTCACCGACCTGCGCGCCGCGCTCGACCGGGTTCCAGGTGCGGCGCTGCAGACGCAGGTTCTCGATCATCTGGTCGATGTCGGCATCGGTCACTTCGGCGGCATGACGCACCACCGACAGCGTAGCCACGTCGATATCACCGAAGTCCGGCACCACTTCGAAGGTGGCGACGAAGTCGAAATCGCTCTCGCCCTGGTCGATGCGCGGGTTGCCGGCCAGACGCAGCGAATGCTCGCGCACCGCCGAATCGAAGGTCTCACGCAGCAGGCCTTCCATCGCCTCGGCACGCACCTGCTGGCCAAAGCGCTGCTCGATGACCTTGGTAGGCACCTTGCCGGGGCGGAAACCCTTGATGCGTGTGGTCCGCGCAAGTTCGCGCAGGCGGCCACCGACATGGGTCTCCAGGCGATCCTGCGGCAGGGTAAAGGTCAGGCGGCGTTCCAGATTGCCGGTGGATTCGATCGATGCTTGCATGTTGACTCCTGCCACCGACTGCACAAGCGTCGGCACGAGATGGAAGATGCGGGTTGACGGATGGCGGGAAAGCCGCCGAGCCTTGTAGTTTCGCCGATAACGGCGGCCGCTGCCAGCGGAACACGCGTCACTGCATCGCGCGATGGAAAGGACCAAGCCTGTACTGGAATGGCCGGAACACGCACGGCCACACTGCATTGGTGCGAAAGGGGGGACTCGAACCCCCACGCCTTACGGCGTCAGAACCTAAATCTGGTGCGTCTACCAATTCCGCCACTTTCGCGATACTGCAGTTCCCCGTCCATTGTTGCAGGGATACCGGGAAAGAAAAAGCATCGCGCGAGCGATGGCGCCGCCGAATGTGGTCGCGGCTCGCGTGCTGCACGCGTGCGCGGGCAGCATGATGGTGGTCGGCCCTGACTCGGGCACACTTGAAGGTAAATACATTCATCAAGCGACTGGGTGAACGCTAGCGTCCCTTACGCGCACTTTGCTGGCGCTGGACAACGCTGTTTCGCTAAAATTCCGTTAACAACAGTGAGGGCAGTCATCGCGATGAGAGATCGGTATCGGCAGATCGTGGCCCTGTCACGCGACTGCATCAAGGAGATCGACCTCGCCGGGCGGATTACCGCAATCAACGTCAATGGCCTGGCCGAATTGGGCGCCAGCCATCAGGATCAGTTGATCGCGCGGCCATGGCGCGATCTATGGCCACCGGAGGCGGGCGAACTGGTGGAGACGGCGATCGCCGGCTCCCGTGCCGGTTCGATTCAGGAATTCGAAGCCGCCAGCGTGAACTTCGCCGGCGTGCGCCAGATCTGGCAGGTCGTCACCAGTCCGCTGTTCGATGCACTTGGCAAGGTCGAAGCGATCCTGGCGGTGAGCAGGAACATCTCCGACCGCCGGGCGCTGGAGACCGCCTTTCACACACTGGATTCCACCCTGACCGCAGAGCGCGTATTTTCCAGTGGCGCGCTGCGGCTGGCGCGCGCGCGCGAACATTCGCTGTCGACCGAACTGCACAGCCTGCGCGACCTGCGAGAGCGCATCGAAGGCGATCTGGACATTGCGCGCGCCGCGCAGAGCGCTGCCGAAAAGATCTCCGAGCAGGCGCAAAAAGGCGAAGCGGTGGGACAACTGCTGGCCGGCGTCGTGCACGATTTGAACAACGTGCTGCAGGCAGCAACCTCGGCCATCGAGCTGGTGGTACAGCGCGCCAGGATCGATGCGCACGACACCAAGCTGTTGAGCGTGGCCGCCGCCGCGCTTCAACATGGCTCGGTCATGGCACAGCGCCTGGTCGGGTTTTCGCGGCAGTATCCGTACAGCCCGGAACCGGTGGATCTGGCCGCCCTGACCCAACAGCTCGGCCCGTTGCTCGAACAGGTGCTCGGCGCAGATCTGCAATTGCAGCTGCGCACCGGCGAAGGCGGATGCTGCTCAATGGTGGATCGCCACACGGTGGAACGCGCCATCTTGAACCTGGTGATCAACTCACGCGATGCCTGCCAACGTGGCGGCGTCATCCGCGTGGAGACGGGCGACACCGTAGTCGCTGAAGAACAGGCCAAGCTGACCAGGCCGGCCGGGCGCTATGTCACCATCGCCGTGGCCGACAACGGGCATGGCATGGATGCACACGTGCAGGCGCACCTGTTCGAAGCGTATTTCACCACCAAGGATGCCGACAAAGGCGCAGGGCTGGGGCTGGCACAGGTGTATAGCGCGGTCCGTCAGGCAGGTGGCTTTGTGGAAGTGACATCGGCGCCCGGCCAGGGCGCGCGCTTTACGCTGGCATTTCCACGCATCCAGCAACGCCCGGCGCCCGCACCCGCTGCGTCGCCGTAAGCGACCACGGCAGTAGTTGCCCGCAGCCGATCAGGCGCGGCGCATCGCCATCGGACGTATACAAAGCGCCATCCAACGCCGCAAAGAACACCTTCTTGCACATGCTGATGGACGCTGCCTGGCGACCGGTCACCCGGCGTGGGGCGACACTGCCAGGCGCGACCACATCAGCCAGACAAGCACGGCGCAGGCGCCACCTGCCGCCAACCCACACTGCAGCAGCGTCAGCATCACCGCGCGATCGGACATCATCGACCAGCCGCCGATGATCGCCAGCAGCAGCACCATCACCCCGGCCGAGAGCAGGCCACCCAACGCACCGATAGCAATGTGGGCCATCGGGTTGGGCCGGCGTCCGCGATACAGCCAGGCGCAGATGCGCGCACATAGCCACCCCGCAGCAGCGCAGGCAATCACCGGCAACACCAGGCCGTACGACCAGACAACCACCGACAACGCGGTCTGCAGATCGAACCGAGCCCACCGCACAAAGCCCAGCAGCCCGCCGATCGGAGGACCGACGATTGCGAAAAGGCCGACCTGGCGCAGGATCGAATGCCGCAACGCTCCAGACACATCAGTGCTCATTCGCATTCGCTCATCCGGGCGGCCGCCAGTGGCGATTGCGCGCATGCCGCAGGCAAGACATCGCGCCAGGCCCAGACGAACACCGCGCTCGGGCAGTCGCCGACCGAGACGACAGCAAAGCTGCAACCAATTGCTTGCGCCATCTCTTTATCCTCAGCACAAAAAGAAAAGCACCTAGGCGAATGCCTAAGTGCTTTTGTTTGGTGGGCCGTCAAGGATTCGAACCTTGGACCTATTGATTAAGAGTCAACTGCTCTACCAACTGAGCTAACGGCCCTGAAACTGGTCGCACAGTGTATGCGCGTTTTTGCTTCGTTGCAACACCCCGCGATGCATCGGGTCCAACTTTTCCTGCAATCAGTGGGGTGGCTGAGGGGACTCGAACCCCCGACATCTGGAATCACAATCCAGTACTCTAACCAGCTGAGCTACAGCCACCACTGAAACCTACTTCCTACCGCCCCGCCGATGGCGCGCCCGACAGGACTCGAACCTGTAACCGCCGGCTTAGAAGGCCGGTGCTCTATCCGGTTGAGCTACGGGCGCCCGGACCGAACTTCGCACTCCCACGCCGCCAAGAGCCTCGGAATGGTCGGGGTAGAGGGATTCGAACCCCCGACATCCTGCTCCCAAAGCAGGCGCGCTACCAGACTGCGCTATACCCCGGCGGGACCTTTCCATCCCGAAGGCTGGAAAGGTCGGCTATTTTGGGAATGATTGGCCTTGCTGTCAATCACTCTGTGTAAATCCGACGATCCGGTATCCTCGCGGCATCGCTCGCCAAGTCGGCAGGCATCTATATTTCATGGAGAACACGCATGCGTAGCGGCAATCCCGCCCTTCGGGAATCCACCTTCCTCGACCTGGGTTCCGGCTCGGTGGTCACGCGCGACGGTCAGGCGATGACCCTCAACGGCACCGTCAACAAGACCGGACTGCTGTTGCTGATGGCGGTGGTCACCGCCGCTTTTGCCTGGTCGCAGTCGATCGGGGCCGACGGCGTTCCCTTGCCTGCCGCGCGCCTCTACATGATTGCCGGCGCGATCGGTGGGCTGGTGTTTGCGCTGGCGACCAGCTTCAAGCCGACCTGGGCTCCGGTCACCGCGCCGCTGTACGCGCTGGTGGAAGGCTTTTTCCTGGGCTCGATCTCGGCGGTCTACGAAGCGCGCTTCAATGGCATCGTGTTCCAGGCGGTACTGCTGACCTTCGGCACCATGTTCGCTTTGCTGTTCGCCTATCGCAGCGGCATGATCAAGGCCACCGAGAACTTCAAGCTGGGCGTGGTGGCGGCCACCGGCGGCATCGCGCTGGTATATCTGGCGACCATCGTGCTGGGCTTGTTCGGCGTGCGCATTCCCTTCATCCACGACTCGGGCCTGATCGGGATCGGCTTCAGTCTGTTCGTGGTGGTGGTGGCGGCACTGAACCTGGTGCTGGACTTCGACTTCATCGAAAGCGGTGTGGAACAGGGCGCTCCCAAGCACATGGAGTGGTACGGCGCGTTCGGCCTGATGGTGACGCTGGTGTGGCTGTACATCGAATTCCTGCGCTTGCTGTCGAAGCTGCAGTCGCGTAATTGAGCCGGGAATCGAGAGTCGGGATTGGGGAGTCGTAAAAGCGGTTCCCTCCAGCATCCGGATTGCGAGCAAAAGAACGGGCGCCTGGGCGCCCTTTCTTTTTGCTGTCGCCGTGTCGCTCAGAGGCGGCTGGCGATCGCCTTGGCGAAGCCCATGGTGTTGCCGGTGCCGCCCAGGTCGGGGGTCAGCGCGTCCTTGGCTTCCAGCGTGGCCACGATCGCTTCGCGCAGGCGCTCTGCGTTCTGCGGCTGGCCGATGTGGTCCAGCATCTGCGCGGCACCGAGCAGCAGCGCGCACGGGTTGGCCTTGCCCTGCCCTGCGATGTCCGGCGCCGAGCCGTGCACGGCCTCGAAGATCGCCGCGTCCACACCGATATTGGCGCCCGGGGCCAGGCCCAGGCCGCCAACCAGACCGGCGCACAGGTCGGAGATGATGTCGCCGAACAGGTTGGTGGTCACGATGATGTCGAACTGCTCCGGACGCATCACCAGTTGCATGCAGGTGTTGTCGACGATCATTTCCTGGAATTCGATTTCCGGGTACTGCGTGGCCACATCGCGTGCCACCTTCAGGAACAGGCCCGAGGTCGACTTGATGATGTTGGCCTTGTGCACCGCGGTGACCTTCTTGCGGCCGGTGGCGCGCGCCAGGTCGAAGGCGTAGCGCACGATGCGCTCGGAGCCCTTGCGGGTGACGCGGGCGCCGGAGAACGCGGTCTCGCCGTCCTCGGACACGGTCTGGCCTTCGCTCAGGTAGGCGCCTTCGGTGTTCTCACGCACCGTGATCAGGTCCACGCCATCGGCGAAACGCGACTTGGTGTTGGGGAACGACTTGGCCGGACGCACGTTGGCGTACAGGTCGAACTTGCGACGCATGGCGACGTTGATCGAGCTGAAGCCCTCGCCGACCGGGGTGGTCAGCGGGCTTTTCAGGGCCACCTTGTTCTTGGTGATCGAGGCCAGGGTGGACTCGGGCAGCAGATCGCCGTGCTTCTCCAGCGCGACCAGGCCAGCGTCGGCGTACTCGTAGGTCAGGCCAGCCTGCAGCGCGTCGAGCACGAACAGCGTGGCATCCATGATCTCCGGGCCGATACCGTCGCCGCGGATGACCGTGATTGTCTGCGTCATAACGTTGGGTTTCCGAACTTGAAGGGGGGAGCGCCAGCCGCAGTACCCGGCAGAGCGGCGCAAGGAGGTTTCACAGGCAATTATGCCCGATGCCGGTGAAGGCGCCCAAACCGACCTTGGTCTAAGAGGCTACAGCTGCGCACGACGGCCATTCGGTGCAGCGAACGGCGGCAGAAACGGGCGCGCGTACCGGCGCATGCGGGCATAACTTCAGTGCAGACGTCCTGAAAGCACCGGCCTCTAGCCAGCGGCCGGTGCCGAAATCGGACCGCCCAAGGCAACGCCGCCAACAAAAGGCGGCACGCCCACCCCGCCCGCCGTTACGAATCCCGAATCACCACTCCCCACTCCCGCCCCAATCACCCATGCGCGTGCTGCTCAGGTGCCGGCGCGCCGCCCTCGAGCTGGTCGAGGAAGTCGACCGCGCGGCGCAGATGCGGGATGACGATGGAGCCGCCAACCACCAGGCTGACCGAGAAGGTTTCGAAGAATTCCTCGCGCGTCACGCCGGCGTCCTTGCACTGGGCGACGTGGTAGCTGATGCAGTCGTCGCAGCGCAGCACCATCGAGGCAACCAGACCGAGCAGTTCCTTGGTCTTCACGTCGAGCGCGCCGGCCTGGTAGGTCTGGGTGTCCAACGCGAAGAACCGGCGCACCACCTGGTTCGGCTCGGCCAGGATGCGCTGGTTCATGCGCTGGCGAAATTCGGTGAACTCGCGCAGCCGGTCGTCGCTGCCGTTGCCGGTCTCGCTCATGCCTGGCCGCCTGTAGCGCCGGCCAGCAGCGGTTCGAGCTTGCCGGCACGGTGCATCGCCATCATGTCGTCGTAGCCGCCCACATGGACGTCGCCGACGAAGATCTGCGGCACGCTGGTGCGCTTGGCCAGCGCGACCATCTTGTTGCGCTCGGCCGGGTCCAGGTCGATGCGCACCTCGGTCCAGGTCCGGCCCTTGCTCTTGAGGAAGTTCTTGGCCGCCACGCAGTACGGGCAGATCGCGGAGGAATACAGGGTGATCTGCGGGCCGCTGGCCGCATCCTGCACGTCGGTGTCTTGGCTCACGGGAAACTCCGTGGTTGGTCTGAGGTCTGACAATGGTACCGGGCGACTGGAATTTCCATGTCGTCACCGCAACACTGTGGATTAACCGATGATTCACGCCATCGCGCCGTGCTGCCCGCATGCTCCGCGCACCACCTGGGAGTTCCACTTGCGCCTGCTACCGCTCGCCACCGCCCTCACGCTGGCCGTTGCCATGGGGGTGGCACCCGCGCAGGAAAACCGCCTGCCCGACATCGGCTCGTCAGCCGGCGAGCTGCTGACACCGGCGCGCCAGGCCGAGTACGGCAAGATGATGCTGGCCGAGTTGCGCAATTACGACTACGTGCTGGACGACCCGCTGATCACCGACTGGCTGCAGACCATGGGCACCCGGCTGGGTGCCAACAGCGACCAGCCGCAGCAGCCGTTTACGTTTTTCATGCTGCGCGACCGCCAGATCAATGCCTTCGCCACGCTGGGCGGGTATATCGCGGTCAATGCCGGGCTGGTGTTGACCGCCGAGCGCGAAGACGAGGTGGCCGCGGTGCTGTCGCACGAAATCGCCCACGTCACCCAGCAGCATGTGCTGCGCGGGGTGGAACGGGCGCAGCGCGACCAGATCCCGATCCTGCTCGGCATGCTGGCAGCGGTGATCGCCGCGCAACAGGCCGGCGGCAATTCCAGGGGCGATGCCACCATGGCCGGCATCACCAGCGCGATGGGGCTGATGCAGCAGCGCCAGATCGACTACACCCGCTCCAATGAATCCGAGGCCGACCGGCTGGGCATCCGCACGCTGGTGCGCAGTGGCTACGACGTGGATGCGATGGCCGGCTTCTTCGAGCGCATGTCGGTGGCGATGCGCGCCAACGAGGGCGGCTACAGCGCGCCGGACTTTCTGCAGACCCACCCGGTCACGGTCACCCGGATCAGCGAGGCCAAGGCGCGCGCAGAGCAGATGAAGAAGAACACCGTGGTGCTGACCACCTCGGTGCCGGGCGACACGCGCCAGGAACGGGTGGACCCTGCCGACCCGTCGCTGTCCGAACCGTTGAGCCGCAACGGCAACGCGCTGCTGCCGTATGCGCTGCGACTACCGGTGGATGCGCTGAGCCGCGGCGGCGACCAGCAGAACTTCGACTGGGCCAAAGAGCGCCTGCGCGTGCTCAGCGCGGCCACGCCGGATGCGGCCATCCGCGAATACGAGACCTTGCGCCGCAGTGCCAAGCACGGCCTGACCGATGCCCAGCGCTACGGGCTGGCGCTGGCGCGCCTGCGCAACAGCGGCGGCCGGCCGGGCGAGCCGGTGGCCGAACTGACCAGCCTGCTGGAAGCGCACCCGGACAACCTGTGGCTGACGCTGGGGCTGAGCGAGGCGCAGGCGCGGGTGGGCCAGCGCGAGGTGGCCAATGCGCGTTTCGACGCGCTGCTCAAGCAACTGCCGAACAACCGCGCGGTGGCGCTGACCTATGCCGGCGCACTCAACGAGCAGGCCGGCAAGGAGTCCGGCCAGCGCGCACGCCAGGTACTGGAGCCGTTACTGCATCGCAGTAGCGAAGACCCCTTGTTGCAACAGACCTACGCCCGCGCCTGCGAGCTGTCCGGCGACCATCTGCGCGCCAGCGAGGCGTACGCCGAATCTGCGTACTTGAATGGACGCCCGGAACAGGCGCTGATCCAGCTGGAAGCGTTGAAGAAGAAAGATCTCGACTATGTGACACGGGCGCGGGTGGATGCACGCATCGCGGCGATCACCCCGACCGTGCTGGAGCTACGCCGGCAAGGCATCCGCGACCCGGATCTGTCGACGCGCTAGCGCATGTGACGGTCGGCGCAGTGGTCATTTCAGCGTACGTCAAAGCGTTCAACACTGTACGGGTGACTGGCACAGGCCGCTTTGGTCGCGGTCGCAGCCGTCGCGGATGTCACATTGGAGTCACAAAACCGTAGTCTACTGGCGATCAACCAAAGCCAGACGGTAAGCCCCGCGTGCAAAAACGCATTCTGATCGTCGACGACGAACCCGCGATTCGCGACATGGTGGCATTCGCGCTGCGCAAAGGGGAGTTCGAACCCATCCACGCCGGCGATGCCCGCGAGGCGCAGACTGCCATCGCCGACCGCGTGCCGGACCTGATCCTGCTGGACTGGATGTTGCCAGGCACCAGCGGGCTGGACCTGGCGCGGCGCTGGCGCAAGGAACAGCTGACCCGCGAGATTCCGATCATCATGCTGACCGCGCGCGGCGAAGAGAACGACCGCGTCGGTGGCCTGGAAGCCGGGGTCGACGATTACGTGGTCAAGCCGTTCTCGGCGCGTGAGTTGCTGGCGCGCATCCGTGCGGTGATGCGCCGCACCCGCGAGGACGACGAAGACGGCAGCGTGGCCGTGGGACGCCTGCGCATCGACGGCGCTGCGCACCGGGTGTTTGCCGGCGACGCGCCGGTGCCGATCGGCCCGACCGAATACCGCCTGCTGCACTTTTTCATGACACATCCCGAACGCGTGTATACGCGCACCCAGCTGCTGGATCATGTCTGGGGCGGCAGCGTGTATGTGGAGGAGCGCACCATCGACGTGCACATCCGCCGCCTGCGCAAGACGCTGGAGCCGTTCGGTCTGGAAAACATGGTGCAGACCGTGCGTGGCTCGGGCTACCGTTTCTCTTCGGCAACTTAGTGGTTGCCGCACGGCCGGTCGCCCATAGGGCCGGCCGGTTCGCACGCCTACCTGACGCTCCGTGGTAACGCCTTCCATGCCTCGACATATCCGTTCCGCCTGGCTCAAGACGCTCGGCACTCTCGCGCTGTTGCTGGGCGCTGCCGTGCTGGTCGGCATGCTGATCGGGCATGTGTGGATGGCGTTGACGCTGACCGCGCTGGGGGCGCTGGCCTGGCATTACTGGCGGCTGCGTCAGGTGCTGCGGCGCCTGACCGCGCGCCAGCGCGCCGAGCCGGCCGCCGGGATCGGTGCATGGAACGAACTGGATCGCCTGCTCTATCGCAGCCAGGCCGAAATGCGTGGGCGCAAGCGTCGCCTGATCGAGATGCTGCGCACCTACCGCGCCGCCGCACAGGCGCTACCGGACGCGGTGGTGGTAGTGGATCGCAACAGCCAGCGCGTACAGTGGTTCAACCGGGCCGCAGGCGGGCTGCTGGGCCTGCATCATCCTGGCGACATGGGCGTGTCGGTGGTGGAGCGGTTGCAGCCGTTGCCGTTGGCGCACTGGCTGGCGGCCGGTCGGAATGCCGAACCCATGCTCGACGCCGCCTCGCCTGTGGATCCGGATCTGCGCCTGAATCTGCGCCTGATCCCCTACTCCGACGACTACTGGCTGCTGGTGGCGCGCGATGTCAGCAAGCTGCTGCGGCTGGAGCAGGTACGCCGCGACTTCGTGGCCAACGTCTCCCACGAACTGCGTACGCCACTGACGGTGGTGCACGGCTATCTGGACATGCTCGACCCGGAAGACTTTCCCGATTCCGGCCCGATGCTCGCCGAGATGCGCAAGCAATCGCAGCGCATGGCCCAGCTGGTCGAAGACCTGCTGACGCTGTCGAGGCTGGAATCGCAGGAAGAACTCGGCGAGGAACACGTGGCGATGGCGCCGATGCTGTCGACGCTGCGCCGCGAGGCCGAAGCGCACAGCCAGGGCCGCCACACCGTGGAAGTGTTCGACGAGGCCGGCGTGGACCTGCTCGGCTCCAACAAGGAACTGCATAGCGCCTTTTCCAACCTGGTCACCAACGCGGTGCGCTACACCCCCGGCGGCGGCACGGTGACGATCCGCTTCGTGCGCGAGGGCGATGGCGCGGCCCTGGCGGTGCGCGACACCGGCTACGGCATTCCCGCCTCGCATCTGCCGCGCATCACCGAGCGCTTCTATCGCGTGTCCAGCAGCCGCTCGCGCGAGAGCGGCGGCACCGGGCTGGGGTTGTCGATCGTCAAGCACATCCTGGGACTGCACCAGGCGCGTCTGGAAATCGAAAGCGAGGTCGGACGCGGTAGCGAATTCTCATGCCATTTTGTCGCTGCGCGCATCGTGCAGCGCGATCAGTCCCTGCCACTGTCACGTTCGGCGTGATATGTAAGGGGTGCGCGCCGCACTGCGGTGCGATGCGCGCGCGCACGACGCGCTGCATTGCCTGCGCTGCACCTGGCGCGCTGCCATGCCGCACACCATCTCCGTCTTGATGACCGACTCCAATGGGCCACGCCAAAGAACTGCACGACGTCACACCTTCCGAGGATATCGCCACCGATCCGTTGCGCGATCCGGCGCTGTACATCAACCGGGAACTGTCGCAGCTGGACTTCAATTTCCGGGTGCTGGCGCAGGCACTGGACGAGCAGGTGCCATTGCTGGAACGGCTGCGGTTCCTGTGCATTTCCTGCACCAACCTGGATGAATTCTTCGAGATCCGCGCGGCCACCGTGCGGCATGCGCAGGAGTTCGGCCTGCCGCCGGCGCCGGATGGCCTGAGCCCGACCGCCATCCTCAACGCGGTGCACGACCGCGCCGCCAAGCTGGTCGAACAGCAGTACCACGCATGGAATGAAGTGCTGCGCCCGGCGATGGAAGATGCCGGCGTGGCGGTGCTCAGCCGCACGGCGTGGACCTCACGTCAGAAACGCTGGCTGCGGGCGTACTTCCGCAACGAGATCATGCCGGTGCTGTCGCCGCTGGGCCTGGACCCGGCGCATCCGTTTCCGAAGATCCTCAACAAGACCTTGAACATCGTGGTGGTGCTGGAGGGCCAGGACGCATTCGGCCGTGCCGGTCATCTGGCCATCGTGCGTGCGCCGCGTTCGTTGCCGCGTATCATCCAGCTGCCGGCGAGCCTGTCGCCGGAGGGTACGCAAGGCTTCGTGTTCCTCTCCTCGGTGCTGTCCGAGTTCGTCGACGAACTGTTCCCCGGCATGCAGGTCAAGGGCTCGTATCAGTTCCGCGTCACCCGCAATTCCGAGCTGGTGGTGGACGAGGAAGAAGTGGAGAACCTGGCGCTGGCCTTGCGCGATGAACTGGTCACCCGCGGCTATCGCCCGGCAGTGCGTCTGGAGATCGCGCACGACTGCCCGGCGCCGATCATGCGCACCCTGCTGCAAAACTTCGGCCTGAACGAAAACGCGGTGTATCGCATCGTCGGGCCGGTCAACCTGAGCCGCGTCACCCAGGTCTACGATCTGGTGCAGCGCCCGGAGCTGAAGTATCCGTTGTTCAACCCGCGCACGCTGCGCGACAACGACGGCATCTTCGAGATCGTCAACAAGGGCGATGTGCTGTTGCATCATCCCTTCGATGCGTTCACTGCGGTGCTGGACGTGATCCGTCAGGCCGCGGTCGACCCGAACGTGCTGGCGATCAAGCAGACGCTGTACCGCACCGGCAAGGACTCGCTGATCGTCGATGCGCTGATCCTGGCCGCGCGCAACGGCAAGGACGTCACCGTGGTGGTGGAGTTGCGCGCGCGCTTCGACGAGGAGGCCAACCTGGGCCTGGCCGACAAGCTGCAGGAAGCCGGCGTGCAGGTGGTGTACGGCGTGGTCGGCTTCAAGACGCACGCCAAGATGCTGCTGATCGTGCGCCGCGAGGGACGCAAGCTCAAGCGCTACGTGCATCTGGGTACGGGCAACTACCACAGCGGCACCGCACGCCTGTACACCGACATCAGCCTGATCACCGCGGATGTGGAAATCGGCAACGACGTGCACATGCTGTTCCAGCAATTGTCCGGGCTCGCCCCGCGCATGAAACTAGAACAGTTGCTGCAGTCGCCCTTTACCCTACACGCCGGTGTATTGAAGCGGATCGAGCGCGAAACGCGGCTGGCCCGCAACGGCCGCCCGGGCCGCATCATCGCCAAGATGAATGCCCTCAACGAGCCGCAAGTCGTGCGTGCGCTGTATACCGCCTCGCAGGCCGGTGTGCAGATCGACCTGATCGTGCGCGGCGCCTGCACGCTGCGGCCGGGCGTGCCCGGCGTATCCGACACTATCCGCGTGCGCTCGATCGTGGGGCGTTTTCTGGAACATAGCCGCGTCTACTGGTTCGGCAACGATGGCGCGGCAGAGTTGTACTGCGCCAGCGCCGATTGGCTGGAACGCAACCTGCTGCGGCGCGTTGAAACCTGCTTCCCGATCCTGGACCCGGATCTGGCCAAGCGCGTTTACCGCGAAGTGCTGCAGAACTACCTGGACGACAACGTCAACGCCTGGGAGCTGGATGCCGACGGCGTCTATCACAAGCGCGTACCCGGCCCCGGGAAGCCGGCGCATTCGGCGCAGATGACCTTGCTCGAGCGGATCTGAAAGCGGCGTGGGCGCGGCCCCTCACGGGGCCAACGGCCCATCGGCTACCATGCGCCCATGCCAATGCCCTCCCCCACGGTCCCGCCCCTGCGCGATGGCGATTTCCTCGCCGCCATCGACTTAGGATCCAACAGCTTCCACATGGTCATTGCGCGCTACCTGATGGGTCAGCTGCGCGTGGTCGATCGCCTGCGCGAAACCGTGCGCATGGCCGACGGCCTGGATGGCAAGGGTGGCATCTCCAATGAAGCGCGCCAGCGTGCGCTCGAATGCCTGGCGCGCTTCGGCCAGCGCATCCGGGACGTGCCGTCGTTGCGCGTGCGCGCACTGGCCACCAACACGGTGCGTCAGCTGCGCTCGCCGCAGGCGTTTCTGATGCCGGCCGAAACCGCGCTCGGGCATGCGATCGAGGTGGTCAGCGGACGCGAGGAAGCGCGCCTGATCTATCTTGGCGTGGCACATGCGCAACCGCCCAAACCCGACCAACGCCGGTTGGTGATCGACATCGGCGGCGGCTCGACCGAGTTCATCATCGGCCGTGGGTTCCAGACCCTGGAACGCGAATCTCTGCAGGCCGGCTGCATCGCCAGCACGCGACGCTTTTTCCCCGGCGGCAAGCTGTCGAAGAAGAAATGGAAGGATGCGCTGACCGAGATCGGCGCCGAGTTCCAGCAGTTCGCCAATCAGTACAAGGCACTGGGCTGGCATGAGGCAATCGGTTCGTCCGGCACGCACAAGGCCATCGGCGAGATCTGTGCGGCGATGAAGCTCACTAAGGGCGCGATCACTGCCGAGGCGTTGCCGGCGCTGCGCGAGGAACTGCTCAAGGCCAAGCGCATCGAAGACATCCAGCTACCTGGCCTGGCCGCCGAACGGCGGCCGATCATCGCCGGCGGCATTCTGGTGCTGGAAGCGGCGTTCCAGGCCCTGGGGCTGGAGAAGCTGATGGTCAGCAAGGCGGCGATGCGCGAAGGCATCCTCTACGACATGCTCGGCCGCGGCGGCGAGAACGACCCGCGCGACAGCTCGGTGGCCTCGCTGGTGCAGCGCTACGGTATCGACGAAGTGCAGGCGCAGCGCGTGGAAGCCACTGCCTGCCGCCTGTTCGATCAGGTCTGCGAATCCTGGCAACTGGATGGCGACGATGCGCAGGTGCTGCGCCGCGCTGCCCGCCTGCACGAGCTGGGCCTGATCATCGCGCACAGTCAGTATCACGTGCACGGCAGCTACATCCTGGAGCATTCGGATATCGCAGGTTTCTCGCGGCAGGAGCAGCAGGTGCTGGCATCGCTGGTGCGCACGCACCGGCGCAATGTGCCCAAGACCGCGTTCGAGGCGCTGCCCGATCGCCTGCTGCTGCCAACCCGACGCAAGGCCGCACTGCTGCGGCTGGCGGTGCTGCTGCATCGCGCGCATGAGTCCGACCCGATTCCGACCCTGGAACTCACCGCCGATGACGCACGCCTGTCATTGATCCTGTCGCAAAACTGGATCGACTCGCGCCCGCTGCTGCGCGCCGACCTGATCGGCGAAGTCGAAAGCATGGCCGGGCTGGGAATCGCGTTCAAACCGTTTGTGACCTGAGGCCTGCGGCCTCAGACAAGAATCGGGAATCGGGAATAGTCAACCACGGGGCTCTGAGAATTTTCTGACTGGTGTAGATTGCGCTGGACGGGTGCAGCACGCTGCCTTTGCGATTCCCCATTTCCCATTCCCTGCTCCACTGTCACCGCCGCGACTTGTGCGCGCAACATCCATGCCATCGCCCTCCCGGAAGCTAGCGAAAACCGGAGAACGGGCATGCGCTACGCGATCGTTACCGAAACCTATCCGCCTGAAGTCAACGGTGTAGCGCTGACCGTGCACGGGCTGGAAACCGGCCTGCGCGCACGCGGACACCAAGTGGACGTGGTGCGTCCACGGCAGAGCAGCGATACCGACGCGGCCATGGCACTACTGGTGCGCGGCGCATCGCTGCCGCGCTACCCGGGACTGAAGTTCGGGTTGCCGGCAACGCAACGTCTCCTCCGTCATTGGGCAGGCTCGCAACCGGATGCGGTCTATGTGGCCACGGAAGGCCCCTTGGGCTGGTCGGCGATGCGTGCGGCACGCCGGCTGGGCATTCCAGTCGCCACCGGCTTCCATACGCGCTTTGACGAGTACCTGCCCGACTACGGTGCCGCCTGGCTGCAGGGCACTGCGTTGCGCTGGATGCGCCGCTTCCACAATCAGGCCGAAGCCACCCTGGTGCCTACCCGCGAGCTGCAGCAGTTTCTGCGTGACGGCGGTTTCGAGCGGGTGCAATTGCTGGCGCGCGCGGTGGACAGCCAGCAGTTCGATCCGGCTCGACGCGATCCGGCCTTGCGTGCCGACTGGGGCATCGAAGGCGAAGGCTTCGCCGCGATCTACGTCGGACGCATCGCCAACGAAAAAAATCTGCCGCTGGCAATTCGCGCCTTCCGCAAGCTGCAGCAGATCCGCCCGAAGGCACGCTTCGCCTGGGTGGGCGATGGCCCGGCACGCGAAAAGATCGCGCACGAGAATCCGGATTTCATCTTCTGCGGCATCCAGCGCGGCGAGGCGCTGGCGCGCCACTTCGCCAGCGGCGATCTGTTTCTGTTCCCCAGCCGCAGCGAGACCTTCGGCAACGTGACCCTGGAGGCGATGGCCAGCGGTGTGGCCACCGTGGCCTTCGACTACGGCGCCGCACGCGAGTATCTGCGCAGCGGCCACAGCGGTGCGGCAGTGGACAACGACGAGGCGTTCGTCCAGGCCGCCGTCGCACTCACCGACGACGATGCGATGCGCCAGCGCCTGGGTGCGGCGGCCGCGCAGGCAATGAAGAAACTGCATCCGGACAATGTGGTCTCCGACTTCGAGGCCTTGCTGATGGGCATCACTGCGGCACGGGGGCGTTATGTCGGCAACGCGGCTTGAACTTCTGCGCGGTCGCGAAGCGCGCTGGTGCCGGCGCGCCAACCACTGGTGCCGCCGCCACCCGGTGCGGCGCGCGTTCGCCACCATCAGCCGGCTCGGCGACGGCATGTTCTGGTACGGCCTGATGGGCTTGCTGGTGCTGCTCGACGGCATGGACGGCGTGCGTGCATCTGCGCACATGGCCGCCACCGGCGTGCTGGCGTTGACCTTGTACAAAGCGCTCAAGCGCTGGACGCGGCGGCCACGCCCGTATGCGGCCGACGTGCGCATCCGCGCCTGGGTGGCGCCGCTGGACGAGTTCAGTTTTCCGTCCGGCCACACGCTGCACGCGGTGTCCTTCAGCATCGTGGCACTGGCCTACTACCCATGGTTGGCGCCCCTGCTGGTGCCGTTTTCGGCCGGCGTGGCGCTGTCGCGCGTGGTGCTGGGCCTGCACTATCCCAGCGATGTGCTGGCTGCCACGGCGATCGGCGTGGTGCTGGCCAGTCTGTCGCTGTGGGGATTGCCGGTACTGCTTGGCTAAAGAGTGAGCGCTGCCACCGCCGAGTTACCCTGACCAGGCAGATGACCCCTCGTCACCGTAGCTGGCCGCTCGCTGCGCGATGCAACGCTCTACCGATTCCCATTCCCCGATTCCCGTCCCGCGCTCCCGCCGTACAATGGCGCAATGACGACACTGTTCATCTCCGACCTGCATCTGGATCCGGCCCGGCCGGCGATCACCGAGCTGTTTCTGGACTTCCTGCGCACGCAGGTGCCCGGTAGCGACGCGCTCTACATCCTCGGCGATCTGTTCGAAGCCTGGATCGGCGATGACACGCCATCGACCGCTGCCGATGCGGTGGCCGTGGCGCTGCATGCGGTGGCCGATAGCGGCGTGCCGGTGTACTTCATGCCGGGCAACCGCGACTTCCTGGTCGGCCAGGCGTATGCGCAACGTGCGGGCTTGCGCATCCTGCCCGACCCCACCGTGGTCGATTTGTACGAGCATCCGAGCTTGCTGATGCATGGCGATCTGCTGTGCACCGACGACACCGCCTACCAGGCGTTCCGTACGCAGACGCGCGATCCGGTCTTTCAGGCGCAGTTCCTGGCGCAACCGCTGGCTGCGCGGGTGGCCTTCGCGCAACAGGCACGCGCTGTCAGCCAGGCGCGTCATGCAGAACTCAAGCAGGGCGACCAATCGCGCTTCGAGACCGTCACCGATGTCACCCCGGCCGAGGTGGAAACCACCTTCGTGCGGTATGGCCTGGACCGCCTGGTCCATGGCCACACCCATCGCCCTGCGATCCACACCCTTCAGGCCGGTGGCCAGACTTGCACACGCATCGTGCTGGGCGACTGGTACGAACAAGGCTCGGTATTGCATGTGGATGCCGACGGCGTGTCGCTGGAGCAGTTGCCGCTTTAACGTGGCTGTCAGCAGCTAGCGAGCGGCGCCCGCCGGGCACAGGCTGCTCGCTCGGAACCAGTCTGCGGGCGACAGACGCGATGGGCATCGGCCGCGCCGTCTGCAGGTGAGCGCTGTGGTTTCGAGATCAGGCCTGCGCACGCTCGGTGTGCTGCTTACCCGTGCTGGAATGCAGCTGGACGCGCTGTCGGCACGCCTGATCGCGCCAGCCTGCTGAAACGCAACCGCACCGTCCCTGCGGCATCCAGAAGTGTCACTGCGTGCTGCGCGCATGCTCGGCGTAGTCGACAAAGTCGGCGTTGACCACGTCGTACCAGAACACCGTGCCATCGGCCTGCACGCGGAAACGATCGCGCACCGGGCTGGTCTGCGGGTCGCCGGGACACTCGTTGCCATGCCGCTCGTGCACCGCGAACTCGAATGCATCCGGCGTCGGCGCAGCGTCGTCTTCGGCGATGATGCTGATGCAGTTGTCCGGATAGAAATGGTCGCCCTGCAAGCGGGTTTCCAGCACGTGCAGCGCGCGAGCCCGGGCATCGTTGCCGGTCGTCGCTGCCGGTGCGGACACGGCCGGTTTGGGTACCGAAGGGGCTGGGTCGGCAGGTTGCTGTTTGCAACCGGCGACCGCCAGCGCGGCCAGGCACAGCGCCGCATAACGCAGGGACTTGGACATGGATGCTCCGCTCCGCAGGACACGCCGGCGGCTGCCGGCAATGCCTCTAGTCTGCGCGATCACGGCGCCTGCGTGTAGCGGCAATGGCCCGGCACCTGCGGTGCCGGGCCGACAGCGGAACGATCAACTTGGTACTCAGCGGAAGCCGGCGATGGTGGCCTTGGTGTTGACCAGCACGCGCTGATTGTCGGCGGTGCTGGCATTGCCCATGGGCACGCCGTTGTAGCTGATGTTGGGGTTGGACCAGTAGTTCAGGCGCGGGCAGCTGCTGCTGCAGTCGTAGGCCATGATGGTGCGCCAGCTGTTGCCGTAGCGATAACCGTGCCCGTAGGCATACGGCGAGGTGCTCGGGTCGTTGGTGGCGTCGTGCCGGGCGCTCTGCAGATGGCCGATTTCATGCGCGAAGCTGTAGTAGCCGGTGGCGCAGTCCCAGTACACCGAGGCAAACGCGGTCGCCGCGGTGGAGCCGATGCCCGATGCCAGGCCGCAGTAACTGCTGTTGTCCAACACGATCACGCCCACATCGGCGGTGTAGGTGTTGCGACTGGTGTGGATGCTGTCCATGTAACCGTCGTTGGTCACGCGGAAGCGCTGCAGATCGGTGGTGAAATTGCCGGTTTCGCTGTAGCTGGTGGTCTCGTAGCGCGCCAGCTGCAAGGTGATGCCGACGTTGCTGTTGACGTAGCCCTGGTTGGCCTCGGCCACTGCCAGTTGCACCAGCGACTGCATGTTGCCGCCGTATGCGGTCACTGCCTGATTGGTGGCGACCACCAGCACACGGATAGTCGCCGGGCTGCCCGACGACGCGGCGGCCGCGGTGACGCGCCCGTCGCTGGGCATGTCGATCTTCGGCAGCAGGCTGTATTCGGCCGGGTGCTCCTGCGGCAGGCGGCTTTCTTCCACCTGCACCAGCACATGGCGGCCATCGGCGAGCGGGCGTAGCCGATACAGCTTGCCGGCGTAACGAATGGTGCCGGTGACGGTGTCGCCGCTGCGCACCAGGATGGCCGAGTTCAGCGGATCCACACCCGACAGCGTGCGTGCACGGGTGCCGGCGCGCGGGCCGAGGTTGCCGTACCACACGCTGTCGCCGCCTTCCAGGGCATCGACCTTGGCCTGGGTGGCGGTGATGGTCTGGCCGTCCAGCTGCAGTTCCAGCAGCTTCTCCGAAGCGGTGACGGCTTCGGCGTCGAGCTGGACCACCTGCGCGTTGGCGGTGGACGGTGCGCTGAGCAGGCGCTGCAACGAGGGTTCGGCGGCTGCGGTGGCGCTCGCGCTGCGGCTCAGCGCAGGGCCGGATTGATACAGCGGCTTGCCGGCAGCGGCGGCCGAACCGGCCAGACACATGGCGATCAGACCCACCGTGGTGCACATCGACTTGGACTTCATCGTCTCTCTCTCCTTAGACATGGAAGCAACGGATGTGAAACACCGGGCCCCTGCCCCCGGGACGTCATTAAGGCGCGCCTGGCCGTACCGATTGCAAGTCGTTACAAAAGAAAATTACAGTTCTGTGATGTCGGCCGTGAATGGATACGATTTCGGCAGCTGTGCCGGAGGACCCAGCGCACAGTCCGGTGAGCGAAGGCGCGTTGCCGCGCAGGTGGCCTGTCACGTGTTGTCGGCATCCGAGCGCGGGCACGACGTCATCACGACGGGCAGCGATGCACGTCGATCCAGCGCGCTGCGATCGCTCCGCCACGCACTGAGCTCATCGCTCACGCGCGACGCTGCGAATGTGCATCACCCAGCGTGGCGTCGGTACTGGCCGATTCGATCTGCACGCAAGCGGCGAGCGACAGATCGCGCACTGCGGCCCGCCCATGCACCCATCACCGGCCGCTCAGCCGGCCTGCTCCACCAGATCGGCCAGTTCGTCCTCATCGAAACCGGCAAGCAGCCGCGCCTGCAGATTGAACGGCCCATGCAGGTAACCACCGGCGTATTCGTGCAGCAGTGCCTTGAAGCGCGCGCGCGGCTCGATGCCGGCCTGCGCGCAATACCAGCGGTACCAGCGCGAGCCGGCGGCCACATGCGCCACCTCTTCGCGCAGGATGGTGTCCAGCACCTCGGCCGTGGCGGTATCGCCGAGCGAGCGCAGCTTGACGATCATCGCCGGTGTCACATCCAGGCCACGCGCTTCCAGCACGCGCGGCACCAGCGCCATGCGTGCCAGGCCATCGTGCGCGGTCTTCTCGCACATTTCCCACAGGCCGTTGTGCGCGGCGAAGTCGCCGTAGTCGTGGTCGTGCGCGTGCAATCGTGCGTGCAGCAGCATGAAATGGCGCGATTCGTCGTCGGCCACGCCAACCCAGTCGGCATAGAACGCCGCCGGCAGCCCACGGAAGCGATACACCGCATCCCAGGCCAGATCGATGGCGTTGAGCTCGATATGCGCGATGGCGTGGATAAAGGCGGCGCGGCCTTCCGGGTTGCCCAGCCCACGCCGCGGCACCTGCCGCGGATGCACCAGCACCGGCCTTGCAGGTCGGCCAGGCATGCGGATCGGCTCCGGGGGCGCCGCCTGCGGCGGTGGCAACGGCAACGCGCCGGCACGGAACGCGGCTGCATGTCGCTGCGTCAACGCGACCTTCTCCAGCGGATCGGCCGCTTGCAGGCAGGCGTATGCGGCTTGCAGAAGATCCATCGTGTCCATCACTCCATCGTTGCGGTAGCCGCTAAATCGACAACTGGCGCTTCGATCTGCAGCGGCGATCAAGACCACCACGCAGCCGTCGCAGGTGCGGTCTGGGACCAACCGGCGGCTGGCGCCACTATCGAACCAGTGCAGCGCACCCGCTTGTCGATCGGCGGCACCCAAATCGCGCGATCGCCACGCAGGTACTCCTGCGTGGCACAGCGGGCTCTAGGCCACGTCTTGGTAGCGCCGAGCTGTAGCGCTACCGCATACCCTCACGCGCGGCGACGCTTCTTGGCATCGTCCGAGCGCAATTGCTGGATGCGTTCGAAATAGCCCGGTTCGATGCCGGTGATGTACTCGCCGTTGAAGCACGAGGAATCGAACTGCCGGATGTCCGGGTTGCCTTCGCGCACGGCCACTTCCAGGTCTTCCAGATCCTGGTAGATCAGCCAGTCGCAGCCCAAAAATTCCTGGATTTCCAGCTCGCTGCGGCCATGGGCGATGAGTTCTTCGGCCGCCGGCATGTCGATGCCGTAGATATTGGGATAACGCACCGGCGGCGCGGCCGAGGCCAGATACACCTTGCGCGCGCCGGCATCGCGCGCCATCTGCACGATCTGCCGGCTGGTGGTGCCGCGCACGATCGAATCGTCGACCAGCAGCACCACGCGGTTGCGGAATTCCAGGTGGATCGGATTGAGCTTGCGCCGCACCGACTTCTGACGCTCGCCCTGCCCCGGCATGATGAAGGTCCGGCCCACGTAGCGATTCTTGACGAAGCCCTCGCGGTACTTCACCCCGAGCACGTTGGACATCTCCAGCGCTACATCGCGCGAGGTGTCCGGGATCGGAATGATGGTGTCGATATCATGGTCCGGGCGCAGCCGCAGGATCTTCTCGCCCAGTTTCAGGCCCATGCGCATGCGCGCCTTGTGCACCGAAATGTTGTCGATCATCGAATCGGGACGCGCAAAGTACACGTACTCGAAGATGCACGGCGCGTTCATGGTCGGCGCGGCGCAGACTTCCGAAAACAGCTCGCCACGCGCGGTGATCACCATCGCCTCGCCGGGACGCACGTCGCGCACGCGCTGGTAGCCGAGGATGTCCAGCGCGGCCGATTCGGAGGAGACGATGTACTCGGTGCCTTCGGCGTGCTCGCGCTTGCCCAGCACCAGCGGACGTATGCCGTGCGGGTCGCGGAAGGCCACCAGGCCCAGGCCCAGCACCACGCTGACCACCGCATAGCCGCCCTTGCAGCGGCGGTGCACGCCGGCCACCGCGCGGATCGCCGCCTCGGGGGTGAGCATGCGCTGCGCGTCCAGCTCGTAGGCGAACACGTTCAGCAGCACTTCGCTGTCCGAATCGGTGTTGATGTTGCGTCGGTCCGCCTCGAACACCTGCTGGCGCAAGGCCTCGGTGTTGATCAGGTTGCCGTTGTGCGCCAGCGCGATGCCGTAGGGCGAGTTGACGTAGAACGGCTGCGCCTCGTCCATGCCTTCCGAGCCGGCGGTCGGATAGCGGCAATGCGCGATGCCGACACGGCCTTCCAGCACCGCCATCTTTTTTTCGTCGAAGACATCGCGCACCAGCCCGTTGGCCTTTTGCACGCGCAGGCGCGTGCCGTCTGCGGTGGCGATACCTGCGGCGTCCTGCCCACGATGCTGCAGGACGGTCAGGCCGTCATACAGCTGCCCGGCGACGTTCTGGTTGCCGACAATACCGACGATGCCACACATGGTGCGCGTTCTCCGCTACGGCTTGCGCCGTTACTGTGAAGGGGGCCGTGCCTGGCCTTGGGACTCGACCCGGGCTGGGTCGCTTTCTCCGCCGCGAACCTGCGCCGGATCGATATTGGCCGGCATCGCCTGCGCCGGATCGCGTCCGTCGCTGGCGGCTTTACCGGGTTGCCCGAGCGCACGCGTGATGGTGTCGCTCAGACCGGACCCGGACAGCGCCTTGCCCAGGTCCGTATTATCGCCTGCCGAGGGCAACTTCCCCAACTCCGTTGGCAAGTTGCCAAGTTCCATCGATGGCATGTCCATCGACGGCATCCGCCAGGCCGGCAGTTGCGCCCGCATCCAGCTCGCGCCCGGCGACAGCATCGGCATCAGCATCGACTGGCGCCAGGAAGCCTCGCGCGGCAGCGGCGTGAAGCTCATCAGCAGCACCAGCACACTGGCCAGAAAGCCGCCGCGCACCAGGCCCAGGCCGAACCCGAGCATGCGGTCCATCCCGCCCAGACGCACCGCGTCCACGCCAGCGCGGATCACCATGCCGGTCACCGCCACGGTGATCAGCACGCCGACGAACACCATCGCGTAGCCGCCAAACGATTCGGTGGCCGACGGGTGCTTGCCGTCGGCAATCCAGCCCGCGGCCGGGCCGCCGAACTGGAACGTCGCCCAGCCTGCCAGCAACCACGACAGCGTGCCGACCACGATCGCGACAAACCCGCGCAGCAAGCCCAACAGGGCCGACACCAGGATGATGACGCCCAGCACCATGTCGATCATTGCCCACTTCTCCGCGCGGCAGTCGTGCCGCTGGTCCAACCTGGCTTGGTGTTCATTGCGCTCCCCTCCATGGGCGTGAGGCGATCAGGAAATCCGCTCGCCGCTGGCGATACCACGCAAGCGGCGATCAGGCGTGCAGCGGACCGGCCGCACTGCGCGCAGCGTACCGACCGTCATGCCGATCTCCAGCATGCACCGCGCCCGCCCGATGACGGCGCGGTGGTTTACGGATGCGGACGCACCATGCCGGAAATGCCGACCTTGGCCGCCACCTGCGCACGCAACTGTTCGGCATCGCTGCGGTTGGCTACCGGGCCGACACGCACGCGGTTGAGCGCGCCCTTGTCGGTACGCACCTGCTCGACAAAGGCGCTGAAGCCGGCGGCGCGCACGCGGTCGCGCAAGGCGTCGGCGTCTTCGGCACGACCGAAGGCGCCCAACTGCACCGCAAAGCCGACCGAACTGGCCGCAGGGGCGGCCGGCGCGGCAGGTGCCGCGACGGCTGGCTTGGCCGGCTCGGGCTTGGCAGGCTCCGTTTTCGCCGCCTCCGGCTTGGCCGGTGCAGGCGTGGGCGCTTCGGCCGGCTTGGGCGTGGCGGCCACCGGTTTGGCCGGCTCCGGTGGCAGGCTCTCGGTCCTGGTCGGGGCGGCGGTGCTGGCGGCGGCCACGCTGCTGTTGGGCTTGGCGGCCGGCGCCGGCGCCGGTGTGCTGGCTGCAGGCGCTGGCGCGGCGGCGTTGGCATCCAGCGTCACCACCTGGGCGTTGACGTCGCTGCGCACCTTCACTGCCTGCAGGCGCGCCGATTCGGCCTGCGCCTGGTCGACATACGGCCCCACGCGCACGCGCCAGGCCGGGCGGCCGTTGATCTGGGTCTTTTCGCTGAAACCGGGCAGCTGCGCCTGCTTGAGCCGCGCCAGCACCGCGTCGGCGTCGGCGCTGGTGGCGTAGGCGCCGAAGTTGACCGCGTAGTTGCCGGCCGCCACCTCAGGCGCCGACGGCGCGCTGGACGGGTTGGCCAGGTCGGCCGCATCCGGGTTGTCCTGCACCGCAGCCGGCGCCGGGGCGGCGCCGCGCATGCCCAGCGCGCCACCGGCCGGCGCATCGCCCGGGGTGACCAGCGGCAATTCGCGGGTTTCGAACTCGCCATTGGCCGGTGCGGCAGGCGCCTCCAGCGGCACATCGGCCACGCCGCTCGACGGCGCAGGGCCCTTGACCAGCATCGGCAGGAAGATCACGGCAAGCGCCACCAGGACGATGGCGCCAATCAGTCGCTGTTTCAGAGCAGTATCCACGTAAAGAGACGAGAGGCGGCGTGGCGGGATGCCGCGGCGATTATAAGGCCGCAGCCGGGCTACCGACCCGGGTGGACTGAACGAAGTGCGTTTAGTGCGTCGGCAACAGTCTGAAACGAGCCGAACACCAGCACCCGATCGCCCGGTGAGGCCTGCGCCAGCACCGCGCGCAGTGCGCCCGCCACATCGCCATGGCAGGCCGCCTGCGCTGCGGCACTGCCCTGCAGACGGGCCTGCAGGGCCTGCGCCGACTGCCCACGTGCGCCATCCAGCCCGGCCAGGGTCCAATGGTCGACCTGCGCGGCCACCGCCTCCACCACGCCCAGCACATCCTTGTCCGCCAGTGCGGCGTAGATCGCATGGGTGCTGCCGGTGTGCGCCTGCGCGCCGAGTGCATCGGCCAGCGCGCGCGCGGCCTGCGGGTTGTGGCCGACATCCAGCAGCACCTGCACGCCATCGATGTCGCTGCGCTGCAGGCGCCCGGCCACCCGTGCATTGGCAATGCCCTGCGCCCAGGCGGCCTCGGGCAGGTCCGCCGGCAGGGCCTGCAGCGCGGCGATCGCCGCCGCGGCGTTGGCCAGTTGCACCGGCGCCTGCAAGGCCGGCATCGGCAGCTCCAAGGTCACCGCGACATCGCGCCAGCGCCACTGCGGCGCGTCCGAGTGCTGCGCCTCGATCGGCTCGAAGAAATAATCGCTGCCGGCGCGGATCGCATTGGCGCCCACCTGGTAGGCCCGCCGCAACACGCTCGACGGTGGGTCAATTTCGCCCAGCACCACCGGCTTCCAGGCGCGGATGATGCCGGCCTTCTCGGTGCCGATCGCCTCGCGGTCCTCGCCCAGCCAATCGGTGTGGTCGATGTCCACGGTGGTGATCACCGCCACATCCGAATCAATGAGGTTGACCGCATCCAGGCGCCCGCCCAAGCCGATTTCCAGCACCGCCAGATCCAGCCCGGAGCGCTGCAGCAGCCACAGCGCCGCCAGCGTGCCATATTCGAAATACGTCAGTGCGGTCTGGCCACGCGCCGCCTCGACGGCGGCAAAGGCGTCCACCAGTTGCGCGTCGCCGGCCTCGTTGCCGTCGATGCGCACGCGCTCGTTGTAGCGCAGCAGATGTGGCGAGGTGTAGCTGCCCACCTTCCAGCCGGCGGCCTGCGCGATCGCCTCGATAAAGGCCACGGTGGAGCCTTTGCCATTAGTGCCGCCTACGACAATGACATGCCTGGCTGGCGCTTCAATCTGCAACCGCGCAGCGACCTCGCGCACGCGCTCCAGGCCCATGGCGATGTTCTGCGGATGCTGCTGCTCGATGTAGGCGAGCCAGTCGGAGAGGGAGTCGGTCGCGTTCACGGTCAGGGCTATGCGAGAAGAACCGCATTATCGCCGTTTGCCGGCGTGCAGCGCACATCACCAGGCATGCCTGAAGATCGCGCGCCATCACGTGAATCGACAGGGTGCGCGCGCCTCAGCGAGCAACTGGGGAGCGCTGTCGCCCGCATTCAAGGGACATCGGAAATGGATGCAATGCGCATGCCCAACACCGAGCGTTGACCGCGCAACAGCACCGAGACACGCTGCTCGGGATGACGCCGATACAGCGATTCGTCGATGCACAGATGGCCCGGGAAACGATGCGCGAGCGGCCCGCCACTCAAGCGGTATTTGCACGCCCGCGCGTTGGGCATGGAGGTGGTCTGCATGACATGCGTTTGTTCGAAATCGACGCCGACGATGCGGGTGTAGACCCAGGGCCCGCCTCTGGCCAGCACCAGCCAGCACAGCAATCCCAAGAGCGGCGGCGCCAGGCAGATCGCCAGCATGGTGTTGAACAGCTGCTTGCCGACGACCGCCTTCCACCCGCCGATGCGATAGGCCGGCGCGACGATCAACACCGTCAATCCGCTTCCCGCCAGCAACATCGGCGCTATCCAGGCCCGACCGGACAGGAAAGGTGCGGGAATGAAGTCGGAGAACGCGCCCAGCGCCAACAGGCCGGACACACTGCCCAACGCAGCGTACCGAAACGCCTTGGGCCACTTGGCAATCGTGCCGATATGACGGACCACAGCCTCATCCAGCGTCCGTGCCGAGCATTGCCTTACAGCGCCCGATGCTTGGCTTCACCGAAGAACGGCGTGTGGTGCGCGCAGTCGTTGAGCCGCACCACTTCCAGGTGATCCACGTCCTCGCCTTCGAGCAGGTTGAGCGTGGTCGGCGCCTGCCGGAAGGTCCACAGCCGGGACAGCGGCAGGCCCAGGATCTTGCACAGGATCACGCGGTTGACCGCATCGTGCGCGACCACCAGCAAGGTGTCGTCGGCGCCCAGGCCTTCGGCCGCGCGCGCCAGGCCGCGCCAGCTGCGATCCAGCACCTGCCGCAGGGATTCGCCGCCGGGCATCAGCACGGTATCGGGCTCGTCGCGCCAGGCGCGCAGACGTGCCGGATCCTTGTCGTTGATCTCGCTGGCCAGCAGGCCTTCCCATTCGCCGTGGGCGATTTCCTGCAGGTCCGCATCGGTCTGCAGCAGGCGTTCGCGGTCGTTGCCCAGCGCCAGCCTGGCGGTGGCCTGCGCACGCGACAGCGGCGACGCCACCGCGCGGGTGATCTGCAACGACTGCAGCCGCGCGCCGAGCGCGGCGGCCTGGCCTTCGCCGACCGGCGACAGCGGGATATCGATCTGGCCCTGGTAACGGCCTTCGGCGTTCCACGGCGTCTCGCCGTGACGGGCAAGCAGGATGCGCATGCGCGAGAGATTCCTTGGGGGAAGGGGCCGGCTCGCCGCAGCGAAACGGGAGCGCATGATAACCCCTCCCGCTGCGGTGCCGGCTGCCCGCGTCAGCGCACCCGGAAGTTCCTGCAACAGCTGCGCCGGAGCGACTTCCGTCATGACCCAGCGCAAATACCGGCTATCCGAGGCGCTCATGCGCGTCATCGCAGGATCGAAGACCCAGCTGCTGCTTACCGACTCCCAGCTGCCGTCGAAGGCCAGGCCGACCCGCCTGCCCTGCGCGTCCATCACTGGCCGGCGCCGGCTCAGGCGCGCCCGAATGCCGGATCGCTGCGGCTGGGCCTGCCTGTCTCCAGATGCCCGGCCAGGCGGCGGCGGAATGCGGCTCCCGGTTGTTCCAGCACCACGTCGTACCAGTGATCACTGGCAGCAAGCGCCAGACGCACGGTCTGACGTTGACCTGCGGCCAGATGCAACGACCGCACGGCCGGATCTGCGTAGTCCAGCGCGCGCAGCTGCAGGGTGCACGGCTGCTGCCCGGCGTTGCCAATTTCAAGCACCAGCACGTCGCCATCCTGCCGCGCCTCCAACCACGGCGCTGCCGATTGCGTCCCGGCTGCAGCGAGGTCGCCAGCGAATTCGCGCAGGAAGCCATTGGGTCCATGCACGCTCAACGCATAGGCGCCGTCATGCGCAGCGCCGGCCGGCACATCGTCGAGCCGGGTGCCGGGCAACACGGTGTAGTACCACGGGCCGCCGCTGGCAGCGCTGGTGTAGACATTGAACGCGGCCGCCGCGGCGCCGCTGTTGACGAACTGCAGCTGCACGCCGCTTTCGTCCTGCACGCGCGCATGCACGTGCAAGGCATACGGCAGCGCGCGTGCCGGACGTTGTCCCGGCTCCTGTCGCGGCATGCTGGGCCGGGCCGGCGGCACCGGTAGCGGCTTGCTGCGCACCGCAGCGGTGCGCGCGCGGTAGTCGTCGACCGACGGCAATGCGCTCAGTGCCGAATCGTCCGGCTTGCGGAAATCGAACACGCTGGTCAGATCGCCACTGACGGCGCGACGCCACGGGCTGATGTTGGGTTCGGCCACACCGAAGCGACGTTCCAGCAAGCGCAGCACCGAGGTGTGATCGAACACCTGCGAATTGACCCAGCCACCGCGCGTCCAGGGCGAGATCACCAGCATCGGCACGCGGATGCCCAAGCCCATCGGCACGCCCTCGTAGACCTCCCCGCGCGTATCGACATTGCTGCGCCCCATGCGCGCGTCCAGGGCCGGCAGCGCTGCGGGCACGTGATCGAAGAAGCCGTCGTTCTCGTCGTAGTTGATGATCAACGCGGTCTTCGCCCACACCTGCGGATTGGCGGTGAGCGCGTCGATCAAGCGCGCCACCAGCGATTCGCCGTAGGCCGGCGGCGCTTCCGGATGTTCGCAGTACGCGGTGGGCGGCACGATCCAGGACACCTGCGGCAAGCGATCGGCCTGCACATCGGCGGCGATTGCGGCGATCAGATGCTCGGCCTGCGTGGTGGCGGCATTGTCTGCAGTGGACCCGGGCACGCAGGCACGTGCGCGTCGATAACGTTCGTCGCTAGGGTGCAGATCGCGGTAGTGCGAAAAATACGCCAGCGAGTTGCAGCCGAAGTTGTCGTACTCCTGGTACACGCGCCAGTCCACGCCTGCGGCCTGCAGGCGTTGCGCATAGGTGGTCCAGTCCATCGCGGCATAGCCGGGCTTGTCGCGCGCCATGTCGGCGGTCCAGTTGCCATCGTCGGCATTGGTCACCGCCTGCGCGCCGAGATTGCCCACGCTCGGGCCGCTGGTGCCGGTGAACAGGTACATGCGATTGGGATTGGTCGGCCCGTGCAGCGAACAGAAGTAAGCATCGCAAATGGTGAACGCATCGGCCAGCGCGTGGTAGTACGGGATGTCGTGACGCTGGAAATACCCCATCGTCAATTCGCCCTTGTACGGCACCCAGGCGTCGTACTCGGCCCAGCGTGCCGGGTCCTGCCCGTGGCCGGCTTTCCACGAATGATCCAGGCTCTTGATCAACGGCGCGCAGGTGTCTTGCGAATTAAAAGCGAACGGCAGCAGGCGACGCCCGTCTGCGGCCGGCTGGCTCCATACCGGGTGACCGTCGCGCAGCTGCAACGGACGCGGATCACCGAAGCCACGCACGCCGCGCAGCACACCGAAGTAATGATCGAAGGAGCGGTTTTCCTGCATCAGGATCACCACGTGTTCGATGTCGCGCAGCGTGCCGGTGCGCGAGTTGGCCGGCAGCGCGAGTGCGCGGCCGATCGAGGACGGCAAGACGCCGGCGGCAGTGAGCGCGGCGACGCGCTTGAGGAAATCGCGGCGCGAGGGGGAGGACGTCATGGCTATGGGACCTGCAGGAAATACGTGTACATCGCCGCGCAGCGCGGCTGGGTACCACACGTATAGCGGGCAAGCACGACAGTTTTGCGACAGCCCCCGTCATCAATGTTTCATACGTCGTTGACACCCTGCGTCGCGAAACGCCGGTCCTGCACCGTGCGTTGCCCTCAGCCGTGCTCGAACAGGATTCCCCCATGACTTCCGCTCGCCGTTTCCATGTCACTCCGCTGGCGCTTGCCCTGGCCGCGCTGCTTCCCGTCATCGCCTCTGCCGCCACACCGGCGGCCGACCCGGTTGCCGGTGCAGACGCGCCGGTAGCCGATGCCCCGGTCACCGCGGCCGATGCCGCCACCAATGCCACCCAGCTGGATGCGATCAACGTGGTGTCGCAAGGCAGCACCCGCCAGGTCCAGCGCATCAGCCGGCAGGACATCGAGCAGCTGACACCGGGCAGCAGCGCCTTCAAGGCGGTGGAAAAACTGCCGGGCGTGCAGTTCCAGTCGGCCGATCCGTTCGGCACCTACGAGTGGTCCACGCAGGTGACCCTGCATGGCTTCGATCAGAGCCGCCTGGGTTACACGCTTGATGGCATTCCGCTCGGCAACATGAGCTACGGCGTCACCAACGGCCTGCATATCACCCGCGCCATCATTTCGGAAAACCTCGGCTCGGTGGAAATCGCGCAAGGCGCCGGCGCGCTCGGCACTGCATCCAACACCAATCTCGGCGGCACCATGCAGTTCTACTCGGCCGACCCGCAGACCACGCCCGGCCTGCGCCTGGTGCAGACGGTCGGCAGCGATGCCACGCGCCGCACCTTCGTGCGCGGCGACACCGGCGATCGCAACGGCCTGTCGGCGTACCTGTCTTATGCCAATGCCAGTACCGACAAATGGAAAGGCTTCGGCGACCAGCAGTCCGAGCAGGCCAACCTCAAGACCGTCTACCAGTGGGGCGACGGCAACCGTCTGAGCCTGTTCGTGGATACCTCGCGGCGCAAGGAGTACGACTACATGGACCTGTCGTTGACCAGCCAGCGCGCGCTGGGCTGGGACTACGACTATCTGCAGCCGGATTGGGCCACGGCGGTACAGATGGCGCGTGCGTATCAGAACACCGGTGCCACCAGCGGCGTGGCCAACGGCTATCCGCAATCGCTGGCCGGGCTGCCCGACGATTACAGCTGGCTCGATGCCAGCTACTACGCCGGCGGCGGCCTGCGCCGCGACAACCTTGCCGGGCTGTCGGGCACGTTCGTGTTCGGCGGCGCCACCCTGGATGCCACCGGCTACTACCACGGCAATCGTGGCGAAGGTCAGTGGGTAACGCCGTATGTACCGACGTCTGCGCAGGTTCCGCTGTCCATGCGCACCACCGACTACGGCCTGGATCGTTATGGCGGGACCAGCGCACTGAAATGGTCGTGGGGCAACCACGATCTGGAAGCGGGCCTGTGGGCGGAAAACGCACGTACCACGCAGCAGCGCAACTACTTTGCGCTCGGCAACGAGGGCTACACCTCGCTGTACGACGTGTACGAAGTGCAGACCCCGTTCCGTCGCGATTTCCTGCAGCGCTATACCACCCAGACCCGCATGCTGTACCTGCAGGACACCGTGCGCCTGCTCGACGATCGACTGACCCTCAACTACGGCGCAAAGGCGCTCAGCACCACCACGCGCGCACAATCGCTGGTGCCGACCACCGCACTGGCGCAGGGCCGTATCCGTGCCGAGGACAACTTCCTGCCGCAGGTCGGCGTGAACTACAAGCTGGACGAGCGCCAGGACCTGTACGCCTCCTACAGCAAGAACATCGCCGCCTTCGGCTTCACTCCGTTCGGCACCTCGCAGGCCGCCTTCGATCGCAGCCGTTCCACGCTGGAACCGGAAGAATCACAGACCGTGCAGGTGGGTTACCGCGTGCAGGATGCGCAGTTCCAGCTCTCGGCCGACGCCTACTTCACCAAGTTCTCCAACCGCTTGTTGACCACTTCGCCGTGCACCGCGGTGCAGACCTGCGCGGCGATCCTGAGCAATGTCGGCGCCGTGCATAGCGCGGGTGCCGACCTGGCCTTGATGTGGCGCCCGCTGGAAGGCCTGAGCTGGTTGAACTCATTGTCGTGGAACCGCTCGCGTTATCAAGACGATTACCTCAACAACGGCGTGGTCGCCACCTCCGGCAAGGACGTGGTCGGCATCCCCGCGTTGATGTTCTCCTCCAGCGCCAGCTACCAGCTCGGCAAACTGCGCCTGGATCTGGACGGCAAGTACGTCGACAAGCGCTACATCACCTTCCTGAACGATTCGCAGGTGCCCTCGTACTGGCTGTTCAATGCGGGCGCGCGTTACGACTTCGGTCGCGTGGGCGGGGTGGCCGACGTGGCGCTGGCGCTCAACATCACCAACCTCACCGACAAGCGCTATTTCGCCAGCACCGGCACCAACGGCTACGTCGCCTCCGATCCGGATGGCTACAACCAGACCATGGTGGTCGGCGCACCGCGGCAGACCTTCATGAGTCTGGATGTGAAGTTCTGAGTCGCTGGCGCCCTTTGCCTCTCCCCGGGACGGGAAGGCACGGCTTGCGCGCCACCGGCACGCGCCTTAGAGCGCCCCGCTGCCAGAGCGGGCAGGGGCGCGGAGCGGGGGTTTTGAGGGTGAGGGTGACGCCGACGATTCACCCTGGCGACGCGTGGCGACGCGCTTGCCGTCGCAGGCGGTGACAGATCTCGAGGCGCCCTTCATCCGGCGCTTTGCGCCACCTTCGCCTCGTGAAGAGGCCAATGTCCCGGAGGGAGAAGGAAGATCAAAGCCCCTCTCCCTTCGGGAGAGGGGTTGGGGTGAGGGTACGGTGCGAAGCTCTTGTGTATTCCAACCGCACGAGGCGTCGCTCGCCCCCGCATCCGGCGTTGCGCGCCATCTTCTTCCGATGGGAGACGGGCGGCACCGGCCCTAACCCGCCATGATCCGTGTCGGCCAACACCGCCATTCCCGCACCGCCGCATGGCACCGACCTCGCGCCGCATATAATCGGCGCCTTACTTTCACTCAGCAGGTCCCGCCAGATGGCGCAGACGATGAAGGCGCTGGTCAAGCGCGAAGCGAACAAGGGCATCTGGCTGGAACAGGTCGCCGTCCCCAGCCCCGGCCCCAACGAGGTGCTGATCAAGCTGGAAAAGACCGCAATCTGCGGCACCGATCTGCATATCTACCTGTGGGACGAATGGAGCCAGCGCACCATCAAGCCCGGCCTGACCATCGGCCATGAGTTCGTCGGCCGCGTGGCCGAGCTCGGTTCGGCGGTGACCGGCTACCAGGTCGGCCAGCGCGTGTCGGCCGAAGGCCACATCGTCTGCGGGCATTGCCGCAACTGCCGCGGCGGCCGCCCGCACCTGTGCCCGAACACGGTCGGCATCGGCGTCAACGTCAACGGCGCCTTCGCCGAATACATGGTGATGCCGGCCAGCAACCTGTGGCCGATCCCCGACCAGATTCCCTCCGAACTGGCCGCGTTCTTCGACCCTTACGGCAACGCTGCGCATTGCGCGCTGGAATTCGACGTGATCGGCGAGGACGTGCTGATCACCGGCGCCGGCCCGATCGGCATCATTGCAGCTGGCATCTGCAAGCACATCGGTGCGCGCAATGTGGTGGTTACCGACGTCAACGACTTCCGCCTCAAGCTGGCGGCCGACATGGGCGCCACGCGCGTGGTCAACGTATCCAAGACCTCGCTCAAGGAAGTGATGGCCGACCTGCACATGGAAGGCTTCGACGTGGGCCTGGAAATGAGCGGCAATCCGCGCGCCTTCAATGACATGCTCGACTGCATGTACCACGGCGGCAAGATCGCCATGCTCGGCATCATGCCGCGCGGCGCCGGTTGCGACTGGGACAAGATCATCTTCAAGGGCCTCACCGTGCAAGGCATCTACGGCCGCAAGATGTACGAGACCTGGTACAAGATGACGCAACTGGTGCTATCGGGCTTCCCGCTGCACAAGGTGCTGACCCATCAATTGCCGATCGACGACTTCCAGAAGGGTTTCGACCTGATGGAAGAAGGCAAGGCCGGCAAGGTCGTGTTGAGCTGGAACTGATCGGCCAATGCGTTTCAACACAAAAGGCGCCGCAAGGCGCCTCTTGTGTGTCCATCTTCAGAGCGCAGCTGACGCAACAGGCAAAGCTCACTGGTCGAGCGCGGGCGCACTTGCCGCACTCGGGACACGCCGTGAATCCGTTCCTGGAGGCTTCGTGGCGGCATCCATGGCGCCAAGGGTCCCGCAACCGGCAAGGACACCGACCGAGAGTTGGTGGGTTGCTGCTTGAAAGCTTGTCCGTCGATCCGCTTGCATTAGAAACACGACTGGACGCGGCGTTATCCGAGCAGCGGACGTTGTGCCTGCTCGCACCATACACACCGACCATCTCGACGGGCCCTTGTCCGCCTACCGTCGCGGGGCCATACGCGGCATGGATGCCGCGTAAGAGCCTACATGGACGTACTTGCGCTCGCTGATGTCGTAATAGCCCACGCTCAAGCCCCTGCGGACCGAAGGCCTTGCCACCATTCACGCCGAAGTCGTTGTAGTCATATCTATCTCACTCAACGAGAAGGTATAGACGCCAGCTCCGCACGGGATTTGCTAAGGCCAAGCGCATCGCTGCCAATCCGAATCATCAATCCCAGCCTCAATCAGGCCGGGAACACGCCAAAATGCCGCGCGGCCAGCAACAACTGCTGCCCGGGCTGAAAGCTCCCCGCCGATGCCGGCAGCTCCACTTCTATTTCATTACCAGCCGGCTCCAGCGTTGCGCGCAGACGCAGACGCGCACCGCTGCGCTGCGACCAGGCCACCGTGGCCGGCCATCCAGCGTCGTCCGGCACCAGATCTTCCGGCCGCACGTAGACCTCTACCGGGCCGGCCGCCAGCGCGGTGTCGGCTGCCGGCAAGGCATGCCCGGCGACCTGGATCTGGCCTTGCGCCAACACACCGGGAATGCGGTTCACCGCACCCACGAACGAATACACGAACGGCGAGGCCGGCTTGTCGTAGATCATCGCCGGCGTATCGAGCTGCTCGATACGGCCACGGTTGAGGATCGCCACCCGGTCGGCCAGCTCCAGCGCCTCTTCCTGGTCGTGGGTGACGAATACCGTGGTCAGGCCGGTCCGTTCGTGCAGCTCGCGTAGCCAGCGGCGCAGGTCGCGGCGCACCTGCGCATCCAGCGCACCGAACGGCTCGTCCAGCAGCAGCACGCGCGGCTCGATCGCCAGCGCGCGCGCCAGCGCCACGCGCTGCCGCTGACCGCCGGACAGCTGGGTGGGATAGCGCTGCTCCAGACCCTGCAACTGCACCAACGCAAGCAGCTCCTCTACACGTGCGCGGATACGCGCTTCGGCCCAGCGCTCGGGACCGCGTCGCACCCGCAGGCCGAAGGCGATGTTCTCGAACACGTCCATATGCTTGAACAGCGCGTAGTGCTGAAACACGAAGCCGACCCGGCGCGACTGCACGCTCATGCGGGTGGCGTCTTCGTCGCCGAACAGCACCTGCCCGCCATCGGCATGCTCCAGCCCGGCCATGATCCGCAGCAAGGTGGTCTTGCCCGAACCGGACGGCCCCAGCAAGGCCAGCAACTCGCCCTGACGCACGTCCAGGGTGATGTCGTCCAACGCGGTGAACGTATCGAACTGCTTGCGCAGGCGGTGGATGCGGATGCCCATGTTCACCTCAATGTCGGTGGTTGGCGGCAAGCGAATCGCCATGCCGCCATTCCAGATACGTCTTCAGCGCCAGCGTCAGCAGCGCAGTCAGCGCCAGCAACGAGGCACACGCGAACGCGGCGCTGTAGGCGTATTCGTTGTAGAGAATTTCCACGTGCAAGGGCAGCGTGTTGGTACGCCCGCGGATATGCCCGGACACCACCGACACTGCACCAAACTCGCCCATCGCACGCGCCGCGCACAGCAACACGCCGTACAGCAGGCCCCAGCGGATGTTCGGCAGGGTCACCCGCCAGAACATCTGCCAGCCGTTGGCGCCCAGGCTCAATGCGGCCAGTTCTTCATCGCTGCCCTGCTGTTCCATCAACGGCATCAACTCGCGCGCGATGAACGGGAACGTGACGAAAGTCGTCGCCAGCACGATGCCGGGCAACGCAAACACGATGCGCGGCAGCTGGATCAGCATCTCGCCAAAAAACGGCAACTGCAGCCGCCAGCCTTCGTCGATCAACGGCCATGCCCAGCCACTGCGGCCGAAGATCAGCACGAAGATCAGACCCGCCACCACCGGCGATACCGAGAACGGCAGGTCGATCAGGCTGATCAGCAAGCGTTTGCCGGGAAATCGATGCTTGCTGACGGCCCACGCCGCCGCCACGCCGAACACCAGATTCAGCGGCAGCACGATGGCAGTGACGATCAGGGTCAGCTTGATCGCCGACAACGCGTCCGGGTCGACGATCGCGCGCAGGAAGGTGTCCCAGCCACCGCGCAGCGCCTCGGCGAACACCAGCACCAACGGCAGCAACAAAAACGCCAGCAGAAACAGCAGCGCCCCCGCAATCATCAACCACTGCACCCAACGCGGCTCGTTGGTGGCCGACTCGGTGATGCGGCGCGCCTGTTCGGTCATCTGGCGGGTGTGCAACATGGCGGGCAGCGGCGAAACAGCATCGTTCATGCAGTCCTCCGTTGATAACGCAGCAGGCGTGCCTGCAGCGTATTGACCACCAGCAGGATCACGAACGACAGCAGCAGCATCGCCGCGGCAATCGCGGTGGCACCGGCGTAGTCGAACTCTTCCAGCCGGATGGTGATCAGCAGCGGCGCGATCTCGGTGGAATTGGGCAGGTTGCCGGCAATGAAGATCACCGAACCGTACTCGCCAACACCACGCGCGAAGGCCAGCGCAAATCCGGTCAGCACCGCCGGCCACAGTCCCGGCAGCACCACCCGCCACACGGTCTGCCAACGCGACGCGCCCAGCGTGGCGGCGGCCGCTTCCAGCTCGCGTTCGCTCTCGGCCAGCACCGGCTGCACCACCCGCACCACGAACGGCAACCCCACGAACACCAGCGCCAGCACGATGCCCAACTGGGTGTAGGCGACCTTGATGCCGATCGCCTCCAGCCAACGCCCGACCCAGCCGTTGCCGCCGTACAACGCGGTCAGCGCGATGCCGGCCACCGCAGTCGGCAACGCGAACGGCAGATCGATTACCGCATCGAACAGGCGCTTGCCCGGGAAGCTGTAGCGCACGAACACCCATGCCACCCCGGTGCCCATCACCGCATTGAAGGCGCCGGCCGCAAATGCGGTGCCGAAGCTCACCCGCAGCGCCGACAGCACGCGCGGCTCGCTCCATACCCGCCACAGGCCATCCCAGCCCAATCCGCTGGTCTTGATGAAGACGCCCAGCAGCGGGATCAGCACGACCAATCCCAGCCAGGTCAGCGTGATTCCAAGACTCAAGCCCAGCCCCGGCATCACGCGTCGGCGCGGTGACGGCGCTGGGTGGGGTGCAACCGACATCGGCATTGCCTACTTTTTTGCCTGGATCTGATCGAATACGCCGCCGTCGGCGAAGTGTTCCTGCTGCGCCTTGTCCCATGACCCGAACGCATCCTGGATGGTCACCAGCTTGATGTCCGGGAACCTTGCCAGGTCGGCAGGGTCGGCAAATTCCGGATGACGCGGGCGATAGAAATGCTTGGCCGCCAGCTTCTGCCCCTGCGGCGCGTACAGATAGCGCAGATAGGCCTCGGCCACCTCGCGGGTGCCGTGCTTGTCGACGTTCTTGTCGACCAGCGCCACCGACGGCTCGGCCAGGATCGACAGCTTGGGCACCACGATTTCGAACTTGTCCTTGCCCAGCTCTTCGCGTGCCAGCAGCGCCTCGTTTTCCCAGGCCAGCAACACATCGCCGATGCCACGTTGCACGAACGTGGTGGTGGCGCCGCGCGCACCGGTATCCAGCACCGGCACGTTGCGGAACAGCGCCTGCATGTAGCGCATGATGCGCTCGCGGTCGCCCTTGAAGATGTGGTCGGCATAGGCCCAGGCGGCCAGGTAATTCCAGCGCGCGCCACCGGAGGTCTTGGGGTTGGGCGTCACCACCGCCACGCCGGAGCGCAGCAGGTCCGGCCAATCGTGGATGTTCTTCGGGTTGCCCTTGCGCACCAGGAACACGATCGTCGAGGTGTAAGGCGCGCTGTTGTCGGGCAGGCGCTTTTCCCAGTCGCTGTCGATCAGCTTGGCTTTTTCGGCGATCGCATCGACGTCGTAGGCCAGCGCCAGCGTGACCACATCGGCCTCGATGCCGTCGATCACCGCACGTGCCTGTTTGCCGGAGCCGCCGTGCGAGGTCTCCACCGTGACGGTGTCCTGCGGATGCTGCTGCTTCCACTGCGCGGCAAACGCGTTGTTGTAGTCGCGGTAGAACTCGCGGGTGGGATCGTAACTGACATTGAGCAGGCCGATGTCGCGCGCGCCTGCCGGGCCGGCCAGGACCAGCAGGCTGCACAACACAGTCGCCATAAGACGGAAGCGGGGGTGGGTCACAGCAATCTCCAGACCGTTGGGGCGCAGCTGAACAGCAAGCATGCCATGCTGCGCAGCGGCACGCAGGCGGTGAAATGACATCAAGGCCGCACCTTATGCCGATTTTGCATGACGTAGTGGTATGCCACCGTGATCGTTAAAATCATGCGTCTCCTGCCACTGCGACCGCCATGACCAACGCTCCCGCTGCGCTGACTGCCCATTACGCCGCCGAACTGGAAACCATCCAGGCCCAGGGCCTGTTCAAGTCCGAGCGCATCATCACTGGCCCGCAGTCGGCCCGGATCACCCTGGCCGATGGCCGCAGCGTGCTCAACTTCTGCGCCAACAACTATCTGGGCCTGGCCGACCACCCAGACATCATCCAGGCCGCCAAAGACGCGCTGGACACGCACGGCTTCGGCATGGCCTCGGTGCGCTTCATCTGCGGCACCCAGGACCTGCACAAGCAGCTAGAGCGCACTATTGCCGACTTCTTCGGCACCGAGGACACCATCCTCTACGCTGCCTGTTTCGATGCCAACGGCGGCCTGTTCGAACCGCTGCTCGGCGAAGCGGACGCGATCATTTCCGACGCGCTCAACCACGCCTCGATCATCGACGGCGTTCGCCTGTGCAAGGCCAAGCGCTTCCGCTACGCCAACTGCGACATGGCCGACCTGGAAGCGCAGCTGCAGGCCGCTGATGCGGCCGGCTGCAAGACCAAGCTGATCACCAGCGACGGCGTGTTCTCGATGGACGGCTTCATCGCCCCGCTGGACGAGATCACCGCCCTCGCCCGCAAATACAATGCGCTGGTGCATATCGACGAATGCCATGCCACCGGCTTTCTCGGCGCCACCGGCCGCGGCTCGGCCGAGGTCAAGGGCGTGCTGGACCGGATCGACATCATCACCGGCACGCTGGGCAAGGCGATGGGCGGCGCACTGGGCGGTTTCACCACCGCCAAGCGCGAAGTCATCGAACTGCTGCGCCAGCGCTCGCGTCCCTACCTGTTTTCCAACTCGCTGCCGCCGCACGTGGTGGCCGCCGGCATCAAGGCCTTCCAGATACTGGAAGCCGCCGGCGAGCTGCGTACGCACCTGGTCGACAACACCCGCTACTTCCGCGAGCGCATGACCGCCGCCGGCTTCGACCTCAAGCCCGGCGTGCATCCGATCAGCCCGGTGATGCTCTACGACGCGCCGCTGGCGCAAAAATTCGCCGAGCGGCTGCTGGAAGAAGGCATCTACGCGATCGGCTTCTTCTTCCCGGTGGTGCCCAAGGGCCAGGCGCGCATCCGTACCCAGATCAGCGCCGCGCACACCCGCGAGCAGCTGGATCAGGCGATCGACGCGTTCATCAAGATCGGGCGCGAACTCGACGTGATCCAGCACTGATGCGCACGGCGCTGCGCCAACGGCTGCTGCTGGCGGCGCAGACCGACACCCAGGCGCAGCTGTTGGACGGCAACTGGGAAACCCGCTGCCTGCATTGCCGTCGGCGCCTGCGCCTGCGCGCCGATGGCGAGCCGCACGGGCATACCACGCTGGAACACGTGGTCCCGCAGGCCTGGTTCAGCCGTCGCGCGGCGACGGCCCTGTGCGCGCTGGTCGGCGACGATGCGAATGCGGCGCGCAATCTCGCCCTGGCCTGTGCCGGCTGCAATCACGCCAAGGGTCGGCACCACGATGCCAACGGTGCCGGCGACGCCCGCGCCGTCGAGGTGGTCAGCGCCTTGCTCAGCGCGCGCCTGGCGCGCTGGCGGGAGCCACCGTCAGCGCACTGACTTCCTCTGGGCTGAGCATCCGCCACGTCCCCTTGCCCAGCTCGCCCATCGCCAGCGACCCGATCGCCACCCGCACCAGCCGCAGCACACCGATCTCCACCGCGGCCAACAAGCGGCGAATCTGTCGATTGCGGCCTTCGTCCAGCACGATCTCCAGCCACGCATTGCGCTCGCCTTCGCGCAGCACGTCGACCCGCTTGGCGCGCAGCAGCACGCCCTCGCCCTCCGGATCGGGGTCGACCATGCCGGCCTGCAGCTGCGCCAGTTGCGCAGCGCTCGGGCGGCAATTGATCTGCACGTGATAGGTCTTGTCCGGCCCGGTCGCCGGGTCGCTCACTGCCGCCGCCCATTGCGGGTCGTTGCTGAAGAGCAGCAGGCCTTCGCTGGCCTTGTCCAAGCGCCCGACCGGGGCGATCCACGGCAAGCCGGCGCCATCGAAGCAGCGATACACCGTGTCCCTGCCCTGCTCGTCGCGTGCGGTGGTGACCACGCCGCGCGGCTTGTTGAGCATCAGGTAGCACCGCGCCGGCCCGGCCAACGGCTGCCCATCGACACGGATGGCCGATTGCTGATCGGCACGGATCGGATATTCGGGATCGTGCACCACACGTGCCGCCACGCTGACCCGCCCGTCGGCGATCCAGCGCGCCGCTTCGGTACGCGAACACAAACCCAGTTTGGACAGCACGCGCGCCAGCCCATGGCGTGGCGCGGTGGTTGCCACGGTCGTAGCGGAGACGCGCGACGGGCCCGCCGGACCACGCGTGCGCTGCCGGGACGTCGCCGGCGTAGGCCGCCGGGTCATGCCGTCCCGACCGCGCCGCTTACTTGTTTTCGACCGACTTGGCGTCGGCCGCAGGCGTTGCAGTTGCCGCAGCAGCCGGCGCCGGCGCCGGACGCGCCTTGACCACACGCACGCCACGCGCCTTCATCCAGGCGTCGAATTCTTCGGCGGTCATGCGCTTGCCGTTCTGGCTCATGTCAAAGCGCCACGGGGTGTTGTCGAATGCGGTGGTGGCCTTGTAGGCAGCCGGATCATTAGGATTGACGGTGCCACCGGGCGGAATAACCTTGGCCAGATCCTGGCAGCCTTCTACGCGCAGACGCAGCAACACGCGGTCCACCGACTGCTCAGTGGTGTAGGGCTGTGCCAGCACGCCGGTGGGCATGCCCAGCTGCACGCTACGGGTGTAGAACTCGGCGGCTGCCGGCGCAATGACGGTAGCGGGCAACGGCAGTGGCTGGGACACCGTGCTGCCGGCGCAGTTCGGAGCGGCGTAGGCGGCGGGAATCAAGGCGAGACAGAGCAATCCTGCCGTGGCGGTACGCAGCATCGGGTTCTTCCAGTTAGGAGTGTGGTGTTGACGCGGCGAGTGTAGGCAGCGATGAACGCCGTTTCAACCGGTACCGTGCCTGGATGGCAACGCGGACAGGATTTGCACCGCCCAGGCGCAGGTTTTCCGGTTCCCACAAAGACAAAACCCGGCGCAAGGCCGGGTTTTGTATGCAACAGCTAGCGGTCCAATTAGTTCTGGACGTTCAGCTCGGTACGACGGTTCTTCGCACGGCCTTCCGGATTGTCGGAGCCATCCGGGTTGGCGTTCGGAGCAATCGGACGGCTCTCGCCGTAGCCGATCGGGCCGACCAGACGCGACGCATCGACGCCGTTCTTGGTCAGGTAGTCGTACACGGTAGTCGCACGACGCTCGGACAGCTTCTGGTTGTACGCGTCGGTACCCTTCGAGTCGGTGTGACCAGCAACCTCGACCTTCAGGTCGGGGTAACGCTTCAGGATCTCGGTCGCTTCGCTCAGGATCGAGACAGCGTCCGGACGCAGGGTCGACTTGTTGAAGTCGAAGTTCACGCCCTTCAGATCGATCGACACAGGCACCGGGCAACCGTCCGGACCGATGGTCTGGCCAGGCTGCGAAGCCGGGCACTTGTCGTCGCAGTTGTTGACGCCGTCACCGTCGTCATCCAGATCTGCACAGCTCGGAGCAACCGGAGCCGGAGCCGGCGGCGGAGCGGTCGACGGAGCCGGTCCCAACGGGATCACGACGCCGACCGAAGCCAGCACGTCGCCGAACCAGTCTTCCTGCGGAGCAGCAACGCTCTGGTCGTTGAAGTCAGCGCGGTAGGCCAACTCCGCACGCACGGCGACGCGCTTGTCGAAGGTGGTCTGCAGACCGACACCAGCCTTGGCGGCAAAGTTGCCGTCCTTCTGCTGACCCGGCGACACCGGGTTCGGAGTGGCGTCGAACTCTTCTTCCGAACGCTGGTAGCCCAGACCGAACAGCAGGTAGGGGTTCCAGCCGCGGCCTTCCTGGATGAAGTGGCGACGCAGGTCGAACGAGATGCCGTACTGGCTCCAGTTCTGATCCTGGTTGGCATCGAAATTCGGGTTCTGATAGTTCAGCTCGCCGTCGATCGACCAGTTCGGGCTGACGAACTTGCCCAGACCCAGGGTGACGAACGGGGCATCATTGGTCAGACGATCGCTGTCCTGGAAGTTGAAGCCAGCGCTACCGGTCAGGTACCAACGGTCATCGAACTCCTGCGCGGAAGCAGCCTGGGCAACCGCCAGACCACCGAGCAACGCGGCAGTGAGAATTTTCTTGTTCATGTGTATACAGCTCCTTCTTTGGGAGATAAAACCGATAGAGGCGTTGTTCTTGGTAAAGATGCTCGTCACATCCAGAGCCATCGGGGCGCAGATTAAGCCGGCCTTAGTGAAGATCGCGTTAACGGTCATATAACATGTGAAAGCAATCACCAAGGCCGACGTTCCCTTTCAATACTACGTATACAGTTTCATGAAGGAAAGGACCGGGCACGCAGTTTGCACATTTCGCCTGCATGAACCGCAGCCCAATTAAGTCAGTTGAATACGGTGACGGCTCTACCCCGCCGGTGGGCTGCGCGGTGAAGCGAAAACCACATTGGTGAACGCCAAGCCCTGTCCGAGCTGAATTATGGAGGAGGTGGTTGCAGCGCGCCTGCTCCACAACGCACCCTGAACCTCCCACATGGAGCGACCCGATGAAAGCTGTCGTCATCACCCGTCATCTTCCAATCGACGATCCCGCCGCGTTGCTTGACATGGAACTTCCGGCCCCGTCGGCCCCTTCCGGGTACGACTTATTGGTGCGTGTCGAGGCGATCTCGGTCAATCCGGTTGACACCAAGGTGCGCGCTCCCAAGCCGCAACCGCTGGATGCGCCGAAGATCCTGGGCTATGACGCGGCCGGAGTCGTCGAAGCGGTAGGTCCCGATGTCACCGCGTTCGCGGTTGGCGATGAGGTGTATTACGCGGGCGATATCGGACGACCTGGCAGCAATGCGCAATATCAGTTGGTCGATGCGCGCATCGCCGGCTGCAAGCCCACCTCGCTCAGCTTCGCCCAGGCAGCGGCCCTGCCGCTGACCACGTTGACCGCGTGGGAGCTGCTGTTCCATCGCATGCCGTTCTCTTTCGACGGCGCACGCAATCGCGGCAGGCACGTACTGATCATCGGTGGCGCGGGCGGCGTGGGTTCGATCGCCATCCAGCTGGCGCGGCATGCCGGCTTCAGCGTGATCGCCACGGCCTCGCGGCCGGAAACGATCGAATGGGTGCGGCAGATGGGCGCCCAGCATGTCATCGACCATCACCAGCCGTTGCATCCGCAGTTGCGGGCCCTGGGGATGCAGAACGTGGACGTAGCGCTCAACCTGGCCGACACCGACCGCTACTGGGAGCAGTTGGGAGAGATCCTGGCACCGCAGGGGCATGTCGGCTTGATCGTGGAGCCGCGTGGCCCGCTGTCGATCGGCGATCCCTATAAATCCAAATGCATCGGCATCCATTGGGAACTGATGTTTACCCGCGCCCGCTACGCAACCGAGGACATGGTCGAGCAGCACCGCATTCTCAACCGCGCCGCCAGCCTGATCGATGCGGGCGAGTTGCGCACCACGCATACCGAGACACTGTCGCCCATCGATGCGCAGCAATTGCGCGAGGCACATCGACGCCTGGAAAGCGGCAGCACGATCGGCAAGCTGGTACTGGCGGGGTGGTGATGGGCGTTACCGCTTGGGTTCGGCTGCTGCATGGGGCACAGGCCTGTTGGCCCGCACATACGCCACTGATCAGGGCGTCGGCAAGCGCCGGATCGAGCGTCAGCCATCCAGAAGCTCCCGATCGGCGTCTTCTTGGCGCGGTTGGTCGGGCTTAGTCAGGTGTGGAGCGCCTTAGCTGGTGCGCGGCCCGGTGCGCAAGCCAGCCGCCCTGACCTCCCCGGCCCCACGCTGCCGATAGCAGCAGCGCGGCGTCAAGACTTGCCGTCACGCCCGTTTGCCTGCATCGTGCGCACTCCGTACGCCAGCGTATCTTGCCATGTCGCCCGCCACCGGCCCGTCTGTCTCGTCCTATCCGCACCTGTTCGCACCGCTCGATCTGGGCTTCACGCAACTGCGCAACCGCGTCCTGATGGGCTCGATGCACACCGGTCTGGAAGACCGTGCGCGCGATTTCCCCAAATTGGCCGTGTATTTCGCCGAGCGCGCTGCCGGCGGGGTCGGCTTGATCGTCACCGGCGGTTTTTCGCCGAACGTGGTGGGTTGGCTCAAGCCGTTCGGCGGCAAGCTGTCGTGGCCGTGGGAAGTGCGCCCGCATCGTCAGGTCACCCAGGCGGTACACGCCCACGGCGCCAAGATCTGCCTGCAGCTACTGCATGCCGGGCGCTACGCCTATCATCCGCTGTCGGTGGCGCCGTCCAGACTCAAGGCGCCGATCAATCCGTTCACCCCACGCGCGCTATCGGCACGTGCGGTGGACCGGCAGATCGCCGCCTACGCGCGTGCGGCGCGGCTGGCGCGCGACGCCGGCTACGACGGGGTGGAGGTGATGGGATCGGAAGGCTATCTGATCAACGAATTCACCGCTGCGCGCACCAACCAGCGCAGCGATGCCTGGGGTGGCGATGCGGCCAAGCGCATGCGCTTTGCGGCGGAGATCGTGCGACGCATCCGTGAGGCCTGCGGGCCGGACTTCATCATCATCTACCGGCTGTCGCTGGTGGACCTGGTCGAAGACGGCAACCAGTGGCAGGACATCCTGACGCAGGCGCAGGCAATCGAGGCGGCTGGCGCGACCATCATCAATTCCGGCATCGGCTGGCACGAGGCACGCATCCCGACCATCGCCACCTCGGTACCGCGCGCGGCATTTGCCGGTGTGACCGCCAAGCTCAAGCCGCACCTGCGCATTCCGGTGGTGGCCACCAACCGCATCAACATGCCCGAAGTGGCCGAACGCATCCTGGCCGACGGCGCGGCCGACATGGTGTCGCTGGCGCGCCCGCTGCTGGCCGACCCGCAGTGGGCCAACAAGGCCCGCACCGGCCAGTCGCACGCCATCAACACCTGCATCGCCTGCAATCAAGCCTGCCTGGACCATGTGTTCGACAACAAGCTGGCGAGCTGCCTGGTCAACCCACGCGCAGCGCACGAAACCGAACTGATCTATGCACCGACTGCCAACCCCAGGCGCATTGCGGTGGTCGGTGCCGGCCCGGCCGGCCTGGCGTGCGCGACGGTGGCCGCCGAGCGCGGTCATCGCGTCACCTTGTTCGATGCAGGCGATGCAATCGGCGGGCAATTCAACGTCGCCAGGCGCATCCCGGGCAAGGAGGAATTCAACGAGACGCTGCGCTACTTCGGTCACCGCATCGACGCGACCGGGGTGCAGCTGCGCCTGAATACCCATGTAGAAGCGGCAGACCTGAAAGACTTCGACGAGATCGTGCTGGCCACCGGCATCGAGCCGCGCAAGGTGGACTTCCCCGGCGCCGATCACCCGATGGTCGTGAGTTATCTGGACGTGGTGCTAGGCCGCCATGTCGCCGCCGACAGGGTCGCGATCATCGGGGCCGGCGGGATCGGCTTCGATGTCGGCGAATTTCTCGTGCACACAGGGCCATCGCCGTCGCTGGACCCTGCACGCTGGATGGCCGAATGGGGCGTGGACCCCAGCTTCGAGACAGCTGGCGCATTGGCCAGACCGCAGCCCGAGGGCCCAGCCCGTCAGGTCTGGCTGCTGCAGCGCAGCCCCGGCAAACCCGGCGCGCGCCTGGGCAAGACCACCGGCTGGATCCACCGCGCCACGCTCAAGGCCAAGGGCGTCAAGATGCTTGGCGGTGTGGAATACCTGGGCGTGGACGACGCCGGGCTGCGGATCCGCGTGGAAGGTACGGAACAGCTGCTCGATGTCGGCACGGTGGTGATCTGCGCCGGCCAGGAACCGCGCCGCGACTTGCTTGCCGCGCTGCAGGCAGCCGGCCAACAACCGCATCTGATCGGCGGTGCGGATGTCGCTGCCGAACTGGATGCCAAGCGTGCGATCAATCAGGCGTGCCGATTGGCGGCCAGGTTGTGACGCGCGTTGCCGCGAAGCGCTGAAAGCCACAGCAGCCTGCTCGCGACACCGGCACGAACCCGTGTGCGAGTGTCGTGGCGCCTGACTCACTCAACGTCAACGCTAGTAATGGCGTTAGTGAGCGATGACCGATCCATCCGTCCGATGCCGGCGCGAGTTTGTAGGCCGAGATCCGAGTGGCCAGATCGGTGCGAATCCAGACGCTGCCATCGATCGCGCCGGTGACAATGCGAATGCCGCTGGTCTGCATGTCTGCATGTCTGCATGTCTGCATGTCTGCATGTCTGCATGTCTGCATGTCTGCATGAAATCATCTCGCACCGTATCGAACTTGATGCGTGCGATTCAACACGCCTGATACGTTCGAACATGCACAGCGTAAATGAGCAAAAGTGCAGCAGGCGTGCGATGCAGTCGTCACTCGGTCAATGCAGATGCGCCACTGATACCGTCGAAAAAATCGTGCCGATAGTTCTGGCGACTTCGGCTGCATATCTTCGTGCGGACATTACAGCCATCTGAAACGCCATTGAGTCATTGCTGCGGGGTGTGCACGCAGGCTTTGGCGAGCGACTTGATGATGCAGTGCGAGAGCAAACAGCCTTGTGGCGCTTTTTGCCTACCTCCATCAATTTTGCGTCGGTCAATTCGGCGGCCTCCTTTAGTGCGTGCAACCCCGGATTCTGCGATGCGCAAGCAAGCGCGCAATGCGCGATCCCAGTAGCAGCAGACACCGGGCACTGACAGTGCCTTCATGCACCTGTGTGTGCATCTCGATGTTTAGGCACTACTGCAAGACACCATCGCACAAGCACATTCATCGGTGACGATGACGTGTAATGTAGACTTGAGATGGTGCCGCATCTGTAGCCCAGCGCAACGCATGACGTCTCGCTGACAACTACGCAAACGCATACCGTTGCATGCACCCTGCGCCAAGATGTCTTGCGACATCCGCTGTCGCCACCGCGATGCGACGCATTCAACGAAGGGGCGCGTTGTGTAAGCGAGCAAAGCCGTAGATGCCCCAAGCGATCACACACGTCAACCTGCCTATTCAGCCGCGATTCTGTGATCGACGCCTACCTTGCGCCAACTTTTTGACCCGCCGCATCTGGTGGGCACCTCCGGTAGATCTTCTTTCGCCGGAGACCGGGCGACCCGTGGCAGGTCGCCTCCCCATGACGCCAAGCCCTCTGCACTGGTGCATCCACATTGGATGCCCTGCGGATCGGCCCATACGGAGCAAGGAGTTATATGAAACTGGTTTGGATACTTTGGCTGTCGCAGTTGTTGCCGCAGCCGGCTGCAGATTCGTTGTGCTTGAGCACCACCGTGTACCTGGAAGCGCGTGATCAGACCTTGCGCGGCCAGCAAGCCGTCGCCGAAGTTGCGTTGCGTCGGCTGGATAGCGGTTTGTGGGGCGATTCGATGTGCCAGGTAGTCACCGCGCGCAAGCAGTTCGCGCCCACCATCGTGGCTCCGGGAACGCAACTGAAAAACGACGATGCCTGGAACAAGGCGCTGGATGTGGCGATGGCTGCAGAGCGCAACTGGGCACTGCCGGTCGGGCAACGCAAGGAAATCGTGCCGGGCGCCAGTCACTTTGCCGCAAGCGCGATCGCAAGCCCAAGCTGGCGCAACGCGTACCAGGTGGCCACCATCGGCGACCACACGTTCTATCGCGTACAGAAGCTGCGCCCGCGCACCGCATCCTGACGCTGCCCACGCACTCACGCGTTGCCGCTAAGCTTGCGTCTTCGTTCCTGTGCGGAAATTCTCATGAAGCTGTACACCAAGCCGGGCGCGTGTTCGCTGGCGGATCACATCGTGCTGCGCTGGTCGGGGCTGCCCTTCGATCTGCAGGTGGTCGACGCCGCCACGATGAAGTCCCCCGAGTATCTGCGCCTCAACCCGGCCGGCGCCGTGCCGCTGCTGGTCGTCGACGACTGGGCACTGACCCAGAACGCCGCCATCCTCAACTACATCGCCGACATAGCACCGCTCACCGGCCTGTCCGGCGATGGCACCGCGCGCAGCCGTGCGGAGATCAATCGCTGGATCGCCTTCGCCAACGCCGATGTGCATCCGGCCTTCAAGCCGATCTTCGGCAGCACCGCCTATCTGCAGGACGACGCACTGATCGCGCGCAGCCATGACGACGCACGCAGCAAGTTGCGCACCTTTTACGAACGTGTCGACACGCATCTGCAGGGGCGCAACTGGCTGGCAAGCGATACCCACACCGGCGCCGATGCGTATCTGTTCGTGACGCTGCGATGGGCGCAGAAGGTGGGCGTGGACCTGAGCGGCCTGAGCGCGGTGGGTGCGTTCGTGCAGCGCATGCTGGACGATGCGGATGTGCAGGCCGCATTGAAGGCCGAAGGCCTGGCCTGAGTGCATCGCACCAGCCGATCGGTGCGGCGGCCACACGTCTCGCACCGGTTTTGCAACATCGATGGACATGCCTGTGTCCTTTCCGCGCCGCAGCCACCGCGTCTCGCGCACTGCATCGCATAAGCGCACATAAAAAACGCCGGGCACTGCCCGGCGTTTTTGCTACAGCAGCAAGGCCAAAAACTCAGCCCAGCAGATGCGACACGCCGCTGCGCTCTTCTTCCAGCTCGGCCAGGGTCTTGTCGATGTACTTCTGGCTGAAGTCGTCGATCGGCAGATCCTTGACCAGGGTGTACTCGCCGTTGGCGGTGGTCACCGGGAAGCCGAAGATCACGCCTTCCGGAATGCCGTAGGAGCCGTCGGACGGCACGCCCATCGTCACCCACTTGCCGTTGCTGCCCAGCACCCAGTCACGCACGTGATCGATGGCGGCATTGGCGGCCGACGCAGCCGAGGACAGGCCGCGCGCTTCGATGATCGCCGCGCCGCGCTTGCCCACGGTCGGGATGAAGGTGGACGCGTTCCATTCCTGGTCATTGATCGCATCGCCGATGGACGCACCATCGGCGGTGGCGAAACGGTAGTCCGGGTACATGGTCGGGCTGTGGTTGCCCCACACCACCAGCTTCTCGATGCCGCCGACCGGCTTGCCGAGCTTCTGCGACAGCTGGCTGAGCGCGCGGTTGTGGTCCAGACGCAGCATGGCGGTGAAGTTCTTCGGGTTCAGATCCGGCGCCGACTTCATCGCAATGTAGGCATTGGTGTTGGCCGGGTTGCCGACCACCAGCACCTTGACGTCACGCTTGGCGACCTTGTTCAGCGCCGCGCCCTGCGCGGTGAAGATCTTGGCGTTCTCCAGCAGCAGGTCCTTGCGCTCCATGCCCGGGCCGCGCGGACGCGCACCGACCAGCAGGGCGACGTCGATGTCCTTGAACGCCACTTCGGCGTCGTCGGTGCCGACCACGCCGGCCAACAACGGGAATGCGCAGTCTTCCAGCTCCATGATCACGCCCTTGAGCGCGGCCTGGGCCTTTTCATTGGACAGTTCCAGCAATTGCAGGATCACCGGCTGATCCTTGCCCAGCATTTCGCCGGAGGCGATGCGGAACAGCAGGGCATAGCCGATCTGGCCGGCAGCGCCGGTCACGGCAACACGAACAGGTGCTTTCATGGGGAGTTTCCTCTGCTAAAAAACGTGGGTGGAGGTGAACGCTGGCGTGGCGCAGGGCCTGGCGGCGCGCAGTGACAGACGAACGGCCGCACAGGGCGGCCGTTCGGGGAACGACATCAGGCGGCGAGGATCTTGTTCCACTCCGCGACGCGGTCGGCCTTGGCGGCCAGCACGGCGTCGGTATCGCCTTCGATCGTCACCTTGTTGATCACGTCGCCCTGGGCGACGGCATCGACCACGTCCAGGCCCTGGGTGACCTTGCCGAACACGGTGTGCTTGCCGTCCAGCCACGGGGTGGCGGTGTGGGTGATGAAGAACTGGCTGCCGTTGGTGTTGGGGCCGGCATTGGCCATGGACAGCACGCCGCGGTCGTGACCGACGCCGTTGTTGGCTTCATCCTCGAAACGGTAGCCGGGGCCGCCGCGGCCGGAGCCTTCCGGGCAACCGCCCTGGATCATGAAGTCGGCGATGACGCGGTGGAAGCTCAGGCCATCGTAGAAGCCGCGCTGGACCAGGTTGACGAAGTTGGCGACGGTCAGCGGGGCCTTGTCGGCGAACAGCTCGACCGCGATCGGGCCGCGGGTGGTGTCGAAATGGGCAATCAGGGACATGGAAATCCTTGCAGGTTTCAGGGTGTATGACAGCCCATTAGGATACACCCGGCCGTGCAGGCGACCGTGCAGGTTGGACCATCGTCGGGGGTGCCGGATCAAGCTGAATGGGCGTTTTGGACCGCCCGGCGGCCGAACGCAACGGCACGGCAACGAAACCGCTATAATGTCGGGCTTACCTCATCTCAAGACTGGCGCCAGACAGGGGCCCTTTCCGCATGTCTATCGAAAAACTCCGCAATATCGCCATCGTCGCGCACGTCGACCATGGCAAGACCACCCTCGTCGACTGCCTGCTGAAGCAGTCCGGCACCCTGTCCGAGCGCACCGTGCTGGCTGAGCGCGTGATGGACAGCAACGACCAGGAAAAGGAGCGTGGCATCACGATCCTGGCCAAGAACACGGCCATCACCTGGAACGGCAACCGCATCAACATCGTCGACACCCCCGGACACGCCGACTTCGGTGGCGAAGTCGAGCGCGTGCTGTCGATGGTGGACTCGGTGCTGATCCTGGTCGACGCGATGGACGGCCCGATGCCGCAGACCCGCTTCGTGACCCAGAAGGCGTTCGCGATGGGCTTCAAGCCGATCGTGGTGGTCAACAAGATCGACCGTCCCGGCGCACGCCCGGACTGGGTCATCGACCAGGTGTTCGACCTGTTCGACAAGCTCGGCGCCACCGACGAGCAGCTGGACTTCCCGATCGTCTACACCTCCGCCCTGAACGGCTACGCCAGCCTGGATTCGAGCGTGCGCGACGGCGACATGACCGCGCTGTACGAAGCGATCATGCAGCACGTGTCGGCACCGGACGTGGATCCGGACGGCCCGTTCCAGATGCGCATCAGCCAGCTGGACTACAACAACTTCGTCGGCGTGATCGGCATCGGCCGCATCCAGCGCGGCGTGCTGAAGAAGAACATGCCGGTCAGCGTGATCGACCGCGAAGGCAAGAAGCGCCAGGGCAAGGTGCTGCAGGTGCTGGGCTTTTTGGGCCTGGAGCGCATCGAGCAGGACACCGCCGAGGCCGGCGACATCGTGGCCATCTCCGGCGTGGCCGAGCTGACCATTTCCGACACCGTGTGCGCACTCGACGCCCCGGAAGCGCTGCCGGCACTCACCGTGGACGAGCCCACCATCTCGATGACCTTCCAGGTCAACAACTCGCCGTTCGCCGGCAACAAGGACCTGTCCGGCGGCAAGTTCCTGACCAGCCGCCAGCTGCGCGACCGTCTGGACCGCGAGAAGGTGCACAACGTGGCACTGAAGGTCGAGGAAGGCTCCGACGCCGACAAGTTCCTGGTTTCCGGCCGTGGCGAACTGCATCTGTCGGTGCTGATCGAGAACATGCGTCGTGAAGGCTACGAGCTGGCCGTGTCGCGTCCGGAAGTGATCATCAAGGAGATCGACGGCAAGCAGATGGAGCCGATCGAACAGCTTGTGGTGGACATCGAAGAACAGCACCAGGGCGGTGTGATGGAAAAGCTGGGCACCCGCAAGGGCCAGCTGAAGAACATGGAGCCGGACGGCAAGGGCCGCGTGCGCCTTGACTACATGATCCCGGCGCGTGGCCTGATCGGCTTCCAGAACGAGTTCCGCACCCTGACCCAGGGCTCGGGTCTGCTGTTCCACGTGTTTGACCATTACGGCCCGAAGGAACAGGGCGCCATCGCCAAGCGCCAGAACGGCGTGATGATCGCCAATGCGCCAGGCGCCACCCCGGCCTATGCGCTGGGGCCGCTGGAAGAGCGTGGCCGCCTGTTCGCTGCCGAAGGCGACAACGTGTACGAAGGTCAGCTGGTCGGTATCCACTCCAAGGACAACGATCTGACCGTCAATGCGATCAAGACCAAGCCGCTGACCAACATGCGCGCCTCGGGCAAGGACGATGCGATCAAGCTGACGCCGGCGATCAAGTACACGCTGGAGCAGGCGCTGGACTTCATCGAGGACGACGAGCTGGTGGAAGTCACCCCGAAGGAAATCCGCCTGCGCAAGAAGTTCCTCACCGAAAGCGACCGCAAACGCGCTGGCCGTTCCGGCTAAGCACGGGCAATCCATCTCCGTGAGCAACACGCCCTACAGCCCGGATCCGCGTGCGCATCCGGGGCTGCATGTGATCGCCTTGCTAGAGGCGGTCAAGGGGACGCTCGCGCTGTTGGCGGCAACGGGCCTGGAAATTCTGGGCCCGCTCCCGCTGCAGAACGCGGTCAGCACGCTGATCCGCCGCTTCAATCTGGACCCCGAGCACGGCGCCCTGCCGTCGTTGCTCAAGACTATCAGTCCCGACGCCGTCCATCTGGCCGCTGCCGCAATGCTGGCCTACGGCCTGCTGCACGTGGTGGAAGCCTGGGGTCTGTGGCGTGCCAAGGCCTGGGCGTCGCTGTTGGGCTGCCTGTCGGCGGCCATCTACCTGCCTTTCGATATCTACGCCATCGTTCGCCATCCCGGCTGGACCGCCTGGGGCGTGCTGGCGATCAATCTGATCGTGGTCGGCGTGCTGGCACGCGATCTGATCAGGCGCCGGCATCGCTGACGCACCCTGCCCGCCTGCGGGCAGCTCATACACGTTGTCACCCCGACGCAGGGCCGTTAGCCTGCCAACAGTCCTCCGGGGAAGACCGCCAATGCGATCCACCACCTTGTCCTTCGCGCTGCTGCTTGCGCTGTGCGGCTGTGCGCATGCCGATAGCCTGACCCCGGCCAGTGCCACCGCAGCCACTGCCAGGCAAGACGATCTGATCGATGCCGACATCATCGGCCTGCAGGCACGCATGGCTGCCGGCAAGACCAGTAGTTTGGATCTGACCCGCGCGTACCTGCAGCGCGTCGCGACCATCGATCGCGCCGGCCCTACCCTCAATTCAGTGATCGAACTCAACCCGCAAGCCGAAGCCGACGCGCGTGCATTGGACGCCGAACGCCTCGCCGGCCACGTGCGCGGGCCCCTGCATGGCATTCCGGTGTTGCTCAAGGACAACATCGATGCGCTGCCGATGGCCAACAGCGCCGGCTCGCTGGCCCTGGCCGATTTCAGGCCCGGCCGCGACGCGTTCTTGGTGCAGCGCTTGCGCGCCGCCGGCGTGGTGATCCTGGGCAAGACCAACCTGAGCGAATGGGCCAACTTCCGTTCCACCAAGTCCAGCTCCGGCTGGAGCGCACGCGGCGGGCTGACCCGCAATCCGTACGCGCTGGATCGCAATCCCTGCGGCTCCAGTGCCGGCACCGGCGCGGCGATCGCCGCCAGCCTGGCCACGGTCGGCATCGGCACCGAAACCGACGGCAGCATCACCTGCCCGGCCTCGGTGAACGGTTTGGTCGGGCTCAAGCCGACCGTGGGCCTGGTCAGCCGCGACGGCATCATTCCAATCTCTGCCAGCCAGGACACCGCCGGCCCGATGACGCGCAGCGTCGCCGATGCGGCCGCCGTGCTGCAGGCGATCGCCGTGCCAGACCCGCAGGATCCGGCTGCGCGCACTGCGCCAGCGTCCCCACCAAACTACTTGGCGCACCTCAAGCCCGACGGCCTGCGTAGGGCGCGCCTGGGCCTGCTGCGCAATCCCTTGCGCGAAGATCCAGCCATCGCCGCCACGCTGGAGCGCGCCGTGCAGACCCTGCGCGCCGCCGGCGCCACCGTCATCGAAACCAGCCTGGCCACCGATGGTCAGTGGGACGCTGCAGAGCAAACGGTCTTGTTGGTCGAGTTCAAGGCCGGCCTGAACGCGTATCTGCGCAGCCACACCGCTCCGGTGTCGAGTCTGGAGCAGTTGATCGCCTTCAATCGCAGCCACGCGCAACGCGAGATGCCCTACTTCGGGCAGGAGCTGTTCGAGCAGGCGCAGGCTGCGGCCGGACTGGACGATGCCGGGTATCTCACGGCCCGCGCCACTGCCAAACGGCTGGCGGGGCCGGAAGGCATCGACGCCGCGCTGCAGGCCAATCGGCTGGACGCGCTGATCGTGCCGACCACCGGTGCTGCCTGGGTCACCGACCTGGTCAAGGGCGATACCTTTCCCGGAGCCGGCTACGGTGCGGCCGCGGTGGCCGGTTATCCCAGCCTGAGCGTGCCGATGGGACAGACCCAGGGCCTGCCGCTGGGCTTGTTGTTCATGGGCAGCGCCTGGAGCGAGCCGCGCCTGATCGCACTGGCCTACGCCTACGAACAACGCAGCAAGGCGCGTATTGCGCCCCGCTATGTGCCGACTGTGCCCAGCGCACCGACGGCCGCGCCTGCAGCTACACCGTAGTTGCAGGCTCGCCGTCTTCAGCACCGGGCGAGCGCACGCTCTCCTGGGCTATCGGCGCGGCAGCGCGCAGGGGCGGCTTTTCCTGCGCGGCGATTTCGGCGCGGATCCTGGGCAGTGCGTAAGGGTGCTCTCGGGTCAGGAAGTCGATCATGCGCTCGCGGCTGATGCAGCGCAGATCGAACGCATCGCCGGAATTGCGCGCACTCACCAGCAGGCGCACCTGGATCGTACTCTCGCTGGTCTCTGTCACCTGGGTCACGCATACCCGTCCGTCCCAGAGCGGCTCACTCTTGCAGATGCGCTCCAGCTCGGCGCGCACCGCCGCGATCGGGGTACGGTAATCCAGCCACAAAAACGCGGTACCGAGCAGATCGGCGCTGCTGCGTGTCCAGTTCTGGAACGGGTGCTCGATCCACCAGGTCAACGGCACCACCATGCGCCGCTCGTCCCAGATCCGCACCACCACATACGAGCTGCCGATCTCCTCGATGCGGCCCCATTCGCCCTCCACGATCACCACATCATCCAGCCGGATCGGCTGGGTCAGGGCAATCTGCAGACCGGCAATCAGGTTGCCGAACACCGGCTTGGCCGCGATACCGGCCACCAGGCCGATGATGCCGGCCGATGCCAGCAGCGTCTTGCCGATCTGGCGCACCTGCGGGAAGGTCAGCAGCACCACCGAGATGCCGAGCAGGATCACCGCGCCCATCACCACCCGGCTCAGCACGCGTGTCTGGGTCTGGATGCGCCTTGCGGTGAGGTTGTCGGAGACTTCGATGGGGTTGCTGCGCAGGATCGCCATCTCGCCGGCGGACACTGCACGTACCAACAGCCAGGTCACGCAGCCGACGATGCCGACGTGCAGCAGATGCTGCACCGCTACCAGCCCGTTGCCGGAGAGCGGGGTCGCCTCGGTGGCGATGCCCAGAAACAGCAGCGGCAGGATGAAGGCGGCCGGCAGCGTGACCACGCGGATGATGCGAGCACGGCGATAGTCGCGGCCCTGCATGCGGCGAAACAGCCACAGCATCAACGACCAGGTGACGATGCCCGCCAGCAGCGCGGCACCAAGCGGGATTGCGTATTCGCGGATGACGTTCCAATCGGCAGTCAAACCGTTCCTCCTGTGGGGGGAAAGAGGGATGGCTGCAGCATCATGCCGCACGCGGCATGAGCATCACGTCATGCGCACGGTGACATCACGCGCCCAGCGGCTGCGACGCCACCTGCTGTTGCTTGCGCACGATCGCCATTGCGATTTCCAGCGACTGCTCGTAGTTCAAACGCGGATCCACGCTGGAACGGTAGGCTCGCTCCAGATCGCGCTCGGTCAGCTCGCGCGCACCACCGGTACATTCGGTGACGTCTTCGCCGGTCAGTTCCAGATGTACCCCGCCCAGCCGCGTCCCGGCTGCGGCATGCAGATCGAACGACAACTCGACCTCGCTGCGGATATTGTCGAAACGCCGTGTTTTATAGCCATTTCCTGTGCTTTCGGTATTGCCGTGCATCGCATCGCATACCCATAACACCCGACGCCCATCGCGCTTGACCGCCTCCAGCAGCGGCGGCAACCTCTCGGCGATCTGCGCCGCACCCATGCGATGGATGAAGCTCAGGCGGCCGGGTTCGTCTTCCGGGTTGAGCACGTCGATCAGACGCAACAGCTGATCCGGCTGCACCGATGGCCCTACCTTGATCGCGATCGGGTTACGCACGCCACGCAGGTATTCCACATGCGCGCCATCCAGCGCGGCAGTACGCATGCCGATCCACGGGTAATGCGTGCTCAGGTTGAACCAGCCCCACTGGCGCGGCACCTGCCGGGTCAGGCCTTCCTCGTACGGCAGCAACAGCGCCTCGTGCGAAGTGTAGAAGTCGATGCGGTTGAGGTTGTAGACCTCCGCGCCGGACAGGGTCTCCATGAAGCGCACCGCATCGCCGATCGATGCCACCATCTTCTGGTAGTCCGCCGCCAGCGGCGAATACCCTACCCAGTCCAGATTCCAGTATTCGGGATGGTGCAGGTCGGCAAAGCCGCCGTCGATCAGGGCGCGTACGAAATTCATCGTCATCGCCGAGCGCGAGTGCGCGGTGATCATGCGCTGCGGATCCGGCACGCGCGCCGCTTCGGTGAAGGCCGGCGCGTTGATCACATCGCCGCGGTAGCTCGGCAAGGTCACCCCGTCGCGGGTTTCGGTGTCGGCCGAACGTGGCTTGGCGTACTGCCCGGCAAAGCGCCCTACCCGCACTACCGGCAGGTGCAGGCCGTGCACCAGCACCAGGCTCATTTGCAGCAGCACTTTCAGGCGATTGGAGATCGTGCCCGATTCGCAATCGCTGAAATTCTCGGCGCAGTCGCCGCCCTGCAGCAGGAAGCGCTTGCCTTCCTGCGCCTCTGCCAGCTGGCGCTTGAGCGCGAAGATTTCCCAGGAGGTCACCAGCGGTGGCAACTGCCGCAACTCGCCCAGCGTGTGTTCCAGCGCAACGGCGTCCGGGTAGACCGGCATCTGCAACGCCGGACGCTGCCGCCAGCTCTGCGGCGACCAGTGGTCTGCCTGGTTGACGGACGAATGAGGGGAAGCGGACATCGTGAACTCCAGAAATCTCGGGCGCCGGCCAGCGCCGGAACGAAACGATCAGAACAATTTACGCGGACCACGCTGCTTGAAGCCGGCATACAGCGCCCATAGCGCCAGGCCCACGAACCACAGCATGCTCCACATCGGCATGCTCAGGCCCAGAAAGCGCCAATCGATATTGCCGCAGTCGCCGGTGCCGGTCAGCACGGTGCGGAACACTTCGAACGGCCCCATCGTCTCGCTCAAAAAGCTCAACGGCGGTCCGCACGAAGACATCATGTCCTTGGGCCGGATCTGCACCCAGACATGCCGCGCCGCGATGCCCATGCCGACGCCGGCAGCAATGAAGCTCAGCACGCCATAGAGCTTGCGCGTGCCCGCTGCGCGCGGCCCATGCAACGCGCCCAGCAGAAACAACACCGCCAGTGCCGCAAAGGCGATCCGCTGGAAGATGCATAGCGGGCAAGGCTCAAGCCCAAGATGCAGCTGCACGTAGATCGCATAGGCAAGCAGTCCTGCGCATGCAAGAAAGCCCAGCAGAAACTGCGCCCGGAAACCCCAACGAAATGGATTCATCGCTACCGCTTGCCTAGGATCGAATGCCCGATTATCAGCCATCGCTGCCGTGGTGACCACGGAGGCCTGCATCGGGCAGGTCGCACGTCACCACGTCCTGTACAGCCATGCATGCCGAAAGTCACGCGTCACCTTGTAAATGGGCGGACGCCGCCCGGTCGCGACCATCCTTGCGGCGACTTTTCGACCTTCCTCGGTTCCTGCACGTCCGTGCACTGTACTTCTGCAAGCGCGAGCCGAGATCGACCGGCACTGTTCCGGACCGCAATGAAAAAGCCCGGCGCTAGCCGGGCTTTTTGAGAATCTTTGCGAAGAGCGAACCGATTACTCGGCCACTTCCTCGGCGACGACCGGACGGTCGACCAGCTCGACATACGCCATCGGCGCATTGTCACCGGCACGGAAGCCAGCCTTCAGGATGCGCAGGTAACCGCCGGGACGGGTCGCGTAACGCGGGCCCAGCTCGACGAACAGCTTGCCCACTGCTTCCTTGTCGCGCAGACGCGCAAACGCCAGACGACGATTGGCAACGCCATCGACCTTGCCGATGGTGATCAGCGGCTCGGCGACGCGACGCAGTTCCTTGGCCTTCGGCAAGGTGGTCTTGATCAGCTCGTGCTTGAACAGCGAAGCGGCCATATTGCGGAACATGGCTTCGCGGTGCGCGCTGGTGCGGTTGAATTTACGACCGGATTTCTGGTGACGCATGAGTGTGATTTCCTAAGAAATGTTGAGACTGCTTGAGAGACGTTGTCGCCATCCTGGCGCTGTTGAATGGACTGCGGTTGGTCCGAGCCGGCCGTCCTTTGACCGGATGTCACCGCGGGCTTCGGCCCGTCGATGTAAAAAAACAGCATGGGCGCCCGAAGACGCCCATGCGGTGATGCATTAACCAAGCATGCCGTGCTGGGCGACACCGGCCGGCGGCCAGTTCTCCAGCTTCATGCCCAGTGCAAGGCCGCGCTGTGCCAGCACTTCCTTGATTTCGGTCAGCGACTTCTTGCCAAGATTCGGGGTCTTGAGCAGCTCCACTTCGGTTTTCTGGATCAGATCGCCGATGTAGTAAATGCTCTCAGCCTTGAGGCAGTTGGCCGAACGCACGGTCAGCTCAAGGTCGTCGATCGGGCGCAGCAGCACCGGATCCACGCCGCTGGCAGCCGGCTTGGCTGCACCGCGATCGCGGTGGGTGAAATCGCCGAACACCGACAGCTGATCGCTGAGGATGTCGGCGGCGGTGCGCACGGCTTCCTCGGCATCGATCGTGCCGTTGGTCTCGATATCGATCACCAGCTTGTCGAGGTCGGTGCGCTGTTCAACACGCGCAGCTTCCACGGCATAGGCGACGCGACGCACCGGCGAGAACGACGCATCCAGCATCAGACGACCGATGGTGCGGGTCTCTTCGTCCGGACGACGACGCGCGGCGGCCGGCTGATAGCCGAAACCACGCTCGATCTTCAGGCGCATGTTCAGCGCCGTGTCCTTGGTCAGGTGGCAGATCACGTGGTCGCCGTTGATGATCTCGACGTTGTGATCGGTCCTAATGTCGGCCGCAGTGACCGTGCCCGGACCCTGCTTGGACAACGACAGCGTCGCGCTGTCGCCACTATGCATACGAATCGCCACGTCTTTCAGGTTGAGCAGGACGTCAAGCACGTCTTCCTGCAGCCCTTCGACCGTGGTGTACTCGTGCAGCACGCCGTCGATCTCGACCTCGGTGATCGCAAAACCCGGGATCGACGACAACAGCACACGACGCAGGGCATTGCCCAGCGTGTGTCCGTAACCGCGCTCCAAGGGCTCGATCACGACCTTTGCGCGATTGTCGGTAAGACGTTCGATCTGCGGACCACGGGGGCGCAGAACCTGGTTGGCGGTAACCGTCATGTTGCGGGGTCTCCTGCGAACCTCCGGCGGTGCCGGAGGCTCTCCAATGTGAATTACTTCGAATACAACTCGACGATCAGCGCTTCGTTGATATCCGAAGGCAGGTCAGCGCGATCCGGCACGGCCTTGAACACGCCGCTGAACTTCTTCGAATCGACTTCGACCCACGACGGCGTCATGTCGTGCTGCTCAGCCACGGTCAGGGCTTCCTGCACGCGGAGCTGCTTCTGTGCCTTTTCCGACAGCGTGATCGCATCGCCAGCCTTGATCTGGTACGAAGCCAGATTCACCGACTTGCCATTGACCAGCACGCCACGGTGCGACACCAGCTGGCGCGCGGCCGGACGGGTGACGGCAAAGCCCATGCGGTAGCAGACGTTGTCCAGACGGGTTTCCAGCAACTGCAGCAGGTTCTCGCCGGTGTTGCCCTTCTTGGTCGAGGCCTTCTTGTAGTAGTTGCGGAACTGGCGTTCCAGCAGACCGTAGATGCGCTTGACCTTCTGCTTTTCACGCAGCTGGGTAGCGTAGTCGGAGAGCTTGCCTTTGCGAGCCGCGCCGTGTTGGCCGGGCTTCTGCTCAAGCTTGCACTTGGAGTCCAGCGCGCGCGCCGGGCTCTTGAGGGAAAGGTCGGCGCCTTCGCGGCGGGCGAGCTTACAGGTAGGACCGATATAACGAGCCATTTCTTATCGCTCCCTTTAGACGCGACGCTTCTTCGGCGGACGGCACCCGTTGTGCGGGATTGGCGTCACGTCGATGATGTTGGTGATCTTGTAGCCCACGTTGTTCAACGAACGCACGGCCGACTCACGGCCCGGACCCGGACCCTTGATACGCACTTCCAGCGACTTCACGCCGTAGTCGAGCGCAGCGCGGCCAGCCTTTTCGGCGGCAACCTGAGCAGCGAACGGGGTCGACTTGCGCGAACCACGGAAACCGGCGCCGCCGGACGTGGCCCACGACAGCGCATTGCCCTGGCGATCGGTGATGGTGACGATGGTGTTGTTGAACGAAGCGTGGACGTGAGCGACGCCGTCAGTGATGACGCGCTTGATCTTCTTCTTCGTTTTCTTTTCTGCTGGCTTTGCCATGATCTATCCCTTACTTCCTGATCGCCTTGCGCGGACCCTTACGGGTGCGGGCGTTGGTACGGGTGCGCTGACCACGCAGCGGGAGACCACGGCGATGACGCAGACCGCGATAGCAGCCCAGGTCCATCAGTCGCTTGATCGCGATACCGATTTCGCGGCGCAGGTCGCCTTCGACGACATACTTGCCGACCTCGGCGCGCAGGCGCTCGATTTCGGGTTCGGACAGATCACGAATCTTCGTGGTCGAGGTAACGCCTGCGGATTCGCAGAGCTTCTTCGAACGGGTACGGCCGATGCCGTAGATGCTTTGCAACCCGACCCAGACGTGCTTCTGGGCTGGCAGGTTGACGCCTGCAATACGCGCCATGACGCGATTCTCCAACTGAGTGATGGCCCGACAGCGCCCAGGCGCCATCCGGCAGGATGGATCAAAAGTGAACTCGGAATTGTAGCAAGGCCTCGGATTGCTTTGAAGCCCGTGGAACCAAAAGTTCCATGGACCCGGCGTGGGGAGTGTGCCCTCGCTCCGGCGCCGGACGATGTTGACCCAGAAAACCTCTCCGAATCGCCTGTACTACTCCCGCACAGGACCACCTCGTCACACCCGCGCGCGAGACGTCGCGCGAGCCGCCCTTCTGATCGGAAGATCGTGGCCCGGGAACCAGGCCGTCTTCACGCAATGAAGATCTAGTGTACCACTTAACTGCGCGCCAGACCGCCGCGCGAGCCGCCCTTGAGGTTGGCCTTCTTCAGCAGGCTCTCATACTGATGCGACATCAGATGGGCCTGGATCTGCGCGATGAAGTCCATCACCACTACCACGGCGATCAGCAACGACGTACCACCGAAGTGGAACGAGGTGCCCAGCTGCGTGCGCATGATTTCCGGCAGCAGGCAGACGATCACCAGATACAACGAACCCGCTGCGGTCAGACGTGTCAGCACGCCGTCCACGTAATCGGCCGTCGCCTTGCCCGGACGGATACCCGGAATCAACGCACCCGACTTTTTGAGGTTGTCGGCGGTTTCCTGCGAGTTGAACACCAGCGCGGTATAGAAGAACGCAAAGCCGATGATCAGTGCAGCGAACACCAGCATGTGCACCGGCTCGCCGGGCCCGAGTGCATTGGCGATCTTCTGCAGCCAAGAACCCACGCCGCTGCCGGACGCCGCCTGACCGGACCACATCGACAGCGTCGCCGGGAAGGCCAGGATGCTGGACGCGAAGATCGGCGGAATCACGCCTGCCATATTGAGCTTCAGCGGCAGGAACGAGGTCTGGTTCATGTACGCATTGCGACCGCCCTGGCGGCGCGCGTAATTGACCGTGATACGTCGCTGCCCGCGTTCGACAAACACCACAAACAGCGTGAACGCCAGAATGGTGATGACGATCAGCAGCAGCGAGATGAAGCTCAGATTGCCTTCGCGGAAGGCCTCGACGGTCTGGATTGCCGCCGACGGAAGGCCTGCAACGATGCCGGCAAAGATGATCAGCGACACACCATTACCGATGCCACGCTCGGTGACCTGCTCGCCCACCCACATCAAAAAGATGGTGCCGGCGGTCAGTGCAATCACTGCGGTGAGCACAAAGCCCATGCCCGGCGCGTATACCACCGGAGCGCCACCAGGCGCGGTCTGGTTCTGCAGTGCCAGCGCGATACTGCCGCCCTGCACCACCGCCAGCAACACCGCACCGATGCGCGAATACTGGGTGATCTTGCGTCGGCCGGATTCGCCTTCCTTCTGCATCGCCTTGAGGGCGGGAAAGATGTGCGTGGCCAACTGGATCACGATCGATGCCGAGATATACGGCATCACGTTCAACGCAAAAATACTGAACCGGTGCAGGGCGCCGCCCGAGAACATGTTGAACATGTCCACGATGCCGCCGCCCTGCGCCTGCATCAACGAAAGCATGGCATCGGGATTCACGCCCGGCACCGGCACATAGCAGCCGATGCGATAGACGATCAATGCCCCGAGGACGAACAGTAGCCGCTGGCGAAGTTCCGTGAACTTGCCGAGCCCGCCACCGAGGTTACCAATGCCAGCCTGCGCCATCTGCCGATTACTCCTCTACGCTGCCGCCGGCAGCTTCGATTGCCGCCTTGGCGCCCGCACTTGCGGCGACACCCTTCAGCACGAACTTCTTGCTCAGCTCGCCCTTCAGCACGATCTTCGCCTTCTTGGCGCGGCTTGGGACCAGATTGGCCGCACGCAGCGCTGCAAAGTCGATCTCACCTGCTTCCAGCTTGTCCAGCTGGTAGGACAACACTTCGGCACTGTCACGCGCCATCTTGGAGCGGAAGCCGATCTTCGGCAGACGGCGCTGCATCGGCGTCTGGCCGCCTTCGAAGCCGGCCTTGATCTTGCCGCCGCCCTTACGCGCGAACGAACCCTTGTGGCCGCGGCCGCAGGTCTTGCCAAGGCCGGAGCCGATGCCACGACCGACGCGGGTGCGCTCGGTACGGGCGCCGTCGGCGGGCTTGAGGTCATTGAGATGCAAAGTCATGGGATTAGTCCTCAACCTTGACGAGGTAGTGAACGGTATTGATCAGACCGCGAACCTGCGGGCTGTCCTTCAGTTCACGCACATCGTTGAGCTTATTCAGGCCCAACGCACGCACCGACAGGCGGTGACGCGACTGGGTTCCACGCAGGCCACGCACCAGGCGCACCTTCACGGTCTTGTTGGTGTCCTTAGCCATGGTTGAGCTCCTCCACCTTCTTGCCGCGCTTGGCCGCAACACGGGCCGGCGACTGCACTTCCGACAGACCCTTCAGGGTTGCACGGACCAGGTTGATCGGATTACGCGACCCAACCGCCTTGGCCAGCACGTTCTTGACGCCGACCGCTTCCAGCACGGCGCGCATCGCGCCGCCGGCGATGACGCCCGTACCTTCCGAAGCCGGCTGCATGTAGACGCGCGCTGCGCCATGGCCGGACTTGACGGCATGCCACAAGGTACCGTTGTTCAGATCGACAGTGGCCAGGTTCTTGCGCGCCTGCTCCATCGACTTCTGAATGGCGACCGGCACTTCGCGCGCCTTGCCATACCCGAAACCGACCTTGCCCAGACCATCGCCAACCACCGTCAGCGCGGTGAAGGTGAACTGGCGACCGCCCTTGACCGTCTTGCTGACGCGATTGACCGCGACCAGCTTTTCGATCATGCCATCGTCGACTTTCTCTTCGCGGTTACGGTCGCGATCACGACCCCGCGGTGCACGTTCTTCTGCCATCTTGATTCCTTGATTGATTGAGTATGTACAGCTCGGGGCCGCTTATGGTTGTGGAGTCACGCTGTGTTCCCGGCTCCGTTGCAAAAGAACGGGACGGTCCGGCATCTCCCCTGCCGGCGGTAACGCGGATGTGGCCGATGGCCACATCCGCAGCAGTGCTTAGAACTGCAGGCCGCCTTCGCGAGCTGCGTCGGCCAGCGCCTTGATACGGCCATGGTAGCGGTAGCCCGAGCGGTCGAATGCGACCTTCTCGATGCCGGCAGCCTTGGCGCGCTCGGCGATCAGCTTGCCGACCTTGACGGCCGCATCGCTGTTCTTGCCGTTCTTCAGGCCTTCCTTGACGTCGGCCTGCAGGGTGTTCGCCGCAGCGATCACCTTGGAGCCGTCGGCGGTGAAGACCTGCGCATACAGATGCTGGCCGGTGCGCAGCACCGACAGGCGAGCGACGCCCAGTTCACGGATGTGCGAACGGGTGGACTTGGCGCGACGCAGACGGGCGATGTTCTTGTTGATGCTCATGATATTTATCCTACGGAAGCTGAAGGAAGCAGGCTTTTGCATCGAAACGTCCGGCCATGGATGGACGGGCTCCTAGCAGAGGGACCTGCGTTACGCCTTCTTGGCTTCCTTGCGAATGATGACTTCACCGGCGTACTTCACACCCTTGCCCTTATAGGGCTCCGGCGGACGGAAACCGCGAATCTTGGCGGCGACTTCGCCGACGCGCTGCTTGTCGGCGCCCTGGACCAAGATTTCGGTCTGGGTCGGGGTCGACAGCGTGATGCCTTCCGGCGCCACGAACACCAGCGGATGCGAGAAGCCGAGCGCCAGGCTCAGATCCTTGCCCTGCATGGCGGCACGGTAACCGACGCCGACCAGCTCGAGCTTGCGCTCGAAGCCTTCGGACACGCCCTTGACCATGTTGGCCAGGATGGCGCGCACGGTGCCAGTAATGGCGATCTGCGACGGGTCGTTGGCCGACAGCGTGGCGACGTCGCCGTCGATGGCGATTTCCACGCCAACCGGCTTCGGCAGGGTCAGGGTGCCCTTCGGGCCCTTGACGCTGACCAGCTCGGGCTGGACGTTGAGTTCAACACCCTTCGGAAGGGAAACAGGCTTCTTGGCTACACGGGACATGATCGATTCCTTCCCTTAGGCCACGAAGCACAGGACTTCACCACCAACGCCGGCTTCGCGAGCCTGCGCATCGGTCATGATGCCCTTCGACGTGGAGATGATGGCGATACCCAGGCCACCCAGGACCTTGGGCAGCTCGGTCTTGCCGCGGTACTGGCGCAGACCCGAGCGCGAAAAACGCTTCAGGGTCTCGATGACCGGGCGGCCTTCGAAATACTTCAGCACGATTTCCAGCTCCGACTTGTTGTTCTCGGTCGCTGTCACGCGCAGGTCCGTGATGTAACCCTCGTCCTTCAGGACCTGGGCGATCGCGACCTTGATCTTGGACGACGGCAATTTCACCGTCTGCTTACCAACCGCGGCCGCATTCTTGATGCGTACCAGCAGGTCGGCGATGGGATCAGTCATGCTCATATGAGTACCTTTGAGTGCACCGATATCCGCTTTCGCGAAAATCTTGTGTTTTCCTGGGGATGGGCCAGGACCCTTTACGCCATGCCAGGCCCATGCGGGCAAGACAGAAGCGGAAGTATACGACAAAAGAGCCCGACTTGCGTCGGACTCCCTTGTTGAACAGAACCATCCTGTTCAAGCCGGCCGCGAACGGCCGGCAATGCTGTTACCAGCTTGCCTTGCGCAGGCCCGGAACGTCGCCGTTCATCGTGGCCTTGCGCAGCATGTTGCGACCCAGACCGAACTTGCGGTAGACACCGCGCGGACGGCCGGACAACTCGCAACGGTTGCGGTGGCGGCTCGGCGACGAATCGCGCGGCAGCTTCTGCAACTTGGTCGACGCATCGATCTTCTCTTCGTAGGACGCATCCTGACTGGAGAGGATCTTCTTCAGCGCATCACGCTTGCCGGCGAATTTCTTCGCCAGCTTTGCACGCTTGATATCGCGGTGGATCATGGAGGTCTTTGCCATTTCGGATGTCCTCGACGGTCAGTTACGGAACGGGAACTTGAACGCTGCCAGCAGCGCCTTCGCTTCCGCATCCGTCTTGGCGGTGGTGGTGATGGCGATATCCATACCGCGGATCGCGTCGACGGCGTCGAAGTCGATTTCCGGGAAGATGATCTGTTCCTTCACACCCATGTTGAAGTTGCCACGACCGTCAAAGGAACGACCGGAAACACCACGAAAGTCGCGCACGCGCGGCAGCGAGATGTTGATCAGACGATCCAGAAACTCGTACATCTTGGCGCGACGCAACGTGGTCTTGCAGCCGATCGGCCAACCGTCACGAATCTTGAACGATGCGACCGAAACGCGCGACTTGGTGACCACCGGCTTCTGACCGGAGATCTTGGACATGTCGGCGACCGCATTTTCCAGAATCTTCTTGTTGGTAGCCGCCTCGCCCACGCCCATGTTGAGCGTGACCTTGACCAGCTTCGGCACTTCCATCGGATTGGTGTAGCCGAATTCCTTCATCAGGGCCGGCACCACGTTTTCCTTGTAAAACTTTTCGAGACGAGTGTTCATGATCGCATTCCTCAGGCGTCGAGCGCCTCACCGCTGGAGCGGAACACACGCAATTTGCGTCCATCCTCCAGCACCTTGAAGCCAACGCGCTCGCCCTTGCCCGTCGCCGGGTTGACGATATTGACGTTGGAGATATGGATCGACGCTTCACGCTCGACCACGCCGCCGGCGACACCCGCCTGCGGGTTCGGCTTGGTGTGGCGCTTGATGACGTTGGCATTGGAGACGATCACGCGATCGCCGTCCACACGCACAACTTCACCCTGCTTACCCTTGTCCTTGCCGGTGTTGATGACGACCTGGTCGCCCTTCTTGATACGGTTAGCCATGTATATGTCCTCCGCTCACAGCACTTCGGGAGCGAGCGAGACGATCTTCATGAACTTCTCGGAACGCAGCTCGCGCGTCACCGGCCCGAAGATGCGGGTCCCGATCGGCTCCTGCTTATTGTTCAACAGCACAGCGGCGTTGCCATCGAAGCGGATCAGCGAACCGTCGGGACGGCGCACACCCTTGCGGGTACGCACCACGACGGCGTCGTAGACTTCGCCCTTCTTGACCTTGCCACGCGGAATGGCGTCCTTGACGGTCACCTTGATGATGTCGCCAATGTGTGCATAGCGGCGCTTGGAGCCGCCCAGCACCTTGATGCACATCACTTCCTTGGCACCCGAATTGTCGGCGACATCGAGGTAGCTCTGCATCTGGATCATGATTCAGATCTCCCTTATTCGGCCGAACGGGTGACGATTTCGACCACCCGCCAGTTCTTGGTCTTGGACATTGGAGCAATCTCGGTCACACGCACGACGTCGCCTTCGTTGCAGGCATTGTCGGCGTCGTGTGCGTGAAGCTTGGACGAGCGCTTGATGTACTTACCGTACAACGGGTGCTTGACCTGGCGCTCCACCAACACGGTGACCGTCTTGTCCATCTTGTTGCTGACGACACGGCCTTCGACCGTGCGCAGCGCTTGCTTTTCGTTGTTGTCGCTCATCGCGGCCGTCCTTACTTGGTGCTGCCGAGCAGGTACTTGACGCGAGCAATCTCGCGGCGCACCCGGCGGGTATCGTGGGTCTTCGGCAGCTGGCCGGTGACCTGCTGCATACGGAGCGAGAACTGCTCCTTACGCAGATCAGTCAGGTGGGCCTTCAGTTCGTCAGCCGACTTCTCGCGGAGTTGTTTGATATCCATCAGCGCACCGTCCGGGTCACGAAAGTGGTGGTCACCGACAATTTCGCGGCGGCAAGGCGGAACGCCTCACGTGCGATATCTTCGGGAATACCCTCGATTTCATAGATCATGCGGCCCGGTTGAATCTGCGCGACCCAGTACTCCACGTTGCCCTTACCGGAGCCCATGCGGACTTCGATCGGCTTCTTGGTGATCGGCTTGTCGGGGAACACACGGATCCACATCTTGCCGCCCTTCTTGACGTGGCGGCTGATCGTACGACGTGCTGCTTCAATCTGACGCGCGGTCAGCTGACCGTGCGCGGTGGCCTTGAGGCCGTACTCGCCGAAGCTGACGGCGTTTCCGCTCCATGCCAGGCCGTCGTTACGGCCCTTGTGCATCTTGCGATATTTGGTTCGCTTGGGTTGCAACATTGCCGTTACCTCGCTTCACGAGCCGGGCGCGAAGGACGGTCACCACGGTCGCCGCGATCGTTACGATCGTTGCGCGGGCTGTCGTCCTGCTTCTCCTGGCCAACCTGGGAGAAGTCAAAGACCTCGCCCTTATAGATCCAGACCTTGATGCCGATGATGCCGTACGTCGTGGACGCTTCGGCAAAACCGTAATCGATGTCGGCACGTAGCGTGTGCAGCGGCACGCGGCCTTCGCGGTACCACTCCGAACGGGCGATTTCTGCACCGTTGAGGCGGCCAGCCACATTGACCTTGATGCCCAGGGCACCCAAGCGCATCGCGTTGCCGACCGAGCGCTTCATTGCGCGGCGGAACATGATGCGACGCTCAAGCTGCTGCGCGATCGACTCGGCGACCAGCTGCGCATCCAGCTCCGGCTTGCGCACTTCGGTGACATTGATGTGGGCAGGAACACCCATCATCGCGCTCACTTCCTTACGCAGCTTTTCGATGTCCTCGCCACGCTTGCCGATCACCACGCCCGGACGGGCGGTGTGGATCGTCACGCGGGCGGTTTTGGCAGGGCGCTCGATCAAGATCTTGCTGATACCTGCCTGCGCGAGCTTCTTGCGCAGCATTTCACGCACTTTCAGGTCGGCTGCCAGGTAGGCGGCGAAGTCGGCCTTGCTTGCGTACCACTTGGAATTCCAGTCCTTGGCGATGCCAAGGCGAATTCCAGTCGGATGAACTTTATGACCCATGGTCTTTTCCTTTCCGCTTACTTGGCGGCGCCGACAATCACAGTGATGTGACTGGTGCGCTTGAGGATGCGGGTACCGCGGCCTTTCGCCCGCGCCATGAAACGCTTCAGGGAGGGACCTTCATCAACCATGATGGTCTTGACCTTCAGCTCGTCGACATCCGCGCCCTGATTGTTCTCGGCATTGGCAATAGCCGACTCCACAACCTTTTTGATCAGGTGCGCAGCCTTCTTGTCCGAGAACTTCAGCAGATTGACCGCACGTTCGGCGGACAGTCCACGCACCTGGTCAGCGACCAGGCGGGCCTTCTGCGGGGAGATGCGCGCGGTGCGCAGGATTGCTTTCGCTTCCATCGTCATCTCTCCCTTACCTGCTCGACTTCTTGTCGCCACCGTGACCCTTGAAGGTCCGGGTGACGGCAAATTCGCCGAGCTTGTGGCCGACCATATTCTCGTTGACGAGCACCGGAATGTGGTTCTTGCCGTTATGCACGGCGATGGTGATGCCCACCATTTCCGGCAGGATCATCGAACGGCGCGACCAGGTCTTGATCGGCTTCTTGCTACCCGCAGCGGACTCCACCTTCTTTGCAAGGTGGTGATCGACGAACGGGCCCTTCTTGAGTGAACGTGCCATGGTCGATTAGCCCCTACGATCGCGGACGATGAATTGCTGGGTGCGCTTGTTCTTGCGCGTCTTGTAACCCTTGGTCGGAACACCCCACGGGGTGACCGGATGCGGATTACCCTGGCCAGCCTTGGCCTCACCACCACCGTGCGGGTGATCGACCGGGTTCATGGCCGCACCGCGAACGGTCGGGCGAACACCGCGCCAGCGCTTGGCGCCAGCCTTGCCCAGCTTCTCGAGGTTGTGCTCGTCGTTACCGACTTCGCCGATGGTGGCGCGGCACTCGACCGGCACCTTGCGCATTTCGCCCGAGCGCAGACGCAGCGTGGCATAGATGCCTTCGCGAGCGACCAGCTGGACGGCTGCACCGGCAGCACGTGCGATCTGAGCGCCCTTACCCGGCTTCAGCTCGATACCGTGGACCGTCGTACCGACCGGGATGTTGCGCAGCGGCAGCGTGTTGCCGGTCTTGATCGGTGCGTTGGCACCGGCAATGACCTGATCGCCAGCCTTCAAGCCCTTGGGGGCGATGATGTAGCGACGCTCGCCGTCGACATAGCACAGCAGGGCGATATGAGCGGTACGGTTCGGATCGTATTCGATCCGCTCCACACGCGCCGGAATGCCTTCCTTGTTGCGCTTGAAGTCGATGATGCGGTAGTGCTGCTTATGACCACCACCGACGTGACGCACGGTGATGCGGCCATGGTGGTTACGACCACCGGACTTGCTCTGCGAGTCGAGCAGCGCCGCGTGCGGTGCGCCCTTGTGCAGATCGGGAGTAACCACGCGCACGGCGGAACGACGGCCGGGAGAGGTGGGTTTGAACTTCATCAATGGCATGGGATGGACCTCAGGCCTTGGCCGTTACGTCGATGGACTGACCATCAACCAGGCGGACGTACGCCTTGCGCCAATTGCCACGGCTGCCAGCACGGTTACGGAAGGACTTGCTCTTGCCCTTGACGTTGACCACGTTGACCGCTTTGACCTTGACGTCGAACAGCTGCTCAACCGCGGCCTTTACATCGGCCTTGGTGGCTTCGTTCGAAACTTCGAAGACATACTGGTTGGAAATTTCCTGCAGGCGCGCGGTCTTTTCGGAGACTCGCGGAGCACGCAGCACGCTGAAGATTTTTTCGTTGCTGCTCATGCCAGCCACTCCTCGACCTTCTTGACCGCATCGGCGGTGATCACGACCGTATCGGCCCCGACCAGAGCGACCGGATCCAGACCCTGCACATCACGCACCTGCACATAAGGCAGATTGCGGGCGGACAGATACAGGTGCTCGGAGGCTTCCTCGGTGACGATCAGCGGGCGCTTGCCCACATCCAGCCCCTTCAGCTTCTCGATCAGACCCTGGGTCTTGGTGGTTTCGACGTCGAACGCATCGACGATCATCAGGCGACCCTGGCGATTAAGCTCAGAGAAGATCGCGCAGATGGCCGCACGGTACATCTTGCGGTTGACCTTCTGTTCGAAGCTGCGCGGCTTGGCCGCGAAGGTCACGCCGCCGCCGACGAAGATCGGAGCTGTCAATGCGCCATGACGCGCACCGCCGCCCTTCTGCTTCTTCGACTTCTTGGTCGTGCCCGCAACTTCCGAGCGCGTCTTCTGTGCCTTGGTACCAGCGCGACCGGCATTGCGATAAGCGACGACGACCTGGTGAACCAGATCTTCGCTGAATTCGCGACCGAACACGGCATCGGAGACCGAGACCTTGTTGTTGCTACCCGTGATAACGAGTTCCATCGTCATCTCTCCTTATGCCTTGCTCGCCGGACGGACGATCACGTCGCCACCAGCTGCGCCAGGCACGGCGCCGCGGATAGCAATCAGACCACGCTCGACGTCGACCTTAACCACTTCCAGGTTCTGCGTGCTTTGCTGCACGGCGCCCATGTGGCCCGACATCTTCTTGCCCGGGAAAACGCGACCCGGGGTCTGGCGCTGACCCAACGAACCCGGCGCGCGATGCGACAGCGAGTTACCGTGAGTTGCATCGCCCATACGGAAGTTGTAGCGCTTGATGGTGCCCTGGAAACCCTTACCCTTGGTGACGCCCTGGACGTCGACCTTCTGGCCGACCTCGAAGATGTCCGCCTTGATTTCGCCGCCGACGGCGAAATCGCCGAGCTGCGCGTCTTCAACGCGGAATTCCCACAGGCCGCGACCCGCTTCCACCTTCGCCTTGGCGAAGTGTCCAGCAGCCGGCTTGTTGACCAGCGCGGCACGACGGGCACCGACGGTAATCTGCACGGCGCTGTAGCCGTCAGCTTCGACGGTCTTGATCTGCGCGATGCGGTTTGGAGTTGCTTCGATCAGCGTGACCGGTACCGAGCGACCGTCTTCAGTGAAGACGCGGCTCATACCAGCCTTGCGGCCTACGAAGCCCAACGAATATTTCTTCGTCATGGTCGTAGTCCTCAGGTCAACTTGATCTGTACGTCGACGCCAGCCGCGAGTTCGAGCTTCATCAGCGCGTCCACGGTCTTGTCGTTCGGGTCGACGATATCGAGCACACGCTTGTGCGTGCGGGTTTCGTACTGGTCACGCGCATCCTTGTCGGCATGCGGGGATACGAGGATGGTGTAACGTTCGATCTTGGTCGGCAACGGGATCGGGCCACGCACTTGCGCGCCGGTCCGCTTAGCCGTTTCGACGATCTCGCTGGCCGAACGGTCGATCAAACGATGATCGAACGCCTTCAACCGAATCCGGATCTTTTGTTCCGACATGACGGAAGCTTCCTTCGTTAAAAGAGCGACGGGCAAGGCCTCTGGGATACCTGCCCCGATATTCCTGACGTAGATGAATTCGCCACGCATCCTGCTGGCGAGGGCATTTCCTCCGCCCAAAAACTGAGGCAGACCGGTAAACCGGCCTGCCCAGACGGAAAAGTATAGTGCGCAACAAGAGCACGGTCAACAACACGTGAGTTGTTGAGTGCTCCATGCGACACGACCTTCCCGGTCTGGCGAACACGAGCGGCATCCTGCCGTTCTTTTCGCTGTAACTCAGCGCCCTACCCAGGGACACCGAGCCGCGCATTATAGCGGCGCAATTGTACTGACGCAAGCGTCCTTCCCCATAAGTACGTCGGCGCGCGCACCGACCTGGCCACAAAAAAAGGGCCGGCTTGCGCCGACCCTCTCTTTTGCAGATCCAGCGACCAAAGCCGCCGGGCTGCAGGGACTTACTTGACGATCTTGGCAACCACGCCGGCGCCGACGGTACGACCGCCTTCACGGATGGCGAAGCGCAGACCTTCGTCCATCGCGACCGGGTTGATCAGGGTCACGACCATCTTCACGTTGTCGCCCGGCATCACCATCTCCACGCCTTCCGGCAGCTGGCAAGCGCCAGTGATGTCGGTGGTGCGGAAGTAGAACTGCGGACGGTAGCCCTTGAAGAACGGGGTATGACGGCCACCCTCATCCTTGGACAGCACGTAGACTTCGGCTTCGAACTCGGTATGCGGCTTGATCGAACCCGGCTTGCACAGCACCTGGCCGCGCTCGACGTCGTCACGCTTGGTGCCGCGCAGCAGCAGACCGGCATTGTCGCCTGCCTGACCCTGGTCCAGCAGCTTGCGGAACATTTCCACGCCGGTGACGGTGGTCTTCTGGGTGTCGCGGATACCGACGATTTCGATTTCGTCGCCGACCTTGATGATGCCGCGCTCGATACGACCGGTCACCACGGTGCCGCGGCCGGAGATCGAGAACACGTCTTCGACCGGCATCAGGAACGGACGATCGACGTCGCGGGTCGGCTCCGGAATGAACGAATCCAGCGCCTCGACCAGCTTCAGGATCGCCGGCACGCCGATCTCGCTCTGGTCGCCATCCAGCGCCAGACGCGCCGAACCGTGGATGATCGGGGTGTCATCGCCCGGGAAGTCGTACTTGCTCAGCAGCTCGCGCACTTCCATCTCGACCAGCTCGAGCAGCTCGGCATCGTCGACCATGTCGGCCTTGTTCAGGAACACGACGATGTGCGGCACACCGACCTGACGCGAGAGCAGGATGTGCTCGCGGGTCTGCGGCATCGGGCCGTCGGCAGCCGAACACACCAGGATCGCGCCGTCCATCTGCGCCGCACCGGTGATCATGTTCTTGACATAGTCGGCGTGGCCGGGGCAATCGACGTGCGCGTAGTGACGGCTCGGGGATTCGTATTCGACGTGGGCGGTCGAAATCGTGATGCCGCGCGCCTTCTCTTCCGGCGCAGCGTCGATCGCATCATACGCCTTGAACTCGCCACCGAAACGCTCAGCACCGATCTTGGTCAGCGCGGCTGTCAACGTGGTCTTGCCATGGTCGACGTGACCGATGGTGCCGACGTTCACGTGCGGCTTGGTGCGCTCAAATTTAGCTTTTGCCATGACTAACTACCTCTAATTGAAAAATTTGTGAGAAGTGGCTGAGCGAACTCAGCCCTTCTTGGTGACGGCGTCGGCGATGTTGGCCGGTGCCTCTTCGTAGTGGTCGAATTCCATCGAGAACGTCGCACGACCCTGGCTCATCGAGCGCAGCGAGGTCGCGTAGCCGAACATCTCACCCAGCGGAATCATCGCGTTGATGATCTTGCCCGACGGGCTGTCGTCCTGACCCTGCAACACGCCACGACGGCGGCTCACGTCGCCCATCACGTCACCCAGGTAATCCTCCGGGCTGACGATTTCGACCTTCATGATCGGCTCCAGCAACACCGGGCTGGCTTTCGCAAAGCCCTGCTTGAACGCCATCGACGCGGCCAGCTTGAACGCCATTTCCGAAGAGTCGACGTCGTGGTACGAGCCGAACACCAGCTTGACCTTCACGCCCACCACCGGGAAGCCGGCGATCGGACCACTGGTGATCGTCTCGCGCAGACCCTTTTCAACCGAGGGAATGAATTCCTTCGGGATGATGCCGCCGGTGATGTCGTTGATGAAGAGGAAATCGTCCTTGACGTTGTCGCTCTTGCGGTCATCCTCGGTCATCGGCGACAGCTCGATCACCACGTGACCGTACTGACCCTTACCACCGGACTGCTTGGCGTGCTTGTAGTCGGACTTGACGTCGGACTTGCGGATCGTTTCGCGGTAGGCCACCTGCGGCTTGCCGACGTTGGCCTCGACATTGAACTCGCGACGCATACGGTCGACGATGATGTCCAGGTGCAACTCGCCCATGCCCGAGATGATGGTCTGGCCGGATTCTTCGTCGGTCTTGACGCGGAACGAGGGATCTTCCTGCGCCAGACGGCCCAGGGCCATGCCCATCTTTTCCTGGTCCGACTTGGTCTTGGGCTCCACCGCCATCGAGATCACCGGCTCCGGGAACACCATGCGCTCCAGGGTGATGACCTTGTCCTGCGCACACAGCGTGTCGCCGGTGGTGACGTCCTTCAGACCCACGGCAGCGGCGATGTCACCAGCGCGCACTTCCTTGATCTCTTCGCGATTGTTGGAGTGCATCTGCAGGATGCGGCCCACACGCTCTTTCTTCGACTTGACCGGGTTGTAGACCTGGTCGCCCGAGTTCAACGTGCCCGAGTAAACACGGAAGAACGTCAGCGAGCCCACGAACGGGTCGGTCATGATCTTGAACGCCAACGCCGAGAACGGCGCGGTATCGGTGGCAGGACGGGTGTCTTCCTTCTCGTCCTCGTCGATACCCGCAACCGGCGGACGGTCGGCCGGCGACGGCAACAGGTGCACGACGCCGTCGAGCATGGCCTGCACGCCCTTGTTCTTGAACGCCGAGCCGCAGAACACCGGCACGATTTCGACCTTCAGGGTGCGCTCGCGCAGACCCACCAGGATCTCTTCTTCGCTCAGGTCGCCCTCGTTGAGGTACTTGTCCATCAGGTCTTCGCTGGCTTCTGCAGCCGCCTCGACCATGAACGAACGCGCCTCGGTCGCGATCTCGACCAGATCGGCCGGGATGTCGCGGTACTCGAAGGTGGTGCCCTGCGATGCGGTATCCCAATGGATCGCCTTCATCTTGAGCAGGTCGACCACGCCCTCGAAGCCGTCTTCGGCACCGATCGGCACCTGCATCGGCACGGCATAGGCGCCCAGACGGGCCTTCAGCTGCTCGACGACCTTGTCGAAGTTGGCACCGGTACGGTCCATCTTGTTGACGAAGGCCATGCGCGGCACGGCGTACTTGTTGGCCTGGCGCCACACGGTCTCGGACTGCGGCTGCACGCCACCGACGGCGCACAGCACGAACACCGCGCCATCGAGCACGCGCAAGGAGCGCTCCACTTCGATGGTGAAGTCGACGTGCCCGGGGGTGTCGATGATGTTGAAGCGGTGCTGCGGCATGGACTTGTCCATACCCGACCAGAACGCGGTGGTCGCAGCGGAGGTGATGGTGATACCACGCTCCTGCTCCTGCTCCATCCAGTCCATCACTGCAGCGCCGTCATGGACTTCGCCGATCTTGTGACTGACACCGGTGTAGAACAGGATGCGCTCGGAAGTGGTGGTCTTGCCGGCATCGATGTGGGCCATGATGCCGAAGTTGCGGTAACGCTCGATAGGGGTGGTGCGGGCCACGGGGAGCCTCTCAATTTCTTGGATTTCGGATGGCCGAACGCCGCCTTTCGGCGGCCTTCGGATTGGATGCGACGCAAAACGCGTCGCAAACAGCACTCAGATGGTGCTGAAGGGCCCCGTTACCAAGGCCCACGAGGTCACCAGCGGTAATGTGCGAACGCCTTGTTCGCCTCCGCCATACGGTGCGTCTCTTCGCGCTTCTTGATCGCGCCGCCACGGCTTTCCGAGGCGTCCAACAGTTCTGCAGCCAGCTTGCGCGGCATGGTGTTCTCGCCACGCTTGCGCGCGGAATCGATCAACCAGCGCATTGCCAGCGCCATGCGACGGGAGGAACGCACTTCGACGGGCACCTGATAGGTAGCACCACCGACGCGACGCGATTTAACTTCGACAGCCGGGGCCACGTTGTCCAGTGCTTTCTGCACCAGCTCGACGGCATTCGGATTCTTTTCGCCAATGACGTCCATCGCGCCATAGACAATTTTCTCAGCAACCGACTTCTTGCCACTTTGCATCACCATATTGATGAAGCGGGCAATGGTTTCGCTGCCATGCTTTGGATCAGGCAGGACGGTGCGCTGCGGAGTAGAACCTTTACGGGACATTGGAGTGTTTCCTTAGCTCTTCGGGCGCTTGGCGCCGTACTTGGAACGACCTTGACGGCGCTTTGCGACGCCGGCGGCGTCCAGCGAACCACGGACGGTGTGATAACGCACACCGGGAAGATCCTTGACGCGGCCACCACGGATCAGGACCACGGAGTGCTCCTGCAGGTTGTGGCCTTCACCACCGATGTAGCTGATGACCTCTTCCTGGTTCGTCAGGCGCACTTTGGCAACCTTACGCAGGGCCGAGTTCGGCTTCTTCGGGGTAGTGGTATAGACGCGTGTGCAGACGCCACGGCGCTGCGGACACTTGTCCAGTGCCGGGGAGGCACTCTTGTAGGTGGTCGCTTGCCGAGGCTTGCGGACCAGCTGATTGATCGTCGTCATCAGTTGATTCTTCTGATTGAGAGGCCGAGACGGCCTTGCACGAAAACAAAGGCAGGCCGAAAAACGGCCCGCCGAGACAGGGAAGTATAGCTGGCAGGACGAAACTCCGTCAACTTCACGGAATTCTAACCCTGCTGGCCCATCCAAGGCCGGAAAACGGAGGGCCTCCTGCCCTCCTTTTCGCTTGGCTTACGGCGGTCTTGCGACCGCCGTCGGAGCGCTTACTCCTCGTCCGCGCCAGCGTCGGCCACGACTGCGACCGGTTCGGCCACCGTCGGCTTGCCCGACAGCGTTTCCATTTCCGAGTCGGTCAGACCCGACGACTTGCGACGTCCGGCGTGATACGCCAGACCGGTACCGGCCGGGATCAGACGACCCACGATCACGTTTTCCTTCAGACCGCGAAGGTTGTCGCGGGTGCCGCGCACGGCAGCCTCGGTCAGCACGCGGGTGGTCTCCTGGAACGAGGCCGCCGAGATGAACGACTCGGTGGCCAGCGAGGCCTTGGTGATACCCAGCAGCACCGGATCGTACTTGGCCGGCAGTTCGTTGCGCTTGACCAGGCGGGCATTTTCCTCGATGACGCGCTGGCGCTCGACCTGCTCGCCGTTGAGGAACTTGCTGGTGCCCTGGTCGGTGATCTCGACCTTACGCAGCATCTGGCGAGTGATCACCTCGATGTGCTTGTCGTTGATCTTCACGCCCTGCAGGCGGTACACGTCCTGGATTTCCTTGACCAGATACGCGGCCAGCGGCTCGACACCCAGCAGACGCAGGATGTCCTGCGGGCTCGGCTCGCCGTCCACCACGGTTTCGCCCTTGGTCACATGCTCGCCTTCGAACACGATGATCTGGCGGTACTTCGGGATCAGCTCTTCGTGTTCCGACCCATCGGTGTCCTTGATGATCAGACGCTGCTTGCCCTTGGTGTCCTTACCGAAGCTGATGATGCCCGAACGCTCGGCCAGGATCGCAGGATCCTTCGGCTTGCGTGCTTCGAACAGGTCGGCAACGCGCGGCAAACCACCGGTGATGTCGCGGGTCTTGGACGCTTCCTGCGGGATCTTGGCAACCACGTCGCCCACGCCGACGGCGGCGCCGTCCTGCAGGTTGACAATGGAGCGCGGCGGCAACAGGTACTGGGCCGGCAGATCCGTATTCGGGATCGTCAGGTCGTTGCCCTTGCCATCGACGATGCGCACGATCGGGCGCAGTTCCTTGGCATGTGCACCGCGACGCTTCGGGTCGGTGATCTCGCGCGAGGCCAGGCCGGTCAGTTCGTCGGTCTTCTCGATGACCGTGACGCCGTCGACGAAGTCGATGAAGCGGATGAAACCGGCCACTTCCGACACGATCGGGTGGTTATGCGGATCCCAGTTCGCCACGCCCTGCCCGGCCTTGACCGCATCCCCGTCCTTGGCGGTGATGGTGGCGCCGTATGGCAGCTTGTAACGCTCGCGCTCGCGGCCATGGCCGTCGAGCACGGACAGTTCGCCCGAACGCGAGACCGCAACCAACGCGCCGCTGGCGTGCGCCACCGACTTGAGGTTGTTGAACTTCACCGAACCGGTGGTCTTGACGGTGATGTTGTCCACCGCCGCCGCACGCGATGCCGCACCACCGATGTGGAACGTACGCATGGTCAGCTGGGTACCCGGCTCACCGATCGACTGGGCGGCGATGACGCCGACCGCTTCACCGATGTTGACCTGGTGACCGCGTGCGAGGTCGCGGCCGTAGCAACGTGCGCACACGCCGAACGAGGACTCGCAGCTGATGGTCGAACGCACCTTCACCGACTGCACGCTGGCGTCTTCCAGCTTGGCAACCCAGGCTTCGTCCAGCAGCGTGTTGCGCGTGACGATCGGCTCTTCGTCGTTGCCCGGCAGGTACACGTCCTCGGCCACCACACGGCCCAGCACGCGCTCCTTCAACGGCTCCACCACGTCGCCGCCTTCCACGATCGGGGTCATGATCAACCCTTCGGTGGTGCCGCAATCGACTTCGGTGATCACCACGTCCTGCGCCACGTCGACCAGGCGACGGGTCAGATAACCCGAGTTCGCGGTCTTGAGCGCGGTATCGGCCAGACCCTTACGGGCACCGTGGGTGGAGTTGAAGTACTCCTGCACGTTCAGGCCTTCGCGGAAGTTCGCCTTGATCGGCGTCTCGATGATCGAGCCATCCGGACGCGCCATCAGGCCGCGCATGCCGGCCAGCTGACGGATCTGCGCCTGCGAACCACGCGCACCGGAGTCGGCCATGATGTACAGCGAGTTCATCGACTTCTGGTCGATGGTCTCGCCCTTGGCGTTTTCGACCTTTTCAGTACCGATGGTGTCCATCATCGCCTTGGCGATGCGCTCGCTGGTGCGCGACCAGATGTCCACGACCTTGTTGTAGCGCTCGCCGGCGGTGACCAGACCGGACTGGTACTGCTCCTGGATTTCCAGCACTTCGGCTTCGGCCTCGGTGAGGATGCCCTTCTTCTCGTCCGGGATCAGCATGTCGTCGATGCCGATCGACACGCCTGCGCGGGTCGCGTAGGCATAGCCGGTGTACATCAGCTTGTCGGCGAACACGACGGTGTCCTTCAAGCCCAGCAGACGGTAGCTGGAGTTGATCAGACGCGAGATGTTCTTCTTGGTCATCTCGGTGTTGGCCAACTGGAACGGCAGGCCTTCGGGCAGGATCTCGCTCAACAGCGCACGACCGACCGTGGTGTCCACGATCGAGGTGCCGCTGCTGCGCTTGCCGTCGGCTTCCACGTCCACCTGGGTGATGCGGACCTTGACCTTGGCGTGCAGTTCCACCACGCGGTTGTCGTAGGCGCGCTTCACTTCGCTGGTGTTGGCGAACACCATGCCTTCGCCCTTCTTGTTCTCCAGGGCGCGGCTCATGTAGTACAGGCCCAACACCACGTCCTGCGACGGCACGATGATCGGCTCGCCGTTGGCCGGCGACAGAATGTTGTTGGTGGACATCATCAACGCACGCGCTTCCAGCTGGGCTTCCAGCGAGAGCGGCACGTGGACGGCCATCTGGTCACCGTCGAAGTCGGCGTTGAACGCAGTACACACCAGCGGATGCAGCTGGATGGCCTTGCCTTCGATCAACACCGGCTCGAACGCCTGGATGCCCAGACGGTGCAGGGTCGGCGCACGGTTCAGCAGCACCGGATGCTCACGGATCACTTCTTCCAGGATGTCCCACACCTCGGCTTCTTCGCGCTCGACCAGCTTCTTGGCCGCCTTGATGGTGGTGGCCAGGCCGCGACGCTGCAGCTTGGCGAACACGAACGGCTTGAACAGCTCCAGCGCCATCTTCTTCGGCAGGCCGCACTGGTGCAGCTTGAGGTACGGACCGACGGTGATGACCGAACGACCGGAGTAGTCCACGCGCTTGCCGAGCAGGTTCTGGCGGAACCGGCCCTGCTTGCCCTTGATCATGTCGGCCAGCGACTTCAGCGGACGCTTGTTGGTGCCGGTGATGGCACGGCCGCGACGGCCGTTGTCCAGCAGCGCATCGACCGACTCCTGCAGCATGCGCTTCTCGTTGCGCACGATGATATCCGGCGCATTGAGCTCGAGCAGACGACGCAGACGGTTGTTGCGGTTGATCACGCGGCGGTACAGATCGTTCAGATCCGAAGTCGCGAAGCGGCCGCCATCCAGCGGCACCAGCGGACGCAGATCCGGCGGCAGCACCGGCAGCACGGTCATGACCATCCACTCCGGACGGTTGCCCGATTCCAGGAAGGCTTCGATCAGCTTGATGCGCTTGGTGAGGCGCTTGAGCTTGGTTTCCGAACCGGTGCTGGCGATTTCCTCGCGCAGGCGGGTCATTTCCGACTGCAGGTCGATCGTGCGCAACAGCTCGTACACGGCTTCGGCGCCCATGGCGGCGTCGAAGTCGTCGTTGTACTCCTGGCGTGCGGTCAGGTACTGCTCTTCGGTCAGCAGCTGGCGGCGCTCGAGCGGGGTCAGGCCCGGCTCGGTGACCACGTAGGCTTCGAAGTACAGCACGCGCTCGATGTCACGCAGGGTCATGTCCAGCATCAGGCCGATGCGCGAGGGCAGCGACTTGAGGAACCAGATGTGCGCGACCGGCGAGGCCAGGTCGATGTGACCCATGCGCTCGCGACGGACCTTGGCCAGGGTGACTTCAGTGCCGCACTTTTCGCAGACGACGCCACGGTGCTTCATGCGCTTGTACTTGCCGCACAGGCACTCGTAATCCTTGATCGGTCCGAAGATGGCGGCGCAGAACAGGCCGTCACGCTCGGGCTTGAAGGTACGGTAGTTGATGGTTTCGGGCTTCTTCACTTCGCCGTAGGACCACGAACGGATCAGGTCCGGCGATGCCAGCGCGATCTTGATCGCGTCGAAATCCAGCGTCTGGCGCTGTTGATTGAAGAGGTTGAGCAGGTCTTTCATTTGATATCTCCGGGTCGGAGGAATTTCGTAGCTGAGATGAAACCGAGGGCCTTACGTTCCGGATCCCGGCACCGCAGCGCGGCGCAGGGATCCGTCTCGATCACTCTTCCAGTTCCATGTTGATCGCCAGCGAGCGGATTTCCTTCACCAACACGTTGAAGGATTCCGGCATGCCCGCGACCATCTCGTGCTCACCATCGACGATGTTCTTGTACATCTGGTTGCGGCCCTGCACGTCGTCGGACTTCACCGTCAGCATTTCCTGCAGGGTGTAGGCCGCGCCGTAGGCTTCCAGCGCCCAGACTTCCATCTCACCGAAGCGCTGACCACCGAACTGCGCCTTGCCGCCCAACGGCTGCTGGGTGACGAGCGAGTACGGACCGGTCGAGCGCGCATGCATCTTGTCGTCGACCAGGTGGTTCAACTTCAGGTAGTGCATGTAGCCAACCGTGGTCTTGCGATCGAACGCTTCGCCGGTACGACCGTCGTACAACTGGGTCTGACCGCTCTGCGGCAGTTCGGCCAGTTCCAGCATGCGCTTGATTTCCGCTTCGCTGGCGCCGTCGAACACCGGCGTGGCCATCGGCACGCCATCGATCAGGTTCTTGCCCAGGTTGAGCAATTCCTCATCGCTGAACTGCGACAGGTCCACGCGCTGTGCATTGATCGCGCTGTCGTGGTTGTAGATGTCGTCCAGGAACTTGCGCAGCTCGCTGACCGCCGCCTGGGCTTCCAGCATGCGCTGGATCTTGCGACCCAGGCCCTTGGCGGCCCAGCCCAGATGCACTTCCAGAATCTGGCCGATGTTCATACGCGACGGCACGCCGAGCGGGTTCAGCACGATGTCGACCGGCTCGCCGGTGGCCATGTACGGCATGTCCTCGACCGGCACGACGTTGGAGACCACACCCTTGTTGCCGTGGCGGCCTGCCATCTTGTCGCCCGGCTGGATGCGGCGCTTCACTGCCAGGAACACCTTGACCATCTTCAGCACGCCCGGTGCGAGGTCGTCGCCCTGGGTGATCTTGCCGCGCTTGTCGGCAAAGCGTGCCTCGAATTCCTTCTCGTGCGCCTGGATCTGCTTCTGCGCGCGCTCGATGGCGTCGGCAGCGTCTTCGTCCTTCATGCGCAGCTGGAACCAATCGGACTTCTTCAGCCCGTCCAGATACGCGTCGGTGACGTTGTCGCCCTTCTTCAGGTTCGGACCGCCGTTGGCGACCTTGCCCACGATCTGCGAGCGAAGACGTGCGTAGATGGCCGCTTCCAGGATACGGAACTGGTCGTCGAAGTCCTTCTTGACGCGCTTGATCTCGGACTCTTCGATCTGACGCGCGCGCTTGTCCTTCTCGATGCCGTCGCGGGTGAAGACCTGCACGTCGATGACGGTGCCGTCCATGCCCGGGGGCACGCGCAGCGAGCTGTCCTTTACGTCGGACGCCTTCTCACCGAAGATCGCACGCAGCAGCTTTTCTTCCGGGGTCAGCTGGCTCTCGCCCTTCGGCGTGACCTTGCCGACCATGATGTCGCCGGCGCGCACTTCGGCACCGATGTACACCACGCCGCTCTCGTCCAGACGGTTCAGCGCCTGCTCGGACACGTTCGGGATGTCGGCGGAAATTTCCTCCGGCCCCAGCTTGGTGTCGCGCGCAACGCAGGTCAGTTCTTCGATGTGGATCGTGGTGTAACGATCTTCTTCCACCACGCGCTCGGAGAGCAGAATGGAGTCTTCGAAGTTGTAGCCGTTCCACGGCATGAACGCGATCAGCATGTTCTGACCCAGCGCCAGCTCACCGATGTCGGTGGACGGGCCGTCGGCCAGCACGTCGCCGCGCGCGATCACGTCACCCACGTTCACCAGCGGACGCTGGTTGATGCAGGTGTTCTGGTTGGAGCGGGTGTACTTGATCAGGTTGTAGATATCCACGCCGGCATCGGTGCCGCCGCCGATTTCTGCCTCGTTGACCTTGACCACGATGCGGGCCGCGTCGATCTGCTCGATCACGCCGCCACGCAAGGCGTTCACGGTCACGCCCGAGTCGCGCGCAACCGCACGCTCGATACCGGTTCCGACCAGCGGCTTCTGCGAACGCAGCGTCGGTACGGCCTGGCGCTGCATGTTGGCGCCCATCAGTGCGCGGTTGGCGTCGTCGTGCTCCAGGAACGGCACCAGCGCCGCGGCGACCGACACGGTCTGCATCGGCGAGACGTCCATGAAGTGCACTTCGGCCGGCGGCTTCAGCAGCGACTCGCCCTGGAACCGGCACGGCACGAACTGCTCGGTGAGCATGTTCTTGGCATCGGTCAGCGCGTTCGCCTGGGCGATCACGTACTCGTTTTCCTCGATCGCCGACAGGTATTCGACGTCGTCGGAGACCTTGCCGTCCAGCACCTTGCGGTACGGCGTCTCGAGGAAGCCGTACTGGTTGGTGCGGGCGAACACGGCCAGCGAGTTGATCAGGCCGATGTTCGGGCCTTCCGGCGTTTCGATGGTGCAGACGCGGCCGTAATGGGTCGGGTGCACGTCGCGCACTTCGAAGCCGGCGCGCTCGCGGGTCAGACCGCCCGGGCCCAGTGCGGAGACGCGACGCTTGTGCGTCACTTCCGACAGCGGGTTGTTCTGATCCATGAACTGCGACAGCTGCGAGGAGCCGAAGAACTCCTTGATCGCCGCAGCCACCGGCTTGGCGTTGATCAGTTCCTGCGGGGTCAGACCCTCGGACTCGGCCATCGACAGGCGCTCCTTGACCGCGCGCTCGACGCGGACCAGGCCCACGCGGAACACGTTCTCGGCCATTTCGCCGACCGAACGCACGCGACGGTTGCCCAGGTGATCGATGTCATCGACCACGCCGCGACCGTTGCGGATCTCGGTGAGCACCTTGATCACTTCCAGGATGTCGGAGGTGTCGGTGTGCTCGGCGACCAGGCGCTTGGATTCTTCGTCGTTGCGCTCGGCGAAGTACTTCTTGTCGTACAGCACCGACTCGCCCAGCACGTCCTTGCGGCCGACGCGACGGTTGAACTTCATGCGGCCGACCGTGGACAGGTCGTAGCGCTCGAAGGTGAAGAACAGGTTGTGGAACAGGTTCTGCGCGGCTTCCTTGGTCGGCGGCTCGCCCGGACGCATCATGCGGTAGATCTCGACCAGCGCTTCGAGCTGGGTCTTGGTCGGATCGATCCGCAGGGTGTTGGACAAATACGGACCGCGATCCAGATCGTTCACCCACAGGGTGCCGACCGCATCGACGCCGGCCTTGCGGAACGCCGCCAGCTGGTCTTCGGTGATCTCGTCGTTGGCATTGGCCAGCAATTCGCCGGTCGAGCCATCGACCACGTCGTGCGACAGGATGCGGGTGAGCAGGTAGTCGTCCGGCACGGCCAGCGCGGCGACACCGGCAGCTTCGAGCTGCTTGACGTGACGGGCGGTGATGCGCTTGCCCGCTTCCACGATGACCTTGTCACCATCGGCCAGGTCGAAGTTCAGCGTTTCGCCACGCAGACGCTCCGGCACCAGCTCCAGCTGCACGCCTTCGTCCGGGTTGATGTGGAAGGTGTTGATCTCGAAGAACTCGGCCAGCATCTCTTCGTTGCTGTAACCGAGCGCGCGCAGCAGGATCGACACCGGCAGCTTGCGGCGGCGGTCGATACGGGTAAACAGCGCGTCCTTCGGGTCGAACTCGAAGTCCAGCCAGGAACCGCGATACGGAATGATGCGGGCGCTGTACAGCAGCTTGCCCGAGCTGTGGGTCTTGCCACGGTCGTGGTCGAAGAACACACCCGGCGAACGGTGCAGCTGCGAGACGATGACGCGCTCGGTGCCGTTGACGATGAAGGTGCCGTTGTCGGTCATCAGCGGAATTTCGCCGAGATAGACCTCTTGCTCCTTCACGTACTTGATGGCCTTGGTGGACGACTCGCGGTCGTAGATCACCAGGCGCACGGTCACGCGCAGCGGCGCGCCATAGCTCATGCCGCGCTGACGGCATTCACGCTCGTCAAACACCGGCTGACCCAACTTGTAGCCCACGTATTCCAGCGCGGCATTGCCGCTGTAGCTGGAAATCGGGAACACCGACTTCAGGGCCGCGTGCAGACCGAGGTCCTTACGCTTGTTCGGCTCCACGTCTTCCTGCAGGAATTCGCGATAGGAATCGACCTGGATGGCAAGCAGGAACGGCACTTCGAGAATCGAGCGCTGCTTGCCAAAGTCCTTGCGGATACGCTTTTTTTCGGTGAACGAATAAGACGTCATGAGTCTTCACCCTAGGCTGCGGGGGCCGCGTCGCGGCGGCCCTGAAATAACAAAATTGTCAGTTGGAAGTCGCTGGTATTGCCGGCACCAGCACGCCTTCTCCCGCTACTTCCAACTACCAACTCGGTGAGGCCGGGAATCGGGAATGGAAAAATGGGAATCGGATGAGCACGCGATGTTGCATTTGCGATTCCCCAATCCCGATTCCCGATTTCCGCCCGAAACGGCCAAAGGCCGGGAGCTTTACGCTCCCAGCCTTCAGTGCATCACCATGAAACGCTGGCGATGCAAGGTATTGCTTACTTGATTTCGACCGTCGCGCCGGCTTCGGTCAGTTCCTTCTTGATCTTCTCGGCTTCGTCCTTCGAAGCGCCTTCCTTCAGCATGCCACCGGCTTCGGTCAGATCCTTGGCTTCCTTCAGACCCAGGCCGGTCACGGCGCGGACGGCCTTAATGACGCCGACCTTGTTGGCGCCGCAGTTGGTCAGCACCACGTTGAACTCGGTCTGCTCTTCAACCACAGCGGCCGGGCCAGCTGCAGCAGCAGCGACCGGAGCGGCGGCGGAGACGCCGAACTTTTCTTCGATGGCCTTGACCAGCTCCATCACTTCCATCAGGGACTTCTCGGCGATGGCGTCGACGATCTGTTCGTTGGTAAGGGACATTGTGATTACCTTTAAATGATTTTCTGGATTGGGGTTCTAGGTTCTAGCGAACGCTAGGACATCAAGCTTCGGCAGTCTCGACGACCGGCGCGGCGGCTTCGTCGCCACCACCCTGCTTGTCGCCCACGGCCTTGACGGCACGGGCAAACATGGCAGCCGGTTCGGACAGCACGCGGGCCAGCATGGCCAGGGCCTGGTCGCGGGTCGGCAGCGAAGCCAACACATCGACGTGGCCGGCCGGGAACAGTTCCCCGCCGATGGACACGACCTTGGCCTGCAACTTGTCGTTGCCCTTAGCGAATTCCTTGATCAGGCGACCGGCAGCGCCGGGCTCCTCCATCGAAAACGCATACAGCAAAGGACCGACCAGCTTGTCAGCGACGACAGCGAAATCAGTACCTTCAACGGCGCGCGCAGCCAGGGTGTTCTTGACAACTTTCAAGAACACGCCGGTTTCGCGTGCCTGCTTGCGCATCGCGGTCATCTGGGAGACCGTGATGCCAGCGTATTCGGCGGCGATCAAGGAGTGGGCCTTGGCGGCGATGTCTGCCAGCTCGGCGACTACTTCTTGCTTCTGAGACAGATTGAGAGCCATTGCACTCCTCCGTTAAAGCCGGGATTGGTGATTGGTGATTGGTGATTCGCCATAGCCGTGAAGCAGCCTGCAAATCCCCAATGCCGAATCCCTCATCCCCGCTTCAAACTACTCCGCTCGCGGCTCCTGCCGGTTGCGGTCCAGGGCAGCCTCCTTCCTGGAAGCCGGGAACATCGACCGATGTTCCTTTGGTGGCCGTTCTAGACCTGGAGTGGACTCGATCCGGGATATCCCAGACGCGCGTAAACCAGAAAGCTCCAGAAGGGCGACACCATCTACGCCGGCCGGCTCTTGCGAACCTGATTAAGCGATCCCGCTGCATCGACGGCGACTCCCTGCCAGTGCGAGCATCCATGCCCGTCGTCGATCTGCGCTGACCGCGCCTGCGGTCTTTGACGGCTACCGCCGGACATGCCGGCGATCGCCTTCAAAATGTCCGTTACCCCAAAGGAGGGAACGGACTCCCAGCACACGGTGACCCGGGCCGGAAAAACAATGCTGTACTACATCGACGGGTCAGGCCCAAGACAGGCCCGTCCCTTCGACTCACTTCAGTGCAAGGCTCGACTGGTCGACCGTCACGCCAGGACCCATCGTCGAGCTGACCGACACCTTCTGCAGGTAGGTACCCTTGGAAGTGGCCGGCTTGGCCTTGATCAGATCCAGCAGCAGCGCCTGCAGGTTCGACTTCAGCGCTTCGTCGTCGAAGCTGGCCTTGCCGATGGTGCAGTGGATGATACCGGCCTTGTCGGTGCGGTAACGCACCTGACCCGACTTGGCATTCTTGACCGCTTCGCCCGGGTTGGCCGACACGGTGCCGACCTTCGGGTTCGGCATCAGGCCGCGCGGGCCCAGCAGCGTGCCGAGCTTACCGACGACGCGCATCGCGTCCGGGGTGGCGATGACCACGTCGTAGCTCAGATCGCCAGCCTGCATCTTCTCGGCCAGGTCATCCATGCCCACCGCCTCGGCACCAGCGGCCAGGGCTTCGTCGGCCTTGGCACCGGCCGGTGCGAACACGGCAACGCGAACGCTCTTGCCGGTACCGGCCGGCAGCACGGTCGAACCGCGCACCTGCTGGTCGGACTTCTTGGCGTCCACGCCCAGGCGCACGGCAACGTCGATCGACTCGACGAACTTGGCCTTGGTCACGGTCTTCAGGATCTTGATTGCGTCTTCGAAGGCATAGGTCTTGCCCGGAACGACAGCGGCCGCAATGGCCTTAACGCGCTTGCTCTGTGCCATGTCTTAGCCCTCCACCGTCAAACCCATGCTGCGGGCAGAACCCGCAATCGTGCGCACTGCCGCTTCCAGCTCGGCCGCCGTCAAATCGGCTTCCTTGACCTTGGCGATCTCTTCCAGTTGCTTGCGCGTCACCTTGCCCACCTTGTCGGTGTTGGGGCGCTTGGAACCGGACGTCACGCCTGCAGCCTTCTTGAGCAGCACGCTGGCCGGGGTGCTCTTGGTGATGAAAGTGAAGGTACGGTCGGAATACGCAGTGATGACCACCGGCGTCGGCAGACCCGGCTCCAGCTTGGACGTGGCCGCGTTGAACGCCTTGCAGAATTCCATGATGTTCAGACCGCGCTGACCCAGTGCAGGGCCGACCGGCGGCGCAGGATTGGCCTGACCGGCCTTGACCTGCAACTTGATGTAAGCAGTTATCTTCTTTGCCATTTCGATACTCTCCGGGTGCTAGCGCCTAATCTGCAGGCTCCCCATCGGACCGGGAAATCACGTGTCCCGGCTTCACGCTTTTGACCACACGCAGATGGCTGCCATGCGGCAGCCATTGGTTCCCGGCGATTCGCCAGGTCAGCGAGCCGCGCACTATAGCAGCATTCAAGGCGGGCGCCTAGACAGCGCCCGGCCGGCGTCAGCCCTTCTCGACCTGACCGAACTCGAGCTCGACCGGCGTGGAGCGACCGAAGATGAGCACGGCAACCCGCAACCTGCTCTTCTCGTAATTGACTTCTTCCACCACGCCATTGAAGTCGTTGAACGGACCATCGGTGACGCGCACCATCTGACCCGGCTCAAACAATACCTTCGGACGCGGCTTCTCGACGCCGTCCTGCACACGCTGCAGGATCGCATCGGCTTCTTCATCGCGAATCGGCAACGGACGGTCGGCGGTGCCACCAATGAAACCCATCACCTTGGAAGTCTCCTTCACCAGGTGCCAGCTTTCATTGTCGATGCGCGGAATACCGGCTTCTTCGTGGGTCTCGATCTGCACCAGCACATAGCCGGGGAAGAACTTGCGCTCGGACCGACGCTTTTGGCCGGCGCGCATTTCGATGACCTCTTCGGTCGGCACCAGCACGTCGCCGAAACGGTCTTCCATCTCGGTACGGGCGATACGGTCGCGCAATGCCTGCGCAACGGATTTTTCGAAGCCTGAATAGGCGTGAACGACATACCAACGCTTCACTGCTTGATTCTCCTCAACGAGCCAGGAACCACTGCGTGAGCTTCTGGATGACAAAGTCGAAGCCGCCCAACAGCAAACTCAGAATGATCACAACAACAATTACGACCCAGGTCGTACGAATGGCTTCCTGGCGCGTCGGCCAGACTACCTTGCGCAACTCGAACCTGGATTCGGACATGAATTCGCGGGTGTCCCGACCTTTGCCGGTTCCCAAAAACACAAACGCACCCGCCACCAGACCCACGATCACGGCCAGCGCACGCAATTGCGGCGTCCAGGCTCCAAACTGCGTGGCACGCTCGGGCGCAGAAAACCAGAACCACACAAACAACCCCGCGATCACCAGGAGCGCGGAGATGACGTATTTGACGATATCAGCGCTGGCAGCAGACGCGCTTTTGGAAGGCTCGATTTTGCTATTCATCCGGCTCTAGTTACCGATCTGACCCGAGTCGCTGGGCCGGAAAGAGGAGTGGCACGCCAGGAGGGACTCGAACCCCCAACCTGCGGTTTTGGAGACCGCTGCTCTGCCAATTGAGCTACTGGCGTATGTACTCGTTTACCGCAAACCCTAAGACAACAAAGGCGGACCGCGGTTCAGCCGGCCCGCCATTCGTTTGAATCCAGCCGCCGCAAGGCGGCTGGACGCAGGCACTTACTTGACGATCTTGGCAACCACGCCGGCGCCGACGGTACGACCGCCTTCACGGATGGCGAAGCGCAGACCTTCGTCCATCGCGACCGGGTTGATCAGGGTCACGACCATCTTCACGTTGTCGCCCGGCATCACCATCTCCACGCCTTCCGGCAGCTGGCAAGCGCCAGTGATGTCGGTGGTGCGGAAGTAGAACTGCGGACGGTAGCCCTTGAAGAACGGGGTATGACGGCCACCCTCATCCTTGGACAGCACGTAGACTTCGGCTTCGAACTCGGTATGCGGCTTGATCGAACCCGGCTTGCACAGCACCTGGCCGCGCTCGACGTCGTCACGCTTGGTGCCGCGCAGCAGCAGACCGGCATTGTCGCCTGCCTGACCCTGGTCCAGCAGCTTGCGGAACATTTCCACGCCGGTGACGGTGGTCTTCTGGGTGTCGCGGATACCGACGATTTCGATTTCGTCGCCGACCTTGATGATGCCGCGCTCGATACGACCGGTCACCACGGTGCCGCGGCCGGAGATCGAGAACACGTCTTCGACCGGCATCAGGAACGGACGATCGACGTCGCGGGTCGGCTCCGGAATGAACGAATCCAGCGCCTCGACCAGCTTCAGGATCGCCGGCACGCCGATCTCGCTCTGGTCGCCATCCAGCGCCAGACGCGCCGAACCGTGGATGATCGGGGTGTCATCGCCCGGGAAGTCGTACTTGCTCAGCAGCTCGCGCACTTCCATCTCGACCAGCTCGAGCAGCTCGGCATCGTCGACCATGTCGGCCTTGTTCAGGAACACGACGATGTGCGGCACACCGACCTGACGCGAGAGCAGGATGTGCTCGCGGGTCTGCGGCATCGGGCCGTCGGCAGCCGAACACACCAGGATCGCGCCGTCCATCTGCGCCGCACCGGTGATCATGTTCTTGACATAGTCGGCGTGGCCGGGGCAATCGACGTGCGCGTAGTGACGGCTCGGGGATTCGTATTCGACGTGGGCGGTCGAAATCGTGATGCCGCGCGCCTTCTCTTCCGGCGCAGCGTCGATCGCATCATACGCCTTGAACTCGCCACCGAAACGCTCAGCACCGATCTTGGTCAGCGCGGCTGTCAACGTGGTCTTGCCATGGTCGACGTGACCGATGGTGCCGACGTTCACGTGCGGCTTGGTGCGCTCAAATTTAGCTTTTGCCATGGGTGCGTGTCTCGGTAATCGTTTGGAGTTGAAGACGATTGAGTAGTGGTGCTCACGAAAGGAATCGAACCTTCGACCTCCTCCTTACCAAGGAGGTGCTCTACCGACTGAGCTACGTGAGCGAGTTTTGCATTATGCCATGCATTTGCGTTCAATGGAGCGGGAGACGGGAATCGAACCCGCACCATCAGCTTGGAAGGCTGAGGTTCTACCGTTGAACTACTCCCGCGCCGGGAACTGCATGCCACAACGTGAAACTGGTGGAGGGAGGTGGATTCGAACCACCGAAGGCGTAAGCCAGCAGATTTACAGTCTGCCCCCGTTGGCCGCTTGGGTATCCCTCCAGCTTTTACGACCGGACCGATGTGCGATGAGGCGAATTCGGTTCGGGGTGAAGCAGCCCGTTATTTTGTTGTGGGACGCATGCAGTGTCAACAAAAATTTTGAGCAAATCGTCAGTGCCGAATCTGCGCGACCATCGGGGTCGCGCGCAACCGGTCAGACGTTGAAGCGGAAGTGCAGCACGTCGCCTTCCTGCACGCGGTATTCCTTGCCTTCCAGACGCAGGCGCCCCGCATCGCGCGCACCGGCTTCGCCGCGGTGCTTGATGAAGTCGTCGAAGCCGATCGTCTCGGCGCGGATGAAGCCCTTCTCGAAATCGGTATGGATCACCGCTGCCGCCTGCGGCGCGGTCGAGCCAGCCCTGACCGTCCACGCACGCACTTCCTTGACGCCGGCAGTGAAGTAGGTCTGCAGGCCAAGCAGCTTGTAGGCGGCGCGGATGACGCGATTCAGACCCGGCTCGTCCAGGCCCAGGTCGGCCAGGAAGGTGTCGCGATCGGCGTCGTCGAGCTGCGACAGCTCTTCTTCGATCGCTGCCGAGACCGGTACCACCTCTGCGCCTTCGGCCAATGCATGTTCACGCACCGCGTCCAGGTGCGGATTGTTCTCGAAGCCGTCCTCAAGCACGTTGGCGATGTACATCACCGGCTTGAGCGTCAACAAGAACAGGTCGCGCACCAGCGCCTTTTCATCGTCGTCCAGACCGGCTGCGCGCCCTGCCTTGCCGTCGGCCAGCGCAGCCTGCAGCTTGGCCAGCACCGGCTTGCGCGCCGCTGCATCCTTGTCGCCGCCCTTGGCACTGCGCTCGGCCCGGTTGAGCGCCTTTTCCACGCTGTCCAGATCGGCCAATGCCAGCTCGGTGTCGATGGTCGCGATATCGCTGATCGGGTCGACCTTGTTGTTCACATGGATGACGTCGTCGTTTTCGAAGCAACGCACCACGTGGGTGATCGCATCGACTTCGCGGATGTGGGCCAGGAACTTGTTGCCCAGCCCTTCGCCGCTTGCCGCACCCGCCACCAGGCCGGCGATATCGACGAACTCGACCGCCGTCGGAATCAGCTTCTGCGGCTTGACGATCTCAGCCAGCTGATTGAGACGCGGATCCGGCACCGGCACGATGCCGACATTCGGCTCGATGGTGCAGAACGGAAAATTGGCCGCAGCGATGCCCGCCTTGGTCAGCGCATTGAACAGGGTCGACTTGCCGACGTTGGGCAGGCCGACGATGCCGCATTTGATACCCATGGGTTTTCCAGTGAATGGAGAATCGGGAATCGAGAATGGCAAGAGCAACGCTCCTCCCATTCCCGATTCCCCATTCTCTATTTTTCCGTATGCAGGCGCTTCATCGCCTCGTTGAAATTATCTTCCATTGCCAGCGGCAGCACATCGATGGCTGCGTCCACTGCATTACCGATTGCCGCGTCGTCGTCGCGCCCTGCCCGTCCCAGCACCCATGGCACCACGCGGTCCTTGTGGCCGGGATGGCCGATACCGATCCGCAGGCGATGAAATTTGCCGTGCCCCAGCAGGCCGATGGTATCGCGCAGGCCGTTCTGGCCGCCGTGGCCGCCATCGAACTTGAGCCGCGCGATGCCCGGCGCCAGATCCAGTTCGTCGTGTGCAACGAGCAACTGCTCCGGCTCGATCTTCCAGAACCGCAGCGCGGCGGTGATCGATTTGCCACTGAGATTCATGAAGGTGGCCGGCTTGAGCAGCCAGACCGGCTGCCCGGCGATCTCGACCTTGGCGGTCTCGCCGAATAACTTGGCATCCAGCCCCCAACGCGCGCCATGGCGTTCAACGAGGGCATCGACGAAACGAAACCCGGCGTTGTGCCGGGTTTGCGCGTGTTCCGGACCGGGATTCCCGAGTCCGACAATCAGGCGGAGTGCAGACATGCCAGTGACCGCAGCCGATCCCGCGCAGCGCGAGGGATCGGCCGACGGCTTACTTGGTCTCGGCGCCTTCGCTGCCTTCTTCACCGGCAGCGTCTTCTTCCTCGATCCGCACGTGCTTGGCAGCAACCACCGCCACGTCGTGCTCCTTGCCCAGCTTCAGCTCCGGAATTTCCACACCGGCCGGCAGCTTGATCTCGGACAAGTGGATCACGTTGCCCACTTCCAGGGCGCCCAGGTCCACTTCGATGAACTCCGGCAGATCCTTCGGCAGGCAGACCACCTGAACTTCGTTGAGCTCATGGGTGACGACCACTTCGCTGGACTTACCGGCCGGCGAGGCCGCTTCGTTGATGAAGTGCAGCGGCACGGCGGCGCTGAGCTTCTCGTTGGCGCTGACGCGCTGGAAGTCGATATGGATGATCAGCTGCTTGAACGGATGGCGCTGCATGTCGCGCAGCAGCACCTGCTGCACGTCGCCATTGAGGTTCAGGTCGAGGATCGACGAGTAGAACCACTCGTTCTGCTGGGCGAGCCAGATCTGCTCGTGGTTGAGCTGGATGCTGACCGGCTCGAGTTCGCCGCCGTAAACGATGGCCGGAATGACGCCAGCGTGACGTAGGCGGCGGCTCGCACCCTTCCCCTCGTTCGCGCGGCGCTCGACCTTGATTTCATGTGTCTTTGCCATTGGATTTCACTACCTGGTTTGGAATATCGCCTCGCGGCGATGAAGCGCCTCACCCGCGACCAGGCGAGACGGATTGCGGCGCCCGGAACCCCGGGCGCCGAATGCGGAATCAGTCGACGTAGAGCGAACTCACCGACTCGCCGAAGGCGATGCGGCGAATGGTCTCGGCCAGCAGTTCGGCCACGCTGAGCTGACGAATCTTGGCGCAGGTGCGCGCAGCTTCGTTCAACGGAATCGTGTCGGTGACCACCAGCTCGTCGAGCTGCGAATTGTTGATGTTGTCCACCGCCGGGCCGGACAGCACCGGGTGGGTGATGTAGGCCACCACCTTGAGCGCGCCGCGCTGCTTCAGCGCTGCGGCCGCCGCGCACAGGGTACCGGCGGTATCGACCAGATCGTCGACCAGCACGCAGGTCTTGCCCTGCACGTCGCCGATGATGTTCATCACCGTGGCGACATTGGCGCGCGGGCGGCGCTTGTCGATGATGGCCAGATCCGCATCGTCCAGACGCTTGGCGACGGCGCGCGCGCGCACCACACCGCCCACGTCCGGCGATACCACGATCAGGTTGTCGGTGCCGTAGGCGCGCCAGATGTCGGCCAGCAGCAGCGGCGAGGCATAGACATTGTCGACCGGCACGTCGAAGAAGCCCTGGATCTGGTCGGCATGCAGATCGACCGTCAACACGCGGTCGGCCTCCATGGCGCAGATCATCTTGGCGGCGACCTTGGCGGTGATCGGCACGCGCGAGGAGCGCATCCGGCGGTCCTGGCGCGAGTAGCCGAAATACGGGATCACCGCGGTCACCGACGCGGCGCTGGCGCGCTTGAGCGCGTCGATCAGCACCAGCAGTTCCATCAGGTTTTCCGCGCTCGGCGCGCAGGTCGGCTGGATCACGAACACTTCCTGCCGGCGCACGCTTTCTTCGATCTCGACCTGCACCTCGCCATCGGAAAAGCGCGTGACCAGCGCCTTGCCCATGCGAACGCCGAGCTCCTTGCAGATGCTCAGGGCAAGCGGCTTGTTGGCATTGCCGGAGAACACCAGCAGATTACGTTGGTCTTGCATGAGATCTCTCGGGCGGCGGCAAAGAGCGTGCGGGCGATGGTGGAGCTGGACAAAGCCGACCAAATGCCGGGCTTTTATGTGAATCCCCGCACATGGATGTGCGGGCTGTTGCAGGGGACCTGCATATACGGCTGTTGCAGAGGGACCTGCATGTACGACTGTCGCAGGGGACCTGCATCAACAACTGGCAGGGGCGGTAGGATTCGAACCTACGAATGCCAGGATCAAAACCTGGTGCCTTGGGCCTCTTGGCGACGCCCCTGCATCAAACCTGTCTCGCGTCCAGCGCATCGAGCAGTGGCGAGTGCGGCGCACCTTCCACGACCCACGCCCTCAGATGGCCCGGCAACTGCGCCACGGCCTGCTCTGCAGCAGCGCGCGTGGCGAATTCGACGAAACACCCGCCCCCTGACCCGGTCAAACGCGGCGTCCCGATCCTGGACAGCGCCTGGAACACTGCCTCGATGGCGGGTTCACGGCGCCGCAGGACCGGCTCGAACGCATTGTCGAGCAGAGAACCCGAAGCGAAGTCCGCTATTTTCACGGGCGCAGCATCCCGCGTCAATTCCTGTGATTGAAATAAGACCGGGGTGGGCACGTGAATTCCCGGATCGACCAGCACGTAGGATGCTGCCGGGAGACCGATCGGGGCCAGTCGCTCGCCCACGCCTTCGGCCCAGGCGTTGCGCCCGCGCACGAACACCGGCACGTCGGCACCCAGCCGCAGCCCCAGCTCGGCCAGCGTGTCGACCGGCAATCCCAGGCCCCACAAGGCATTCAGCGCGACCAGCACGGTGGCGGCATCCGACGAGCCGCCGCCGAAGCCGCCGCCGGCAGGGATGCGCTTGTCGACCCGGATGTCGGCGCCGGCCTGCGTGCCCGCGCTGGATTGCAGCAGGCGCGCGGCCCGGATGACCAGGTCATCGTCTTCCGCCACGCCGGGGAGGCTGTCGCCGATGCGCCGGATCAGCCCGTCGTTGCGCAAACGAAGATGAATGGTGTCCCCCCAGTCCAGCAGCCGGAACACGGTCTGCAGCAGGTGGTAGCCATCGGCACGGCGCCCGACGATCTGCAGGAACAGGTTGAGCTTGGCCGGCGCGGGCCAGGCCGACCAGCCCGTCTCCACCGCGGACATCAGGGCGATACCGTCCATTGATCGACCAGCAAGCGCACCTTGGCCTCGCCGTTGCGGGCTTCGATGCGCTGCGGCAGCTCGGGTTGGCCGGCGCCGGCCGGCGCCCAGGCGAGAAACTCGATCGTCCAGCCATCCTGCTGCACGGTACGCGGCCGCCCGGCCGCATCCAGATCCACGCGTTCGGCGCCCGCGTCGGCGATGCGCAACGCGCGGACCCAGTCCGGCATCTGGTTGACCGGGATGGTCCAGCCGGTCGCTTCCAGCAGCACCTGCTCGGCATCCGGACCGCTGCGCAGGCCACCTTCCAGCCCTTCCAGGCGTCCGGCGCCGCTGGCGGTGTCGCCGGTGAGCACCCAGCTCTGCCGGGTCACCGGCGCGCTGAGCTGCACGCGGTACCGCGCACCGTCCTGCTGCCAGTCGATGCGGCCGCTACCGCCGTTGCTGCCCTTGCTGATCGCCACCCGACCCTGGAACGACCAGGTCGGATGCGCCTGCAGCCAGGCCTGACGTGCGGCTTCGGCCTGACGCGCACCCTCGGAGACCTGCTCGACCACCGCGGCGCCACTGCCCTGCCCGCGCGGCACGCTGACGCAGGCCGACAGCCCGAGCAGCACCAGCCCGCTCAGGGCCAGTGTTCGGATCGCCCTGCTCATAGCCCGAATTTTTCCACCGCGCGTTGCAGCGCACGGTTGTCCGGATCCAGACGCCGCGCCTCATCGAAGTAGCGCCGCGCTTCATCCTGCTTGCCGCTGACCCATAGCACTTCGCCCACATGCGCTGCGATTTCCGGATCCTTGACCAGCGCCCAGGCGCGGCGCAGCTGTACCAGGGCTTCCTTGGTGCGGCCCATGCGATACAGCACCCAGCCGTAACTGTCGACGATGGCCGGGTTGTCCGGGTCGGCGGTGCGCGCGCGGTCGATCAGCGCCAGCGCTTCCTTGTAGCGGGTGGTGCGGTCGGCCAGGGTGTAGCCCAGCGCATTCAGCGCCGCCACGTTTTCCGGTTCGGCCACCAGGATCTTGCGCAGATCGGCCTCGGCACGCGCGACATCGTCGCGGCGCTCCCAGGCCAGACCACGGGCGTACAGCAGCGCGCCGTCGTCCGGATAGGCGGCCAGGCCGCGTTCGAAGGCATCCAGTTCGCCCGCTGCGTCGTCGGCGCGCTGGTGCAACTCGGCTTCGAGCACGTAGGCGTCGCGACGCGCGTCGTCGTCGGCACTGGCATCGCTCTGCAATGCGCGGGCTTCGGCAAGCGCCTCGGGCTTGCGGCCCAGTTCGTACAGGGCGCTGGCGGCACGCAGGCGCGCTTCGCTCAGCTGCGGCCCCCCGGGCACGCCGCGATACCACTCCACCGCCTCGTCGTAGCGCTTGAGGAACTCGGCGATCTTGCCGAGCAGCAGGCGGCGGTCCGGGTCGGGCTTGGCGGCATTGCTCTTGAGCTCGCCGTACAGCGCCTCCAGCGCGGTGCGATCCTTTTCCTTGGCCAGCATGGAGGCACGCAGCCCGTAGGTCTGGGTGTCCTGCGGTCCGGTCGACAACACCCGTGCGGCGGCCTCGGTCTGCCCCATGGCGTCGTAAGCAAAGGCCAGCGCGCCTCGCAGTTCGGAATCCTTGACCGCCTGTGGCTCGACGTTCTTCAGCAGTGCCAGCGCTTCTTCGTTCTTGCCTTCCTGTTGCAGCTGGGTGGCGTGCAACAAGGCCACGCGCGGCTCTTCGGGGAAGCGGCGCACCACCTCGTCGACGATGCGCTTGGCCAGCGCCGGGCGCTCCATGCGCAGGGCGAGCCGGCCAAATTCCTGCCAGGCTTCGATCTGATTGGGGATGGCGCCGGCCTTGACCAGATCTTCGAGTACGTCGGCTGAGGCTTCCGGCTCGCGCCCGCCATTGGCCAGGGCGATCAGGGCAAAGCGCCAGCCGCGCGGGTCGGGTTCCTTGAGCAGGCCGAGCAGATCGCGGCGGGCGGTACGCAAGTCGTTGCGGCGCAAGGCCAGCGAGGCTTCGGTACTGCGCATGGACATCGACGAGGGTGCGCGGGCGCGCCACAGCGCCAGGGCCTCGATCGCGCGCGGGTCGTCATTGGCCAGCATGGCGATGCGGGCGGCGCGTTCGGCCAGCCCGGCGTCGCCGGCCTCGGCCTTGGCGGCGTCCAGGTAGGCGCGGGCGGCATCGTCCAACTGCCCGGCCTGCAAGGCGAATTCGCCGGCGAGCACCGGCTCCAGCGAGGTGGTGCCGGCGCGAGCGGACGGCGGCGCGGGCGGTGCCTTCTTGGGTGCTGCGGTGGCACTGGCGGAGACTGCGACCAGCAAAAGAACACACAGGATGCGAATCGGTACAGGCATCGGGGGCAACCGGGCCGTAAAATGGGGCCCTGAATGGCCGCCAGCTTATCGCAAGCAACTGAACAATGACGTTGTGGGTGCTCGGACTGAATCACCAGACCGCACCTGTGGACCTGCGCGAACGCGCGGCGTTCGCAGGTGACGCGCTGCCGCGCGCGCTCGAGTCCCTGTGCGCGCTGCCGCAGGTGCGTGAAGCCGCGCTGCTGTCCACCTGCAACCGCACCGAGCTGTATGCGATGTCCGACGACCCGCACAGCCTGGTGACCTGGCTGGAGACCCACGCGCCAGGCTTGAGCGGCTATCTGTACCAGCATCAGGAAGAAGCGGCGGTGCGCCACCTGTTCCGCGTCGCCACCGGGCTGGACTCGATGGTGCTGGGCGAGCCGCAGATCCTGGGCCAGGTGAAGGACGCCTGGGCAGTGGCGCGTGCCCACGGCGCACTGGGCAGTGGGCTGGACCGCCTGTTCCAGCAGACTTTCTCGGTCGCCAAGCGGGCGCGTACCGATACCCGCGTCGGTGCCAATCCGGTGTCGGTGGCCTCCACCGCGGTGCGACTGGCGCAGGAATCCTTCGCGCGGCTCAACGAATCCATCGTACTGCTGATCGGCGCGGGCGAAACCATCGAGCTGGCCGCCAAGCACCTGAGCGAAGGCCGCGTGCGCCGCTTGTTGATCGCCAATCGCACGCTTGCGCATGCGCAGACGCTGGCCAGCCAGCACGGCGGTTACGCCCTGCCGCTGACCGATCTGGACCGCCACCTGGCAGAGGCCGACGTGGTGTTCTCGGCCACCGCCGCGCGCGAGCCGATCGTGACGCGCGCGCAGGTGGAACTGGCGCTGCGCGCACGCAAACGCAAGCCGATGCTGCTGTTCGACCTGGCGGTGCCGCGCGATATCGAAGCCTCGGTGGCCGAGCTCGGCGACGCCTACCTGTACACCGTGGACGATCTGGAACGCGCGGTGGAAGACAACCGCCGCGGCCGCCGTGAAGCCGCCGACCAGGCCGAAGCCATCATCGACCTGCAGGTGGCACGCTATGTCGAGGCCTTGCAGGCCAATGCGCGCCAGGCGCCGCTCAAGCGCTTGCGCGCGTTCGGCGACAGCACCCGCGACGAACTGCTGGCCAAGGCACGCCAGCAGTTGCACCACGGCAGGCCGGCCGACGAAGTGCTGGAACAGCTGGCGCACGCGCTGACCAATCGCCTGCTGCATCCGCCCACCGCCGCGCTGCGCGAGGCCGCGCTCAACAACGACCTGGAATTGACCAGCGCGGCCGACCGGCTGTTCCCGGAAAAGCCGGGTTACCAACATCCCCCTGTAGCCACCCCGATCGTGAGGACTGATGACGCCGACCCTGCGCCGTAAGCTCGAAGCGCTGGCCGAGCGCCGCGAAGAACTGCAGCACCTGCTCTCCGACCCCGAGGTGGTCAGCAACAACGACAGGTTCCGCACGCTGTCGCGCGAACTGTCGCAGCTGGAGCCGGTGGCCGTGGCCCTGGAAGACGAAGCGCGCGCCAAGGCCGACCTGAGCGCGGCCGAAGCGATGCGCAACGATCCGGAAATGCGCGAGCTGGCCGAAGAGGAGATTGCCGCCGCACAGGCGCGCCTGGAAGAACTGGATGCGCAACTGGCGTTGCTGCTGGTGCCGCGCGACCCGCGCGACGACGGCAACCTGTTCCTGGAAGTGCGCGCCGGCACCGGCGGCGACGAGGCGGCGATCTTTGCCGGCGACCTGTTCCGCATGTATGCGCGTTATGCCGAGCGCCAGGGCTGGAAGGTGGAAATCGAATCCGACAGCCCCGGCGAGCATGGCGGCTACAAGGAAGTGGTGGCACGGGTGGTCGGACGCGGCGCGTATTCGCGGTTGAAGTTCGAATCCGGCACCCATCGGGTACAGCGCGTGCCGGCGACCGAATCACAGGGCCGCATCCACACCTCGGCGGCGACGGTGGCGATCATTCCCGAAGCCGACGATGTGGAAGAGATCGTGATCAACCCGGCCGACCTGAAGGTGGACACGTTCCGCTCGTCCGGTGCAGGCGGCCAGCACGTCAACAAGACCGAATCGGCGATCCGCATCACCCATGTGCCCAGTGGCGTGGTGGTGGAATGCCAGACCGAGCGCAGCCAGCACGCCAACCGCGACAAGGCGATGAAGCGGCTGAAGGCGCAATTGGTGGAAGCCGAACGCAGCAAGGCGGCCGCCGCCGAAGCGCAGACGCGCAAGTTGCAGGTCGGCAGCGGCGACCGCAGCCAGCGCATCCGCACCTATAGTTTTCCGCAGGGCCGCATCACCGATCATCGCGTGGAAGGCCTCACGTTGTATGACCTGCCCAACATCATCGAAGGCGATCTGGATGCACTGATCGCACGACTGCTGCACGAGCATCAGGCCGACGAACTGGCACGGTTGAGCGACAGCCCGTGAGTGCGCAGGTCCTGCGCGAGGCGGTGCGACGCCAGCCGGGCGATTTCATCGCCTGGTTGATGCTGGCCGACGCCGAACTCGGCATGGGCGCCATCGCTGCAGGCGAGGCCGCGGTGCAACGCGCGCTCGCACTGCAGCCGGGCCACCCGGAAGCGCTGGCGCGGCTTGGCCGGGTGCGCTGGACGCAGCAACGGCATGCCGACGCGGCAGCGTTGCTGCAGCAGGCATCGGACCTGGTGCCGCAGCATCCGGGCATCGCGTTGTGGCTTGGGCATGCATTGGAAGATGCAGGCCAGGCCGAAGCTGCCGCGGCCGCGTATACGCGTGCGCACCAGTTGCTGCCCGACGAGCCGTACATCACTGCGCAACTGCTCAACTGGCGACGCCGTCTGTGCGATTGGCGCGAGCTGGATGCGCTTGCTGCGCAGGTGCGCAGCGCCGTGGCGCAGGGCGCTGCTGCGGTGGAACCGTTCGCCTTTCTCAGCGAGGACGCCAGCGCTGCCGAACAGCTGGCGTGTGCACGGACGCGCGCGCAGGCAGTGGCCGCGATGTTGCGCCCGCTACCGCCAACTGCCGTGCGCAGCCAGGGCGCGTTACGGCTCGGCTTCGTTTCCAACGGGTTTGGTGCGCATCCCACCGGCGTGCTGACAGTCGCGTTGTTCGAAGCGCTAAAGCGCCGGCAGCCTGCGCTGCAACTGCATCTGTTCGCCACCAGCCACGACGACCGCAGCGAAATTCGCGCGCGCCTGACGCAAGCCACCACGCTGCACGATGTCACCGAGTTCGGGCACCTGGCCAGCGCGCAGCACATCCGCGACCAGGGCATCGATCTGCTGTTCGACCTGCGCGGCTGGGGCGGCGGCGGGCGCCCGGAAGTGTTCGCACTGCGACCGGCGCCGCTGCAGCTCAACTGGCTGGCCTATCCGGGAACGTCGGGCGCGCCGTGGATGGACTATGTGCTGGGCGATGCGTTTGCGCTGCCGCCGTCGCTGGAGCCGTTCTACCGCGAGCGCGTGCTGCGCTTGAACGGTGCGTTTCAGCCGTCGGACACCTCGCGCGTGGTCGCCGAACCGCCGTCGCGGACGCAGTGCGGCTTGCCCGAACACGGCGTGGTGCTGTGTTGCTTCAACAACAGCTACAAGCTCAATCCACGCAGCATGGCGCGCATGTTGGCGGTGTTGCGTGCGGTGCCGGGCAGCGTGCTGTGGCTGTTGTCCGGGCCGGGCGAGGCCGACGCGCGTCTGCGTGCGGTGGCGCAGGCACAAGGCGTGGATGCACAGCGCCTGGTCTTCATGCCGAAGCTGCCGCACGCGCAGTATCTGGCGCACTACCGGCATGCGGACCTGTTCCTGGATACGCATCCGTACAACGCGCATACCACCGCATCGGATGCGTTATGGGCGGGTTGCCCGGTGCTGACGACGCCCGGCGAGACATTTGCCGCGCGCGTGGCCGGCAGCCTGAACCATCATCTGGGGCTGGATGAGATGAATGTGGCCGACGACGCTGCGTTCGTGGCCAAGGCGGTGGCGTTGGCGGGTGATCCAGCGGTGTTGCGTGCGCTGCGGGAGCGGGTGGCGGAGCGTCGGCGCGAGTCGGGCGTGTTCGATATGGATGGGTTTGCCGACGGGTTCGCGGAACTGATGCAAGCACTCACGCGCCAACATGGTTGGTCAGGTAACTAGCGGGCTGCTTGCCTTTTCAAGGTAAATGACTGTCTTCCGCTGCACCCTCACTCGAGCCCCTCTCCCGGGGGGAGAGGGGCTCGAGAGCGACTCGTCCGTTGTGCGGCTTCACGCCGTGGTGCTGTACCCGGTCGTCCCGGCTCGCTAGGCTTGGGGCATGCCTTCCACTCCCGACTTCATTCCCTTGCACCTGTGCGTGCTGACGGTGTCCGACAGCCGCACGCTGGCCGACGATCGCTCCGGCGACTATCTGGCCGATGCCCTCACCCACGACGGTCACGTGCTGCACGAGCGCGCCCTGTGTCCGGACGATCGCTACCGCATGCGCGCGATCGTCTCTGCGTGGATCGCCGATGCGCAGGTCGACGGCATCCTGATCACTGGCGGCACCGGCTTCACCGGCCGTGACAGCACGCCGGAGGCGATCACGCCGTTGCTGGACAAGACCATGCCCGGTTTCGGCGAGTTGTTCCGCGCGGTCAGTGTCGACGAAATCGGCACCTCGTCGCTGCAGTCGCGCGCATTTGCGGGGCTGGCCAATCACAGCTTCGTGTTCTGCCTGCCCGGCTCCACCTCGGCCTGCCGCACCGCCTGGGGAAAGATCGTGCGTGCGCAACTGGATGCGCGTACCAAACCGTGCAATCTGGCGACACTGCGTCCACGTCTGGGCGAATAGCCTGCGCGCTCTCCACACGTGTCGGAACGCGCATGTCGCACCTGAAACGCAAGGCCTACAAGAAGCTGCTGGCACCGCTGCAGCTGGAACTGGTCACCATGGCGCGCTGGCTGCGGCATACCAACCAGCGCGCGCTGGTGCTGGTGGAAGGCCGCGACACCGCCGGCAAGGGCGGTGTGATCCAGGCCATCGCCAGCCATCTCAACCCGCGCCAGTGCCGGGTGGTGGCGTTGCCGACACCCAACGACCGCGAAAGCACGCAATGGTATTTCCAGCGCTATGTGGCGCACCTGCCGGCGGCCGGCGAGTTGGTGCTGATGGATCGCAGCTGGTACAACCGCGCCAGCGTGGAACGGGTGATGGGCTATTGCACCGACGCACAGTACGACGCGTTTCTGGAACAGGCGCCGCGCTTCGAGCAACTGCTGGTCGACGACGGCATCCTGCTGTTCAAGTACTGGTTGTGCGTGGATCAGGCCGAGCAGGAACGGCGCTTTGCCGAACGCCAGGAAGATCCGCTCAAGGGCTGGAAGCTGTCGCCGGTGGATCTGCAGTCACGCAGCAAGTACGAGGACTACACCGCCGCGCGCGAGCGCATGCTCGAGGTGACGCATACGCCGGATGCGCCATGGACGCTGGTGGATTTCCACGACCAGAAGCGCGGCCGATTGAGCCTGATCCGCAATCTGCTGGATCGGCTCCCCGACACCGCGGTGCCCGATGACACGCTGCAGTTGCCGCCGTTGAACGGCAAACCGCACAAGGAACGTTATGGCGTGCTGGAACCGATCGACGGTTACGCCGGCCAGTCCTGAGAGATCTCGTCGCTGGCGGCGGTGGCGCGTGGCAAGGGATACAGGCCAGCCTGACGCTCGGCCTGCTCGGCCTGCAGCACCAGCTGACTCAGGCGCTGACTGAACAACTGGATGAAACCGCGGTGCAGCGGGCGCATCGCTTCGATGTAATCCACATCGTCGGCCTGCGGGCCGAGCGGGCTGCAGGACGACAGCAGCACTTCGTCAAGGCGTAGCGTGCTGTCGGGCAGATGCACCAGCGCGGCGCGGCGCAGCCAGTCGCGCAGACCCTGGCGGTACTCGGCGGCCAGGATGTAGGCCACCTCGACCTGATCCAGGTCCACATCCGGATTCCACGCCAGCACCTGGATGACCTGCGAGCGCTCGTCCAGCATGCGGCTCTCGGCCACCAGGCCCTGCAATTGCTGCAGCAGGCGCCACTGGACGCCGGCGGCCTCGCGCTGCGGGGCCGGCATGGCCTCGATCGCCAGCGCCAGGCGGCGTGCGAACAGCGCGGGCACCTCGGCCAGGACGATCGGGCCGGCATCGGCGCCGAGCAGGAAACGCTCGGTACGCAGCGTGGCGGTGTCGGGCAGGTAGCCGTCCTGCAGCGGGCGCATCACGCCGTGGTCGAGCAGCGACAGCACCACATCCAGCCAGTAGCGACGCTCCTGTTGCAGCGCGCGGTTGGCGGTGGCGTTCTGCCAGGCCGGACGGACATCGTCCAGGCGCGCGATGCAGGCCTGGGCATCCAGGGTGTCCCAGGGCGCGCGGGTGGCGTCGTCGGGATCGAAATTCTCCACGCTGAGCATGCCGCCGCCGAAGCGATGCCAGGCGGCGCCGCGCTGGGTGCCGGCAGGATCGGGCCTGGCCGATAGCGGCACAGCGGTGGCCGGACGCAACAGCGCAGCGTAGGCGTCGGCCCAGCAATCGGGCAGACGCGCCGACAACGGATAGCTGGCCGCGGACGACCCCAGGCCGTGATGTGCGAGCTTCAGGCTCCACAGCACCGCACCGATCACGATGCCGCCGAAAATCCAGGCCAGCAGCCAGCTGGTGGACGCCTGTCCAGGCTGCAGCACACGGGTCTGCGGCTGCAAAAACAGCAACCAGCCGCTGCCCGCCACGATGCCCAGATACAACCATGGCACGAGCCGGGCCAGGTGACGGTTGCGGTGGTGGGCAGGCAGTTCGTGCCCGTCGGTGTGATCTTGAGATGGAGCAGCCATACATTCCCCCTGCACGCCTGATCGCGCTGACAAGGTTATCGGCGACGCATCGCAAGTCTGTTGCCCTGCTCCGGTGGCAGCGACTCAGCCAGTTACAAATTCTTCAGTCGGCGGCGGCGCGCACGGCGTGCGTGTCACCGCCGCGACCCTGGCCGCCGGCGGGCCTTGCCATAACCAGGTCTCCAGCGCGCCCAGCGCGGCGTCGGGCCCGGCAGCGACCACTTCCACGCTGCCGTCGGGCTGGTTGCGCGCATGCCCACGCAGGCCCAGCGCAACCGCGCGCTCGCGGGTGGAGGCGCGGAACCACACGCCCTGCACCACGCCGGTGACGATAAAGCGCGCCGCCTGCATCAGCCGGACTTGCCGGTGATGCCCACCGCCGTTTCGATGTCGCGTGCAGTCACCGGGCCAAGGAACTGCTTGGCGAGCTTGCCGTCCGGCCCGATCAGATACGTCATCGGCAACCCGCGCGGCGTGGCGAAGTCCTGCGGCGGCTGGTAGGGGTCGAGGATGGCGATCGGGTACGACACCGGGTGGTCCTTCAAAAACGCCTGCATGTCGGCGCTGCTGATGTCTTCATAGGCCAGGCCCACCACTTCGATGGTGTCGCGCATGGTGTGCAGCGCCGACAGCTCGGGCATTTCCTTCAGGCATGGCGCGCACCATGTGGCCCAGAAATTGACCACCACCCACTTGCCGCGATGCGCGGCCAGGTCATAGGCCTCGCCGGTCACGGTCGGCAGCGACAGCTTGGGCATCTCGGCGGTCTGCTGCACCACCGAGGTGTCGGTTGGGCTGGCCGGGTCGGCGGGGGCGGCCGGCGTTTGCGGTGTCTGTGCGGTGGTCGCCGGCGCTGCACCGCCAGCGGCGGGCGTGCCCTCGCCGGTGGGTTTGCAGGCGGTCAGCAACACCAGCGGCAACAGCAGCGCACAGGCGCCGCGCACAAGGCGCACGGTCATGGAAGGTCTCCGGGAAGGTGGGTGTAGAGGTCGCCGACCGGTTGCGCCAGCACACTGCGCAAGGGTTGGCGCAGTTGTTCCAGCGCAGCGGACGCGGCCTGGCCATAGACATCGTCGCGGCACGGCAGGGGGCGGTCTTCGATCGGCACGCGCAGCTGGCAGCTTTCGTAGAGTTCGGCCAGCGGCACCACATCCAGATCGCGTGCCAGCAGCCATTGACCGCGCTCGTCGCGCCGCAGCAGGCGGATGCGCTTGAGTTCGCACAGCAACTCCTGCATCAACGTGTCGGTGAGCATCGGCTCCAGTGCCAGGATGCGGTCTTCGTCCAGGCCGTTGCCGTGGATGCGCGCCTGGCGGAAACGGCCGAGCAGGCGCAGCAAGCCATAGATCTCAAAGCCTGGTGGCAGCCGCATCGCTTCGGGCTGGTAGCGGAATGCCGCCATCGAGGACGCCAGCGAGGCGCCCAGCAGCACCGAGACCCAGCTCAGGTAGATCCACAGCAGCAGGATCGGCAGCGCCGACAGCGCGCCGTAAATGCGCTGATAGGTCTGGAAATTGCCCAGGTAGAAGCCGAAGCCCCACTTGACGATTTCCATCAGGATCACCGCCAGTAATGCGCCCGGCAGCGCATGCCGCAGGCGCACCGCATGCTGCGGCACCACGCGGTAGATCAGCACGATGCAGACGAATTCCACCGCCATCGGCGCCAGCCGCCAGGCGAATTCGGCCAGCCACTGGCCTTCGGTGGTGCGGAACAGCGGCAACGCGAACACGTAGGCGGCCATCGCCATCGAGGCGGCGGCCAGCATCGTGCCCAGGGTGAGCACCGTCCAGTAGATCAGAAAGCGCGTCACCTTCGGCCGTGCGGCGGCCACCCGCCAGATGCTGTTGAAGGTCTGCTCGATGCTGTGCAGGGTGATCAACAGCGAGGCCACCAGCGCGACCATACCGGCCACGGTGAACTTGCCCAGATCCTCCAGCGAACGATTGAGGTAGTTCTGCACCGAGCGCGCCGCGCCGGGCACGAAGTTGTTGAAGATGAAGTCGGTCAGCGCGTCCTTCCACTCGTTGAAGGCCGGAAACGCCGACAACACCCCGAACACCACGATCGCCAGCGGCACCAGCGCGAATACCGTGGTGTAGGCGAGCGAGGCGGCCGCCTGGAACAGGCGGTCATCGAGAAAGCGGCGCCACAGGAAGCGCCCGAAGCTGACCGTGCGCGCGCGGTCGCGCAGCCGTTCTTTCCATTGGTGGATTTTGTTCACACGCGACATCGCGCAAGGGTACCCGATGCGCCGTCGTCGCGGCCTTGCCGCAACTGCGGCGTGCAGGCGGGCGGTGGCTTGGCCGATACTGCGTCGAACTCACACAGGCGGTGGATGCGCGATGGCGGAGATTCTGGTGCTGTATTACAGCCGTGGCGGTTCGGTGGCGCGGCTGGCGCGGCAGATCGCGCGCGGCATCGGCGAAGTGCCCGGCGTGGGCGCGCGGCTGCGCACGGTACCGCCGGTGGCGGCGGTCACCCAGACCAGCGCCCCGCCGGTACCTGACGAGGGCGCGCCGTATGTGGACAAGGCCGATCTGGCCGAATGCAGCGGTTTGCTGCTGGGCAGCCCGACCCGCTTCGGCAACATGGCCGCGCCGATGAAGCATTTCCTCGACGGCCTGGGCGCCGAGTGGGCCAGCGGCACCCTGGCCGGCAAGCCGGCAGGCGTGTTCACTTCCACCGCCTCGATGCACGGCGGCCAGGAATCCACCTTGCTGTCGATGCACCTGCCGCTGCTGCACCACGGCTGCCTGATCGTCGGCATCCCGTTCACCGAGCCGGCGCTCAGCCATACCACCAGCGGCGGCACGCCCTACGGCGCCAGCCATGTCTCCGGCGCCGGCGGCGACCCGCAACCGAGCGAGGACGAAGCGCTGCTGGCGCGTGCGCTGGGCCGCCGGGTGGCCGATATCGCCCGGCGCCTGGCCAGCCCATGAGCCTGCGCGCCACGCATTGGCTGCTGACTGCCGCGCTGATCGCGCTGACGGTGCTGTTCGTGAGCTGGTTTCACGACGACCGCCACCGCACCGCGGCGCTACTGGTGTTCGCGCTGCCGCCGGCGCTGATGGCCGCGCTGGTGTTGCGCAGCGCACGTGCGCGTTTCTGGGCCGGCGTGTTCGCGCTGGGCTGGTTCAGTCACGGCGTGATGGCCGCCTGGAGTCAGCCGCAGGCGCGTGGGCTGGCCTGGCTGGAAGTACTGCTGGCGCTTGCGGTTGTGGCATTGGTGGGTGGCCCCGGCATGGCGGCACGCTTGGGCCGCCCGCGCCCTCCACGTTGACCCGCTTGGGCAGCACCCGCGCCGGGGTCGTATCATGACGGCCCTCGCGCGGCCTGCACCGCGCCCGTTTGAAGGACCCGCAGCAATGGAAGACCTCCTGATCGTCACCACCGGTGGCACGATCGACAAGATCTACTTCGACGACAAATCGGACTACCAGATCGGCGACCCGCAGATCGGCCAGATCCTCAAGGAGCTGGGTGTGACCTTCCGCTTCTCGGTGATTCCGATCATCCGCAAGGATTCGCTGCACATCACCGCTGCCGACCGCGAACTGGTGCGCGCCACCATCGCCGCCCAGCCGACGCGCCATGTGCTGATCACCCACGGCACGGACTCGATGGTGGAAACCGGCAAGGTGCTGCAGTCGATCGCCGACAAGACCATCGTGATGACCGGCGCGCTCAATCCGGCGCGCTTTCGCGGCTCCGATGCCGAGTTCAACATCGGCTGCGCGGTCGGCGCGGTGCAGTCGCTGCCGGCCGGCGTGTACATCGCCATGAACGGGCGCATCTGGAATCCGAACAAGGTGCGCAAGAACGTCGCCGCCAACCGCTTCGAATCGCTCTGACGCCATGAGCAAGGCCACCCGTGCGACCAGGGCATTGGACGCCGCCGGCGTGGCCTATGTGTTGCACCCTTACGCCTACCAAGCCGATGCGGACGCGAAGGGCGTGCAGGCGGCAAACGCCTTGGGACTGGCGCCGCACACGGTGCTGAAAACACTGATGGCCTGGGTCGACGACCAGGCGGTGTGCGTGGTGATCCCGTGCGATCGCCGGGTGTCGCTGAAGAAGCTGGCCAGTGCCTGCAACGGCAAGTCGGCGCGCATGATGGAGGTGGCCGATGCCGAGCGCCGCACCGGCTACAAGGTCGGCGGCATCAGCCCGCTCGGGCAACAACGCCAGGCGCCGGTCCTGATCGAAGCCAGCGCACTGGATGTCCCGTCGCTGTGGATCAACGCCGGGCAACGCGGCCTGCTGCTGGAGTTGCCGGGCGATGGCATCGTTGCCGCATTGCAGGCGCGGCCCTGCGGTGTCTGCGACTAGACGCGGCGGTACATCGCGCCGCGTGCGTGTGCGCTGGCGCCAGCCGGCACTCGGAAATCCGCAAAGTACCTAGTGCTTGCGGCTGCGATCACCCGCAGGCTGCGCGTGCCCGAGGGCACAGTGACCTGGTAATACAGCGAGCCACCGGTCGCTGTGGCCAGGCCGTTGCGCGCCGCATTGCTGGTCAGGGTGGTCGAGGCAATCACTGCAGCCACTGCACCATCGGCGTTGACCAGCCCTGCCCCGCAGCCCTGCGGACAGGCTACCGGCAATGCACGCGCAGTGCTCTTGAGCATCGCGTCGACGCCGGCCGCACTGAGCGGATCGAGCGCCACCGACTGCATCAGCGCCACCACGCCGGCCACGTGCGGCGCCGCCATCGAGGTGCCGCTGTAGACCGCATAACCGGGGCTACCCGCCGCCGTGCTGCCGCTGTTGAGCGTGGACAGAATGGCCTGCCCGGGCGCGGCGATATCCACGCCCGGGCCGAAGTTGGAAAAGCCGGCCCTGGCCCCGACCGAGGTGGTCGCCGCCACCGCGATCACGTTCGGGCAATTGGCCGGCACGCTCTGGGCGACGTCGACATCGCTGTTGCCGGCGGCCGCCTGCCTCCAGAACGCCGTTGCCCCGCGTGGGCGGGGCAACGGGGGTGTCGAGCGTGCGCTGCAGCCGCACTGCATCACGCACGCCGACGCGGTGCCAACGGCTCGGCCACTGGCACCGTGCGGTCCTTACGGGGTCTGACTGACCGCACCGGCCGCGTTGACGATGCCGGCGCCGCAGCCGCCCGAGCAGGCGCCGGGTAGCGGACGCGCGGTGTTCTTCAACAGTGTTTCCACCGCCGCCGGGGTCAGCGGACGGCTGGCGGCCGACTGCACCAGCGCCACCACGCCGGCCACGTGCGGGGCTGCCATCGACGTACCGTTATAGGAGGCGTAGCTGGCGCTGCCCGGGGTGGTGGTACCGCTGTTGAGCGTGGACAGGATCGCAGAGCCCGGCCCGGAGATGTCGATGGTGCTGCCGAAATTGGAGAAGCTCGAACGCGCGCCGGCCGAGGTGATCGACGCCACCGAGATCACGTTGGCGCAGCTGGCCGGGGTGAAGTTGGCCACGTTGGCATTGCTGTTGCCGGCCGCCACCACCACCGTGGTACCGCGCGACACCGCGCCGTTGATGGCGTTCTGGTAGGTGCTCGAGCAGGTGCCGCTGCCGCCCAGCGACATGTTGATCACTTCGGCCGGATTGGCATTGGCCGGCACGCCGGAAACGGTGCCGCCCGATGCCCAGACGATCGCGTCGGCAATGTCGGAGGTGGTGCCGCCGCACAGACCCAGCGCACGCACCGGTACGATGCGCGCATTGAACGCGGTGCCGGCCACGCCGGTGCTGTTGTTGGTGACCGCAGCGATGGTGCCGGCCACATGGGTGCCGTGCCAGCTGGAGTTGGCCGCTGGCACACCGGAGCCGCATTGGTCGGCAGCGCGCCAGTCGCCCTGGTCGGCCGGATTGTTGTCGCGACCATTGTTGTCACGCGCCCGCGCCGCGTCGCTGATGAAGTCGTAACCCGGCAGCACATTGGCGTTGAGATCCGGGTGGCTGGTAATGCCGGTGTCGATCACCGCCACCACTACGCCAGTACCGGTGGCGGTGTCCCAGGCCGGACGCACGTTGATGCTCGAGGCGGTGGTGCCGAAGCCCCACTGCTCGGACAGACGGGTGTCGTTGGGGGTCAGCGTCGGGTACATGATCTGATCGACTTCCACGTACTCCACGCTCGGGTCGGCGGCGAGCCGGCGCATCAGCGTCTCGGCCTCGGCACGGTCCAGGCCACGGTCGGTCTTGAGCACTTCCGAACCCAGCGCGGTGCGACGCACGTGATTCAGGCCCAGCGCACGGCCGGCGCGTGCCGGCACGGCGGTAGCGATCGAATTGAGCGACGCGCGCATCGAGGTCGGGCTCACTGCGGCGCTGGAACCGTCCCGGTACTTGACGATGAAGCGGTCCAGGGTGGGCTGCGAATCCAACCCGGAAAGATTGACCTGACCGGCAAACGCCGGCACCGCCAGCAGCGAGGTCAGCGCGGACACACCCAGGACCACCAGCGCGCGCGTGGGCGCACGTCGTTGCGACACATTGGACATCGATCGTTCCTTATTTGAGAGGTACCGCAATTGCGGCGAGATGGCCGAACCGGCTCCACGTGCCGCGGATCGGGTCGGGCAGTGCGCGGGCGCGGGCGCCCGGCGAGACGACTGACCGATGTCCGTTCCGGTCGAGCGGCAACACATCGCCGGCGCCCGCCGATGCGGCAGACGTGGGCGATACGTCGCTGATGGGGTGAAGCGGATCTGCTGCAGCGGATCGGCACCGCCCGGCCATGGCCAGGCAGTGCCGACGTGCCTCAGTAGCTGGCGCGCAAGGTCACGCCGGAGAACGTGCTGTATGCCTTGACCCGCACGTAGTAGGTGCCCGACGGCGCGCTGATGCTGCAGGTCTCGGCATTGCCGCTGCGGTACGGACGGCAGGTGTAGGTGGTGTCGGTCGGCGCACTGCCGGCACGCACATACAGGTCTGCATCGCCGCTGCCGCCGCTGATCGCCACGGTCAGCGTGCCGCTACCGGCCGGCACTGCGATGGTGTAGTTCAGTTCCGCACCCGTGGCCGCGCCCAGTCCGGTGACCGGCGTGCCGTTGGTCAGGGTGTTGCCGGTGCCGCCACCGCCGCCGCCATTGCTGCCACTGATGGCGGCTGTCACCGCCGCATCGGCATTGACGATGCCGGCGCCGCAGCCGCCCGAGCAGGCGCCCGGCAGCGCACGCGCGGTGTTCTTCAACAGGGTTTCCACGGCTGCCGGCGTGAGTGCGCTCGGCGCGACCGACTGCACCAGCGCGACCACGCCGGCCACATGCGGCGCCGCCATCGAGGTGCCGTTGTAGGACGCGTAGCTGGCACTGCCCGGGGTGGTGGTGCCACTGTTGAGGGTGGACAGGATCCCCGAACCCGGTGCCGACACATCGATTCCGGTGCCGAAGTTGGAATAGCTGGCCTTGGCGCCGGCCGAGGTGGTGGCTGCCACTGCGATCACGTTGGCGCAGTTGGCCGGCAGCGAACCGGACACGTTGGCAGAATCGTTGCCGGCCGCCACCACCACCGTGGTGCCGCGCGAGACCGCACCGCTGATCGCGTTCTGCATGGTGGTCGAGCAGGTACCGCCGCCGCCGAGCGACATGTTGATCACCTCGGCCGGATTGGCGTTGGCCGGCACGCCGCTGACACTGCCGCCGGAAGACCAGACGATAGCGTCGGCAATATCCGACAGCGAACCGCCGCACTTGCCGAGCACGCGCACCGGCACGACCTTGGCGTTGTAGGCAGTTCCCGCCACGCCGGTGGTGTTGTTGGTCACCGCGGCCACCGTGCCGGCCACATGGGTGCCGTGCCAGCTGGAATCGGAGGCGGGAATGCCGGTGCCGCATTCATTGGCGGCGTACCAGTCGCCTTCGTCGGCGGGATTGCTGTCGCGCCCGTTGCCATCGCGCGCCGTGGTGGCATCGCTGATGAAGTCGTAACCCGGCAGGATGTTGGCGTTGAGATCGGCATGGGTGGTGATGCCGGTGTCGATCACCGCCACCACCACGTTGGCGCCGGTGGCCTTGTCCCAGGCCGGGCGGATATTGAGGCCGGCGTTGGTGGTGCCGAAGGCCCATTGCTCGGACAGGCGGGTGTCGTTCGGGGTCAGTGTGGCGTGCAGGATCTGGTCGACTTCCACGCTCTGCACGTTGGGGTCGGAGGCCAGCTGGCGCATCAGGGTTTCGGCGTCGGCACGGTCGAGTGCACGGTCGGTCTTGACCAGCTCCGGTCCCAGCGCCAGGCGGCGCACCGAGTTCAGGCCCAGCGCCTTGCCGGCCTTGGCCGGAACAGCGCGCGCGGCGGTGCGCAGCGAGGTGTTCAACGCGGTTGGACTGGCCAGCGCGGTGCTGCCGTCCTTGTAGGTCACGATGAACTTCTGGTGGGTTTGAGCGGTCGCCAGGCCATCCAGGTACACCTCGCCGGCAAAGGCCGGGGTTGCCAACAACAACGACGTCAGCGCAGCTGCGCTCAGGATGGTCAGTGCACCGGGGCACTTGCGGAAAGGCTCGTTCGACATCGAATTCCCTTCTAGATCAAAGAGCACCGCCGGAGCGGTGGTAACCGGTGCCGCCTTCCATAGGTCAGCACCAGCGTCCCGGATCGACCCCCTGTTATCGATCCGTTCAGCGAACCTACCGCACTACAACCAGGCTGGACAATAACAAGTTCGCACTTTTGCTCAATGAAATATCATTTTTGTGACACCGTACGGCACCGTTCAGTCAGTTGACGACACTATCGGACATGAATTGGCACACACCTGCTGCGCTGCGGCCAAAAAAAAGCCTCTGCGCGATTGCGCAGAGGCCTGTTTTGACGCGACGGGTCGGCTCAGGACAGACGCACCAGCCAACCGCGGCGGTCCGGGACACGCCCGTACTGGATGTCGGTCAGCTCCTGGCGCAGCGACATGGTCACCTCGCCGGCCGGGGCGGAGAGATCGCCGACCGCAAAGCCATCGCCCTTCAGCTCGCCGATCGGGGTGACCACGGCAGCGGTGCCGCAGGCGAACACCTCGCTGATCTCGCCCGACGCCACGCCCTGCTTCCACTCGTCGATGGCGACCTTGCGCTCGACTACCCGCATGCCGCGGTCGCGGGCCAGTTGCAGGATGCTGTCGCGGGTGATGCCTTCCAGGATGCTGCCGGACAGTTCCGGCGTCACCAGCGTGCCGTCCTTGTAGACCAGGAACACGTTCATGCCGCCCAGTTCTTCGATGTACTTGCCTTCCACCGGGTCCAGGAACAGCACCTGCGAGCAGCCCTGCGCATAGGCCTTCTGCTGCGGCAGCAGCGAGGCGGCGTAGTTGCCGCCGCACTTGGCCGCACCGGTGCCGCCCTTGGCCGCACGTGCGTATTCGGTGGACAACCAGATCGACACCGGCGCCACGCCCTTGGCGAAATACGGGCCGGCGGGACTTGCGATGACGTAGTACGAGGCCTTGTGCGCCGCACGCACGCCCAGGAACGCCTCGTCGGCGATCATGAACGGGCGGAAATACAGGCTGGTTTCCGGCGCCGACGGCACCCAGCTCGCGTCCACTGCCACCAGCTGGCGCAGCGATTCGACGAACAGGTCCACCGGCAGTTCAGGCAACGCCAGCCGGCGCGCCGAGCGCTGCAGCCGCTCGCCATTGGCTTGCGGGCGAAAGGTCCAGATCGAGCCGTCGGCATGCCGGTAGGCCTTGATGCCCTCGAAGATTTCCTGGCCGTAATGCAGCACCGAGGCGGCCGGATCCAGCTGCAGCGGGCCGTACGCACGTACCTGCGCGTCGTGCCAACCGAGCTCGTTGGTCCAGGAAATGGCGACCATATGGTCGGTGAAATGCAGCCCGAAGCCGGGTGCGGCCAGGATCACGGACAGCTCGTCGGCACTGCGCGGCGACGGGGAACGGGTGGAAGCGAAGGACACGGACACCGGAAGATTCCTGTATGGCGGGCGGAAGGACGCGGCGCCACCTGTTGGACATGGCGCCTGACGATCAGAGCATGCCGGTCTCGAGACGGGCCGCTTCGGACATCATATGCCGGCCCCACGGCGGGTCGAAAACCAGCTCGACGTCGGCTTCGGCAATGGTCGGGATCATCTCCACCTTGCTGCGCACGTCGTCGACCAGGATCTCGCCCATGCCGCAACCGGGCGCGGTGAGGGTCATCTTGACGTCCACCCGGCGCTGGTCGTCTTCCTCGCGATGGCTGACCACCGCCTCGTAGACCAGGCCCAGATCGACGATGTTGAACGGGATCTCCGGGTCGAAGCAGGTGCGCAGTTGCTGCCACACCAGTGCCTCCACCTCTTCGTCGCTGGCATTGGCGGGCAGTTCCAGCCCCGGCGGTGCCTCCTTGCCGATCGCATCGCCATCCTTGCCGGCAATGCGGAACAGGTTGCCCTCGACAAAGACGGTATAGCTGCCACCCAGCGCCTGGGTGATATAGCCATAACTGCCTGCGGGCAGGGTCACCGAATCGCCCTGCGGCACCATGACGGCATCGCAATCGCGTTCGAACTGGACGGGTTCGCTGCTACGGGAGTACATGGGCTGGATATGGGGCCGCGGCGGATGCGCGCAAGTCCGCCATTCTAGCCGACCACGGCAATGTCACTGCCGTTGCGGATGGAGCCAGCGACGACGCTGCATTCCATCGGCGCGTCCATCACCACGCAAAACACGGCGCGCCTTATCATGTGCGCACTGTCAGGAGTTCCAATGCCGCCCACCACCGCGTCCGCCAGAACCGCGCACTGGCTCTGGCCCCCGCTCCTGCTGCTGGGATGCGTCACCGCCCTGATCGCCTGGATGCTCATCGCGCTTGCCCTGGGCAACCAGACCGGCTGGATGGCGGTGCTGGTGGCCCTGGAAATCGTCTGGATGCTGCGCCTGGGCACGCTGGGCGCCGGCCCGTTGCGCATCGGTATCGCGGTCGTGGCGACCGCGCTGATCATCGTCGGCGCCAACTGGGGCATCGCCTCGGCGCAGCTGGGTGGCGCACTGGGCCTGGACCCGTGGACCTCGGCGCAGAAGATGGGCACCGGGCTGGCCTGGACCCTGCTGCAACTGGCCAACAACGGCTTCGACCTGCTGTGCTATGCCGCCGCACTGGTCCTGGCGTGGTGGGCGGCACGCTGAGTCGGACGTGTTCGCAACGGCTATCAGTAGGCATTGTGTTGAAGCTGATGCTTCGTCTGCACAGCTCAAGTCACGCGGCTCCCTACCTAGCGCTAGCGCTTTATTTTCCTGACGCAGCGATATCCGGGGAACTCCGCGACTTGGCTGCCTGGTGCGGTGTCCTCACCGGTTGCGGGACCCTTGGCGGCATGGATGCCGCCACCGAGCTTCCACGGACGGATGCACGGCGTGTCCCGCGAGCGGTGAGGGCACCGCGCACTCGACTCACCGCGTTTTGACTGTCACTAAGCACCGCTGCGACTCGAAAGCTCGTTGGCTTGTCTCGGGCTGGCTGCTAAGACTGGCCGGATAGTGCGGATAGAACACTCGTGAAGCAGCCGATCTGCGGCTCAGCTGTGGAACTGGCAGCGAGCACACCGCCCTCGATCAAGTGGCTTCACAAGTTAATCTGCTAACTCGCTCGCACGACGCCTCAATGCCCGCCCCCGTCCAGCGCCTTCAGCTCGCTGACCAGCGCGCCGGCCGCTTCTGCGCCATCGCCGTACAGCATGCGGGTGTTGTCGGCGTAGAACAGCGCATTCTCGATGCCGGCAAAGCCGGTGCCCTTGCCGCGCTTGATCACTACCGTGTTCTTCGAATTGACCACGTCCAGGATCGGCATGCCGTAGATCGGGCTGGCCGGGTCGGTCCTGGCCACCGGGTTGACCACGTCGTTGGCGCCGATCACCAGCGACACGTCGGTGCTGGCGAACTCGGGATTGATGTCGTCCATGTCGGCGATCAGGTCGTAGGGCACGCCGGCCTCGGCCAGCAGCACGTTCATGTGCCCGGGCATGCGCCCGGCAACCGGGTGGATCGCGAACTTCACCTTGACCCCGCGCGCGATCAGCCGCTGCGCCAGCTCCCAGATCTTGTGCTGCGCCTGTGCCACCGCCATGCCGTAGCCGGGCACGATCACCACCCGCTCGGCGAACGCCATCATCGCCGCCACGTCGCCGGCCTCGATCGGCTTCTGCGCCCCGGCGATCTGCTGTGCCTGCCCGCCGCCGCCGAAGTTGGAAAACAGCACCCCGCTGATCGGCCGGTTCATCGCCTTGGCCATCAGGCGCGTCAGCAGGATGCCGGCGGCGCCGACCATCATGCCGGCGATGATCAGCGCCTCGTTGCCCAGTACATAGCCTTCGAAAGCCACCGCCAGGCCGGTGAATGCGTTGTACAGCGAGATCACCACCGGCATGTCGGCGCCGCCGATCGGCAGCGTCATCAACACGCCCAGCGCCAGCGCCACCACGAAGAAGGCGATGATCGCCAGCGGCTGAAGGCTGCTGGCCGCCCAGATACCGAGCGCCAGCACCGCCAGTGCCACCAGCAGATTGAAGGCTTGCTGGCCCGCAAAGGTCACCCGACGGTCGAGCCGGCCATCCAGCTTGGCCCAGGCCACGATCGACCCGGACAACGACACTGCGCCGATCGCCGAACCGACCACCGCCAGCACCACCGTGGTGGTGTCCGGCTGCCGCGCCGCCAGTTCGGCGATCGCCTGGGCGCTCCAGTGGGTGGTGTCGCGGTTGGCGAAGAAGGCAAAGCGCAGCAACTCCACCGCCCCGATCGCCGCCGCCGAGCCGCCGCCCATGCCGTTGTACAAGGCCACCATCTGCGGCATGTCGGTGATGGCGACCTTCCTGGCCGACCACCACGCCACCCCGGTGCCGATCGCCAGCGCGGCCAGGATCAGCGGCACGTTATGCAGCTCGGGCAGGAAGAATGTCGCCACCGTGGCGATCAGCATGCCCAGCCCGGCCCAACGGATGCCGCTGCGCGCGGTCAACGGCGACGCCATGCGTTGCAACCCGAGCAGGAACAGGGTCGCCGCGACCAGATAGCTGGACTTGACCAGCCACGCCAGCAATGCGGCGGTGGACACGTTCATGGCGCGTCTCCGCCCGGTGGCTTCTTGCTGGACTTGAACATGTCCAGCATCCGCTCGGTCACCACGTAACCCCCGGCCGCATTGCCCGCACCCAGCATCACCGCAACGAATCCCAGCGCTTTTTCCAGCGTGGTATCGGCGTGCCCCAGCACCACCATTGCGCCGATCAGCACGATGCCGTGGATGAAGTTGGAACCGGACATCAGCGGGGTATGCAGGATCGCCGGCACCCGCGAAATGATCACGTGGCCGGCGATGGCCGCCAGCATGAAGATGTACAGCGCTACGAACCCGTCGCTCATGGTCTTTCGCTCCACTGGCCGGTGCGGCCCGCCGATCATACCCACGCCGTGCGTGCCCGGGCGCGTGTCAACCGAATCGGCACTCGGCCGTTGACGTCGTATCGTCTCTGCGGAAGCTACGCTGTGCTGGTGGGAACCCCTTTCGATCCGCAACCTGCCGCACCCGCCGCCACCGCGCCGGTTTCGCTGGACGCCTTCCTGGCCGGCATCGGCCCGCGTGCGTTCCGGTTTGCCGAGGCCGGCCTGCGTCACCGCGAAGATGCGCTGGACGCCGTGCAGGACGCCATGGTGAAGCTGCTCGGCTACCGCGAGCGCCCGGCCGCCGAATGGACGCCGCTGTTCTGGAGCATCCTGCGCAGCCGCATCATCGACCTGCAGCGCCGGCGCAGCTTCCGCCTGAAGTTCTGGGCGCCGGCCGAACGCGCCGACGATGAAGGCACCATCGACTGGGCCGACCCCGGCACAGGCCCGGTGGACGAACAACAGCATCAACAGGCCTACCAACGGCTGGTCCAGGCCCTGCGCGGATTGCCGGCGCGCCAGCGCGAAGCGTTCACGCTGCGGGTGCTGGAAGACCTGGACGTGGCCACCACCGCCAAGGCGATGGGCTGCTCGGAAGGCTCGGTCAAAACCCACCTGTCGCGTGCGCGCGACGCGTTGCAGAAACAGTTCGAGGATTTGCTGTGAACCGCTCCCACGACCCGGTCCAGCTGAATGCGCAATTGCGCCAGCTGCATGCCACCGCACTCACCAGCCTGCCGCCGCAGACCTTGGCGCGCCTGCGCCAGGCCCGTCACGCGACCGCTCCCACACGCGCCCGACGCGGCTACTGGCTGCTGGCGACCGCGTGTTCCGGGCTGCTGGCGATCGGCATCGGCCTGCAACTGCGGCCGGGCGAGCGCACCGCGCCCGGCCCCGCCCCGACCCAAGCGGTCGCCGGCACCACCACCGATACCGACGACATGCTGACCCAGAATCCGGACCTGTACGTCTGGCTGGGGTCCGACACCGCCCTGGCCATGGAATAAGCACGATGACCCGCACCACCCGCCTGTTGTTGACTCTGCTGCTGTGCGCTGCACCCTGCGCCTCCTTGCTGGCCCAGGCCCATCCCCCGGAACCGCCGGGACCGCCGCCGGATGGCCCCGGTCCGCGACGTCCCGGCCCGCGCGAGGCAGACACGCCGATGCCCGAGTGGGACAAGCTCACCCAGCAGCAACAGCAGGTGCTGATCGATGCGCTGCACCAGCGCTGGAACGATGTGCCGGAAGAACGCCCGCGCACGTATCGCCACGCGCGCCGCTGGCTGGACATGACCCCGGAGCAACGCAAACAGGCCAAGGCCGGCATGGACCGCTTCCGCAACATGAATCCGGCGCAACGCCGCGAGGCGAAGGCCTTGTTCGAACGCATGCGCACGCTCAACCAGCAACAACGCAATGAGCTGCAGCAACGCTGGCAGAAGATGAGCCCGGCCGAGCGCAACACCTGGTTGCGCGAGCATCCGTCAACCGACGATTGACGGCAGCGCCACCGCGGCGAGTGCGGCACGCCATCGCACGGGTCCCCGGTCGCGCGCGGCCACCGTAGGAGCGCGCTGGCGCGCGACGGAGCATTACCGATAAAGCGCCATCGCGCGCCAATGCGCTCCTATCCGGAAACGCAAACGCGCAAGGCGCATGGGCTCGGCGGGGCTACGCAGTCGCTGGCGCCGACCAGCGCGTTTTCGCCAGCAGTTCGTCGTCCCAGTCGAACGCCAGCGCGCCATCCTTGATCAACAACGCGGCGAACGCGTAGACATTGCGCGCGAACATTTCGCTGGCGTGTATCGCGCCCTGGCTGGCCAGATTGAGCGGGCCGGCAATCACCACGCCGTCGCGCTCGTAGGTGTCGCCTGGCCGGGTGGCGGCGCAATTGCCGCCGGCTTCGGCGGCCAGATCGACGATCACGCTGCCGGCGCGCATGCCGTGCAGCATCTCCGTGCTCAGGATCTTGGGCGCCGGCCGGCCGGGCACGGCGGCGGTGCAGACCACCACGTCAACGCTTTTGAGATGCTCGGCCAGCCGGTGTTGCTGTTCGGCGCGTTCGTCGTCGGTGAGCTGGCGCGCATAACCGCCCTCGCCGGCCGCGCTCACGCCCAGATCCAGAAAACGCGCACCCAGCGAGGCGATCTGCTCGCGCGTTTCCGGGCGTACGTCGAAGCCTTCGACCTGCGCGCCCAGCCGCTTGGCGGTGGCGATCGCCTGCAGCCCGGCCACGCCCGCACCGATCACCAGCACCTTGCACGGGCGCATGGTGCCGGCGGCGGTGGTCAGCATCGGAAAAAAGCGCGGCGTCAGTTGCGCGGCGATCAGCACGGCCTTGTAGCCGGCCATGCCGGCCTGCGAACTCAATACGTCCATCGATTGCGCACGCGTAGTGCGTGGCAGGCGCTCCAGCGGAAACGCGACCAGCTCCCCGGTGGCAATCGCCTGCGCACGTGCCGGGTCGGCGTCCGGCGCCAGCATGCCGATCAGCACCGCGCGGGGCTTACACTGCTGCAGCACCTCGGTGGGCGGTGCCTGCACGCTCAGCAGCACCTCGGCCTGGCCCAGGGTGTCTGCCGTGGCGAGCCGCGCCCCGGCCTGAAGATACGCTGCGTCGGCCATGCTGCTGGCGCAGCCGGCGCCAGGCTCGATCCACACGCTGGCGCCGAGCGAGACCAGTTTCTTGACCGTTTCCGGCGTGGCGGCGACACGGCGCTCGCCTGCCGCGTGTTCTTTCAGCACCAGCACCTGCACAGCCATGCATTGCTCCGCTCGCGCGCCTTTGGTCGGGGCGATGCTAGCAGAGCGTGCGGCAGTCACGCTCCGGCCGGCAGCATCGGGAGCGAGCAACTGCTAGGGGCGGCATCAGCGCCACCGCTTCGGTGCGGTGGTCGATGGCAAGGCGACACTGCTGGCCGAGACAGCCCAAGCATCGATGGCATCGATACTGCGGTACATGCCTGGGGCGATGCGGTGGCGGCCTTCGACCAGCCCGGGCCAGGGCTGAGCAGGGGCTGGCTCGGTCATCGCGGCAGCGCTGGGTTCTTATCGGCCAGGTGCGCGCCTGACCGTAAGGCGATGCGTCGAGCGCATCGCGCGTCACCCGCTAGTGCACGGTGCTGTTGTGCAGCGGGTCCAGGCGGTCGATGACGCCCTGCATGGCGCTGTCGAAGGCGCCGTCGTTGATGTGCTCGCGCAGCCGGCCCAGACGCACCATCACCGCCAGTTCCTCCGGCGAGGCGACGCAGAAGCGCACGCCGCGGCGATTGACGAATAGCAACCGCTGCGAGATCGGGCTCACCCAGGACAGCTTACCCGCCTGCACCTTGCCGTCCTTGTCGACAAAATCCAGCCAGGTGCCGATACCCATCGCGCGGAAACGCTCGGCATCGGCGCTGTCGATGCTCTGCGCCACCGCCTCGGCACCCAGCACCACACTGACGCTTTCGGCAGCCGGGGGCGGCAGGTTGACCTGGGGCAGTTCCGGCAAGGCCTTTTCCAGCTCAGGACGCGCCTCGGCGATCGCCTGCAGGGTGTCGTGCAGCGCACCGATCGCCACCACCACTGCATCGCCATGCAGGCCGACGCTGGCGAACACGCGGTGCAAGGCCGGCTGCCAGACCTGCAGCCACGGCTTGCCGACGATATGGCGGCGCGCCTCGGCCAGTTCCTCGAGCACGCCATCGGCCAGGGCCAATGCCTCGACGGTGCCGGGACCTTCGTCGCCGTCGCGCAGGATCGCCATGGTCAGATGGTGCAGCCACGGCTGACGCAGGAAATCCTCCACGGCCTTGGGCAGCGGCGCCCCCGCTTGCGTGCGCTGTTCCAGCTCCGACAGCGCGCGGCTGCGTGCCAGTTCGAGCTTCTCCTGACCGCGTTGGGTTTCGGTGGCGCGCCGCTCGGCGATTTCCACCCGACGCCGGTGCTGCGACAGGAAATCGCGGAATTCCTCTTCCAGGGTCAGGAAGATCGCCAGGTTCTCGTTGAATTCGGCCACCAGGCGGTCGACGATTTCCTCGACCTTGCCCATCAGCACGCGCTCGGCAGCGGTGTCGCCGTTGTTGCCCTCGCAGGCCTCGGCCAGCGAATTGAGCAGGCGCCGCGCGGGATGGGTCTTCTGCACGAACATCTTGCGATCCAGCAGCGCAACCTTGACGAAGGGCACCACCAGCCGGCCGATCATTTCGCGCGACCGGTTTTCCAGATCGCGCTCGTCCAGCATCACGTCGAACAGCATGCCGACCAGATCGATCGCATCCTCGTCCATCGGGTCCAGACGCGCGGTCGCCGGGTCCACGCCCAGCCGTGTGGCGCTGGACAGCACCTCGTTCTTCAGCCGCTGGGCAAGCGACTCGGTGTCGTCGCCGATGGCCGCCTGCAGCGTCGCGCTCGGCGTGGCCTGCAGCAGCGACAGCACCGACATCATCTCGCGCTGGCTCAGCGGGCGTTGCTGGCCCACCGCCACCGATGCGGCAGAGGCAGTGTTGTCGCGCACGCTGCGGGTCTGCTGCAGCAGTTCGTGCAGTGCTTCCAGCAACATGCCCTGGCTGCCGCCGGGATGACCGGCCTCATCCCCGTCCATGCCGCCGGCAGCGCCGCCGGCATGGTCACGTTGGGCTGCGGCCTGCATGCGGCCACGGCTATGCGCCCAGCGGTCCAGAAAGCGGTTGGCCCAGGCCGGTGCGTACTGGTCGTTCTGGTCGTCGCCGCCGATCTCGGCAACCGCGCCCTGCGCCTCGGCCTGCGCGCGCTCTTCGGCGGTGTCGCCACGTGGCTGCACGCGCGGCGGCGGGCGCTTGGGCTGGGAGATTTCGGGCATGACGCCGGCCTTGGCCAGCGTCTCGTCCAGACGCGCATACAACTTGCCGATCGGCTCGGCCAGGTCGCGCTCGCACAGCTTGATCAGCACCAGGCGCACTTCCGGCGCCAGGTCGCAGGTGGCGAAGGCTTCGTGGATCGCCACGCCCAGATGTTCCGGACCGAGCGGGTTGGTGTCGGCCACCAGCTCCAGGCCGCCGGCGATCCAGCCCAGGCGGCGGTCCACCCGCGCCAGCACCTGCTTGAAGTCACGCAGCAGCACGGTGGCCAGATTGCGCACCGCCAGCCGCGATTCGAGCACGTGTTCGGGCACCAGACTCAGCGGGCCGGTGCCAATGTCGCCTGCCAGGACCACTTCGGCCGACAAAGGCTCGCCCAGCAGCAGCGCCTGCCAGCCGTCGTCCAGCTGCTGGCGGAACCGTGTGGACACTTCGTCGCGCTTGCGGCGCAACTCGCGCATACCATCGAGAAACAGCAATTGGGATGCGCCCGCGGATTCGGCGCGATCGAACAGCACATCGTCGAAGTGTGCGACTGCAGCTGCAAAAACCTGCGCGAGCGCGGGCACGAACACGGCGTATGCCTGTTCGAGCAAGCGTTGGTCACGGCCCGGATGTCCCGACGGACTGGGCTGAAAAGTCATGCGCAAAGGCTCCCCGCCCCTGCAGGCGTGAAAATATCCAAACGAAAAGAAACAGACGCGGCCCCACATTCCGCCAGCGCATGGTAGGCGTTTCGCTTGTTCGTTAAATGTGACGCAATTTGCACTTTAGTCGTGACCGCCAAGGTTTGCGTGTCAGCCGACATCCTAGCTTGCATCGCTGCGGTGGCGCTTGCCAAAGCGCGTTCACCGCCTGCGGGGGTTAAGCCTTCAGCTTAGGCGGCCGGTCCAGCGCATCGACCACGTCCTGCATCGCGCTGTAGAACGCGTCGTCGTCGCGATGCAGCCGCAGGCGGTCCAGCCACACCATCATTGCCAGTTCCTCCGGCGAGGACACGCACAGCCGCCCACCACGCCGGTTGACGAACATCAACCGCCCGGAAATGGGGCTGATCCAGGACAGCTTGCCGGCCTGCACGCGGCCGTGCCGGTCGATGAACTCCAGGCAGGTGCCGATCGCCATGCCACGGAAGAAATCGGCGGTGACACGGTCAAATTCCACCTGCGCGGTGGCATCCAGCATCGGGGTCAGCGGCTCGCCGACCGGATCGGCCGGACCGGGGCTCAGGCGCAGCGCGGCCAAGGTCGGCGCAAGCGGAGCTGGATCGGGCGGTCCCGCAGCAGGTAGCGATGGCATGGGCACCAGCGCGCGCTGCAGTTCCTTCAGAGCCAGCTCGGCGTCGCGTTGCGCCAGCCCGGCCAGCGTAAAGGCCTGCAACAGCTGCGCACGTTGCGCCTCCAGCGCAGCGTCGCCAGGCGCAGCAGCCAGTTGCGCCAGCACCACATCGCCCATTGCCACGGCGGCCTCCAACGCCGGGCCGGCGCTGTCGCTACGCAATGCCGCCTGTTGCACATACGGCTGCCAGACACGAACGAGAAAATGCTCGACCAACGGCGGCAGCGGCCCGCGCGCCAGGCGTTCGGCCAGCGCCTGCGCAGCGGTGCTGCGCGCGCGTTCGCGGCGTTCTTCTGCGCGCTGCAATTCGTTGGCGCGGCGCTCGGCGATTTCCACCCGGCGCTGATAGTGCTCGTAGCTGGCGCCAAATTCGGCTTCCAGCGCCAGAAACAGCCCCGGATGCTCGTCGAAATCGCGCACGACCGTGTCGATCACCGCCTGCACCTGGCCGAGCAAGGCCTGTTCTGCCGCGGTTTCGCCACCATTGCCATCGCAGGCGTCGACCAACAGGTTGAGCAGGCGGCGCGCCGGATGGCTTTCGCGCACGAACAGGTGGCCGTCCAGCATCGCCAGCTTAGCCATCGGCACCAGCAACTGGCCGACCAGGCTGCGCTGCGCATCGGACAGATGGCTCTGCATCAGGATCGCGGCGAACAACAAGGCCACCAGATCCAGCGCGTCTTCGTCGTCGGGATTGAGGCAGGTGGTGGCCGGATCCAAGCCAAGCGCGGCGGCGGCGCGCCTGACCTGCTGACGCAAGCCACGCGCCAGGCCCCGATCGGTGCCGTCGATGGCATCGAAACCGGCTGCAGGCATGGTCTGCAGCAGCGACAGCGCCGAGACCACCTCACGCGGCGATAGCAAGCGTTGCTCTGCAGAGACGGGCGTATCGGCTTCGGGTTCGCGCTGGCGACGTGCATGCTGCAGCAGGTGGTGAAGGCCAGGCGGCAACAGCTCGCGGCCGCTGCGCACATGCACGTCGATCGCCTCGACGCCGACCAACGCACCCTGCCCACCCGACCAATCGGTGAAGAAGCGCGCAATCCAGTCCGGCGTCTCGGCGGCCTGCTCACCTGCGCCTTCGTCCTGCCGAGGAATGCCGTGCCGCCGGCTGCGCGGCTGCGGCAAATCACGCAATCGCGCCACCTGCACCAGCGCCTGCTCCAGCGCGCCGTAGCGTTGACCGACGCGTTCCATCAGGTGCTGCTCGCAGACCTTGATCACCGCCAGATGCACCTTTGGCGCCAGCGTCACGCCCTGAAAGGCGTCGTACAAGGCCACGCCCAGATGGTCCGGCCCAAACGGATTGCTGTCGCCGTCGATACGCAGCCCGCCGGCAATGAAGCCGAGATAGCGATTGAGCCGCATCAGCTCCGGGCGCCACTGGTGCTGCAGCGCGCCAGCCAGATTGCGCACCGCCAGGCGCACCTCCAGATCCTGCTCGGGCAGCAGGGTCAGCCCGGCCGCGCCGCGTCCCAGGCTGCGATCGGCCGACAACGGCCGCCCGGATTCCAGCCCCTGCCAGGCCTTGGCCAGGTGCCCGCGAAAACGTGCGGTGATCGGCTCGCGCTGCTGCCGCACCGCCTGGATGGCCTCCAGGAAGTCGTTCTGGGCCGCGCCGGCATCGGCCGCCAGCCGGAACAGCGCCTCGGCCAGTGCATCCTGAAATTCGACAAATGCATCGGCCAGCGGCACCAGCACGATCTCGCGCACCTGATCGAGCAGGTGCGGATTGTGGCTGGGAAGCATAGGGGTGGAAACGAACTGGGTCATCGGGGAGCACGCAGGACGAACACGGAAGGGATGTCACGGCCGGGCCGGCATCGGCCCACTGGCCATGATGCGGCGGGCGTTGGGAAGGGCCTGTCTATAATTGCCCGCATCCTCGCCTTGACCCGGAATTATGCACGCACCGTATTCGCTCCAGGCGCTGGACGCGCGCCGCTCGGTCCCCTCCAAACAGCTTGGCGAGCCCGGCCCGGATGAAGACACCCTGCTGCGCATGCTCGCCTCGGCCGTGCGCGTGCCGGACCACGGCAAGCTGGTGCCGTTCCGCTTCCTGCGCATCAACGGCGATGCACGCCAGGCACTGGGCGATTTCCTGGCCGAGCGCAGCCTGGCCGCCGACCCGCTGGCGCCGCCCGCAGCGGTCGAAAAAGACCGCAACCGTTTCAACGATGCGCCACTGGTGATCGTGGTGATCGCCGCGCTGCGCCCCGGGCACAAGGTGCCCGAGCAGGAACAGCTGCTCACCGCCGGCTGCGTGTGCTTTGCGCTGCTGCAGGCCGCGCAGGCGCATGGCTTCGGCGCGCAGTGGCTGACCGCATGGATGGCCTACGACCCGGCGGTGACCGGCTATCTGGGCCTGGAGCAGAACGAGCGCATCGCCGGTTTCATCCATATCGGCACCCCGCGCCTGCAGGTGCCCGAGCGCGAGCGCCCGGATCCGCGTGCGCTGCTGCGCGACTGGACACCGTGACCACGCATACCCCTCCGCTTGCAGGCGCACCATCGGCGATCAATCGCCCGATCCCGCTCTATCTGGTCGATGCCAGCCTGTACGTGTTCCGCGCCTGGCATTCGATCCCGGACGAATTCCAGGATGCGCAAGGCTGGCCGACCAATGCGGTGCACGGCTTTGCGCGCTTCCTGCTCGACCTGCTCGAACGCGAGGATCCCCAGCACATCACCATTGCCTTCGACGAGGCGCTGGACAGTTGTTTTCGGCATGCGATCTACCCGGCCTACAAGGGCAATCGCACCCCGGCACCGGATGCGTTGCGGCGCCAGTTCGCGCATTGCAAGGCACTGTGCGCAGCGTTGGGCCTGAGCGTGCTGGCGCACCGCGATTACGAGGCCGACGATCTGATCGGCAGCGCCTTGCACAGCGTGCGTGCGCACGGCCTGCGCGGGGTGATCGTGTCGGCCGACAAGGATCTGTCGCAGCTGCTGCTCGAGCACGACGAGCAGTGGGATTACGCGCGCAACCTGCGCTGGGGCATGGACGGGGTCAAGGCGCGCCACGGCGTGCATGCCCATCAGATCGCCGACTACCTGGCGCTGTGCGGCGATGCGATCGACAACATCCCCGGCGTCACCGGCATCGGCGCCAAATCGGCGGCAGTCCTGCTGGCGCATTTCGGCAGCCTGGATGCCTTGCTGGAACGCATCGACGAAATCCCGTTCCTGCGCCTGCGCGGCGCGGCGCAGATGGCCGCGCGCCTGCGCGAGCAACGCGAACACGCACTGTTGTGGCGTCAGCTCACCACCATCGCACTAGACGCGCCGCTGGCGCTGACCGCTGCCGGTTTCACGCGCGCGCAAGCCGATGCGGACATGCTGGCAGGATTATGCGAGAGCCTGCGCTTCGGCCCGCTCACCCGGCGCCGGCTACTGGCCGCGTGCAGCGGCGCGCAGGTACCGCGCACTCCCGTTTCCCTGGAACAAGGTCTGCATCCATGAACCGACACGACACCCCGCCCACCGTGGTTTACGAAGGCAAGTACCAGCGCATGGTCGTGCGTGGCACCTGGGAGTATTCCGAACGTGTGCATGCCGGCGGCCTGGCCGCGATCATCGTGGCGGTGACCCCGGACGATGCGATGCTGTTCGTCGAACAGTTCCGCGTGCCGCTGCAGGCACGCACCATCGAGATGCCGGCCGGCCTGGTCGGCGACGTGCACGCCGACGAGTCGATCGAGCTGTCGGCCATTCGCGAGCTGGAAGAAGAAACCGGCTGGACCGCCGAACATGCCGAAGTGCTGATGATCGGCCCCACCTCGGCCGGCGCCAGCAGCGAGAAGATCGCCTTCGTGCGCGCCACCGGCCTGCGCAAGGTCGGCGCCGGCGGCGGCGATGCCAGCGAAGACATCACCGTGCACGAGATCCCGCGCGCACAGGTCGGCGCCTGGCTGGTGCAGAAGATGGCCGAGGGTTATCAGATGGACCCCAAGCTGTGGGCCGGGCTGTATCTGGTCGATCACGCGCTGGACGGCACCGCGCGTGGGTGAAGCGACCGCTGCCCGCCTGCTGGGCGCCGACGATCCCGCACCGTTCAGCGTGCACAGCCCGCAGGCCGCCTCGCCATGGCTGTTGATCGCCGACCACGCCGGTCAACGCGTGCCGGCGCGGCTGGCCAATCTCGGCCTGCCGCAGCAGGAGCTGGACCGCCACATCGGCTGGGATATCGGCATTGCCGAGGTCACCCGCTTGCTGGCCGATGCGCTGGATGCGGTCGCCATCGCGCAGACCTATTCGCGCCTGGTGATCGACTGCAATCGTCCGCATGGGTCGGCCACGCTGATGCCCGAGGTCAGCGACGGCACCTCGATTCCCGGCAACCAGCAGCTATCGGCGGCCGATCGGCAGCAGCGCATCGATGCGATCTTCGCGCCGTACCACGCGCGCATTGCGGCAGAACTGGATGCGCGCGCACAGCGCAGGCAACCGACCGTGCTGGTGTCGATGCACAGCTTCACGCCGATCATGGCCGGCAACGCGCGGCCCTGGCATGCCGGCGTGCTGTACAACCGCGACACGCGGCTGGCGCACCGCCTGCTGCAGGCCTTGCGCAACGAGCCGGATCTGGTGGTCGGCGACAACCAGCCCTATGCGGTCAGCGACACCAGCGACTATGCGATTCCGGTCTACGGCGAAGGCCGCGGGCTGCTGCATGTGGAGCTGGAACTGCGCCAGGACCTGATTGCCGACGCGGCCGGGCAACAGGCGTGGGCAAAGCGCCTGGCACGCATCCTGCCGCCGCTGGCAGACGCGCTGCTGCCGCGTTAAAACACCTGAAATCCGCGTAGGAGCGTGCCTGCGCGCGATGAGGCGTCATCGGTAACGCCTCATCGCGCGCAGGCATGCTCCGACAGGTCATGCCAGCGCATGACCCGGCTGCGCCGGACGTCGTCGCTCAGGCGAACCCGTCGGTGGCGCGCACCAGCGCATCGACATTTTCCGGCTCGAATCCGGAATGGCCGGACGCCGCGCTGATCTGCAACTGCGCCTTGGGCCACACCTTGTGCAGGTCCCAGGCGCTTTGCAGCGGGCAGACCACGTCGTAACGGCCGTGCACGATCACGCCGGGGATGTCGGCGATGCGGTGCGCGTCGCGCAACAGCTGATCTTCGACTTCGAAGAAACCGCCGTTGACGAAGTAATGATTCTCGATGCGCGCAAACGCCAGCGCGAAGTGCGCGTCTTCATGCCCGGTGACGAAATCGGCGTCCACATGCAGGAAGCTGGTGGCACCTTCCCACACGCTCCACGCCTTGGCCGCGACCAGACGCGTGGCTTCGTCGTCGCTAGTGAGGCGGCGATGGAAGGCGGAGATCAGATCGGCGCGCTCCACCACTGGAATCGCGTTGACGTAATGCTCCCAGGCATCCGGGAACAACCGGCTGGCGCCCTGCTGATAGAACCATTCCAGCTCGAAACGGCGCAGCAGGAAGATGCCGCGCAGCACCAGCTCGGTGACCTGCTGCGGATGGGTCTGCGCATAGGCCAGCGCCAGGGTCGAGCCCCAGCTGCCGCCGAACACCTGCCAGCGCGCGATGCCCAGGTGTTCGCGCAGGCGCTCGATATCGGCGACCAGGTCCCAGGTGGTGTTGTTCACCAGATCGGCATGCGGGGTGGAGCGGCCCGCGCCGCGCTGGTCGAACAGCACGATGCGGTACTTGGCCGGGTCATGGAAGCGCCGCATCTTGTCGTTGCAACCGCCGCCGGGGCCGCCGTGCAGCATCACCACCGGCTTGCCCTGCGGATTGCCGCACTGCTCGAAATACAGGGTATGGCGGTCGTCGACCTGGAGGGTGCCGTGGTCGTACGGCGTGATCTCGGGATAGAGCGTGCGCATGCGTCGGTCCTGCGGGAAACCGCTAGTGTATCGGCACCCGGTCTGCACACGCGGGCGCCCCATGCGATCGAGCCAGGGCGGGGGCACGGCGAAGCGCGAGGGAGTGGAGCGACGGAGCCAGGCTCCTGCACGCAGCGCCGGACGGGCGCGGTCGGTGCCCGGAAGCGGCATGTCCTGTTTCAGCTCCGAGCGCGCCGTCCCCCTCCACCTGGCGACCGCTCCGTGGCCCGCCGCGCTAGCTCGCAGCGGGCGACCAGCGCCCCGACGTCACCCGGTCACGCTGCTCCAGGTCCTGATGCGTGGCTACCGCATCGAAGCCACGCGCCTGCAGCAGCCCGGCCACCGCCGCGCCCTGGTCCCAGCCGTGTTCGAGCAGCAGCCAGCCGCCCGGCAGCAGATGCGCAGGCGCATCGGCGACGATCAGACGGATGTCGTCCAGGCCATCGGGGCCGGAAGCCAGCGCACTGGCCGGCTCGTAGCGCAGGTCGCCTTCGCCCAGGTGCGGATCCTGCGCGGCGATATACGGCGGGTTGCTGGCGATCAGGTCGAAGCGTTCGCCGGCCAGCGGCGCGAACCAGTTGCCCTGCCGGCATTCGACATTGCGCAAGCGGTGGCTGTCGGCATTGCGCCGGGCAACCGCCAGCGCCGCCGCGCTGGCATCGGTGGCGATCACCTGTGCCTGCGGCCGTTCGCTGGCGATGGCCAGCGCGATCGCGCCGCTGCCGGTACCCAGATCGGCAACGCGGCGGCCTGGCCGGGCATCCAGTCGCTCAAGTGCCAGCTCGACCAGCACCTCGGTGTCGGCGCGCGGGATCAGCGTGGCGGTGGAGACCGCCAGATCCAGCGTCCAGAACCCCCGCGTACCGGTCAGGTAGGCCACCGGTTCGCCGGCCTGGCGCCGCTGCACCAATGCCGCGAATGCCTGCGCGACAGACGGCTCGACCGGATCGCGGCCATGCGCGAACAGCCAGGCGCGGTCGCGGCCCAGCGCGTGCAGCAGCAGCGGCTCGGCATCACTGCGCACGATCCGCTCGACCGCACGCCGCAGCAGCTGCTCGGCGGCAAGACCGGCTGGGTCCTCACTCATACGGATCATTCACTCATGCGCAACATCGGCTGACCATTATCGGAGATGGAATCGGCCCCTGCAGCGGCAGACGCCGTCTGCAAATTCGATAGCCACAGCCTATCTATACAATTCCATCAATCGATTTGAGAAATCTATCGATCCTACCTACCATGGCGACTGTTCCATCCCCCGCCCCCTTCATCGCACGAGGAAACTCAATGTCTCTTATCAACACTCAGGTCCAGCCGTTCAAGGCGAATGCGTACCACAACGGCAACTTCATCGAAGTCACCGAGGCCAGCCTGAAGGGCAAGTGGTCGGTGCTGATCTTCATGCCGGCCGCCTTCACCTTCAACTGCCCGACCGAAGTGGAAGACGCCGCCGACAACTATGCCGCGTTCCAGAAGGCAGGCGCCGAGGTCTACATCGTCACCACCGATACGCACTTCTCGCACAAGGTGTGGCACGAAACCTCGCCGGCCGTGGGCAAGGCGCAGTTCCCGCTGATCGGCGACCCGACCCATAAGCTGACCCGCGCATTCGGCGTGCACATCGAAGAAGAAGGCCTGGCCCTGCGCGGCACCTTCATCATCAATCCGGACGGCGTGATCAAGACCCTCGAGATCCACGACAACGCGATCGCCCGCGACGTCACCGAGACGCTGCGCAAGCTGACCGCTGCCCAGTTCGTCGCCAACAACCCTGGCCAGGTCTGCCCGGCCAAGTGGAAGGAAGGCGCCAAGACCCTGGCTCCGTCGCTGGACCTGGTCGGCAAGATCTAAACCGACTGACACCTCCGGCCTGTGGTTGAGGCCGGAGCATCTCCGGCCCAGCACTGGGCCGGGGGTGAACCGGAGCCGGTGCCGGGCTGCCCGCCAGCCATCGCCAGCACGCATTCCCGACATCGCGCCGGCTGCGGTTCATCCCCTCCTCCCCGGCGATCTGCCTCAGCGCAGCGACGCCACGCCCTCCCCTTGCCCATTCCCAGGAGTTCTCCATGTTGGATGCCAACCTCAAGACCCAGCTGACCGCCTACCTGGAACGGGTTACCCGTCCGATCCAGATCAATGCCTCGATCGACGAAAGCGCCGGCTCGCGCGAAATGCTCGACCTGCTCGAGGATCTGGTGCTGCTGTCGGACAAGATCAGCCTGGATATCCACCGCGATGACAACCAGCGCAAGCCCTCGTTCGCGCTGACCACGCCGGGCCAGGACATCTCGCTGCGCTTTGCCGGCCTGCCGATGGGCCACGAGTTCACCTCGCTGGTGCTGGCGCTGCTGCAAGTGGGCGGTCACCCGTCCAAGGCCGCCGCCGAGCTGATCGAGCAGGTGCAGCACCTGGATGGCGACTACCAGTTCGAAACCTATTTCTCGCTGTCGTGCCAGAACTGCCCGGACGTGGTGCAGGCACTGAATCTTGCCGCCGTGCTCAACCCGCGCATCAAGCACGTGGCCATCGACGGCGCGTGGTTCCAGGACGAGGTCGAAACCCGCCAGATCATGTCGGTGCCCACCGTCTACTTGAACGGCGAGCTGTTCGACCAGGGCCGTATGACGCTGGAGCAGATCGTCGCCAAGCTCGACACCAATGCCGCAAAGCGCGACGCCGCCAAGATCGCGGCCAAGGACGCCTTCGATGTGCTGGTGGTCGGCGGTGGCCCGGCCGGCTCGGCAGCGGCCGTCTACGCCGCACGCAAGGGCATCCGCACCGGCGTGGCCGCCGAGCGCTTCGGTGGCCAGGTGCTGGACACCATGTCGATCGAAAACTTCATCTCGGTGCCGGAAACCGAAGGCCCGAAGATGGCTGCCGCGCTCGAGCAGCATGTGCGCCAGTACGACGTGGACATCATGAACCTGCAGCGCGCCGAGCAGCTGGTTCCGGCCGGTGCCGATGGCCTGATCGAGATCAAGATGGCCAACGGCGCCTCGCTCAAGAGCAAGACCGTGATCCTGTCCACCGGCGCGCGCTGGAGGCAGATGAACGTGCCGGGCGAAGACCAGTACAAGAACAAGGGCGTGGCCTATTGCCCGCATTGCGATGGCCCGCTGTTCAAGGGCAAGCGCGTGGCGGTGATCGGCGGCGGCAATTCGGGCGTCGAGGCCGCGATCGATCTGGCCGGTATCGTGGCGCATGTCACGCTGGTGGAATTCGACGACAAGCTGCGCGCCGACGAAGTGCTGCAACGCAAGCTGCGCAGCCTGCACAACGTGCGCATCATCACCAGCGCGCAGACCACCGAAGTGCTGGGCGATGGCCAGAAGGTCACCGGCCTGGTCTACAGGGACCGCACCGGCGGCGACATCCAGCACGTGGATCTGGAAGGCGTGTTCGTGCAGATCGGCCTGCTGCCCAACACCGAATTCCTCAAGGGCTCGGTTGCGTTGTCGCCGCGCGGCGAGATCATCGTCGACGACCGTGGCCAGACCAATGTTCCGGGCGTGTTCGCTGCCGGCGACGCCACCACGGTGCCGTACAAGCAGATCGTGATCGCGATGGGCGAAGGTTCCAAGGCTGCGTTGAGCGCGTTCGATTACCTGATCCGCTCCAGTGCACCGGTCAGCGCCGACAACGTCGCCCAGGCAGCATAAGCGCACGCAAGCCAGCGCCCGGCCAGCCCGGGCGCTAAGCTCCATTCGTACCCCGTCACCGCAATGAGGGCTGCTGCACATGAATCTGCGTGACCTGAAATATCTGGTCGCCCTGGCCGACCACAAGCATTTCGGCCGTGCTGCGACGGCCTGCTTCGTCAGTCAGCCGACGCTGTCCACACAGATCAAGAAACTCGAAGACGAGCTCGGCGTGCCGCTGGTGGAACGTGCGCCGCGCAAGGTGATGCTGACCCCGGCCGGCCGTGAGGCAGCGATGCGCGCACGCGGCATCGTGGCCGAAGTGGAACAGATGAAGGAAGCGGCGCGGCGCAGCCAGGATCCGGAAGCGGGCACCGTGCGGCTGGGCATCTTTCCCACCCTGGCGCCGTATCTGTTGCCGCATGTTGTCCCGCAGATCCGCGAGCGATTTCCGCGTCTGGAACTGCTGCTGATCGAGGAAAAAAGCGATCAGCTGGTGCACCAGCTGCGCGAAGGCCGCCTGGATGCGGCGCTGCTCGCGCTGCCGTTGCAGGATGAGCAGCTGCATGCCGAATTCCTGTTCGAAGAACCCTTCGTGCTGGCCGTTCCGGAAGGCCATCCGCTGTCGCGCTATGACAGCATGACGCTGGACGATCTGTCCGAGCAGCGGCTGTTGCTGCTGGAAGATGGCCACTGCCTGCGCGAACAGGCGCTGGATGTCTGCCATCTTGCCGGTGCCCTGGAAAAATCCGAATTCCAGGCCACCAGCCTGGAAACGCTGCGCCAGATGGTGGCCGCCAACGTCGGCGTGACCTTGCTGCCGCTGCTGGCGGTCAAACCGCCGGTCGCACGCTCGGAGAACATCCGCCTGATCCGCTTCCGCGAAGACAAGCAACCCAGCCGCCGCATCGCCATGGCCTGGCGACGCAGCTCGGCCATGACTGCGTTTCTGGAGCAGCTGGCGCAGCTGTTCAAGGAGCTGCCGGCTAGTTTGTTCACGCTGGACCAGCCGGCGACCGGCCCCAAGGCGGTTGCGGCCTGAGGAATCGGGAATCGGGAATCGGGAATCGCAAGATCGTTGCATGGCTGCGGTTGCTTGGCGGGATGTTTTTTCACCTGTTCTCGGACATAAGCGACGCGCAAGCGTCGTTTTTTGTTTGGTGGGTGGTTATGACGCGATGTATCCGGAAGCACATGGCGGTTGCGGCGTCACTGGCGTGCGGCAGGCTCCCGCCGTCGCGTGCAGTTGGTCGCTGACGCGCGCGGCGACGTGCTGCGGTGTCGCGCTTGCCTCCCTTGCCAACGGCTCGCAGCTTGCAGTACCGCGCCGGCCTTGCCCGGCCCAGGCCGTGCGCTGCGCCATCTCGCCATGCATTGCGATCGGGCAATGGCGCCCTCATCTGGTGAGTGACGCTTGCCATGTTGGCGAGCCGTAGTCGTCAAGGAGATTGTCATGACTTCGCAGCATCACAGCGGCTTGCCGCCGTCCATCCTGGTTTCCAGCCACGACCTCGCCCGGCTTGAGGCCTTGCTCGACTCCCCCGCATTCAACAAGCACCCGGCTGCCACCGCGCTGAGTGACGAACTGGGCCGCGCACGCGTCGTGCCGCCCGACCAGATTCCCGGCGATGTCGTCACCATGCACTCCCGCATCGATTGCGAAGATGCGCTGCATGGCGAACGACATACGCTCACCCTTGTGTATCCGCACGAGGCCGATGTGCAGCAGGGCCGTATCTCGGTGCTGGCACCGGTCGGCAGCGCGCTGCTCGGGCTGTCGGTCGGTCAGAGCATCGACTGGCGCACCCCCGATGGGCGCGACCTGCGTCTGCGCGTGAGCGCCGTACATGATCAACATGCACTGGGCGACGCCTGACTTCCCACGCCATGCGCGCTACCGTAGCGCGCTGTGTCCTATCCACGACCCGCCCCACGATTCGAGAGAACCCGCATGACTGCATCTGCCTCCAAGCTTGCCCAGTTGCGTGACCTGTCCGTCGTCGTTGCCGACACCGGCGACTACGACGCCATCAAACGTCTGAAGCCGGTCGACTGCACCACCAATCCCACGCTGGTCAAGAAAGCATTGGACCTGCCGGTGTATGCCGATCTGATCGAGCGCGAACTGGCCTGGGGCCGCGAGCACGGCGGCGAAGACCGCACCAGCACCGTCAACGAAGTGGCCGACCGCCTCACCGTCGGCTTGGGCGTCAAGCTGGCCGAATTGGTGCCCGGCCGCGTCTCCACCGAGGTCGATGCCGACTTGGCACACGACACCGAGGCGACCGTCGCCAAGGCGCGCAAGTTCATCGCGATGTATGCCGAGCGTGGCGTGTCCAAGGACAAGATCCTGATCAAGATCGCGGCCACCTGGGAAGGCATTGAAGCCGCGCGTCAGCTGCAGCGCGAAGGCATCGACTGCAATCTGACTCTGATCTTCAACCGCTCGCAGGCGCTGGCCTGTGCGGAAGCCGGCGTGTTCCTGATCTCGCCGTTCGTCGGCCGGATCCTGGATTACTACGTCGCCCAGGGGCAGACCCCGGCCAGCATCGACGAGGACCCGGGTGTGGTGTTCGTGCGCACGGTCTACAACGCGTTCAAACAGCGTGGCTCGTCCACCGTGGTGATGGGCGCCTCGTTCCGCTCCACCGCGCAGATCGAAGCCCTGGCCGGTTGCGACCGCCTGACCATCTCGCCGGAGCTGCTGGAAAAGCTTGACGCCGAATACGGCGAGCTGCCGCGCAAGCTCTCGCCTGCGCAGCCCGACAATGCGCAGATCGTCCCGATCGACAGCGACGGCTTCGCCACCGATCTGGCAGCCGACCCGATGGCCACCGAAAAGCTGGCCGGCGGCATCGACGCCTTCGCCAAGGATCTGCAGGCACTGCGCAAGACCATCACCGACAAGCTCGCCGGCTGACTGCAACGCCGCGGGTCGCAATACCAACGCCTGCAGCCTGATGGCTGTGGGCGTTGTGGTTTCTGCAGTCTGGCTGCACAGCACGCTGCAGCCACGACACGTAAGGCAACACTGGCCTGCGACGCTGGCGTTGGAAACTGCGGCTGCCGGCCTGGGCTGCCGTACTTTCTGGGCACCGCTGAGCTGGCGGGCGCGTTGACGCCTGCGCAGCCGTCACTGAGCTGGCATGCGCGCGTCTTGGCCTGATCAGTGCGCGGATCGATGTGGCTCTGCACACGTCGCTTACACCCGCGCACCCCGCACTGCCTAGAATCCGGGTTCCTCAACTGGCGTAGCGGACAATGGCAAACATTGCAGTGGTGATGGTCGACGGCGTGGCCGATTGGGAAATTGGCGTTGTCCTGCCGGCGGCGCGCGAATGGTTCGGCGACCAGGTCGCCATCGCCAGCATCGATGGTCAGCCGGTGCAGTCGATCGGCGGGCTGCGCATCACCCCGGATTTCGCCCTCTCCGATCTGGCGCCGCTGGACGCCGATCTATGGATCTTGCCTGGTAGCGAACGTTGGCAGGCCGGCGAAATCCCCGGCCTGAGCGGCCTGCTGGTCGAGCGCGTGCAACACCAGCGTCCGGTCGCGGCGATCTGCGGTGCCACCATCGCCCTGGCCTATGCCGGCCTGCTCGACCAGCGCGCGCATACCAGCAACGCGCTGGCCTTCCTGCAGGAACACGTGGTGCCGTACGTCGGTGCCGCGCAATACCGGCACGAAAAGGTGGTGACCGCCGATGGCGTGATCACCGCACCCGGCACCAGCCCGGTCGGCTTCGCGCTTGCCTGCATGCGACTGCTGCATCCCGAACGCACCGACATGCTGGCCCAGCTGCGCGGCATGTTCGCCGGCGAGTTCGTCTGACCCAGCGGTTCAGGCACGCCTGGCGCACTGGCTGCACTGACTGGATGCAGTGAGTCGCCGCACCGATCCATTGCACCGACTGGCTGTAGGGATTGACCGCAATGATCCGCTGGGCCAGTTCGCCTCTCAGCCACACGCGGCGGTGCCGGCGCGTCTTGCGCACGCGGCAAAAAAAAGATGGCGACGTCGTCTCCGACGTCGCCCTTCCCCTTGCCCGGCATGCACTCCCATGCGCTGCCCGATCGTGATGACGCTACCGGCCACTGTCAGCCACCGGCGCGCCGCCACGATCACGTGGATGGCAGCGCTTCAATCCGGCCTGCCTTTCCGTCAGGCACCCAGCCCGATCGGGCAGCTCACTCCCGTTCCGCCAAGCCCGCAGTAGCCATTGGGATGCTTGGCCAGATATTGCTGGTGGTCGTCTTCGGCGTAATAGAACGTGGGCGCCGGGAAACGGATCTCTGTGGTGATCGCGCCGTACCCGGCTGCGTCCAGTTGCTGCTGGTACGCATCGCGGCTGGCAAGCGCGGCGTCGTACTGCGCCTGCGTGGTGCAATAGATCGCCGAGCGGTATTGGGTGCCGACGTCGTTGCCCTGCTGCATGCCCTGGGTGGGGTCGTGGCTTTCCCAGAACGTGCGCAGCAATTGCGCAAACGACACCGCCTCTGCGTCATAGACCACCAGGACCGCCTCGGTGTGGCCGGTCTGCCCGGAACACACTTCGCCGTAAGTCGCATTGGGTGTTTCGCCGCCGGCGTAACCCACCGCCGTGGTGTACACCCCTGGCAGGTTCCAGAACTTGCGTTCTGCGCCCCAGAAACAGCCGAGCCCGAACTGTACCTGGGCCAGGCCGGAGAACTCCCCGCGTAACGGGTGGCCGTTGATCAGGTGGGTGTTGTGGAGCGGCAGTGCTTGCTCGCGTCCGGGTAACGCCTCGCCCGGACGTGGCATGCGTTGTTTGAAAGCGCCGATTCCCAGCATGGTGCAACTCCGCAGGTGTGAGGGTTGCCTGCTGGATGGCGCCGGCCGTGGCGGCTTTCAAGCCACCTCGGCCAATACGGCATTACTTCCTGGTCCAAGCTCAACATCGAAACCAAGCGACCCCAACAATGTTTCCGGCTGGCATATACTCGAATATGCTGATCGGCCTAGAGCTAGCCCATGCAAACCCTCACCGATACTGGCGATTGGCGTCCGGCGTCACCACACCAGGCATCCGACAGCGCGCACTGGCAGGCGCTGTGCGAAGCCGCGGTGGCGCTGCGCCAGGCACGGACGCCGGAGCAAGCCTGCGACGCGGTGCTGGGCCGGGTGCTGCTCCTGCTGGGTCTGGAACATGGCGCGGTGCTGGCACAACGCGGGCCACGCGCGCAGGTGCTGGCCAGCCGCGGCCACGCATTGCCCTCCGGAGCAAGCGTAGCCGGCGACAGCCATGAAGCGGCCTGGCTGATGCCAACGCGCCCGGCCGATACCTGCGAGGCCAAGGTGCCGATCCATGCGCTGGGCAGCACTCTCGGCATGCTGTGCGTGGCCTGGAACGACAACCGTCCCGTCCCAGGTAACGATGATGTCCAGGCGTTGCAGGCCTTCGCCCTGCTGCTGCCGGCGATGGTGGCCGAACCGGCAAAACCGCCTGCCACGCGTCGGCGCAAGCCGATCCAGGACGACCGCCTTGGCGCGCTCAGCAAACGCGAGAAACAGGTGTTGTCACTGCTGCCGCGTGGCCTGACCAATGCCACGCTCGCAGCTGAACTGGGGATTTCTCCCGGCACGGTCAAGGTGCATGTGGAACGCATCCTGCAGAAGCTTGAGGTGAAAGATCGCACCCAGGCCGCGGTCTACGCAGTCCAGGCCGGACTGGCGCCATGAAGGCATTGGCGGTGCGCCGCAACGATTGGCCGACCATCGGCAGGAGCCTGGCGGCGCTGCCCCTGACCTGCTGCCGCTGGCGGCCGGGTTGATCGCGATCTGCAGCGTGGAGCGGCGGAATATCGCCGCCGACAGCTGCAGCACCGCCAGGGTGGCGCCAGTGGCGATGATGCGTGCCGTCTCGAGCGATTCCCTCATAGGAGCGCGCCTGGGCACGACGGGCATTTCCAGGAGCGCCTCGTCGCGTCCAGGTGCGTTCCTACGACAGGCACTGCCCTGGCGTCTGGCCGCTACAGCGCGCGGGTGACCTCGCCGCACAGGCCGATGTCCGCCAACACCGCCTGCGCCTGGCTCAGGTGCAGGTCGGCCACGCAGACCTGCAGCACGCCGAAGGCAGGCAGTTCGCCCGCACCACCCAATAGCGACTCGCCGAACACGAATGCAGTGATGCCGGCATCTTCCAGTGCGTGCTTGGCCAGGTGTGCGTCGATGATGTGGCTGGCGCGGTATGCGATCTGCATGTCAGCCACGCTCCAGGCGTTCGCGCTCGGCGTCCTGCTTCCACTCGCGCAGTGCCGGCAGCGCATCCAGTGCGGCCAGGTAATCGCCGGCAGCCTCGAACAACGGCACGCCGTAGCTGGCAAAACGCAGCGCGACCGGGGCGAACATCGCATCGACGATGCCGAAGTCGCCGCACAGGAACTGCCCGCCATGGCCGTGCTCGGCGCGCAGGCTGGCCCATAGCGCCTGGATGCGGGCGATGTCGCGCTCGGCAGCCGCATCCCAACGCGCCGGGCCAGGCATGCGGCCCAGATTCATCGGCAGCTGGGTGCGCAAGTCAACGAAGCCCGAATGCATTTCCGCCGCCGCCGCGCGTGCCTGCGCGCGCACGGACGGCCCGGCCGGCCAACCGCGGCCATCCAGCCAGCGTTCGTTGGCGTATTCGCAGATGGCCAGCGAGTCCCAGACATGCAAGGCGTCGTCCCACAGCACCGGCACCTGCAGGGTCGGCGAATAACCGGCGATGCGGGCCTGGAATTGCGGCGTATCCAGCGGCAGCGCGATCTCTTCGAACGGCACATGGAAATGTCGCAGCAGCAGCCACGGGCGCAGCGACCAGGAAGACCGGGTCTTATCGCCGATCACCAGGCGGGGCAAAGGCATGCGTGGGGAACTCCGAAGGATCGCCGCAGCGTACGCGCCGTCGGCGGTGCCGGCCAGCCCGGCATGCCGCCTGCCAATGGCGCCCGTCCCGCGTGCAGTCAGCAGATGCAGGCCCCGGTAGTGCGGCGCTTGCACGCGGGACCAGCGCGCACGGGCGACGCTCGCTGTCCGCACCCGACACGCCGCCTACCCCTAACCCGTGCCACCGCCTAAACTTGCGGTTTACCTATTGCTGATGCACGCATGTCCCAGACCCTAGCCACCGACGCCACCGCCCCGGCGGAGAAGAAAGACTTCATCCGCCAGATCGTCCGCGAGGATCTGGCCAGCGGCAAGCACACGGTCATCCGCACCCGCTTCCCGCCCGAGCCCAACGGCTATCTGCATATCGGCCACGCCAAGGCGATCTGCCTGGATTTCGGCCTGGCCTCCGAATTCGGCGGGCTGTGCAATCTGCGCCTGGACGACACCAACCCGGCCAAGGAAGACCCCGAGTTCGTGGTCGCCATCCAGGACGACGTGCGCTGGCTGGGGTTCGAGTGGGCGCAGCTGCGCCACGCATCGGATTATTTCCAGGTGTATTACCTGGCCGCGGAAAAACTGATCCGCGATGGCCATGCCTTCGTCTGCGACCTGTCCGCCGAGCAGGTGCGCGAGTACCGCGGCACGCTGACCGAGCCCGGCCGCAATTCGCCCTTCCGCGAGCGCAGCGTCGCCGAAAACCTGGACCTGTTCCGGCGCATGCGTGCCGGCGAGTTCCCCGATGGCGCGCGCACGCTGCGCGCCAGGATCGACATGGCCAGCGGCAACATCAACCTGCGCGACCCGGCGCTGTACCGCATCAAGCATGTCGAGCACCAGAATACCGGCAACGCGTGGCCGATCTACCCGATGTACGACTTCGCGCATTCGCTGGGCGACGCGGTGGAAGGCATCACCCATTCGCTGTGCACGCTGGAATTCGAAGATCACCGCCCGCTCTACGACTGGTGCGTGGACAAGGTGGACCTGGCCGCGCATCCGGAGCTGCTGCAGCCGCTGCTGGACCAGGGCCTGCCGCGCGAGGCCGCCAAACCGCGCCAGATCGAGTTCTCGCGCCTGAACATCAACTACACGGTGATGAGCAAGCGCAAGCTCACCGCGCTGGTGGAAGAACGGCTGGTGGATGGCTGGGACGACCCGCGCATGTACACGCTGCAGGGCCTGCGCCGGCGCGGCTATACGCCGGCGGCGATGCGCCTGTTCGTGGATCGGGTGGGGATCAGCAAGCAGAACTCGCTGATCGATTTCTCGGTGTTGGAAGGCTGTCTGCGCGAGGATCTGGATGCGGCCGCGGCGCGCCGCATGGCGGTGATCGACCCGCTCAAGCTGGTGCTGACCAATCTGCCCGAAGGCCACAGCGAGACGCTGAGCTTCTCCAACCATCCCAAGGACGAATCCTTCGGCACGCGCGAGGTGCCGTTCGCGCGCGAACTGTGGATCGAGCGCGAGGATTTTGCCGAAGTCCCGCCCAAGGGCTGGAAGCGTCTGGTGCCCGGTGGCGAGATCCGCCTGCGCGGCGCCGGCATTGCGCGCGTGGACGAGGTGATCAAGAACGACGCCGGCGAGATCGTCGAGCTGCGTGGCTGGCTGGATCCGGAATCGCGTCCGGGCATGGAAGGCGCCAACCGCAAGGTCAAGGGCACCATCCATTGGGTCAGCGCCGCGCATGCGGTGGAAGCGGAAATCCGCCTGTACGACCGCCTGTTCTCGGTGGAGAAGCCCGATGACGAATCCGAGGGCAAGACCTACCGCGATCATCTCAACCCCGAGTCCAAGCGCAGCGTGCGCGGCTATGTGGAGCCGAGCGCGGCACAGGCCGCGCCCGAGCAGTCGTTCCAGTTCGAGCGCACCGGCTACTTCGTTGCCGATCGCCGCGACCATAGCGCCGCCACGCCGGTGTTCAACCGCAGCGTAACCCTGCGCGACACCTGGGCCAAGTGAACCGGGCCTGCGCCGGATGCCAGCCCTCCGGTGCGGATACGACGGCAGGCAGCCGTAGCGAGGCCCGGCCTGCGACGATCGGCGCGCTGATGGATGCTTGTCACTGCGGGATGCAGCAAGAGTGACGCCGCTTCAGAGCGGTGTCTTCTGAGTTAATGAACAAGCGCAATGGAGCTGCGTGCCGCACTTCATTGCATGCTGCGTGGCAGGTAAGGAGCAGCACGATGCGTGAGCGCTTGATGGTGGGTGTTGCCTGCGGCATCGGTGCAGGCGCGTTATGGGGACTGGTGTTTCTGGCGCCACAATTGCTGGCGGCGTTTACGCCGTTGCAACTGGCCGTCGCCCGTTATCTGTCGTATGGCGCGGTCGCGGCGCTGGTGCTGGCACCGCGCGCGCGCCAGACCGCTGCACGGCTCGGACGCGCCGAATGGTGGGCGCTGCTGCGTCTGAGCCTGCTGGGCAACCTGATCTATTACGTGCTGCTCGGCAGCGCAGTGCAGTGGGCGGGCAGCGCGGCAACCGCGCTGATCATCGGCCTGTTGCCGGTGGTGGTCACCGTGATCGGCACGCGTGCCGCAGGCGCGGTGCAACTGCGACGCCTGGCCGCGCCCTGCGTGTTGTGCGTCATCGGCGTGGCGCTGGTCGCCCTGGACACCTTGCAACACGATGCCGGTCACCACGCCAGCGATCGCGCCACCCGCATCGCCGGCCTGCTCTGTGCATTCGGTGCGCTGGCGTCGTGGTCGGCCTACTCCATCGGCAATGCGCGTTGGCTGCGGCGGCGCCCGGACCTGTCCGGTGGCGATTGGTCGCTGCTGACCGGCGTGGTCACCGGCGCATTGTCGCTGTTGCTGGCGCCGGCCGCACTGATCGGCAGCGCGCCACATGCGCCGATCGACTGGGTCAGTTTCTGGGGCATTTCGCTGCTGCTGGGCATCCTGGCCTCGGTGATCGGCAACGCGTTGTGGAACCGGGCCAGCCGCGTGCTGCCGCTGACCCTGGTTGGCCAGATGATCGTGTTCGAAACGATCTTTGCGTTGCTGTACGGCTTTGCCTGGGAAATGCGCCTGCCCACGCCGTTGGAGTTGGCCGCCATCGCCTGCCTGCTGGTCGGCGTGCTGTGGTGCGCAGCACTGCATGCAAAAGCGGAATGACGCCGGCACCTGATGCACGCACCAGCCTGGATTGCAGGCTGTGGCCGTCAGGAGCGCCGCCATATGCGCTGCAGGCGTATTTCAATCACATGCCGGGCCCTGGCCAGCGCCATCCGCGGCAACGCGCGCGAGATACGGCCCCCGCGCGTTTGCGCAGTGGATCCGGCGCTCGCCGCATTGCGCACATCTGGGGCTTACCATGGCCGCTTACCTGTCCCGATCGGAGCGGCCGCATGTCCCGTCTTTTGTCCCGGTGTCTGAGCACGCTGTTGCTGCTGGCCTGTGGTGTGTCGATCGGCTGCGTGGCCGCACCACCGGCCGATACGGCCACGCCGACTCCGGCGACCAACGCGGCCAGCGGCCCGGCAACCGGCAAACCGGTCACCGTGACGACCACCTGCCGCACCGACGCCGATTGCACGGTGAAGAACGTCGGCAACTGCTGCGGCGCATTCCCGGCCTGCGTCAACGTCGACAGTGCCACCGACCCCAAGGGCGTGATGGCGCAGTGCCAGGCCAGCGGCATGATGAGCGTGTGCGGCTTCCGCGAGATCAGCGCCTGCCAGTGCGTGGCCGGGCAATGTGCCGCAAAGGACGCCCAGGCCGATACACTGCGCCCCGCTCCCCCCTCTACGGAAATGGTCCACTGATGCTTTACGCGCAAGTCCACCTCACGCTGCCCGACTGGATCCACGCGCATGTCGACGACAGCCGCGCCTATCCCAGCGACGAGGACAAGGTGGCGCTGGCAATCGAACTGTCGCGGATGAATGTGCAAGAGCGCAGCGGCGGCCCGTTCGGTGCGGTCGTGTTCGGCCCGGACCACCGCATCATCGCCGCGGCGGTGAACCGCGTGGTGCCGCAGACCACCTCGCTGGCGCATGCCGAAAACATGGCCTACATGCTCGCGCAGCAGCGCCTGCAGACGCCGCGCCTGAACGATGTGCTGTCGCCGGTGACGCTGGCCACCTCGGCGCAGCCGTGCTGCCAGTGCTACGGCGCCACGGTGTGGGCCGGCATCGACCGCCTGCTGATCGGCGCACGCGCCGACGACGTGATGGCGCTGACCGAATTCGACGAAGGCCCGCTGCCTGCCGACTGGGTGGGCGAGCTCACCCGCCGCGGCATCGAGGTGGTGCGCGACGTGCATCGCGACCAGGCCTGCGCGGTGCTGCGCAACTATGGCGAGGGCGGCGGTGACCATTATTGAGCTGCCCCGCAGCGGTCGCGCACGCCGGGCACCCCGATGAGCGGCCTGCTGTGTTACTGCCGCCAGGGCTTCGAGCCGGAACTGGCTGCCGAGTTGAGCGCGCGCGCCGCGTTCGTCGGCATCGCCGGCTATGCGCGTACCCAGCGCAACGACGGCTATGTGCTGTTCGTCTGCGATGAGGCCGCACAACTGGCCACCAAGCTGCACTGGCGCGAGCTGATCTTCGCGCGGCAGAAGCTGGTGGTGGTCGCCGAACTCAAGGGCATCGACCCGAAGGACCGCATCACGCCGATCCTGGCCGCACTGGAAGGCCAGCCGCGTTTCGGCGATCTGTGGGTGGAACACCCGGATTCGGACGCGGGCAAGCCGCTGGCAGGGCTGGCGCGCAGCTTCGGCAATGCCTTGCGTCCGGCCTTGCGCAAGGCCGGCCTGCTCACCGACAAGCCGCAGCCGCGCCTGGCACGGCTGCATATCTGTTTTCTCGATGGCGACCACGCCTTGCTGGCGGTGGCCGACAGTGCCGACAGCGCGCCCTGGCCTCTGGGCATTCCACGTTTGAAGCTGTTGCCGGAGGCGCCATCGCGCTCGGCGCTGAAGCTCGACGAAGCCCTGCTCACCCTGCTCGCACCGGAGGAACGCGAAGCGCTGGTCAAACCCGGCATGCGCGCCGCCGACCTGGGCGCGGCCCCTGGCGGCTGGACCTGGGTGCTCACCCGCCAGCACCTGCATGTCACCAGCGTCGACAACGGCCCGCTACGCGAGCATGTGCTGGAGACCGGCCTGGTCGAGCATCTGCGCGCCGACGGCTTTCATTGGAAGCCTGCGCAGGCGCTGGACTGGATGGTCTGCGACATGGTCGAGCAACCGCGCCGCGTGGCCGAACGCATGGCCACCTGGATCCGCGAAGGCTGGTGCCGCAACACCATCTTCAACCTCAAGCTGCCGATGAAAAAGCGCTGGGACGAGACCCGCCTGTGCCTGGACCTGTTCGAGCAGCAGGCCGAGAAATCGCTGATCGTGCGTGCCAAGCAGCTGTATCACGATCGTGAGGAGATCACGGTGTTGGCGATGCGGGGTTAGGAGCGGGGAATCGGGATTGGGGAATCGTGAGAGCTGGGAATCGGGATTCGGGATTCGGGATTGGGGAATCGTAAAAGCGGGGGATTGGTGGCGTTGTTGCTGTGGGTGCTGGCGGGTATCGCGTGAGTTGGTGTGGTGATTCACCTGCGCCAGTCGCGCTGATGGCAGTCCGGTGTGATTGCTGGGCAACCGCTTTCGGTGCTGGACTGCACGGCCTGTGGGGACTTCATCGTGGCAGGCTGGTGCGTGCCAGCCTGCTCGCCTGGCTCAGGCGGGCCTGCTCCATCGATTGACGGAGCGAGGCGCGATCAGAGCACGATTCGCTTGCTGCCCTCGCGGGCAGAGCGGTAGATCGCATCGACGATGCGGATGTCGCGCAAGCCTTCTTCGCCGGGCGCACGCAGGGGGGTGCCGTTGATGATCGCCAGCGCGTCCTCGTCCATCTGCAATGCCTGCTGGTGCGGCACCTTGGCGTCGAACACGCGCCCGTCGCTGGCCTTGCCGGTCACGCCCTGGTAGCTCTGGAACGGCGACAACTCGTACCAGCCGCGCTCGCATTCGGCGCGCAGCACATTCATGTTGTTCCCGAAGCTGGTCTTGCACTGCGCACGCACCGCGTTCGGAAATTCCAGGGTGAAGTCCATATGCTCGTCGACTTCGTCGAACAATTCGGGACGATCGGTCCAGCGCTTGGCGGTCACGGCCAGCGGCTCGCTGCCCACCGTGTAGCGCGCGGCATTGAGCGGATACACGCCCATGTCGTACATCGCCCCGCCGCCGAACTGGGAGCGCAAGCGCCATGGACGATCGGCCTTGGTCGCATCGTGATAGCCGTTGTAGCCGGCCTCGGCGCGCACACGCTGCATCGCGCCGAACGGCTTCTCGCTGGCCATCGCGATCAGGCGACGCGTGTTGGGTTCGTGCTGCATGCGATAACCGATCGTCAGCGCCACCTTGTTGCGCCTGCACGCCGCGATCATCGCCTCGCATTCGCCGGCATGCATCGCCATCGGCTTTTCGCACCAGACGTGCTTGCCGGCCGCCGCCGCGCGCAGGGTCAGCGGCGCATGCAGATGGGTCGGCGTGACGATGTACACCACGTCGATGTCGTCGTTGTCGGCGATCCGGTCGAAGTTCTCGTAGTTGTAGACGTTGCGATCGGCGATGCCGTACTTGGCCTTCCACTGCGGAATCTTCGCGGGCGTGCCGGTGACGATACCGGCCAGCCGGCAATGCCTGGTCAATGCCAGGCCCGGCGCGAGCTGTTCGCTGGCATAGCTGCCCAGGCCGGCCAATGCCACGTTGAGCGGTTTGCCCGGCTTTTTCTTCGGCAATGCCCAGCCGGGTGCAGCAAGCAGGACGCCTGCACCGCCGAATGCGGCGAGCAAACGACGACGTGTGATCGATTCCACGGACATGCAAACCTCCTTGGCAAGATTGAGAGCGGCTGACACCATCGCGTGCGATCGTCAGCGATGACGACGACAGCACTCGCACCGGAGTGTCAGTGGACACGTGCCGCACCGCGGCCCATTCGCACTGCCCGCAGGTGGGCGCAGTGCTGCTGTTGGTCGCTCGTCGGCCAATGCTGCCCGGGCACCTTACTTGATCGTGCGTGATTACCGCCATGGCCGCTGCGCACGTTCTGGCACACTGGCAACGATCCCATCCGGAGCACGCCGCATGACCGCCATCGCCCGCCGCCGTTTCCTGCCATTGGCGCTACTGTTGTCCAGCTCGCTTGTGGTCGCTGCCGATGCGCCGTTCGTTGCGCGCGACCTGATCGGCGATGGCGCCTTCACCCACAATGCCGAGGGTCCTGCGGCCGGACCGGATGGCGCGCTTTACGCGGTGAATCTGGGCAAGGACGGCACCATCGCGCGCATTGCCCTGCACGCCGATGGCAGCGCCAAGGCAGAGGTCTTCGTGACCTTGCCCGACGGCAGCACCGGCAATGGCATCCGCTTCCGCGACGGGACGATGTACGTGGCCGATTACACCGGCCACAAGATCCTGCAGGTGAACCTGCAGACGCGCGCGGTCAGCACCTTCGCCTCGCTGCCCGACGCCGACGGCCCCAACGATCTGGCGATTGCGCCCGATGGCAGCTTCTATGCAAGCGACCCGAACTGGAAAGACAACAGCGGCCGCCTGTGGCACATCGGCCGCGAGGGCGTCGTGGCGTTGATGGAATCGGGCATGACCACGCCCAACGGGCTGGACGTCAGCCCCGACGGCAAGCATCTCTACGTCAACGAAAGCGTGTCGCGCAAGGTGTGGGTCTACGACCGCGTCGATGGCGGCCTGCGCAACAAGCGCCTGCTGATCAGCTTCCCCGACTTCGGCATGGATGGCATGCGTTGCGATGCCGACGGCAATCTCTATATCGCCCGCTACGATGCCGGGCAGATCGCGGTGGTCTCGCCGCAGGGCAAGTTGCTGCGCACGGTCGCGTTGAAGGGCCGCAAGGCCAGCAACGTCGCCTTCGGCGGCACCGATGGCAAACAGGTGTTCGTGACCTTGCAGGATCGTGGCGCAGTTGAAACGTTCAGGTCCGATCGCCCGGGCCGCGAAACCGGACACTGAAACTGCTGCGCGCGTCGCAACGGTTCTCAGGTCGCGCAACAGCGCCCTGGCATCCTGCAGGTCACCCGTGGAGGACTCCCCATGCAACCGATCGAACTCAAGGACGCGGCGGCCTTCGGCAACGAATTCCTGCGCCTGACCCTGCTGCAGGGATTCCAATCGCTGACCAAGCGCGATCTGGAATTGCTGATCTTCGTGCTGCTCGAACGCGACGGCGCCATCTCGCGCAACAGCTCCAACGCGATGGTCGCGCTGCAGCTGCGGGTGACCTCGGCCAAGGTCAAGGCATTGCGTCGCGACGGCTATGCGCGCTGGCGCTCGCTAGTGCCCGAGGAAGGCGACGCGGCAATGCAGCGCATCGTCGCCAACGTGCTCACCGAAGACAATCTACGCTCCGGTGCCAAGCACGTCAGCGAACGCAGCCGCAAGGAAGGCTTTCTGGCGGTGCGCATCGAACACCCGGACGATGCGCAGCAATTCGAACAGGCCATCCTGGATGTCGGAGCCTTGCCGGTGTACGAGCGCAATCGCGAAGTGGTCGCGGTGCGCTTCGACACGCTGCTGAAAGTCGCCGAACGCTGGGGCTATCTGCAGCCGGACCCGCAGGCCACCGTGCGCCAATTGCAAAAGCTCACGCCCACCGCCGAGGAAGTGGCGGACCTGCTGAAGAAGGACATCGCGCAGGTGCGCTGGGACGATGTACGGCGCGCGCTCAACAGCCTTGGCGCCAAGGCCGTGGCCAGCACTGCCGAGGGCGGTCTGAAGGGCTTGTTGAAGATCGTGTTTCCGTTCATCCCCGGCTGAGCTGCCGTACCGGGTGCAATGTGCGAGGTTGCGGTGCGGCCATGGGTTCCGGCTCCGGTCGCGGTTGGCCGATGGCGCATCGCGCACGCCGCACAGACCGCCGGCCTGGGCATACGCAGGCACTGTCGCCATACGGCGAGCACGCGGTGCACGCACCTCAAGACGCCCGACAGCCTCTATGCTTGCGGGCTGTTCCACGTCAGGGGGATCTGATGACCACCATGCGTATCGTTTCGTTTTCCGTGTTGCTGCTGCTCGGCGGCCACGCGCTCGCGCAACAGGCGCCGACGCCGGCCAGCAGCATGCCGCTGATCGATGTGCCCAATGTGATTCGCACCCAGCCGCTGTCCAGCGGCGAGGTCACCCATCAGGCCCAGCTGGAGCGTCCGCGCGGCGAATCCAGCGTGATCGTGCGCTCGATCCAGCCCAACAGCGTGGTCGGCAGCTACCGCATCGACTTCCAGGCCTTGGATACCGACGGCGACGGCAACATCAGTCGCGCCGAGGCACAGGCCAACCCGGCACTGGCAGATGAATTCGATGCGCTCGACACACGGCACAGCGGACACCTGAGCCGCGAACAGCTGAGCGGCTGGTTGATCCGGTAAATCATCCGGCAGCACCGCAGACAGGTCCTGCGCCCGCGCTACACAGGCGCGCAGTGCCCTTTGCTTGCGACCGCCACCACCTCTTGCAGTGCCCGCTTCGGTCGGCTAGATTGTATTTAACGGATACAATTTGGATGGCTCGATGAGCGCTCGCCTGACCCTTGCCGCAGACCTTGGCTATCAATTGCAACTGGCGACCCTGGCCTCCAGCCACGCCGCGCGCCAGGAACTGGCCGAACTGCATCTGACCCCGGCGCGCGTCACCGCCTTGATCCACATTCGCGACCAGCCCGGCTGCGACCAGACCGAACTGGGCAACCGCCTGCTGGTCAATCGCGCTGCCGGCATGAAGATCGCCAACGCACTGGCCGAGCAGGGCCTGATCGAGCGCCTGGCCGGCCGCGACCGACGCAGCAAGGGCCTGTACCTCACCCCGCTTGGCGAGCGCACGCTCGGCACTGCGCAGGGCTGTCTGGCGCGGGCGGTCGCGCGCACCTGCACGGGCCTGCAGGCCAGCGAGCAGCAGACCTTGCTGCGCCTGCTCTGCAAGTTGAACGCCAGCGCCGCGCTGGAACGGGCCGGAGTGCCGGACACCGCGCTCGCCGACGCACTGTGATTTCCACTCTGTACCCACTCGAAGGAGACGCCGCTTGAACGAGCATGACGTGGTATCGGTCCGCATCGAACACCGCATTGCCTGGGTAAAGTTTGCACGCCCCGACAAACGCAACGCGATGAGCCCGGCGCTCAACCGCCGCATGATGGACGTGCTGGACGAGCTGGAATTCGACGACAACGTCGGCGTGCTGGTGCTCGGTGGCGAAGGCACCGCCTGGTCGGCCGGCATGGATCTGAAGGAATATTTCCGCGAAACCGAAGCCCAGGGCCTGCGCGGCGTGCGTCGCTCGCAGCGCGAATCCTATGGCTGGTTCCGCCGCCTGCGCTGGTATCAGAAGCCCACCATCGCGATGGTCAACGGCTGGTGTTTCGGTGGCGGTTTCGGGCCGTTGTTCGCCTGCGATCTGGCGATCGCCGCCGACGAGGCGCAGTTCGGCCTGTCGGAAATCAACTGGGGCATCCTGCCCGGCGGCGGCGTCACCAAGGTCGCGGTGGAGCTGCTGTCGATGCGCGATGCGATGTGGATGACGCTGACCGGCGAAACGGTGGACGGCAAGAAGGCCGCCGAATGGCGCCTGGTCAACGAAAGCGTGCCGCTGGAACGGCTGGAAGCACGTACCCGCGAGGTGGCCGAGCTGCTGCTCAAGAAGAACCCGGTCGCGCTGAAGTACGCAAAGGATGCGGTGCGCCGGGTCGGCACCATGACCTACGACGAAGCCGAAGATTATCTGGTGCGCATGCAGGAGGCGGCCAACTCGTTCGACAACAACGCCCGCAAGGAAGGCATCCGCCAGTTCATCGACGAGAAGAGCTACAAGCCCGGCCTGGGCGCATACGATCTGACCAAGAACAGCGCCTGATCACTTCCTACGGCGCCTGAAGCGATGCGTGCACCACGCGCATCGCTGGCGCTGCCCGTTGTTTTCCGCACCGAGGAGGGAGGATGGAAGCCGTGTCCGCAACGCTGCGCGGGATCGCCGCGCGTGGGCCGTCGGGCCTGCTCATCCAGCGGGTTCAAGCACTCCGGGAGCGGCCGCGAAGACGGCATCGAAGAACCGCACGCGTTCCTCGAACCCAAAGCCATCAATCCCACTCAAGCCCTTCAGCACCCGACCGCGCCGCGACCATGGCGCGGTCGTAACGCGATGCGGCAGGCACTGCGTTGTCCATCGCCTCCTGCGCTGCGTCCGCAGCGTCGGGTGAACGTTCGCTAGGTGTTCTGACGCGCGTCAACCTTCAGCCGCAGCCGCCGTCGTCACGTCAGTCACCCACTCATCTGCATTCGGAAGACAGCGCCATGACCATGCCGACCGACTCGATCTCCCTCCACGCCCGCCTTAGCCCTCATCGGCTTGCTGCGCGCGACCTGCTGCTGGATCAGCAATGGTCGTACGCAGAATTGGACGCATTGATCGGCCGTCTGGCTGCATTGCTGCACACGCGCGGCTGCGTCGATGGCGAACGGCTTGCCACACTGGCACGCAATTCGGTCTGGCAGGTGGCGTTGCATTTCGCCTGCGGACGCGTCGGTGCGATTTACGTCCCGCTCAACTGGCGGCTAAGTGCAGGCGAACTGGATGCATTGCTACAACGCGCCGAGCCGCGCCTGCTGTTGGGCGACGACGTTGCTGCGGGGCGCGCCGATGTCGCGTCGCTGGCCGACTTCATCGACGCGGCGAAATTGCTCGAACCTGCAGACACTGCGTCGATTCCACCCGACCGCATCAGCCTGATCCTGTTCACCTCCGGCACCTCCGGTCAGCCCAAGGGCGTGATGCTGAGCGAGCAGAATCTGCAGCAGGTGGCGCACAACTTTGGCGTCACCACGCGCGTGGATGCGGGCAGCAGTTTCCTGTGCGAAGCGCCCATGTTCCATATCATCGGCCTGGCCACCAATGTGCGCCCGGCGCTGGCGGTAGGCGGCTCGATCCAGGTCTCCAACGGCTTCGAACCCAAGCGCACCCTGGGCTGGCTGGGCAACCGGTCGCTGGGCATCACGCATTACGTCGGCGTGCCGCAGATGATGCAGGCGTTCCGCAGCCAGCCCGGTTTCGATGCGGCCTCGCTGCGGCATCTCACCGCGCTGGTCAGCGGCGGCGCGCCGCACGCCAGCGATGACCTGCTCGGCTGGCTGGAAGACGGCATCCCGATGGTCAGCGGCTTTGGCATGAGCGAGGCCGGCACGGTGTTCGGCATGTCGGTGGACTGCGCGGTGATCCGCGCCAAGCTGGGCGCGGTCGGCATTTCGCCCCCTGCGGTGCAGACACGCGTGGTCGATGGCGATGGCAACGACTGCCCGGTCGGCGTGCCAGGCGAGTTGCTGTTGCGCGGCCCCAACCTCAGCCCCGGTTACTGGCGCGATCCGCAGGCAAGCGCCGCCGCGCTCGACGAGCGCGGCTGGTTCCGCACCGGCGACATCGTGCGGCACGATGCCGACGGGTTTTTCTGGATCGTCGATCGCAAGAAGGACATGTTCATTTCCGGCGGTGAGAACGTGTATCCGGCCGAGATCGAAGCGGCGCTTGCCGACCATCCGCAGGTACGCGAATGCGCGGTGGTGGGGATCGCCGACCCGCAATGGGGAGAGGTGGGCTACCTGGCGATCGTGCCGGCCGACGACGCGCCGGATCTGGAACAGATCCGCGCCTATCTGGTCGAACGACTGGCCAAGTACAAGGTGCCCAAGCATCTGCGCGTGGTCCAGGCGCTGCCGCGCACCGCGACCGGCAAGCTGCAGAAAGCGCGCCTGAAAGACGCCCTGGTCAGCGGGGCGTGATGCGTCCGGGATGTGGATCGCGCCGCGCGCAGCTGGCAGCGACCCGCAGGTTCGCTGCCGAGCCACGGCGGCGAACCATGCCCGGCAGCGCAACAGGGGCCCCGAGCTGCCTGCCGTGTGCGTGCATCACGCCAGTGCAGCACCACCCAGACGCGGCAGCGCTTGCGCCGCGCATGCCCCGCTCAATCGATCACGCGGACTCGTCCAGCAACAGGGTGTCCTCGCTGATCTGGTCGTCCACCCACACCGCCCCCTGCTCGGCCATGGCCGCCAATTGGCGTTCCAGTTCGCGCATCAGCAAGCGCACGCCAGGCTTGTGGATGGCACTGCCATCGCGATAGATCACCCCGCCTGCGCGCGCCTGCGACGGCTGTTGCAGCTGAAAGGCGCGCAACTCGCCACGTGCGATATCCCCGGCCACCATCATGCTCGGCATGACGGCGATGCTGTCGGTGCCGAGCAGAATCTCGCGGGTAAAGCTGGCCGAACTGGAACGCAGCTGATCGCGCGTGGCCAGCCCGTGTTCGCGCATCACCTGCCCCACATCGCGCTCGACATGCTGGCTCAGCGTCGGCAGCACCTGGCGATACGCAGCGGCTTCGGCGATACGCACCTGGCCGTTGGCAAACAGCGGGTGGTCGCTGCGCGCCACCAGCGCGATCGGATCCTGGTACAGCACCTTGCGGATCAACCCGTCGTAGCGAGCCAGCGGATACAGCCGGCCCACCACCAGATCGATCTCGTTGCCGGCCAGCTTGGGCAGCAGTTCGTCGGTGCGCCCATGCAGCAGGCGCACCCGCAAGGTGGGTTCGGCGCGATACAACGCGGCCAGCACGGCCGGCAACAGGCCGCTGGCAGCGACCGGCAACGCGCCCACGGTGATGGTGAGCGCATCGTCTTGCAGCAGACCCTCAAAGGTGTCCTGCGCACGGCGCAACTGGCCGAGCACAACATGCGCGGTCTGTACCAGCACCTCGCCCATCGCGTTGGGGCGCACGCCGCGCGAATGACGCTCGAACAGCGGCGCGCCGACGATCTCTTCGATCTCCTGCAGGGCACGCGTCAATGCGGGCTGGGTGACGTTCAACACGCGTGAGGCGCGGAGCAGGCTTTTCTGCCGATCCAGCGCCTCGATCACACGTAGATGCCGGACCTTGATACGGTGTTCGAAGAACACGGAGGACATGGTCATGGGGATGGACCTTACGTTGGGAAGTCGGGTAATGCGGCGGGACGGCACCTGGCCGGCCCTGCAGATCAGCGTGCATCGGGCACACGCCGGGTCTGCATGGCGTCTTCGAAGGATTCGCCACGCATGATGGCGTCGACCTGCAGATTGGTCATACGCACCAGACGGGCGAATTTTTCGATGACGAAGACGTTGGCGCGGTACCGCACCAGTCCGAGCCGGCCGCGTGCGAGGATCAGCGCCTTTCATGCTCGGTGAGGCCGGCCTCCTGCATCAGTGTTTCGGAATTTTCAAGCAAGCGATCGCGCCACCGGGCGCGAATCATATGCCACAAGAATCGATCGATGCGCAACGCGCGGTTGCCGGTACGCAGATCGAACAGGTACGTGCCGCCGATCTGGTGCATGCCGCGTACTTGCGGAATCGTAGGCCGCCCCCCGTGCCGCGTTTGCGGTATGCGTGGTGTGCGCCAGCAACTGCGCTGAAGACGGCGCGTCAGCGGTTTCGATGCCCGGCTCGTACAGCACCACCGTCATCGCGGTGGCGCTCATCAGGCAGTGGTTCTGATGCAGCGTGCGGATCGGCCCGCCCAGCGCACTGCGCAGCGCCAGCCACATGATTTGCTGCACGCTCCCGTCGCCCCCCTGGCACACGTCATCGCCGTGGGTGAGATCGGTCAGCGCTCCCGGCGCATGCTGGAAACGGTCCAGAAATTCCAAGCCCCACCCGGTGTTGTTGACGCAAATGCGCTCGCCGATGCCCGCTGCGAAGGCCGTATATGGGCCGAAGAACGGCGTGCAGTGGTCGTTGCAGAACAACACCAGCCCAGCGGCCTGCCGCTTGGCCGACCAGCCAGCCACGGGCGTGTCGCCGTCGAACAACGGCTTCCACAATGGATCCTGTTGTCTGCCCTTGTCGTAGGCCACCCCGATGGCGGGAACGTGCGAGGTTCCAATGCCGCCGATGATGCTTGCCATGCTGCACTCCTGCGATGCGCGCTGGCCATTTGCCGGTGGCCGATTGCGCGTCGCTGATTGAATCGAAATGCGTCCCGCCATGGGATCTCACCAACGCCGGCCAGCCACTGCGGACCGCCGAAACGATCTCCTCGGGATCCAAAGTGCCACCAAGCGATCTCATCTGCAAGATTTTTATACCGGTATTGCAAGTTGAGCGCATCACCGCGGCAGTGCTGGCAGCGCCACTGACCATCTCGCGCCGAGCACGCCACTACCCAGCGCCACAGCATAGGCATCTGACCCGCACACTGGCTGGCGCGAGCCACCCGCACGGCTTCGGACCTTAGCAGTCTGGCGACCCGGCCTGGCACTGCATGCAGCGCTGTCTGCATCAGCGTGCCGCATCCGCCTCCGCAGCACGCACGCCGACGCAGCAGCATGCATGCCGCGGATCCGGGCGTGTTGCCGCGCTAGTTCGGCGGCAGCCTGCCGGGCGAGCGCCCGCATGCCTTATGTGGGGGTAAGCCACACCGGTGCCGCGCGCTGCGCGCGCGATCACGCGCTGCCGGAGGCACGCTTCCACAGCACATCGACCAGCGGCGGCAACCTGCCGGCCAGCCCGAGGACCGACCCGCGCAACAGGGTCAGGTGCATGTCGTCGTTGGAGAACACCGTGTTGATCGCATCGAAGCCATAAGCAGCCACAGTGTTCTCGCTGCGGCGGGTGCGCGCCCAGCGCTGCAGCCGATGCGGGGCAGCCCAGTCAGCACGCCTTGCCAGCGCATCACGCACCTCGGCGCGCAACGCAGCGACATCGCGCAGGCCCAGATTGACGCCCTGCCCGGCCAACGGATGCACCACATGCGCAGCATCGCCCAGGGTCAGCACGCGGCCGCTGACATACTGCTCCACCAATTGCCGTTGCAGCGGAAACGCCGCGCGCGCGGAGACCACCCGCACCTGCCCCAGCCGCGCTGCGAAGGCCTGGGTCAGCTCGCGCGAGAAGTCGGCATCGTCCAGCGCCAGCACGCGCGTGGCCTCGGCATCCGGCAAGGTCCATACGATCGAACTGCGGCCATCGGCAAACGGCAGCAATGCCAGCGGGCCGGTGGTCAGAAAGCGCTGCCAGGCAGTGGCCTGATGCGGCTGCTCTGTCTCCACGAAGGCGACCACGCCGCGCTGCGCGTAGGCATGCCGCGACACCGGCACACCGGCGAGCTCGCGCAAGGTCGATGCGGCGCCATCGGCGGCAATCGCCATCGCCGCTTCCAGGCGGCTGCCATCGTCCAGGCGCAGGCGCACGCTGCTTGCATCCTGTTCCAGCTCGACCACGCGTGCCGGGCAATGCACCTCGATGCCGGCCGCATGCACGGCGGCCCACAAGCGATCGACCAGCACCGCGTGTTCGATGATCCAACCGAGTTGTTCGCGGCCCAATGTGTCGGCATCGAAGCTCAGTTCGCCGCCACCGGCCGCGTCCCAGACCCGCATGCGCCGGTACGGCTGCACGCGGGCAGCGCGCACCGAGGCCCATGCGCCCAGGCTGTCCAGTAACGCGGCATTGTCGGCGGCGAAGGCATAGACGCGCAGATCGGGCTGGTCGGCCCGCCAGCGCGCGGGCTCGCGGCCTTCGACCAGCGCCACGCTCAGGCCGGCATCGGCCAAGGCCAACGCGCAGGCGGCACCGACCACGCCGCCACCGACGATCAACGCATCGCGGGTACCACGGCGACTCATGCGACTCCCCTGCACAATTGCGGCACATCGCCACGGAAACCCATCGCCCCGCCGACCAGCATCGACTGCAACGGCGCCGCCTGCGAGGTGGCGAGCAGGCCGAGGCTGCGCAACGGCCTCAGCAGCGGCGCCGGGTTGCCGGTGAGCCGCGCCAGCCCGCTGGAGAATCCAATGGTCTGCTCGCGGTCCACCCGTCGACGTGCCAGATACTTGGCCAACAGTGCCCCTGCACCGGCATCGCTGCGATCGTGCTCAATCAATTCGGCCAGCGTCAGCGCATCGCGCAAGCCGAGGTTGAAGCCTTGGGCGCCGATCGGATGCAGCGTCTGCGCGGCGTTGCCCAGCAGCACCACGCGCTCGGCGACCAGGGCGTTGGCCAGCACCTGCACCAGCGGATACGCGCTGCGTTCGCCGCTGGCGACAAAACGCCCGGCGCGCCATCCGGCCGCCCGCTGCAACCGCGCCAGCCAGCCGGCTTCGTCGAGCGCGGCCACCGCCTCGGCCTCGGCGCGCGCCACGCAATGGATCGCGCCGTAATGGCGGTCGCCGCGCGGCAACAGCGCGGTCGGCCCATGCGCGCCGAAGCGCTCCCACGCGGTGCCATCCGGTGGGCGGGAGGCGCGCACCCGCGCCACGAACAAGGTCTGCAGGAAGTCGTGCGCGTCGCTGCCGATATGCAGCAGCTCGCGCACTGCGCTGTGGGTGCCATCGGCGCCGACCACCAGCCGTGCCTGCACGCGCTGCTCGCCGTCATCGGTGGCAAGCCGCAGCGCGCGCAGACCGTCCTGTACCGGCTCGACCCCGATGCAGCGTGCCGGGCGATAGCGGCGCAGCCGGGTCAGTTCGTCCAGGCGGGCCTGCAACGCCTCGCCGAAATCGCGCGCCACCACCACCTGGCCGAAGCTGTCGCGGCCGTAATCGGCCGCGTCCAGCTGCACGCGGCCAAAGTCGCCGGCGCGGCTGACGTGGATGCGCCGGATCGGCCCGGGGGCGCTGCGCAGCTTGGCCATCACCCCCAGCACGCTCAGCGCGTTGACCGTGGCGGCGGCAAAACTCAGGTTGCGTTGGTCGAACACCGCTGGGGGCATACCGGCCGGGGTGGCTTCCACCAGCCCGACATCCAGGCCGATGCGGTCCAGCGCAATCGCCAGACTGGAGCCGACCAGGCCGCCGCCGACGATCAGAACGTCATGTGGATGTGTCATTGCCACATGATAAGCCTTCGCCCATGACCCGTTGCCGCGACCGGGGGACAGCTTGCCGCGCCCGGGCTGGCGTGGTGCGGCCGGCTGCTCGCGCGGGGAGCGCTGCCCGACGCTTGCCGGTGCAGGGCGTATCCAGACGTCGAGCCGTTTGCGTCCGCAGTGTTCGGCAACGGGGGGCTCGGCGGTCGCTTGCGCCAGGCGGCTTCCGCAAGGCCGCCCATGGCGCGGGCGTACCGGGTTCCACGCTACACTCGCCAGCCTGTGATCCAGCCACCTCCGCGCATGACTCCTCGCTCGCACGACACCCTGATTTTGAGCCTGCTCGCCGTCCTGATGGCCGCCACGCGGATCAATCACTTCGCGCCGGTCCCGGACGCGTCCTGGGCGGTGTTCTTCATCGGCGGCTTTCATCTGGCCGCGCGCACCAGGCTGGCATTCCCGCTGCTGATGCTGCTGGCGGTGGCGGTGGATTGGCTGGTGATCACCAACCAGGGCCTGAGCTTCTGGCAGCACTACTGCGTATCGCCGGCGTACTGGTGCCTGATCCCGGCGTACTTCGCGCTGTGGGCCGGTGGCATGTGGCTGCGGCGGCAGTACCACGGCGCGCAGTGGAGCACGCTGGCCAAGCTGGTGCCGGCGCTGTTGCTCTCCGTGGCGCTGTGCCAGTTGATCGCCCAGGGCAGCTTCTACTGGATCAGCGCCAGCGTGGCCGAGCCGACCGTGGCCGGCTGGTTCAAGAACTACACCGACTGGCTGGGGCCGTATCTGCGCAGTGCCGCGCTGTATGTCGCCGCTGCCGCGGCGGTCCAGGTGGCCGCCGAGCGCCTGACCAGCGCGCCCGGCCAGGCCCAGGCCGGCTGAGATGGGCAACCGGCTCTCGCGGATCTATACGCGCACCGGCGACGACGGCAGCACCGGGCTGGGCGACGGCAGCCGTACCGGCAAGGATGCGCTGCGCGTCAACGCCTACGGCACCGTGGACGAGGCCAATTCGGCCATCGGCGTGCTGCTGGCCGCCCCCGGCGTACCGGAACCGATCGCCGGGCTGCTGACCACCATCCAGCACCAGTTGTTCGATCTGGGCGGCGAGCTGTGCATGCCCGGCCGTGCGGCCGTCGAGAGTGCCGATATCGATGCGCTGGAGCGCCAGCTGGACCTTTTCAACGACACGCTTCCCCCGCTGAAGGAGTTCATCCTGCCGGCCGGTGGCGAGGCCGCCGCGCGCTGCCATCTGGCCCGTACCATCGTGCGCCGGGCCGAGCGCGAGACCGTTGCGCTGTCACGCCAGGAGACCGTGCGCAGCGAAGCGATCGGCTATCTGAACCGGCTGTCCGACCTGCTGTTCGTGCTGGCGCGCGTGCTGGCGCGTGCCGATGGCCAGCAGGAAGTGCTGTGGCGGCACGACCGCCGGCGCGGCTGACCTGCACATGGCACGACGGACAGGCTAGATTTGCCCCATGTTGGTCTTTACCCATCCCGCCTGCCTCGGTCACGACGCCGGCCCCGAGCATCCCGAGAGCCCCGCCCGCCTGGAAGCGGTGGTGGAGGCGCTGCGCGACGCGTTCCCGGACCTGGACTGGCGCGAGGCGCCGCTGGCCAAGCTCGGCGACCTGTGCCGGGTGCACGAGCGCGAACAGGTGGACGCGGTGCTGGAAACCGCCTTCGAAGGCCATCACCGGCTCGACGTGGACACCGTGATGTCGCCCGGCTCGCGCGCGGCGGCATTGCGCGCGGCCGGTGCCGGCATCGCCGCGGTGGATGCGGTCATGCAGGATGCCACCCGCACCGCCTTTTGCGCAGTGCGCCCACCCGGGCACCACGCCACCGCGCAGGTGTCGATGGGCTTTTGCCTGTTCAACAATGTCGCAGTGGCCGCCGCGCATGCGCGCGATCGGCATGGGCTGGAACGGATCACCATCGTGGATTTCGACGTCCATCACGGCAACGGCACGCAGGCGATCTTCGAACGCGACCCGAGCGTGCAGTATCTCAGCACCCACCAGTCCGGGCTTTATCCGCACTCGGGCAGCGTTTACGAGCGCGGCATCGGCAACATCCACAATCTGCTGCTGCAACCAGGCAGCGACGGGCTGCGCTTCCGCAATGTGTGGGAGGACGAGATGCTGCCGCTGATCGATGCCTTCCGCCCGCAGCTGATCCTGATCTCTGCCGGCTTCGATGCGCATCTGCGCGATCCGCAGGCCGATCTGCTGCTCGATGCCGACGATTTCGCCTGGCTGACCGCTGCGCTGCGCACCCTGGCCGAGCGACATGCCCGTGGCCGGGTGGTGTCCATGCTGGAAGGCGGCTATGACCTGCAGGCCTTGCGGGAAAGCAGCGTGGCGCACGTGGCCGCGCTGCGCTGAACCCCGGCGGCCCCTTGCTCGCGCCCTCATTGCGATGAACCTCGCCCTCCCGACCCGGGAGCTCGTCATTGCCCCTATGCGGGGTATACGGCAAGCTAGTGGCCATTTTATTGGTTGAATCACGCGTGCGCCGAGCTCTCCGCCTGCTGCCCCTGCCTTTGAGCATCGCCATCTGCCTCCCGGCCATGGCTGCCGACAAGCCGTTGAACTGGGGACTGTGCCCGGCGGTTGATCCGTTGCCAGGGTTCGACGGCGCGCCCGCCGCAGATGCCAAGGCCGCCGAAATGCGCCAGCAGTTGCCGACCGACATCGAAGGCGACCAGCTGTCCGGCACCAGCACCACCCCGCAGTACCAGGGCAATGTGGCGCTCAAGCGCGGCGACCAGTTCCTGGGTGCCGACAACCTGCGCATGGACACCGAGACCGGCAACTACATCGCCGAAGGCAATGTCCGCTACCAGGACACCTCCTTCCGCATGGTCGCCGACCGCGCCGAAGGCAACCAGGACACCGACGCCCACAAGGTCACCAACATTCGGTACCAGTTGGTGGACCGGCGCGGCAATGGCGCGGCCGAATCGGTGGATCTGCAGGGCCAGGTCGGGCAGATGCACCGCTCCACCTACACCACCTGCGATCCCTCGCAGCCGATCTGGCGCGTGCGCGCGCCGGAGATCGACGTCGACAACGAAGAAGGCTTCGGCACCGCCCGCAATGCCGTGCTGCAGATCGGCAAGGTGCCGGTACTGTACTTCCCCTGGTTCAAGTTCCCGATCGACGACCGTCGTCAGACCGGCCTGCTGTTTCCGCAGTTCGGCCTGTCCGGCCGCAATGGCTTCGACTACCTGCAACCGATCTACCTGAACCTGGCGCCGAACTACGACGCGACCCTGCTGCCGCGCTACATGAGCAAGCGCGGTTTCATGTTCGGCACCGAGTTCCGCTACCTGTACGAAAACGGTCGCGGCGAGATTACCGCCAACTACCTGCCCAACGACAAGTTGCGCGACAAGGACCGCGGCAGCGTCTTCTACAGCGGCTACCATGACATCAACAAATACTGGCAGGCGCGCAGCAGCATTTCATGGGTCAGCGACACCCGGTATGTGGAAGACTTCACCAGCCGCCTGAACGGCATGGGCTCGGCCTCCAGCCTGCAGAGCACCGTGGGCATCTACGGGACCGGCGAGACCTGGACCGCCGGCCTGATGGCCGACCGCTGGCAGCTCACCGACTACACGCTGGACGAGCAGTCGCTGCCCTATAACCGGCAGCCGCGCGCCTATTTCACCTGGGACAAGCCATTCGGCATCTTCGAGGCGGGGGTGTACGCCGAGGCGGTACGGTTCACTCACGACGATTCGTACGACGTGGTCTACACGCCCAGCAGCGGCAACAGCGACGCCAACGGCGACGAATACGTCCGCACCAATATCCGCAACTACGAATACGGCAGCGGCTCGCGCTTCGACATCAAGCCTTACATCTCGATGCCATTGTCCGGCGCAGCCTGGTTCTTCACGCCGACCGTAGCTTGGCGCTACACCACGTATCAGCTGGATTCGACGTTGGCCAACACCAAGCCGCTGACCGGCGACCGGTCTCCCTCGCGCAGCCTGCCGATCGCATCGGTGGACGCCGGTCTGTATTTCGATCGCGAGACCTCGCTGTTCGGCACCAACTATCTCAATACGCTGGAACCGCGCATGTACTACCTGTACGTGCCGTACCGCGACCAGGACGATCTGCCGGTCTTCGATACCCGCCCGTTCACTTTCAGCTACGGCCAGTTGTTCCGTGATTCGCGCTACACCGGTGCCGACCGTCAGAACGACGCCAACCAGCTGACCCTGGCGGTGACCTCGCGCTGGCTGCGCCAGGACGATGGCCGCGAGAAGTTGTCGCTGAGTGCAGGCCAGATCCTGTACTTCAACGACTCGCTGGTCACCATCAACAACAGCACCAATTCGGCCGCCGGCAGCGAACAACCCATCGAGCAGGGCAAGTCCGCCTGGGTGGCCGACGCCAATTACATGATCAACGACCGCTGGTCGATGGGCGCCACCTATCAGTGGAACCCGAATTCGCGCAAGGAAGACCTGGCCAGCCTGCGCACGCGCTATCTGCTCAATAACGACGGCATCGTCAATCTGGCGTATCGCTACCGCCGTAACCCGACCAACAATAGCGACCAGCTCGAGCAGGCCGATTTCTCCTTCCTGTACCCGATCAACCCCAGCTGGAGTGCGGTCGGCCGTTACTACTACTCGCTCCTGGATCGCAAACCGCTGGAGATGATCGGTGGCGTGCAGTGGGACAGCTGCTGCCTGGCGGTGCGCGCATTGGTGCGCCGGTTCGTGCGCAACCGCGACGGCGAGATGGACAACTCCATCCAGGTGGAGTTCGTGCTGAAGGGCTTGAGCTCGTTCGGCCAGAACACGGACCGCACTTTGCGCCGTGCTATTCTCGGCTATTACCGCGACGACCTGTACCTGGTCCCGCCCAGCAATACCACGACTAATCCGGACGATTACGATCCGAACTTGATTCCATGACCAAGCCTTTCTCTGTTGTTCTCGCCTCGCTGCTGGTACTCACCAGTACGCTCTCGCCGTTGGCCTCGGCACAGCAATCCCAGCCGCTGGATCGCATTGCCGCCATCGTCGATGAAGACGTGGTGCTGCAGAGCGAGCTCGATCGCGCCGTACGCAACGTCAAGTCGCAGTACGCCGGCCGGGAAAACCAGCTGCCGCCGGACGATGTCCTGCAGCGCCAGGTGCTCGAGCGTCTGGTGCTTGTCAAATTGCAGGTCGGCCGCGCCGATGGCAGCGGTATCCGCGTCAGCGACGAGGAACTCAACCGCGCCATTGCCAGCATTGCCCAGCAGAACGGCACCACCGTGGACGGCTTGCGTCAGAAGCTGGCGGCCGACGGCATGGGCTATGGCGATTTCCGCGCCTCGGTCCGCGACGAAATCATCGTGCAGCGCCTGCGACAAAGTTTTGCGCAGAGCCGCATCAGCGTGAGCGAAGGGGAAGTGGACACTGCGTTGGCGCAGCAGGCCACCACCGGCAGTCAATATCACCTGGCGCACATCCTGGTTGGCCTGCCGGAAGGCGCGACGGCCGATCAGATCGCCACCGGCCAGAAAAAGGTCGATGGCGTGAAGGCATTGATCGACAAGGGCGAGCTGGACTTCTCGGCAGCGGCCGTGCGGTACTCCGACAGCCCGAATGCGCTGGAAGGCGGCGATCTTGGCTGGCGCAGCCTGGATGAAATCCCGAATGCATTCGCACAGCTGATCCGCGACATGCAGCCCGGCCAGGTTGCCGGCCCGCTGCGTGGTCCGAGCGGCTTCCAGTTGCTCAAGTTGGTGGAAATGCGCGACGCCAATGCCGGCGGCGAGAAGAAGCTGGTCACCGAATACAACGCACGCCACATCCTGATGCGCGTCGGCGACAACCAGACCGAGGCGCAGGCCAAGGCCAAGATCGACACGCTGCGTGCGCGTATCACCGGCGGCGCCGACTTTCAGGCCACCGCGAAGGAATCTTCCGAAGACACCAACAGCCGTGGCCAGGGTGGCGATCTGGGCTGGTTCCCGGCTGATGCGTTCGGCCCTGACTTCGGCAAGCAGGTCGAAGGCCTGGCCGACGGCGCAGTGTCCGAACCGTTCCGCACCCAGGCGGGTTGGCATATCGTGCAACGCGTGGGTAGCCGTCAGACCGACGTCAGTGCCGAAAGCCAGCGTGCGCAGATCCGTGAAACGATCGGCCGTCGCAAGCTGGAAGAAGAGTACAACCGCTATCTGCAGGAGCTACGTGGCGAAGCGTATGTGAGCTTCCGTACCGGCGACCGCGCCGACGGCGATGCCACCGCCGCTCCAGCCAAGCCGGCCGACCCTGCGGCGCCTGCCGCACCGACACCGCCGCCGGCGCGGCCGACGCGCTGATTCGATGCTCCCGTCGCTCGCGCTGGTGCCAGGCGAGCCGGCCGGGATCGGGCCGGAGCTGTGCGTCCGGCTCGCCCAACGGCCGCGCTCGGACGCCCACCTGATCGCCTACGCCGATCCGGACACCCTGCACAGCGCCGCAAAGGCGCTGTCTTTGTCTGTGCGGCTGCTCGATCCGGACCAGCGCGCGCGCGCGCCCGGCGACTTGCCGCTGCATCCGATCCGCCAAGCCGTGCCTACCCACTTCGGGACACCTGATCCCGCCAATGCGGCAGCGGTCATTGCCGGCCTGCGTGGCGCTGCCGGCGACTGCCTGTCCGGCAAGCTGCAGGGCATCGTCACCGGCCCGGTACACAAGGCAGCGATCAATGCCGGTGGCATCCCCTACACCGGCACCACCGAGCTGCTGGCCGAACAGGCGGGCTGCCCGGTGGTGATGATGCTGGCCAATGCCGTCGTGCGCGTCGCCCTGGTAACAACCCATTTGCCATTGCGCGCAGTCGCCGATGCGATCACCGCCGAGGCGGTAACGCGCTGCCTGCGCATCACCGATGCCGCGATGCGACGCGACTTCGGCCTGGAACGCCCGCGCATCGCGGTGCTTGGCCTCAACCCGCATGCCGGCGAAGACGGGCACCTGGGCCGCGAGGAACTGGACATTATCATCCCGGTACTGGAGCAGCTACGCGGCGACGGCATGCAGCTGATCGGCCCGCTGCCGGCCGACACTGCATTCTTGCCGCAGAAACTCACCGGCTTCGATGCGGTGGTGGCGATGTATCACGACCAGGGCCTGCCGGTGCTCAAGTACAGCGGCTTCGAGCAGGCGGTCAACATCACGCTCGGCCTGCCCTACCCGCGCGTGGCGGTCGATCACGGCACTGCACTGGAGCTGGCCGGGCGCGGTATCGCCGACCCGTCCAGCCTGATGGCGGCGACCAACCTGTGCGCGCGTCTGGCAGCACGCCGCTGAGCGAGAGGCGATTGCCTGCGTTGGACGATGCGCATCGTGCACGCATCCCATCTGCCGCGTCTCCCAGGTGCAGGACCGGCACCGCGTGCAGGCGCTGCCACGTTAAACTGCGCACATGAATCATTCTTTCAGCGCACCGGCCAAGAAGTCGCTTGGCCAGCACTTTCTTGCCGACCGGTATTACATCGACTGCATCGTGCAGGCAGTGGACCCGCGCGCCGGCCAGCACCTTGTCGAAATCGGCCCCGGCCAGGGCGCGATCACCTTTCCGCTGCTGCGCAAGCACGGCGCACTGACCGTGATCGAGTTCGACCGCGACCTGATCGCACCATTGACCGACGCCGCTGCACCGCTCGGCGCGCTGAGCATCATCCATCGCGATGTGCTTGGCGTGGATCTCACCGCGCTGGCCGATGGCACGCCGATCCGGCTGGTCGGCAACCTGCCCTACAACATCTCCTCGCCGATCCTGTTCCATGCGCTGGACCATGCCGGCGCGGTGGCCGACATGCACTTCATGCTGCAAAAGGAAGTGGTCGACCGCATGGCCGCCGGCCCCGGCAGCAAGGTATACGGGCGCCTGAGCGTGATGCTGCAGGCCTATTGCGAGGTCACCGCACTGTTCGTGGTACCGCCAGGCGCATTCCGGCCGCCGCCGAAGGTGGACTCGGCGGTGGTACGGCTGGTGCCGCGCGATCCGGCCACGGTGCTGATCAGGGATCGGCGGCGCTTTGCCGACGTGGTGCGCGCCGGTTTCGGCCAGCGTCGCAAGACCCTGCGCAATGCCTTGTCCAACGTCTGCGAGCCCGCCCATTTCGAGGCCGCGCAGGTGCGCCCGGATGCGCGCGCCGAACAACTCGAGGTCGCGGATTTTGTCCGTCTGGCCAATGTCGAGCTGGCTTGAGCGCCGCTCCCACACGGTTTTATTTAGACTTTCCGCATGCACGATGATCCGCGCTACCGGGTCGAGGTCGAGGTGTCGCCCCGCTTCCTCGCCCATCAATCGACCCCCGACGAAGGCCGCTACGCCTTCGCCTACAGCATCCGCATCCACAACGCGGGCGTCGTGCCTGCGCGCCTGATCGCACGTCATTGGCAGATCACCGACGCCAACGGACGCACCGAACGGGTGGATGGCGAAGGCGTGGTCGGCGAGCAACCCTGGCTACGCCCCGGCGAGGCATTCAGCTACACCTCTGGCGTGCTGCTTGAGACCGAGCAGGGACAGATGCAAGGTCATTACGACATGGTGGCCGACGATGGCACCGAATTCACCGCCCCGATCGCCGCCTTCGTGCTGAGCGTACCCAGGACGCTGCACTGATGGATGCTGGACTGATGGAGCGCAAGCGATGAGCGTCTGGGCGATTGGCGATCTGCAGGGGTGTTACGACATCACCCAGCGCCTGCTGGAAAAAATCAACTTCGATCCCGCGCAGGACACGTTGTGGTTCTGCGGCGACCTGGTCAACCGGGGCGGCCAATCGCTGGAAACGCTGCGCCTGGTGCATTCGCTGCGCGCACATAGCGTGGTGGTGCTCGGCAACCACGATCTGTCGCTGCTGGCGATCGGCGCGCGTTCTGAAGAAGAGCAGCGCAAGGTCAATCCGGATCTGCTGCGCATCGTGCTGGCCGAAGACCGCGACCTGCTGCTCGACTGGCTACGGATGCAGAAGCTGGCACACCTGGACCGCGAACTGGGCTGGATGATGATCCACGCCGGGCTGGCGCCGAAGTGGACCACGCAGATGGCCGAGAAACATGCGCGCGAGGTCGAGCAGCAGCTGCAGGGCGGCGGCTATCGCAAGCTGTTGCGCAACATGTACGGCGATCAGCCGGGCTGGTCGCCGGGCCTGAGCGGGTACGACCGCAGCCGCGCGATCATCAACCTGTTCACGCGCATGCGCTATTGCACCCCACGCGGGCGCATCGCCACCGACGACAAGGGCACGCCGGGCACGCAGGCGCAGGGCCTGTATCCGTGGTTCGAAGTACCGGGCCGGGTCGAGCGCGATCTCAAGATCGTCTGCGGGCATTGGTCCGCACTCGGGCTGACCATCACCCAGGGCGTGCACGCCATCGATACCGGTGCGGTATGGGGCGGCAAACTCACCGCCCTGCAGCTGGATACCGACGAACTGCGCGTGGTGCAGGTGCCGGGAATCCCGATCACGCAGCCGTCGCAGACCGCGCAACGTAGCCGGTCGCCGCGCCGTCGACAACGCCAGCGCGGCGGTGGCGGGGACAATGCGAATGCGAACGCCGGTTCCACCGCACCCGGTGCCGCTCCGCCCGCTGCCGCTGCGGACTGAATAACGGGCGCGGTCGGCGCACTGCTGCAGCATGCCGAGGCAGTGCCTCGGCGCTTGCGATCAGCCTGATCTTGCATCTGCCACGCGACTGGCACGCTTGCACATTGGGCCTTCCGGCATGCGAACGCACTGATTCGCATCGCTGCCTCAAAACCGCCGGACTGCATGCACTCGGCAGCACCATCGTGCATGCGCGGCTAACTGAGTTCAGCGCCGCCGATAGTCCACGTAATCGAATGCGAAGGCATGCCGCGCATCGACCGCGTGCGACTCGCGTTGCACCGGCTCCCACACGGCCGGGTCGATCGGCGGAAAGTAGGTGTCGGCCCGTTCCACGGTGGTGTCCACTTCGGTGACGGCCAGCAGGTCCGCACGCTCCATGGTCAGGCGATAGACCTCACCGCCACCGATCACGCACAGCTCCTGTGCACCGGCCGCCTCGGCCTGCGCAATCGCCTCATCGAGCGACACCACCGCCTGCATGTCCGCGAACGGCACCTGCCCCGAACGCGTCAGCACCAGGTTCACTCGCCCCGGCAAGGCACGCCCCAGCGACTGCGCGGTCTTGCGCCCCATCAGGATCGGCTTGCCCAAGGTCAGCGCCTTGAAGCGCTTGAGATCGTCCGGCAACTTCCACGGCAATGCGTTGTCGCAGCCGATGGCATTGTTGCGGTCGAAGGCGACGATCAGGGTCAGTTTCATACGGCCGACAGTATCCCTTCGAACATCAAATCCACGTGTGGCATCACTCAGCGAAGCGACGCTTACACCGCCACCGGCGCCTTGATCGCCGGATGCGGGTCGTAACCCTCGATGGCGATGTCCTCGAAGCGGAATGCAAACAGGTCGGTCACGGCAGGATTCAGGCGCAAGGTCGGCAGCGCACGCGCGCTGCGCGCCAGTTGCTCGCGTGCCTGCGCGAAGTGATTCGAATACAGGTGCGCATCGCCCAGCGTATGCACGAAGTCGCCCACGCCCAGGCCGGTGGCCTGCGCCACCATGTGCGTCAGCAGTGCGTAGCTGGCGATATTGAACGGCACGCCGAGAAAGATGTCGCCGCTGCGCTGATACAGCTGGCAGCTGAGCTTGCCGTTCACCACATAGAACTGAAACAGGCTGTGACACGGCATCAGGGCCATCTGCGGCAGCTCGCCGACGTTCCAGGCGCTGATCACCAGCCGGCGCGAATCCGGGTTGCGCTTGATCTCGTCCACCAGCCATTGCATCTGGTCGATCTCGACGCCGTCCGGGCCGGTCCAGCGCCGCCATTGCTTGCCGTACACAGGGCCGAGATCGCCGTTGTGGTCGGCCCATTCGTCCCAGATCCGAACCTGGTGGTCCTTGAGATAGCCGATGTTGGTGTCGCCCTGCAGGAACCACAGCAGCTCGTGGATGATCGAGCGCAGGTGCAGCTTCTTGGTGGTCACCAGCGGAAAACCGTCGTTGAGGTCGAAGCGCATCTGCCAGCCGAACACGCTGCGCGTGCCGGTGCCGGTGCGATCGGACTTCTCGGCGCCATGGTCCAGCACATGCTGCAGCAGGTCCAGATAGGGCTTCACTTGGCCGCCTCCGCGCCCGCGGTCTGCACCAGTACCGGCTGCAACACCGGCGCGCGGCGCGACATCGCCAGCAACACCAGGCCACCGATGATCAACGGCAGGCTCAGGATCTGCCCCATCGTCAGCCAGTTGAAGGCCAGGTAGCCGATCGGTGCATCCGGCACGCGCACGAATTCCACGATGAAACGGAACACGCCGTACAGCAGCGCGAACATCCCCGACACCGCATAGCGTGCGCGCGGTTTCATCGAGAACGTCCACAGCACCACGAACATCACCACCCCTTCCAGCGCCGCTTCGTAGAGCTGCGAAGGATGCCGCGCGAACCGGTTCAACGCACCGGCGGCGTACTGCGCCTGAATCTGTGCAGGCAACGTGCCGGCCAGTTCCGGCGCAAGCGGGAAGATCACGCCCCAACCGGCAGCGGTGAACTTGCCCCACAACTCGCCGCCGACGAAATTGCCGAGCCTCCCGAAGCCCAGACCCAGCGGCACCAGCGGCGCCACGAAATCCATCACGTCGAAGAAGTGCAGCCGGTGCTTGCGCGCCCACAGCCCGCACGCGATCAGCACGCCCAGCAGGCCGCCGTGGAAGCTCATGCCACCCTGCCACACCTTGAACAGGATCAACGGGTTGGCCAGCAGGCTGTCGAACGCATAGAACAGCATGTAGCCGATGCGCCCGCCCAGCACCACGCCGAGCATGCCGTAGAACAACAGGTCGGAAAATCCGTCCATGTCCACACCCGGCAAGCGGCCACGCAGGATGCGCGAGCGCCCCAGTGCCCAGGCAGAGAAGAACGCGGCGAGATACATCAACCCGTACCAGTGCACCTGCACCGGTCCAAGCGAGAAGGCGATGGGGTCGATGGCGTGCAGATAGATCATGCGGACCGCGGATCACAAAAAAGCGAGGCGTCTATTCTGACACCTCGCACGCGTTCAGCCTAAAAGATGTGGACGATCGGGCAGCTCGTCTTCATGCTGGACGCCATCAGTTGTGGGGAACTGCTCGGCCAACAGCACGGTCACCGCCTCGATCCCGGCCAGCACCGCCGCCTCGTGCTCGCCCTCGCGCAGGAACTGCTGCATGCGCCGGCACACCTCTGCCCATTGCGCCTCCGGCACCCGGCTGCGCAGCCCGCGGTCGGCGACCACTTCGATGGCGTGGTCGGCCAGCAGCAGATAGAGCAGCACCCCGTTATTGGCCTCGGTGTCCCAGGTGCGCAATTGCGCGAACGCCTGTTCGGCACGCTGGCGCGCGGTGTGCCCGCGCCATAGCGCGTCCAGCGGCAGGTCGGCTTCCACCGCCACCATGACCTGACCGGTGTGGGTGCGCTCGCTGGCGGCAACCGCCGCGGCGATCGCATTCATGCAGCCGGCAGGGAAACTGCGCTGCGCCGACGGCGCGAAGACATGCCTGAGCCACCGCATTACCAGCTCCCCGAGGCGCCACCGCCTCCCGATGATCCGCCACCACCACCCCAGCCGCCGCCACCAAAACCGCCGCGGCCACCGCCTCCAAAGCCACCGAATCCACCACCGCCCCAGCCACCGCCACCGACAAAGCGCCCCGGCGAACCGGACGCCAGGCCTGCCAGCAGCCCGATCACCGCAGCGCCGGCGCTGGCGAACAGCAGCGAGGTAAACAGCAGGGCGGCGCCACCGGCGGCGACGCCGGTCAGCAACGCGCGCAGCGGCCGTGGCAGGGCACCGAGAATGCCGCGCGCCACCATCGCGACCACAAAACCGATGAACAAGGCCATGATCCAGCCGCCGCCACCCGAACCGTTGCCGGCGCCGCCATCGGCGTGCCCGCTGACCGGCGCCGGCAGGGCCTCGCCTTCGATCAGGCCGGCGAGCGTCGCAGTCGCAGCGCTGATGCCGCCTGCGTAGTCGCCCTCACGGAAGCGCGGCGCCAGGTACTCCTGAATGATGCGGTTGGCGGTGATGTCGGGTATCGCGCCTTCCAGCCCGTAGCCGGGCTGGATCCGCACCCTGCGATCGTCCTTGGCCACCAGCAGCAACACACCGTCGTCCACGCCCTTGCGGCCGATCTTCCACTGGTCGAACACGCGCTGGGTGTACTGCTCGATCGCTTCGGGCTGCGTGGTCGGCACGATCAGGATCTGCAACTGCGCGCCCTTGCGCTGCTGCAAGGCCAGCGCCTGCTGCTCGAGTTGTTGGGTCTGCGAGGCATCCAAGGTGCCGGTGGTGTCGACCACGGGCGAGCGCAGTGGCGGAATGGCTGCCAGATCCTGCGCCAGGAGCGAGGCCGGCAGCAGCAACAGCGCCACCATCCAGAACACCCGCATGTAGTTCTTCCGCATTCGCAACTCCTACCTGATGAGCACTGGCGCTTCATCGGCACTGGCACTTGGTTGACCCTTCTACCTGCGGGAGAAGCTGCCCCGAAGGGGCGGATGAGGGGACGAGCCAAGCCTTGTGTCATTGGACAACCCAAAGGCTTCGCCCCGTCCCCTCACCCCAACTCCTCTTAACGATGCGCAGGTTGCGATGGCTTACTGCGCAGGTTGCGGCTGCGATTGCTGCGGCGCCTGCTGATTGCCGAAATCCACCTGCGGTGCGCGCGAAATCTGCGCTTCGTTTTCCACGCTGAAATTGGGCTTGGCCTGATAGCCGAAGATCTTGGCGGTGATCACCTGCGGGAACGAACGGATGTAGGTGTTGTAGTCCTGCACCGTCTGGATGTAACGACCGCGCGCCACGGTGATGCGGTTCTCGGTGCCTTCCAGCTGCACCTGCAGATCGCGGAACGACTGGTCGGATTTGAGTTGCGGATAGTTTTCGCTGACCACCAACAGGCGCGACAGTGCGCTGCCAAGCTCGCCCTGCGCCTGCTGGAATCGCTTCAACGAGGCTTCGTCGTCGGCGTTGACCTGGATCTGCCCCACACGCGAGCGCGCATTGGTCACTTCGGTCAGCACCTGGCGCTCCTGCTGGGCGTAGCCCTGCACGGTGCGCACCAGATTGGGAATCAAATCGGCACGACGCTGATATTGGTTCAGCACCTCCGACCAACCTGCCTTGACCCCTTCTTCCTTCTGCTGGATTGCGTTGTAGCCGCAACCGGACAGCGAGACGGTCAGCATCAGCAACACCAGGGCGCGAATCAGGACGGGCATGCAGGCGATTCCGTTGAAAGAGAGCTGCAGCATGCCACGCGGCGAGTCAAGCCGGCATGCACATGCGCCCGCCTGACGGACGATCCGGGCCCAGCGCGGTGGGCCTGACAACAGAAAGAAGCAGTCGCAGCATGCTGCGTGGCCGGGACGCATCGCTGGTGCCTAGGTGCGGCGCATCGCCATGAACGCCGCCACGCAGACGACACTCCAGTCGCCTACAGAAGCATGGCAGCTGCAGGTCGCGCAAACGCAGTGCTCCTCAGAACAAGCGCGGCAGCAGGATCAGTCCCCAGCACAACAGCACATTGATCAGCAGCAGGAACACTGCCGCCGAGCCCATGTCCTTGGCGCGGCCGGCCAGTACATGGTGCTCGGGGCCGTAACGTTCGATCACCGCCTCGATCGCCGAATTCAGCAATTCGGCGGCCAGCACGATCAGCAGCGGCGCGATCAGCGCGATGCGTTCCAGGCCGGACTGGCCGAGCCACAGCCCCAGCGGCACCAGCACTACCGCCAGGCACACCTCCAGCCGGAACGAGGATTCGTGCAGCCATGCCGCGCGCAATCCCTGCCACGACCAGATCGCCGCCTTGAGCATGCGGCGCGGGCCGCGCGGCACGTGTCCCAGTTGATCTGCCATGCGTCAGTGCTTCCGGCCGCAAGGGCGTGTCTGGGGACGGCTCGAACGCATGGCGTGGTCACTGCTGAGGAAAGTGCGAATCTTGCACCGTCATGCAGCGCGCCGCCAGGGCGCACGACGCGCCCGAACGGGTGGCGCTGGGTCTGCGATGCGGTCAGATGCTGCCGCATGGCGCAATTTCTGCCCCAGCGCCGGTGCAGGCCCGGCGATGCGATCTGCGAGCAAGCCGATAACACGCGCTGCAAGCCCACCGGTTTGCCCTACGCTTCCAGCCTGTCGCACCATGGTGGCCCGCTTCGCTGTCGCAGGTTCTTTCGCATGACCAAACATCCCTTGCGCACGCTGCTGTGCGTCCTTGCCTTGTTGTCCGGCCACGTCCACGCCGCCGCACCGAACGCCGCGCCACAGATACCGGCGCAGGTGTCCAATGCCGCCTGGGAAGCCGACATGCGTCGCTTTTCCGACAGCGATGCGCAACAACCGCCGCCCAGGCACGGCATCGTCTTCGTCGGCAGTTCGTCGATCCGTTTCTGGGACACGCTGGCGCAGGATTTCCCCGGAATGCCGGTGATCAATCGCGGCTTCGGCGGTTCGGAAGTGCGCGACAGCACCTGGTATGCCGACCGTATCGTGATTCCGTATGCACCGCGCCAAGTGGTGCTGTATGCCGGCGACAACGATCTCAACAGCGGCCGCACGCCGCAGCAGGTGCGCGACGATGTACTGGCATTCGTCAAGCGCGTCCGCCGTGATCTGCCCACCGCGCGCATCAGCTATCTATCGATCAAACCCAGTCCATCGCGCGCGCATCTGCTGCCGGCGATCGTCACCGCCAATCGCCTGATCAAGGACGCACTCGCGCCGCTGCCGCACGTGGACTATGTGGATGTCTACACGCCGATGCTCGATGCCGACGGCAAACCGCGCGCCGAGCTGTTCCGCCAAGACATGCTGCACATGACCGCCGAGGGCTATGCCATCTGGCGCAAGGCGGTGGCCCCGGTGTTGGGGCAGAAGTAGCGATCGACAGGTCGCGCTGGCGACGCATTCGCCAGCGCGACCGATCGATTGGTTGCGGCACCCGATCACGCCGATGCATCTGGCGTCTGCGCGTAACGGCAAGGCAGACAGCGTCAATGCCAGGTAGTGGAAAACCCCATCATCGGCAGGCGCAACCGGTGCCCCAGGCGCGTGCAACGTGTTCCCCCGCCTGGGCCGATACCAAGCAAACCACATGCCGTTAAGGCCGCCACTCCCTCAGGCCACCACCACTGCAACCGAGGTACCGACACCCGACTCGCTATGCAGTTCGATCCGCCAGCCGAAGCGATCGCACAGCCGGCGCACGATCGACAGACCCAGGCCGGTGCCCTGCGGGCGTGTGGGATCGGCGCGGAAAAACGGCTCGAACGCGCGCGCGCGCGCTTCTTCGCTCATGCCGATTCCGGTATCGCGCACGATGATGCGGTCCTGGGTGACCTCCACTTCGATGCTGCCGGTGTCGGTATAGGCGCAGGCATTACGCAGCAGGTTGCTCAGCACCACGCGCATCACGCGCGGCGGGGCGAACATCTGCAGGCTGCGGTCACCGACCTTCGTCAGGGACACCGGCTTGTCGCCCAGCAATTCGCGGGCACTGTCGACCTCTTCGCTGGCCAGTTCGGCGGCATCGAAGGTTTCACTTTGCGGGTCGATCTCCGCTTCGCGCGCCAGGATCAGGAAGGCGTCGATCACCGCTTCCATGTCGCGGCCGGCGCGCTGGATCCGGCGCAGGCTGCGCTGGGTGCGTTGCGACAATTCGTCGTCGGCCAGCGCCATGTCGCTGGCCACCCGAATCACCGTCAACGGTGTACGCAGTTCGTGGCTGGCATCGCGGGTGAAGTTGCGCTCGCGCGCGACGTGCTCACTGACCTTCTGCCCGAGCGTATGCAGGGCGGCGGCCAATTGCCGGGTCTCGCCCTGCAGGTCGGCAGGAAGCCGCTCCGGTGCCAGTTCGTCGACATCGGGGTTGCGCGGATCCCACTGCGACACGCGCCATACCAGCCAGCTGATCGGCGACACCAGCCGTCTGGACGTTTGGTAGGTCACCCAGAACACGCCGTAGATCGCCAGCAGTACCAGCATCGCCGGCACCACGCCGAACCAGAGCGTCAGGTGCGCCGCACGCGAGCGTGGAAACACCAGATACAAGCGCCCTTCCGGACGTTGATCGACATACACCAGGGCGTCGGCGGCCGCCACTTCCCTGAAGCCCGGCGACAACCGCTGCAACGCTGCCGGCGCAGTGTCGCGGCCTTGCCCGGTGGGCGAAAAATAGCCCTGGATGTTGCGTGTATTTGGCGGCGGGTTGTTGGGCGCGCTCTTGCGCATCTGCCAGAAATGCACCGCCTCGTCGGCAAGCACGGTCCGCACCAGGCTGTACTTGATGACGAACGACAGCAGATAACCGCCCAGCACGATCGCCAGGCCCGCCAGAGCGACCTGCAGAAGAAAGGCCAGACGTATTTTTCGTGAAAGCCCGTGCGGCATTGCTGCATCCAGGGGAGAGCGCCGGATTATAGGCAACGCTTCCGTAAGCCCGTCGTGCAGCCAGACGGCAGCACGCGGAAGCGACAGGCGCGTGGGCGCCTACAGGAGGTGACCGACCGCCAGAACGGTGGCCGGCCGGTGACATCAGGCCATCGGCTGAGCGATGTCGGCAATGCGGTAGCCGGCGCTCTGCACGGTATGCAGCAGCGGGCGATCGAACGGCTTGTCGATGATCTTGCGCAGGTTGTACAGATGGCTGCGCAAGGTGTCCGAATCCGGCAACCCGTTGCCCCAGATCTCGCGCTCGATTTCCTGGCGGGTGACCACACGCGGCGACTCGCGCATCAGGATGGTGAGCAGCCGCAGGCCGATCGGCGAAAGCTGCAGCTCGGTGCCGGCGCGGGTGGCACGCATGCTGACCGGATCGAGCACCAGGTCGGCGACCTTGAGCACTTCCGAGCCCACCTGGCGACGCTCGCGACGGATCAGGGCACGTAGACGCGCTTCCAGTTCCTGGATCGCAAATGGCTTGGTCAGGTAGTCATCCGCACCGAAACCCAAGCCGGTAAGCTTGTCGTCGAGCGTGTCGCGGGCGGTCAACATCAGCACCGGGGTGGATTTGCGTGCGTCGTTACGCAGGCGACGACACACTTCGATGCCGTCCAGACGTGGCAGCATGAGATCCAGCACGACCACGTCGTAGCTGTTCTCGGCGGCCAGACGATAGCCGTCGAGTCCGTCCTGTGCATAGTCGACCTCGAAGCCACGGCCTTCTAGGTACTCGCCGATCATTTCAGAGATATTGCGGTTGTCTTCGACGACCAGCACGAGGCCGGACGTTTCCTTGGTCTGACGCATGGACTTTCCTCGGTCTTCAGCTTTGTGAAACATGCCGGATCGGCAGTGGAAAGGGCGTGAAGATCAAGTAACGCTTTGTAACGGCATGTGGTCGCTGCCAGCTGTCAACGCCCGAGCATGGGGCGTAGCGCCGGCCACACCGTTTCCAGCACCTTGGGCTGGGCTGCGGCAGTGGGATGCAGGCCGTCGGCCTGCATCAGGCCTGGCTGCAGTGCGACCTTTTCGAGGAAGAACGGCACCAGCGCCGTCTTGTACTGCCCGGACAGATCGGCGTAGGCCGCCTTCAGGCGCTCGCGGTAGGCGGGGCCGTAATTCGGCGGCACGTCGATGCCGAGCAACAACACCTGCGCGCCGGCCTGCTGGCTGAGCCGGATCATCTTTTCCAGATTACCCTTGAGCTGGGCCGGGGTCAGGCCGCGCAGCGCATCGTTGCCGCCGAGTTCGATCACTATCACACCGGGGCGATGCTTCTGCAGCAGGCCGGGCAGCCGCGTCAACGCACCGGATGTGGTTTCGCCGCTGATGCTGGCATTGACGACCGCCGGTGGCGTCGCCATGTCACGCTTGAGACGTTGGTCCAGCAAGTTGACCCAACCGGACTGCACCGGGATGTTGTGTGCAGCGCTCAGGCTGTCGCCGACCACCAGGATCGGTGCAGTCGCCACCGGACTTTTGGCAGAGGCAATTCCTGGCGCAAGCAGGGACAGTGTCAGCAGCCACAGGACTAGCGCGCCATATCGCAGTGTTCTTTCACGCATTCGGAGATTCCTCATCGACAGTCTGGCCCCCCGCTCCAGCACCCGCACCGCCATCGACGTCCGCGAGGTCGGTAAATCCGTCAATGGACCGGAGGGAACGCTCCACATCCTCGACAACGTCAGCTTGACGGTCGGTGAAGGCGACAGTATCGCCATCGTCGGCGCGTCCGGTTCGGGCAAGACCACCCTGCTCGGACTGCTTGCCGGCCTGGACCTGCCCAGCCGCGGCAGCATCGCGTTGTCCGGGCAGGATCTGGGCCAGCTGGACGAGGAAGCCCGCGCCGCCTTGCGCGCGCGCGAGGTGGGCTTCGTGTTCCAGAGCTTCCATCTGCTGCCGGCGCTCACCGCCGAAGAAAACATCGCGCTGCCGCTGGAACTGGCCGGACGCGAGGATGCGGCGCGGGTGCGCGAGGTGCTGGAAGCGGTCGGCCTGAGCGCGCGCGCGCGCCACTACCCGCGCCAGCTGTCCGGCGGCGAGCAGCAACGTGTGGCGCTGGCACGCGCGTTCGTGGCCAAACCGCGCATCCTGTTTGCGGACGAGCCCACCGGCAGCCTGGACCAGACCACCGGTGCGCAGATCAGCGACCTGCTGTTCGCGCTCAATGCCACCAGCGACACCACGCTGGTGCTGGTGACTCACGACATGACGCTGGCGCAACGCTGCAATCACGTCTACCGCATCGACAGCGGCCGCCTGCACGCCCAGCCCGGTTCGGCCGCATGAACGTACTGCGTCAAGCCGCGCGCGCCATGCGCCGCGAATTCCTGGCCGGCGACCTGCTGACCGTGTTCGCCGCGCTGGTGCTGGGCGTGGCGGTGATGACGGCGGTCGGCACGCTGGTCGATCGGGTGACCCTGGCGCTGACCTCCAGCGCGGCCGAAGTGCTCGGTGGCGATCTGGGCGTGACCGGCCGCCAGGAGATCCCGGCCGACTTCGCCGAAGAAGCGCAGCGTCGTGGCTTGCGGAGCACGCGCATGGTCAGCTTCCCCAGCGTCCTGTTTCATGGCGACGCCAGCCAGATGGCCAATATCCGCGGTGTCGGCGCGGGCTACCCGTTGCGTGGGCAATTGCTGGTGTCCACGGACAGTGCCGGCATGCAGGGCAAGCCTGCGGGCGCACCACCGCCGGGCCAGGCCTATGCCGACCCTCGTCTGCTGGAGGCCCTGGGCCTGCGCGTGGGCGAACAGCTGGAATTCGGCGCTGGCCATCTCACCATCACCGGCGTGCTGCGTGCCGAGCCGGATGCGTCCGGTGAGCTGATGCAGTTGTCGCCGCCGCTGCTGGTCAATCGCGCCGATATCGATGGTGCTGGCCTGCTTGGCCCCGGCAGTCGCGCCTCGTACCGGCTGATGTTCTCCGGCGCGCCCGATGCCATCGCCGACTTGCGCGCCTGGCTGAAACCGCGCGCCAGCGAATACCGCCTGGTCGGCATCGAGGACACCCAGCGCGGCATGCGCGCGGCGTTCGATCGCGCGGGGCGCTTTTTGGCCTTGTCGGCATTGCTGGCGGTGCTGTTGTCCGGCGTGGCGACCGCGTTGGCAGCCAACCGCTTTGCGATGCGCCGTATCGACACCGTGGCGGTGTTGCGCTGCCTGGGCGCACGCCAGCGCGACATCCTGGCGATGCTGTCGCTGCAACTGCTGCTGACTGCGATTCCGGCCTGCCTGGTCGGGATCGGGCTGGGCATGCTGGCGCAGGAAGGCCTGGTGCAGGCGCTGGGCAGCCTGATCCCGAACCGGCTACCGTTGCCGCAGGCCACCCCTGCCCTGGCCGGTGCAGGCATCGGCCTGGTGCTGTTGCTGGGCTTCGGCCTGCCGCCGCTGCTGCGGCTGCGCAACGTGCCGCCGATGCGCGTGCTCAACCGCAGCTTTGCCGCGGTGCCGCCAAGTTCCTTGCTGGTCTACGCCGCGGCATTGGCGGCCACGCTGGCGCTGACCGTGTACGCGACCGGCAACCTGGTGCTGGCCGGCTGGGTCCTGGGCGGCCTGGCCGCACTGGCGCTGGTGGCGATGGCGCTGGGACTGGGCCTGCTGGCCTTGCTGCGGCCGATCCAGCACCGCCTGCGCGGCGCCTGGAAGCTGGGCCTGGCCTCGCTCACGCGGCGACGCGGGCTGAGCGTTGTGCAGTTGGTCGGGCTGTCGCTGTCGTTGTGCGCGCTGCTGCTGCTGGCGGTGGTCGGCCCCGGCCTGCTCGGGCAGTGGCGCAACCGCCTGCCGGCGGACACGCCCAACTATTTCCTGATGAACATCCAGCCCGAGCAGACCGAGCCGGTGCTGCAGACGCTGCGCGGCCTGGGCGTGGAGGATGCGGCCGTGGAGCCGTTTTCGACCGGGCGCCTGGTGGCGATCAACGACAGGCCGCCACTACGCGGCGACCGCGATCCGGCCGACGATGGCGATGGCGACAACCGCCCGGTCAATTTCTCCTGGCGGCATGCATTTCCGCCGGCAAACACCCTGCTGGAAGGCAGATTCTGGGCGGCCGACAGTACTGCGCCGGAGGCCTCGGTGGAAGAAGGCTGGGCGCAACGGTACCAGCTCAAACTGGGCGACCGCATCACCCTGCTGCTGGGCGAGCAGCAGCGCAGCTTCACCGTCACCAGCATCCGCAAGGCCGACTGGGATTCTTTCCGGGTCAATTTCTTCCTGCTGCTCAATCAGGGCTCGGTCGGCGATGCGCCGTACAACCTGATTTCCAGCTTCCATCTGCCGCCCGGCAACGCGCCCAGGCTGGCGTCGCTGAGCCGCGACTACCCCAACATTTCGGTGCTGGACATCGATGCGATCCTCGGCCGCGTGCGCGAGGTGATCGACCAGGTGGCGCAGGCGGTGCAACTGGTCATGGGTTTCAGCCTGCTGGCCGGCGTGCTGGTGCTGCTGGCGGCCTTGCAGGCCACCGCCGGCGAGCGTCGCTATGACAGTGCGGTGCTGCGCACGCTGGGCGCGCGTCGCGGGCAGTTGCGTGGCGCGGTGCTGGTGGAATTCGGCGCGCTCGGCCTGTTGGCGGCAACGCTGGCGGTGACCGCCGCCGCGGTGATCGGAGCGGTGGTCGGGCAAAAAGCCTTCGAGATCGCGTTGACGCCGGATTGGCCGCGCCTGCTGATCGGTGGCACGTTTGGCCTGGTGTTGAGTCTGCTGGCCGGCTGGTCGGGCACGCGACGCATCCTGTCCACGCCGCCGGCGTTGGCGCTGCGCACCGAGTAAGGCCCGATCCCGATCGGTTCAACCCGCGAACGGGCGGCGCGCAGGCGTCGCCCGTTCGCGTTCCGTCGCGCTGCCGCATATACCGGCAGCGCATAAGCACCTTGCCAATCGTACGTTCGCAGCCGCGACCGGACTGCCTACAGTGATATGTCCGGCTGCCGGCCAAGGCGGCCATTCGTTGCCGTCGAGGTGCCACCGTCATGGCCAGCGTCACTTCCGCTGCGCGTGCGCAACCGCCGCGCGATGCGATTTCCACAGAGCACCCTTCCGGTGTCCGGATCGTGCCGTTCGATGCCCCGCTGGGCGCCGAAGTGATCGGTCTGGATCTGTCGCAGCCTCTGGATGCGGATACCTTTGCGCGCATCCATCAGGCGCATCTGGACCACCACGTGCTCGTGTTCCGCGAGCAACGCATCACGCCGGCGCAGCAGGTCGCTTTCAGCCGTCGCTTCGGCCCGCTGCAGATCCATGTGCTGCGTAACTTCCAGCTGCGCGGACATCCGGAAGTGCTGGTGGTGTCCAACATCAAGGAGCACGGCGAGCCGATCGGTCTGGGCGATGCCGGGCACTACTGGCATTCGGACCTGTCGTACAAGGACACGCCCAGCCTGGGATCGTTGCTGCATGAGCAGGAACTGCCCAGCGAGGGCGGCGACACCTTGTTCGCCAATCAGCACCTGGCCTGGCAGACCCTGCCCGACGCGCTCAAGCACACGGTACAGGATCTACGTGCCGAGCACAGCTATCTGGCCAAGTACGAAGAACTGCGTGCGCGCAATCCGTGGCGCCCGGCGCTGACGCCTGAACAGATCGCCGAAGTGAAACCCGTGCAGCATCCGATCGTGCGCACACACCCGGAAACCGGGCAGAAAGCGTTGTTCGTCAGCGAGCATTTCACCACCCGTATCGTCGGCTTGCCCGACGACGAAAGTGATGCACTGCTGCAGGCCCTGTTCGCACACAGCACCGGCAGTGCCCTGGTGTATCGGCACCGCTGGCAGCCGCACGACATGGTGTTCTGGGACAACCGCTCGGTCATACATCTGGCCGCCGGCACGCCCGATCACCTGCGCCGTCGGCTCAACCGCACCACCATCGAAGGCGATGCGCCGTTCTAGCCAAGGTGCTGCCTTGCGCGCGTCTGGCAGCACGTAGTGCGCTGGGAAACGCGCCCTCTTCCTCCCCCCCTCGACTGGAGCGCCGCATGCGTTTGACCGTTACCTCTCACGCACGTCCGCGCGGACGTTTTTCCCGACGTGTCGCGCTGCTGCTCCTGGCCGCATTGCCGTTGCTGCACAGCGCGCATGCGCAGGCCGAAGGAAAGCTGCGCGTCGCCAAGCAGTTCGGCATCGTCTATCTGTTGCTGGACGTGGCACAGGATCAGAAGCTGATCGAGCAGCAGGGCAAGGCGGCCGGCGTGGACATCGACGTGCAGTTTCTGCAGTTGTCCGGTGGTGCGGCAGTCAACGATGCCCTGCTGACCGGTTCGATCGATATCGCCGGCGCCGGTGTCGGGCCGTTGTTCACCATCTGGGACCGTACGCATGGCCGCCAGAATGTGCGCGGTGTGGCCTCGCTGGGCAACTTCCCGTACTACCTGATCAGCAACAATCCGCGCATCAAGAGCATCGGCGATTTCACTCCGCAGGACCGCATTGCGGTGCCGGCCACCGGCGTGTCGGTGCAGTCGCGTTTCCTGCAGCATGCTTCGCAACAACGCTGGGGCGACAAGGGCACCCATCAACTGGATCCACTGCAGGTCGCGTTACCGCACCCGGACGCGGCCGCCGCAATCATCCGTGGCCGCACCGAGATCACCGCGCATTTCGCCAGCCCGCCATTCCAGGAGCAGGAACTGGCGCGCAATCCGGCCGCACACATCGTGACCAGCTCCTACGAGATCGAAGGCGGCCCCTCGTCGGCCACCGTGCTGTATGCCACCGAGACATTCCGCCGCGACAATCCCAAGACCTATCGCGCCTTCGTCGCGGCGCTGGATCAGGCCGCACGCTTCGTCACCGCGCATCCGGAACAGGCGGCGGATATCTTTCTGCGTCGCAATGGCTCGAGCATCGATCGCGCACTGGTGTTGCAGATCCTCAAGGACCCGAAAGTGCAGTTCACCGTGGTACCGCAGAACACGCTGGGACTGGGCAAGTTCATGCAGCACAGCGGCGCGATCAAGCAGACCCCGAGCAAGCTGAGCGACTACTTCTTCGACGATCCGCTGATTGCCGGTGGGAGCTGAGCGATGAGTCCGTCCACACCATTGCTGCAGGTCGATCACGTCAGCCTGGAATATGCCTCCGCGCAACGCGTGGTGCGCGCCACCCACCGCGTGCGCTTCGATGTGCACGAAGCCGATCGCTTCGTGCTGCTGGGGCCGTCGGGTTGCGGCAAATCCACCCTGCTCAAGGCGGTGGCCGGCTTCGTCACCCCGCGCGAGGGGCAGATCCGTCTGGATGGCAACGCGGTCACCGGGCCGGGGCCGGACCGGGTGGTCGTCTTCCAGGAATTCGACCAGCTGGCGCCGTGGAAGACCGTGCGCGAGAACGTGGTGTTCGGCCTGCGCGCAGCCCGCAAGCTGTCGCGTGCCGAGGCGCGCGAACGTGCCGACGACAGCCTGGCCCAGGTCGGGCTGAGCGCGTTCGCCGGGGCTTACCCGCACACCTTGTCCGGCGGCATGAAACAACGCGTGGCGATTGCGCGTGCATTGGCGATGCGCCCACGCGTGTTGTTGATGGACGAACCGTTCGCCGCACTCGATGCATTGACGCGTTCGCGCATGCAGGAGCAGGTGCTGGAGTTGTGGGAGCAATTGCGCTTCACCTTGTTGTTCGTCACTCATTCGATCGAGGAGGCGCTGGTGGTCGGTAATCGCGTGCTGCTGTTGTCGCCGCATCCGGGCCAGGTGCGCGCCGAACTCAACGCGCATGCGTTCGGCCCGCACAGCGCCGGCAGCGTGGCGTTCCAGCAGACCGCGCAGCGGATTCATCGGCTGCTGTTCGACCTGCCCGACGACGCCCTGGATGACGCCAAGGTGGCGCCATTGCGTCGCCCGGCCGAGCGCCAGCGCGAGGCGCTGCCATGAGCCGCGCCAACGCCCCCGCGCTGCCGCCACTGCCACCAGTGCGGGCCGAGTACGAAGTCGCCCTGCAGCCGCTCGATCCCGCGTTGATTGCAGCCGCCGTACCGCTGCGCTGGCGAGCACCGCCATGGCTGCGCAAGGCGCTGGTGCTGGTGGTGCTGGTCGCGGTGTGGGAGATCGCCGCACGCGTGGTTGGCGACGACCTGATGCTACCCAGCGCGCTGCAGACCGCACGCGCGTTCTACGATGGGCTGCTGTCGGGCGAATTGCTGCGCCGCGTGGGCGCTTCGCTGCGTGTGCTGGCGCAGGGTTACGCGCTCGGCGTGGTGCTGGCCTTCGTACTGACCGCGTTGGCCGCCTCCACGCGCTGGGGCCGAGACGTGCTCGGCACGCTGACGGCCATGTTCAATCCGCTGCCGGCGATCGCGCTGCTGCCGCTGGCCTTGCTGTGGTTCGGCCTGGGCACCGGCAGCCTGGTGTTCGTGCTGGTGCATTCGGTGCTGTGGCCGCTGGCGCTGACCACCTATGCCGGCTTCCAGGCGGTGCCGGAGACCCTGCGCATGGCCGGGCGCAATTACGGGCTGCGTGGGCCGCGCTACGTGGCGCAACTGCTGATTCCCGCCGCGCTGCCGGCGATCCTGTCCGGGCTGAAGATCGGCTGGGCCTTCGCCTGGCGCACCTTGATCGCCGCCGAGCTGGTATTCGGCGCCACCTCCGGCCAGGGCGGTCTGGGCTGGTACATCTTCCAGAACCGCAACGAGCTCTATACCGACCGCGTGTTCGCCGGCCTGGCGATGGTGATCGTGCTGGGCCTGCTGGTGGAGGGCGTGGTGTTCCAGGCCATCGAGAGGTTGACCGTGCGTCGCTGGGGCATGCAGCGCTAGCGGGGTGACCGCAGGCGCGGCACACGGCCGGGCGTTCTGCCTGGCCGTACTGCAGGCGAGCCTCGCACCGGCCTCCAGCGGCCTGAGCTACGTGCCGGACTCATCGGCACGGTCGCGTGCGCTTAACGGGACTGGCTTATGCTGCCGGCCCCTAGCTGCCACTGCCGTCATGCCTACCGCGTCCTTCACTGCCTATCTGTATCCGGTGCTGCTGCTGCTCGCCAGCAACGTGTTCATGACCTTCGCCTGGTACGGGCATCTGAAGTACAAGAGCACGCCGCTGATGATCGCGATCCTGGTCAGCTGGGGCATCGCGTTCTTCGAATACTGCCTGCAGGTACCGGGCAACCGCCTGGGCAGCGCGGTGTACTCGGCGCCGCAGCTCAAGGGCATGCAGGAAGTGATCACACTGCTGGTGTTCGCCGGCTTCTCCACGTTTTACCTGGGCCAGTCGTTGAAGTGGAATCACTGGGCCGCGTTCGGCTTGATCCTGGTGGCGGCGTTCCTGATGTTCAAGGAGTAACGGCTTTTTGAACGACCAACCGCCGTCTCGCTCGTAGGAGCGCACCAGGGCGCGACCTCGCAAGAGCGTCCTGTGATGCGATGGGCGTTCTCGGGAATGCCCGATCGCGCCCGGGTGCGCTCCTACGGCATCCGGATGACTAGTTCGCCGGTTCGACCCACTGCGCGAACACCGCGTCGATCTGCGCGTCCTTGACCCGTTTGCCGTTCTGCACCATCTCTGCCTGCTCGAACATCGGCATGATCATCGCCATGCCGTCCGGCTTGGTCTTCAGATGCAGGCCCGGCGGGGTATCGAGCAACCTGGCCCAGCGCGTGCGCACCTTGGCCCAGTAGTCTTGGGTACCTTTCCAGTAGGCATAGGCCGGGGCGAAGTCGACCTCGGTGGTCTTGCGGTAATCGTTGAAGCCAAATTCGCGCGCGATCGCTTCCTGGCTGCCGTCGGGCTTGCGCAATACCTTGGTATTGAACTGCTCGTGGGTCCAGCCGTTGGGCGTAAGCGTGTGGCGATTGATCACCGCGAGCGCGTTGTAGTCGCTGCGCCTGGTGTACTCGCGGCGCGGCAACGGGCGCCAGCTCAGATCGCTGGTCCAGGTGGGATGGCCATCGGCGTAGTCCCAGCGACCGGTGCCGCAATAGCGCGGCGCGTCGCTGACCTCGTAGACGCACTGGGTCCAGGCGCCGGTGGTGACTGCCGGCGGCAGCGCATGCACCGTCCAGGTCTGATCGGCGCTGAATTCGAAACGCTGCGGCGCCTCGTAGATCCAGTCCTGCCGCCAATGCTTGGTCACGTGCTTGCTCTTTTCGTCGACCAGCAAATGCTGCAGCACCAGCTTGCGCGGCGCGTCCTCCACCACGATCACCACTTCGCTGGCGCCGCTGCGCATGGCCGAGGCACGCTCGTAACCGGGTTTGAGCAACACGGTCTCGTCGAAGGCAAAGTCCACGGCGTACTCGCCCTGCATCGCCAGGATGCTCTGGCGATCGCGCTGGGCATCGGCAGCGGCGATCAACGGCAACAGGCTCAATGTCAGTGCGATACAACGGGAAAACGTTCGACTCATCGGAACTCTCGGGAGTGGTTGGAGACGTCAGCGGCGCAGGCGCACCAGCGACGTCGTCATATCGGACGGGGTGATGTTGCTGGACGTGATGGAGCTGGTACGCAAGGCGGCAGCGCGCGCGCAGCAGCAATCGTCCACCGCCACACGTCCGTCGATGCCCTCCTCGCGCGCAAGACGTGCGGCAACTTCTGCACCCAGCGCCGACACGGTCGCCAGGCTGGCGACCAACGGCTGCTCGCGAGTTGCAGCAGTCTGCAGGCGCAGCGCGCTCAATCGCCACGCTTCGCCGCGCATGCGCCCGGCCAGACGACGCCACAACCGCTCGCCGACGCCCAGCTCATGGCTTTCCATCGGCAGTGGCGGCAGACGCGAAACCAGGCGATCCCAGATCAGAAAGTCGCTGTCGGGCAATAGACAGATCCGCCAGCAGCACTGCCCCTCGGCATCGAAGAACCAGATGCTCTCACGCACGCCATCGCTGTCGACCTGCCGGCACGCCGCCGCATCCACCGCGTGTTGCCAGCCATCCAGTTCGTTGCCCAATGCGGGCCGATACAGGCACAGCACCGTGCCCAGCGCCGCCAACTGCTGCGGCCGCGGCAACGTAGCGCGGGTGGCACGTGCATGCGACAACGACGGCAGCGGGCGGGCGATGGGCATGGCAGCTACCAGCTCAGGGCGCTGGCCGGCCCGCGCACCACTTCGACGCGCTTGAGCGTTTCCAGATCGACGAAGTTGCGGTTGGCGTTGAGGTAGCTGCCGAAGCTGAAGGTGTCCGACACCGGCACGTTGTCGACCAGGGTCGCCATGCGGTTGCCGTCCAGCCCGCGGATGCGGATGCCGCTGGCGCCGGTGAAACGGCCGCTGGTGCTGGTCACCGACACGCCCGGCGTGTAGCGGAACAGATCCTTGAGCTCGCGCACCAGTTGGTTGTCCAGTTGTTCGCGATCAATCACATCCACCATGCTCGGCACATCGGCCAGGGCGCGCTGGGTACGCGTGGCGGTGACCTGCAGCCGGTCGAAGTCGTGGGCCTCACGCGCGGCATCACCACTGGCGGCGAGGTCGGCAGCGTGAGCACTCAACGGAAGAGCAGGCAGCGCCAGCGACAGCGCGACCACCAGCGGATGCAGGCGCATCATCGGGAACCTTTGGACGGAAGTTCCCGGCAGCGTGTGCTGCAGCCTAGGCCGCGACCGGCCGCCGGGAGAGAACGTGGGGGTGCGCGGACGGCGGCGGCAACGCCCGCGACAAACGACCCGATCCCCTGCGCCAATGCGCGGAATCGGAGGGTAGGCCTTACTTGGTCAGGATGAGCTTGTCGTTGCTGGTGTGGCGCAGGCGATAGACGCGGTCGCCATGCTGGATCAGCACTTCGCGACGGCCTTTGAGCAGCGCCTCGCTGCTGATGAGGTCTTCTGCGGGGACGGCACGCGGGGCAGCGCGGTCGCGCAGGTTGACCGGTTCGGAGCGGAGCAGCACGGGATGAGCGGTCATGATCTGGATCTCCAGTCGGTTGGCCAGACAAATAATAACCATTCTCATTTAATGATCAAGAGCCATTCTCATCTTATCGACATGACCTTTGCATGGATTGGACGATTCCGATTCACCAGGCCTATTGAAAATATCCGGCCACGTTTTCCGCCGGTGTTTTTTAGGTGGGAGATCGTTGTCTTGCTGATGAGGACTGCATTGGGCAAGCGAGAGGACTGACTGAACGGCGGACCATTGCGATGAGAGATTTGGCCGGCGTGCAGGACCGGCCAGATGCGGCCTCTCGTTTGCGTTGAAGAGCCCGACGAACCAACACCGCGCAGTCGACCGTCCGCACTCACGCCCACCGCACGGCTGTCCTCAGCGCGTCGCCGCCTCTACCCGTGCCCAACCGTCGGCTTCGACCTGGGTCAAGGTCTCCAGCGCGCCGAGATTTTCTTCCAGCTGCGCCACCCGACTGGCACCCAGGATCACCGTGGACACGTGCGGGTTGCGCAGGCACCAGGCGATGGCCAGGCGCGCGGGCGACTGGCCCAGCGCGGCGGCCAAGGCGCAGAACGCGCGGGCGCGTTCCAGGCGGCGCGCTTCCGGCGCGCCTAGCACTTCGTCCTGCAACCATTGATTGCCCGGCTGGCCGAGGCGGCTGTCGGCGTCCACCCCGGCGTTGTACTTACCGGTCAGCAGGCCCGAGGCCAGCGGCGACCAGATCGTGGTGCCCAGCCCGCTCTCGCACAGCGGCGCGTATTCGCGCTCCAGCCGGTCGCGGTGCAGCAGGTTGTACTGCGGTTGCTCCATCGCCGGAGCGTGCAGGTGCTCCTGCTCGGCGATGCGGATGGCCTCGCGCAACTGCTCGGCGCTCCACTCGGAGGTTCCCCAGTACAGCACCTTGCCCTGGCGGATCAGGGCATCCATGCTGCGCACGGTTTCGCGGATCGGCGTGTCCGGGTCGGGCCGGTGACAGAAGTACAGGTCCAGATAGTCCACGCGCAGGCGCTTGAGCGCGGCATGGCAGGCGTCGGTGACATGCTTGCGCGAGAGTCCGCGCTGGGTCGGCCGCGGGCTGTCCACCGAGCCGAAGAACACCTTGCTCGACACGCAGTAACCATCGCGCGGCAGGCGCAGATCGGCGATCACATCGCCCATCACCTCTTCGGCGCGGCCGCGTGCGTAGACCTCGGCGTTGTCGAAGAAATTGATGCCGTTGTCCCAGGCAGCGGCAATCAGGTTGCGCGCTTCGCTGCGCCCGATCTGCTTGCCGAAAGTGACCCAGGCCCCGAACGACAAGGCCGACAGCTGCAGCCCGGTGGCCCCCAGACGACGGTATTGCATTGGCAGACTCCAACAACCTCCGCGGCGCCCTGCCCCGGATCGGCGTGCGCAGTGTAGGACGTGGTGCTGCCAGGGCGACAGGGTGAGGCGCCTTGGCACCGCACAGATCGGTCCCGCATGCACGTCTGCTGGTGTGGCGCATTGCGTTCAACGATGACGTGGCAATGCAGGAGTTGCTTGCCGATCAGCAGTAGCAATCTTGGGAGCGTGGTGTCGCGTCCGGGGGCGGGACCGTGTGGCGGCATGGATGCCGCCACCGAGCCTCCACGGACGGATTCACGGCGTGTCCCGACACCGGATGCGGCGCCGCGCTGCCGACCAACTCCGCACACCGATCCATCTATGCACGACATCTATCTTTTCAATGCGAACGCTTCGGTCTGCCGAGGGTGCTTGCACGCGTACCGGTGTGGGACACGCCGCAAGTACGTCCGTGTAGGCTCTGGCGCGGCATCCATGCCGCTCAAGGTCCCACGCCGGCACCCGCGCAAGCACCACCGGTTGTTGTCGGTTGCGGAAAGAAATGCCGAGGTCCTGCTGGGCGACAGGTCCTTCGTAGCGTCCATCCTGGCGCCGTGAAAGCAGATAGATGGCTTGCCGATTACATCGGAAAGGAAGTCCACAGGAATCAACACGTGCTTGAAAGCATTGCTTGCCGATCAGCAGTAGCACTCTTGGGAGCGTGGTGCTGCGTCCGGGGGCGGGACCGTGTGGCGGCATGGATGCCGCCACCGAGCCTCCACGGACGGATTCACGGCGTGTCCCGCCACTGGATGCGGCGCCGCACTGCCGACCAACTCCGCACACCGATCCATCTATGCACGACATCTATCTTTTCAATGCGAACGCTTCGGGTCTGCCGAGGGCGCTTGCACGCCTACCGGTGTGGGACACGCCGCAAGTACGTCCCTGTAGGCTCTGGCGCGGCATCCATGCCGTCAAGGTCCCACGCCGGCACGCGCGCAAGCACCACCGGTTGCTGTCGACGGCTGAAGGGAAAAGCGGCATCCGGTCGGGTGATCGTGCTTCGGGGCGCGGTCTGTGCGGGCGACGCACGGGCAGCGAATCGACGCCCCCGCCCCATCACCTTGCGCAAGCGTGGCTCGTCTGCCCCCGCGCAGGGAACTGCCCGCGCCCGCCCTGACTCGCCTGCGGGCCAACGGGCGGGCCCTGAATGCTGCTCGCCTTGCCCACGGTCACCCCCTGCTCTAGGCTTCCCGTTTTGCCGTCAGCAGCCCCGGGGATTGGAATGGTCGAAGGTTTGGGAAGGATCGGTTTCGGCCTGTTCGGTCTGGCGGTGCTCATCGGCATCACCTGGCTGTTTTCGAGCAACCGCCGCGCGATCGACTGGAAGCTGGTCACCACCGGTCTGGCGCTGCAGATTTCGTTCGCCGCACTGGTGCTGCTGGTGCCGGGCGGACGCGATGTGTTCGATTCGCTGGGCAAGGGCTTCGTCAAGGTGCTGAGCTTCGTCAATGAGGGGTCGACCTTCATTTTCGGCAACCTGATGAACATCGACAGCTACGGCTTCATCTTCGCGTTTCAGGTGCTGCCCACCATCATCTTCTTCTCGGCGCTGATGGGCGTGCTCTACCATCTGGGCGTGATGCAGGTCGTTGTACGTGCGATGGCGTGGGCGATCACCAAGGTGATGCGCGTCTCCGGTGCGGAAACCACCAGCGTGTGCGCCAGCGTGTTCATCGGCCAGACCGAGGCGCCGCTGACGGTGCGCCCTTACATCCCCAAGATGACCCAGTCCGAGCTGCTGACGATGATGATCGGCGGCATGGCGCATATCGCCGGCGGCGTGCTTGCCGCCTACGTCGGCATGCTCGGCGGCAGCGATCCCGCGCAGCAGGCGTTCTACGCCAAGCATCTGCTCGCCGCCAGCATCATGGCCGCACCCGCCACGCTGGTGGTCGCCAAACTGCTGGTGCCGGAAACCGGCACCCCGCTGACCCGCGGCACGGTCAAGATGGAAGTGGAAAAGACCACCAGCAACGTCATCGATGCGGCGGCGGCCGGCGCCGGCGATGGCCTGCGGTTGGCGCTCAACATCGGCGCGATGCTACTGGCCTTCATTGCGCTGATTGCCCTGATCAATGCACCGCTGACCTGGCTGGGCGAAATCACCGGCGCCGCCGCGCTGCTGGGCCGCCCGACCAACCTGTCGACGATCTTCGGCTACGTGCTGGCGCCGATTGCCTGGGTGATCGGCACCCCGTGGGTGGACGCGACCACGGTCGGTTCGCTGATCGGGCAGAAGGTGGTGATCAACGAGTTTGTCGCCTACAGCGAGCTGTCGCGTATCGTGAAGGGCGAAGTGCCGGGCGTGGGCCTGAGCGCGGAAGGTCGGCTGATTGCCACGTATGCGCTGTGCGGCTTTGCCAATTTCAGCTCGATTGCGATCCAGATCGGTGGCATCGGCGGGCTGGCACCGGAACGCCGTCACGATCTGGCCAAATTCGGCCTGCGCGCAGTGCTGGGCGGTTCGATCGCCACGTTCATGACCGCTACCATTGCCGGTGTGCTCTCGCATTTCGGTTGAGGCGGCGCGGGTTCATCGGTATGACGGTCTAATCGCCGCACGCCACGTTTCATTCAGTCATTCAAGTCAAGGGTATTTATGAGTTCGGTCGTCGTTGTCGGGTCCTTCAATGTCGATCACGTGTGGCGCTGTGATGTCCTGCCTGCGCCGGGCGCCACCATTGCCGGTCGCTACAGCACCGGCCCGGGTGGAAAGGGCTTCAACCAGGCGGTCGCGGCCGCACGTGCCGGTGCCAGGACGCACTTTCTGTGCGCATTGGGCGACGACGCCGGCGGCGCGTTGGCGCGCTCGCTGGCTGCGCATGACGGGTTCGCGCTGATCGCCGAGCCCAGCAATGAGCCGACCGGCACCGGCGGTATCTATGTCGACGCGCACGGCCGCAATACCATCGTGATCGGGGCCGGTGCCAACTCGGTACTGAGTGCAGCGTTCGTGGACAACCAGCGCGCGCTGGTGGCCTCGTCCGGCGTGCTGCTGGCGCAGTTGGAATCGCCGGCGGAAACCATCGAGTCGGCGCTGGCGCTGGCACGCGAATGCGGCGTACTGACCGTACTCAACGCCGCTCCGGCCAATGCGCCGACCTCGATCGGCCTGCTCAAGCTGTCGGATGTGCTGACGCCCAACGAAACCGAATTTGCCGCCCTGCTCGGCCGCCACGTCGGTGAACGCATCAATGCAGACGATGTGGCGGCGCTGGACGGCAACACGCTGCATTCGTTGTGCCGCAAGTTGCTACCGGGCGGTACGGTGGTGGTGACGCTGGGATCGGTGGGCGCCTTCATCTCGCACGCGGAAGAACAGCTGCGCGGCGACACGGCTGCGCATTACCGTGTGGGCGCGGAGAGCGCGCAGACGGTGGACACCACCGGCGCCGGCGATGCCTTCAATGGCGCGCTGGTGGCCTCGCTGGCGCAGGCGCCCACTGCCAGCTTCATCACCCACGTGCGCTTTGCCACCCGCTACGCCGCGCGCTCCACCGAAGTGGAAGGCGCTGCCACCTCGATGCCGCGCATGGTGCCCGAACCGGCCGTGTGATCCGCGCGCGCTTCAAACAGACCACGAAGGCGACCGCAGCGATGCGGTCGCCTTCTGCGTTCGGGCATCGGCATACCCATGAGACTGCGTCGCTCCGCAAACGACATGTCGAGGCCTGCGCGTCGACGGACGCTACGAACCCGGCTGCGCCGGAGCTCCGATCTTCTTCATCGGACAGTCGTGAAGGTAACGGGAAGCAAGCGTGATGCGAGGTTGGGCGCCCGTACCCTCATCCGGCGCTGACGCGCCACCTTCTCCCGACGGGAGAAGGAATAGAAGCCCCTCTCCCGCCGGCAGAGGGGTTGGGGTGAGGGTACGGTCAGCCAGCAATCTCGCCGCTGCCCTCGCTCTACTGGTCACCTGACCCACACAGCAACCGCACAAGACCGAAGGCCGGAACTGCTCTCCCGATTCCCGATTCCCGATTCCCTACCCAGCTACAATGCCGCCATGCAGATCGGCCCCTACTCCATCGACCCGAAGGTGATCCTCGCCCCGATGGCCGGCGTCACCGACAAGCCGTTCCGGCTGTTGTGCAAGCGGCTGGGCGCCGGGCTGGCGGTGTCGGAGATGACCATCTCCGATCCGCGCTTCTGGGGCACGCGCAAATCGCTGCACCGCATGGATCATGCCGGCGAGCCGGATCCGGTCAGCGTGCAGATCGCCGGCACCGAACCGCAGCAATTGGCCGAGGCGGCGCGCTACAACGTCGACCACGGTGCGCAGCTGATCGACATCAACATGGGTTGCCCGGCCAAGAAGGTCTGCAATGCCTGGGCCGGCTCGGCGCTGATGCGCGACGAGGGCCTGGTGGCACGCATCCTCAGCGCGGTGGTGCAGGCGGTGGATGTGCCGGTGACCCTGAAGATCCGCACCGGGTGGGACTGCGATCACCGCAACGGCCCGACCATCGCGCGCATCGCGCAGGACTGCGGGATCGCCGCGCTGGCCGTGCACGGGCGCACCCGCGATCAGCATTACAGCGGCACCGCCGAGTACGCCACGATTGCGCAGATCAAGGCGGCGCTGCAGATTCCGGTGATCGCCAATGGCGATATCGACTCGCCGCAGAAGGCGGCGCAGGTGCTGCGCGAGACCGGCGTGGATGCGGTGATGATCGGGCGTGCCGCGCAGGGGCGCCCGTGGATCTTCGGCGAGGTGGCGCACTATCTGTCCAGCGGCGAGCTGTTGCCGCCGCCGACGCTGGCGTTCGTGCGCGACACCTTGCTCGGCCATCTGGAAGCGCTGCACGCCTTCTACGGCCAGCCGCAGGGCGTGCGCATCGCGCGCAAGCATCTGGGCTGGTACGCCAAGGACCACCCGCAGAGCGCCGACTTCCGTGCGGTGGTCAATCGCGCCGAAACGCCGGAAGCGCAGCTGGAACTGACCCGCGCGTATTTCGATGCCTTGATCGCCGGCGTGCCGCCAGCGCTGGCGGCGGCTGCCTGAGTTTTCCTGCTTTGCTGGAGCTGCAGCGATGAACGCACCAAGCGACACCCCGACCTATCTGCATGGGTTTTCGTCCACCGAACAGGCACGCCTGCTCAAGCAGGCGCGCCTGCTGGAAGCCACGCTGTTCAACCAAATCGACTACAGCGGCACACGCCGGCTGCTGGAAGTGGGCAGCGGCGTGGGCGCGCAGACCGAAATCCTGCTGCGCCGTTTTCCCGACCTGCACGTCACCGGCGTGGATCTGAGCGAGGCGCAGTTGGGCGCGGCACGCGCCAATCTGGAACGGCTGGCATGGTGCCGCGAGCGCTACACGCTGCAGCAGGCCGATGCGAGCGATCTTCCGTTCGAGGCGCGTCAGTTCGATGCGGCATTCCTGTGCTGGGTGCTCGAGCATGTGCCCTCGCCTGCGCGCGTGCTCAACGAGGTGCGGCGTGTGCTGCTGCCGGGCTCGCCGGTGTATGTCACCGAGGTGATGAACGCCTCGTTCCTGCTGCATCCGTATTCGCCCAACCTGTGGCGCTACTGGATGGCCTTCAACGATTTCCAGCACGACCAGGGCGGCGACCCGTTCGTCGGCGCCAAGCTGGGCAACCTGCTGCTGGCCGGCGGCTTTCGCGATGTGCACACCGAGATCAAGACGCTGCATCTGGACAACCGCGAGCCGGGCCGGCGCAAGACCATGATCGGGTTCTGGGAAGAAGTGCTGCTGTCGGCGGCCGACCAGTTGCGCGAGGCCGGCGCGGTCAACGCAGACACCGTGGATGGCATGCGCCGCGAACTGGCGCAGGTGCACAGCGACCCGAATGCGGTGTTCTTCTACTCGTTCGTGCAGGCGCGCGCGACGGTGTATTGAGCGGGCGTGCTGCTCGACGTGTTGCACGCGCGTTGACGAGCGGCCCCGCCAAGCGGGCCTACCGAGCTGCCGGCGCAGGCGTGGTGGCATGTTCCAGGTCGCCGGTCAGCACCGTGCCGGTCGGCTCGTGCCAGATGCGTCGCCACATCTGCGCCAGCACCTCGCCGATCTGATCGCGCGCCACCGGCGCGCGGTAGGCCGCCTGGATCTGTCGTGGCGTGATCGGTTGCCACTGCCCGTCTTGGCGATGGGCCACCACGAAGTTGAAGTTGTAGTCCGGTTCCAGGCCCATGCGCAGATCGCTGAGCATCAGCTCGTCGTCGACCAGGCGTGCGCGCATGAAACCGCGATTGAACCAGGTCAACCGGCGCACCGCATCGAAACTGGTCACTTCGCCCAGCGCCTGGGTGTTGCTGGAATAACCGCGAAACTGCATCGGGCCCTTGTCGGCCACCAGCGAGCGCTCGCCGATCACATAGCCGTTGGGCGTCATCGCCACCACGCGCCACAGCAAGGTGTTGAGCGGCATCGGCACCGAGAAGCGCGGCGCATCCTTCAAGCCGAGCGCGGCCAGCGCACGGTCCGCTTCCTGGTCGACCAGGTGCTTGGCCAGCAACGACCAGCCCAGATAGGCGGAGCTGAGCGCCAGCCCGATCACCAGCGCGTGCTGCGCGATCGGGCGTGCGCGCGCAAACCACCCTACCGCGCAGGCAAGCAGTAACCACAGCGTGTAGGCCGGGTCGATGATGAAGACGCTCGACCACATCGCCGGATGCGGCTGCAGCGGCCACCACAGCTGGGTACCGTAGACGGTGAAGGCATCCAGCAGCGGATGCGTGATCAAGGCCAGCTGGATCGCCCAGAACCAGCGCTTGGGCGCAGCGGCCACGCGCCCATTGCCGTAACGGCGAAACAGCCACCAGATCAACCCGCCCAGCAACGGCAGCACGAACAACGAATGGCTGGCGCTGCGATGCACCGTCATCAGCGTGACCGGATCGTCGGTCAGCGGCAGCAACACCAGCGCATCGAGATCGGGCAAGGTGCCCAGCGCGGCGCCGGCCAACAGGGCTGCACGGCGCTGTCCTGCCGGTGCGATGGCGGCAGCGATGGCGCCGCCAAGAACGATCTGGGTCAATGAATCCATCGGCCGATGCTAGCAGGCCGGACACCGTCCAATGCCATCGCGCGCGTTCTGGCCGGCGGGCAGTCAGCCAGCAGGCACGTTGCTCGCATCGCGCCGTGGTTGCGGACCGAAAAAACGACGCCGCGGCCTCCGTCCGCATTCCCTGTCCCCGGACGGCGAACGCTGCACGCCGCGCACGTCCGATGGCAGCACCCGGCAGCTGCGGGCTGCCGGCATCTGCCGCGCATGGCAAGCGGATAGGAACAAGGCGCGGACAGGAGGATGCAACGTGGACAAGTGCATGCGGACGTCTCCAGGACAAAAACTCGGCGCCGTGGTCGGGCGTTGCGCTGGCAGGTTGCGTGTGCCGCCCGCAGGCGTCGGCAGCGCGCTCGCGCAAATGCGCCCACTGCAAGGCGCGGCGGAGCGCTGCGATCGGACAAGCGCAGGTCTTGGTCGCCAGGGCAGCCATGCGCCTTGGCCCCGGCACGCTGGCCAACGACATCGCTTATTCCCCTCCAGCGGGGTGGCTGCACGCAGCCATGCCGCCAGGCACGCGCGCATGCTGGCCGGTCAATACGACCAACGCATGGCAAGCTGACGACGCCCGGATGACCGTGCAAACCCGCGCCAGGACACGGGTTTTAACGCCACACCGGGCTGTTCAGGCGCACAATGCACGGGCTTGTCGGACGGTGTATCATCCGCACCCATCTTTTCATCCGAATTAAGGGATATAAGCCTGATGTCCAGCTACCTGTTCACCTCCGAATCGGTCTCCGAAGGCCATCCGGACAAGATCGCCGACCAGATCTCCGACGCAGTGCTGGATGCCATCCTGGCCCAGGACAAGCGCGCCCGCGTGGCATGCGAGACGATGGTCAAGACGGGCGTGGCGATCGTTGCCGGCGAAGTGACCACCAGTGCCTGGATCGACCTGGAAGCGCTGACCCGCAAGGTCATTCTGGACATCGGTTACAACAGCTCCGACGTCGGTTTCGACGGCGAGACCTGTGGCGTGCTCAACCTGATCGGCAAGCAGTCGCCGGACATCAACCAGGGCGTGGATCGCAAGAACCCGGAACAGCAGGGCGCCGGCGACCAGGGCCTGATGTTCGGCTATGCGACCAACGAGACCGACAGCCACATGCCGGCCGCGATCCATCTGGCGCACCGCCTGGTCGAGCAGCAGGCCAAGATCCGCAAGAAGAAGAACTCGGCGCTGTCCTGGCTGCGTCCGGACGCCAAGTCGCAGGTCACCCTGCGTTATGAAGACGGCGTGGCGACTGCGATCGACGCGGTGGTGCTGTCGACCCAGCACGATCCGGGCATCAAGCAGAAGGATCTGGTCGAAGCCGTGCGCGAGGAAATCCTCAAGCCGGTGCTGCCGGCCAAGTGGCTGCACAAGGGCACCAAGTTCCACATCAACCCGACCGGCAAGTTCGTGATCGGCGGGCCGGTGGGCGATTGCGGCCTGACCGGCCGCAAGATCATCGTCGACACCTACGGCGGTTGGGCGCGTCACGGTGGCGGTGCGTTCTCCGGCAAGGATCCGTCCAAGGTCGATCGCTCGGCAGCCTATGCCGCGCGCTATGTGGCCAAGAACGTGGTGGCTGCAGGCCTTGCCGACCGTTGCGAAGTGCAGGTCTCCTACGCCATCGGCGTGGCCGAGCCGACCTCGATTTCGGTCACCACCTTCGGCACCGGCAAGATCGCCGACGAGCAGATCGAAAAGCTGATCCGCAAGCACTTCGACCTGCGTCCGTTCGGCATCATCCAGATGCTGGACCTGATCCACCCGATGTATCAGCAGACCGCGTCCTACGGTCACTTCGGCCGCAAGCCGAAGGAGTTTTCCTACACCGACGCGACCGGCGCGCAGCACAACGCCACCGCGTTCTCGTGGGAGAAGACCGACCGCGCCGATGCCCTGCGCGCCGACGCCAAGCTGAAGTAAGCCAGTCGCTCCTGCGGGAGCGGCGCTGGCGACAAGTGCGAATGGGCCGCGTCTGCGGCCCATTTGCGTTCTGGCCGAACGCCTGTCCGAAGGCGGCGGGCAGGGCCGGACACACCGGCCGTCGGTACGCACTGCACAAGGCCGCGGCATGATGACACGCAGACCGGCCGGCATCATTCCATCGACACACCTGGCCGAACCGCGTGCTTGATACGTCACCTGTCGGGGATTGGGTTGGTCCTGCGTCTGCATGCGAGCAATGCCGCGCAGATCGGCCCGCACTCAGGTGCGCAGGAAGATTTCCACGCGTCGGTTGAGTTGTCGCCCGCCGGGGTTGTCCTGCCCATCCAGCGTATTGGGTGCCACCGGTTGCGATTCGCCATAGCCTTTTGCGCCGGCCGACTGCGCGGCACCGCGGGTGCGTAATGCGGCCAGCACCGCCTCGGCGCGGCGCTCGGACAGCGCCTGGTTGTAGGCGTCGCTGCCCTTGGCATCGGTGTGCCCGCGCACTTCCATCTCCCTGGCGCTGACCTTGGCGAGCGCGGCCGCCAGCACGTCGATCACGCGCGCAGCATCGGGGCGGATTTCGGCCTTGTCGAAGTCGAACAGGATGCGCTCGTTCAAGGTGATCAGATAGCCGCACGGTGCACCGGGAAGTGCGAACTTCTGCAGCAGCGGGAAGCGCCCGGCCGGGGGCACCTTCGGCAGCGGCGGCATGCGCACTTCGCGCGGCGGGGTACCGACGGTGCCGGTGCCATTGCCGCGGTTCTGCACCAGTCCGTCCGGGCCGTTCCAGGTTCCCGAGCCGTCGGCGTTGATGGTGATCAAACCGCGCGGGCCGTTCCAGGTGCCGCTGCCATCGCCGTGGTTGTCGACCAAACCGCTCTTGTCGCTGTTCCAGGTGCCTGCCCCCTTGCCATCCAGACTGATCAGGCCGGCCGGGCCGTTGTAGGTACCGGCGCCGCTGGCCTGGACCTGGATGATCGCGTCGTCGCCCCCGGCGCCGCTGGCGTTGATGGTGCCGCTGCCGTCGGCATTGACGCGGATCAGGCCGCCGTCGAAGTTGGCGGTACCGCTGCCATCGGCCTTGAGGTCGAACAGCCCGCCGTCGCCGTTGCGCAGCAGGTTGCCATTGGCATCGACGCTGGTGATGCCGGCGTCGTTGATCAGGCTGCCGCCATCGCCGCAACGTGCCGGCGCCACGCTGACGCCTTCGATCGGGTCGAGAATGTCCTGCAGCGAGGCTTCCAGTGCGCGCTGCGCCGGGGTCACGCCAGCAATCTCCGGCACCACGATCGACGGGATGGCCGGGAACTCGGGCACCGCTTCATCGGCGACCGGTGGCGATGCAGATGGAGACGCTGCGGTCTGCGCTGCCGGCGGCGTGGCGCCCGCAGGGTCGGCGGCCTCGCGTTGACCTTCGCCGCGGCCGCAACCGGCCAGCAGCAAGGGCACCCAGATCACTGCCGACAGCGTCTTGCGCATTGCGTCTTCCCTGGTTCGAGCGTGTTCGAGAACCGCCTGATAGCACGGGCCAGGTAAACAACGCGCTAAACGCGGCCAACGCAACGACTGCGCGACCGTCAGGCAGTGTGGTCGGTGCCGGGATCGGCATGCTCGTGTACTCCGGCTCCTGCGCGTGGTCCGCACCCATCCGACGACCGCGCGTTGCCTAGGTTGGCCGGCCTAGGCGTGAGCGATCGCAACGCCGTGACGCGTACCGGAAAATGGTGCGCATTGGCAGCGGACAAACTCCACACCCCGCGGTGCGTGACTAGCAGCCACGCCTTCCACTGATGGTGCAGCGCACTCAGAACGTCGCAGGCGTCGCAGCCGGGCGCGCGGCCTGCGCCTGGTTTGTGTCTGCCGCTTCGGCTTGCAGTTGCTCGTGCAGGATGCGGCGGATTTCCAGAATTGCCTGCGGGGTTTCCTGCACGCTATGCCAGGAGGTCACCACCAGCTCCGACTCGGCACCGTCCAGATGCGCGCTGCGATACGGCACCAGGCCATCGTCGGAATCGGCCAGCGGCACCTGCGGTTTTTCGCGTCCGACAATGGTGTGGTAATGCACTTGCGGGGAGATCGGCAGGTCCATGCTGGCGCGCACGAACGGGTCGGTATCGCGCAGGTTGTCGATGCTGGTCGGCGGCAGCAGACGCCGCTTGCGTCGCGGGTCGTCGCCCTGCGCGCGCCGCTCGCTGCTGGCCAGATCCTGAAACACATCGCCGAAGCGATCCAGCAAGGCGATCGGCAAACGCACCAGGCGGCCGACGAAGCGCCCGAGCCCACCTTCGGCCAAGGGCGTGCCGCGATGCGGCGCGGCGATGAAGATGGCGCGGTCGACCTGCGGCATTGGCGAAAAATGCAGCAACGGCGACAACTTCGCGCGCACGCGTGCGCCGCGCTCGCCGTCCAGCCGGTAGTTTTCCAGCAGGGAATTCCACAGGCGCTCGCCCGACGAAGACACCAGCAGGCGCCCGATCACCCCGCCCATGCTGTGGCCGATCAACACCATGTCGTGCGATGCGGTCGCCGTGCCGGACGGATCGAAGTGCTGCAGGCTGCGCTCCACCAGGGCCTGGATTTCGGCGCGGTTGACGGCCACCGGCGCATTGGTGGGGTAGTACACCTGCCAGATCTGGTAGCGCTGGCGCAGCGCTTCATCTCCCATCACTTCGTTGGCGACATTGACCCAGGCTTCCGGGCTGCTAGCAAGGCCATGCAGCATCAGCAGCACGCGTCGGTCCGGGTCGTAGGGCTGCATCAGATACAGATGCGGGCGGTCGATGCCGCGCGCGCTGCCCAGCATCGACCGCAGGGACTGCGCGGCAAACCCGGACCTGGCCAGCCACAGGCCATACGCGGCGGTGAAGTTGGCCGCCAGCGGCACGCGCTGGCCATGCAGTACCACTTCGTTCTGGCGATACGGATCGTAAGGCACCACGGTGACGGCACGACCGCGCAGCACCGCATCCAGCGTATCGCCCTCGAAGCGCAGCAGCAGCGTTGCCGGTGCATACGGCATCTCGCTGAAGGTGGGCAGCGGACGCTCAGGTGTTGCGACAGCGGCAGCAGATTGTTGCAAGGCCAGTCCGGCAGGGTCGCCGACCACCTGCGGGTCCACCTCGGCCACCAGCTCCGCACCGAAGCCGTCGCGTCGGTACGTGCTGCGCAGTCCATCGAAGCGCAATGCCGAGGCGGCGAAGATCGCGCGCGGCGTGTTGCCGCCGCCCGGCAACCGATACGCAGACATGTCGATACCGACCTGCCAGCGGCCTATGGCGGTCGGCTCGCGCTCGGTCTGGCCGGTCTGCTGCGCGCGTGCGAACAAGCGTTCGATCACCTGCTGCACCGCGTAGTTGTAGTAGTCGCGCACCTGGGTCTGGCGATTTTCGAACGCACGCGCACTGGGCGCCCGATCGGTGAAGAACAGGTACGCGTACGCATGCCGCGCGGCCTCCAGCCAGGCATCGACTGCGGCGTCGCTCATCGTTGTCGGGTCGCGCCCGCCCAGCGCGATCGCATACGCGGTCCACAGCTCGGCCTGCGTTGCCAGCCGGCGCTCATCGCCGATGCCAGCGACGCTGGCAAGTTGCTGCAGGCAGGGCAGCGGGTCGCTGCGGCAGGCCTTGGATTGCAGACCGGCCACCTGCACCGTCTCGCCGCTGGCCTGGCTCAACGCGCCGGTACTGAGCACATCGCCACGCGTGCGCGCGATGTAGTCGCCGCTGCTGCGCGATTGCACCGTGACCATCGCGCAGCCGCTCAGCCACAGGCTCGCCAGCACGCCCGCCAGCACTGCAGCGGTGCGGCATCCACGCCGGCGCGGCATCACCGGGCCACGCTCGCGGCGACGGCAGGCGCCGGTGCTTGCGGCATGCCGGCACGGATGCGCTCGGAAAAGTCCGCCGCCCTGTCGGCGGCGATCGCACGTGCGGTGAAATGCCCGCGCTGCTTCAGTGTCGCGAAGTCGTAGCCGGGCAGCAGCCCATCGTGATCGTAGGCGTATTCGTCGGCGTAGCCGGACAACAGCAGGCGATGATCCATCGGCAATGTGGGCTGCAACTGCCGCGCCAACGCGAACACGATCGTGGTGCAGTTGCTGGTGAGCGTGTTGTAGAACGCCGGCGCGCGATTCAGCTTGTTGGCCAGCCCCACGTAGCCCATGAACATGCGGCGTAGCCCGACCTTGGAAATCGCCAACCGATACAGATACATGTCTTCGCCGCGCACATTGGTGCGCACGCGCAGGATGTCGCGCTCGTCCGCGGCCACCAGGGTCTCTTCGAAACTGCGGAAAAATCCGCCCAATGCCGAGAACGACTCGTCGCGCTCCTTGCGGATTTCCAGCGAGAACACCACGTGCGAGCCGTCGTCGAAACCGAACGACACCAGGGTGTGTGCGATCGCCGGGCCCATCCAGTACGACAGCGCCAGATCGGCGCTGACCAGACGGTCCAGATCGTACTGGCGGGTTTCCCAGCGCGGCTGGTAGTCGGTTTCGCTATGCCAGTCGAAATTGCGCACGTTGTGCAGCGTGACGATGTTGCCGTGCACCTCGGGCTGCAGCCGTTGGGCGACATCGTCGGCCCAATCGCGGTCCTGGCTGGGCTGCATCATCCACCACGACGCCGCCAGCACCACAAATGCCGCACTGAAGATGCCTACCAAGGCCCAGTTCTCGCGGCCACGACGCAAGCCCCACAACGCCGCGATTGCCATCGCGCACCACGAGCCCACCCACGCCGCGCGTACGAACGCATTGCCGCTCAGCGCGAAGTAGATCGCCAGCCCGCCCCAGAGCGCGGCCAGCACCAGCGCCGCGCGCAGTGACCAGCGCCCGATGCGCGAACGCGTGGCCGGTTTCATCGGGTGCCGCCTTCCGGCACCTGCATGCCCAATGCGTGCATCAACAGATCGGCCGAACGATGGGCAAGCCGTTTGCGTTCGGATTCGTCATTGCCGCGCAGGCAGCTGCCCAGCATGTCGATCACCAGCAGCAGCTGCTCGTCGTCGACATCGGCGCGGCACAGGCCGGCGTCGCGGGCGCGATGCACGAACGGCAGGAAAATGCTCACCACACGCCGGTCGGCGGTTTCCACCGCCGGGTGCGCGCGTTCGATGGACCGCCAGAAATCCACCAGCGGCGCGGACTGGGCGATGTGCTCGGCCACGTCGTGCAACAGCACGGCCAGCCCGTCCGGGCGCTCGGCCAGATCGGCGGCCAGCCGTTCCAGGCCGTCCAGGCCACGGGTCATCAGCGCGGTCATCAGCGCGAGCCGGTCGGGGAAATTGCGGTACAGCGTGGCGCGGCCAAGGCCGGCACGCTCGACCACCAGTTCCAGCGGGGCATTGACGCCGTGTTCGCTGAACACTTCGTCGGCGGCATCGAGTATCTGCCGGCGGCGCAGCGCGGCATCAGGGCGGGGAGTCGTCATCGCGGCATTATCGGACAGATTTGTCCGGCCACGCCAGAGTCCGCTTGCCGATTCCACGCCCTCTCCGACCAACGGTCGGATCAGGTGGTCGGATTCAACCGTCTGATGCGACGGTCGCAGCGACGAAGCGGATCAACCGGTGTTCTGCACGCCTTGCGAAACGCCATTCACGCAGGCGACCAGCGCGCGCAGCAGCTCGTCGTCTTCGCCATCGGTGGCACGCCAGCGTTGCAGCAGATCCACCTGCAGCACGCTGATCGGATCGATGTAGGGATTGCGCAGGCGGATCGACAAGGCCAGCCGTGGGTCGTGCTGCAGCAGCGACTGCTGGCCGGTCAACGCCTTCACCCAGCCCTTGGTCAGCGCCAGCTCGGCGCCGATACCCGGGAAGAACCGCTGGTGCAGGTCGCCCGACAACCGCGAAAACAGTTCGGCAATGGTGAGATCGCCCTTGGACAGCACCATCGCCACGTCGTCGAGAAAGGTGCGGAAGAACGGCCAGTCCTGCGCCATCTCGCGCAAGGTGGCTTCGTGCCCGGCATCCACCGCCGCCTGCAGGCCGCTGCCCACGCCGTACCAGCCCGGGATCACCGCACGCGCCTGGCTCCAGGCGAACACCCACGGAATCGCGCGCAGGTTGGACAAGGCCGCGTCCTGGCCGAGCCGGCGCGACGGGCGCGAGCCCAGCGTCATGCGTTCGATGACATCGATCGGCGTCGCACGACGGAAGTACTGCATGAAATCCGGCGCACCGACGAAGGCGCGATACGCCACGGTGCTGCGTTCGGCGACCAGATCCATCACCGGCCGCCAGCGATCCTCGTGCGGTTCGGGCGCACGCGGGCGCAGGCTGGACAACAGCACCGCGCCGGTCATCTGTTCCAGCGAGCGCAGCGCCAGGGCACGGATGCCGTACTTGCGGTGGATCACCTCGCCCTGCTCGGTCACGCGCAGCCGGCCATCGACACTGCCGCGCGGTGCGGCGTCCAGCGCGCGGCTGGTCTTGCCGCCGCCACGTGCGATCGAGCCGCCGCGGCCGTGGAAGAAGGTCAGCCGCACACCCAGCTCGGCGGCGGCCTCGAGCAACTCCACCTGCGCGCGCTGCAGCCCCCAGCGCGAGGCGGTGATGCCGCCGTCCTTGCCGCTGTCCGAATAACCCAGCATCACCATCTGCGTATCGCCGCGCGCGGCCAGATGCTGGCGGTAGACCGGGTCGGCCAGCAGATCCTGCACGGTGCCGGTACCGCCGCGCAGATCGTCCACGGTTTCGAACAGCGGCACGATATCCAGCGGCACCGCGCCGGCGGCGTCGACCAGGCCGCCGCGGCGCGCCAGCGCCAGTACGATGAGCACGTCGGCGCGGTTGTGCGCCATCGAGATGATGTAGCTGCCCAGCGCATCGGCGCCGTGGCGGCTGCGCGCATCGGCAAGCGCGGCGAACACCGCATCCAGCCGCGCATTGCCTTCGTCATCCACGCGCGGCAACGCCTGCTCGCCGGACGCATACGGACCGAGCAATGCAGCGCGTTGCTTGGGTTCGTGTTCGTCCCAATCCGCCTGGCCGAGTGCATCGGCCACCGCACGCGCATGCACGCTCGATTCCTGGCGCACATCCAGGCGCGCCAGATGGAAGCCGAAAGTGCGCACGCGCCACAACAGGCGGCGCACCGCAAACCAACCGGCGTGCAGGCCCTTGTTGGCCTGCAGGCTGTCCAGGATCAATTGCAGGTCGTGTTCCAGCTCCGACGGGCTGGTGTAGGCACCCTCGGTATCGTCCAGCGTGGCCTGCAGGCGCGCACGCATCAGATCGTTGAGCAGCCGGTACGGCATGTCGCCGTGGCGCGGACGCGAGCGTGCGGCGTCTTCCGGCAACAAGGCGCGGTAGCGCTGCAGTTGCTCGCTCAGTGCCGTGCTCACCGCCACGAGCGTGGTCGACTGGCTGAGCAGGCTGGCCAGTTGCCAGAGTTCCTTCTGATACCGGTCCAGCACCGCACGCCGTTGCGCATCCAGCGTGCCGGCGATGGTGACGGCATCCACGTTGGGATTGCCGTCCATGTCGCCGCCGACCCAGGTGCCGAAGCGCAGCAGCCGCGGCAGGGTCGGCACGCTGCCGTAGGTTTCTTCGATGGCGTGTTCGAGGGTTTCGTACATCACCGGGACCACGCGATAGAGCACCTGGGTGAGGTAGAAGCCCACGTGCTCGCGCTCGTCCTCCACGGTGGGGCGCACCGGCGAGGAGTCGGCGGTCTGCCAGGACGCGGTCAAGGCCATACGGAAACGCGCCGCGTCGGTGGTGCACTCGTTGGGCGTGCGCATGCCATCCAGGTTGTCGACCAGGCTGGCAACCATCAGCTGCTCTTTTTCCAGTAGCGCGCGGCGCACCGCTTCGGTGGGATGCGCGGTGAACACCGGCTCCACGTCGATCCGCGGCAACCACTCGCTGAGTTCGTCCAGCGTCACGCCCTGCGCCTTGAGCCGGCGCAGGGCATCGTGCAACCCGTCCGGCTGCGGCGTGTCGGTGCCGCTGCGCTGGTACTCGCGACGGCGGCGGATGCGGTGCACGCGCTCGGCGATGTTGACCACCTGAAAATAGGTGCTGAAGGCACGCACCAGCGACTCGGCCTCGCGCGGCTCGCGCCCGGCCAGTTGCTCGCTCAGCGTAGACGGTGGTGCATCGCTCTCGCGCCGCGCAATCGCCGTGGTGCGGACACGTTCGATTTCATCGAGGAATTCCGCAGAGACCTGCTCGGCGAGCAGGTCACCGACCAGTGCACCGAGCCGACGTACATCGTCGCGCAAGGCAAGATCGGGGGTGGCGAACACAAGACTGCTGCGGTACTCGTTCATCGGAAACGCACACCCTCTTCAAGCGCAAAGTCGTCGAAGACTAACCCAAAAGGATTAGATGATCGCGGCCGGCACGACGGTTTCAGCGCGAACCATCGTGTGCTGGCGCGTTCTACCGATGGCGCGCGCTGGCGCGATGGGGCTTTCACGGTGATGCCCCATCGCGGGCAGGCCGCTCATACGCGATGTGGCTGTCCTGGTCATGCCCTATCGCGCCCGGGTGCGCTCCTACCGGTGATCGCAGCAATCGTGTGGACGGTGCAGCGAATCTTTCAGGGACGCGAGGCGGACGCACTCACCGTAGGAGCGCACCCGGGCGCGACGAAGCTTCATCGGTAACGCCGCATCGCGCGCGATGCACGCTGCTACCGGTGCCAGCGCACCATCGCTCAACGCGTGCGCGTAGCGCCGGTCTCGGTCACCGGCTCGCCGAGATTGGTCTTCAACCACTGCTCGCTCTCGGCCAGCATCTGCAGGATCGACTGCCGCGCACGATACGCATGCGATTCATTGGGCAGCAGTACCAGCCGCGCGGTGCCGCCCAGGCCCTTGATCGCGGCGAACATGCGCTCGCTCTGGATCGGGAAGGTGCCGGTGTTGTTGTCGTCCTGGCCGTGGATCAGCAGCAGCGGATCCTTGATCTTGTCGGCGTAGTTGAACGGCGACATCGCCTGATACACCGATTGCGCCTGCCAGTAGTTGCGCTCTTCGGCCTGGAAGCCGAACGGGGTGAGGGTGCGGTTGTAGGCCCCGCTGCGTGCGATGCCGGCCTTGAACAGCCGCGTATGCGCGAGCAGGTTGGCAGTCATGAAGGCGCCGTAGGAATGCCCGCCGATGGCGATGTGCTCGCGGTCGGTGACCCCGCGCCGCACCACTTCGTCCACCGCGGCCTGCGCATCGGCGACCAGCTGCGGCACATAGGTGTCGTTGGGTTCGGCATCGCCTTCGCCGACGATCGGCATGGTCGGGTTATTGAGCACCACATAGCCGATCGCCAGAAACGCCTGCGGCCCCCAGTAGCTGATCGCATTGAAGCGATAGGGCGAGTCGGTGACCTGGCTGGCGGTGTCGGCACTCTTGAACTCGCCCGGATAGGCCCACATCAGCAGCGGCCGCGGGCCGTCGCGCTTGGGGTCGTAACCGGGCGGCAGCAGCAGCGTGGCGGTGAGGTCCACGCCATCGGCGCGCTTGTAGCGGATCTGCTCCTTCTGCACGCCACGCAACTGCGGCAGCGGATGGGCGAAATGCGTCAACGCCCGCGGCGCAGGCGCTGCATCGCCCAACGCCTGCACGACATAGTTGGCCGGCTCCTCGGGCGATTCGCGGCTGAGAAGCAACTGCGTGCCCTGCGCATCCAGCAATGCCAGCGGCGCGGAATAACTCGGCGCCTGCGAATGGAACAGGCGCGTGGCGCGCTTGCTGTGCAGATCGAAGCGATCCACGAACGGGCGGTCGCCTTCCGGCGAGGCGCCCTTGCCGAGCAGGAACAGGCTGTTGCCATCGGCACCGGTCTGCAGCAGCGCGCGGCCCTTGCCGTCGGCCACGGTCGCCGGCGTGCCGGGATCGTTGTAGCGGTCCTGCGAGGAGCGGTCCCAGAGCAACTCGGGCGGGCGCTGCGGCTGGTCCGGTGCGATACGCCACTGCTTGCTGCGGCGGGTCTTCCACCAGCTTTCGCTGAGGATGGCCAGATCGCCGCGGCCCCACTGGATGCCTTCGAAGCGGCTACCCAACTGCGCCAGCGTGACCGGCGCGCGCGTAAATGGCGCAGCCTGCATCAGCACCGCATCACGGATACTGCTCTCGCGTGCCGGGTCGCCGCCGTCCTGCGCCTCGGCCCAGACCAGCGTGGCCGGCGCATCGACGCGCCAGGCGATGTCACGCACGCCGGTGGGCACGGCGTCGTTGCCGGTCGGCAGGCCTTCCACCAACGGCAGCCTGGCGATCTGCCGCACCAGCTTGCCCTGCAGGTCTAGCACCTCGATGCGACGCGCGAAATTGTCTACCGGCACCACGTACGAAAACGGCCGCTCGCTGCGTTCGCTCAGGATGTAACGGCCATCCGGCGACACCGACAGGTCGAGATAGATGCCGGGCGTGGCGATCGGGCGCACCTGCCCGCTCACGCTGACGATGATGGGCTGGCCGGTGGCGTAATACTCGAACACGCGCGCATCGGCCTCGTTGCGCAGCAGGTCCTGATAGGTCGGCAGCGAGCGCACGCCGGCAGCGGCGCTGGTCTGCTGAATCGCCGGGCCGTCCGGGGTCGCCTCGCGCGCCGGTGGCGCGCCCTGCCCGGCCACTTGCTGCTGCAGCAGCAGGCCGCTGCCATCGGGCAACCAGCGCAGATCGTCGTTGATGCTGGTGTTCAAACCGGCCACGAGACGCCGCGCCTGCCCGGCCGCCACGTCCACCAGCCACAGCTCGTTGGCGCCGCTGGTCGCGTCCTCGTGGCGGAACGCCAGGTAGCGCTGATCCGGCGACCAGCTCAACGTGGCCAGCGACAACGGTGACGGCAGCCCGGCGATCTGCCGCTCGCTGCCGTCGGCCACCGACAGCAGCCACAGCTTGTCGGCAAAGGAGAACCGGCTGCCGGCGAACGTCTTGGGATGGATGCGCAGGCCGGCCAGCTTGAGTTCGGGCTGGGCCACCTCGGCGATGTCCGGCAAGGCCGGCAACTGCAGCATCGCGCCCAGGTCGCGTTTGGGCGACAGGTGCAGCAGCGGCGCGCGCGGGGCATCCACCACCGCCTGCAGCGCCTTGGAAGGCAGTTGGTAGCCGGTGCTCGCCGCAGCGGCAGGCGGGCCAGCCGGCGCGACAGCTGCGGCCGCAGCCAGTGGTGCGCTCAGCGCCAGTACGCCTGCCAGGGCCCATCGCTGCGGCCGCCTGCCGTGCCGTGCATTCGCTATCGCCTGCATTGTCCGTCCCCCGTGTCGATCGACTCCGGACCATAGCAGTCACCCGCTCCCCGGCCCCCTGCCGTTGGTTGGGGGGGCGTGCCGAGTCAAGCCGGCCAATTCATGCCGGAGGGGGGTGCTGCCGATATAATCCACGCTCTCGTCGAGGGGCGCTGCGACCGGTATGGCGGACTGATCTGCCAACTGCACGAAACGTGCAGGAAATACGGCCAGGCTCGACAAGCATTCATCGTTCAACGGCGCCCCGCATTGCAGACATTGATCTGCTTACCGGAGCTATTGCATGAACGCTGTCACGAAAATCGCCCCACATACCGATTACAAGATCGCCGACCTCTCCCTGGCCGATTGGGGCCGCAAGGAGCTGGACATCGCCGAGCACGAGATGCCGGGCCTGATGTCGATCCGCCGCAAGCATGCGCAGACCAAGCCGCTGAAGGACGTGCGCATCACCGGCTCGCTGCACATGACCATCCAGACCGCAGTGCTGATCGAAACGCTCAAGGACATCGGCGCCAATGTGCGCTGGGCCTCGTGCAACATCTTCTCCACCCAGGACCACGCGGCCGCCGCCATCGCCGCCTCCGGCACGCCGGTGTTCGCCTGGAAGGGCGAGACACTGGAAGAGTACTGGGACTGCACCCTGGACGCGCTGACCTTCACCCTGCCCGACGGCACCCAGACCGGCCCGGAGCTGGTGGTGGACGACGGCGGCGACGTCACCCTGCTGATCCACAAGGGCTATGAGCTCGAAAACGGCGGCACCTGGGTCGACGAGCCGGCCTCCTCGCACGAGGAGGGCGTGATCAAGGCACTGCTCAAGCGCGTAGCCGTCGAGCGTCCGGGTTACTGGACCCGCGTGGTCAAGGACTGGAAGGGCGTCTCCGAAGAGACCACCACCGGCGTGCACCGCCTGTACCAGATCGCCGAAGCCGGCAAGCTGCTGATCCCGGCGATCAACGTCAACGACTCGGTCACCAAGAGCAAGTTTGACAACCTGTACGGCTGCCGCGAGTCGCTGGCCGATGGCCTCAAGCGCGCGATGGACGTGATGCTGGCCGGCAAGGTCGCGGTGGTCTGCGGCTACGGCGACGTCGGCAAGGGCAGCGCCGCCTCGCTGCGCGCCTACGGTGCCCGCGTGATCGTCACCGAGATCGACCCGATCTGCGCGCTGCAGGCGTCGATGGAAGGCTTCGAGGTCAACACCATCGAATCCACCCTGGGCCGCGGCGACATCTACGTCACCACCACCGGCAACAAGGACATCATCACCGTCGAGCACCTGCAGGCGATGAAGGATCAGGCCATCGTCTGCAACATCGGCCACTTCGACAACGAGATCCAGGTCGACGCACTGAACGCGCTGAAGGGCGTGGAAAAGATCAACATCAAGCCGCAGGTCGACAAGTACGTGTTCGGCAACGGCAATGCGATCTTCCTGCTGGCCGACGGCCGCCTGGTCAACCTGGGCTGCGCCACCGGCCACCCGAGCTTCGTGATGTCCAACTCGTTCGCCAACCAGACCCTGGCGCAGATCGACCTGTGGGAAAAGCGCGACAGCTACGAGAAGAAGGTCTACATCCTGCCCAAGCACCTGGACGAAGAAGTCGCGCGTCTGCACCTTGAAAAGATCGGCGTCAAGCTGACCACCCTGACCAAGGATCAGGCCGAGTACCTCGGCGTTGACGTGGCCGGCCCGTACAAGCCGGATCATTACCGTTACTGAGTGATCGGGCGAGTGTCGCCCGTGCAATGACGTGTGAAAAACGGGCGCCGCAAGGCGCCCGTTTTCCTTGCAGGATGCCGGATGACCACGCGTGCAAGCGGACCCGCCTGGCGATCAATCTGCGTTCGCGCCATGCGGCATCGACATCGACATCGACATGCATCGCGTGGATGCAACGCCTCGAGCAATACACCATGGAATCCAGCATGCCGGACAGCTTTGCCGTGGGAGTGTCAGCTGTTGCCGTGTGCGATACTCGCTCAAGGCTTGCGGCATACCCTGCGTGCCGGCAATCAACCAAAGGATGCGCCCGCGGCGGCGAAGCGACACCGCGCCGCCTGAGCTCAAGAGCAGCGCTGCTTTCCCTGCGAAAGAATTGCATGACACGTCGCGGCTATCTGCCCGCTACGGCCGCCAGTTCGCATTGCGTTCCCAAAACGCAACGCTGCGCCGGTAGGCATCGCGGTCCAGTGCCACGCCGGAGCCGCCCTCGTCCACGCCCAGTGCATTGCGCAGCATGGTGATGGGCGCCATCGGAATTTCTTCCGGCTCGCTGGTGTAGAGGCAACCGACCACACCCCAGTCGGCGTCGATCGGCGCGCCCTCCTTGGCCAGCTGATCGCGGCTATAGAGGATCGGCAGCAGATACGTCGCTACCGGTGGCTCCACACCTTCGAACCAGCGCACCAGCACCGGCAACTCCTGCGTGCTGCGTGCCTCGTAGCCGGAGCGCAGCTGGTGGCGGTTGTCGTCGGTGATCGGTGCAGTGAGGCAGCGCGTCGAGGTCCAGTTGCGGTGCACATGCAGCTGGCAGAACGGCGCATAGCCTTCGATCACGCGCACCGGCGCCTCTTCATTGAGCCGCTGGATGAACTGCTCGGGCGTGCAGTCCTGGATGGCGTTGCGACGACCATCGCGGGGAAACAGACGGGTGCGGGCAAACGGTGTGAGAACGATGGACATGACGGTGGTGGGTGGCAAAGAACGCCAGGGTAGCCTGCAGCCCTGCCATGCGACCACTTACCAGATCAGATCGTCCGGCACCTTGAACTGGCTGTAATAGTCGTCGTCGCTGTCCGGCGCCGAAGGCGTGCTGCTACGGCCATGATCCAGCACCACAGTGTCCGCATCGCGGCTGTAGACCTTGTCGGCGGCGGCGCGCGGAATCAGCTCGAAGCCATCGCCATGCCGCACGATCACCAGCGCTCCGCTGGCCAGCTGGCTGCGCAGCGTAGGATTGACCAGCACGCTGCGGATGACGCGGCCGTCGTTGAAGCGGTAGTCGATCTCGCCATCGCGCTTGACCTTGTTGGTCTCGACGATCTGCCGGACCTGGGCCAGCACTTCCTGCCGCCGCAGCTGCAGCTTGCGTTCTTCGGCCAGCGCGCGATCGCGCTCGGCGCGCTCGGCCTGTAGCCGCGCCGCGTCCACCTTGTCGACCTCGGCCGGTGCCACGGCCGCGCCCTTGGCATGACGCTGCTTGTTCTGCTCGCGCGCGACCTTGTCCACCTGGGCCTTCTTGACCAGGCCGGCCTTGAGCAGTTGTTCTTGCAGCGGATTGCGCATGGGAGGGGAACCGGTGAATGTGCGCCCAGTTTACCGCGCCCCGCGCCACCCAGCCTGACTGCCCAAGCGCGCGCCGGCTGCAGCACCGCGCCGTGCCGCGGTACCGCGATCCACCGGCACCGCGCAAAGCGCGACCTGCATCTGGGTTTTTGCAGGTACCCGCATTGAATACGTATGCACAACAGCGATGTTGCGCCGCGATGCACGCTTAGCATCACCGCGCGCTGCACGCCGTGCGCGCGCTTTCCGGAACAGGGGCCGGAGGCCTCGATGCGGGCATCGCACAGCATGCGTGTGCTCGCGCTTACCGACTGGAGATCCATCCGATGCGCGATACGCACACTCCACCCCCACCCTCACGGCTTCAACGCAGCTCGCGGCTGCTGCTCGCCGCACTGGTGCTGCTGCTGACCACCGCCAATGTGCAGGCCGATGTGATCCTGCATGCCTTCAATTGGCCGTATGCCACCGTGGAAGCACGCGCCAAGCAGATTGCCGATGCCGGCTATCGCAAGGTGTTGGTCGCTCCCGCCTATCGCTCGCAAGGCAGCGCGTGGTGGGCACGCTACCAGCCGCAGGATCTGCGCGTGATCGATGGCCCGCTGGGCGACACCGCCGCGTTCTCGCGCATGGTGCAGGCGCTGGCCAATAACGGCGTGGAAACCTATGCCGACGTGGTGCTCAACCACATGGCCAACGAGGCCGCGACACGCTCGGATCTCAACTACCCCGGCAGCGCCGTGCTCGCGCAATACGCTGCAAATCCCGGCCGTTACGAGAGTTTGCGTCTGTTCGGCACCTTGCAATCGAATTTCCTGAGCGCCAGCGATTTCGGTCCGGCCCAGTGCATCACCAACTACAACGACGCCTACCAGGTGCGCACCTATCGCATCTGCGGTGGCGGCAGCGATCCGGGCCTGCCCGACCTGGTCGGCAACGATTGGGTGGTGCAGCAGCAGCGCGCCTATCTGCAAGCGCTGAAGGGCCTGGGTGTGACCGGCTTCCGTGTCGATGCGGCCAAGCATATGAGCTTCGACCATCTCAATCGGGTCTTCGATGCAGGCATTCGTTCCGGCGTCTATGTGTTCGGCGAAGTGATCACCGGCGGCGGTACCGGCAATGGCGATTACGACCAGTTCCTGGCGCCGTACCTGCAGTCCACGCCGCATGCGGCCTACGACTTTCCGTTGTTCAACGCGGTGCGCAATGCGTTCGCCGTCGGCGCCAGCCTGCAGCAGTTGGTCGATCCCGCGTCCACCGGCCAGGCCTTGCCAGGCAATCGCGCGGTGACCTTCGCCGTCACCCACGACATCCCCAACAATGCCGGCTTCCGCTACGCCATCCTCGACCCTGTCGACGAGACGCTGGCATACGCATATCTGATCGGCCGCAACGGCGGCATGCCGATGGTCTACACCGACAACAACGAAAGCGGCGACAACCGCTGGGTCAACGCCTATCTGCGCGACGACCTGCGCCGCATGATCGGCTTCCACAACGGCGTGCAAGGCAGCGACATGCAGGTGCTGTCGTCCAGTTCCTGCCATGTACTGTTGCGGCGCGGCAGCCTGGGCATCGTCGGCATCAACAAGTGCGGCAATCCGGTCACCACCACCGTGGCGATGAATGGCAGCGTGCTGTACTGGAACGCGGATTATGTGGATGCACTGGGCTCGGGCAGCGTGGTGCGTATCTCCAGCGGCTCCTACACCTTCACGCTGCCGGCGCGCGGTGCGCGTATGTGGCGCCGCTGAGCTGTCGGGCGAGCACGCGGCGTCCGCCGCGTGGTTGGAGCCCGATCGCAAAGACACGCGGCCTCTGACACAGGAAAACACCGGCTTATCGCCGGTGTTGTGGATGTTGCAACACGTTGGATGGTGCGACCGGCTACCAGGCGAACGGCGCGGTGACCTTGCGCGCGCCGAGCATGAACGCATCGGCCACATGCACGAACGGGGTGACATCCACCTCCGATTCGCCGGCGCGCACCAACTGCACGAAACGCCGGTACAAGCCGTCGTACTCGCTGGCCGCCTCCACCGGTTGCGGCTGGCCATCGATGCTCAACCTGGCACCGCCCTCGCTGAGCACGAGCAGGCCAGCGGTGGTATCCACTTCGATATCCCAGCGCTGCTGGCCGGTCTGCAAAAAATCCAGTTCCGCCGTCACCGGCACGCCTGCAGTATCGACAAAACCGAGCCTGGCATACAGCGGTGCCTGGCGGTTTTCCGGCGTGTGCAACTCTGCTTCGCGCAGCGCGAAGGGGCGCGGCAACAGATGCGTGACGATGGACAGCGCATTGATGCCGGGGTCGAACACGCCCATGCCGCCCGGCTCCAGGATCCAGTCCTGGCCTGGGTGCCAATGACGAATGTCTTCCTTCCAGGTGATGTGCGCGCGCAGGATCTGCTTGTCGGCCAGCCACGCCCGCGCAGGCTCCACGGCAGCGGCGCAGCGCGAATGCCAGCTGGTGAACAGGCTGCGTTGCGCACGCTGCGCCAACGCGCGCAGATCGTCGATCTCGGCCAGGGTGGCGGCTGGGGGTTTTTCCAGGAACACATGGCGCCCGGCGGCCAGCGCGGCCTGTGCCTGCGCATGCCGCCCCACCGGCGGCGTGCACAGCGCGACCGCTTCGATTTGCGGATGCGCCGCGAAGGCCTCTTCCAGGCTGTGATAGGCCGGCACTCCATCGACCGTGCCGTGCCGGCTCACGGTGGCCACCAGCTGCACATCGGCGCGCGCGGCGATGGTGGGCACGTGCTGGTCGCGGGCGATCTTGCCGATGCCGACAAGGGCAATGCGCAATGCGTCTGGATGCTTCATCGAAACCTTCGGGCTGAGGGTGAAGTGGCGGGACCCGCGCGATCGCCCGTTTCAGGCGCATGCACGGAGCCTGCGGCAACGGCGCGCTGCACCAGCGCACGCAACGGCGCAGTGTAAGGTCAGGCTGCGGTTCGCTGCGAGACATCGCTCCTGCTTGTTTTGCTATACCTGCGCCGCCCGGTGGCCGTGCAGGAGCCGCCATGCTGCATCGGTGCAGCTGCACGGCACGCCTTGCCGTTCGTGGCCTTCCACCTGGTCGCACTGGAGCACGGCGGCAACTGCGGTGGGGCACCCTGCCTGCGGCCGATGTATGGCCGGGCCTGCGACACCGGCTGCAGACAGAGCTACCTGCATGCGCCTTGCGATGCGCTCACATCTCCAGCACGACCTTGCCCAGGTGGCTGCCCTGCTCCAGATAGCAGTGCGCTGCAGCGGCGTCGCCAAGCGGGAAGCGCTTGTCGAGCAGTACGCGCAGCTTGCCCTGCGCGATCCACGGCCACACCACGCGCTCTACTTCCGCGGCCAGGCGTGCCTTTTCGTCGGCACTGCGCGGGCGCAACGTCGAGCCGGTGAGGATCGCCTGCTTGCGCATCAGCAGCGGAATCGGCACCTCGATGGTCGAGCCGGCCTGCGAGGCGATATAGACGATGCGCCCGCGCGGATTGAGCGCCTCCAGGGTGTCGGCGAACACCGCAGCGCCCACCATGTCCAACGACACATCCACCCCGCCGTGCGCCTTGGCCGCGTCGACAAACGATTCGGTGGTGGAATCGATCGCCACATCGGCGCCCAGTTCGCGTGCCTGCGCCGCCTTGCCCGCCGAACGCGCGGTCGCCAGCACATGCGCACCGGCGGCCTTGGCCATCTGGATCGCAGTCACGCCGATCCCGGACGTGGCGCCGTGCAGCAGCAGCCATTCCCCGGCCGCCAGCCGGCCGTGCTCGAACAGGTTGGTGTACGCGGTAAAGATGGTTTCCGGCAGCGCGGCGGCATGCGCCAGATCCATGCCCGGCGGAATCGGCAGCACATGCCGCGCATCGACCGCTGCGTACTGTGCGTAACCGCCGCCGCCCAGCAGCGCACACACCCGATCGCCGACCTTCCAGCGACCGGCCGGCTCCACGATCTCGCCGGCGATTTCCAGCCCGAGCGTTTGCGGCGCGCCCGGCGGCGGCGGATAGTGGCCGGCGCGCTGCAACAGATCGGGACGATTGATGCCGGCCGCATGCACGCGGATCAGCACCTGTCCCGGCGCGGGGCGCGGGCGCGGCTGCTCGCTGGCGTACAGCGCATCCGCATCGCCCTTGCCATCGCGGATGGCGATTGCGGTCATCGTGGTATCGCTCATGCGCAGCACTCCGTAGAAAGTGCGCCCAGTGTAGAGCTGCCTGCGTCAACGCCTGGCGCAAGCTTGGTCGCGACACGTCACGCACGCGCAGCGTAACCACCTCGCTACCGCTTCAGGGCAAGCAACTGCACGATGGCCGGCATCACGCGTTGCGCAGTGCGGCAACAGGAGCGATTTACCGGATTGATGCGAGGCGCGGTCGCCGCCACGCGGCGATCGCCTGCAGGCCCGCAGATCCGGCCGTCACTCCGCTGCCAGAGCACTGCAAGACCACAGCACCTGACCACGCGCGCCTGCATGGCAGACGCAGGTGGCAACCAGTCACTCCGCGCTTGGAGCGGCATCCTGGTCAATGTACTGGCGGATCGCCCCGAACACCTTGGAGGTCCCGTCATCCTGATCCGAAGGCAGGCGAGCGGCAAAGTCCCTCAGCAACTTGTCGCCGTCCACGCCGGGTTGCTCGGCCAGGGCGAGCGCCAGGTCGCCGACGCTGCGCGCCAATGCAACCCAGATGCGGCCCAGCGATTCGGCGATTACATCCATGTCCTGTTCCTGCATGTCGCGCTCCGATCAGATGGCGTGGGGTAGCCGTGAGCTTACCGCGTACGCGGCATACCAAGACTGGCGCCCCAAGCAGCCCCAACCATGTGTGCGTGGCGCGGACCCGTATGATCTTTCGGCGATGCAGCCGAATGCAGGACATCCGCAACCAAATATGCATTCATCGCGATGAAGCGATATTATGCCGGCACGATCCGCCGGACCCGCCGCGATGACGCATCTCAGTTTCGAGTTCTACCCGCCCAAGACCGACGACCAGCGCGCACAGCTGGACCGCACGGCGGCCAGGTTGAAGGGCTACGCGCCGGAATACGTGTCGTGCACCTTCGGTGCCGGCGGCTCCACGCTCAGCTACACCTCCGAGACGGTGCGCCACCTCAAGCAGAAGCACGGTTTCGAAGCCGCCCCGCACCTGTCCTGCGTCGGCGGCAGCCGCCAGGAGATCCGCGAGCTGCTCAAGCTGTATCGCGCGATCGGCTGTACCCGCATCGTCGCGCTGCGCGGCGACCTGCCCTCGGGCATGGGTCACCCGGGTGACCTGCGCTATGCCTCGGACCTGATCGCCTTCATCCGCGCCGAACACGGCGATGCGTTCCGGATCGAGGTCGGTGCGTATCCGGAGACCCATCCGCAGGCGACCGACGCGTTGAGCGATCTGCGTTACTTCAAGGCCAAGGTGGATGCCGGCGCCGATGCCGCGATCACCCAGTACTTCTACAACGCCGATGCGTACTTTCATTTCCGCGACGCCGTGCAGCGCATGGGCGTGGAGATCCCGATCATCCCCGGCATCATGCCGATCTCCAATTTCTCGCAGTTGCGGCGTTTTTCCGAGCAGTGCGGTGCAGAAATTCCGCGCTGGATCGGCAAGAAGATGCAGTCCTATGGCGACGATGCCGATGCAGTGCGCGCCTTCGGTGCGGAAGTGGTGGCCACCGTGTGCGAGCGCCTGATCGCCGGTGGCGCGCCTGCCCTGCACTTCTACACGCTCAACCTGGCCAAGCCGACCACGCAGGTGCTGCAGCTGCTAGGCCGCTGAGCCGCCCGGCCGACGCCATGCCGCTCGGCAGGCGCGTCTGTGCGGGCACCTCATTCGCAAGCGCGCGCATGATACGCAAACGTCGTACAACTTCCCCCGGTCCCTGCGCGTTGTTCGCCGGCTCACGCACCGCCCGTTACGCTGCGCCGATGCCTCGTCTGCTGCTGCCGTTACTGCTGTCGTTCTGCCTCTGCCCGGCCACACGCGTGCAGGCGCAGGAGATCCGTCGCTGCGTGACAGCGGATGGGCAGACCATGTTCACCGACCGCCGCTGCGAAGATGTCGGCGCCGCGTCGCGCCCGCCGCCGGCTACGCGCACGCAGGGCAACACCGGCCTGTATCGCTACGGCTGCCCGCGCCGGCTGAGCGAGCTGGTGTCGTTGCTGCAACTGGCCGTGGACAGCCGCGACGTCAATCGGCTCTCCAGCCTTTACCTGTGGAGCGGCCAGTCCGACACCGCTGCCAACCAGCTGCTGAGCCGGCTGGAAGCGATCGTGCAACGCCCGTTGCTGGACATCGTCCCGATGTACCCGCAACGCGATCCGCCGACCTGGGAAGCCGATGCCGGCACGGCAGTGGCTCCATCCCTGGACGGCAGCGCCATCGACGCCCCACTCCCGGCACCGCCAAGCCGCCCGCGCCCCTGGGGCCTGCGCCTGGAACAGAACCTCGCCAGCGGTGCGCCCGCAAGCAGCGTGTTGCGGCTGCGCCGGCAGTACAACTGCTTCTGGGTGACGTTTTAGCGCAGCGCCCGGCGTGAGCGGATTGCAGCGGCAAGTACATGCGACGGCGCATTGCCCCGGCAATCGGTGATGGTGACGATGGTGGTGTGGGCTGCGAGGCAGTGAGCGTATCGGCTCAGAGACCCCGAACCTCATGCCTCATAGGTAACGCTTGCAGGCTATGCGACAAGCCGGCCCATGATCTGCGTCACCGCCTGCTGCGGACTCAGCACCGCGCTGTCGATCACCCAATGCGGCTCGGTCCACGCCGCGTAGTCATGCGCGAGCACGCAAGACCACTCCGGCACGCGCAATCCGACGATGTCGCTTTGCCGCGATTCCACGCGCTGCCGGTGCACATTGCGATCGCTGCACACCACTTCGATCTCCAGCAAGCGGCTGCGTGTGCGACGAGCGACAGCACGCCACGCTTCACGGGTGACCGGCAGTGGGTTCACGCAATCGGCGACCACCACGTGACCCAGTTGCAGATTGGCCTCGGCAAGCGCATAGGCGGTCATATAGCCGGCTGCTCCGACGTCGTTGGCGAGTGCACCACTTGCGCGTAGTGCCTGCTCGATCGTATCGATACGCAAGTAAAACCCAGTGCAGTGCGTCAGTAGCGCCTTGGCAATGGAACTCTTGCCGACGCCCGGCAATCCGCCGAACACCACCAGGATCGCTGACTGCAAGGTCACTGCGGCCACAGTGCGCGAATCGCGGCGATGCCTTGCGCGCCATGCGAACGTGCTTGGCGCAGGTCGTCGACCTGCATGCCACCGAGTGCGTAGATCGGCAAGGAGACCTGCTCGCGCAGACGTTCGAATCCTTCCCATCCCAGGGGTGTCGCACCCGGATGCGACACAGTCGCCTGCACCGGGCCCAGCACCGCAAAATCGCAGCCCAGACGCTGGGCGTGGCGCAGGTCTTCCAGCCCGTGACACGAGGCGGCGACCGGCTGCTCGGCCGGTAACGGGCGCTCCTGCAGGCCGGCCAATTGCTCCGCGCCCAGGTGCACGCCGATGCCGAGTTCGCCGGCCAATGCGATGTCGCGGTTGAGCAGCAGTTGCGCGCGCGCACGGCCGCGCAGGCGCATCACCTGCTGCAGCAAGGCATGCCAGCGCGCCGGTTCGGCCTGCCGCGCACGCAACTGGATGCGCGTGATGCCGTCCTGCAGCGCACGCTCCAGGCCTTCCAGCCACAGCGCGTCATCGTCCGGTTCGGGCGTGATCAGATAGCGGTCGGGCTGGCGCAGCACACCGACCACCGGCACATCGGCCGGCGGCATCGAATAACGGGGCAGCTTGTCCGCGGCGACCCAGGTCATCGCCTGGCCTTCGCGGCCGCGCGGGCTGCCTTTCCATGTGGTGATGTGGCGCACTTCCAGGCGCAGCCGCTTGTCCGGGTACAGCTGCGGCACGTCCATCAGCCACTCGCCGACCTGCGCCTCGATACCGAGTTCTTCGTTGAGCTCGCGCACCAGTGCCTGTTCGGAGGTTTCGCCAGGTTCGCGTTTGCCGCCGGGAAACTCCCACAGGCCGGGCATGTCGCGGGTCTCGGTACGGCGGGTCAGCAAGATGCGGCCGCGGGCGTCGGTGATCACGCCGGCAACGACGTGGATGGATCTTAGAGAATCGGGCATGGCGCAAGAGTGCCGCGAGTGAGCCGTTCAGCGCAATCGCTTGGGGCGGGGAATGGGGAATGGGGAATGGGGAATGGGGAATGGGGAATTGGGAATCGGGAATCGGGATTGGTTGAAGCATGCACCATGTCCGCCTTTGCAATTCCCCATTCCCCATTCCCGATTCACGCCTAGAGTGGATGCCCGATGCGCCACAGCACCCCGCTGGGATCGTGCAAGGTGAAATCGCGTGCGCCCCATGGCCGGTCTTCCGGCGCGCTGCAGCTCACTCCGAACTGCGTGCCCAGGCCGGTGTCGTGCACGTGTTGCCACCAGCTGTCGGCATCGTCCACCCACAGGTGCAGCATCAGATTCTCGGCCAGTTCGCGCAGATAGAAATCCTGCAGCAGAAACGCGCAATGCGTGCCATGCCGGAAGCAGGTCACATTGCCTACCTCGTCTTCCTGCACGAAGCCCAGCGCGCGATAGAACCGCTGCGACACCGCGTAGTCGCGCGCAGGCACGAACACCTTCAATTGCTGGCTGGACAGCAGCGCCATGACCGCACTCCACGCAGGATGTGGATCGAGCATACGCCCAGCAACGGCACCGGCGCAGACGCCTGCATGCGCAAGGCGCAGTTGGCGCCGCAAGAAATGGACAGCGTGTGGCGGACCTGCCGTGCCGAGGCCCACCGCAAGACAGCTCGCAGGACGCTTCCAGCGTCTATGCCGTGGTTTCCGACCTTGCCTGGCAGCGATGCAAGCCATGACTTCGCAGGGAGTTGGCCAAAGGCGGCGAAACCTGAGCGTGGCCTCGCACTCGGTCTGCGATATCCCCCTTCCTGCTTCAAGACCCCCTCAGGATCCCATCCGTAAGCAGAGCCCCCTTGGTAAGGGGGCGCGCCAAGGGCGCGGGGATCGGAAGCAAGGATCGTGCACCAGGCGTCCGCTACGCGGATGCCTGGTGCGCAGCCCGCCAAGCGGGCTGCGCCACGGTCAACTCAGCTCAGCTGAGTTGACCGTGGCAGTGCTTGTACTTCTTGCCGCTGCCGCAGGGGCACGGATCGTTACGGCCCACCTTGGGCTCGTCGCGGGTCACCTGCGACACCGGCACCGGGGCGTTGCCGCCCTGCATCTGTTCCACTTCCTCGTCGGCACCGTAGCCGCCGGCGTCCTGATGCTGGAACTGCGAGGCCATCAGGCGCGCCTGCGCCTGCAGACGCTCCTGCTCTTCCAGCTCGGCCACTTCCTCTTCGCTGCGGATGCGCACGCGCGCCAGCAGGTTGATCACTTCGCGCTTGACGTTCTCCAGCATCTCGGAGAACAACTCGAAGGCTTCCTTCTTGTATTCCTGCTTGGGCTGCTTCTGCGCATACCCGCGCAGATAGATGCCCTGGCGCAGGTAATCCATCTTGGCCAGATGCTCCTTCCAGCCCTGGTCGAGCACGGTCAGCATCACGTGCTTCTCCAATGCGCGCATGGTGTCGTTGCCCACCGCCGCTTCCTTCTCGGCAAAGTGCGCATCCACCGCTGCCTGCACCTTGGCCGCAATCTGCTCGGCGTCCAGTTCTTCCTGCGTGCGTGCCATCTCGCTCAGCGCCAGCGGCATGCCCAGTTCCGATTCCAGCGTGGCTTCCAGACCCTTCAGGTCCCACTGCTCGTCGACCGAATTGGGCGGCACGAAGCGTGCGACCAGGTCGTAGATCACGTCGCCACGGATGCCGTCCACATTGTCCTTGACCGATTCGGCATCCAGCAGTTCGTCGCGCTGGGCGTAGATCACCTTGCGCTGGTCGTTGTTGACGTCGTCGAAGTCCAGCAGGTTCTTGCGGATGTCGAAGTTGTGCGCTTCCACCTTGCGCTGCGCCTTTTCGATCTGCCGGCTGACCAGGCGATCTTCGATGACGTCGTCTTCCTTCATGCCCATCATGCGCATCGCCTTCTGGACCCAGTCCGAGGCGAAGATCCGCATCAGGTTGTCTTCCAGCGACAGATAGAAGCGTGACGAACCCGGGTCGCCCTGACGACCGGCGCGGCCGCGCAGCTGGTTGTCGATACGCCGCGACTCGTGCCGCTCGGTACCGATGATGTGCAGGCCACCGGCGGCCTTGACCGCGTCGTGACGACGCTGCCATTCGGTCTTGGCCGCCAAGCGCTGCTCGTCGCTGATGTCTTCGCCCAGGCCATGCAGCTCGGTTTCCAGCGACCCGCCCAGCACGATGTCGGTACCGCGACCGGCCATGTTGGTGGCGATGGTCACCGCGCCCGTCTGGCCGGCGTTGGCTACGATGGTGGCTTCGCGCTCGTGCTGCTTGGCGTTGAGCACTTCGTGCTTGACCCCGGCCTTGCGCAGATGCTCGGAGAGCATCTCCGAGGTCTCGATCGAGGTGGTGCCCACCAGTACCGGCTGACCGCGCTTGGCGCAGTCTTCGATGTCGGCCAGCACCGCGTTGAACTTGCCCTTGCGGTTGAGGAACACCTGGTCCGGATGGTCCTTGCGCACGGTCGGGCGGTTGGTCGGGATCACCACCACTTCCAGGCCGTAGATGCTCTGGAACTCGTAGGCTTCGGTGTCGGCCGTACCGGTCATGCCGGACAGCTTCTTGTACATGCGGAACAGGTTCTGGAAGGTGATGCTGGCCAGCGTCTGGTTTTCGCGCTGTACCGGCACGCCTTCCTTGGCCTCGACCGCCTGATGCAGGCCATCGGACCAGCGGCGCCCGCTCAGCGTGCGGCCGGTGAATTCGTCGACGATCACCACCTCGCCATCGCGCACGATGTAGTCCACGTCGCGCTGATAGATCGCATGCGCGCGCAGCGCGGCATTGAGGTGATGCACCACGCTCAGGTTCTGTGCGGCATACAGGCCGTCTTCGGCATTCTCGAGAATGCCGGCCTGCATCAGCAGCTCTTCGGCGTGGCCCATGCCCGCCTCGGACAGATGCACCTGCTTGCCCTTCTCGTCGATCCAGAAATCGCCCTCGCCTTCTTCGCTTTCCTGCTTGGTCAGCTGCGGCACGATGCGGTTGACGCGGATGTACAGCTCCGGCGATTCGTCGGCCGGGCCGGAGATGATCAGCGGGGTACGCGCTTCGTCGATCAGGATCGAGTCGACTTCGTCGACTATCGCGTAATGCAGATTGCGCTGGTAGCGGTCGGCCTTGGACAGCGCCATGTTGTCGCGCAGGTAATCGAAACCGAACTCGTTGTTGGTACCGTAGGTGATGTCGCTGCCGTAGGCCTCGCGCTTGTCGCTATGCGGCATGCCCGGATACACCACGCCCACGCTCAGGCCCAGCCAGTTGTACAACTTGCCCATCTGGGCAGCGTCGCGGCGCGCCAGATAATCGTTGACCGTGACCACATGCACGCCCTCGCCCTGCAGCGCGTTGAGGTACACCGGCAGCGTGGCCACCAGGGTCTTGCCTTCGCCGGTGCGCATCTCGGCGATCTTGCCCAGGTGCAACACCATGCCGCCGATCAACTGCACGTCGTAATGGCGCATGCCGAGCACACGGCGGCTGGCCTCGCGGCACACCGCAAAGGCTTCGGGAAGAATCTTGTCCAGGGACTCGCCGGCGGCAAGTCGCTGCTTGAACTCCGGGGTCTTGGCTTGCAGCTCGGCGTCGGAGAGCTTCTCGATCGTCGGCTCCAGCGCATTGATCTGGGTGACGAGGCGGTTGAGCTGGCGCAGCTGGCGTTCGTTACGACTGCCAAAGACACGGGTAAGCAGACTGTTGATCATTGAAGAAACCGGTTGAAAAGGAACGGTTTGACCGACGCCGGTCCCCAAGACCCGGCCGCCGTAAACGAAACAGGGCGCACTGCGCCCTGTCGATGGCAACACCCTATTGTAGCTTGGGGCGGGCCTTCACGAATCAAGCACCACCCGCGCCGTCGTCAACCGCGCCCGCGGCGGCCCACCGGGGTATTCGTATCGCCCAGGAAGTTGCGTGGATTGACCACCCGCCCGTCCGCCCACACTTCGAAATGCACGTGCGCGCCGGTGGAGCGGCCGCTGGATCCGGCCCTGGCCACCTGCTGGCCGGCACGCACCAGATCGCCCACCTTCACCACCAGGCGCGAATTGTGCGCATAGCGGGTCACATAGCCGTTGCCGTGATCCACCTCGACCACGTTGCCATAGCCGCCGCGCACGCCGGCATAGCTGACCACGCCATCGGCGACCGACGTCACCGGGTCGCCCACATTGGCGTGGAAGTCCACTCCCTTGTGGAAGGCCGAACCACCGTCGAACGGGTCGGCGCGGCCGCCGAAGCCGGAGGTGATGTAGGTGTTGCGGATCGGCATCCGCGAGGGCACCGAATTCTGTTCGAGCTGATGATCGAACATCAGCGCCGCCAGCACGTTCAGTTGTTGGCCGGAGGCGGAGAATTGCTGTTCGACTTGCCCTAGCGTCTGCTTGAGCGACTCGACCGGCATGTCGCTGACCGGCTCATCGCCGCCGCCGACGCCGACCGGCGCGTCGAAGTCGAATTCGCCGTCCTTCAGCTTGCCCATTTCGGTCAGCCGCTCGCCCAATGCATTGAGACGGGTGGCCTGCGCCTGCAGCTCGCCCATGCGTGCGGCCAGTGCGTTGACCTGCGCCTGCGAGGCGCGCTGCACCTGGGCCAGCTCGGCCTGCTGCCGGGCAACCTTGGCCTGCAACGCGGAATTGGTCACCATGCCAGTGGCGGTGCTGGCACCGATGCCGATCAACATGCCCAGCCCAAGCACGGCGCCAAGGACTACCATCGGTCGATCCGCGGCAAAGCCCTGGAACTGGCGGGCCAACCGCTGCGCCCGGGTTTCGCGAGATTTGATTACGACTTTCTTCAACGCCATATGAGTGTCATGTCCAAGCCCAAGTCCAACGCACGCAACCCTTCCGTCCCACAACCGGCCATCGAGGCCGCATTGGGTGAAAAGGCTGGCGACCCCTTGCGCCGAGCGTTGTGGCTCGATGCGCTGGACCGGCAGTTGCGCCCCCTGTTACCGCCTCATCTGGTCACCCGTTGCCGGCTGGCCAATGTCAGAGACGAACAGCTCGTTTTTCTGGTTGATTCACCTGTCTGGCATGCCAGGTTGCGGCTTGCCGAGACCCAATTACTGGATGCCGCCCGATCCATCGGGCTGAAGGCCACCGCAGTGACCATCAAGACCACCACCACCCCGCTGCATTCCCCAACGCAGCAGAATCGCGAGCGTCCGCGCCCCGTCTCGGAGGCCACGCACAGAGGTCTGCGCGATGCGCTGGCCTCCCTGCAGGACGTTCCACCCACCAAACGGTGAGCGCCGCGCAGCCGGTGCGAAGTGGCCGCCGCAGCGTGAAAGAATTGCGAAGACCGCGCACGACCCGACGCATCCTAGCGGGCCTCAGCCACGCAGGAGTTAGAGAAGTCTTAAATAAACGTTAAGAACGGGCCGGTAATCCGACGCAGTTCACACTTCGAACGCCAACTACGGCATTCACCGACATCAGGCGTAGACGGGGCTGGCGTAGGTGACCGGCGGTTGCACGGTGCCTTCGGGGAAGCTGACCCATTCCCAGGCGGCCTGGTCCGCCAGTAGCGCACGCACCAGCTTGTTGTTGAGCGCGTGGCCGGACTTGAAGCCTTCGTAGGCGCCCAGAATGGCGCCGCCGGCCAGATACAGGTCGCCGATGGCGTCCAGGATCTTGTGCCGTACGAATTCGTTGGTGTAACGCAGGCCGTCCTCGTTGAGCACGCGGAACTCGTCCAGCACGATGGCGTTGTCCATCGAACCGCCCAGGCCCAGATTGCGCTCGCGCATGTATTCAAGGTCGCGCATGAAACCGAAGGTCCGGGCGCGCGAGATTTCCTTGACGTAGGCCGAGGTGGAGAACTCGATTTCCTGGCGCGACTGCTTGGCCGGGATCATCGGGTGATTGAATTCGATGGTGAAGCCGAGCTTGTAGCCGTCGTACGGCTCGAAGCGCGCGACCTTGTCGCCCTCGCGCACTTCCACCGTCTGCTTGATGCGGATGAAGCGCTTGGCCTTGTTCTGCTCGACGATGCCTGCCGACTGCAGCAGGAACACGAACGGGCCGGACGAACCGTCCATGATCGGCAGCTCGGCCGAGGACAGTTCGACAATGACATTGTCCACACCCAGGCCGGCCAGTGCCGACATCAGGTGCTCGACGGTCTGGATCTTGGCGCCATTGCAGGTCAGACCGGTGCACAGCGTGGTCTCGGTGACCAGCTCGGCATCGGCGGGGACTTCGACGATCGGCTCCAGGTCCACACGCCGGAACACCACGCCATGATCGACCGGAGCCGGCCTTAGCGTCATGTAAACCTTGTCGCCGCTATGCAGGCCGACGCCGGTGGCGCGAATGGTGTTCTTGAGTGTGCGTTGCTGGGTCATATGCGAAGTCTGGATGAACAATGCAGACAGACGCTGAACCGGCTGTCTAATCCGTTGAGATTATCCGAATTTTAACAAGTCGCGCGTGACGGGAACTGTAATTCCCAGGTCACGCAACTGCAAAAGCTGCCGGACCGTGGCCGATCCGGCAGAAAGGACATGGCACTGCACCCCCCGGGGCGAACCCGGAGGCGGGACGGACCGCGTCGCCGTAGCGACGCAGCCGACGATCCTCAGTCGGCCTGGCGGCGCAGGAACGCCGGGATATCCAGGTAATCGTTGGGCAGGTCTGCGGCCGGCGCAGCCGAACCGCCGCCGTTGTTGCCACCGCTGCCGACCGAGTCGCTGCTCGGACGACGCAGGCCCAGGCCCATGCTGCCGCCGACGGCCTTGGACACCGCATCGCCGCCGCTGGTGTCGAAATCGCCGAATTCCGGCTGGCCGGTGGTGGCATTGCGCACCAGCTTGATCGGCGCACGCTGGTCCGGGCGCTGGGTCTGACGGGCAACCGCACGGTTCAGGCCAGTGGCCACCACGGTGACGCGCACTTCGTCCTGCATGTCCGGGTCGAGCACGGTGCCGACGACCACGGTCGCATCTTCCGAGGCGAACGCCTCGATGGTGCGGCCGATCTCGTCGAACTCGGACATGGTGAAGTCCGGGCCGGCGGTGATGTTGACCAGGATGCCGTTGGCGCCGGCCAGGTTGACGTCGTCCAGCAACGGGTTCTGGATGGCGGCTTCGGCAGCGGCCTGCGCGCGATCGTCGCCGCGCGCCGAACCGGTGCCCATCATCGCCAGGCCCATTTCCGACATCACGGTGCGCACGTCGGCAAAGTCGACGTTGATCAGGCCCGGACGCACGATCAGATCGGCGATGCCCTGCACGGCGCCCTGCAGCACGTCGTTGGCAGCGCGGAACGCCTGGATCATGGTGGCGTTGCGGCCGAGCACGGTGATCAGCTTTTCATTGGGGATGGTGATCAGCGAGTCGCAATGCTGGCTCAGTTCCTCGATGCCCTTCAGCGCGACCTGCATGCGGCGACGGCCCTCGAACGGGAACGGCTTGGTGACCACGGCCACGGTCAGGATGCCCATTTCCTTGGCCAGCTGTGCCACCACCGGCGCTGCGCCGGTGCCGGTGCCGCCGCCCATGCCGGCGGTGATGAACACCATGTCCGCACCCTGCAGCGCGTCCATGATGCGCTCGCGGTCTTCCAGCGCGGCCTGACGGCCGACTTCCGGATTGGCGCCCGCGCCCAGGCCCTTGGTGACGTTGGTGCCGAGCTGCAGCTGCAGCTTGGCGCCGCAGTTCTTGATCGCCTGCGAGTCGGTGTTGGCGGTGATGAATTCCACGCCATCGACATTGGTGTTGACCATGTGCGCAACCGCGTTGCCGCCGCCACCGCCCACGCCAACGACCTTGATTACCGCGTTGGGAGCCATCTTTTCGATCAGTTCAAAATGTGCCATGTCAGTGTCCTCTTTGGATGCCGTGAATGGGGAATCGGGAATGGGGAATCGGATCGCTCCGTTCGCCAGCCCAACACCCGCATGTCGGCGAATGTTGTTGTTTGAATGCCGGGAATGGGGAGTCGGGAATGGGGAATCGCAACAGCGAATCACCTCCACGCCAACTACCACTTTCCTCGGCGGAAACACAAAAAATTACGCCCTGCCCGCTCTCACCCGCTCTCCACTCAAACCTGCCGCAACCGCTTCGCCTTTGCTTCAACCAATTCTCGAATCCCGATTCCCGATTCGTCAGAATTCGCCGCGATACCAATTCTTCAATTTCTTGAACAAGCTCCCGGCGCGTCCGGTCGGGATCGACGGGCGGCGCGGGTGTTCGATCTGGCTGCCCATCAGCAACAGGCCCACGCCGGAGGCGTGCACCGGGTTGCCGACGACTTCGCCCAGACCGGTGACGTGCTGGGGAATGCCCACGCGCACCGGCATCTGCAACATCTCCTCGGCCAGTTCGACCACGCCTTCCATCTTCGACGCGCCACCGGTGAGCACCATGCCGGCGCGCACCATTTCCTCGAAACCGGAGCGGCGCAGTTCGGCCTGCACCATTTCGAAGATTTCCTCGTAACGGCCCTGCACCGCCTGCGCGAGCGCATGCCGCGGCATGCGGCGCGGCGGGCGATCGCCGACCGACGGTACCTGGATGCTTTCTTCGGCGGTGGCCAGCTGCGCCAGCGCGCAGGCATACCGCACCTTGATCTGCTCGGCTTCCGGGGTCGGCGTGCGCAGCATGTGCGCGATGTCGTTGGTGACGTGGTCGCCGGCGATCGGCAGCGAGGCGGTGTGGCAGATCGCGCCCTGCACGTAGACCGCAAGGTCGGTGGTGCCGGCGCCGATATCCACCAGCACCACGCCCAGTTCGCGCTCGTCGGCGGTCAACACCGCCACGCTGGAAGCCAGCGACGACAGCACCAGATCGTCCACCTGCAGGCCGCACTTCTGTACGCACTTGGTGATGTTGGCCGCCGCCGACTGCGCGCACACCACCAGATGCGCATGCACCTCCAGGCGCACGCCGGTCATGCCGACCGGATTGCGGATGCCTTCCTGCGAGTCGTCCAGCACGTACTCGCGCGGGATCGCATGCAGGATGCGCTGGTCGGCGGGAATGGCCACGGCCTTGGCCGCATCCAGCACGCGCTCCAGATCGCTCCAGGTCACTTCGCCGTCGCGGATCGGCACGATGCCGGGCGAGTTCTTGCACTGCACGTGGTTGCCGGAAATCGACGCGTACACCGAGCGGATCTCGCAGCCGGCCATCAACTCGGCCTCTTCCACCGCGCGCTGGATCGACTGCACGGTGGACTCGATGTCCACCACCACGCCGCGCTTGAGACCGCGCGATTCATGCGAACCGATGCCGATCACTTCGATCGGATTGCCGGGCGAGTACTCGCCGACCAGCGCGACGACCTTGGAGGTGCCGATGTCCAGTCCAACGATGAGGGATTTGTCGCCTTTGCGGTTCATGTCTTAAAGCCGGGAATAGGGAATAGCGAATGGGGAATGGTCAACAGCGGTGCACGAATGCGAGGAGAATTGAGGACAAGTGTGTGAGGCGCAGCGGGCGGCGTCGGCTTGGGTTTTTTATCCATTCCCGACTCCCCATTCTCCATTCGCCGTTCGACCGTAAAGCCATTGGTGTAGCGCAGGTCGGCGCGGGCGATCGGGCGTTGCGGGTCAGCCAGTTGCGGCAGCACGCGGGCGAAGCGTTGCAGGCGGGCGCGGGCGTCGTCGCGGCCGATCACGATCTGCACGCCGTTGCTCAGGCCCAGCGACCAGCTACCACGCGCGTCCATTTCCAGACGCTCCACATCCAGCCCGGTCGGCGCGAACAGCGCGCGCGATTCGTTGTAGAGCGCCACCACGTCCTGGGTCTTGCTGTCCGGGCCACCGAGTTGCGGCAACTTGAAATCCTTCAACAATGGCGGGGTGCGGAACAACCGGCCCTGTTCGGACAACATGCGGTCGGTGCCCCAGCGCGCGAACGGCTTGTGCTCGGTGACGTGCACTTCCAGCACGTCCGGCCAGCGCTTGCGCACCTGCGCACTTTCCACCCACGGCAAGCGCGCGATGGCGTCCTGCGCGTTCTGCAACTTCACCGCGAAAAAGCCCGAGCGCGCATACGGCAGTACCACCGCACGCAACTCTTCGGCCGGCACCCGCTTGAAGTCGCCCGACACCCGCAACCGCGCCAACGGCCAACGCTCGGCACCGACCCAGCCATTGAGCACGGCCACCACCGGCAACGCGACCAGCGCCACCGCGAGCAACCACGCCAGGATGCGCAGGGTGGCGTTCATGCGCGCGCTCCGCGCGCGGGAATGGGGAATCGGGAATAGGGAATCGTCAACAGCGGCGCACTGCCTGCTGTCGCTTTTGCGATTCCCGATTCCCGATTCCCCATTCCCGGCGTCATAGCGTCTGCTCCAGCACGCGCCAGACCAGTTCTTCGAAATCGATACCGAGCTGGCGTGCGGCCTTGGGCACCAGCGAGTGGCTGGTCATGCCGGGGGCGGTGTTGACTTCGAGCAGATACAGCTGGCCGCTGGCGCGATCGCGCATCACGTCGACGCGGCCCCAGCCGCGGGCGCCGGCGGCGCGGAAAGCGTCGAGGGCGAGCTGGCGCAGTTGCGTCTCGGCATCGTCGTCCAGGCCCGGGCACAGGTACTGGGTGTCGTCGGCCAGGTACTTGGCGTTGTAGTCGTACCACTGGCCCTTGGGCACGATGCGGATCGACGGCAGCGCGACCTCGCCGAGCACGGCCACGGTGAGTTCGTCGCCTTCGATCAGTTGCTCCATCAGCAGCGCGCCGTCGTAGCGCGCCGCCAGCACCACGGCTTGTTCGAGCTGGGCCTGGTCGAACACGCGGCTGATGCCGACGCTGGAGCCTTCGTTGGCCGGCTTGACGATCACCGGCAGGCCAATCTGCCGGGCGGCGGCATGGATGTCGTCGGCGCTGGCACCGGCGGCCAGGCGCGCATAGCGCGGCGTGGACAGGCCCAGCGACAGCCACACCTGCTTGGTGCGGATCTTGTCCATGCTCAACGCCGAACCCAGCACGTCGGAGCCGGTGTACGGCACCTTGAAGGCTTCCATCAGGCCTTGCACGATGCCGTCTTCGCCGCCGCCGTTATGGCCGTGCAGCACGTTGAAGACGCGATCGAAGCGTTGCGCGACCAGCGCCTGCGCCAGGGCCGGAATGCCGTCGACCGGCTGCGCATCGACACCGCGCCCGCGCAGTGCATCGAGCACGTTGCTGCCGGAGTTCAACGACACCTCGCGCTCGGACGAGGTGCCGCCGAGCAGCACGGCGACGCGGCCGAACGCGGCCGGGTCGCTGATGCGTGCGTTGGGAATCATCGCGCTCATGCGCTCGCTCCGGTGAAACCGTTGTTGATGATGTGCTGTGCGACATAACCGATATCGCCTGCGCCCATCATCAGCAACAGATCGCCATCCTGCAGCACGTCCGGCAGCACTTCGGCCAGGCCGGAGATCTGGCCGACCACGACCGGTTCGCTGCGCCCGCGCGCACGGATCGCACGCGCCAGTGCACGCGCATCGGCGCCCGGAATCGGCGCTTCGCCGGCCGGATACACCTCGCTCAGCACCAGCGCATCGACGGTGCTCAGCACCGCGGCAAAGGCGTCGAACTGATCGCGGGTACGGCTGTAGCGATGCGGCTGGAACGCCACCACCAGGCGCTTGTCCGGCCAGCCGCCACGGGCGGCGGCGAACACCGCTTCCAGCTCGCGCGGATGGTGGCCGTAATCGTCGACCACGCGTACCCGCGCACCGGTGCTGGTGGTGACTTCGCCCAGGTCGTTGAAGCGGCGGCCGATGCCGGCGAAGTTTTCCAGCGCACGCGCGATGGTTTCCGGCGCAACGCCCAGCTGCCAGCCGATCGCGGCGGCCGCCAGTGCGTTGAGCACGTTGTGGCGGCCCGGCAAGGCGAGCGTCACCGGTGTGGTGGTGCCCTCAGGCAGGCGCAGCGTGAAGCGCATGCGCGGACCGTCCTGCACCACGTCCTCGGCGCGCACGTCGGCGTTTTCGCTCATGCCGTAGCTCATGACATGGCGCGGCGTCTTGCCGGCCAGCGCAGCCACTTCCGGATCGTCGATGCACAGCAACGCCAGACCATAGAACGGCAGGCGCTGCAGGAACTCGGCGAATGCCGCCTGGATGCGCGAAAAATCGTTGCCGTAGTTTTCCAGGTGATCCGAATCGATGTTGGTGATCACCGCCATCAGCGGATTCAGACGCAGGAAGCTGCCATCGCTCTCGTCGGCCTCGGCTACCAGCCACTGGCCGCCGCCGAGCTTGGCGTTGGCACCGGCAGCCAGCAATTGCCCGCCGATGACGAAGGTCGGATCCAGCCCGCCCTCGCTCAGCACCGCTGCCGCCAGGCTGGTGGTGGTGGTCTTGCCATGCGTGCCGGCCACCGCAATGCCGCGACGGAAACGCATCAGCTCGGCCAGCATCGCCGCACGCGGCATGATCGGAATACGCTGGCTGCGCGCTTCCATCAGCTCGGGGTTGTCTTCGCGGATCGCGCTGGAGACCACCACGCAATCGGTGCCGAGCACGTTGGCCGCCGAATGCCCGCGCATCACTCGCGCACCCAGCTTGGCCAGCCGACGTGTCGCCACGTTATCGGAGTTGTCCGAGCCGGAGACTTCGTAGCCCAGCGTCAGCATCACCTCGGCAATGCCGCTCATGCCGGTGCCGCCGATACCGACGAAATGCACGCGCGGAAACGCCCGCACCAGATCGCCACTGTCCTGCAGACGGCGGATCACGCGGCACCTCCGGTGGAGGTGCGAATCGGGAATTGGGAATCGGGAATCGTGTAAAGCGAGGCACCTGCGGCGTTGAGCGCCTGACCGGTGCGCTTGTTTTCTTGCATCACTGTCTGTTCCTGCAATTGTTCTGAGCTCTGCCCATTCCCCATTCCCGATTCACCACTGCCGGCTTCCTGCAGAATGATTTCGGCGATGCGTTCGGCGGCGTCCGGCTTGGCCAAGGTGCGCGCGGCTTGCGCCATCGACAGGCGGCGGGCGGGATCGGCGAGCAGGCCCTGCAGGACCTGCTGCAGCCGCACGGCCAGGGTGTCGTCCTGCTTGAGCAGCACGGCGGCGTCGGCGCCGACCAGGTATTCGGCATTGCGGGTCTGGTGGTCGTCCACTGCTGCGGCGAAGGGCACCAGCACGCTGCCGATGCCGGCGGCGCATAGTTCGGCCAGCGTGGAGGCACCGGCGCGGCATACGACCAGGTCGGCCCAGGCGTAGGCGGCGGCCATGTCGGCGATGAACGGTTCGACGCTGGCGTTGACGCTCGCCTGCGCGTACGCGGCCTCGGCTTCCGCACGCAGCTTTTCACCGCACTGGTGGCGCACGTCCACATCTGGGTGACCGAGCGCGGCCAGTGCCGCCGGCACCGCCTGGTTCAATGCGCGTGCGCCCTGGCTGCCACCGAGCACCAGCACGCGTACGGCAGTGCCACGGCCGAGCAGGCGCGTGGCCGGCGCGGGAAGCGCTGCGATTTCCGCACGCACCGGATTGCCCACTGCTTCTTCGCCGACGAAGCTGCCCGGGAAGCCGGTCAGCACGCGGCGCGCAAACCGCGACAACACCTTGTTGGTCATGCCGGGCGCGCGGTTCTGCTCGTGCACCAGCAACGGCACACCGAGCAGCCGCGCTGCCAGGCCGCCCGGGCCGGCCGCAAAGCCGCCGAAACTGATCACCGCACGCGGCTGGCGCTTGCGCAGCACGAAGCCGGCGGCGCGCACTGCGCGCATCACCCGCACCGGCGCGCCCAGCAATTTCACCAGGCCCTTGCCGCGCAGACCGCTGATGGACAGCGTGTCCAGTGGAATGTCGTGCTGCGGCACCAGCCGGGTTTCCATCGCCCCGTCGGCGCCCAGCCAGGTCACCGGCACGCCACGCGCGCGCAGCACCTTGGCCACGGCCAGACCCGGGAAGATGTGCCCGCCGGTACCGCCAGCAAGAATCATCACTGGTCGGATCCCCGCACCTGGATGTGCAGGCGTTTGCGCGGGATTCGCATGAGCGCTCATGCAATCCTCCCGAAGGTCGGTTCCACACGCGGCTGCATGCGGCTGGTGCCGCGCAGGAACTCGGACGCATGCGCAGACGTCGCCGAGGCTGCAGCGACCGGTGCCGGGGCGGATGCTGCGGCAACTGGCTCGCGCTGCGGTTTGCGCGCGGGCGCATAGGCCGGCGCGGCCGACTCGACCACCGGTTCGACCGGCTCGGCCGACGGCGCGCCCGCACCCTGCGGCGACAACTTGCTGCGCAGGCGCTCGGCACGATCCATTTCGTAGGACACGCGCAGCAGCAGGCCCATCGCCACGCAGGTCATCAGCACCGACGAGCCGCCGGAGGAAATCAGCGGCAGGGTCAGGCCCTTGGTCGGCAGAATCCCCAGGTTCACGCCTACCGAAACGAAGCTCTGCAGGCTGATCCACAGGCCGATGCCGAAGGCGATGTAGCCGGAGAAGTGACGCTTCATTTCCACGCAGCGCATGCCCAGCCAGAACGCGCGGCCGACCAACAGCGCGTACAGCGAGATCACCCCGCACACGCCGACAAAGCCGAGCTCTTCGGCGATGACCGAGAAGATGAAGTCGGTATGCGCTTCGGGCAGGTAGTTGAGCTTCTGCACCGAGGCGCCCAGGCCCACGCCGGTCCACTGGCCGCGGCCGACCGCCATCAAGGCGTTGGACAGCTGATAGCCGGAGCCGAGCTGGTCGGCCCACGGGTCCAGGAACGAGGTGATGCGACGCAGCCGGTACGGCTCCAGGATCGCGATGAAGGCGAACACCGGCAGGCCGAACACGATCGGCATCGACATGCGCGGCAGGTTCACCCCGCCCAGCACCAGCATGCCGGCGGTGATCGCCAGCAGCAGCGTGGACGAGCCGAAGTCCGGCTGCATCAGCAGCAGGCCGACCAGTGCGATCGCCACGCCCAGCGGCTTGAGCATCGCCGGCCAGGTCGCGTTGACCTCGTCGCGAAAGCGCACCAGATAGCTGGACAGCCACACGATGTAGAGCACCTTGACCGCTTCGACGGTCTGGAATTTCGACACGCCCAGATTGATCCAGCGCTTGGCGCCATTGACGCTGCTGCCCAGGCCGGGCACGAACACCACCATCAGCAGGCCGAAGCAGGCCAGCAGCAACACCTGGTTGTACTGCTCGATGGTCTTGAGCTCGGTGCGCATCGCCCAGAATGCCAGGCCCACGCCGATGCCCAGGAACAGCAGATGGCGGGTCAAGTAATAGAACGGGTTGTCGGACAGCTCGATCGAGCTGGACGCCACCATCACCACGCCCAGCGAGGCGAGCGTGGCCGCGGCCCCGAGCAGCCACGGGTCGTAGCGGCCGCCGATGGCGTCCAGTCGCGTGGCCTGGCGGGACATGTCGTTCATCAGCGCACCTTCAACGTGGCAAGGCCGATCAGCACCAGCACCACCGAAATGATCCAGAAGCGCACGATCACGCGCGGCTCCGGCCAGCCCTTGAGTTCGAAGTGGTGGTGGATCGGCGCCATGCGGAACACGCGCTTGCCGGTCAGCTTGAAGCTGGCGACCTGGATCATCACCGACAGCGTTTCGATCACGAACACCCCTCCCATGATCACCAGCACCAGCTCCTGGCGCACGATCACCGCGATGGTGCCGAGCACCGCGCCCAGCGACAGCGCGCCGATATCGCCCATGAACACCATGGCCGGATAGGTGTTGAACCACAGAAAGCCCAGGCCTGCGCCGGCGATCGCCGAGCAGATGATGATCAGCTCGCCGGCCCCGGGAATCAGCGGGATCTTCAGGTATTCGGCAAACACCACGTTGCCCGAGGCGTAGGCGAACACGCCCAGCGCACAGGCCACCAGCACGGTCGGCATGATCGCCAGACCATCCAGGCCGTCGGTCAGGTTCACCGCATTGGAGAAGCCGACGATCCAGAAATAGGCGATCACCACGAAGCTCACGCCGGCCAGCGGCAGCGCGATCGACTTGAACATCGGGATGTAGAAGGTGATCGCGGCCGGCACGTCGGCGGTGTAGTACAGGAACAGGCCTGCGGCCAGGCCGAAGATCGACTGCAGCAGATACTTCCAGCGCGACTTCAGGCCATTGGGATCGCGGCGCACGATCTTGATCCAGTCGTCGTACCAGCCGATCGCGCCGAAACAGATCATCACCGCCAGCACCAACCACACGTAACGGTTGCGCAAATCGCCCCACAGCAGTACCGACAAGGTCACCGTCAGCAGGATCAGCGAACCGCCCATGGTCGGGGTGCCGGCCTTGGAGAAATGCGTCTGCGGGCCGTCCTGGCGGATCGGCTGGCCGCCTTTGAACTGGGCCAGCTTGCGGATCACCGCCGGGCCCATCCACAACGACAGGAACAGCGCGGTCAGCGCGGCCAGGATGCCGCGAAAGGTCAGATAGTTGAACAGCCCGAACAGGCTCTCCAGTTGCTGCAGCCAACGCGCCAGCTCAAGCAGCATGGGATGCGTCCTCCGCCGGGGCGAGCAGCGCGGCGACAATGCGGTCCATGGCGCTGCCACGGGAGCCTTTCACCAGCAGCGTGGGCGGGGTTTGCGCCGTGGGGGCGGCAGTGGGCGCCGCCGCACCGGTGTGTTCGTACATCGAAGAAGATTCCTGCGTTTGGGTCGACGAAACGGCGAGCTGTGCCAGATCCGCCTGCAAGGCCGCGATCAACGCGGCATGGGTGGCGAACACCCGGCCGCCCTCGCCGAACGCTTGCGCGGCGGCGGCACTGAGCTCGCCCAGCGCATACAGGCGCTGCAGCTTGGCCGCGCGCGCGCGACGTCCGGCGGCGGCATGCAGGGCCGCGCCTTCCGGGCCGAGTTCGCGCATGTCGCCGAGCACCAGCCAGCCCTCGCCAGGTGCAGCGGCCAGGGTGTCGATGGCGGCATCCAGCGAACCGGGATTGGCGTTGTAGCTGTCGTCAATCAGCACCGCGCCGCCAGGCAGGGCGTGGGTGATCTGACGTCCGGCCACCGGGTGCGCCTGGGCCAGACCGGCGGCGATGATCGGCAAGGCGATGCCCGCACCCAACGCCAGACCGGCCGCAGCCAGCGCGTTGAGCACGTTGTGGCGGCCCGGCAACGGCAGCGCGATCTGCGCTTGGCCCTGCGGGGTCACCAGGGTGAATTGCGCGCCACTGGCCTGCAGCCGCAAGCCATGCGCGGTGATGTCGGCACTGGCCTGCAGGCCGTAACGCAACACGCGACGGCCCTGCACCGGCTGCGCATGCAACTGCTGCTCGAACCAGGCACCGAAGGCATCGTCGGCATTGATCACCGCCACGCCATCGGCCGGCAATGCGGCGTAAATGGCGCCCTTGGTGCGGGCGACGCCGAGCAGGCTGCCCAGGCGTTCCAGATGGGCGGGCGCGATGTTGTTGACCAGGGCCACGTGCGGCTGCGCGATCTCGGTGAGATAGGCGATATCGCCCGGCTTGCCGGCGCCCATTTCGTAGATCGCCAGGTCCGCATCGTCCGGCGCAGCAATCACCGCCAGCGGCAGGCCGATCTCGTTGTTGCGGTTGCCCGGCGTGGCGTACACGGTGGTGCCGTCGACACGCCCGGCCTCGGTCAGGATGGCCAGCAGCAGGGCCTTGACGCTGGTCTTGCCGTTGGAGCCGGTCAAGGCGATCACCCGCGTGGCGCGGTCGCGCTGCATGCCGGCAGCGATACGCGCAAGCGCGAGTTCGGTATTTTCCACCAGCACCTGCGGCACGCTCAGCGCCGGCAGCAGGCGATCGACCAGCACACCGCTGGCGCCGTGCGCCACCGCGTCTGCGGCAAAGTCGTGTCCGTCGAAACGCTCGCCGCGCAGCGCCACGTACAGGCTGCCGTTGGCCAGCGTGCGGGTGTCGTTGCCGACGGTGTCGATCATGGCGTCGTCGCCATGCAGCTCGCCACCGGCCCAGTGGGCGATCAACGACAGCGGAGTGAGCTTCATGCGCGCACTCCCAGTAAGGTGCGCGGCAACAGGGCCTGCGCCGCCACGATAGCGTCGTCGAAGGCATGCCGCACGCCGGCGACTTCCTGGTACGGCTCGTGGCCCTTGCCGGCGATCAGCACGATGTCGGAGGGGCTGGCCATGCTGATGGCCTGATGGATCGCCGCGGCGCGGTCGCGCTGCACGATGGCCGCATCCGGGCGCGCGAAGCCGCGCAGGATATCGGCCACGATCACATCGCCATCTTCGCCACGCGGATTGTCGTCGGTGACGATCGCCACGTCGGCATTGACCTCGGCAATGGCCGCCATCTGCGGGCGCTTGCCGGTATCGCGCTCGCCGCCGCAGCCGAACACGCAGATCAGCCGGTCCTGTGCATGCGAGCGCAGGCTGGCCAATGCCTGTTCCAGCGCGTCGGGCGTGTGTGCGTAGTCGACGACCACCAGCGGTGCGCCATGCGCGCCACCCAGGCGATTCATGCGGCCGTGGATCGGCTGCAGCCGACCGAGCACTTCGGCGATCTGCGCCGGCGCGATCTCCAGCGCAGACAACGCACCGGCCACGGCCAGCAGGTTGTCCACGTTGAAGCGGCCCAGCAGCGGCGAGTGCACCGGATGCACCTGGCCGTCGAGATGCAGCGCGAAATTGATGCCGTTGTGATCCAGCTGCAGTGCCTGCGCACGCACGCTTGCCTGGGCCTGCGCGCGCGAGCTCACGCCGATCGCGCGCAGCGCGGGGTCGAGCGAGGCCAGCAGCGTGCGGCCGAAGTCATCGTCCAGGTTCACCACCGCGGCCTTCAATCCGGCGCGCGTGAACAGCCTGGCCTTGGCCGCGCCGTACTGCGCCATGTCGCCGTGGTAATCGAGATGGTCGCGGGTGAGATTGGTGAACACCGCCACGTCGAAATGCACCGCATCCACGCGGCCCTGGTCCAGCGCATGCGAGCTGACTTCCATCGCCACCGCCTGCGCGCCCGCGTCGCGCAACTGCGCCAGCAAGGCATGCGTTTGCAGCACCAGCGGCGTGGTGAAACCGGTCGGCACGGCGCTGCCGTACAGGCCGACACCCAGGGTGCCGAGCGTGCCGGCAGGGGTGCCGAGCAGCGTCAGGGCCTGCGCCAGCAATTGCACGGTGGAGGTCTTGCCGTTGGTGCCGGTGACGCCGACCATGCGCATCGCCCGCGAGGGCTGGCCATGGAACTGATCGGCCATCGCGCCCAGGCGCGCACGCAGGCCCGGCACCGCGATCGCATCGGCCGGTGCCGGTAGGTCGGCCGGCGCCGGCGGTTCGAACAACACCGCCGCCGCGCCATTGGCGCGCGCCTGGTCGACAAAGCCCAGGCCATGCGCACCAAACCCGGCGATCGCCACGAAGGCATCGCCCGCACGCACCGCACGGCTGTCCATCACCAGGCCCGACACCTGCACCTCGTGCGCAAGCGGCACGTCCGGCAACAACTGCGACAGCGGCATGCTGCGGCTCACTGGCGGCTCTCCTGCAGCGGTGCAGGCTGGGCGGGTGCGGGCAGTGCAGCCGGTGCGAGTGCGGTGGGAATACCCGCAGACACTTCATCCACCGGGTCCGGCACCAACGCCGGATCCAGATCGGCGGGCTGCGGCTTGACTACCGGCTGCCCGGTCTTGCCGGCGGCCTGCGCGGCCAGCCACGACTGGATGTCGTCCGGCGGCACGTCCATCAGCCGCAGCGCGCCTTCCATCACCCTGTGGAACACCGGCGCCGACACCAGGCCGCCGTAATACACCTTGCCCTGCGGATCGTTGATCACGATGACGGTGGCAAAGCGCGGACGCGTGGCCGGCACCAGGCCGGCGAACAGCGCGTTGTAATGCCCGCGCTCGTACCCGTTAGCGCCGTTCTTGCGCGCGGTACCGGTCTTGCCGGCCACGTGATAGCCCAGGATCGCCGCGCCCTTGGCGCCGCCCTGGGTGACCACGGTTTCCATCATGTCGATGACCTGGCGCGCCACCTCGGGGGTGACCACCTGGCGGGTCTCGTTGTGCTGGCCGCGCACGAAGGTCGGCGGCGTCAGCTTGCCGCCATTGCCCAACGTGGCATACGCCTGCGCGATCTGCAGCGGCGTCACCGACAGGCCGTAGCCGTAGGACATCGTGGTCTTGGACGGGCCGCTCCAGCGCGCCGGCTGCAGCACCACGCCGGCCGATTCGCCGGGAAAACCGCTGTGCGGCGCCGCGCCGTAGCCGAAGTTGCGGATCGACTGATAGAAGGTCTGGTCCGGCACCTTGGCGGCGATCTTGGCCGCGCCGATGTTGGAGCTGCGGGTGATCACGCCGGTGACGTTGAGCACGCCGTTGTTGCGCGGCACATCGCGGATGGTGAAACGCCCCACCGACATGTAGCCGGGGTTGGTGTCGATGACCGTGTCCTTGGTCACCACACCGGCAGTCAGCGCGGTGGCCACGGTCAGCGGCTTCATCGTCGAGCCCGGCTCGACCAGATCGGTGACCGCACGGTTGCGGCGTGCCGACGGGTTGATGCCGGTGACCGCGTTGGGGTTGTAGGTGGGCAGGTTGACCATCGCCAGCACTTCGCCGGTGGCCACATCCATCACCACCATCGACCCGCCGGCCGCATTGTTTTCGACCAGCGCGTTGCGCAGCTCCTTGTAGGCCAGGAACTGGATGCGGCGGTCGATGCTCAGCGTCAGGTCCTTGCCCGGCTGCGCCGGACGTACCAGATCCACGCTCTCCACGATCGCGCCGCGCGCATCGCGCACCACCTTCTTGGAGCCCGGCTTGCCGCGCAGCCATTCGTCGAAGGCCAGCTCCAAGCCTTCCTGGCCGCGGTCATCGATATTGGTGAAGCCCAGCACGTGGGCCATCGCCTCGCCTTGCGGATAGAAGCGGCGGAACTCGCGCTGCGAAAACACACCGGGAATCTTCAGATCGACAATCGCATGTGCCTTGTCCGGATTGATCCGGCGCTGCAGGTACATGAATTCCTTGCCGGCCTTCTGCGCCAGCTTGGCGTTCAACTCGTCCAGCGGCTGGCCGAGCGCCTTGGCCAGCTCGGGAATGCGGTCCGGGTTGCGCAACAGTTCCTGCGGATTGACCCAGATCGATTCCACCGGCGTGGAAACGGCCAGCGGCTCGCCGTTGCGGTCGGTGATCATGCCGCGCGAGGTGGCGATCGGCAGCTCACGCAGATAGCGCGCTTCGCCCTGGCGTTGGTAGAAATCGCGGTTGACCAGCTGCACGAACGCCGCCCGGCCGATCAGCGTCACCGAGCACAGGCCCAGCGCGATGCCGACCAGTGTCAGGCGGCCACGCAGATTGAAGTTGCTGCGCGCGCGGTTGCGGCCGGCTTTCATGGCGCACCTCCGTGTGCGCCACCCTGCGGGCGGCTTCGCCGTGCAAAACGGCTGTCCTGCCGTTTTGTCATGGGCGTACCTGTGTGTGCGCCACCCTGCGGGCGGCTTCGCCGTGCAAAACGGCTGTCCTGCCGTTTTGTCATGGGCGTACCTGTGTGTGCGCCACCCTGCGGGCGGCTTCGCCGTGCAAAACGGCTGTCCTGCCGTTCGGTCATGGGCGCACCACCACGATGTCGTTGGTCTCCGGGAACTTCATCCCGATGCGCGCACGCGCGACCTGATCCACGCGATTGCTTTCCGCCCAGGTGGCCTGCTCCAGTTGCAGCCGGCCGAATTCGATGTTCAATTCATCGCGCGTGTGCTCGAGCTTGGACAACTGCACGAACAGCTTGCGATGCATGTGACGCATGTACACGACCCCGATCGCCGAGGCGATGCTGCAGGCGAGCAGCACGATGAGCAGCAGGCGGCTCATGCGGCGTCTCCGTTCGGAGACGCCGGGAATCGGGAATCGGGAGTCGGGAATCGGAAAGCAGCGGCACTGTTGCCTTTGTCCATTCCCGATTCCCCATTCCCCATTCCCAGCTTTTCGGCCACCCGCAATACCGCGCTGCGGGCGCGAGGGTTGACGCTCAGTTCGGCGTCGTCGGCCTTGATGGCGCCGCTGATCAGCTGCAGCGTCGGCACGAACGGCTGTGCTTCGGGCAGGCGGCGGTTGCTTGGCGGGGCCTTGGCGTAGCGGGCCATGAACTGCTTGACGATGCGGTCTTCCAGCGAGTGGAAGCTGATCACCGCCAGGCGGCCGCCGGGCTTGAGCGCGCCCAGGGCGGCATCCAGGCCGGCTTCCAGATCGTCCAGTTCGCGGTTGATGTAGATGCGGATCGCCTGGAAGCTGCGCGTGGCCGGATGGGTCTTGCTGTCGCCGCGCGGCATCACCGAGGCGATCAATTCGGCCAGTTGCGCGGTGCGCAGCAGCGGCTGTTCGGCGCGGCGCGCCACGATGGCGCGCGCGATGCGGCGGCTCTGGCGCTCTTCGCCATAGGTCCACAGCACGTCGGCGATGTCGCGGTCGCTGGCATGCGCCAGCCACTCGGCCGCGCTCTGGCCGGCGTCCGGGTCCATGCGCATGTCCAGCGGGCCGTCCTTGCCAAAACTGAAACCGCGCCCGGCCACGTCCAGCTGCGGCGAGGACACGCCCAGATCCAGCAGGATGCCGTCGACGGTTGCCGCAGCGACCACCTGGCCGAGGCCGGCAAAGCTGCCGCGATGGATGGACACGCGCGCATCGTCACCGAACGACTGTTCGGCCACGGCGATCGCGTCGGGGTCCTTGTCCATCACCAGCAGTCGACCTCCCGGGCCAAGGTGTTGCAGCACACCACGGGCGTGTCCGCCACGCCCGAACGTGCCATCGAGATAGGTTCCGTTGTCGATCACCTGCAGGCCGTCCAGAACCTGCGTGTACAGCACCGGCACGTGGGCCGCCGGTGGCTGCGACACCGGGTGACCGGGCTGCGCTTCACCGCGCATCCGGGCACCCCGGCTCACAACCTGAGATCGAGCAATTCATCGCCCAGATCCCCGTCAGACAAGGTCTGCTGGATCAATGCGCGATGTGCCTGCTCGCTCCAGAGTTCGAATTTGTCGCCCATGCCCAGCAGCACGGCCTTCTTCTCGATGCCGACCGCATTGCGGTGGCTGGCCGGGATGCTCAGACGGCCATTGGCGTCCAGCTCGAGCATTGCGGAAGAACCCACCAGTTTCTGCTGCAGCGTGCGGACCACGCGCTGGGTATTGGGCTTGGACATCACATCGTCACGCACCCGCTCCCACTCCTTTTCCGCATACAGCCACAGGCATCCGGCTTCGAACGGGTTGTACGTCAGCACCAGGCGATTGCCGCTCGCGCGCGTGACCAGGTCGCGGTACGCGGTCGGCACCGCCATACGCCCCTTGTCGTCCACCGTGATGGCAGTCTCGCCCTGAAACACCGAATACAACCTCGAATACCCGCTGGGGGATCATTGAACCACGAAAAACCACAAAACACCTGGTTTTCCCTCCGTTGCCCACCTTAGCAGCGCGTCAAAGGTTGTCAACAACTTTGAAGGCCATAAATCGCCAGTTGCATCAATGAGTTGCAGCACTCTTTAGAGACTTGTTCAAAGGTTATCCACAAGTTGCTGTTTCATCTCAGATTTTGAGATTGAACAAAAATTCAGGGGCGTGAAGGCGATGTAAACCCGACCGCAGTCTCACTTCACACTGCGCCAGCTGCACATGGGCATTGCGCAAACAGGCGACAATCGGCGCCATGTGCCTGGTCGCTCTTGCCTGGAAAACCCACCCGCGTTGGCGTCTGCTGCTGGCGGGCAACCGCGATGAGTTCCACGACCGGCCGACCGCTGCGCTGGCGCGCTGGCCGGCGCCCGCCAATGGCGTACTGGCGGGCCGCGACCTGCGCTCGGGCGGCAGTTGGGTGGGGTTGGGCAGCGACGGGCGCGCCGCAGTGGTGACCAACGTGCGCGACCCGCTCGCCAGCACGTCCGGGCGCTCGCGCGGACATCTCATTGCCGATTACCTGGCCGGCAGCCTGGACGCGGCCGTTTACGCTGGCGACCTGGCAGCGGCCGCGCACGAATTCCCGCCATTCAATCTATTGCTGTGCGACACCGAGCGCTGCGAACACCTCAGCAATCACCCGCCGTTGGCGCGCACGCTGGCGCCCGGCATCCACGGCATGTCCAACGGCCCGCTGGACGCGCGCTGGCCCAAGACCGCTGCACTGACTGCAGCCCTGCAGGACTGGTGCGCCGCAGGTACCGACGACCTGCAACCGCTGTGGACCGCCCTGGGCAACCCCGCCATCGCGCCTGACGCCGCCCTGCCCCACACCGGCGTAGACCTGCCCACCGAACGCCTGCTCTCGGCCGCCTTCATCAACGGACCCAGCTACGGCACCCGCGCCAGCACCATCGTCGCGGTGGACCACCAGGGCAACGGCTTCATCCACGAACGCCGCTTCGGTCCCGCCGGGATCTTCCAGGGCGACACACGGCTGGACATCGTCGGGACGCGTCGACAATGACCGCAACAACCAGCTCACATTGATCGCAGCCAAGGCAAGGCGCCCGGCAAAGCACCCAAGTGCAAGCCCCCTTGAGTCAAGGGGCGCGGCAACAGCCGCGGGGTTCTGGCATGCCCGGAGCGGGGCCCGCGTTTTGTACTGCCGAAGGCGGTACCAAGCGTGGGCATCTTCGAGAAGGGCGAACGCCCAAACGAAGGTGGCGGAGCCGGCCGGTAAGCCGGGTTCTGTCGTGGACAGTCATTCGTCTAGGCGCTACGTCACCGCAACGCTCAAGCAACCTACCCGGATCCAGCGCGGGCCACGCCAATGGATCCCTATTTGGTCTTGCTCCAGGTGGGGTTTGCCGTGCCGGTCCGTTACCGGACTCGCGGTGCGCTCTTACCGCACCATTTCACCCTTACCGGCCCCTCGCCACCCCTCTGCGGCCTCCGAACGCACTTGGCGATGCTGATGCATCGCCGACACGTTTCAGTGGCGGCAGAGGGGTGACGAGGGACGTAGGCGGTATCTTTCTGTTGCACTTTCCGTCGGCTTGCGCCGCCCAGGCGTTACCTGGCACCTCGCCCTATGGAGCCCGGACTTTCCTCGGCACTCTTGCGAGTGACGCGACTGTCTGGCCGACTCCGCCGGGGCGCACTATACGCTATCGCCACCATGCAGAACGGCGTAACGCTGCCAGCCCCGCAATTGCCGGTAGGCCCGCAATTGCCCGTAGGAGCGCACCTGGGCGCGAGAGGCCTTACCGAGAAAAATCCCAGTGCACGTCAACCTGCTCCTGCAACAGCACCTAGCCGCCATACAACGCCTTGCGCGGTGCACCGGTCAGCTCGGCGGCCAGCTTGGCGGCGGTGGACGGCGGCAGGTGTTCGGCCAGCTTGGCGTAGACGCGGCGGCCTTCGGCCAGCTGGCCTTCGGCGGCGTCGGCGGCGCCCTGCACCATCACCACGAACTCGCCCTTGCGCTGGTTGTCGTCGGCTTCGACCCTGGCCTGCAGCTCGGCCAGGGTGCCGTCGAGCACGGTTTCGAACAGCTTGGTCAGCTCGCGGGCGATCACCGCCGGACGCTCGTCGCCGAAGGCGCCGCGCAGGTCGGCCAGCGACTCGACGATGCGGTGCGAGGACTCGTAGAACACCAGGGTGCGGGTTTCGCCGGCCAGGTGCGCCAGGCGCTCGCGGCGGGCGGCGCTCTTGGCCGGCAGAAAGCCCTCGAAGCCGAAGCGGTCGCTGGGCAGGCCGGCCACGCTGAGCGCGGCGATGGCGGCGCAGGCGCCCGGCACCGGGCTGACCCGGATCCCAGCGGCGCGGGCGGCGCGCACCAGCTTGAAGCCGGGGTCGCTGACCAGCGGGGTGCCCGCGTCGCTGACGATGGCCAGCGACTCGCCCTCGCGCAGGCGCGCGACGATGCGCTCGGACATGGCTTCTTCGTTGTGGTCGTGCAGGGCCAGCAGCGGGCGGTCGATGCCGAAATGGCCGAGCAGCTGGCGGGTATGGCGGGTGTCTTCGGCGCAGATCGCGGCCACGCCACGCAGCACCTCCTGCGCACGCGGCGACAGGTCGGCCAGGTTGCCGATCGGCGTGGCGACCACATGCAGGGTTCCAGGGGAGGTCATCGACGGTATTCCGTAGGGCAAAGGGTAGAATCGTAGCGTTTTTAACGATCCGCCCCGGCGGACCCCGTCCAATGGATCTGAAATGAACAAGCGTGTTGCAAGGATCTCCGCCCTGTCGCTGATGGCGATGCTGGCCGCCGGTTGCGCCACCAGCAGCGTGACCCAGACCGCCTCGCCGACCCAGAGCGCGGCGCTGGCGTTGCTGGACCAGGGCAAGCCGCGCGAGGCGGCCCAGCAACTGGAAGCCGAGGCCGCCGGCGCCAGCGGTGCGCAGCGCAGCCGCCTGCTGGCGGCGTCCGCATTCGGCTGGCACGACGCCGGCGATGACGCACGTGCGCGCACGCTGCTGGCGCAGGTCACCCCGCGTCATCTCAGCGGCGAAGACCGCGCCCGCTTCGAGCTACTGACCGGCGAGCTGGCAGTGATCGACAAGCAGGCCGCGCAAGCGTTGCAGGCGCTGGGCGACAGCCCGCAAGGCCTGCCGCAGCCACTGCAGACCCGCTGGCTGCTGGCACGCGCCGCCGCACTGGAAGGCACCGGCGACCTGTTCGGGGCCGCCGCCGACCGCGCACGCGCCGACGCCAGCCTGACCGGCACCCCGCGCAGCGAGAACCAGCGCGCGATCGTGCGCCTGCTCGCCGCGCTCGACGACGCCACGCTGAAGGGCCGCACCGCGGCGCTGCCGGCCGGCGACCCGCTGTACAACTTCGCCGGCCGCGCCTTGATCAGCCGCGGACTGGCGCTGCCGCGCGCGTTCGACCGCGACGCGCAATGGGGCTTTGATACCAGCAAGCGCCCGCCGGCCGAACGCGATGGCTACCGCCCGCCGGTCAAGCTGGGCGTGCTGCTGCCGCTCAGCGGCAGCCTGGCCACCGCCTCGGCACCGGTGCGCGACGGCCTGTTGGCCGGCTACTACGCCGAAACCCGCCGCCGCCCGGAACTGCGCTTCTTCGACACCGCCGGCACCGCCGCCGGCGCCAATGCCGCCTACGACAAAGCGGTGAGCGCCGGGGTCGATTACGTGGTCGGCCCGTTGGGTCGCGACGAGGTCAGCGCCGTGTTCGCACGCGGCCAGCTGGCGGTGCCAGTGCTGGCGCTCAACCGCCCCACCGACAACAAGGCCCCGCCCAGCGGCAGCGCCGGCTTCTCGCTGGCGCCGGAAGACGACGGCATCATGGCTGCCGAATACCTGCTCGCGCGCGAGCGCCGCAACGTGCTGATCGTCGGCACCAGCGACGACAACGGCAAGCGCACCATCAAGGCGTTCCGCGACCGCTTCAGCGAACGCGGCGGCAGCGTGGCCGGCAGCATCAGCGTGGCCGAGGTGCCGGGCGACATCGGTGCACAGCTGCGTAACTATGGTGCTGCCGATGCAGTGTTCCTGGCGGTGCGTGGCAACACCGCGCGCGCGCTGGCACCGCAACTGGCCTTGAGCGGATTCGCCGGCAAGTCGCGCGTGGGCACCTCGCAGCTGGTGGCCGGCACCGGCAAGGTCGAGGACGACCTGGCCCTGGACGGCATCATCTACCCGAGCGAAACCTGGACCGCGCTGGGCGTGTCCGGCCTGCCGGCCTCCACCCAGGTCGCCAGCACGCTACCCAGCGCACGCGGACCGGGCGCACGCCTGTTCGCGTTCGGCTACGACGCCTGGAAGATCAGCGCGTACCTGGAAAAGCTCGCCACCGGCACCGACGGCGGCCTGCGCGGCGCCACCGGCACGCTGCATCTGGATGGCTTCGGCAACGTGCTGCGCACCCCGGCCTGGTCCACGTTCAACGGTGGCCGCCCGGTGCCGATCGCCGACGGCCGTTGACGCCATGCCGGCAACGCGCCAGCAGCGTGGTGCGGCGGTGGAAGCGGCCGCACGCGCGCTGCTGGAGCAGGCCGGGCTGCGGCTGGTGGTGGGCAATGCCAACTACCGCGGCGGCGAACTGGATCTGGTGATGCGCGACGGGCAGGCGCTGGTGTTCGTGGAAGTGCGTTATCGCCGCGACAACCGCTTCGGCGGCGGGGCGGCATCTGTGGATGCGCGCAAGCGCCGCAAACTGGTGCTGGCCGCGCAACTGTTTCTTGCCTATCACCCGGCGCTGGCAACCTTGCCGTGCCGCTTCGATGTGGTGGAAGCCAGCGGCGAGCCGCCGGTGCTGAACTGGATCCGCGACGCCTTCCGCGCCGACGATTGCTGATAACGACCCACGCGCGATGCCCACCATCATCACCCATGCCGCGGTGCCGCTGGCGCTCTGGTGCGCCAGTGAACGCGGCCGCGTATCGCCGCGCCTGCTCGGTGCCGGCATCGTCGCGGCGATGCTGCCGGATGCCGACGTGCTGGCGTTCGCGTTGCATGTTCCGTATGCGGATGCGTTCGGCCATCGCGGTGCCAGCCACTCGTTGCTGTTCGCCGGGCTGAGCGCGCTGCTGGGTGGGGTTGCGCATCGGCTGTTGCGTGCGGACGCGCTGCAGGCAGCCGCATTCTTGTTCGTCTGCACCGCATCGCATCCGCTGCTGGATGCGATGACCTCCGGCGGACTGGGCGTTGCGCTGACCTGGCCATGGAGCGAGGCGCGCTGGTTCGCGCCGTGGCGGCCGATCCGCGTGTCGCCCTTGGCCAACGGTTTCTTCAATGCGCGCGGCCTTGCCACGCTGCTCTCCGAGCTGCGCTGGGTCTGGCTGCCGCTCACCGTCGCGGTGCTGGGATGGACATGCATCCAGCGCGCGGCACCACAGGATCACCCGTCATGACCGATGTGCTTCCCACTGCCCTGGCCGCGTTGCTGGCCGCGCGGCTTGGCCCCGATGGCTGGTTGACCGGCGACGACGCGCGGCGCCGCTATGGCGAGGACGATTCGCGCCGCTGGGCGTTGCCCGCCGCCGTCGCCTTGCCGGGCGATACCGAGGATGTGGTGGCGATCGTGCAGGCCTGCCGCGCGCATGGCGTGCCGATCGTCGCGCGCGGCGCCGGCACCGGCACCACCGGTGCGGCGGTGCCGTTTTCCGGCGGCGTGGTGATGTCGATGGCACGCATGCATCGCATCCTTGCGCTGCGTCCGGCCGATCGCTGCGCCATCGTGCAACCGGGCCTGCTCAACGGCCACTTGCAGCAGGCCTTGCAGCCGCATGGCCTGTTCTGGCCGCCGGATCCGTCCAGCGCGGACATCTGCAGCGTCGGCGGCAACCTGGCCACCAATGCCGGCGGCCCGCGCGCGGTGAAATATGGCGCCACCCGCGACAACGTGCTCGGCCTGGTCGCTGTGACCGGCACCGGCGAGGTGATCCGCTGCGGCGGCGCGTACACGAAAAATTCCACCGGCTACGACCTGACGCATCTGCTGGTCGGCAGCGAAGGCACCCTGGCGATCATCGTCGAAGCGACCCTGAAGCTGACGCCGCGCGCGGTCGCACAAGCCGGCGTGCGCGCGCTGTATCGCGATGCGGCCAGCGCCGCGGCGGCGGTGTCGCGCATCATGGCGCAACCGACCACGCCGACGATGCTGGAATTCATGGATGCCAGTGCGATCGCATTACTGCGCCGCAACGGCAGCGATGTGCCCGAGGCCGGCGCGATGCTGCTGATCGAAGCCGATGGCGATCACGACACCCTGCCCTACGCATTGCAGGCCTTGCACGATGCCGCCGATGGCGAGGGCGTGGTGAGCCTGGACGTGGCCGCCGATGGCAGCGCGCGCTACAGGTTGTGGGCTGCGCGGCGTGCGCTGTCGCCGGCATTGCGCACGATCAAGCCGGGCAAGATCAACGAGGACGTGGTGGTGCCGGTCTCGCGCATCCCCGAACTGGTGGCCGGCGTGGAAGCGCTTGCCGCCGAGTTCGCGTTGCCGATTGTGGCCTTCGGCCATGCCGGCAACGGCAACCTGCACGTCAACATCATGTACGACCCGGCCGATGCCGACGAAGACGCGCGCGCACATGCCGCATTGCCGCGCCTGTTTGCACTGGTGCTGGCGCTGGAAGGCACGCTCTCCGGCGAGCACGGCATCGGCGTGGCCAAGCGCGATTTCATGGCCCAGGCCTTCAGCGCACCGACCCTGGCGGCGATGCGCGCGATCAAGGCCGCGCTGGATCCGGACGGAATCCTGAATCCGGGCAAGGTACTGCCACCGTTCTAGTGGCGTGGTCGCCTCAACGCGTCACCCCGATAAAGCGCAAACCCACGCCCGGTTCGGTGACGATGTAATGCGGGTCGGCGGCATCGTCGTGCAGTTTCTGGCGCAGCTTGCCGACCAGGATGCGCAGGTAATGGGTGTCTTCCTCGTGGGTGGGGCCCCACACCTCGCGCAGCAATTGCGGCTGGGTGACCACGCGGCCGGCGTGCTTGAGCAACAGCGCGAGCAAGGCATATTCCTTGCGGCTCAAGGGCACCGCCTCGCCATCGAGCGTGACCTCGCGCAGGCCCAGGTGGATATGCAGGCGGCCGTCGTTAAACACGCTCTCTTCCACCGTGCTGCCGGCGCCGGCCTGGCGCAGCAGCGCGCGGATGCGCGCCATCAGTTCCTGCACGCCGAACGGCTTGGTGACGTAGTCGTTGGCGCCGGCATCGAGCGCGGCGACCTTTTCGGTTTCGCCGGCGCGCACGGTAAGCATGATCACCGGCACGTTGGACCACTGGCGGATCTCGCCCAGCACCTCGTGGCCGTCGCGATCGGGCAGGCCGATGTCCAGCACCACCAGGTCGGCGCCCTGCCCGGCCAGCGTGGCCAGGCCGTCCTCGGCAGTGCCGGCCTGCAGCACGCGATAGCCCTGCGCACGCAGGCTGATGTCGAGAAAGCGGCGGATCTGCGGCTCGTCGTCGACGATCAACACGCGGGCAGGAGGGATGGCAGTGGGGTCAGTCGGCATCGGGGCGAGGTGGCGCGGCGGGAACCAGCAGCGGCAGCGTAATGCGGATCGTGGTGCCGTGACCATCGGCGCCGGCCAGTGCCTCCACGCTGCCGCCATGGGCGCCGATCATGCCCTGGCAGATGGTCAGGCCCAGCCCGGTGCCGTGACGGCCGCGGTCGCCACGCTCCACGCTGTAGAACATGTCGAAAATGCGCGCGCGCTCGTCCTCGGGAATGCCGGGGCCCTGGTCGCCGATATCGATCTGCAGGGCGCCGGCCTGCAGCCGCGCCTGCACGGTCACCGCAACTCCTGGTGGCGAAAATTTCGCCGCATTCTCCAGCACGTTGAAGATGGCCTGTTCCACCAGTGCCGGGTGCACCCAGATCGCCGGCAGGTCGGCGGCCAGATCCAGTTGCAGGCGCACCGCCGGCTGGTAGCGCTGCAGCCGCCGCGTGGCCGAGCCAATGAGCTCGTCCACGCCGATCCAGTCGCGCTTCAAGGTCAGCCCGGTGTGGCCGAGCCGGGTCATGTCGAGCAGGTTCTGGATGTAGCGATCCAGCCGCTCGCCTTCGAGCTGGATGGTGTCGAGCAGGCTGTGGCGGTCCTGTGCGTCCATCGCATCGCCGTAGCTGGCCAGGCTGCTGGCCGAGCCGATCATCGAGGCCAGCGGCGAGCGCAGATCGTGCGAGACCGACGACAGCAAGGCCGAGCGCAGGCGCTCGGTTTCGCCACTGACGCGCGCGCCTTCCAGATCGGCGACCAGGCGCGTGCGCAGCGCTGCCTGGCCGATGTCTTCCACCATCGCTTCGGCCAGCCGACGCTCTTCCAGACCGGGCCGCTGCACGCTCTGACGAAAGCGCAGCGCGGCCACTCCCAGGCTGCCGCGTTCGTGCCGCACCGGCAGGCACCACCACTGCGCGCCGGCCAGCGTATCGGTGAAGCGGCCGGCCGGCTGCGCGTGGCGCTGGGTCCAGTCCGCCGCGCTGCGATCGAGTGCGCCGAAGCTGGCCGGTGCATCGCTCTCGCGTTGCTCCAGACGCAACCAGGCCTCGGCATCCAGTGCCGTGGCCAGGGCGCGACGGCCGGCTTCCAGCACCTGCCCCAGATCGGCGGCAGTGCTGAGCTCGCGGGCCAGCGTCTGCAGCGCGTTGGCATGCGCATTGGCGGCGCGCAAGGCCAGCACCTGGCTGCGCAGGCGCGAGGCCAGACGGCCGGCGACCAGCGCGGCGATCAGGAACAGGCACACCGTCACCACGCCCTGACGCGCGCTGATGTGCAGGGTGAAGCGAGGTTCGATGAAGAAGAAGTTGTAGGCGACAAAGCTCAGCAGCGCGGCGATCACCGCGGCGGCCATGCGCGTGCGCGAGGCCACCAGCACCACCGCGACAATGAACACCATCGACAGATCGTCGATGTCGGTCCAGCGCTGGATCACCCACGCCACCGCGACCGCGGCCGCCGCGGCGATCGCCGCGAAGGCCAGGTCGTCGCGCTGCAACCACTGGCGCGGATTGCGCCAACGCTGGCGTGCGCGTGCGCGTGCACGCGCATCGGCGGAGCTGACGATGACCAGTTCGTAATGCGCGCCGCGCTGCAGCAGTTGCTGGGTCAGCGTGCGGTTGAACATGCGCGCCAGCGGGCGTTCGCGCGTGCGCCCCAGCACCAGCGTGGAGACACCGTTTTGCGCAGCGAAATCCAGCAATGCCTCGGCGACGTTGGCGCCGTGCAGCAGCGCGGTATCGCCCCCCAGGCGGCGTGCCAGTGCGAACGCGCGGTCGATCTCCAGCTGCCAGGCGGCGTCGGCCACGGTGCGCGTCTGCACGGTGACCACCGTCCATGGGGCATCGCGTCGTTCGGACAACCGCCGCGCCACCCGCACCAGATAATCCGAGCTGCCACGGCCATCGATGGCCACCACCACGCGGCGACGCAAGGCGGCGGTGCCGGGCAAACCGCGTGCGGCCTGGGTGTCGCGCAGGTCGCTGTCGACGCGGTCGGCCGCGGTCTGCATCGCCAGTTCGCGCAGCGCGGTGAGGTTGGAAGGCGAAAAGAACGCCTGCAAGGCCTGTGTCGCCTGCTCGGGCAGATACACCTTGCCCTGCTGCAGGCGCTCGATCAGTTCGCGCGGTGGCAGGTCCACCAGCACGATGTCGCGCAGACGGTCAAATACCGCATCGGGCACGGTTTCGGACACGCGCACGCCGGTGATGCGCAGCACGATGTCGTTGAGGCTTTCCAGGTGCTGGATGTTGACCGTGGTGTAGACATCGATGCCGGCATCGAGCAGCTCGACGATGTCCTGCCAGCGCCGCTCGTGCCGGCTGCCCGGCACGTTGCGATGGGCCAGCTCGTCGATCAGGGCCAGCTTCGGCTTGCGCGCCAGCAACGCATCCAGGTCGAGTTCTTCCAGCTCCCGGCCCTGGTAGCCGATGCGGGTGCGCGGCAGCAGCGGCAGGCCGTCCAGCAGTGCGGCGGTTTCGCTACGGCCATGGGTTTCCACCACCCCGGCCACCACGTCCATGCCCTGGCGCAGGCGCTCGCGCGCCCGCGACAGCATGGCGTAGGTCTTGCCCACCCCGGGCGCTGCGCCCAGAAACACGGTCAGGCGCCCGCCATGTTCGCGCTGCAGTTCGCCGATCAGCGCGTCGGCTTGTTGGGTGCGGGCGTCAATCATCGGGAATGGGGAATGGGGAATGGGGAATGGGGAATCGCAAAGCCTACAGCTGCCCGATGATCCTAGTGCTTTTGCTTCACCCCATTCCCGATTCCCGACTCCCCATTCCCGGCGCGCTCCAGCGCCAGGTTCAGCGCCAGCACATTCACCCGCGGCTGCCCGAGCAGGCCGAACTGTGGTTGTTCGGTGGCGGCCTGTACCAACGCGGCCACGCGCTGTTCCGGCCAGCCGCGCGCGGCGGCGACGCGGCGCACCTGGACCTGTGCGCCGGCCGGGCTCAGGTGCGGGTCCAGGCCACTGCCGGACTGGGTGATCAGCTCAGCGGGAACCGCCTCCGGTGCGATGCCGTCGCGTGCCGCCACCTCGGCGCGCGTGGCGGCGATGCGGGTTTGCAGGTCGGGATTGGAACGCGCCTGGTTGCTGCCGGCGGCCGCGGCCGGGTCGTACTTGGCCGCCGAGGGACGTGGCTGGAAATAGCGCACATCGGCAAACGGCTGCGCCACCAGGGCCGAGCCGACCACGCGCGCATCATCGCGCAGCAGCGAACCGTGCGCCTGCACCGGGAACAGCGCACCGGTGATGCCGGTGGCGACCAGCGAGTAGCTCAGGCCCAGACCCAGCAGGATGAACAACGCCAGCATCACGGCCCCGCGCAGGGCGCCGTCGTCACGCAACGGCTGCGACATGGATGTGCCGGTTCTCGAAGAAATCGTCATGACTCAGTTCCCTAAAGTGGCGACAAGCGCCAGGTCGATCACCTTGATGGCGGCAAACGGCAGCAACACGCCACCCACGCCGTACATCACCATGTTCCGGCGCAGCAAGGCCGTGGCGCTGGAGGGGCGAAAGCGCACGCCACGCAACGCCAGCGGAATCAATGCCGGAATGATCAGCGCATTGAAGATCAACGCCGCCAGCACCGCATGCCGCGGGTTGGACAAGTGCATCACGTTGAGTGCGGCCATCGACGGAATCGCCGCGGCAAACAGCGCCGGCAGGATCGCGAAATACTTGGACACGTCGTTGGCCAACGAAAACGTGGTCAACGCACCGCGCGTGATCAGCTGCTGCTTGCCCACTTCGACCACCGCCAGCAGTTTGGCCGGATCCGAATCCAGATCGACCATGTTGCCGGCCTCCTTGGCCGCCTGCGTGCCGGAGTTCATCGCCAGGCCCACATCGGCCTGGGCAAGCGCCGGTGCATCGTTGGTGCCGTCGCCGACCATCGCCACCAGCCGCCCGCCGGCCTGCTCGGCGCGGATGCGGGCCAGCTTGTCTTCCGGGCGCGCCTGGGCGATGTAATCGTCCACGCCGGCTTCGGCGGCAATCGCGGCCGCCGTGAGCGGGTTGTCGCCGGTGATCATCACCGTCTTGATGCCCATCGCACGCAGCTGCGCGAACTTTTCCTTGATGCCTTGCTTGACCACATCGCTCAGCTCGACCACACCGAGCACATGCCGGCCTTCGGCCACCACCAGCGGGGTGGCGCCGCCGCGCGCGACTTCTTCGATGCGGCCGTTCAACTCCGGCGACACCGTGGCGCCCTGCGCCTGCACATAGGCCACGATCGCATCGCCGGCACCCTTGCGGATGCTGCGCCCGGCCAGATCCACGCCGGACATGCGGGTTTGCGCGGTAAAGGCGATGAAATGCACGCCCTCCGGCTCGATGGCCACCGCGCCCTGCTGGCGTGCCAGCTTGACGATGGACTTGCCTTCCGGCGTCGGGTCGGCCAGCGAGGCCAGCATTGCCGCATCGCGCAGCTGCGCACGGTCGATGCCGGCCAGCGGATGGAACGCGGTGGCCTGCCGGTCGCCGTAGGTGATGGTGCCAGTCTTGTCGAGCAACAGCACGTCCACGTCGCCGGCCACTTCCACCGCCTTGCCGGATTTGGCCAGCACATTGGCCGACAGCGCGCGGTTCATGCCGGCAATGCCGATCGCCGGCAACAACCCGCCGATGGTGGTCGGGATCAGGCACACCAGCAGCGCGATCAGCAACAGCGGATCCAGCGTAACGCCGACAAAACCCGCAATCGCCGGCAGCGCGGCCACCACGATCAGGAAGGTCAGCGTCATCGCCGCCAGCAACAAAGTGAGCGCGATCTCGTTCGGCGTCTTCTGCCGGTTGGCGCCTTCCACCAAGGCGATCATGCGATCCAGAAAGCTGTGCCCCGGCTCGGCGGTGACCTTGAACACGATCTCGTCGGAGAGCACGCGCGTTCCGCCGATCACGCCACTGCGATCGGTACCGGCCTCGCGTAGCACCGGTGCCGATTCGCCGGTGACCGCCGCTTCGTTGATCGTTGCAACGCCGCGCACGATCTCGCCATCGGCGGGGACGAATTCGCCTTCGGACACCATCACGTAGTCGCCCGGGCGCAGTTCCGCCGCCGGCACGCGGGTCTGGCGGCCGCCGAGTGCGGTTTCCACCCGGCGGGCAACCAGATCCTTGCGCGCACGGCGCAGCGATGCGGCCTGCCCACGCCCGCGTGCTTCGGCGATGGCCTCGGCGAAATTGCCGAACAGCACGGTGACGAACAGGATCGCCGTCACCGACCAGCCGAACCCCGCGTTGCCATGTCCGCTGGCGGTGATCACCGCTGCCAGCAGCGTGCCGCCCATCACCACCGCCATCACCGGGCTGCGCAGCAGATGCCGCGGCGCCAACTTGCGGAAGGCCGCGCGCATCGCCGCCACCAGCACGGCGGCGTCGAATAACGCCGCGTCACCGCGCGCGCGTTTTTCAGTCGTATCGATCGTAGACATTGCTCAAACTCTCAGGACGCCGCCAGGGCGAGGTGTTCAGCGATAGGACCCAGCACCAGTGCCGGCATGAACTGCAGCACGGTGAGCACCAGCACGATCGCCATCAGGGTCAGCGCGAAGGTTGGCGTTTCGACCTGCAGGCTGCCGGCCGATTCCGGCGCGCGCCGCTTCACTGCCATGCGCGCGGCCACCATCAGCGGCAGGATCAGCGCGGGATAGCGCCCCAGTGCCAGCACCGCCGAGCAACTCAGGTTCCACCAGGACGTCGCATCGCCCAGGCCTTCGAAACCCGAACCATTGTTGGCAAAGGCCGAGGTGTACTCGTAGAACACCTGGCTGATGCCGTGGAAGCCGGGGTTGGAATTGGCCGTAAATGCCGGCACCGCCAGCGCCACTGCGGTGAATCCCAACACCACCAACGGCTGCAGCAGGATCAACAGCGCAAGCAACTGCACCTCGCGCGCTTCGATCTTGCGGCCGAACAATTCCGGCGTGCGCCCGGTCATCAAACCGGCCAGGAACACGCTCAACAGCAGATACACCACGAACTGCTGCAAGCCACAGCCGATGCCGCCCCAGATTGCGTTGATCAGCATGTCCACCAGGGTGACCAGGCCGCTCAACGGCGCCAGCGAATCGTGCATCGCATTGACCGAACCGTTGGAGGTCTGTGTGGTCAGGGCCGCCCACAACGCCGAGGCATCCGCACCGACACGCACCTCCTTGCCTTCCATCGAGGCAGGCGAGCCGGCGCTGGCCGAATGCGCTTCGGACCACAGCAACAGCGCGGTGGACGCGGCCGACATCGTCAACATGGTGCCGAAGACCAGTGCGGTGAGACGCCTGCGCCCGGTCAGGTAGCCGACCATGAACACCACGCTCATCGGCAACAGCACCAGCGCCAGCGTCTCCAGCAGATTGCTCAGCGGCGTGGGATTTTCCAGCGCCACCGAACTGTTGGGGCCGTACCAGCCACCGCCATTGGTGCCGAGCTGCTTGACCGCGACCATCGCTGCCACCGGCCCGACCGGAATGGTCTGCTCGGGCATGCCGGCGCTGCTGTCCAACGGTGTGGCGGTGGCCGCACCCTGCAGCGTGGAGGGCACGCCCTGCCAGCCGAGCAGCACGGTCCACAGCAGGCACAGCGGCAGCAACACACGCATGCTGGCGCGGATCACATCCGCCCAGTAATTGCCGACGTCTGCCTCGGGCAGTGCCTCCAACCCGGAAGCCGACGGCTGCCGTCCCGGGCGCGGCATGACGATCTCCGGCTCGTCCGGCCCGGCCACCGGTTGTTTAGCGCTCGCGGTCGCATTGGATGCCGGCAAGGCGTCGGACACAGTGGCGACGGCTCGCCCACCGAACAATGCGCGCAAGGTCGCCACCGCCAATGCCAGGCCCATCATCGGCGTCACCACCTGCAGGCCGACGATGCCGGTCATCTGCGCCAGATACGACAGCTGCGCCTGGCCCGAGTAGTGCTGCTGATTGGTGTTGGTGACGAACGACACCATGGTGTGCAGCGCCGTGTCCCAGCGCATGTTCGGGATGGCGTCCGGGTTGAACGGCAGCCACGCCTGGGTCATGAACACCGCCCAAGTCAGCAGGCCGACAACCAGGTTGCTGAGCAAGAACGCCACCGCATACCCACGCCACGACATGCCCTGCTGCGGGCGGGTGCCGAGCAACGCATACAACGGCCGTTCGATCCAGCCGAACAGGACATCGCCACGCATCGGGGCGCCGCGCATCACCGCTGCCAGGTAGCGGCCCAGGGGCCAGGCCAGCACGATGGCCAGCGCGTAGACAAGGAGAGTTTCAATCATTGGAGCGCACTCGCATCAGAAGTCTTCCGGGCGCAGGACCACGTACAGCAGGTACGCGGCGGCAACGAGTACGGCCACGCCGCACAACAGGGACAACCAGGCAGGCATGTCGGCTACTCCCCGAGACGCGCGCGACGCGGCGCGATGGATGCGATATGCGACGGCGCATGCAGGGTCTGCAGGCCGACAAGGCAAAGCGCTGCCGCACCGCGCGCGCAGCGGCGATGGAGCAGACAGGTCAAGGGATGCATCGGGATCGTCCACGGCGGAACCGCTCCGCCAACCTGCGCAGTGTCTGCCCGGGCTGCGTAAAGTCGCTATGGACCTGCGACAGCCGCCGCGTAAATTCCGCATAAATGCTGGGTGGCGACGGTCTTCAGTCACGTCTCCACGCTATGCAGCCGTTTCCGGGCAACTTCGGCCTCTAGTCCCAACTCAGGACGACCAGGTTTTGAGTCAGGGCGTTATGAGGTCGGAGCAAAGCCTCGTTGGTCGAGGGCGCGGTGCCCTCACCACTTCCGGGACACGCCGTGCATCCGTCCATGGAAGCCCCTTGGCGGCATCCATGCCGCCAAGGGTCCCGCAACCGGCAAGGTCACCGCACCAGGATTTGCTGAGGTTGCTTTATCGAAAGCCTGCTGATTGCTTGGCTCGTCTTGGCAAATGATTGGCCATGCTGCAAACGATGCATGCCGCGCCTTGCTTACCCGTGCGCACCGACCATCTGGACTGGTCCTTGCCCGCCCACCGTCGCGGGACCTTACGCGGCATGGATGCCGCGTAAGAGCCTACACGGACGTACTTGCGGCGTGTCCTGCGAGGGTGGGCGGGCAAGGGCCCTGCAGCCAAGCCGCAGAGTAGCCGCTCTACAACTGATCTAGCCGCGCGACCTCATCCCTAATACACAAGGAGACAAAGACAACCGGGATTCCGAGTTGCAGCCTCGCTCACCAGATGCCGTCAAAACCTGGGCAGGCGAGCGCACAGCGCCCTCCCCGCTCGCGAAACAAGCCGTGACTCCGCAGCTGGAGGCTCCCACGTGTCCCCACCTGTCGACGGAGCGATCACCGCCGCTGCACTAACGTACCGGCGTCATCCATCAGAGTCCTTGCACATGCCTGTCAGCTACTCGATCAGCCTGCCCGACCCCAAGCTCGCCCGCGGCGGCGATGCGAGCGTGAGCTTCAGTGCCCATGGCGCCGAGGCCTTTGCCGAACAGTTGCAGGCCGCCCTACGTGATCCGGCCTGGTTCGATCGCTGGCGCCAGCTGCAGGCCGACCCGGACGCGGTGGACCCCAGCCTGGGCGTGACCGATCCATCGGCCACGGTTACCGGCAAGCAGGGCGACCTGCGTGTGGACCTGGTCGCCACCACCAGCATCCCCGGCGACCTGCTCAAGCAGCGCATGCAGGCCCTGGCCGGGCACCACTGGGAACTGCGCGACGTGCGTTGAGTTCTACGGCCGCCGCGTGCACTGCGCGGCGGCAACTTCGCTCAGGTCGGTGCGCTGTCTGTTATGCGCCGCGGCCAGCGCCATTTCAGATTCACCGCCAGCGTGCCCACCACGATCAGCGTCAGGCCCAGCCACTGCACCGGCACCAATGCGTGACCGTAGAGCAGATAGTCCAGCAGTAGCGTCACCAGCGGATACACGAACGCCAGCACCGCAATCGTGGCCACATGCAGATGGCGATAGGACGAATAGAACAGCACATAGACGATACCGCTGTGGATCACGCCCAGGCCCGCCAGCCACAGCCAGTGCAGGCCCGGATGCAACGCCGCACTGCTGGAAAACCCGGCCAGCAGGAACGTGCCGACCCAGCACTGCACAGTCACCACCGCCAGCGGCCGCTCGCGGCTGATACGGCGCGACATCAGCAGCGACGCACCGCATAGCAGCGCCGCCAACAGCGTGAGCGCGATGCCGATCAGATAGCCACGGTCGGCCGCCTGCCACAACCGCGCCGGGTTTGCCGAGCAGGCCACGCCGACGAATGCCAGCAACGTCCAGCCCAGATCGGCACGCCGCGTGCGCTCGCCCTGCAACAGCGCGGCCAGCAGCAACATCACGAACGGAAACACGTGGTAGACCATGGTCGCCACGCCGATCGACGAGCGCGCCATGCCGGCGAACAACGCCACCCAATTCAACACCAGCAGCACGCCGCTGATGATGGCATCGCGCAACAGCGCACGCTCGCGCCATAGCCCTCGCAGCTGTCCACCGACCAAGCCGCATACGGTAAGAAACAGCGCCCCGAACAGGCAGCGATAGAACACCGCCGTCACCGGATCCTGGCCGCTTTCGTGGACGAACACCCCAACCGAACCGATCAGCACTTCGGCAACCAGCAGTTGCCAGATCGCGCGGCGCCCGGCGCCGGCCGATGTCGCTTGCACGGGCAATGGAATACTCATAGCGCAATGGTTCCCTGCAGATATTGGACAGCGCTGCCACGCACGTAGACATGCTGCGGCTCGACCCGGCACTGCAGTTCGCCGCCACGCGCGGAGGCCTGCCACGCGATGAGCTGCGTCTTGCCCAGCCGCTGCGCCCATAGCGGTGCAAGCGCGGCATGAATCGATCCGGTGACCGGGTCTTCGCTACCGCCGTTGGACGGCCAGAAATAGCGGGAAACAAAATCATGCTCTTGGCCTGCCGCGGTGACCGCCACATCGCGCGGCGCCAGTGCCAGCATCCGGCCCAGATCCGGCGTTACCGCACGCACCTGTGCCTGGTCGGCGTAGACGGCGATGTACGCCTGCGCGTTCGCGTAGACAGCCTGCGGCGCGATCGACAACGACTCAGACAACGCTTGCGGCACCATCTGCACCAGGGACGGCAACTGGTTGGGGAAGCGCAGCTCGAAGCTGCGCTCGTCCACCCTGGCAACGGCGATCTCACCGACAGCCGGCGCACGCAAGCGCAGCGGAAATGCCGCGTGCTGGTACGTCGCGATCACGAATGCACTGGCCAAGGTCGCATGCCCGCAGAAGCCGACCTCCTTCATTGGAGAAAACCAGCGGATGTCGAACACGCCGCTGTCGTCGCGAACGAAGAAGGCGGTCTCCGAAAGATTGTGTTCGCTGGCGATGGCCTGCATCACCGGCTCCGGCAGCCAGGCCTGCAACGGCACCACGGCTGCCGGATTGCCCTTGAAACGCACCGTGGTGAACGCATCGACGATAAACACGGGAAGCAGCACGGCCAACCTCACAGAAGGAATCCATACCTGGCGTACTCGCCGGGCACGCCCAGTCTGCAACGTGCTACACGACCATGACAGATTCAGATACGCTGCAAATAGACCAATACAGATGGAAGGCACCCGCCAATGCTCCTGTACGAATCGCTGGCCACGCAGCTGCGGCAGCAGATCGAAGGCGGCACCTTGCGTGCCGGCGAGCGCCTGCCCTCGATCCGGCAACTGGCCGCCAACCATGGCATCAGCACTGCCACCGCAGTGCAGGCCTGCCTGCAACTCGAACGCGAAGGGCGCGTGCAAGCGCGCCCGCGCTCCGGCTACTTCGTGCGCAGTACGATCTCTGCGTTGCCGGCCGCAGCCCCCGCCACACGTCGGCGCAAACCCGGCGTGGTCGACAACCCGGCCTTGCAGCGCGTGCTCGACACCTTGGCGCGTACTGACCTGGTGCCGCTGCACACTGCCACGCCCGCGCCTGCGCTATTGCCCACCGCGCAACTGGCCGCAGCCCTGTCGCGGCAGTTGCGTCGCCAGCGCACGGCTGCGTTGGATTACGCGCCGCCGCAAGGCCACGCCGCACTGCGCCGCCAGATCGCACAGCGTTATGCCCACTGCGCAACCAGCGTCGACGCGGAAGAAGTGGTGATCACTGCCGGCGCGATGGAAGCGATCAGCCTGGCGCTGCGCACGCTTACCGCACCAGGCGATGTGGTGCTGGTGGAAACGCCCACGTATCACGGCATCTTGCAGGCGGTGGCTGCGTTGCGGCTCAAAGTGCTGGAAGTACCCAACCGTCCCGGTCACGGTATCGATATCGCGCGTCTGGATGTGCTACTGCAGCGCACGCCGGTGCGTGCGGCAGTGCTGGTCCCCAACTTCAACAATCCAAACGGCAGTCTCACTTCCGACAGCGCCAAACGCGCGTTGCTCGACAGCTGCGCACGCCATGGCGCCGTGGTGATCGAAGACGATATCTACGGCGAACTGGATTGGTCGGGCCAACGTCCCCGTCCGCTGCGCCATTTCGATATCCACGCCAACGTGATTACCTGCGGCTCGTTCTCCAAGGTGCTCTCGCCCGGCCTGCGGGTGGGATGGTTGCTCGGTGGCGACTGGACCGACGCCCTGGTGCGCGCCAAGTACTTTTCCACCGTCGGCAGCGCCAGCCTGCCGCAACTGGCAATGGCCGATTATCTGGCGCAACACGATCTGGAACGGCATCTGCGCAAGCTGCGCCGCACCCTGGCCGACAATGGGCAGCGGCTGCGCGATGCGCTCGTGCGGTATTGGCCGGAGGGCACGCGCGTGGGCGACCCGGCAGGTGGGTTATCGCTGTGGCTGCAGTTACCCGACGGCGGTAGCGGCCAAGCCTTGTTCGAGGCCGCACTGGCAGAACGCATCGGCACCTCGCCCGGTCATCTGTACTCCAGCCGTGGCGACTACGCAGATCACCTGCGACTGACCTGCGGCCAGCCGTGGAGCGACACGCTGGAACGTGCGATGCGGCGATTGGGCAAGCTTGCGGCGCAGGTGGTGCGTTAGTTTCGTTGCAGGCATCAACTTCGTGTTGCCAATTGCGCCTGCTGGACAAGGGGAACGGCGCCTACATCGCAGCGGCCCTGGCATCCCACTGCCGCCGATCGACACCGCGGATCAGCAGCCACAGACAGAACGTCGTTTCGCCCACCAGAACCGGCAGCAGAACCCCGGGATTGATCAGCCGTGCGAACGCAGGCGCCAGCAGTTCGGCGAGCGAAGCCACCAGATAACTGATCCCGGCCAGCAACATCAATCCACCCACGAACCTGGGGAAATAGCGCGATCGCCAGATCAGCGTGCCGCTGACCAGGCAGGCGGCGCCGAAGAAGAGCAAAGCGATGTTGAAACCGAGGTCATGGCCCAGCAATGCCAGCGCGACCAGCGAAAGGGCCTGACCAGGGTCGGCCGCCGAAGAGCCGCCGGACGCCAGGGGCAGTACCATCAGCTGGAACAGTTTGCTGACCGCCTCTACCGAAAGCGACGCAAGGTTCAATAACACAAACAACAGCGCCAGGCCTCTTCCAGCAGGCCGCAGCAGCATGTATTCGATCCACAGCTGCACCACCGCAAGCAGCGGCACCACCAGATTTGCGGCCAGCCCCAGCGTCCACAGCTGCGCATGCTGCACGATGGCGTGGATCGTGGCCCGGGCATCGCCCGGCACGATCAAGGAGTTCGCCACGTAGCCTTCAGCCAGACCGCCGAGAACGATGACGGCGAGATAGAGCGCGCCTGCAACTCGCGCATAGAACTGCGGGCGAGCCTGAATGTCGTACGCCATGGAATGTCCCGTCTTTTTGCGTTGTGGGCGAGGCAGGACGGCAGTCACCGCCAGCGGTCACCGGGCATACGGATGAACATCGACGCGACGTAGCGCCACGGGATCACGATCGGAAAGACCACGACCAACAGGCAGGCCGACAACGTGGACCACGTGCCGGCATCCATCCGATCAAGCAGCAACCGAGGCGTGGCGACCATACCCAGCCAGATCAGCTTCCATGCAATCTCGAACAGCAGCAGCGGCAGCAGCTTCAGCGGATAGCGAAGCCCGAGCAATGCCAGCAACCCCATCGCTCCCAGCATGCACTGCACCACACCCTCCATCAGTTCCCAGCTGCCGTGTCGCAGCACAATGTCTGGCCAGACCTGTACGCCCAGACCAACCACGAGCAACAGATAGCCGGCGCGCAGGCCGTACAACCGCCAAAGCGGCACGGTGTCCGGCACGCACCCGGGCGTGGTGGAGACGGAGGCGCCGCTGGCGACGGTCGCGGTCGCCGTCATTCGACGTCCTTGAGAATTCTTTCGATACCCTCCAGGCGGATGCGCATGTCGTTCAACGCAGTCTGCGTTTTCTCGGCCAGCTCGCGGTAGGCCTGATTGTGATCGAGTTGCGCCTTGGCCTGTCGGATCGCGGCGAAGTAGCGCATCCCGAAAACCAGCAGGATCGTGCTCAGCGGCAGGCAGATCGTCAAAAGATACAAATGCTCCGACAAGGCCGTCTCCTATTTTTCTGTCTTGTCGGTCAGCGACATCGCCGCTTCCGCAATGACCGAAGGTGAAAGTTCCAAGCGAAAGGCGCTGACCTCGAAGTAGTTGAGCGCTTTTCCGTCCTGTGACAACTCAAGTTGACTGGTCACCAGACCCGCAGCTTCGAGCTTGTTCAAATGCAGATGCAACAACGGACGACTGATCCCGATCTCACGCGCCAGACTGCTGATGTAGTTGCGGCCACCGGTTTCCAGCGCCGCGACGATCCTGAGTCGATGCGGATTATCTAGCGCCGAAAGAATCTCCAGCAATCGATCCCCTGTCGTTTGCCCCCCCCTTTTCATGCGTAAGAAATATCTGACAGGTGGCGGCGTGTCAAGCGCTGCGGACAAACGTTGCACAAGCGCATTGCTGGAGTGTGGGTCGGCAACCGGCGTTATCAGGCCATTGCGGCAAGCAGGCACAGTCTGCGCACCATCGGCGCGCGTCTTGTAGCGCCCGCGCCGCAGACGCACCCGACCGGACCATCAACCACGCAACGCCGCAGCATGGTGCGCGATATGTTCGCCGATAAAACTGGCAATGAAGTAATAGCTATGGTCGTAACCGGGCTGCATCCGCACCGTGACCGGATAACCGGCAGCCTTGGCAGCCTCTTCGAAGAGCGCGGTTTTCAGCTGGTTTTCGAGAAATTCGTCGCCATCGCCCTGATCGACCAACAGCGGCAGGCGCTCCTGTGCCTGGGCGATCAACGCAGTGGCGTCGTACGCTTGCCACGCTGCGCGATCGGGCCCCAGATACTGGCCGAACGCCTTCTCGCCCCACGGCACCTGGCTTGGCGCGACGATGGGCGAGAATGCCGACACGCTGCGATAGCGGCCCGGATTCTTCAAGGCGATGGTCAAGGCGCCATGGCCGCCCATCGAATGGCCGCTGATCGCACGCGCGCCGGTGGTGGCGACGTGCGCTTCGATCAATGCCGGCAATTCGTTCACCACATAGTCGTACATGCGGTAGTGCGCCGCCCATGGCTGCTCGGTGGCATCGACATAGAAGCCGGCGCCTTTACCGATGTCATAGCCGTCCGCGTCAGCCACATCGTCGCCACGCGGGCTGGTGTCGGGCGCGACGAGGATCACGCCATGCTCGGCCGCGTAGCGCTGCGCGCCGGCCTTGCCGATGAAATTCTGTTCGGTGCAGGTCAGCCCGCTCAGCCAATACAGCACCGGCAACGGACCATCGGCGGCCTGCGGTGGCAGATAGACGCCGACCTGCATGCTGCAGTTCAAGCTCTGCGACTGATGCCGGTAGACGTCTTGCCAGCCGCCGAAGCAGGCGTGGTGTTCGATACGTTCCATGGGATTCCTTCGGTAGAAACCTGCGGCCGGCAGGCGTGCCGGCCGCAGGATGGGGCGATCAGTGCAGCAAGCCCTTCTTGCGTGCCACATTGGCAGCCAGTGCATCCATCAATCCCGGCGACAGGCAGTCGTACGGGGTCAGGCCGAGCTCATTGAGGCGCGCGCGTATGCCATCCATGTCGTCCGGCGACGTGCCGGTTTCGATGATGGAGGACACGAACGCCGCAAAGCCCGGCGGCGACCAGCCTGGCTGCTGCGACAACTCGGTATGGATGAAGTCCAGACCGTAAAACGCGTGATCCTTGTTTTCGATGCGACCGAACATATGCACGCCGCAGCCAGTGCACGCGTGCCGCTGGATCGCCGCGCTTTCGTCGACGATCTTGAGCTTCTCCGCATGCGCGGTCACCGTGACCTTGTCGCGTGGCACCACTGCAATCACCGAAAACGTTGCGCCTTCCGGCTTCCAGCATTTACTGCAGCCGCAGGCGTGGTTGTGCGCGGTCTGCGCACCCACCTCCACGGTGACCTTGTCGCTGGCGCAGTGGCATTCAAGGGTTCCGCCTTGAAAACCTTCTGCACCGCCACGCGCTATACCGCTGTCTACCGAAGGATGAATCGAGACGCTGGTCATCATGCCCCTCCCGGAGTATCGGGTACCACGTGCGCGGAAGCGGCCGCGCGCCGATCCTGGCCGTACGGTCAGAAATGAATCACGGTGCGGATCGACTTGCCTTCATGCATCAGGTGGAAGGCCTCGTTGATCTCTTCCAGCGGCATGGTATGGGTGATGAACGGATCGAGATCGATCTCGCCCTTCATCGATTGCTCCACCATGCCCGGCAACTGGGTCCGTCCCTTGACTCCGCCGAAGGCCGAGCCGCGCCACACGCGGCCGGTCACCAGCTGGAACGGACGGGTGCTGATTTCCTGGCCGGCGCCGGCCACGCCGATGATGACGCTCTCGCCCCAGCCCTTGTGGCAACACTCCAGCGCCGAACGCATCACGTTGACGTTGCCGATGCACTCGAAGCTGAAGTCCACGCCGCCATCGGTCAGCTCGACGATGACTTCCTGGATGGGCTTGTCGTAGTCCTTGGGGTTGATGCAATCAGTGGCGCCCATGCTGCGCGCCAGATCGAACTTGCCCGGGTTGGTGTCGATGGCCAGGATGCGCCCGGCCTTGGCCTGCACCGCGCCCTGGATCACCGCCAGCCCGATGCCGCCCAGGCCGAACACCGCCACGCTTTCGCCCGACTTGACCTTGGCGGTGTTGTGTACCGCGCCGATGCCGGTGGTGACGCCGCAACCGAGCAGGCAGACCTTTTCCAGCGGCGCTTGCGGGTTCACCACGGCCAGCGAGATCTCCGGCACCACGGTGTATTCGCTGAAGGTGCTGCAGCCCATGTAGTGGTAGATCGGTTCGCCGTTATAGGAAAAGCGCGTGGTGCCGTCGGGCATCAAGCCCTTGCCCTGGGTGGCGCGCACGGCCTGGCAGAGATTGGTCTTGCCGGACAGGCAGAATTTGCACTTGCGGCATTCGGCGGTGTACAGCGGGATCACGTGGTCGCCGACCTTGACGCTGGTCACGCCCTCGCCGACCTGCTCGACAATGCCGCCGCCCTCATGGCCCAGCACGGACGGGAAGATGCCTTCCGGATCGTCGCCAGACAAGGTGAACGCGTCGGTATGGCACACACCGGTGTGGGTGATGCGGACCAGCACCTCGCCCGCCTTCGGCGGTGCGACGTCGATCTCGACGATTTCCAGCGGCTTGCCGGGACCGAATGCAACTGCTGCACGGGATTTCATGTGATGGCGCTCCTGACGATGAGGTTCGAGGACGGGCACGGCATGCGCCGACCCGGTGGGAGTTCATTTGAGATAGGACCGGACCAGCCCGAGCAGCTCCTGCACCCGCTCGGCGCGCTGCGCATCGGAGGCGGCGGCATGACCGAAGTCTTCGCGGATATGCGCTTCGAGCACCTGCGACATCAGCCCATTGACGGCACCCCGGATCGCGGCGATCTGCTGCAGCACGGGCGCACAGTCTGCGCCCGCCTCCAGCGCGCGCTCGAGCGCGTCGCATTGCCCGCGCAGGCGTCGCACGCGCGCTAGCGCCCGCTTTTTTTCCTGCGGCGAGTGGGGCATGACAGCTCCGGCGGAATACTGGGGGGCAGTATATGGACTTGCCGGGAAAAAGCCATGCCCAGGAAAGCAGCCCGCTCGCGAACTTCTGCGAAGGGCGCGGTCCGGATTGGAGCCCGGCGGCGGCGACACCGCGTCGGCCATGGCGCTGAACGTCCGTCCAGGCGGCGGCGGCTCGCCGACTCGTGGTCCTGCGCTGCTGCGGATTCGGCGCGCCGGCCACCGCCGTCGTCGCAGTGCAGCACGACAGTGGCGGGCGTGTGCAGGCGCTGCCTGCATCTTCAGCTGTCGTCGCTTTCCAGCCGCATGCTCTCCGACACCGGCAGCTCGTTGGTGCAACGCACTGCGTCCGTCCACGCCACGTAGGCCGTTTCGGCCTGCAAGCGGTACGTCAGCGCGCGTTCGATCAACTCGCGGCCGTAGCCGGACCCTTGCGCCGCCTTGCCCGGCGCCGGCATGCGCACGCCGGTCTCGCTCCATCCGATGCGCGGGCGGGCGCCTTTGGCCGTCCCCAGCAGGCGCCAACCCACCTGCAACTGGCCGCTGGCCTGTGCAAGCGCGCCGTGCTTGCTGGCGTTGGTCGCCCGCTCATGCAGGGCCAGCGCAAAGGTTGGCACGGTGCTGGGGGGCAGATGCGATAGACAGGCAACCCCCATCTCGCGGGTGTGCGCACTGACCAGTTGCACGCAGCCGCAGTCGGTACGCGCAAGGCACAGGCAAGCGCGGCGATGGCCTGCAGCGCGATGCGGGCATCGGCCTGTGCCGCCAGACTGACCTGCAAGGCATGCAGCCGCCGCATGCCGGAGAATTCTTCCTGCAGCGCGGGGTTGCCCCGCATGGGGTCGTCGGGCACGGCACTCATCGTGTCCGCCTCTTGCCTGCGTGCATCCTGACCGGTCATTCGTACCGGGCGAGACCACACGGTGCGCAATCGATGGCGAAGAGCGTGTCGGTAGCGCGGCCGACACAGCGGAATCGCCACGATCAGCATGATCAGCCACGCCGGGGCGGTGGCTTGAAGCCTTCAGCCTCCAGGCATTGCGCCAGTGCCGGCGGTGGCGGGCCCGGGGGCCGCCGGTCAGGCGCCGGCAATGCGATGCCTTGCGCTGTGGCACAGGCCTGCAACGCGGCGTCGAAGTCAGGATCGTAGGGTGGCGGACCAGATGGTTCGCCGGGTTCGTACCAGCCAGCAGGCCCCGGACCGTCATGCCACGGCTCGCCCGGCATCGGCGGTGGCCGCGTCACGCCCTTGTCGGCCAGACAGCGGTCAAACGCGCACTGCGATTCACGCCCTCCGCAGGCGTATCGTGATGCGGCGTGGCCGCAGCTGGCGGAGGCAACGCCTTCCCCTGCTCCTGAGCACACGCCTGCATCGCGGCCAGATCGCTCGCGCTCGGTGGCGGTGGCGGTGGCGGACCGCGCTGCGCCTGCGGTGGCGCGGGCGGCGGCGGTGGCCCGCCGGAAGGCGCGCCGCAGAAGCTGGCGCAGCCGCCCAAGCCGAGCACTGCAAGCAGCGCACTGATGGCAACGGCGGTGGAGCGTGTCTGGACCATCGTGAATCTCCCTGGCTGGATGGCGCACATATGCGTACTGCACGCATATGGCAATGGCGGGATGCACCCGCTTGGTCAGGGAGAGCGTTGCATTGCGATATGTCGTGCATTTGCCGCTGCGCGCCGATCGCTGGCGTGCGCGGTCACGCGGCGTGCAAGGCGTGGAGCCGCGCAAGCACCGCGCGCTGCATGCAATACGCTTGACCGCGGGAAAAGCCTTGAGCCGGGCTAACGCATCAGTTCTCGACGACCGCCGGGGCCACGCTTGCGATGGCATCCGCCGCATGTGCGGGCAACGACGCCAGCACCGCATTGCGAAAGCGTGTAGCGAATGCGGCATCGTTGGCCTGGTAGAACGCCCGCGCGTTGACCGACAACTGGTCCAGCTGCGCCTGCGGCAATGCCAGCGCGGTTTCCACTGCCTGCGCAATGCCCGCCGCGTCCACGTAGTAGTACGACGCCAGACGCCGCTGGCGCACCTCGGCCGCCCCAATCAGCACGCCGTGCTCGGGCCTGACCAGTTCGTTCATCGGCTCACCGTCGGTGGCCAAGGTCACAGCGCCCACGCTCAGCGCTTCCATCAGGTAATGCCCAAAGCCCTCGGCCTCGGACGGGCACAGATGGAACAGATGCGCGTTCTGCAGCCGGCGCAGTTCGGCGTCGTCGAGATAACGGACGCGGTGGTCGATGTTCGGCGCCACCACCGGCTTGCCGGCCGTCCGCGGGTTCTGCACCACCGTCAGCAGCGGCCACTCCGGATGCCGTTGCCAGGTCTCCAGCAGCACGCGGGTACCCTTGGCGGTACTGCGCCCGGCCAAATGGAAGAACGCACGTTGACGCGCGACCTGCGCGTCGTAGCGATCCGGGCTGGTGAAGCCGATGAACCGCGTGGTGCAGCCCAGGCTGCGGAAAATCCGCTCCGCGTGATGGGTCTTGCACAGCACCGCGTCGAACTGCGGCAGCCGCGGCAGCCATTTGGGCAGCAACCACTCCGGATTGGGCACCAGCAGGTTGGTCTGGCCCAGCGGCAGGCAGCGCGCATACACGCGCTCGGAGAAGATCTGCACCGGCACCCGCCCGAACAGCGCGCGACTGGCCCACAGACGGGCTTCGCGCGCGGTATCGTGCAGCCGCTGACTGGTGAAGCCCACCTCCTGCACCGGTATGCCGCCGGCACGCAGCGTCTGCGCCATCAGTTCCATGTCCCGGGTCAGGCCCACGCCGTTGTCGCGGCTGATCACCCGCATCATCGGAAACGCCTTGTCATGCGTACACTCGGCATTGCAGCGGCACAGTGTCGATGGCCCGGTTTCCTGCGCGATGTCCCGTTCTGTCATGTTGCGTCACACGTGTGCCAAAGGTTGACAAATTCAAGCATTATGATGCGTGCTCCAGCCCTGCAACTGCGAGCACCATGTATCCGGTAGCCACCACCCTGCGCGGGCCAAGCTCTGCGCCACCGACGATGATCTCCATGGACATGCAACAACCCTGCGTTCTTGTGGTCGACGACGACCCGGACCTGCGCAAGCTCATCGGCGAGTTCCTTAGCGCCCACGGCTACCAGGTGGAGGTTGCCGAAAACGTGGCGGAGATGCGCAAGAGCATCGCGCAGCGTCGCCCGGACCTCATCGTACTCGACGTGATGATGCCTGGAGAAGACGGCCTGAGCGCAGCGCGGGCGCTGGCCAGCGAGCGCGGTTCACCTGCGGTCATCATGCTCAGCGCGCTGGGCAACGACACCGACCGCATCATCGGCCTGGAAGTGGGCGCCGACGATTACCTGGCCAAACCCTGCAATCCGCGCGAACTGCTGGCGCGGGTACGCGCCCTGCTACGCCGCAGCCAGGCCAGCAGCGAGCAGGCCGATCACCGCGGCAATGTCTACGAGTTCGCCGGCTGGCGGCTGGACGTGGTGCGGCGCGACCTGCGCGACCCCACCGGCATCTTCATCAACCTGTCCGACGGCGAATTCGCGCTGCTGCGCACCTTCGTGGAGCATCCGCAGCGGGTACTGAGCCGCGACCAGTTGCTGGACTACGCCCGTGGCCGCGACACCGACGTCTACGACCGCGCCATCGACAGCCAGATCAGCCGCCTGCGCCGCAAGATCAACGAGCGCGTGCATACCGAATTGATTCGCACCGTGCGCAACGAGGGCTACATGCTGCTGCCGGGCGTTTCGCGTCTGTGAGCAAACCGGCACGTCGCGGGCTGTCGATCTTTGCCCGTACCTTCGTGTTGCTGGCGGTGGCGCTGCTCACCGCCCAGGTCATCGGCATCGCCCTGCTGGTGATGCGCACCCCGGTCTACGAGCCACCGGTGCATCCGCCGGAAGTGGTGGCGCTGCTGTCCACGCGCATGCCGGCCGGCACCCAGACCTTGACGGTGCACGAGTCGGCCCAGGCCCCACTGCCGCCGGCAGGCCAAGTGCGCGACGGGTTTGCCGAAATGCTGCTGGCCCATTGGCTGGATGTCCCCGAGCAGCGCGTGCGCTTCTACCGCAGCGCCGACGATCGTCAGGGCATGCGCGGCATGTCCCCACCGCCGCGCATGCCCGGTCAACCGCAGGCATCCGGGGCCGATGACGACGATGCCAGTCCCGTCGGCAATCGCCACGCTGCCTTGCAGCGCTCGCCGCCGGCACCAGACGACTGGCCGCGCGATCACCCCCCCGGTGCCCCGCCGTTCGGCAATGGACTGCGTCCGGACGATACTCCCGGCGCCTGGGAGAGCGAGCGCCTGACCCCGGGCGTACCGTTGCTGGACGGCTTCACCGCCGCGTTGCAGCAGCCCGATGGCCGCTGGCGCACGGTCGAATCGCCACCGCGACGACTGTCGGCCGAGTTCAAGACCCACGTGGTGCTGCTGTTCCTGGCCGGCCTGCTGGCCAACGTGCCGCTGGCGTGGTGGTTCTCGCGTGCGCTATCTGCGCCGATCAAGCGCTTTGCCGAGGCCGCCGACCGGCTGGGCCGCAACCCGGACGCCGCAGCGTTGCAACGCAGCGGCCCGCCGGAGATCGTGCGCGCGGCCGAGTCGTTCAATGCGATGCAGGCACGCCTGAACCGTCTGATCAACGAACGCACCCACATGGTGGCGGCGATCGCGCACGACCTGCGCACGCCGCTGGCGCGCCTGTCGTTCCGCCTGGACGGCCTGCAGCCGCCATTGCGCGACAAGGCGCTGGCCGACATCGACGAGATGAAGGCGATGATTTCCGCCGCGCTGGATTTCATCCAGAACGATCGCCACCGCGGCAAACGCGCGCCGCTGGATCTGCGCCTGCTGGTGGAAAGCGTAGTCGACAACGCCACCGACATCGGCGCCGATGCCGAACTGCTGCCCGGCCCGGAGCTCACCCTGGATGGCGACCCGCTGGCCTTGCGGCGCGCGGTGATGAACCTGCTGGAGAACGCGCTGAAATACGGCAAGCGCGCGCGCCTGCAGCTGCAGCGCGACGGCGAAGACGGCGTGCTGTGGATCGACGACGACGGCCCCGGGATCGACCCGACCCAACGCGAACAGTTGCTGCTTCCCTTCGTGCGCGGCGAGTCCTCGCGCAATCGCGACACCGGCGGCATCGGGCTGGGCTTGTCGGTGGCGCACAGCATCGTGCTGGCGCATGGCGGCGACCTGCGCCTGGACAACCGTGCAGCAGGTGGCGGCCTGCGGGTGACCGTGCGCCTGCCGTGCATGCCGGAGCGACGCTAGGGCCAGGTTGGAGCGCATTCCTCTGCAGGCGAGGTCGGCGATGCCGTCGCGCACCCGAGTCTGGCTGCAACGACCCACCCGCGCCCCAGCCCGGCGACGTGCTACGACCGCTGCAGGCAGCAAGCGCTCAGTACGCAAACTCGCGGAACACGCGATCGATGTCGCCGTTCCATGCGCCGTGATACAGCGCCAGCTTGCGCTCGGCCGCGGTGACACCGCTCTCGGCGATCTCGGCGATCACATCCACAAAGCCGGTTTCGTCCTGACCGTCGGCATTCAGGCGCGCACGCCGACGCAGGCCCTCGCGGGCGATCTTGACCGCTTCCACCGCCAAATCGCGCACCGTGCCATTGCGGAACGGCAGGCCGAGTGCATGCTTGGGCACCCCGTCGCGCAGCGCGTGGCGCTCGCTGGTGCTGAAATCCTTGACCAGATCCCAGGCCGCATCCAGCGCGGTGTCGTCGTACAGCAAACCGACCCAGAATGCCGACAGCGCGCACAGGCGATCCCACGGGCCGGCATCGGCGCCGCGCATTTCCAGATACTTCTTCAAGCGCACTTCCGGGAACGCGGTGGTCATGTGGTCCGACCAATCGCGCAGCGTCGGCAACGCGCCCGGCAGTGCCGGCAACCTGCCCTGCATGAAGTCGCGGAAGCTCTGCCCGCTGGCATCGACGTAGACGCCGTCGCGGTAGGAGAAATACATCGGCACGTCGAGCAGGTAATCGACATAGCGCTCGTAGCCGAAGCCGTCTTCGAACACGAAGTCCAACATGCCGGTGCGATCGGCGTCGGTGTCGGTCCAGATGTGCGAGCGGTAGCTCAGGTAGCCGTTCGGCTTGCCTTCGGTGAACGGCGAATCGGCGAACAACGCGGTGGCGATCGGCTGCAATGCCAGCGACACGCGGAACTTCTTCACCATGTCCGCTTCGGTGGCGTAGTCCAGATTGACCTGCACGGTGCAGGTGCGCGTCATCATGTCCAGGCCGAGCGAGCCGACCTTGGGCATGTAGTTCTTCATGATCTGGTAGCGGCCCTTGGGCATCCACGGCATTTGATCGCGGCGCCACTTGGGCTGGAAGCCCATGCCCAGGAACCCCAGCTGCAACTCGCCGGCCACCTGCGCCACTTCGTCCAGATGGGTGCCGGTTTCCACACAGGTGTGATGCAGGGTTTCCACCGCCGCGCCGGACAGTTCCAGCTGGCCGGCCGGCTCCAGCGTCACCGAGGCGCCGTCGCGCAGCAGCGCGATGGTGTGGCCGTTTTCCTGCACCGGCTCCCAGCCGAAGCGGGTCAACCCGGTCAGCAGCGCCTGGATGCCGCGCTCGCCTTCGAACGTGGGCGCGCGCAGGTCGTCGAGCTGGAAGCCGAACTTTTCGTGCTCGGTGCCGATCCGCCAGTCAGCGCCGGGCTTCTCGCCGGAGGCCAGCACCTGGACCAGTTCCGCGCGTTCGGTGATCGGCGTTTCGGCAACGTGGCTGGGACTCGACAAGGGCAGGCTCGCAGGAAAATGAGGGGGACGATGTGGGGATCCTCCCCTGCCACCGCAAGGCCCGCACTATAACCGCAGGGCATGGAAAGAATTGCTGCCATCGGCCGGGTCTGAGATTTCCATCCATGCGCACGGCGTGGCCGACGCAGGCGCTGGCGTGACCGCGGCACCGAGGTCGGGAGTGACGGAGGCGCCGCGGGCTGCAACCGTCCAGGCTGAAACTGGACACCCGCGACTTCCCGCAGGCGCGGATGCATGGCGTTCGATCACCCCAGCCGCGCACCCGCGATCCTGTAGCATCGCCCGGCCATGACCGTTGCACCCACACCCACCGATGCGCTGCTCGCGCAGATGGCCAGTCTGATGCACTGCGAGCGCGCCGAAGCGTTCGTCTGCGTGAGTGCGCGGCGCGAACACGGGGCACGCTCGGTGGATCTGACCCAGGCGCAGTTCGCGATTCTGCTGCAGGGCCGCAAACAGGTGCGCAGCACGACCCAATCGCTGGAGTTCGTGCCGGGCGATCTGTTCCTGGTGACGCGCCGTTGCCGGATCGATGTGATCAACACGCCCGACCCACAGACCGGGCTCTACCTGAGCGTGGTGGTCCCGCTATGCGTAGAGGCGCTGGTCGCTGCGCGCGCGTTGTGGAACGAGCCGCTGCCCGAGGCCGGCGCCGACATCGCGCGGCTGGCGGCGATCGATTTCGAACTGACGCTGCAGCAATGGCGCGATGCGCTGCACCACGGTCTGTATGCCGAAGCACGTCTTGCGCTGGCCGCACTGGTCGTCAATCTCTGCCGCCGCGGCCACGGCGGCCTGCTGCTGCCGCCGGCGCCAAGCATCGCCGAGCAGGTGCGTACGTTGATCACCGCGCAGCCGCAGCGGGCATGGCGCTCGCGCGATGTCGAAGACAGCCTGGGCATCAGTGGCGCCACCTTGCGTCGGCATCTGGCCGCCGAACAGCGCTCGCTGCGCGAGGTGATCACCGACGCGCGGCTGGCGCACGCCATGGCCTTGCTCTACAGCACGCGCTGGCCGCTCAAGACCGTGGCCGCGCGTGCCGGGTATCGGTCTACCCGCAGCTTCAGTCAGCGCTTCCAGCAGCGCTACGGGCTGGACCCGGCCAGCATCGGCAATAGCCGCTAGATCGCCGGCGCGAGCGCTTCGCGCAGCGCAATGAGCGAATCGCGCAGGTCGCTGCGGCCAGCATGGCGACACCGCGGCGGCTGCCGCCTGTCCTGGAGTTGCTCATGTCTGTTTCCGCCCTGCGTTCGCTGGCACCGCTGTTGCTCGCCGCAAGCGCCACACTGGCGCACGCCGCTGCGCCCGCATCCTCCCACGCACAGGTTCCCGGCTTCTACCTGCAGCGCATCGGTACGCTGCGCGTCACTGCGTTGTTCGACGGTAGCGTGGCGTTGACGCGGCAACAGCTATCCAATATGGACATGACAGAGCGCGACCGCCTGCTCGCGCAGGGCTACGTGCCCGAGGACAACAAGGGACTGCAGACTGCAGTCAATGCCTATCTGATCCAGGACGGCAGCCACCTCAGCCTGGTCGATACCGGCACCGCGCAATGCCTGGGGCCCGGTCTGGGCCAGGTGCTGAGCAACCTGCGCGCCGCCGGTTACGACCCCGCCCAGGTCGACGATGTGCTGCTCACCCACGCGCATCCGGACCATCTGTGCGGCCTGCTGGATGGGCAGGGCACACCGGCCTTTCCCAACGCCACGGTGTGGCTGTCCGACGCCGATGCCGCGTACTGGCTGGACCCCGCTTCGGAAGCCGGTGCCGCGCCGATGCTGCAGTTCGCCTTCCCGCTGGCACGCGCGGCCGTGGCGCCGTATCAAGCCCAGGGTCGGCTGCGCCGTTTCCAGCCGGGCAAGACCGCATTGCCGGCCGGCATCACCGCGCTGGACAGCCAGGGCCACACGCCCGGCCATGTTTCGTATCGCTTCGACGGCGGCACCGGCAACACCGTGCTGGTGTGGGGCGATGTCTTGCACTACCACGCCGTGCAGTTCGCCCAGCCGGACGCATCGTTCGAGGCCGACAGCGACCGCACCAAGGCAATCGCCTCACGGCGTCGCCTGCTGACGCAGGCAGCCGACGGCCGCTGGTGGGTGGCGGGCGCGCATCTGCCGTTTCCGGGGCTGGGTCATGTGCGCCGCGAGGGCAAGGCGTTCGCCTGGGTGCCGACCGAATTCGGCGCGGTGCCGCAATGAAAACGGCGAGCCCTGGCTTGCCGTCCTGACGGTCTGAAGGACCAGGCGTCATGGCGCCAGGCCCGCCCCGGCTCACTCCGCGGCAGGCGCCGCACCGTCCAGGCCCAGCCAGCCGCCGACGATGCCGCGCAGTTCGTCCACGCCCTGGCGCGATTCGCCGGAGTAGGTCTGCACGGTCACGCTGTCGCCGAAGCGCGAGGTCACTTCCTTCTTGACCTTCTGCAGGGTCTGCATCTGCTGGCCACGGCCGAGCTTGTCGGCCTTGGTCAGCAACCCGTGTGCGGGCAGGCCGCGCTCGGCCGCATAGCCGAGCATCTGCAGGTCGTAATCCTTGAGCGGATGACGGATGTCCATCACCACCACCAGCCCGCGCAGGGCCTCGCGGGTGCGGAAATAGCGGTCGATGAAAGCCTGCCAGTGCGCCTGCAGGTCCTGCGGCACCTTGGCGTAGCCGTAACCGGGCAGGTCCACCAGATAGCGCTCGGGCTGGATCTGGAAGAACACCAGCTGCTGGGTGCGGCCAGGGGTCTTGGACACGCGGGCCAGCGCGTTCTGGCGGGTCAGCGCGTTGAGCGCGCTGGACTTTCCGGCATTGGAGCGGCCGGCGAAGGCGACCTCGTACCCGCCATCGTCGGGCAATTGCCGGGCGTTGTGGGCGGACAGGTGGTAGCGGGCTTGTTCGATAAGGAGCGACATCTCCCTAGGATCGCACGTTCGGGGCCCGACGGTTTTGCTGCACTGTTCGTTGACCCTGGCGCAAAGGCGTGTCGATAATCGAAGCACGCCTGCCACAGCCAGCGCCCAACGCGCGCGGGCCGGGTCCATACGGAGCTTTAGCTGATGCGCCATGCTCGTGTGCTTGTCCTCGCCGCCCTCGCCGTGCCGGTCATCGCCGCCGTGGCGTTTGCGCAATCGGCAGTCACGCCGATCCCCGATCCACCGCCGGTGCGGGTGGCCCCGCTGGAGGTGGACCTGTCCAAGACCACCTGGGGCGATGCCAAGGCCGGCCAGACCAAGGCCGCCGCCTGCGCGGCCTGCCATGGCCCGGACGGCAATCCGGCGGTGGCCATGTACCCGCGCATCGCCGGCCAGACCGAACGCTACGTGGCGCATCAGGTCGCCTTGATCGCCAGCGGGGAGCGCAATACTGGCATGTCGGCGGTGATGGTGCCGTTCGTCAAGGACCTCACCGCGCAGGACATGCGCGACCTGGGTGCCTACTTCGCCACGCAGAAATCCGCTGCCGGGGTGGCCGACGATACGGTGGTCAACGAGGGGCCGTCCCAGGGCCTGAAGTTCTACGAGGTCGGCGAGAAGCTCTACCGCAGCGGCGATGTCGCGCGCGGCGTGCCGGCCTGCATGGCCTGCCATGGCCCGTCCGGCAGCGGCAATCCGGGCCCGGCGTATCCGCGCCTGGGCGGCCAGCATGCCGAGTACGTGGCGCGGCGCCTGAAGGAGTACCAGGCCGGTACCACCCAGGAGCGCAACCCGGCACTGTTCAATATCATGGCGCAGGTGGCGCACCCGCTGACCGAGCAGGAGATCCAGGCGCTGGCCAGCTATCTGCAGGGTCTGCACGACCGCGCCGACGATGCGGCCGCCGCGCAAACGCCCGCAGCAACGCCCGCACGCTCATGAGCTGACCGCCGCAACCGCCACACCGTGTCACGACGCCGGTCCCGCGACCGGCGTCGTCGTTTCCCGCCCTCCCCCTTTCCATCCCCACGGAGCCTGCATGAATCTGCTTTCCCGCCTGTCCCTGCTGTTGTTGCTGCTGATGCCGCTGGCGGCCTGTGCCGCCGACAAGAACGCCCCGCCGGTCGAAGGCGACGACTACATCGTCATCGACGGCGGCCAGCCGTATGCGCCGCTGGCCGGCAAGGTGGAAGTGGTCGAGGTGTTCGGCTACACCTGCCCGCACTGCGCGCACTTCGAGCCAACCCTGGAGACCTGGGTAGCCAGGCAGCCGTCGTATGTGCGCTTCACCCCGGTGCCGGCGGCATTCGGCGGGTTCTGGGATGCGTTCGCGCGTGCCTACTTCGCCGCCGACCTCCTGGGCGTGGCCAAGCGCAGCCACCGCGCCATGTTCGAGGCGATCCACGAGAAGCAGACCGTGCCGACCCAGAATGTCGCCCCGGAAGAACTGGCCGCGTTCTATGCCGGCTATGGCGTGCCGCAGCAGCGCTTCATCGAGACCTACAAGAGCCAGGTGGTGGATGCCAGGCTCGATGCCGCGCGCGAGTTCGCCAAGGGCAGCAAGCTCCCCGGCACCCCGGCCATCATCGTCAACGGGCGCTATCTGATCGGCGCGCGCAACTACCCGGACATGCTGCGCGTGGCGGACTACCTGATCGCCCGCGAACACGCCGGTCCTGCCAAGCGCTGAACCGCGTAACCGCCACCAACGGCCGCCCATGGCATCATGCGCCCCGCGGCCGTCCGGCCCTTTCCTCGCCCCACGCTGGAGATCCAATCCGATGAAGACCCGCTTCGCCCTGACGCTGATGGCGCTGCTGCCGATCCTGGTCGCCTGCAAGGCCCAGGACGGCTCGTCCGACACCGCACCTGCCGCCGCCACGCCGGCTGCCGAGACGGCGCCTGCTGCGGCCGCTGCCACGCCGGCCGCCGACCCCGCCGCGCCGCCTGCGGTTGGCGAGAGCGCCAGCGCCCCGCCGGCCGCCGCACCCAGCGCCGCACCGCGCGCGCCGAACGGCCCCGAGCCGGTCGCCGGCACCGATTATCTGGATATCGAAGGCGGCCAGCCGTACCAGCAGGCCGCCGGCAAGATCGAAGTGGCCGAGGTCTTCGGCTATGTCTGCCCCGCCTGCAACGCGTTCCAGCCGCTGATCGGGCCGTGGAAGGCCGGTCTGCCGTCGGACGTGCACTTCGTCTACGTGCCGGCGATGTTCGGCGGCCCATGGGACGACTACGGCCGTGCGTTCTATGCCGCCGAAACCCTGGGCGTGCAGGAAAAGACCCACGAAGCGCTGTACAGGGCCATCCATACCGAGCAGACCCTCAAGGGCGAGCGCGGCAAGGATTCGGTGCAGGACATCGCCGCGTTCTACGCCAAGTACGGCGTGGACCAGAAGACCTTCATCGACACCATGAGCAGCTTCGGCGTGTCGGCCAAGACCAACCGCGCCAAGCAGTTCGCCACCCGCAGCAAGCTCACCGGCACCCCGTCGCTGATCGTCAACGGCAAGTACCTGGTCAAGGGCCAGAGCTTCCCGGACATGCTGCGCATCGCCGATCACCTGATTGCGCGCGAACGCGCCACGCTGGCCAAGTGATCCTGTCGATCGCAGCCCTGTGAACGCTTCGGATTCGCGCACCCTGCGGGTGCTGACCGCCAACATCCAGGCCGGCTCCAGCACCCGCCGTTACAGCGATTACGTCACGCGCAGCTGGTCGCATGCGTTGCCGCTGGGCAGCAAGCGCACCAGCCTGGACAGCATCGCCAAACTGGCCGGCGAGCGCGATATCGTCGGCCTGCAGGAAGCCGATCCGGGCAGCCTGCGCTCGGGTTTCACCAACCAGACCCACTACCTGGCCGAACGCGCCGGCTTCCATTACTGGAGCCACCAACCCAACCGCCGCATGGGCGGTGTCGCCTCCAGCGCCAACGGCTTGCTCAGCAAGCTGGAACCGCTGGAAGTGCAGGACCACGCCCTGCCCGGCCGGATCGGCGGGCGCGGCATCCTGCTGGCCAAGTTCGGGCAGGGTCGCGAAGGCCTGGCGGTCGCAGTGGCGCATCTGTCGTTGGGCGCCAACTCGCGCATGGCGCAACTGGCCTTCATCGCCGAGTTGTTGTCCGAGCATCCCAACGCGATGTTGATGGGCGATTTCAACTGCATGGCCGACCGGCCGGAAATGCAGGCGCTGTACCGGCACACGCGATTGCAACCGCCGAGCTGCGAAGTGCATACGTTTCCCAGCTGGCGTCCGGATCGGGCGATCGACCATATCCTGGTCAGCGACAGCTTGAAGATCGAACATATCGAAGCGATTCCCGCAGCGTTCTCCGACCATCTTGCGGTCGGCATGGATATCCGCGTACCGCTGCCCCTGCTGCGCTAGCAAGCATGCAACGTGGCCATGGGTTCGCACTGGCGGACTCGACCGATGACACCCCCTCGACACTGCCTGTGCGATAACGCAGGCGGTTTTTCGTTGGGAGCACGGCACGTGATACGCGTCATATGAGTGTGTCGGCATGAGTGCGGTAGAGCCGCAGCGGTTGCCGGTGCGCACCCTGCGGCCGGTGTTCGTGCTGGCGGCGACCGTGGTCTGTACGTTTGCGTTGTTGGTGTCGTTGTTTCCGCTCGAGGCGGGCCGCGTGCTGCTGGACGCGCAGACCTGGGCCTCGCGCAATGTCGGCTGGTACTACCTGTTGGCGATGACGGTGTATCTGGTATTCGTGCTCGGCGTGGCCTTGTCCAGCTACGGCAACATCAAGCTCGGCGCCGATCACGACGAGCCGGAATTCAGCTATCTCTCCTGGGCCGGCATGTTGTTCGCCGCGGGTATCAGCATCACGCTGTTCTTCTTCTGCGTCTCCGAACCGCTCACCCATTATCTGCAACCGCCGCAAGGCGGAACCGGCAGCGGCGAGGCCTCTGCGCGTCAGGCGATGCAGTTGCTGTTCCTGCATTGGGGACTGCATGGCTGGGGCGTGTTCGCGCTGGCAGCGATGGCGCTGGCGTATTTCGCATTCCGCCACAACCTGCCGCTGGCCTTGCGCTCGGCGCTGTATCCGCTGATCGGCAAGCGCATCAACGGGCCGATCGGCTACACCGTGGATGCGCTGGGCATCGTGGCCACCGTGTTCGGCCTGGGCGCGGACATGGGCTTTGGCGTACTGCACCTCAATGCCGGCCTGAGCACCTTGATGGATGTGCCGCACACCCACTGGGTGCAGGTCGCGCTGATCGTGGCGATGATGGGCGCGGCAATCGTGGTGGCGGTGTCCGGCGTTGAGAAAGGCGTGCGCTGGATGTCGGACATCAACATGCTGCTGGCGATCGCGCTGCTGCTGTTCATGCTGTTGGCCGGCCCCACGCAGTATCTGCTCAACGCGTTGATCCAGAATCTGGGCGACTACCTGGGCAGTGTGGTCAACAAGAGTTTCGATGTGTACGCCTACGGCGGCCGCGGCGACTGGCTCGGCAATTGGACGGTGTTCTACTGGGCGTGGTGGATCGGCTGGGCACCGTTCGTAGGCCTGTTCATCGCCCGCATTTCGCGCGGCCGCACCATCCGCGAGTTCGTGCTCGGCGTGTTGCTGATCCCGCTCGGCTTCACCCTGGCGTGGCTGTCGATCTTCGGCAACAGCGCGCTGGACCAGTTGCTGCATCACGGCCAGGGCGCGCTGGCGCAGCAGGCCATCGATGCGCCGCAGACGGTGCTGTATTCGCTCCTGCAGAACTACCCGTGGAGCCGCACGGTGATCACGGTGACGGTGGCGATCAGCTTCGTGTTCTTCGTGACCTCTGCCGATTCCGGTACGGTGGTGTTGTCTACGCTGTCCTCGCACGGCGGCGAACCGCACGACGACGGCCCGCGCTGGTTGCGCGTGTTCTGGGGTGTGCTCACTGCGGTGGTGACCGGCGGCCTGTTGCTGGCCGGCAGCATGGATGCGCTGAAATCGGCCGTGGTGCTGGCCTCGCTGCCGTTCTCGGCGGTGCTGCTGCTGATGGCCTGGGGCCTGTCGCGCGCGCTCAGCGAAGAGTCGCAACGCAAGCGCGCACAGCTCTACAGCCCCAGCCCGCTGATCGGACAATCGCGGCATCACCGCGGCTGGCGTCAGCGCCTGGGCCAGGCGATGCATTTCCCGGCGCGCGATGAGGTGTATCGCTTCATGCACGATCAGGTGCGCCCGGCGATCGAAGCGGTCACCGCGCAACTGCAGGAAGAGGGCTGGCAGGTCAGCAGCCGGCTCGACGACGGCGACATGGACATCAGCGTCGATCACGGCGAGCAGCAGGGATTCCGCTACCAGGTGGTGATGCGCGGTTACCTGACGCCGTCCTTCGCCGCGCAACGCCTGCGTAACCAACGCTATTACCGCGCCGAAGTGTATCTGTACGAAGGCAGCCAGGATTACGACCTGGTCGGTTACAGCCGCGAGCAGATCATCAACGACATCATCGATCAATACGAGCGTCACCTGCAGTTCCTGCATCTCACGCGCTGAGGTGCCGCCGCTGCCGCGTGCGCCCCACAGGAGGTTTGTCATGCCACGTTTTCCCGACCAGTTGCTGTACATCGGCGGCCGTTATGTTCCCGCCCGCGGCGGCCACACCTTCGAGGTGGTCAATCCCGCCACCGGCGAGGTGCTGGCCAATGTGCACAACGCCGGTGCCGACGATCTGGGTGCCGCGGTCGACAGCGCCAAGGCCGGCCAGCAGCAATGGGCGGCACTGACCACGGTGGAGCGCTCGCGCATCCTGTTGCGTGCAGTGGCGCTGCTGCGCGAGCGCAACGACGCGCTGGCCGAGCTGGAAACGCTCAACACCGGCAAGCCGCTGAGCGAAACCCGCAGCGTGGACATCGTCACCGGTGCGGACGTGCTGGAGTATTACGCCGGCGTGGCGCAGGCGCTGCAGGGCGCACAGCTGCCGTTGCGCGAAGGCAGCTTCTTCTACACGCGGCACGAGCCGCTTGGCGTGGTCGGCGCGATCGGCGCGTGGAATTACCCGATCCAGATCGCGCTGTGGAAGGCCGCGCCCGCGCTGGCGGCCGGCAACGCAATGATCTTCAAGCCCAGCGAGGTGACACCGCTGACCGTACTCAAGCTGGCCGAACTCTTCACCGAGGCCGGCCTGCCCGATGGCGTGTTCAACGTGCTGCCCGGCGATGGCGCCAGCGTGGGCACCGCGCTCACCGAACACCCGCAGATCGAGAAGATCAGCTTCACCGGCGGCACCGCGACCGGGCGCAAGGTGATGGCGAGTGCCTCGAGTTCGTCGCTGAAAGACGTCACCATGGAACTGGGCGGCAAGTCGCCCTTGATCGTCTGCGCCGACGCCGACCTGGATCTGGCCGCCGACATCGCCATGATGGCCAACTTCTACAGCTCCGGGCAGGTATGCACCAACGGCACGCGCGTGTTCGTGCCGCGCGCGCTGCGCAACGCCTTCGAAGCGCGGCTGCTGGCACGCGTGCAACGCATCCAGATCGGCGACCCGCTGGACGAGCGCACCACCTTCGGCCCGATGGTCAGCGCCGCGCACATGCAGCGCGTGTTGGACTACATCGAACAGGGCAAGGCCGAGGGTGCACGTCTGCTGTGCGGCGGCCAACGTCTGCGCGACGGCGCGCTGGCACAAGGCTGCTATGTCGCACCGACCATCTTCAGCGACTGCACCGATGTGATGACCATCGTGCGCGAGGAGATCTTCGGACCGGTGCTGAGCCTGCTCGCCTACGACGACGAAGACGAAGCGATCGCACGCGCCAATGCCACCACCTACGGCCTGGCCGCGGGCGTGGTGACGCCGGACCTGGCACGCGCGCATCGCCTGATCCATCGCCTGCAGGCGGGCATCTGCTGGATCAACACCTGGGGCGAGTCGCCGGCACCGATGCCGGTGGGCGGCTACAAGCAATCCGGCGTGGGCCGCGAGAACGGCCTGGCCACACTGCAGGCCTACACCCGCACCAAATCCATCCAGGTCGAACTGGAGCGCTACGCGTCGGTGTTTTGAACGCTGACGCCACACGGCAGGCTGTCCCCGGCAGCACCGGCGAGATGCGCGCTCCGCAGCCTGCGGATCGTGCCGTTTCGCACAGAGACGCCCGCCCATTGCGCAATCGCTTTTGAAAGCCGCTTCACACCGGCACCGCAACAAGGAGAACCTCATGCAACGCGAGTACGACTACATCATCATCGGCGCCGGCTCGGCAGGTAACGTGCTGGCCGCGCGCCTGACCGAAGATCCGGACGTCAGCGTGTTGCTGCTGGAAGCGGGCGGGCCGGATTATCGGCTGGACTTCCGCACCCAGATGCCGGCTGCATTGGCGTTTCCGTTGCAGGGCCGTCGCTACAACTGGGCCTACGAGACCGAGCCGGAGCCGCATATGGACAACCGGCGCATGGAGTGCGGGCGCGGCAAGGGATTGGGCGGCTCGTCCCTGATCAATGGCATGTGCTACATCCGCGGCAATGCCCTGGATTTCGACCATTGGGCCAAGCGGCCGGGCCTGGAAGACTGGAGCTACCGCGATGTGTTGCCGTACTTCCGCAAGGCCGAGACGCGCGACATCGGCGCCAACGCTTATCACGGCGGCGAAGGCCCGGTCAGCGTCGCCACGCCGAAGAACGACAACAACGTGCTGTTCCATGCCATGGTCGACGCCGGTGTGCAGGCCGGTTACCCGCGCACCGACGATCTCAATGGCTATCAGCAGGAAGGTTTCGGGCCGATGGATCGCACGGTGACGCCGCAAGGACGTCGCGCAAGCACCGCGCGCGGCTACCTGGACATGGCGCGTCCGCGCGATGGCCTGCACATCGTCACCCATGCCACCACCGACCGCATCCTGTTTGCCGGTAAACGCGCGATCGGCGTGCATTACCTGGTCGGCAACAGCAGCGAGGGCATCGACGCGCATGCACGCCGCGAAGTGCTGGTGTGCGCTGGCGCGATCGCCTCGCCGCAGCTGCTGCAACGCTCGGGTGTCGGCGCACCCGATCTATTACGCGCGCTCGACGTGCAACTGGTGCACGACCTGCCCGGCGTCGGCCAGAACCTGCAGGATCACCTGGAGGTCTACATCCAGTACGCCTGCACCAAACCGGTATCGTTGTATCCGGCATTGCAATGGTGGAACCAGCCGGCGATCGGTGCGGAGTGGCTGTTTGCCGGTACCGGCACCGGGGCGAGCAACCAGTTCGAGGCCGGCGGTTTCATCCGCACGCGCGAAGAGTTCGACTGGCCCAATATCCAGTATCACTTCCTGCCGGTGGCGATCAACTACAACGGCAGCAATGCGGTGAAGGAACACGGCTTCCAGGCGCATGTGGGCTCGATGCGCACCCCCAGCCGCGGGCGCGTGCATGCCAAGTCGCGCGACCCGCGCCAGCATCCGTCGATCCTGTTCAACTACCAATCCACCGATCAGGACTGGCAGGAATTTCGCGATGCGATCCGCATCACCCGCGAGATCATCGCCCAGCCCGCGCTGGACGCTTACCGCGGCCGCGAAATCAGCCCGAGCGCGGACTGTAAGACCGATGCCGAGCTGGACGCCTTCGTACGCGCGCGCGCGGAGACGGCGTATCACCCGTCCTGCTCCTGCGCGATGGGCACAGATGACATGGCGGTGGTCGACGGACAGGGCCGCGTACACGGCATGGACGGCCTGCGGGTGATCGACGCATCGATCATGCCGCGCATCATCACCGGCAACCTCAACGCCACCACCATCATGATCGCCGAGAAGATCGCCGACCGCATGCGTGGCCGCACGCCACTGCCGCGCAGCACGGCGGACTACTACGTGGCCGGCGATGCGCCTGTGCGCGGGTGATGCTAGAAAACGCGGTGCGCCGCCTTGGGTCGAGTGCGCGATGCCCTCACCGCACCAGAGAGTTTGCAGGTTGTTTATTGAAAGCCTGTCTTCTGATCTCGTTGCGTTGCGGAGCTGATCGGATGCGCCATTACCGAACAACGCACGTCATGCATTGCTTGCAACCATGCACCGACCATCTTCGATGGTCCTTGCCCGCTCACCGTCGCGGACCTTACGCGGCATGGATGCCGCGTAAGAGCCTACAAGAACGTACTTGCGGCGTGTCCCGCGAGGGTGGGCGGGCAAGGGCCCTGCAGCGAAGCTACAGATCAACCACTCTGCAATTGATCTATCCGCACTCTCCAAGCACTTCAAGTCAACCGAGATTTCGAGTCGTAGCGCCGTTTAGATGCGATCAAAAGCTTGGTTAGTCGAGTGCGCGGTGCCCTCACCGCTCGCGGGACACGCCGCAGGTACGTCCTTGTAGGCTCGGTGGCGGCATCCATGCCGCCACACGGTCCCGCAATCGGCGAGGACACCGCACCAGAGAGTTTGCAGGTTGTTTATTGAAAGCCTGTCTTCTGATCTCATTGCGCTGCGGAGCTGATCGGATGCGCCATTACCGAACAACGCACGTCCTGCATTGCTTGCAACCATGCACACCGACCATCTTCGATGGTCCTTGCCCGCCCACCGTCGCGGGACCTTACGCGGCATGGATGCCGCGTAAGAGCCTACAAGGACGTACTTGCGGCGTGTCCTGCGATGGTGGGCGGGCAAGGGCCCTGCAGCCAAGCCACAGATCAGCCGCTCTCCGCTTTACGACCGACCCGACCTGATGGACTAAAACTTCAAATCCACCCGCGCATACCAGAAGCGCCCACCGGGGATGTCGTAAGTGGAGGCGTCGTAGCCATTGAGGGAGCACGACAGGCAGAGCGGCGGGTCCTTGTCGAAGACGTTGTTCAAGCCGGCCGTGAGCTGCAGCCCCTTGAGCCAATCGACGCGATAGCCCAGCTGTGCATCGTGGTAGGTGATCGCCTCCAGGCGATTGGACCCCACTGCAGGATCGGAACACACCGCAAATTCCACTGCATCGCCGCATTGTTCGGTGAGTTTGGAAATGTGGCGCGCGGTCCACGATGCGGTCCAGTTACCCAACGACCAGTCCAGTACTGCGTTGCTGGTCCATTCGGGGATCGCGCTGTCCACCACTTCGATGCCCGGCCCCTGCGGCTGACGCTGCCCTGCTGCACCGAGTGCCTCGTAGCGGCCCACGAAGGTGTTCTGCCAGGACACCTTGAAACGGCCAAACGCCGTCTCCGGCAAGGTCCAGAACAGGTCCACATCCCAACCGTCGGTCTTGATCGAACCCAGATTGGTCAGCCGATTGTTGAACGCATTGATGCCGCCGGTGGAGGCGCGGCCGATGCCGTTGCAATACAGCGCGTCCAGGGTGTCCACACATAGATCCAGCTGGGTTTGCGCATTGATCGCCTGGATCGCGCCATCCACATGATGACGGTAGAACGTCATTTCCAGATCGAGGCGGTCGGACCAGCTGGCATTGCTGGCAAAGCCCGGGCTGAACACGAAGCCGGCACTGAAGCTGCGCGAACGTTCCGGATCCAGTTGCTCGTTGCCGCCAGTGGTGACCGAGATCTGCTGATTGGCCTGTTGATAGCCGGCCGGCACACCGAGCGCCGCGCAGTTCGCGGCGCTGCCGCGCGGCGCGGTGCCGCCTAGCCCGATCGAGCATGGATCGGACAACTGCAGATCGGCGCGCGCCGCCGAACCGAACAGCTCGCCGATGGTTGGCGCACGGAAGCCTTCTGCATAACTGGTGCGCAGCACCAGCTCATCGGTGACCTGCCAACGCAGGCCGTACTTTGGCGTGAACTCGCCGCCGAAGGTGGAGTAATCCGAATAGCGGCCGGCGATATTCAAGTCGAGTTTGTCGCCCAACGACGCGTTGGCGAAGACCGGGATATTGAGTTCGAGATAGGCCTCGTTGACGTCGTAGCTGCCTGACGTCGGCAACGACGGCACACCGTTGTAGCGCCCCGCCACGGTGAGCGGATCGGGTTGGTAGGCACCTTCGTATTTGCGGTATTCGTAGCCGGTGGCGAACGACACCGCACCACCGGGCAGCTGGAACAGCTCGCTGCTCAGATTGGCGGTGAACAGGCTCAACTCGTTCTGGCTGCGGTCGCGCACCACCGGCTGGATCCAGCGCAACATCTCCGGCGTGATGCTGCCGGCGCCGCTGAAGATATCCAGTGGCACGCAGCCGGCCACCGCCGCGCATGCGGCCGGATCGCCCAGGCCAAGGTTGATGTTGTAGAGGTTGTAGCTGCCGTAGTTGGTCTGTTCGGCCTCGTTCTTGCTGTACATGCCGTTGATGTCCCAGAACCAGGTGCGCGCCGCACCTTCGAAGGTGCCCACCAGACCGGTGCCGAAGTACTGCGTGTCGACCTGTTGCTCGAAACGGCGCGCCCCGCCTTCCACCGGTCGGCGGCCGATCTGGATCAGGTTGGTGGCCGAGTTCAACTCGAAGCCGAACGGATTGAACGGATTGAGCGCGGAAATCACGATGTTGTCGGCCAGCGGATTGCCGGTGCCGGCATCGGGGCCGAGAAAGATCGGCTCGGGCGCCGCCTGGTTGGTCGACTCGCGCCGGTTGCCCAGCGCCTTGACGTACCACTGCACGTCGTCGTTGAAGTAATAGCGAAACTGCGCGAATACGCCCTTGCGCTCGGATGGCGTCAGCAACAGGTTCTGTTCTGCAAAGTTGTAGCGGTCCGCGGTGCCGAAACAGTGGTAGTCGTCGCTGCGCGTACAGCCGGCGCTGCCATCGTATCGCGGCGTGCCGACGCCGGCGTTGGGCGTGAGGTTCTGGCGCACGCCGGTATTGGGGTCGACGAACTGGAAGCGGCCATCCGGCGTTGCCGAGCTGGCGAAGGTCAACCCGGTGCCCGGGATCGGAAAGCGGGCCTGCGCGCGGTCGCGTGCGTAGATCGGATCCTGCTTGACGTAGCTGGCGCCCAGAAACAGGCTGAAATCCTCGCCACTGGTGCCCCAGGCCAGGTCCATGCCCTGGTTGGCGCCGTCGCCCTTGCCGTACTGCCCGTAATTGAGCGTGACCTGCGCACCGTCGAAGCTGCGCCGGGTGATGATGTTGACCACGCCGGCGATCGCATCCGAGCCGTACAACGACGAGGCACCATCTTCGAGCACCTCGATGCGCTCCACGATGGCCAACGGAATGGTGTTGAGATCGGTCGAGGAGCCTACCCCGGAGGCCGAGGATTCGTTGACCCAGCGGATGCCATCGACCAGGACCAGCACGCGCTTGGAGCCGAGATGGCGCAGATCCACCTGCGCCGAGCCGGCGCCCACGCCGCCGCCATCGGGCGGAAAGCCGAAGTTGCCGGATGAGTTGAACTTGGCGTTGAGCGCCGAACCCGACGCGGTGAGTTCCTGCAGCACCTCGCCGATCGAGGTCAGGCCGGTGCGTTCGATGTCGGCGCGGTTGAGCGTCTGGATCGGCACCTGGCCCTGCAATTCTGCGGTCTTGATGCGGGTGCCGGTGACCTGCACGCTGTCGAGCGTGCGCGTACTCGGGGCCGCCTCGGGCTGTTGCGCCCAGGCGAATGCGGGAATCAGACACAACGACAACTGCACGGCCAGGCATGACCGAGGGGAGCCAATCAGACGCTTCATCCTTTCTCTCTCCAGAAGGATTTCCAAGTGTCCGCACGCCCCCGTGCCCTGCGGTCCGCCGCAACTTTTAAACGAAACCTTAACGCGCCGCAAGCCGACCGTTCCGCAGCGAGAAGCAGGTCGCACTACCTGCGCGTCTGCTGCTTTGGCGCGCGCCGGCGATGTGCATATGCACATGCACATCGCTGGCGCACGTCGCTGCCGACAGCGCCGGCAGGCATCGATCCTGCGGGTATTCACTCCGGCACGCAGGCGCGCTTGGGTATCATCGCGCAATGACTTATGCCCCCTGTCTTGCCACTGTTTTCGTCGGCCTGCTGTGCCTTGGCAGCACCACGCTGCATGCCCAGAACCCCGACCCGCAACTGGTCGCCATGCGCGATGCCATCGCTGCCGCAGAGCGCGGCCAGTCCGATGCCGGTCAGCTCGGTGCCCTGAGCCGTCACCCGCTCTATGGCTGGCTGGAATTTGCCACGCTCAAGCGCAACATCGACAACGTCTCCAACACGCAGGCGCAGGGATTTCTGCAGCGCTATGCAGGCCAACCGGTGGCCGAAAGCTTTCGCAGCACCTGGTTGCCGGCGGTGGCGCGTCGCCAGGACTGGACCACCTTGCTGGCCAACTGGAAACCCACCGACAACGTCGGCCTGCGCTGCGCGCAGCTGACCGCGCGGCAGGCAACCGGCAAGCTGGATGCCCAGTGGAGCCGCGATGCGTTGACGTTATGGCGCACCGGCAAGGGCCTGCCCGACGCCTGCGATCCGGTGGTCGCCGGGCTGGAGTCGCGTGGCGAGCTCACTCCGGCACTGCGCTGGGAGCGCGTGGAGGCGGCCGCCGATGCACAACTGCCTGCGGTGATGCGTACCGCCGCACGCGGTCTGCCGGCGGCCGATCTGGCCCTGGCCACCGACTACGCCGCGTTTCTGGACAAGGCACATCCACGTGCATTGAGCTGGCCCCAGACCGAGCGCAGCCGTCGCATCGCGGTCGATGGCCTGGCCAAGCTGGCCAAGAACGATTCGGACGCAGCCGAGCAGCAGTTGCCGCAGCTGGCCACCGCGCTCGGCTTCAGCGAGGCGCAGCGCGGCCAGGTGCTGTACCAGGTCGCGCTGTGGACGGTGGCGTCGTACCTGCCTGATTCGGCGCGTCGCCTCAATGCAGTGCCCGATGCCTCGTACGACGAGCGCCTGCACGAATGGCGTGCGCGCGAAGCGATGTCGCGGGGTGACTGGCCGGCGGCATTGGCGGCGATCCGCAAGATGCCCGCCACCCAGCGCAGCGATTCGCGCTGGCAATATTTCGAAGCGCGCCTGGCCGAGAAGACCGGCGCTGGCGCTGCCGCACAGCCGCTGTATCGCGCCGCCGCGCAATCGCCGACCTTCCACGGCTTCCTGGCCGCCGATCGCCTGCAGCAGGCTTATCGGCTGTGCCCGTGGGAGCCCAGGGACAACCCGCAGGCCAAGGCCGCCGTCGCGCGTGATCCTGCGCTGGTCCGCGCAATCGCCTTGTTCCAGATCGACCGCCCCGGTTGGGCGGTGGCCGAGTGGAACGATGCCGCGAGCCGCTTCGACGACACCCAGCGCCGTCTGGCGGTGCAGGTGGCCGGCGAAAACGGCTGGTTCGATCGCGCTGTATTCGCGCTCGGCAAGCAGCCGGACGAACAACGCCTGTATGCGTTGCGCTTTCCGCTGCATCACGATGACAGCATTCGCCGCGAAGCGGCCAAGAACGCGATCGACCCGGCCTGGGTGGCCGCAGAGATCCGTGCCGAAAGCATCTTCAATCCACGCGCCCGCTCGCCGGCCAACGCAATGGGCCTGATGCAGGTATTGCCGGGCACCGGCGCGGCCGTGGCCAAGGGCATCGCCCTGCCCGGTTACGCGGGCGCCAGCAGCCTGTACGAGCCGGACACCAACATTGCCATCGGCACCGCCTACCTGCGCCAGTTGCTCAATACCTACGGCCTGCCCTACCTCACCATCGCCGCCTACAATGCCGGCCCGGGGCCGACCGGGCGCTGGCAATCGCAACGGCCCAACTTCGAGCCGGACTTCTGGATCGAGACCATCAGCTACAAGGAAACCCGCGAGTACGTCGCGCGCGTGCTGGCATTCAGCGTGATCTACGACTGGCGGCTCAACGGCGACATGCTGCCGCTCAGTGATCGGCTGATGGGCAAGCTGGTGGACAAGCGCTTGAAGCCGGTGTGCACGCCAGGCCAGGCGACCGATAACGCGGCGCAGGACTGAACTCCCAGTCAGCCGCCGAGCATGGCGGCTGGATGAGGTGGTCGTGCTTGCGCGGTTGCGGGTCGTTGTCTCGGCCTGGGGCGCAAGCTAGGCCATGCCGCTCGGATACTTACCTTTCGTTACGCTCCTAAGCTTCGGGCTTTGAGGCTTCAGACTCACAGGCTCCGAGGCTCTGGGGCCAACCAAGCTTTCCCGTCATTGCGTTGTTCCGGTGCATCGAAGGCTCGGGTCGGCGAGGGCGCGGTGCCCTCACCGCTTGCGGGACACGCCGTGAATCCGTCCGTGGAGGCTCGGTGGCGGCATCCATGCCGCCACACGGTCCCGCAACCGGCAAGGACACCGCACCAGAAAGTTGGTCGGCTGCTTTTTTGAAAGCGTGTTGCCCGACCTGCTCTGGGCAGATGAGAGATTTGTGGCTTGCTTGCTGAAAGCCTGCCTGCTGCTTAGGTTGCGACGAGAGGCTGGCCGGACGCACCGTGATCCGAACAATGCACGTCCTGCCCTGCTTGCACGTGCACACCGACCATCTCGACCGGTCCTTGCCCGCCCACCGTCGCGGGACCTTACGCGGCATGGATGCCGCGTAAGAGCCTACAAGGACGTACTTGCGGCGTGTCCTGCGAGGGTGGGCGGGCAAGGGCCCTGCAGCAAAGCCACCGTACCCGCTCTACAGTTGATCTATCCGCAAAGCCGTTGATCGTCCACTGTGCCTTGCGGCAAGTCCCGCGATGGTTGGCGGGCAAGGGCTCTATCGCCAAGCCGCAGATCAGTCGCTCTACGACGCACGCACCGCATCGGGCATCATGTCGCGATGAAGATCTATCTCGTTGGCGGCGCAGTCCGCGATGCCCTGCTTGGCCAGCCCGCTGGCGACCGCGACTGGGTGGTGGTCGGTGCCGATCAGGCGCAGATGGAACACCTGGGCTTCAAACCAGTGGGAAAGGATTTCCCGGTGTTCCTGCACCCGCGCAGCGGCGAGGAATATGCGTTGGCGCGTACCGAGCGCAAGTCCGGGCGCGGCTATCGCGGCTTCGTGGTGGATGCCGATCCTTCGGTGACGCTGGAAGAGGATCTGCTGCGTCGCGACTTCACCATCAATGCGATCGCACGCGACGAGGACACCGGCGAGTTGTTCGATCCGTATGGCGGCGCGCGCGATCTGCAGGCACGCGTGCTGCGGCACGTGGGGCCGGCCTTTGTCGAAGATCCCGTGCGCGTGTTGCGCGCTGCCCGCTTCATGGCGCGGCTGGCACCGCTGGGTTTCACTGTCGCGCCAGAGACCGCTGCACTGATGCGCGAGATGGCCGCCAGCGGCGAACTGGACAGCCTGGTGCCCGAACGCGTGTGGCAGGAATTACGCCGCGTGCTGGAGAGTGCGCAGCCATCGGCATTTTTGCGCACGCTGCACGACACCGATGCGTTGCGCGTCATCCTGCCCGAAATCGATGCACTGTATGGCGTGCCGCAACGTGCCGAGTTTCATCCGGAGGTGGATACCGGCATTCATCAGGAAATGGTCAGCGACATGGCCGCGCGACTGGCGCCCGGCGACGCGCTGGTGGGTTTTGCCGCGCTGACCCACGACCTGGGCAAGGCGCTCACGCCGCCGGAGGAATGGCCGCGCCACATCATGCACGAACAGCGCGGTGTTGCCCCGCTGCAGGCATTGTGCGAGCGCCTCAAGGTGCCCCAGGATTATCGCCAGCTCGCCATCACCGCCTGCCGCGAGCACCTGAACGTGCATCGCCTGGCCGAACTGCGCGACCGCACCGTGCACGAGCTGCTGGTGCGCTGCGACGCGTTCCGTCGCTCCGAGCGCATCGCGCAACTCGCGCTGGTCTGCGAAGCCGACAAGCGGGGCCGACTGGGTAGCGAAGACGCCGCGTATCCACAGGGCGAACAACTTAAACGCCTGCATGCCGCTGCGCTAGCCATCAATGCGCGCGACCTGGCTGCAGAAGGCTTGCAAGGCCCGCAGATCGGCGAGGCATTGGCGAAGGCGCGGATTGCGGCGATTGCGGGAGCAAGAAAGGCCGGCACGTAGCCGATGCATCGCGCATACCGTTGTCTAAACGCAACGGGGATGTAATCGCGCCAAGCAAAGCGTTGCCGCTCAGATCCGGACTATCGAAAGATCCCCGGGTCGAACTTGCAAACGCGAGTTGCCGTCATTGCAACAAGGCGGCTGCCCGAGAGCAGCCGCCTGGCCCGTCACAGCTTGAAATTCAGACTCAACATGAAAGAGCGGCCGTTCTTGTAGATGTAGTACGGCTGGTTCTTGTTGCCGATATAGCTGAAGTAGGTTTCGTCCAGCAGATTGGTGGCTTCCAGCGCCACGCGCAGCCGCTCGGTGGCCTGATAGCCGAACGAGGCATCGACCTGGGTGAATGCATCGGTCATCTGCTGGCCGTTGAGGCGGCCGATCTGGGTGAAGTATTCCGAGCGCCAGCCCAGATTCACCCGCGCGCTCCATTTGCCCTGCTCGTAGTACGGGCTGATGTTGTAGGCGTTGCGCGAGTTGTACGGCAGGCTGTAATCGCCGTCGGTCTTGGAATCGGAATAGGTGTAGTTGGCCACCACGCCGAAGCCGTTACCGAAGTTGTGCTGCAGGTTGAGCGCGACGCCGCGCACCTTGGCATCGCCGGCGTTGGTCGGCACCGAGGTCTGATAGGTGCTCGAGCCGCCGGTGGCGTTGTTGAAGAACACCCGGTCTTCCACGGTGGTCAGGATGTAGTTGGAGATATCGCGCGAGAAGAACTCGCCGCTGAGCAGGCTGCTGTCGGAGAAGTACCACTCCAGCGATGCGCCCAGGTTGGTGGACTCGTACGGACTCAATCCAGGATTGCCCGTGGACGCGGTGAGCGTGGTGTCGTCGGTAGCCACGTACGGGGTCATGTTGGTGTAGCGCGGCCGTGCGATCACCTTGGAGGCAGCGAAGCGCAGCATCAGATCATCGCGCAGGTCGTAGGCGATGTTGAAAGACGGCAGCCACTTGCCGTAGCTGTTGAGGAAGTTGACCGGCGTATAGCCGCCGCCGGGCGCATAGCTGAAACCATCGGTGGAATCGCGGGTGTGCACGTAACGCACGCCAACGTTGCCGCGATAGCGCTCGCCGGAAAAATTGCCCTGCAGGAACCAGGCGCGGTTCTGTTCTTCGATGCTGTAGTTGCCGGCGTAGCTGATCGGCAAGCCGTCATCGCCTTCCAGGCCACCGATGTACTGGCTGATGGCGCCGCTGTTGATGGTCGACCAGCGCTGCATGTCGGCGCTGGTCGACAAGCCGTCCAGATAGCCCGATGGCGTGGTGCCCGGCGAGAACGCAGCCAGCGTGCTGCCGTCGTTCGGGGTCCAGGTGCGGCTGTAGGAGGACTGCCCGGTGGCGTGATTGGTCAGCTTGATGCCGGTCAGGATCTGCGTGAACGGCCCCCACTCCACCGCATGGTCGAAGTCCACTTGCAGGTAGCGTTCCTTGTCGTACTGCGGGCTGTGGCTGGCCGAGGCGTTGTTGAGTTGCATCGCCGCCGCGTTGGTAGGGTCGGTGCTGTAGTCCATCGCGGTGCGGCGCCCGTCGATGTTGTAGCTGTAGCCGGCGAGGTTGCGGAACTGGATGCCGTAGATGCGCTCGGCACCGCCCTGCGAACTGGTGTAGCCCACCTGGCTGGACGCATTCCAGCCATCGTTATGCCAGTCGGCGCGCAGGTGGATGCTGCCGGTGCTGACCTCGCTGTTGCGCAGGTAGCCATCCAGATAGGTGTTGGACTGGTCGCCGAACGTACCCGAGGTCGCCACGCCGTTCTCGAAGCCCAGCGCCTGCGCATCGCCGGGGGTGGAACCCCAGTAGCCGTAGCGGCTCTGGTTGTAGTTGTCGAAACTCTCCTTGACGTACAAACCGGTCAGGTTGAGCTCGAAATCGGCATCCGGCTTCCACTGCAGCGCCGCGCTGACGCCATCGCGCTTGCGCGTCTGCTGGAATAACGCGGTGTTGATCGAGGTTGGAAACACGCCGGTGTTGTTGCCGACCACGGCCGGCGGAAACCCTGCGCCTTGCACGTTGTCGTAGCCGAAGATCTCCACGCCATCGCGACGCAACACGCGCTGCGAATGCATCACCGAGGTGAGCACACCAAGCGTTTCATCCTGGTTTTTCCAGCTGTACAGCGCCGAGGCATTCGGCTTGCCCTCCTCGGAACGATCGTTATAGCCGTAGCTCAGCGTGCCGGTCAGGGTATTGCGCTCAAGATCCAGCGGTTTGCGCGTATGCACGATCACGGTGCCGCCGATCGAGCCTTCGTCGATGCGTGCCTCCGGTGTCTTGTAGACCTCCATCAGGCCGACCACTTCCGGCGCCAGCGTGCTGTAGTTGAACGAGCGGCTGTCCGGGTCGTTGGGATCGCCGCCCCAACTGGTGGAGGCAATGGTCTGGCCGTTGAGCAGCACACGATTGAGCGCCGGATCGGTGCCGAGAATGCTGACCTTCTCGCCTTCGCCGAACTGTCGATCCACGGTGATGCCGGACAGGCGCGACAGCGACTCGGCAACGTTGGTGTCGGGGAATTTGCCGATGTCTTCGGCGCTGATCGCATCGACAATTGCATCGGCGTTGCGCTTGACGTTGAGTGCCTTGCCGAGGCTGGCCTGGTAGCCGACGACCTTGACCTCGTCCAGCGTGGACACCGAGGGATTGGTTTGCGCGGGCGCCTGTTCCTGCGAGGCTGCAGCCTGCTCCTGCGCACCTGCAGGCAACGCGGCAATCCCTGCCAGGGCAGCGCCACCGATCAACAGGCTGCGGACTGCAGCACTTAGCGGCGTGCGATGCAGCGGATGCGCATGACAGAACACATGACGGGAGAATTCGAACACACGGGAAGACGGCATTGCGTAGACCTCTTGACGGATGTCAGGTGGCAACCATGTGGTTGCACGACAACGCGCGATGCGCGTGACATGCCCGCACTCCGTCCCCTGTGCCGGATGCGAGCAGCGTCCCGCACTGCCGTAGCGGCATGCGGGGCAGCGCCAGTCCGACCAGCGGCCGGACGACAACGTTTTCAAGAATTCAGAAGTGGCTCCTACTCGCTGACAACGTTATCAACGAAGGTGCCTTCCGCAGCCGGGGCTGTCAACTCGCTGCCATAAATGGTCAGTTTCGTGCCTGAAACCGCACCGACGATGCAGATATTGGAATGACAGCGTGATCGCGTTCGCATTCATTTGCTTCGATGAGCAGACCACTGCGCGTAGCGGCCTGATGCCACAAGGCTGCGCAGCCGGATGTTGCGATGCAGGGTGTGTTGAAAGCGGCGATGTGGTGCATGCAGGCGTTTTATTGTTGCGCAGGCAGCATTCGCGCAATGCAGCTTGCCCCGCAGTCGCGGCACTCTGCGACTAGCACGTCGTGGCCCCCAAGTCAGTTCCATATTGCTGAAAGCGCGCCGACACCGGTCGTTCGTCAAAATGTTTACAGGATGCACCAGACTCGCAAACAGGACGATCACTTCGAACGGACGCAGGCCTGCGTCCGCAGCCACTGCGCAGCCGAGTCGATCATATCGACCTGCGGGTCAAGCAGGACATCCGGTTGCAGCCGGCCGTCGGTGCGACGCCCGCTGCGATCCTGCGTGTAGCTACTGGCAATCGCAAGGACAGCGCCGCCAGGCAGTTCCACAGAGCGATTGCCGGTGGTCTGGCCAGCGCTTGGCTGACCGAAGCTACGCGTGTTCGCACGGCCGCGAAAGGAGATTGCGACCATCTCGCCCGCACTCGCCGTCTTCGGGCCGATCAAGACCGCAACCGGGCGAGCTGCTTGCAGGCCATCGGGCGGGGTAGTCGGGCATGACGAAGACCGTGCCCGCCAAGGCGATTGCCTGCCTGCCGCATCGACAAAGCTGCCAAGCACTGCATCACCCATTAGCGCATGCAGCCCGTTGATCATTGGCCACATCGTGCCGCCGGTGTTGTGGCGTAAATCGACGATCCAGCCACAGGTGACCTGTGCGGCGGCTTGATCCAGCGCCGTTGTGAGCGATGTCTCGTAAGCACTGACGACTTCTCTGGAGGATGTCATCAGACCGGGGACGTCGAGATAGGCAATGCCGGATGACAGCAGACGCGCCTGCATGGCGGGCGGCTCACGTTGTGCAACGGCCTCCACGTTACGTCGTCCGGAAGGACGCATCAGGAAACTATGGCCGTCATCGAGCTGGGCGACCAATGCATCGATGGCGACATAGGCATCCACTTCGCGCATGTTTACAGCCTGCGCATGCAGCTGCGGCTCACGCGTGGTCCAGTCGATGCGGGCGCTGTGCAAGGCGTGCTCCCGGATCGCGGGGATGGCGACATCCAGGATCGCGCTGGCCGATGCCGCATCGGCCAGCGGCTCTGCAATCAAACGCAACTGGCTTACGTCCAGCGCTCCATCGCCTCGCAGCACAACACCGATGAACGCCTTCTGCGCATCCATCGGCACCTGCAGCGCGATGGAGCGGCTTGCACGCATCGTACCGACGACCGGGTCGGTTTGTGAGCTTTCGAACGCCAGGCGTTTGCCGTGCGCGTCGTCGGCGCGCATCCAGAGCGTGGCGCCCTGCGATGCGTTGGAGGTTGCCAATACACCGGACAACAGCAACGACTGGCCGCGCAAAGATACAGCGTCCAATTGTGCAGAGGCAGCACCGAACGGTGCAGTGCGCGCGGCAACTGCGGTCAGACGCAATTGCGCACCTTCACCGGACAGCACGTCGCCTTGCACCGCAGTCAATTGGTAATCAGCTCCACCGGCAGCCGCGTACCAGCTTGGAATCGCTGCCATCGCATGCACGCTGCACAACAGACTCAGTAACAACCACCATCGCATCCGTGCGTGTCTCATCCGTCACTCATCGCAGCCTGAGGCCAGATGCAATTTTAGCAGCCATTGCATGCGCGGTAAGGCCGTGCGCGAGCTGCGACATACCACCCGCAGGACGTGGCGACTCGCTGCAACGTGGCTGTAGATCGCGCGCAACAACCGCAGTGGTCGAACAGCACATCCCGCGTCGCGCGGTCATCGATCCAACCTTGCGCGAGCGTATTCGGCCTGACCGCTACACTTATTCGCGCTGTCCGGCCACCCAGGTAGCCAACACCTGTACATCCGCATCCACCAGCACCAGATCGGCTTGATAGCCGGGTGCAATGCGGCCCAGGCGCTGTCTCAGGCCGATGCATTGCGCCGGATAGGTGGACGCCATGCGCGCGGCTTCGGCCAAATCCACGCCCAGCCACTGCACGCTGTTGCGCACGGCCGTGGCCATGTCCAGCGCCGAGCCCGCCAACGCGCCATCGGCATTGCGTACCACGCCGTCCGCGGCGGTGATGGTTTCGCCGTACAGGTCGAAACTGGGGTTGTCGGCGCCGACCATCGGCATGGCGTCGGTGACCAGCAACAGCTTGCCGCGCGGTTTGGCGGCCAGCGCCATGCGCAGGCTGGCCGGGTGCACGTGCACGCCATCGACGATGATGCCGCACCACACGTCGGGGTCTTCCAATGCGGCGCCCACCGCGCCGGGCTCGCGCCCGGCCAGTTGCGACATCGCGTTGTACAGATGGGTGAAACCGCTGACGCCGGCGGCAATGCCGTCGCGTGCCTGCTCGTAGGTCGCTGCGGTGTGGCCGGCAAACACGATCGCGCCACCGGCGACGAAGGCGCGGATGTCGTCCGCCGGCACACGCTCGGGTGCGAGCGTGATCAGGGTGACGCCGTTGTCCAGCGAGGTATCGACGGCAATCTCGTGCGCGTCGGGCAGGCGGAACTTGTGCGCGTCGTGCGTGCCCTTGCGGGCAGGGCTCAGGTACGGTCCTTCCAGATGGATGCCGAGCACGCCGGGCACGCCTTGTGCGATTGCCTGGCGCGTGGCGTCGATCGCCTCGGCCATGACCTCGGCGGTGTCGCTGATCAGCGTCGGCAGCAGACCGGTGGTGCCGTAGCGGCGATGTGCGGCCGCGATCGTGGCCAGGGCCTGCGGGTCGCGCGCGTTGTTGAACAACACGCCGCCACCGCCGTTGACCTGGATGTCGATGAAGCCGGGCAGCAGGGTGGCGCCGTCCAGATCCACGCGCGTCTGCGCCTGCGCAACGCGCGCATCGTCAGCCGCCACCACCGCCTGGATCTGCGTGCCGGCCAGCAGGACGACCAGCCCATCCTGCAGGCCATCGTCGGTGAGCACGCGTGCATTGCACAACGCCTGAATCGGGGAAGCATCCATGTTCAAACGGTTTCCGTGACCTTGTTCAAATGCGGCGGCAGATCGGGATTGTTGCCGCGTTGCAGGGCCAGCGCGTTGATCGCGCGGTAGAAGCTCTGCACGGTCAACAGCGGTGCGCTGGCCGGATGCGCCGCATCCACGAGCGGCAGGTCGCCGTCGGGCGCGGCCAGCCATACCTGCGCGCCACGCGCGCGGAATTCGGCGGCGAGCGCACGCGTGCCGGCACCGGTTTCGTCGGGCTGGGCGAACACCAGTACCGGGAAGCCCGGCCCCACCAGCGCCATCGGGCCGTGCTTGACCTCGGCCGAGCTGTACGCCTCGGCATGCAGGCCGCAGGTTTCCTTGAACTTCAGCGCCGCTTCCTGCGCCGCGCCCAGGCCCAGGCCGCGACCGAGCACGAACAGGTTGTGTGCGGGCACCAGGCCGGCAGTGAGCGCGGACCAGTCGGCCTGCCAGGCGTCGCGCAACTGCTGCGGCAATGCCTCCACCGCCGCGAGCAGGGCCGGATCGTTCTTCCACACAGCGCCCAGGTGCAGCAGCGCAGCCAGCGAGGCGAGATAACTCTTGGTGGCAGCGACGCTTTTTTCCGGGCCTGCGCCCAGCGCAATCACCACCTCGGCCAGCTGCGCCAGCGGCGAATCCTCGACGTTGACCAGGGCGACCACGCGCGCGCCGGCCGCCTTGGCGGCCTCGGCATTGCGCAACAGGTCCGGGCTCTTGCCCGATTGCGAGATCACGATGTACAGCGCGCCGCGCAACTGCAGCGGCGATGCATAGACCGAACCCACCGACGGCGATGCCGAGGCAGTGACGATGCCGAGCTGGGTTTCGAACAGATACTTGGCGTAGGTCGCTGCGTGATCGGAACTGCCGCGTGCGCAGGTCACCACGAACGGCGGCGGCGTGTCGCGCAGCGACTGCGCAAGTGCGGCGACGGTGCCGGCGTTACGGGCGAACTGCGCGGCGACCACGTCGGCGGTCTGCGCCGCCTCGCGGAACATCAAGGTCTCGGTTTCGGTGGGAAGGCTCATCGGGCTCAGGCGGATTCGGGGGGGAAGGATTTTGCGGACGGCGTCTGCGCCGGTGCAGTGGAACCGCGCACCACCAATTGCGGCACGAAGCCGCGGTTCTGCAATTGCGCGGGCTGGTCGTCGTAGGCGTCGCTGCGCAACTGGCTGATCAACAGGCGTGCGGCATGCCGCGCGATGTCGTCGGTGGCCTGCTTGGCGGTGGTCAGTGCCGGCCAGGACTGGCGCGAGAACGGGCTGTCCTCGAAACCGGCGATCGACAGTTGATACGGCACGTTCATGCCGGTGGACTTGGCCGCCGCCAGAACGCCTGCGGCGATTTCATCGTTGCTGCCGAAGATCGCGGTGGGCGGCTCGCGCAATGACAGCAACCGGCGCGCGCCACGGAAGCCGTCGTCGAAGGTGTAATCGCCCGGGATCACCAGGTGCTTGTCCAGGGTGATGCCGTAGTCCTTCAATGCGGCCTCGTAACCGGCGTAGCGTTCGCCGCTGGAGCGGTGCTGCGGGCCGCCCCACAGGAACCCGATGCGTTGATGGCCCAACTGGACCAGATGCTCGGTGATCTCGTAGGCGGCAGCGCGGTCGTCGATATGGACGCAGGGGCCATCGCCCGGATCGTCGGTGGCGGCGATGATGCGCACGCTCTTGATGCCGCGTGCGGCCAGACCGGCCATCAGCTCGGGGCGCTCGGACATCGGTGCGGTCAGCACCACGCCGGCCAGCCGCGAGCGCTGCACCCATTCGGCCAGTTCTTCGGCCAGCAATGGCGAGGTGGAATCGCAGGGATGGATCTGCAGCCCGAAGCCGGTTTCGCGGCAGGCGGCCAGCACGCCGTTCTGGATGCCGATGATGTGATAAGGATTGGGATTGTCGTAGACCAGACCGATCACGAACGGCGTGCCGCTGCGCAGATTGCGCGCGGACGGATCGGGCTCGTAGTCGAGATCGGCGATGGCGCGCAACACACGCGCGCGCGTGGCCTGCATCACCGACGGTTCGTTGTTGATCACGCGCGACACGGTCTTCAACGAGACCTTGGCGCGCTCGGCGACATCTTTGATGGTGGGCCTGCGCATGGGTGTGCCTTGTTCGTCGGAACGCATCATGCTGCCTGGTTCACTTGGCCTGGGCCGGCAGGCCCACGCGGTGACCACGCAGCGAATAGAACAGGATGTACAGATAGCACGGCACCATCAACGCAGCGAACACGGCCTGGAAGTCGTGGTGCTGTTTGAGAATGGCGAACAGCTGCGGAATGATCGCGCCGCCGGCAATGCCCATGACCAGCAATGCCGAACCGATCTCGGTGAAGCGGCCGAGCCCGCGAATGGCCAGCGGAAAGATCGCCGGCCACATCATCGCGTTGGCAAAACCGAGCGCGGCCACGAAACCCACCGACACATAGCCGTGGGTCAGCAGCGCGCCCAGCGAGAACAGCACGCCCAGCACCGCCGACACGCTCAGGTACCGCGCTTGCGAGATCACGCCCGGAATCAACGCCAGGCCGACGATGTAGCCAACCAGCATCGCGCCCAGCGTGTAGGAGGTGAAGATCTTGGTGCTGTCCAACGGCAGATTGAAGCCGCGGCCGTAGGTGCCGATCGCATCGCCGGCCATCACTTCCACGCCCACGTAGACGAACAGGCACAACACGCCCAGCCACAGGTGCGGGAACTGGAAGATGCTGGACTTCTGCACGCCGGCCGCGCTGCCGGGCGTGGCATTGGCCTCGGAGGCTTGCAGCTCCGGCAGCGGCGAGAACAGCACGCCGATCGCCAGCAACAGCAGCACCCCGGACATCACCAGATACGGTGCATGGATCTTGGCGGCGAACGCAGTGAGCAACTGCTGCTTGGTCGCCGCATCGGCGCTGGCCACCTGCGCGGACAGATCGCCGATGCCGTGCAGCACCAGCGAGCCGATCAGGATCGGTGCCAGGATGCCGGCGATCTTGTTGCAGATGCCCATCAGCGCGATACGCCGCGCCGCGCTCTCGATCGGCCCGAGGATGCTGATGTACGGGTTGATCGCCGTCTGCAGCAGCGCCAGGCCGCTGCCGATCACGAACAGGCCGCCCAAGGCGCCCGGATACCAGCGCTGGGTGGCGAACTGGCCGAAGCCGGCCGCGCCCACCGCCATCACCACCAGGCTCAGCGCCAGCCCCTTCTTCATGCCGGTGCGCTTGAGGATCCACGACGCCGGCAGCGCCAGGAAAAAGTACGACAGGTAGAACACCATCAGCACCAGGAAGGCATTGACCTCGTTGAGGTCGAACGCCAGCCGCACGAAGGTGATCAGCGGCCCGTTGATCCAGGTGAAGAAGCCGATGATGAAGAACAGCACGCCGACGATGGCGATCGAGACAACGGGATTTGCGGGCCTGGCGGTAGTCATGGATCGGCTGGCTCTTGAGTTGTCGGTGGGGGACGCCGCGCTGGATCAGCGACGCAGTTCGGCGACGAAATCGTAGAAATCGTTGTGGCAATAGGTGTCGGTCAATTCGATCGCGCTGCCGTCGCGCGCATAGCCCACGCGCACCACATGCAGGATCGCCTCGCCGGTCTTCATGCGCAGGTGCTCGGCCAGCCGCGCAGGCAGATTGATCGCGCGGAAGTACTGCAGCGCACGCACTACCGGGGTGCCCTGCGCATCCAGATAGCTGTAGAGCGAATCGCCGATCTGCTGCGGGTCGGCGACGATGCGCTGCGGCAACACCGCGTGTTCGTAGGCCATGACACGGTCGTCGGCGCTGCGCAGGCGGGTCAGCGAGGCCACCGCCGCATCCGGCGACAGGCCCAGCCGCAGGATCTCTTCGCCATGCGCCGGGCGCAGCCGCCGCTCCAGCCAGCGCGTGCCGGGCTCGTAGCCCTTGATGCGCAACGTCTCGCTGAAACTGGTCAGGCCACTGAGCTGGTGCTGGATCTGGGTGGTGACGAAGGTGCCGGCGCCCTGCCGACGCGAGACCAAGCCCTGTTCGACCAGCACGTCCACGGCCTGGCGCAGGGTCACCCGCGAGATCTGCAGCCGCTCGCACAGCTGGCGCTCGGCCGGCAGCGCTTCGCCGGCCTTCCACTGCGCGCTGCGGATCTGCTCGTCCAGCTTGCTCGCCAGCTGCAGATACAGTGGCGTCGGCGCGGAGGCATCCAGCGTCAGCGCGTCCATCCGGGGGTCGGTGTCCGTCCTGGCTTCGGTTTTCGGTTTGGCCATTGCCCGTCCTCCGGACCGACTTGGATTCGTTAGGTCCAATATAGTACCAATTTGCCCGGAGCGCATTAGCGGCCCCGCTCCCGGCAGACGGCGCAAGGTGCCGGCTGCAGGCGCCATTGAACTCGCGGACGGGCCACGGCCCGGCAGGCAGCAGGGAGAGGACACCATTGCACCTGCGCGCGACCTGGATCGGTGTCACCACATGTCCGGCTGAAAAGACGTCCGCAGCAGGGACTGCCCCTGCCGACCCATCTGTCGCTCACCGTCGTCGAACGCCACGCACTCGCCGAACTGCACCCCTGCGGCGCCGCCAGGCGTCTGCGCTGGCTTGAAGGAACAAACACCAGTGGCGAGGAACTCCCGACAACGCGGGGGCGACACCCAGCCCGCACCTGTACAAGGACCCGGGCATTCCCCTGCGCGCTTGATGCACATGGCCAGTCAGCCGGCCCGTTCGCCAGCCATCCGCCGTCAACGTAATTGCCCTTGGTCGATGCGCAGCAAGCCCCGCTCCGGGGTGGCAGCGAAGCCCAGCAACTGCAGACCCACGCCCAACACTGCGTCCTGCCCTGGATCGACGCGTGACTGCAGCCGCCAGCGCCCATCGCGCCACAGGTGCAGCTGTGCATCGGCCTGCACGCCGGCAGGCAACGCGGCGTCAGGCAGCAGGCTCAGCACGGCGCTGTCGTCCACGCAGCGCGGCTGCCCGGACAAGCGCAACGGCGGCAGACCGGGCAACTCGCCCGCGCCACTTGCCAGCAGTTGCAGGCCGACCCGCCCACCTGCCTGCACGCAGCCGGTGGCATCGAACAGCAGATCCACCTGCTGCAGCTCCACCGCCAGATCGATCAAGGCCATGCCCGCCGGCTGGCGCAACAGCAGCTGGCCCTGCGCATCGCCGATACCGTAGTGCGCGCCATCCACCAGCAGCAGTTGCAGCTGCGTGGCCTGCAAATGTACCTGGCGCTGTCCACGCAACAACGGCCAGACACGCGGCCGTACCGTGACATCGCCGAAGGCGATGCCTTGCCATTGCACCTGCCGCAAGGTGCCGGCCCATACCGGCCCATCCACGTCCAGCGCCGAGAACGGCAGCCCCTCGCGTGGCAGCACCAGGCGCAGCGGCAGCCACGCCAGCAGCGCGACAGCCACCATCACCAGGAAGACCAGGATCCAACGCAGGCGCGTCACGGTGCAGGCTCCGCAAACCCGCAGCGTACCCGCAGTTGGCCCTGGTCGCGCACGATGCTCAGGTGCGTCGGCGCCAGGCCATGCGCCTGGCGCAGCCGCTCCAGCCAGCCGAACAAGCTGGTGGCGCTGACCGCATCGATCTGCACGTCCACTCCGCCCGCCGCGCTGCGCTGCTGGGAGGTGATGCCGACGCCGGCTTCGCGTGCGCTGCTTGCGATGAGCTCGGCCAGTGCCGTCGTGCCAGGTGCAGCCGCACGCCCGGTCGCCGATGCCTGCGCAGATGCATCCAGCACCAGCTGCGCCGCAGCGGCATAGCGCGCCTGCGCCTGGGCACGCCAGTGCCGCAACGGGGTGTAGAGCGCATACCAGGCGACGAACGCAGCCACGGCAGCGCACATCACGCCCAGCATCAGCCGCTCGCGCGGCGCACGCGCCCGCCACCACTGCGTGCCGCGTTGCACAGGTGCAGTCATCGCAATGGCTCCAGCACGAACGGCGTCCGCAGGCGCTTGTCTTCGCTCTGGCTGCTGCCGGGCTGCAGTTGCCACCCCTGCTGGGCCAATCGTGCGGACAGCTGTTGCAGGCTGGCGCCATCGCCATGCAGCAGGGTGCCGCGCAGCGGCTGGGTGGCGTGATAGTCGAGCTGATCCAGTTCCGCCGCCGGCATGGCATCGACCGCCGCGAACAAGGGACCGAGCTGCACGGCCAGGCGATCGGCCGCCACACCGGTGTGCCGGCGTTCCTGCAGCGCGGCCGGTACCGCCGCTGCATCGCGCACGCCCAACTGCGCGGCAGCGCGCGATTGCAGCATGCGCGCACCGATTTCGTAGCGCAGTGTCTGCGCCAACAACAGCACCAGCGGCGACAGCAGCACCAGCGCGGCCAGCACCACAAGACGGCGCGCAGTGATTGTCTGCGCAGCGGCCGGCCTTGCAGCGAACGCGTGCTGCAGCAGGTTGATCGGCACGCGCATGGCGCCTTGTGCCAGGCAGGCAATGGTGTGCGCGGTGGCGTGCGCTGGCGGCTGTGCCGGCGCGCGCTCGCCCAGCAGCATGCGCGCGGCCTCCGGCTCCAGGCTGCAGACCAGGCCTGCGCCGCGGATCAGCCAACGGCCATCCCAGTCCATCACCACTGCCGCAGCATCCGTGGCCGGCTCCAGCAACAGGCAATCGGGCACCACCGCATCGGGGACGACGCCCAGCTGCGTTGCGCGCGCCAACCACTGCTGTAGTACTGCGCTGTCCACCGCAGCAACCAGACGCGTGCCATCGGCCTCGCTGCGATCGGCGATCACCACATGCAGCGCCGGTGTCTCCACAGCCAGGTGTTCGGCCAGTTGCAGGCGCGCAGCCGCGACCGACTGCGCGATGCTGCGGCCGGGCAGGCTCAGCCAGCGCAGATGCACCTCCACGCCCGGCACCACCAGCACGGTGCGCGTGGACGGTTCATACGGCGCGCTGGCTGCACGCTGCGACAGTACCTGGCCATGCGTGTCCACACGCACGGCAATCGCGTGTGCCGTGGCATCGGCGGGCAGCAACAGCAAGGTGGTACTCATTCGTCGGAACTCCATTGACGCGCCACCAGCCGCACGCGGCCGGCAGGATCCTGCTGCAGCAAGGCGTCCAGTACGACTTGCGCGCCGGCGTGGTCGACCTGGCTGTAGAGGGAAAAATAGCGGGTGCGTAGTTCGATCTGCTCCAACACTGCATTGGAAGGTTCGGCCTGGATCAGCGCAGGCTGGCTCAAAAAGGTGTTGGCATCGCGCCATCCCCCAGCCGGCCGCGCGGCAATGACGCGGCGCGCGGCTGCCAGCTCCAGAGCGCCTTCGGTCAGCGCCACCAGGACCGGCGCATCTTCCGGGCGCAGCGTATTGATATTGATCGGCGACAGGCGCGCCTCTGGCAATGCGCACACATGCGGCCGCAACTGCGCGATCACCTGTGGCGTATAGCCGGCGATGGCGCGCAGCTCGCTGACGCCCGCCAGCAGGGTCGCCCCGCTGCGCAACGGCACTGCCGATTGCAGATAACGATCGTCTTCGGCGCCCTGCGCACCGGGCTGGCTGTCGCTGTCGATCCAGTCCACCAGCGCATCGGTCAGCGCCTGTGCCTGTTGCGGTGCGATGCCCAGCACCTCCAGCAAGGCGCGGTACTGTTCTGCGCCGTCGTCGCTGCGCTGCCATTGCTCGGGCGCACCGGCGACCACGCTGTTGAGATTGAAGCAGCCGCCGCGGTCGCGCAGCCGCACACTCACTGCGCCGTCGTCCAGCGGGAAGGTCACCGGTTGATCGTTCCAGCCGCCCTCCAACGTGGTGCGTATCGGGTCGCGCCTGGCCAGTGCCTGCAGGCGTTGCCGGGCGATGGCTTCGGTGCCCAACGCATACCACTGCGCCTGCGTCATCGCCTCGCCATTGCCGCTGCGGCGCAGGCCGAAGCGCAGATCGTCCAGCACTGCGACCATCAATAGCGTCATCACCGCCACCAGCAACAACACCGTCAGCAGTGCGACGCCACGTTGCTCGGCATGTGCGTTCAAGGTCTTCATCCGCGCCCCTCCGGCAGCAGGAACAACTGGCGCACGCGGCCCCATTGCTCCAGCTCCAGCTCCAGCGAGATCGCATCCGGCAGCGCGTCGAGCCCGCCGCTCCAGCCATCGCTCCACTGCGCGCGATAATGGAACCCGACCGCTGCCGAGCGCACGCCACGCAACACCACCTGCGGCGTGCCGGCGATTGCACCGTCAAGCGCGGGACGCGCACTGCGCTCCAGGCGTCCGTCGACCACGCGGTATTCCACGTACTGCAGCGACGCGCGCGGCGCCTGATCCGGATTGCTCCAGCCGCGTCGCACAAAACCGAACAGCGGCCCCGGCACACCGGGCGGGCTCGCGACGAACGCGGTGCGTGCTGCGCCGCCCTCGCTGTTGCGCGTGCGTCGCACTGCGGCCTGCTGCAGGTCGCCGCGCAGCAGGCCGTGCGCAAGCTGGAACTCGCGAACCTGCTGCAGGCGTGCCCGCACCGCATCGCGCTGGTCGATGCTCTGGCGCATCACCACCACCGCGGCGACCGCCACCAGCGCGAACACCGCCAGGGCGACCAGCAGCTCGATCAAGGTGAAGCCCGCGCTGCCACGGGTGCCCGCTGCGCTGCGACGTGCGCGGATCATTCGGCGCTCCGCAGGACACTCACGCTGGCGATTTCCTGCGCCTGCGCTGCGGCGCGCACCTGCACCTGGATACGCACGATGCCGGTACTGCCGGCCGGCATCGCCGTGCGCCGCCAGTCCCAGCTGCGTCCGCCCAGCTTTTCCTGCCCGTTCGCCGGCGCCAATGCTGCGGCGGTGGGCGCCAGCATTGCGTCGATCGCCTGGTTCTCCGCAACCACCGCAGCCAAGGCGCGCTCTTCCAGCACCACCGCAGTGCGCGTGCTTTCGCCGGACAGGTTCAGCAGGCCAACCACGGCCATGCCGAAAATCGCCAGCGCGACCATCAGTTCGAGCAGCGAAAATCCGGCGCAGGCATCGGGCTTACCGCGGGCGCGCATCGACCCGTACCACGCCGGCGGCGTCCACCACCACCTGCAGCTGCTGCTGGCCGTCGGCCAGCGCGATGCGTTGCGGCGTGGCCGCACCGGTGGGATCGAAGCGCACGCTCAACCGGGTCCCGCCCACCGGCAACTGCGTCTGCACGCCGGCAGGCCAGCGCATCGCGGCGAACGGCTTTTCATCCAGCGGCACCCAGCGTTGCTGTGCCTGGCGGCGGAACCTGTAACCCCCCGCATCCACGGTCACCTCGACCATGCGCAGGCTCAGGATGGCTTCGTCGCGTGCGTGCAGCAAGGCACTGGCCAATGCATCGGCCTGGTCGTGCAGGTCACGCCGCGTATCCGGCAAGGTCAGCACCACCAGCGTGCTGGCGAGTGCGGTGATCACCAGGACGGCGAGCAGTTCGAGCAGGGTGAAGCCGTGCGCCTTCGTCCGCGATGCATGTACCCGTGATTGCCCTGCGATGGCCGTTTGCGCGAGCACTGCTGCGACTCAGCGCCAGTTGCCGATATCGGCATTGTCGGCGTCGCCGCCTTCGGCGCCGTCGGCACCGAACGAGTAGACGTCGAAACCACCACTGCGACCCGGTCGACGGTATTGGTATGCGTGGCCCCACGGATCTTCCGGCAGGCGGCGGACATAGCCGCCCTGGCGATAGCGCTCGGGCCGGGTCAACCCGGTCGGCGCATTGAGCAAGGCCTGCAGGCCCTGTTCGGTACTCGGGTAGCTGAGGTTGTCCAGCCGATAAGTTTCCAGCGCCTGCTCCAGCACCGCCACGTCGGCACGCGCCTTCTCGACCATGGCGCGATCCTGGCTGGGCATCACGTTGATCATCACCACGGTGGCCAGCAGGCCGATGATGACGATGACCACCATCAACTCGACCAGGGTGAAGCCGCGCGTTCGCGCTTGCGAGGACAGCGAGCAAGGACGGTGGCGATGATGGATGGACTGCATGAGGATCTCCAGGGATAAGCGTCCGCGCTCAACCAAGCGCGAGGGTGTTGAATTGCAGGATGGGCAGCAGGATCGACAGCACGATCACCGCCACCACGCCGCCGAGCAGCACGATGATGGCCGGCTCCAGCAGGCTCATCGCCGCGGTGGTGAAGGACTCGAACTCGCGCTCCAGATAATCGGCGGCGCGCTCCAGCATCGGCGCCAAGCGCCCGCTGTTTTCGCCGCTGGAGGCCATGTACAGCAACGTCGGTGGAAACACGCCGGCGCGCTTCATCGCCGCGGCCAGGCTGCCGCCCTCGCGGATTGCCGTGACCATGTTGTCGGTGGCCAGCCGCAAGGCGCGGTTGTCGACGGTGCGCGCGGCGATCATCAGGCCTTCCATCAGCGGCAGCCCGCTGTTGACCATGATCGCCAGCGTGCGCGCCATGCGTGCGGCGTGCAGGTCGCGGATCAACCGGCCGAGCAAGGGCGCGCGCAGCACGGTGCGATCGGCCGCCAGGCGCAGCTGCGGGCGCCTGAGCAGGCGCAGCGCTGCGATCACCGCAATGACCAGTGCAACCAGCAGCGGAATGCCCGCGTGCAGCAGGAACTGCGACACGCCGATCACCGCGCGCGTCAGCCATGGCAATGCGCGCCCCATCGAATCGAACTGGTCCACCACCTTGGGCACCACAAAGGTCATCAGCACGATGACCACCGCACCGGCGGTCAGGGCCAACGCCGCCGGATACACCAACGCAGACTGCAGCTTGCTGCGCACCTGCGCCTGCCGCTCCAGCAGGTCGGCCAGGCGCTCCAGCACCTGTGGCAGCGCCCCGGCACTTTCGCCCGCGGCCACCATCGCGCGGTACAGCGGCGGAAACGCAGTGCCCTGGCGCGCCATCGCATCGGACAGGCGGAAGCCCTCGACCACCAGCCCGTGCGTCTGGCCGGTGACCCGGCGCACGCCGCGCCGCTCGGACTGCGTGCCGATGGTGCGCAGCGCTTCTTCCAGCGGCGCGGTTTCCACCAGCGTGGCAAGTTGACGGGTGAACAGCACCAGATCCTTGCCGCTGAAACGCGCCGGACGCACGCCGCTGGCCGCCACCGCCGCCTCCACGCGTACCGGCACCCACTGCCGCTGCTCCAGTTGCGCACGCGCAGCCTGCGCCGTGTCCGCGCTGATCACGCCCTGGCGGCTGTGCCCGTGCAGGTCGAGCACGGTGTAGTCAAACCGCGGCATGCGCATCGTCCTGCTGGCGGGTGACCCGCAGCGCTTCTTCCAGCGTGGTGAGGCCTTGCAGCACCGCCGCACGCGCGGCATCGCCCAGGCGCGCTGCGCGTGCGAAGGCCGCTGCAGCCAAGGCATCCTCGTCGGCGTTGTCGCCGATCAACCGGCGCATCGCATCATCCACCGCGATGGCTTCGTAGATGCCCACCCGCCCGGCATAACCGCTGTGGTGGCAAGCCGCACAGCCCACGGCGGCGTAGATGGTTGCATCGTCGGGCGCCTGCAACATCTGCCGCGGGCTGGCATCCAGCGGGCGCGGTGCACGGCACTGCGTGCACAGGCGACGGACCAGGCGCTGCGCCAGAATCAGCCGCAGGCTCGACGCGAGCAGGAACGGTTCGATGCCCATGTCGCGCAGCCGCGTGACTGCGCCCACCGCATCGTTGGTGTGCACGGTGGACAGCACCAGGTGGCCAGTGAGGCTGGCCTGCACGGCGATCTGCGCGGTCTCGGCGTCGCGGATCTCGCCGATCATCACCACGTCCGGATCCTGGCGCAGGATCGCGCGCAAGCCGGCCGCGAAGGTCATGCCGACACGTGCATTGACCTGGGTCTGGCCGACGCCGTCGATGGCGTATTCCACCGGGTCCTCCACCGTGAGGATGTTGCGCGAGCCGTCGTTGAGCAGGCTCAGCGCCGCATACAGCGTGGTGGTCTTGCCCGAGCCGGTCGGCCCGGTCACCAGCACGATGCCGTTGGGCACCTGCAGGGCGCGCTGCACGGTGTGCATCACCGCCGGTGGCATGCCGAGCTGGGCCAACGACAAGGTGCCCTGCTCCTTGTCCAGGATGCGCAGCACCACGCGCTCGCTGCTGCGCGTCGGCAGCGTGGACACGCGCACGTCCAGCGCCTTGGCACCCATCACCAGCGACACCCGGCCGTCCTGCGGGATGCGTTTTTCGGCGATGTCCAGCCGCGCCATCACCTTGACGCGCGACACCAGCAACGGCGCGATGCGTCCGGGCAAGGTGGCCGCCTCGCGCATCACCCCATCCACGCGCAGGCGCACGCGCAGCCGCGCTTCGTAGGATTCCAGATGCACGTCCGAGGCGCCCAGGCGCGCGGCCTCGGCGATGATGCCGTTGATCAGGCGGATGATCGGCGCATCGTCCTGGCTGTCGAGCAGATCGGCGGTGGGGATGTCGTCGATCAACGAATCCAGGCTGTCGTGCAGGTCCAGCGCCTCCACCTGTACGCCCTGCTCCATGCCGGCATCGGCGTAGATCTCCGACACATGCCGGTCGAACACCGACGGCGCCAGCGTGCGCACCTGCAACGGCATGCCCAGGGCACGCCGCAGCTCGATCAGGGCCTGCACATCGCCGCCTTCGCGCAGACCGATCTGCGCGGCACTGTCGCTGCCGAGCAGCACCACGCCGTGGCGCTTGGCGAACGCGTAGGAAATGCTGGCGCGCGCGGTGTTCATGGCATCAGCGCTGCGCGGGACGTGCGCCGGGCGCAGGCGTTGTTGCCGGCGCAGGCACGGCCGACGCTGGCGCGGCCGGCAGCTGCGGCGGCGGCGCGCGCAGGTAGTCGCGTACCAACGCATCGAGCGCGGCTTCCGGGTCGCCGTCGGCCAACTGGCGGTCGCGCAGATAGGTGTAGCGCGGTGCGGTCATGCGCTGCGCATCGGCCGCATCGCGGATGATGGTGGGGCGGATGAAGACCATCAGATTGGTCTTGTCGCGATTGCGCGACCTGTGCCGGAACAGCGCGCCCAGGCCGGGCACATCGCCCAGCAGCGGCACCTTCTCCACGGTCTGCCGGTCGTTCTGGTCGAGCAGGCCGCCGAGCGCGACGATGGCGCCGTTTTCCACCACTACGCGGGTTTCGATCTGGCGCTTGTTGAACACCAGCTCCGACGACTGCGCGCTGACCGGCCCGGCAATGGCCGAGACTTCCTGCTTGATCGCCAGGGTGATGCCGCCGGCGGTATTGATCTGCGGGCGCACTTCCAGCTCCACGCCCACGTCCTGGCGCTGGATGGTGCGGAACGGGTTGTCGTTGGCCGCGCCCAGTACTTCGCCGGTGGTGATCGGCACTTCCTGCCCGACCAGGATGCGCGCCTGCTCGTTGTCCAAGGTCATGATCGACGGGGTCGACAACAGGTTGGAGCCGGTGTCGCTCTTGACCGCATCGATGATCATGCCGAACACCGCATCGTTGCTTTGCCCGGCCAGCCCGATCAGGCCGCCGCTCAGGCCCAGCAAGGATTGCGCGGCCACATTGCGCGCCTGTTCCAGCACCGAATCGTCTTGGCCGTTATTGCTGCGCGTGCCGGCCGCCGCTGCGGCCAATGGCACGATGCCCGGCGAGGCGCCGCTGTACTGCGTGGCGATCAACGGCACCGTGCCATTGCGCCCGGCCAACAGCAGCTGCACGCCCAGGCGCTTGGCGGCGGTGTCGGAGATCTCCACCACGATCGCTTCGACCAGCACCTGCTCGCGATGCACGTCCAGCTGACGGATCACCTCCATCAAGGCACGCTGGGTTTCCGGGTCGGCATTGATTATCAAGGCGTTGGAGCCGGGGTAGCGCACGATCACCGGGCGCTTGCCGGCGGCCGGTGTGATCACCTGCGTCTGTGCAGCGCCCGCAGCAGCGGCGGCCACATCCACCGCGTTGGAGCGCGTGTCCTGCCCGGGCTGTGCCTCGTTGCCCGGGCTCTGCCCGACCAGCTGCTGCAACACCGGCAGCAATTGCTCGGCGCTGGCGTGCTGCAGCCGCACCACGCTGACATCGCCGCGACGTTCGGCGCGCCCGTCCAGATCCACCGCGGTGCGCACCACGCGCTGCACCAGTGCCGGGTCGCCGCGCACGATCAGCGAATTGCTGCTTTCCACCGGCAGCACCGACAGCACGTTGCTGCGCTCGCCCGCCTGCCCGAACAGCGAGGTCAGCGTGCGCGCCAGTTCCTGTGCGGAGCTATTGCGCAAGCTCACCGTGTCGATCGCCGCGCGGTCGGTGTCGATCTGCGCGACCAGGCCGCGCACGCGGCGCAGGTTGTCGGCGTAGTCGGCAATCAACAGGCTGTTGCCCTGCGGCATCGCCATGATCACGCCGCCGCGCCCGATCAGGGGCTTGAGGATCTCCGCGGCGCTGCGTGCATCCACGCGTTGCAGGGTGAACACCTGCGTGGCGAATCCCAGATTGCCGTTGGCAGCGCTGGCCGGTTGCTGTGCAGCGGTATCGTCGGGAATGATGCGGTAGGTCGACGGCCCGCTGGACACCGCGATCAAGCCATTGGCGCGCAAGACCGCCAGCAGCATGCCGAGCAGATCCTGTTCCGACATCGCCTGCGCACGCGCCACGTTGACCGTGCCCTGCACGCGCGTGTCCACGATGAAGGTGATGCCGGTGGCACGCGACACGTCCTGGATGAACGCGCGCAGGTCCACGTCCTGCAGGCGCACGGCCGGTGCGTCGGCGGCATGCAGCGACACCATCGGCACCGCCGGCAGGGCGAGCAACAACGCGGCCGAAAGCAGCCATACGGGGCGGGCAGCGGTCATTGCGGGCGCTTCAGGGTCATGGTGTGGGTCTGGCCGTCACGGCGGTAGGTCAGCGTGGCTGCCTGGCCATCGCGTAGTTCGTCCTGCAGCTCGCGCAGATGTTCGGCATCGAGCGTGCGGCCATTGAGTTGGGTGAGCACATCGCCCGGCGCCAGGCCGGCCTGGCGCAGCAGTGCGCCATCACCGCGCGGCATCACGGTGAAGCCGCTGCCGTCTTCGCTTGCACGCAGGCCGGCGGTGGTCAGCAGTTGGTGCGGGTCGACAGCCGTCGCTGCGGCCGTGCCAGCGGCTGTGCCGACATTCGACGTCACTGCAGGCGCGGCGGCGCCTGTCGCTGCGGTCGCGGCCGTTGCTGGCGATGTGGCCGACGACGACGCCGTGGTCTCCACCAAGCTCAGACGTCGCACTCCACGGCCGGCGCGCAGCAGCACGTGATCGCTCGCGATCGCCTGTACCTCCACGCCAGGTACCACGCCATCGCCAACGCGATACGCCCCCTGCCTGCCGTCGCCGCTGCTCAGAAACGCAGCCGCTTGCCCGCCGCCCGCGCGCACCCCATGCAACACGATGCCGTCGCTGCTGGCCTCCGGAACGCTGCGATGGAACACATCGCGGCGCAGTGCCGGCAGCTCCGCATGTGCAGGCGTGGCGACCTGGGCAGTGCCCCACGGCCCGATCGGGGTGATCACCACCCACACCACGCGCGCGCACTGTAGCGCGAGCAAGGCCAGCAGCACGCAGCCCAGTGCAGTGCGGCCACGCGCCGACATCAGGGGTTTCAAGGAGGGCAAAGCGCGCTGCAAAGCGGACATCCGTCTCGGATTGCGGTCGAATGACAGAATGCGGCAGCAATGTGTCAGTTCGAAGAAAGTGATGACACAGTCCGACACACGGCGACACGAATCCATCTGCACACGCCCGCCATGCGAGGCAGGGCGGGCGTGTGCGATACCGGTAGCGGGCGTCGGCTCAGAAGCGCGCTGTCACACTCAGGTCATACGTCACGCCGGGCTGGTACTCGTACAGGTCCACCCGGTTGCTGCCCAGGCTCTGATATTCCTGGTAGCGGGTCTTGAGCAGGTTGCGTGCGGCAAAGTTCAACGACAGCGTATTGCCCGACCACACCAGGCCCTTCTTGATCACCAGATCCAGCGAGGTGCCGGGCTTGTCGATGTAATCCGGTTGCCCCGGGCGACCACGCGCTGACACCCGCTCGCCGACATAGTTGGCGATCAAGGTGGCCTGGCTGTGGGTGCTCTCACTTTCCACACCGATCTGCAGGTTGGCGATGTCATCGGACTGCCCCTGCAAGGCCGAGCCATCGCGGATGAACAAGGTCGCCTGCACCGGTGCGGTGAAGCCGAACGGCTGCACGGTATCGCCAGCGCCGGCGCTCACCTCCGACTTGGTGCGCGTGTAATTGCCGGACACGAACACCCGGTTGTCGCCCCACCAGTCGGCCGCGATCGGCAGGTCCAGATACTTCTTGGCTTCCAGCTCGATGCCATACAAAGTGGCCTCTGGCGCATTGATGAAGCTCTGCACGATGCCGCCGCCGGGCGCATCGTTGACGATGGCTTCGATCGGCTTGTCGATGCTTTTGTAGAACGCGCCGACGGTGAAATACTCGCCCGGCTCGAAGAACCACTCGTACCGCGCATCCAGGTTGACCAGCTCGCTGTCGACCAGGAACGGGTTGCCGAAGAACTGGCGGTCGATATCCGGGTCCAGGTACTGCTGCGGCGCCATCTCGCGGAACTGCGGGCGCGCGATGGTCTTGGACGCACCAACGCGCAGCTGCTGGTTCTCGGCAAAATTCCAGGTCACCGTGGCCGACGGCAACGCGTAGCTGTTCTCCAGCGGGGCCACGCTGTCCTGGCGCACGCCGGTGAAGATGTCGTACGGATGCACCGCCTGCGTGGCGTCCTCGTAACGCATACCGACGGTGGCGCGCAGGGTCGGCACGATCTCGCCCTCGGCCTGCAGATAGGCCGCCTTGACCTTCAGGGTCGCGTCGTACGCGGCCGCACCGAAGCTGCCGGTGGTCTCGCGCAGGCGCAGCAGATCGTTGCTGAGGTTGTAATCGGAGATCAGATAATCCACACGCTGGAACTGGTTGTAGAACGGCAGCGGGCCATCCAGCGCCAGGAAGCGGAACTCCCGGCTCCACGCGCTGCGGTCGTTGTCCAGATAGGCCAGACCGCCCTTGACGGTGAGGTCGTGCTCGATCGGCAAACGCCAGGTCACATCCACCCCGCCGCTGGCGACGGTGTCGTCGACCTTGCTGAAGCGGGTGTAGTTCTGCACGCGCGAGGCATCGTGCGCCCAGTAGCCATCCAGCAACTCGTAGCGAATGCCGGTTTCGTACGGCACATCGCGGCTGGCATTGGCCACCGCTGCGCGCCATTCGATCTTGAGATCATCGTATTCGCCGAATGCATGCGTGCCGCGCAGCTGGTTGTTGATCAGCTGGCGCTCGTACCACTCGGTGTTGTCGTCGCGTACGTCGAAACCGGCCAGCTCATCGCGGCCGGCGCGGCTGCGCGCCACCTTCAGGGCGTCGTGTACATACAAGGTGGTCCAGCCGATGGTGTGGCTGCCGTATTCCCAGCCCAGGCCCAGCATGCCGTTGGTGCGCACATTGTTGCGCGTGGTGGCGAAGTCGTAGTTGGAATTGAACTCGACCGCATCGCCGACAAAGATGCCGTCCTGCTGCTTGCCGGTGCGCGTGCGCCACTCGTTGTCATAGCTGGCCACCGCGATGATGCCCAGCTTGGCCTCGCCCACATCCATGCTGTAACCGGCACTGCCACCGACATTGACGTCCGGGGCGATGCTGTCCTTTTCCTGCAGCACATACAGGTTGGCGTCGTTCAAGCTGCGCCCGATACGGCGGATGTCCTCACGCGAGAAACTGCCCAGATCCACGCGCCGGCCACTCTGGATCGCATCGCGCAATGCGGCAGGCTGCTTGCGCGTGCCGTCGTCGTAGCCCCACTCGTCATCGCCGGAGCCGTAATAGGTCAGGCCTTTTTCGCCGGTGCTGACGCTGTTGACGCCGCCGCCCACGGTCAGCGACAGGAACGGTTTTTCCGGCACCGCCATCGATTGCAGATCGATCACGCCACCGCCGAATTCGCCCGGATAATCGGCCGAATAGGTCTTCTGCACGGTCACGCTGGCCAGCACATCGCTGGGAAACAGATCCAGCGGCACCACGCGCTGCATCGGCTCGGGGCTGGGCAGCGGCGAGCCGTTGAACAACGCCGACGAGTAGCGCTCGCCCAGGCCGCGCACATACACGTACTTGCCGCGCGACAGGCTCAGTCCGGTGACACGCGTCAGCGCAACGGCGGCGCTGCTGTCGCCGGTACGCTCCATGTCCTCACGGGTGACAAACGATGCCACCTCCGAGGTCTGCAGCATCGGTTGGGGAATGTACTCGCCACGCACCACGACCTGGTCGAGTTGCTTGGGCGCGCTGGTGGCGGTGCCGCCGCTGCTGGTGCCGGCATCGGTGGCGGCCGACTGCGCCAGCGCAGCACCGGAAAACAGCAAGGTGGAAATGGAAAGAGACAGGCCCGTCCGCGAGAGACGGGCGACAGCGGAGGTTCGCATCGTGGGAGCCCTGGCAACTGAAAGATGACGCTGGACGCATCGCAAGACAGCGCGTGGGCTGCCTTGCGATGCTGTACCTCAGCAGGGACGATCGGCGGTCAGGCCGCAGGTCCAGCCCTGCCACCAGGTATCGTTGGCATCGCGCACGCCACCGATGTAGTTCACCTGCTGGAAGAAGCTGCTCACCCCGTTCAAGCCCTGGAAGGCCGGCACGGCGCTTTCGTTGGCGCCATTGACGAAAGTGTTCTGCAACGTGGACACGCCGTTGGCGACGTTGTTGGTGCCAGCCGCAAACTGGGTGGCCGCACGCGCATCGCTGCCAAAGGCCGTCGGGCAGGCGAAGAACACCGAGTTGAAGGTACCGAGCGTGTCGGCATCGGCCAGGTTGAAGCACACCAGGCCATCACCGCTGCCACCGGCCGGACGCGTGACGACCGAGTTGTAGAACGCGGCCTGCGTGCCCTGGTTGAGCATGATCGCCGCACCGGCGCGCGCATTGCCGACGTAGGTGAAGTTGGCCACCTTCGGACGCGAATACGGCTGACGGCGCAGGCTGCTCCACTCGTTCATGCGGTCGCCGCCACCGGCGCGCTGCACCACGATGCCGAACTGCAGGGCGCCGTTCCAGCCGGCATCGGTGTCCAGCGAATCGTCGTCGGCGCCGGTGATCACGATGTGGCTGCCGTTGACGGTGCCACCGAACCATTCGATGCCGTCGTCGGAGCTGTTGTGGATCTGCACATGATCCAGACGCGTGCCGCTGCCCGCGCCGGCCAGGGTAATGCCCTGCAACTCGTTGTTGGGCGAAATTTCGAAGCCCGAATACATCACCCGCAGGTAGCGCATGGAGCCGCTGTTGTCGGTGGCGCTGTTGCCGCCGTAGAACGCGTTGGTACCTTCCACCTGCGCCTGGCATTCCGGCGTGCCGGAGACCGTGCTGCCCGGGCAGTTGTTGATGGCCGCACGGCCCAGCACCACGATGCCGCCCCACAAACCGATGGTATTGGCGCTTACCTGACCCTCAAGCGCCTGGCGCGCGGTGAACACGATCGGGGCGGTGGCGCTGCCTTCGGCAAAGATCTGCGAACCGCGGTTGACCACGATGTAGTCGCTACCCGCCGAACCGAACAGGGTCACGCCCGGCTCGATGGTCAGGATGCCCTGCGTGCTGCCGGCGGCCGGTGCAATGGCGTTGCCGCCGCGGTCGGTGCCCACGTTGACGCGTCCGCTGATCGAATACGCCGTGCCCGCACGTGCCGGCACCACCAGGTTGCCGTTGATGGTGTCCGGCAGCTGGCAGGCGCGCAGCGTGTTGTTGGCGATGGTGCCGACGTTGGAGAAACCGGTCGGGCAATCGGCGGCCGGGCCGGTCGGTGTCGGAGCGGGCGTGGGTGCAGGCGTGGGCGCCGGGGTCGGTGCGGGGGCCGGCGTCGGTGCCGGCGGAAATGCGCCCTCGCCGGGCGAAGCGACACGATCGGCACCACCACCGCAGGCCGACAACGCCAGCGCGGTACCAAACGTCATGAGAAGTGTCTTGCTGCTATTGCGAACGGACATGCGGCTGATCTCCAGGTCAAGGAAGGTCCGGTATGAAGAGGAGTCGTCAAGAATTGGTTGCGTTCCGCTCACTGCAGTGGCGAGCACGTTCAAGATCCCCGTCACTTTTATAGGGGCTGTCTGTGTCATTTGTCTTACCACGACACAATTGACACATGCCTGCCACACACTGACATGCACTGTAGAAGGATGCCCTCGACCCCCATCCCCACTGCCCTGGGCAACTGGATCATTGCGCAGGCAGTGGCCGGCCAGCCGCCGGAGCAAGCGCTACAGCCGCTCCTGGATCAAGGCTGGAACGAACAGGACGCCATCGACGCAGTCGAGGCATTGGTGCGCGACCACATCCAGCAGCACGCGCAGGCACATGGCCTGCCGATGCCGGTGCGTGTGCCCGCAGTGCTGCAGCACAACGATGCCTCGTTGCTGGACCTGGGCGATCGCCAGGTGCGCGTGCTGGTCAGCCTGTTGCTGCCGCGCGTGGTGGTGCTGGGCGATTTTTTGTCCGATGCCGAGTGCGAGGCATTGATCGCACTGGCGCAGCCACGCCTGGCGCGTTCGCGCACGGTGGACAACGACAACGGCGCGCAGATCGTGCATGCCGCACGCACCAGCCACAGCATGTGCCTGCAGCTGGGGCAGGATGCGCTATGCCAACGCATCGAGGCGCGCATCGCCCGCCTGCTCGACTGGCCCGTGGACCACGGCGAAGGACTGCAGGTCTTGCGCTATGCCACCGGCGCCGAATATCAACCGCACTACGACTACTTCGACCCCGTTGCCGCCGGGACGCAGGTGCTGCTGCAGGCCGGCGGTCAGCGCGTCGCATCGTTGGTGATGTATCTCAACACCCCGGAACGCGGCGGCGCCACGCGCTTTCCCGATGCGCACCTGGACGTCGCTGCCGTGAAAGGCAATGCGGTGTTCTTCAGCTACGACCGCCCGCATCCGATGACACGCAGCCTGCATGCCGGCGCCCCGGTCCTGGCCGGCGAAAAGTGGGTCGCAACCAAGTGGCTACGCGAACGCGCGGTCCGCATGCCCGGCTGAGAGCGCAGATTGGAAGCTACGCAATCGCCAGGTGGACGACCATCGCGCACTGCTCTCGACATTGCACACCGACCATCCCGACCGGTCCTTGCCTGCCCACCGTCGCGGGACCTTACGCGGCATGGATGCCGCGTAAGCGCCTACACGGACGTACTTGCGGCGTGTCCTGCGATGGTGGGCGGGCAAGGGCCTTGCAGCAAAGTCACAGACCAGCTGTTCTACAACAGATCTACCCGCGCGGCCCAAACATGCGCTGATCGATCCGCAACATCACCAACCGCAGCGGCGTCCATGCCAGGCACAAGCCGGCGAGAATACCCAACGTATCGGCAAGCGCATCGTACGGATCCGCGCTGCGATTGGTGGTCAGTGCCCCTTGCGCGATCTCGATGCCGATCCCCAACAGCACCAATCCGAACGCCGCAAGCAACAGCGCGCGACGGGTGGCGAACAGCTGCACCGCCCCCCAGCACAACAACGCGAACGTCAAGAAATGCTCGGCCTTGTCGCTGTTGGAAGGAAGTTCCGGAAACTCTGGTGGCGGCCCCATGCATACCGCAATCACCATCAGGATTGCGGCGATCCACAGGCCTACCCACAACCGTGGCCGCCGGAATGGACGCAGCGCCGCGCTCACAGCCGCCATGTGAGATCGCCCGCCAGAAATGCCGGCGCAAAATCGACATCGCGCGCAAAACCCATCACCTGGAAGCGCTCGCCCATTTCGCTGGGCAAGGTCAGCCGCTTGATCTGCTCACGCAGCCGCATGCGCCCCACTTCGTCGGTGCGCGTGTCGGCCTGCGCCAGCAACGCATCCAGGCCGTTGCCGAGCAGAAAGCTCGCTTGCGTGCAGTAACCGGCCAGTTCGAAACCGGCCCCGGTGCCGGCCTCGGCCAACGCCGTGAAGTCCACCGACGCCGTCAGATCCTGCAGGCCCGGCCAGCGATACAAGTCCTCATGCATGCGATGGCGATAGAACGCGCGCAGGGTGCCGTCTTCGCGCTGCGCGCGATAGAACTCGCCACGCGGGTAACCGTAGTCGACGAACAGCATCGCGCCGCGCTTCAGACCGCCAGCCACCGCCTGGACCCAGTAAGGCAACTGCGGCAGCAACTCGGAGCGATAACCATCGGCGAAGGGCTGCTCCAGATAGCGCTCCAGATGCCGCACCGCCGCGCCCAGCAAGGCATCGGCCGGCTGCTCGCCGCGCGCGAATTGCTGCTGCGCGTCCAGCACCACGGTTTCCTCATACACCTCGCCATCGCGCAGCGTGAAGCGCGGCGTAGGCAATGCATCGATCACTTCATTGGCGAACAGCACCCCATCCCAATCGTCCGGGAATGGACCGTCCAGCCACTCCACCAGATCGAAGACCGGCGGGATCAGGCTGCGTCCCAGCCGCTCGCGCTGACGCTCGCGCAGGTCGGCGCTGGGTTCCAGGATCGCGTAACGCTCCGGTAGCGCATCCAGCTCGAGCAGGCGCTTGAGCGTGACTTCGGCGAATGCACCGCTGCCGCCGCCCACTTCCAGCACGCGCGCCTGTGGCCCGAGCTGCTGCAGCACCGGCGCCAGCGCACCGGACACGGTGGCCGCGAACAATGGCCCCAGCTCCGGTGCGGTGACGAAATCGCCAGCCTCGCCGAACTTGCTGGAGCCGGCGCTGTAATAGCCCAGGCCCGGCGCATACAACGCCAGTTCCATGAAACGCGAAAACGGAATCGCACCACCGGCGGCGGCGATCTCGGCGCGCAGATGCGCAGCCAACCGATCGCTATGCGCCAGGGCGTCCGGATCGGGAGTAGGAAGGTCGGCGTGCATGCGGGCACCGGTTGCGAGGACAATGCACAGGATAGCCGAGCCCTCTGCAACGCCGAGCGAGTACGCCATGACAGACAGTTCCAAGGTGGTGTTGATCACCGGTGCAGGCCGCCGTATCGGCGCCCAGATAGCCACCACACTGCATGCGACCGGCCACCGCGTCGCCTTGCACGGGCACCACTCCGGCGAGGCGCTCAGCGCGCGCGTAGCGCAGCTGTGCGCCCAGCGCGCCGGCAGTGCGCAGGCCCTGCACGCCGACCTGCGCCTGCCGGAGGCGCCGGCGCAGCTGGTCGCCGACTGCATCGCCGCGTTCGGCCGCCTGGATGGCGTGGTCAACAATGCTTCCGCGTTCTGTCCCACCCCGCTCGGCGCAGCGACAGCCGCGCAATGGGACGAATTGTTCGCAGTCAATGCACGTGCGCCGTTCTTCATCGCCCAGGCTGCCGCCGCGCAGCTGCGCCAGCACCACGGCGCCATCGTCAACCTCACCGACCTGCACGCGCAGAAGCCGATGCGCAACCACCCGCTGTACGGCGCGTCCAAGAGCGCGCTGGAAATGCTCACCCGCTCGCTCGCGCTGGAGCTGGCACCGGAGGTCCGCGTCAACGCGGTCGCGCCCGGTGCGATTCTGTGGCCGGACGAAGGCAAATCCGCAGATGCCAAACAGGCGCTGCTCGCACGCACGCCGTTGGCACGCATCGGTACGCCCGAGGAAATCGCCGAGGCGGTGCGCTGGCTGCTGGACGACGCCAGCTTCGTCACCGGCCACACCCTGCATGTGGACGGCGGCCGCCAGCTCAGTTGAGCTACAACGACGCTACCGCGCCACATCCAGCGCCGGGGCCGCGTCCAACGCAACCGTCGCAAACGCAATGCCGTACTGGGGATGCGCCTGCCACAGCGCGGCCAGGGTCTGTCCGCTCAGCGGATCGACAAAGTCGGGCGCGATATCGGCCAGCGGCTTCAACACGAAGGCATGTTTGAGCTCGGGCCGCGGAATGCGTAGATGCCCGGGGCCTTCGATGATGCAATCGCCGAAGAACACCACATCCACATCCAGGGTGCGGTCGCTGAAACGCGGGCCGCTGCGATCGCGGCCGTGCGTATCTTCCAGCGCATGCAGCCAGTGGTCGAGCGCAGGCAGGTCCATGTCCGTGTCCAGCGCCACGGCGTTGTTGACGAAGTCCGGCCCGTCGAAGCCCACCGCCAGCGTACGATACGCCGGCGAGATGGCAAGTTGGCCGAAGCGCGCGCGCAAGGCATCGACGGCCAGGCGCAGGTAGTGGGTCGGCTGGAGGTTGCTGCCAAGGCTGAGAAGCACGGTGGTCATGCGTTATTCGCGCATGCGGCCAGCGTGGGCGTCAACTGTTGCAATCGTCGCGCACCTTGGCCTGCCCGCCCGTAGTACGCCAGACCCTGGCCTCAGGCCACTTCCAACGCATGCGCCACGGCGCGGAACACCCGGCGCATTTCCAGCGGTTTGCGCAACACATGCACCGGCAGTTCCGGCGGGAAATGCGAACGTTGCAGCGGCGCGCCGACGTCTTCGAGCACGATCGCCGGGCCGTGATAGCCCAGTTCCTGCATGCTCAACAGCACGCTCACCGCCGAGAGCTGGATGATGTCGCTGTCGATGATCACCAAGTCCGGCATCGCGTGCTGCTGCACCAGCTGCAGCGCCGCCGCACCGTCGGTTGCCAGCTGCGGTTGATAGCCCTGGCTGGACAAGGCGTTGCCCAGCAGCGACAGGCGCGTGGCCTCGCCATCCACCAACAGGATGCGCTGCCCATGCCCCAACGCCAGCGGCGGCTCGGTATCGGCAACCGTCCCCGCGGCCGCACGCATCGGCACGATCATGTCGAAACGCGTGCCCTCGCCCAGGCGGCTGTCGACCACGATGCTGCCGCCGTAGCTTTCGACGATGCGCTTGCAGGAAATCAGTCCCAGGCCGGTACCGTCGGCCTTGGTGGTGAAGAAGGGGCTGAACAGGCGTGCGCGGGTGTCCTCGCTCATGCCCACGCCGGTGTCGGCCACGCTCATGCGCACGCGCGCGCCATCATGGCGGTCGGCAGACAGGGTCAACGTCCCGCCGCCCGGCATCGCCTGGATCGCGTTCAGGCCCAGGTTGAGCAGGCACTGCTGCAACTCGGTGTAGTTGGCCTCGATGGTCAGATCCAGCGGGATCGTGTCCATCTGCAGGCGCACGCCGTCGGGCAGGCTGCTCTTGAGCAGCATCTGCACGGCCTGGAACAGGCTCGCGATCGACACCTGCTCGCGCGGCTTGTTGGAGCCACGCACGAACGACAGCATCGACTCGGCCATCTCATGCCCGCGCCGGCCGCACTCGGCCACCACGTTGGCCAGCTGACGCAGCTGCGGATCGTCGGTGCGTCCGGCCAGCAGGTCGGGCACGATCAGCAACGGCTGCAGGATGTTGCGCAGGTCGTGGCTCAACCCGGCCGCCAGCATCGCCAGGCTTTCCAGCCGCTGCGCACGCATCAGCTCGCTCTCCACGCGCTGACGTTCAAGGTCCGCACGCGCCTCGCGGATCGCGCGGATCACTGCGCTGGGCAGCCGTGTCGGGTTGTGCTTGATGATGTAGTCGTTGGCGCCATCCTGCAGCGCCTTGACCGCGGTTTCCTCGCCCATCGTGCCGGAGACGAAAATGAAGGGCGTGGCGCCGTTCTGGCGCACCAGGCGTAGCGCCTGATGGCCCGAAAACCCGGGCATGCTCAGATCCGACAGCACGATGTCCGGCTGGAATGCATCCAGTGCGGCACGCAGCGATGGTTCGCTGTCCACACGCTCGAACGCCGCATCCAGCCCGGCATCGAGCAGCTGGTCGGACAACAGCTCAGCGTCTTCCGGTGAATCTTCCACCAGAAGGATCTTCAGCTGCTCCAGTTTGCCCCCCTCATGCAGCATGGGTCAGTCCAGCTCCGGTGCCTGATTGATGACCGCCCAGAAGGTGCCGAGCGTCTTGACTGCGTTGAAGAACTGATCCACGTCCACCGGCTTGACCACATAGGCATTCACGCCCAGGTCCCAGCTGCGGGCCAGGTCGCTCTCTTCGCGCGAGGACGACAGGATCACCACCGGCAGGCGCTTGAGCGACTCCTCGCTGCGGATCTGCTTGAGCACTTCCAGCCCGTCCAGGCGCGGCATCTTGATGTCCAGCAGCAACACCGCCGGCAGGCCTTCCTCGCGATCGGCGAAGATGCCCCGACGCAACAGATAGTCCATGGTTTCGACGCCGTCCTCGACATGCACGATCGGATTGGCCAGGCGGGCTTCGCGCAGGGCATCGACGGCCATTTCCGCATCGGCCGGGCTGTCTTCTGCCAGAAGAATGGTACGGATGGCGGTCATACAGTGAACTCTTGGTTGGGCGCTTCGAGCGCAGGTGGAAGCACAAAATAGAACGTGGCGCCTTCGTCGACCGCGCCTTCGGCCCAGACCCGGCCGCCGTGGCGCGTCAGCACGCGCCGCACGCTGGCCAGGCCGATACCGGTACCGGGATATTCGCTGGCCTTGTGCAGACGCTGGAACACGCCGAACAACTTGTCGCTGTATTCCATGTCGAAGCCGGCGCCGTTGTCGCGCGCGCTGAACTGGTGGCCGCCGTCGGCCATCGGCGTGTAGGTGACCTCGATCCTGGCCACCTCGCGCTTGGTGCTGTATTTCACGGCATTGCCGAGCAGGTTCATCCACAGCTGGCGCATCATGTTCTCGTCGGCCACCAGCACCGGCAACGGCGCGATATGCCAGTCCACCCGGTGGCCGGTGTTCTCGCTCTGCACGTTGGAGTCCAGGATCGCGCGGGTTTCCGATACCAGCGACTGCATGTCCACCGCCTGCAGCCGCAGCGCGCTGCGCCCCAGGCGCGAGTACACCAGCAGATCGTCGATCAGCGACGCCATGCGACGCGCCGAGCTGCTGATCACTTCCATGTAGTGACGCGATTTTTCGTCCGCCGCATCGCCCAGATGGCGCGCCAGCTTGTCGGAGAATCCGGCCACATGGCGCAGCGGCGCGCGCAGATCGTGCGAGACCGAGTAGCTGAAGGCCTCCAGCTCGCGATTGACCTCCGACACCTGCTCCACCTTGCCTTCCATCTGCCGGTTGAGCTCCTGGATGCGCAGCTGCGAGGCCTTCTGCAGGCTGATGTCGCTGACCGTCATCAGCACCACGTCTTCGTCGCTGGTGTCCGGCAGCGGCATGCGCCGCGCGTTGATCAGCATGGTGCGCTGCACGCCATCGGCGGCGCGCTGCTCGTGTTCGTAGTCCCACAACTCGCGGCCGCGCAGCAGCACATCGGCCAGCCGCTGATGGATCTGCGCATCGCGCCAGACGCCCTCGCCCACGTCTTCCAGCGGCATCGATTCGTTGCCGCGCTCGTCCAGCCCGTACAACTCGGCAAACGCCGGGTTGTGCAGCAGGATGCGCTGGCTGGAATCCAGCAGCACGATCGGCTCGCGTACGGTCTGCAATACCGACGACGCGCGGCCGTTGGCGCGCAGGTACTCCTGCTCGGCCGCCAGGCGGCGACGGATCTGCCGCTGCAGCAACCAGGTCACGGTGCCCAGCAGCAGCAACTGCACCACCAACGTGCCCCAGCTCAGCACGGCGTAATGGGCGCGCTCGGTGTCGGCGCGCGTGTTGCGCAGCTCCAGCAGCTTGCCCTCGGCCTCCTGCAACTCGTCGATCAGCACACGGATCGGGTTGTTCAAGGTCATGTCGTCGATCAGCACGCGGATCTGCTCGCGGGCAGTGGTCACCGCAATCCGCTCGGCCAACAACAGACGCCGCTCGATCGTGCTCTGGATGCGCCCCATCCGCACCTGCTGTGCGGGGTTGTCCTTGGTCAGCACGATCAGCCGCTGCACCGCAGCCAGCGACTCGCGCCGCCCGCGCCGCATCCGCTCCAGCAAGGCCGGACGCTGCACGCCGTGCGAGCGCATCAGGGCTGCCGATTCGGTGTCGCGCATTGCCGCTTCCAGGTGCTGGGCAGTCTCCTGCACTTCCTGGCTATGCGACACCCACGCCGCAGCCTGGTTGGCGTTGTGCGCCATCTGCTGCAACAGCAACGACGGCACCACCACAATCAGAAACACGGCAACTGCCAGTGACGGCAGGCGCCAGCGATCCCATCTGTCTTCTTGGACCGTCGTCTGCATTGCTAGGTCTGTATCCGCTCGCTGCCAAGGCCCCGAAGGCAAGTCGGCATTGTCTCCGATCAGGCCCAGGATGAGATTAACGATTCAGCCTGATCACTCCCGCGGCGACATAGCTGAATGGGCATATCATAAGTGCAGCAAACGTGAAAATGGTGCGAGTGCTTCACCGCCCGTCGGCTTGCCTGGGTCGCGAACAGACAACAAAAAAAGCGCACCCCGTGGAGTGCGCCTGGTGCTCGGATCAGCCGCCTCGCCTCGGCTGGCCCGGCATTTGCTACGGCTGCAATTACATCTTTGCAGCAACGACCTTCAGGCCGGTGGACTTGACGCTCTTGACGCCTTCGATGCCCTTGGCAACTGCCACGGCCTTGTCGTGCTCGGCCTTGGTGGCAACCGTGCCGGTCAGGGTGACGATGCCGTTCTTGGTCTCGACCTTGACGTCGGTACCCGACACGTTGTCGGTGGCCAGCAGGTCGGCCTTCACCTTGGTGGTGATCCAGGTATCGGTCACCGGCTTCTTGGACTCGTTGATGTTGTCGGCAGCGTGATCCTTGTGCGCGGCGTGTTCCTGCGGCGCAGCGAATGCCTGCGAGGCACCCAGCGTCAGACCGAGCGACAGCGACAGGGCCAGCAGCTTGCGTGCATGTGTCATGTTCTTCATTGGATGTACCCTCCTGTGAATGTGGCGGCAGTCTGCAATGGCGCTCGTCGTGCACACGTGACTGCCGGATGCAGGGGCTGTGAACCCGGCGCACACGTGTGCGTGCAATACCATGCAGGCCTCTCCGTCGTTGCGATGAACCGTTTTCAATGCCTAAACCGTTCAATCTGGCCGTCGTCGGCTATGGCTATGTCGGCCGCACCTTCCATGCCCCGCTGATCGCCGGCACCCCGGGCCTGGCCCTGCATAGCGTGGTGTCGTCAAAACCGCAGCAGGTACAGGCGGACTTCCCCGGTGTGGCCGTGCTGGCCGATCTGGAAACGGCACTGGCCGATCCGGCGCTGGACGCGGTGGTGCTGGCCACGCCCAATCAGACCCACGCGCCGTTCGCGTTGCAGGCGCTGGCCGCCGGCAAGCATGTGCTGGTGGACAAGCCCTTCGCGCTGGACGCCGCGCAGGCGCGCGAGCTGGTGGCTGCAGCCGCCGCGGCCGGGCGCATCGTCAGCGTGTTCCAGAACCGGCGCTGGGATGCGGACTTCCTCACCGTGCGCCGGCTGATCGACGAAGGCCAGTTGGGCGAGGTGGTGGAATTGCATTCGCACTTCGACCGCTTCCGGCCGCAGGTGCGCGACCGCTGGCGCGAAAGCGAGGTTCCCGGCGCCGGTCTCTGGTACGACCTGGGGCCGCATCTGCTCGATCAGGCGCTGCAGCTGTTCGGGATGCCGCAGGCGATCGGCGCGGACCTGCAGCGTCAGCGCAACCAGGCGCGCAGCGACGACTATTTCCACGTCACCCTGCGTTACCCGCGGCTGCGCGTGATCCTGCATGCCGGCTCGCTGGTGGCCGACAGTGGCCTGCGCTTTGCCGTGCACGGCACCCGTGGCAGTTACCTCAAGCACGGGCTGGACACCCAGGAAGACCAGCTACGCGCCGGACGCCGCCCCGGTACCGCCGGTTGGGGCGTGGACCCGCTTCCGGGCACGCTGACCCGCGTCGACGACGAAGGCCGCGTGCATACCCATCAACCCGACACCACGCCGGGCGACTACCGGCAGTGCTACGCCGCGTTTCGCGATGCCCTGGCAGGCACCGGACCGGCACCGGTCAGCGGTGCCGACGCGGTGCAGGTGATGGAGCTGCTGGAGCTGGCGCAACGCAGCGCCGCCTCGGGCCAGGTGCAATGGCTGGAGGGAGCGAGCGCGGTTTCACGCGGCTGATGCACGACTGTGCGCCGTGTCGGGCGCCTGACCGGTGTGCGGCATCGGCATGGCATGCTCGCGTCCTGCGGTACCGCGTGCGGGCACTGGATCAACACGCACTGCGGTCAGACGGCGGGTACGCCGGCAGTCGGTGGAAAGACGTTTCACTACGCGCCCGCCATGCAGGCGCGCAGGAGTCGGCGCAACCGCTCAGACGTCCTTGCTGCCGATCGTGGGCGCGGCTTCAGTCGTGGTCTTGACTGCGTGACCACCGAACTGGTTGCGCATTGCGGCCAGCAGCTTGTCGGTGAACGAATCCTTGTCGCGCGAGCGCAGCCGCTCCATCAGCGACAAGGTGATGATCGGTGCCGACACCTCCAGATCGATCGCCTCGGCAACCGTCCAGCGCCCTTCGCCCGAATCGGCCACAAACGGTGCGATACCGGCCATGGTCGGGTTATGCGCCAACGCGTCGGCAGTGAGATCCAGCAGCCACGAACGCACCACGCTGCCATCGCGCCAGATCTCGGCGACCTGGTGCAGATCCAGCGCAAAGTCGGTCTTGTGCTGCATCAAAGCGAAGCCTTCGGCATAGGCCTGCATCATTCCGTACTCGATGCCGTTGTGGACCATCTTGGTGAAGTGGCCGGCGCCGCTCGGGCCGACGCGCCCCCAGCCCTTGTCCGCTGCCGGCGCCAATGTGGCCAGTACCGGATGCAGCGTGGTCACCGCCGCTTCGTCGCCACCCACCATCAGGCTGTAGCCCTCCTGCAGACCCCAGACGCCGCCGCTGGTGCCGCAATCGACAAAGGCAATACCACTGGCATGCAGCAATGCGGCGCGCCGTTGCGAATCCTTGTAATACGAATTGCCGCCATCGATGACGATATCGCCGGCCTGCAACAGCGGCAGCAGCTGCGCCAGGGTGTCGTCGACGATCTTGCCCGCCGGTACCATCAACCACACCACACGCGGGCTCGGCAGCGCGGATACCAGCGAGGCCAGCGCATCGGCAGTGACCACGCCCTTGGCCTGCGCACTGCGACGCGCGCTTTCGCCCGGATCGTAGCCATGCACGCGATGTCCGCCGTGTACCAGGCGCTCGGCCATGTTGGCGCCCATGCGGCCCAAACCCACCATACCCAGTTCCATAATCGCTCCTCGTGATCTGATCAGTGCAGGGTGCCACGCCCGGCGTACGCTGGCGTGGCGGAATTCTCAATGGATCGTTCCGCCGCGGTACCGGCGCCGCACTGTTGCAACTGCCAGTCGATCCAGCGCCAGTACAAGGTGCTGCGCAGATTGTGCAAGGTCAGATCAATGGCATACGGCGTGCGCGGGTTGCGATCGAGCAGGCGTGCCACGTGGTACCCGATCGGCTTGATCCCCTTGGGATGCACGTAGACCAGAAAGCCCTGGTAGAACGGGTCATCCAACAGGCCCTGCAGCGTTTGCAGGCGCACCTGCTGCTGCGGGTCGAGCGTGGCGCGCAGTTGTGCATCGCGCTCGTACAGCAACCGCTCGAAGCGACGCTTGCCCGGCCCGCGCAGTTCCCTGGCCAGCTCCCAGATCTGCCGGTTGAGCGCGTCGTAGTGCGCAAAGCCGCCGTGCTGCGCCAGTGCCTGCGCCGCCGCATCGCTGACGTCCACCACCACGAAGTTTTCGGCCTGATTGTGTATGTCGTCCAGAGACGACTTGTCGAACACATGCGCGATAAACCCCGGCGCACCGACAAATGCCTGGCGCCCCAGCTGGGCGGTCCTGACCGCCTTGCCGTCGGCGAAGAAATCGCCGGCATGCGCACCCAGCAGGATGCTGTCGGTGTCGTGCAGGGTCAAGAACGTGCCGATCGACAACTCGCCCGAAGTGAACACCTGATCGAAGCCCGTATCGCCATACAGTTCGCGCTGCGTGGCCAGCTGGGCCACCTGCCGCCCCACGCCGCATTCGGAGCGCACCTGGCCGCGATAAAACACCTCCAGCGCCTGCGCATTGCTGCCGCGCGGTTGATAGCCACGCCCGAAACTGCGGAAGCCGCTCCAGCCCTGCGCTGCCGCGCCGCGCCAGCCGAACCCGATCCAGCCCAGTTGCAACGCCGAAAACCGATAGCCCGGGTTGTCCTGCAGCTGCGTGGTTGCACGCCGCGTGGCCGCACCGAGTTCGAACGCGTACGCGCATTGGGTGGCGGTATCGTCCAGCAAGGCCTGGAGCGCGGCGCCGCGTTGCTGTGCGTTCCAGCTGGCCGGCAGCGTCAGCTGCAGATCGCCGGCTGCACGCGCCTGCGCAAGCGACCCGCGCGTACAGGGCTCGCCGCGCCGCACCACCGGCGCACGCACCGCAGCGCTGCGAATATCCCAGCCCAGCCGCCGCAGCAGGGCATCGACACAGTCCACAGACGCCTTGCGCGCAGTCTCACTCGGCGTGGCCGCGGCGGCCTGCAACATCTGCACACCGAGCAATGCGGTCGCGCATAGACGCAATGCGGTGCGGGAACGCGGTTTGGGCCGCGCAGATGCGGATGCAGAAGCACGCCGCATTAATCCCGTCCACAGCCGCAGGCGGGGTTTCTGAAACGCACTCATCGATACAAGGTGATGTAGATCGGCAGCAAGGCGCTGCATCCTCAGACGTAGAAAGCCCCGGCAGGACCGGGGCTCGCAAGATTCAGTGCATCGATTTCAGCGGCGTTCGCAGACGCGCGCCACCTGACGATTGCCATTGGCTTGCTGACGGTTGCCTTGAATGGTGCGACCCGCTGCACCACCAGCGACCGCACCGGCCACGGTTGCCAGCTTCTTGCCATTGCCGCCACCAACCTGGTTGCCCAGCAGGCCGCCGATCGCAGCGCCAGCGACTGTACCGCCGATGCGATTGGGATCGGTCGAGTTCTTCTGCACTTCCACATTCCGACAACGCACGCGCGTTCCGTCATTGAATCTGCGGCCTTCGTCTGCTTCGGTGTAGCGCTGCTGATGCGAATAGCTTTGCGCCTGCACGAAGGTGCTGGTCGCCATCAGGCCGATCAGGGACATACCCAACAGGGAATTGCGCATCTTCATCATCGGTCTCCTTCGTTCTCGCCCACTCGGCGAATCATGATTGCACTTTCGCCACTGGATCGAGAACGCGACGTGAAGCGTGCGGCTCGCTATTCAGGCTTTGGAGCGGAGCCTGAACCACCTTCTCACTGCTGTGCGGCAGGTTCGGTCTGCGGCACCTTGGCCGGGGTCGGCGGCGGGTCCTGGGATTCGACCGGCAGGGGCGCCACCGGTGGCTGGGCGACCGGCGCTGCAGCGGGTCGCGGCGCGCTTGCCGGTGTGGCGGGCGAAACCGCCGTCTCACCCCACCGGGCGTCGGCCGCCGGTGCCGGGGGCGTGGCATGCACTTGCGGCGCCTGGGCAGCGTTTGCGGCCGCAGGCACCGCTTCGGTGACCTTGGGCAGATACGAATTCAGACGCTCGAAGAAGCGCTTGTAGAAGGCCGCATCCTGCACCGTGGTGCTGGACACACGCACCAGCGAATCGCCGCTACTGCCGACCGGCAACGACAACGAGCCGAGCACGCCGACTCCGACGCTGGCCGAGGTCGAACTCTTCTTCAGCGCGTAACGGTCCTGCAATGCGCTGACGAACACCTGCGCCTGGCCGCCGTCCTGCGTGGCGCAGGAAATGCGCAAATTGAGTTGCTCGCTCTGCTCGGCTTCCTTGAGCTGGAAGTTCTTGCTGCCTTCCACCGCAGCGGCATCGGCACGCGTCACCGCATAGCCCTGGCTCAACAACACCCGGCGCGCGGCCTCGCAGGCCTGCGGCGAGGTGGAGGCCACACTGCGCGAATAGGTGTCGTCGGAATTGAACGACTCGCGCATCAACATCGTGTCGCCCTTGCTGCCACCGCAGCCAGCCAGGGTTGCCAGTGCACCAAGCAGGGCACCGCGCGCAATCAGGGAAGAACAAGACATGGGGAAATTCCGGCATCCAGAACCGGCACAGAGCATAGCGGCAACCGCTGTGCGCGCGGCGTCGCGTTGCCGATCAGGGCAACGGCGGTTCATCCGCTGGCAATTGCAGGTCCAGCTGCAGGCGGCTGCCGTCTGCACCGATGCGCTCGGCGCGCAGATAGTGGTGCGCACGCACCGCCGCCAGCGTGACCGGCGACCGGCACGGCTCGCCCCACAGGCTCAAGGCGAATCCCTGCGCCTGCAGCCAGACGGTGAGGCGGTCCCAGAGCGGCTGCTCGGCCTGCACGATCAGGTCCAGATCCGCCGGCCCCTCCGGCACCGACGCCGGCGCCTGCAGCCAGCGCGCGTAACTGCCGTGCACCTCCACCGGCAGGCCGTTTGCCCGTAGCGCCTGCAGCAGCTGCGCTGCCTGCTGCAGGTCCAGCCGCGCACGGCAGTGCTGGAATATCAGTGCGTACTCGTGGCTGCGATTGCTGTGCGTGCCAGCAGGCGCCAGCGCTGCACCCGGCCGCTGGTAGCACAGCACCCGCTCCTCGTGCAGGGTGAACAGGCTGGCAAGGATCCGCCCCAGATCCCATGCCTGCGGGATCACCCGCCCGCCGACGACGACGTTTTCCACCATCGCCACCCCGAAGCCACCCGGCCGCAGCCGCTTGCGCAACGCATGCAAGACCGCCCGCATGCCGGACAGGTAGCCGGCGTAATCGGCACTGGCATACAGCTGCCCGGGCAATGCCGCACCGCGCCAGTGGCAACCGAAATACGGCACGTTGGTCAGGCACAGATCGATCGCCGCAGCGGGCGCGGTGTCGACCAGCGTACCGACCACCACCGGCGCCTGCACACCGTGCCGTTGCAGACGCGTGCGTGCCAGTTGCGCACGTGCGGCATCGATTTCCATGCCATGCGCGCCGCGCCCTTCCAGCGTTGCCGCCAGCAGCGTGCTGCCGAATCCACAGAACGGGTCGAACACCTGTGCGCCCGGCACGCTGAAGTGCCGCACGAACGGGCGCATCTGATTGACCCAGCCACAATCGCGCCCGCCCAGCGGATCGGTAGCGCGTAGATCCTCGGGCAGTGCCCAGGACGGGTCGTCCGGCGTCGGCGTCCACCAGCTGCGCTGATCGAGTTCATCCATCGGCCGGCTCCCACAGCACATCGGCATCTGGGTCCCAACCCGCGCACAGACGGCCGTTGGCGAAGAACACCAGCTTGTAGAGGTCGCCGGTGGCGTGGCGTGCGTGCATGGCCGCGTAGTCGGCACTTTCGAACACCACTTCCAGGCCGTCTTCGCTGCGCATGCGCAGATTCCAGAAGTAATAGCCCTCGGTCATGCCGCCTGCTTGCCAACGCGACCACCACGGCTGCTGCATGCAGCTCGCCAACAGGCTTTCCATGCCGATGCGGTGCTGCGCGATGTAACGCCAGGTGCCATTGCTGCGGTACGCATCGTCCAGGCGCGACAACTCGCGGAAGATCACCTGCGTGGCGCCACAGCGGCGGGCCCACGCGATGTACTGCGCCACGCCATCGGCAGTGTCCACGCCACCTCGCTGCACGATGCAGACCAGCCGCACCGGCAGGCGCGCTGCGATGCGTTGCGCCGCCCGCGCGAAAATGGCCGCATCGGCAATGGGTTCGCCGGGACGAAAGCGCATGATCGCGTCGTTGCCGGCCTGCAGCGGATGGTGGCGCGACAGCTCGATCCACGACAAGCCGAAGTCGACCAGGGCATCGAGCAACTGCGCTGCCTGCGCGCGCGCAAAGCCGGCGCCATTGCTGTACAGCACGCGCTGCTCCACGCGTGGGCCGTTGGGCGTCGTCGCCAGGGTCTGCAGCAAGGCCTGCAACCAGTGCGGATCGTCGGTCATTTCCAGGCCGGACAACGAATACGACAACGGCACCTCGTGCAGCAGCTGCAACGCAGCGCGCAACTGCGCAAAGTAGTCCGGTCCCGGCCGCAGCATCGCTGCCGCCAGGCCACCTTGGTGTTGGCGCAGGTTTTCCGAACAGAAGCCGCAGCGTGCCGAACATGGCCGTACCGAGGCATACGGGGTCAGGGTGATCGGCAACGCTGCCCGATACACGCGCTCGCCGATGCGCAGCGCATGCCACCTGCCGCTCTCGCTCTGCTGCGGCACGCGCCGCCGCAAGCTGGGCGCGGCGGCGCGCAACCCGGCCAACAGCGGCGATGCAGACAGCAGTGAATCGTCATCGGAAGCGTGCATGCCCTTGCCCGCGCGGTGAACGTCAGCCACGCGCGGCGTCGGCACGGGCGCGCACCTGCTGCAACGTCCACTCCTGCTGCATGACGCCGTTTTCCCACACCGTCACCAATGCATCTTCACTGTCCGCATGCGTGGCGACTTCGTCCAGCAACGCGCTGCGATAAGTGCCATCGGCACGGTCGCGCAGCAGCGTCAATCGACCGCGCTTGCTCTGCTTGCTCTTGTCGGTGATCGGGTCCTTGTAGACATCGATCCACTGCCCGTCCACGCGCACCGCCGAGCACTTCAGCGCGAACTTCTGGGTGTCGCGGTCCACTTTCTGCAGCAGCGCGCCGCCCATGCCGAAGGCGACGTTGTCGGCGGCGTACCCGGCTGCGGTGATACGCTCGAGAATCGCGCGCAGCGACTGCGGATTGATGCCATCGCCCTGGATCACCCGCACATGGTTGAGCACCTTGTAGCCCTTGCCGTTGCGCTGATGGCCGAACGCCTCGTCCAGCAACAGCAGGCATTGCTCGACCACGTCCACCGGGTCGCCCGAATCCGGGCGGATCACCACCGTCGCACCGGAGGCGATCACCTCCTTGCGCAAGGTGGTGCCCCAATGCTCGCGGATCGCGCGGTAGATGTCGTAGCTGTCCGATACCACCGCCACCAGCGAGCCGGGACGCGCGAACTGCGCCAGCATGTTGCGGTACGCATCGGCCTCGCGCTCGCGGCCCCAGCTGGTGATGGTGCTGTGCTCGGCGGCGGGAATCGAATATCCCGCCACCGGCGTGTGGTAGTGCGCACGCGCCAGCAACAACGCCGACAAGGTATCGGTGCCGAGGAAGTTCACCAGATGCGCGGCACCGCCAAGCGCGGCCGAGCCAAGGCTGGACACCCCACGCGCGCCGAAGTCATGCAGCTTGAACGGCAGCTGCCCTTCCGGATCGTCGCTGGTGCGCTGCAGGTAGTCGCGTACGACCTGCTTGACCTGCCAGCTCACCGTTGCCACCGTCACCGGGTACCACACGCGCAACAGCAGCGTTTCCAGGTACGACGGCACCCAGAACGCCTTGGGATCGGTGGATTCGATCGTCATCAACACATTGTGCGTGGGCACGACCGTGCCTTCGGGCACGGCGCGGATGCGGATCGGCAGCTGCCCGCCGAGACGATCGACGATGTCGCGCCAGCCGGCCTCGTTGAACGGCTCGCCATGCGCGGCCAGCAAGGCCTTCGCATCGTCGATGTCGGCGTGCGTCACCGGCCGGTTGATGGCCTCTTTCAGGATCGACTGCAGGCCGAAGAACACGGTCTGCTCGTAGACGCCACCGCGCGATTCGACATAGAAAAACGCCGCATCGGTGCCGGGTGGATACTGCAGCCAGTGGCTGGCCTTGTAGCTGTCGGTGTTGAGCAGCAGGTTATCGAGGTAATGCATGACGGAAGCTCCTTCGCGTCGGGTGAACCGGCGGTCTGTCCGCCGGCGGGGGCTACGGTTCGAGCCGATCCAAGATTGCGAGTGGCCGTCTTCGGTGGGTGGCGGCACGCAATCGTTGTCGCCCTCAGCCGCGACCCAGGAAGAATTCGAGAATATGCAGATGATCTTCGTACAGGCGCGGCCCCATCGCCATCGCTTCGGCAAGCGGAATCCAGCGCGCCTTGTCGGCATCGTCGCCACCGCGTACGGCAGGCAGTTCACCGGCAGGGAACTCGAAATGAAACGCATGCGTGATGGTGCGCCCACGCTGACTGCGCTCGGGGTGGTCGAACACCTGGCGCCCGCGCAATGAGCCCTTGAGCACCGGCACCGGCACTTTCAGCCGGGTTTCCTCGCGCAGCTCGCGCAGGCAGCCGTCCAGCAGACCTTCGTCCTGACCGACGAAACCGCCTGGCAACGCCCACAGACCCTTGCCCGGCTCGGCACGACGACGCACCAGCAGCACATGGCCCGAGTGCACCACCACCGCATCGGTGGTGACGAAGGTCGGCGGATACGGCGCGTCCTTCCAGGCGGCGCGATATTGCTCGATGAAACGGTACTCGGCCACCAGCTGCGCGTAGCTCGGCGAATTGCGCCGGAACGCTTCCAGCATGTCGTACACCGGCGCCGGCACATTGCCGCGCAGCATCAGCAACCCACCGTGGAAGCCGATCTCGCCGGCCTCGAACAGATAGCGGCGTAATTCGGTGGCCGACAGCGTGGCGGTATGTTGCACATCTTCCAGCGACCACTGCGGAAACTCGCGCAGGTAATAGCTGCTGGCGTCCTTGTCCATGCCGATCAGCCCGATGCGTGCATCGAGCGTGCCGCCATCGGCCTGCACGGCCTCGGCGACCTGGCGCTGTACCTCGGCAATCCACAGGCTTTCGTTGTACAGATGGTCGCGCAACGGGCGCAGGATCAGCCGCTGGCTCTCGCCCGGCAATGCAGACTCGATCATCACCGCGCGTTCGGCGACGGTCCACGGATTGCGAATGGTACGGGGCGTGTCGGCAGAGCCGATCAATACAATGAGCTTGTCCGCCATGCCCAGCGCGTGGCGGGCGACGGCGGCGTGGCCGTTATGAAAGGGCTCGAAACGCCCGATAAACACCAGATATTCGTACTGCGGTGCCATGAGAATCCCTCACGGTTGAGTAGGCAGCCATCGGTCTATCCGGTGGCGTGGTGCAAATGCTACGCCGATGCGCGACGACGTCAAGCGTGGGCAGTGTGGCGATGACATGTCGGTCATGCATGCCGATTAGACTCGCCGATTGGTCCTCGAGGAATCCGCCTGCATGCCACGCCTGTCCGTTCGCGCTATCTCACGTTCCCTGGTCGCGGCACTCGCGCTGCTGTGCATCGCTTTGCCTGCGTTGGCTGCACCTGCACCCGCACCCTTGCGGGTGATGTCGTTCAATGTGCGCGTGCCGGTGGATACCGATGGCGACAAGCGCTGGAGCGTGCGCCGCACGGCGATGGTGGCATTGATCGAACAAGCGCACCCGGACGTCTTCGGGACGCAGGAGTTGGTGCAGGAACAGGCGCAGTATCTGGCTGCGCAACTGCCTGATTACCGCTGGTTTGGCAAGGGCCGCCGCGGCGGCGACAGCGGCAACGACGAGCACATGGGCGTGTTCTACGACGGCCGCGCGTTGTCGGTGGTGGAATCGGGCGATTTCTGGCTGTCGGAAACGCCACAGGTCCCCGGCAGCAGCAGCTGGAATACCGACCTGCCGCGCATGGTGACCTGGGCCCTGTTCGAGCGCCGTAGCGACAAACGCCGCTTCTATCTGCTCAACACGCACTTCGCCCACCGCGACCAGGACGAGGCGGCCCGCGAGCACAGCGCGCGCCTGATCCTGTCGCGCATCGCGACGCTGCCGGCCGACATTCCGGTGGTGCTGACCGGCGACTTCAACAGCGATCCTGACCAAGGCACCTACCGCGTCCTCACCGCCACGCTTGGCGATGCACGCGCCCGCGCACCCGAGCCGCAAGGCCCGGAAAAAACCTTCCAGGACTTCACCACGCAACCGACCCGACGCATCGACTGGATCCTGTTCCGCGGCCTGGCACCGACACGCTTTTCCACGCTGGATAATCGCCCCGGCGGCGTATTGCCGTCCGATCACTATCCGGTGCTGGCCGAATTCGCCTGGCCGCGTTGAGCGCGCCGACGACGCGGCACTCTCACCAAGCCGGCCTGTCTGACGCTACGCAGGCGGTCAGTCGCGTTGCAGCCAATCCACCAGTGCTTGCAGCATGGTCGACGCAGGCTCGTGACGCAGCACGATCGAAAGTTGCCGAGGTGCCCAGGCTTCGTCCAATGGCACCATGACCAGCTGATCGCGCACGCATGAGCACTGCACTGCAGCGTGCGGAAGAATCGCCACGCCCATGCCTTGCGCAAGCATGCGGCACAACACGTCGATGCCTTGTACCTTTGCACGCGTGCGCAACTGCACGCCGGCGCGGTTCATTTGCACGCGCAGATGCCGTTGCAAGGCGCTGTCGCCGGCCAGCCCCAGCGTGTCCATTCCCGCAAGCTCGCTCAACCGCAGCGTCGCGGCGCCGGCCAGTGGATGCGTTGCAGCCATCACCAGCACCAGCCGATCCTCACGGAACGGCAGCACCTGCAGCCCACCGACATCGGCATGGCCTGCGACCACGGCGATGTCGGCGCGTTCCTCGCGCACCGCATCGGCAGCGTCGTCGCTGCCCTGCTCGGTCAACGCCAGATCCAGCTGCGGATGTGCGATGAGAAAATCCGCCAACCGTTCGGGCAGCCATGCCGACAGTGCCGCGGTATTGGCCGCCAGCCGCAGCGTCACCTGCCCACCGCCACCGTAGCCACTGAGTTCCAGCTGCAACGCCTCGGTCTGCCGCTGCAATTGCCGTGCGTGCCGCAGCAACACGCCACCGGCCGGGGTCAGGCTGACCCCGCGTCGCCCGCGTTCCAGAAGTGCGGCGCCCACCTGCGACTCCAGCGCACGAATCCGCGCGCTGGCAGCCGCCAACGACAACGCCGCGCGTTGCGCACCGGCAGTGATGCTGCCCGCCTCGACCACCGCGATGAACAATCGTAAATCGACAAACTCCAGATGCATGGCCGCTCCACAAGCACGCGTACGTCAATCATGGTGCATTGGCCGTCCACCAGACGGGCCGGCCGGGCAATGGATCTCTCCACGCTCCCATGTCCCAGCCTTCGGCTCAACCGAAGCCTGCATCAAACAATCACGCATTGTCTGGCGCGGGGCCAGCCCGGATCCTTGGCGGCATGCAGACATTGCACACCCACTGGTATCTGATCGCGGGCATTTTTTTGGTGGCTGGCTGGGTCAAGGGCGTGGCCGGGATGGGCTTGCCGACCGTTGCCATGGGGCTGCTCGGTCTGTGGCTGACGCCCGCCGAGGCAGCGACGTTACTGGCGCTGCCCTCGCTGGTAACGAACGTGCAGCAAGCCTGGGGGCCGGATACCCGAATCCTGTTGCGACGTCTGTGGCCATTGCTGGCAACCGTGACGCTCGGCACCTGGCTCAGCGCAGGGGTGATGGCAGGCGCCGATCCCACCCTGGTCCGCGCCGGATTGGGCGCACTGCTGGGACTGTATGCCTTGCTTGGGCTGGCTCGCCGACACTGGACTATGCAGGCGCGCCATGAACCGTGGGCAGGGCCACTGGCCGGACTGGCCACCGGTCTGTTGAGTGGCGCCACCGGCGTGTTCGTGTTGCCATCACTGCCCTACCTCACCGCACTGCAACTCCCGCGCGATCTGCTGATCCGGTCTTTGGGCTGGTGTTTCGGCGTTGCGACGCTGGCGCTGGCCAGTGCCCTGGCGTGGCACGGTGCGCTACCCGGCGCGGCGATCGCCCCGTCGTTGTGGGCGCTGTTGCCCACCGCCATCGGCATGTGGCTAGGTGCCTGGGTGCGCAATCGCATTTCCGCCGAGGCGTTCCGGCGCTTTTTTTTCATCACCTTGCTGGTGCTCGGCCTGCAAGGCGTCTGGCAGGCACTGGCGTAAAGCCACGTTGGGCGCAATGAAACCTTGCACGGCACGCAGGCACGGCGGCCGGCAATCGATCATCCGTCAAACCGCTCGTGCAGTCGCCCATAGGAAGGGGGCGGCCAACAAAGACGCCACCGCGATGCGGTGGCGTCTTTTGTACTTCAAGCTGATGTCGTCGCCAGCTGTTCGGCGAACGATCAATCGGCCCAACGTCCCGGCGCGGTCGACTGCGGCAACACCTGCGCCGACAACGGCTGGTCCTGCGACAGCAGGCCCAGCGCATCGGCCAGGATGGCAGCCGATTCGTGCAGCAACGGGTCCGGACGCTTTTCGGCGGCCTTTTCGCGTGCGGTGTCCTTGACGATATCGCGCTCGTTGCCGGTCAGGCCGTCGTCGCTGTCGTCGCCAAGCGGATCCAGCGGCAGGCCCAGCTGCTTGCGCACCTGCTGGCGATCCTTGCGCTGCTGATCCTGCTTCTGACGCTCGGCAACGCGCTCGGCTTCGTTCAACGAGATGTACTTCTTGGCCTTTTCATCGCGGAACTGCTTGACGTCCTCTTCCCACCACTGGAATTCCTTGTCGGTGGCGATACGCGCGGTGTGCAGGCCCTGCAACTTGGGCAGCAGCGGCGCGAAGTTGCCGTACTGGGTATGCGGCGCGGCAGCGATGCGCGTCCACGGCAGCGCATTGTCGTAGGTGCTCTCGCCGAACTCGGTGGCATCCACGCTTGCCGGGAATGCGATGTCCGGCACCACGCCCTTGTGCTGAGTGCTGGAGCCGCTGACGCGGAAGAACTGCGCGATCGTCAGCTTGACCTGCCCATAGCGCTGCCCCTCTGCGGCCGGCCAGCGGTCCAGGTCGACAATGTTCTGCACGGTGCCCTTGCCGAAGCTGGTCTCGCCGATCACCAGGCCGCGACCGTAATCCTGGATGGCACCGGCAAAGATCTCCGACGCCGAGGCCGAGCCGCGATTGATCAACACGCCCAGCGGACCATCCCAGGCAACCTTGGGATTGCTGTCGCCATTGACAGTGACCCGGCCGCCGGATTCGCGCACCTGCACCACCGGGCCCTGCTCGATGAACAGACCGGTGAGCTCAATCGCTTCGTCCAGCGAACCGCCGCCGTTGTTGCGCAGGTCCAGCACCACGCCGTCGACCTTGTCGGTCTTGAAGCCGGCCAGCAGCTTAGCGACGTCGCGCGTTGCCGAGGCATAGTCGGTCGCGTTGCGGCGACGGCCTTCGAAATCCTGATAGAAGCCCGGCAGCTTGATGATGCCGATGCGGCGCTCCGGCTCGCTGCCCTTGGCCGGCAGGGTGATGGTCTCGCCCTTGGCGGCCTGCTCGGCCAGACGCACCTTCTGCCGGGTCAGCGTTACGGTGCGGTGCTTGCCGTCGATGCCCGACTCGGCCGGGATGTACTCCAGGCGTACCTGGGTGTCCTTGCTGCCGCGAATCTTGGCGACCACATCGTCGATGCGCCAGCCGATCACATCCTCGATTGCGCCGTTCTTGGCCTGACCCACACCGACGATGCGATCGCCTGGCTTGAGCGTGCCGTCCACCGCCGCCGGACCGCCCGGGATCACCTCACGGATCACTACCATGTCGTCTTGCTTCTGCAACTGCGCGCCGATGCCCTCCAGCGACAGCGACATTTGCTGATTGAAATTTTCGGCCGTGCGCGGCGTGAAGTAATCGGTGTGCGGATCGACCGCATTGGTGTACGCGTTGACGAAGAACTGGAATACGTCCTCGGCCTTCAATTCGTTGACCGAATCGGCCAGCGCCGCATAGCGCTTGTCCAGCGTCTTGCGGATGTCTTCGGGCTTCTTTCCGGCCAGCTTCAGGCGTAGCCAGTCGTTCATCACCGACTGGCGCCACAGCACGTCTAGCTGCTTGTCGTCGGCAGCCCACGGCACGTCCTTGCGGTCGTACTCGAACTTGTCGCTGCCGGCGAAATCAAAGTCCTGCTTGAGCAGGTCGCGCGCGTACTTGACGCGCTGGTCGACGCGCTTCTTGTAGACCGAGAACACCTGGAACGCCGGATCCAGTTTGCCACCGCGCAGCGCATCTCCCACGCCTGCTTCCAGCGGAGCGAAGCCGGCGATGTCGGTCTGGGTAAAGAACTGTTTGCTGCCGTCCAGGGTTTCCAGATAGCGCTTGAACACGTCCTTGGTCATGGCCTCGTCCAGCGTGCGCGGACGGTAGGCATAGCGGCTATCGGAGAGCAGCCCGTAGACCAGCTTGGTCGCTGTGGCCTGGTCGGGCGTGGCTGCAGCCGGCAGTGCCGTGTCGGCGCGTGCGAGCAGTGCCATCGGAGTGGTCAACACCAGCGCCAGCAGGCCGGCCTTCATGGACGCAGAAACGTTGTAGGTCATCGAATGGCTCTCGGCACTGGGCCGATGAAAGAAAGGCGGTGAATGGATCAGACAGCATGACAGTGCCGAAAGTTGCTGGCATTGTCACGGCTGGCTGAATCAGCCTAGCGCCGGGCCTGTAGCGGATTGTGAACGCGACCGTACCCTGCAAGCCCAGAGCGACGGCCGGATACGACACGACCCCGCGATATGCGGAGTCGTGTGGGTCGCGCTACATCGAACTTGGTGGACCAGCGCGCGTGCGGCCGCGAGCAGCTTCGCGATGGACTGCGCTCGGCACGCAGGCAACTGCAGCGCCAGGCGATGCATCCGACCGACCTGGCGGCCGCGCCCGCCTGGGCGTGGCCGCAGGGGCCATCGGCTGCCTTAAGCAGCGACGCCGGCGCCCGCGGCCTGGCGATCGGCGTGATACGACGAGCGCACCATCGGTCCGGAGGCGACATGGCTGAACCCCAGCGCGTTGCCGTAGTCCTCCAGCGCCTTGTATTCCTCCGGCGTCCAGTAGCGCATCACCGGGTGGTGGTGCGGCGTCGGCTGCAGGTACTGGCCGATGGTGATCATGTCGACATCGTGCGCACGCAGATCGCGCAAGGTGGCCTGCACCTGCTCCATCGTCTCGCCCAGGCCGAGCATGATGCCGGACTTGGTGGCGATGGACGGATGCTGCGCCTTGAAACGCTGCAGCAAGGTCAGCGACCACTGGTAGTCGGCACCCGGACGCACGTTCGGGTACAGGTCCGGCACGGTTTCGATGTTGTGGTTGAACACGTCCGGCGGGCTGAGCGCCAGGATCTCCAGCGCGCGGTCCATGCGGCCCTTGCCGCGAAAATCCGGGGTCAGGATCTCGATGCGGGTCTTGGGTGAACTGACCCGGATGGCCGAAATGCAGTCGACGAAATGCTGGGCACCGCCATCGCGCAGGTCGTCGCGATCCACGCTGGTCACCACTACGTATTTCAGGCCCATGTCGGCTACGGTGGTGGCCAGGCTGGCCGGCTCGTTTGCGTCCGGCGGCTTGGGCCGGCCGTGCGCCACATCGCAGAACGAGCAGCGCCGCGTGCAGACCTCGCCCAGGATCATGAAGGTCGCGGTGCCGTGACTGAAGCACTCGTGGATGTTCGGGCAGCTGGCTTCCTCGCAGACCGTGACCAGGCGGTTTTCGCGCAGCTTGGCCTTGAGGTTCTGCACCGCATTGCCGGACGGAATCCGCACGCGGATCCACGACGGCTTGCGCAGTACCGGCGCATCGACGAACTGCACCGGCGAGCGGTTGATCTTGTCGCCACCGATCTGCTTGACGCCAGTCTGCAGCGGCGCAGACGCGGCGGCGTCGCCGGAGACGACCTGCAAGGGGATGGAACGGGCGATAGGCTGGGTCATGGCAATAACGGGCGCTCAGGCCGGAAGCGAAAGGTCGGGCAACGCGGAGACAGGCTGCAAGACGAGACCGAACTGGCGCGCCAGCTGATCGAGCAGCACCGCCTTGACGGCGTCCATCCCGGAGGGGCCGCCCAAGTCTAGCACCGAGGTCACCTGCAGGCCCTGATAGCCACAGGGGTTGATGCGGTGGAACGGCTCCAGGTCCATCGCCACATTGAACGACAGGCCGTGGAAGGTGCAGCCGCGCCGCACCCGGATCCCGAGCGCGGCGATCTTGGCCCCGCCCACGTACACGCCCGGCGCGCCCTCGCGGCGCTCGGCGACGATATTCCACTCGTCCAGGGTATCGATCAGCGCCTGCTCGATCTTGCACACGTAATCGCGCACGCCGATCTTGAGCCGGCGCAGGTCCAGCAGCGGATACACCACCAGCTGGCCGGGGCCGTGATAGGTCACCTGGCCACCGCGATCGACCTGCAGCACCGGAATCTCGCCCGGCGCCAGCACATGCTCGGGCTTGCCAGCCTGGCCCAGCGTAAACACCGGCGCATGCTCGACCACCCACACTTCGTCTGCGGTGGCCTCATCACGCGCATCGGTGAAACGCTGCATCGCACGCCACACTGGCGCGTAGGCCTGTCGGCCGAGATCGCGCAACTGCGCCGGCAGGACGGGAACAGCGCTTTCCGCAGCCTGGACCGCTACAGCGTCCACTTCACTTCCGGGTGGTCGCGCAGCGCCTGGTGCGCAGCGTCGAACTGCTCGCGGCTCTCGGCGCGGAAGCCGATCTTGACCGAGACATATTTGCCGCTGGACGAATGCTTCCAGCTGATGCTTTCCTCCAGCAGCTCTACACCGGTGGCGGCGAGCAGGCGCGGAAGTTCGCTTTCCAGCCCGCGTTCGGCCGCGCCCATGGCGCTGAGCTCGAAGGTACCGGGAAACTGGAAGCCGTGATCGGGGTTGTCGGTGCTGATTTCCATCCGCCCATTATCGGGACGATGGCGGACAAACCCAAGCCCGCACCGGTCGAACGGATGAGCGCGTCGCGGCCGGGGAGCCGGGCGGTCAGCCCCCACCGGTCAGCAAGAATCGGCCATGACAGTCCCGGACCAAACACAGCTACGTGCCGGTGGTGGTTCTGCACGCGAACACGCCAGCAGAAAATACGTGCCGCTGCTGCACACGTTCACGCGGCGCAGCAGCGGCCGCAGGCACCTTTGCTGAACATCGTCCTCTCTTACCCTCCCAGGCCATCCATGCTACGACCGCGCGCGTTGTCCGCTGCCCTGCTGTTCTCTCTTTCCGGGTTGTCGATGCCGGCCCTGGCTGCCGACCAGTGCGACTCCAGCACAATGCGGCGGACGCCGCCGGCGGTGAACTTCCGGGTGGATAACGACCTGTTCGGCGGGGAGGATCAGGATCAGGGCTATTCCAACGGCGCGGTGCTGACGCTGGTGTCGCCAAATCTGGTCGACTACACCGACGACCCCTGTCTGCCGCGCACCGCGCGCTGGGTCAACGGCTATCTGGAGCGTCTGCATCCGGGCGAGTTCGACCAGCAGAACATGGTGTTTTCGATTGGCCAGGCGATTTTCACTCCCACCGATCCCACCCGCCGCGATGTGATCCCGGACGATCGCCCGTATGCGGGCATCCTGCTGGCGAGCTTCGGTTACAACGCACGCAACGATGCGCATCTGCGCACCACGCAGCTGCAGGTCGGCGTGGTCGGCCCGTGGGCATTTGCGCAGGAGGCGCAGGACGCGATCCACGATGCGTTGGGCGACGAAAAATTCCAGGGCTGGGACAACCAGCTGCACAACGAGCCGCTGATCAACCTGGTGCACGAGCGCATGCGCCGCTGGCCGGGCGATGCGGCGGTCAATGCGGACGGCTTGGGCTGGGATTTCATTTCGCATTGGGGAGGCGCGGTCGGCAACATGGCCACGCATCTGAACGCCGGCGGCGAGGTGCGCTTCGGCTGGAAGCTGCCGGACGACTTCGGCAGCACCCCGACCCGCCCGGCCGGCGAGAACACCGCCCCCAGCCGGCTCGGACGTGCCAGCGGCTGGTCGGGCCATCTGTTCGTGACCACCGATGCGCGCTGGGTGCTGCGCGACATCACCCTGGACGGCAACACCTTTCGCAACAGTCACAGCGTGGACAAGCGCCCGTTCGTGGGCGACGTCGGCTACGGCCTGGCGGTGATGTACGGCCGCTGGAAGTTTGCCATCGCCCGCTACCACCGTACCCGCGAATTCGACACCCAGCGCGAAACCCCGGTGTATGGCAGTTTCACCATCAGTCGGATGCTTTGAGGGCTGGGATTGAGAATCGGGAATGGGGAATAGGTAGAGCAAGCGCAACACCCCCGATTCCCGATTCCCGATTCCAAAAAAATGCCGGCTTTCGCCGGCATTTTTTTATTCCGATTCCCACCACATCCAGAACGCATCCCACAGGCGCTTGAAGAAGCCGCCTTCTTCGACGGCGTTGATGGCCACCAGCGGGGCCTGGGCGATGATCTTGCCGTCCAGGCTGACCTTGACGGTGCCGATCTGCTGGCCCTGCTTGATCGGGGCCTGCAGGTTCTTGGCCACTTCCATACTGGGCTTGAGGTCGTTGTAGCGGCCGCGCTGCAGGCTGACCAGCAATGGCTGGGCCACGCCGAGCTGCACTTCGTCCTGCTGGCCCTTCCAGACCTTCTGCTTGGTCACGACCTTGCCGGGCGCGTACAGGCTGTGGGTTTCGAAGAAGCGGAAGCCCCAGTTGAGCAGGGCCAGGCTGTCGTCGGCACGCTGGCGCTCGGACGAATCGCCCATCACCACCGCCACCAGGCGCTGGTCGCCGCGCTTGGCCGAGCTCAACAGGCAGTAGCCGGCCTCGGAGGTGTGCCCGGTCTTGATGCCGTCCACCGCCGGGTCGCGCCACAACAGCAGGTTGCGGTTGTTCTGCTTGATGCTGCCGACCTGGAATTCCTTGATCTTGTTGTAGGCGTAGGTCTCCGGGTAATCGCGCACCATCGCGCGGCCCAGCATGGCCAGGTCGTAGGCGGTGGAGTGGTGGCCTTCGGCGCTGAGACCGTGCGCGTTGACGAAGTAGGAGTCCTTCATGCCGATCTTGGCTGCGTAGCTGTTCATCAGCGAAGCGAAGGCTTCTTCGCTGCCGGCGACATGCTCGGCCAGCGCGATAGCGGCATCGTTGCCGGACTGGATCGCCATGCCCTTTTCCATGTCTTCCAGACGCGCGGTCTGGTTGACCGGAAAGCCGCTGTAGCTGCCATCGGTGCCGGCACCACCCTCGCGCCAGGCGCGCTCGCTCATCATGACCTGGTCGTCGCGCTTGACCTTGCCATTCTTGATTTCGGCAGCGACCACATAGGACGTCATCACCTTGGTGATGCTGGCCGGGGCCAGCTGCTGGTGGATGTTTTCACCGGCCAGCACCTGCCCGGTGGCGTAATCCATCAGGATCCAGGACTTGGACACGGCCGGCGCGGGTGCGGGCGGAACCGGGACGGCGGCCGGCGCAGCGGCAACGGCAGGCGTCGGCTGCGGCGCAGGGGTCTGCGCGCAGACCAGGCCAAAGGCAAACGTGGCCACCGCGGCGGCGGCGAAGCGGAATTTCATTGAAGAACGACTCCTGACGGGCCCGAAGGCTGGGTGATGCGAAATTGTAAGGCGCCACGGCGATCAGGGCGACGCGCGCGATGCTGTGCGCGCCTGCGCAGTTCAGCGATGGCGGCAGGCGGCGTGCCGAACGTGGCTGACGGAATGGGCAATCGAGCAATCTGCACAGGACGCGTCGTGATTACGTCTGCCCGACGATACCTTTCGATAGCAGGCGCCGGCCTACCCGCCGACGCCTTGGCTGCCGGATCGATCGTGCCTAGTTGGCCACGATCTGCGGGCGCCCGAAGCCCAGACCGGCGATACGCTGCGCAATTTCCGAGGCATTGGCGTGATCGCGCGCGTTGACGCGCAGCCGCCACAGGGTGCGACCGCCGCTGACGATGTCGCTGACGCTGGCACCGGCAATACCGGCCGAGGCAAGCTGCGACAGCGCGCGGTTGGCGTTTTCGCGGCTGGCGAAACTGGCCACCTGCAACAGGATGTCGCCCAGCGCCGCTTCGGCCACGCTCGGCGCCTTGACCGGTGCCGGCTCGCTCCTGAGCGGACGTGCCGGCGCACTGTCGGCAGGCTTGATCGCCGCCACCGCGACCGGGGCGGCTGGCGCGACCGCCACCGGGACAGCCGAGGCAGGCCGCGGCGCGGCGGCAGCCGGCTTGCCGGTGGCCACGCGCACGCCTTGCGACTTCATCCAGGCATCGAAGTTGTCGGCATTGCCGGGCTGGCGCGAATCGGCCACGCGGTAGCGCCAACGCTCACCCGCGGGAACCGCCGCGGCTCCTGCACTGCCTGCCACCGCGGCGGCCACTGGCGCGGCGGCGCTGGCAGCCACTGTGCGCGGGGCGGCGGCCGGCACGGTGCGGGTGGGCAGACGCTGCACCAACCCATCGATCTGGCTGGCGCTGGCGGCCGGCCGCACGGCGGCCACCGCGGTGCTGGCCGGTACGCTGCCGCTGCGGCGCTTGGCGAGCAGATTGCCGTTGTCGGCTTCGGTCAGGCCACGTACTTCGACGTTGCCGGTGCCCTTGCCGGTGATGCCCAGTTTGACCGCAGCGGCGTAGCTCAGATCGATCACGCGACCATCGTGGAACGGACCGCGGTCGTTGACGCGCACCACCACCGAGTCGCCGGTATCGGTGTTGGTCACCAGGGCGAAGCTGGGCAACGGCAAGGTCTTGTGGGCGGCGGTGAAGGCGTACATGTCATAGACCTCCTTGTTGGAGGTCAGCCGGCCGTGGAATTTACTGCCGTAATACGAGGCGGTGCCGCGTTCGACATAGTCGCCGGGGCTGTCCATCACCACGTAGCGCTTGCCCAGTACCTCATACGGCGAACGGTTGCCCACCGCCGAGTGCGGCTCGTTGGTGACCAGCGGTTCGGGGATGCAGGCCACATTGGGCACGTGGTCCGGCGTGGTGTCCTTGACGCCCGGCTTGTACAGGCCGCCGGCGGTGTAGTCGCCGCGCGTGGACGGATCTTCCTTGGCGGCCGCGTACGGCGAGGTCGAGGGGCAACCGGTGGCGACATACGCCGGCCCCTTGCCGTCGACCTTGACGCCCTTGATCGCGCCGCTGCCGCCGGTGCCGGCGGTTTTCTTCGGTGCACTGCTACAGGCCGCCAGGCCGAGCATCAGCGCCATCGGGATCAGCCACTTGGGGCCTGTCGTGCTGTTCATGCCGGGGGTAACTCCTTGCCGGCGATGGCCTCGGACAGCTGGAACACGGCCATCGCGTACATCTTGGAAATGTTGTAACGGGTGATCGCGTAGAAATTCTGGAAGCCCAGCCAGTACTGCTTGCCGTTGGCATCGTCCAGGGTGATCGGCGTGGCGGTGCTGCCGGCCACCACCGGCGCATTAGGGTGATAGCCGCGCGCGGACAGGTCGGCCAGCGTGTACACCGGCGACCAGTCGGTGGGATTGAATTCCTCGTGACCGACGGCCAGCGTGGCCGGCACTGCGACCTGGCCACCGCGCACCCAACCGCCCTTCTTGACGAAGTAGTTGGCGACCGAGGCGAACACGTCGTTGTGGTCGGTGAACAAGTTGCGCTTGCCGTCGGCATCGCCGTCGACGGCGAACTGGTGGTAGCTGGACGGCATGAACTGGCCCATGCCCATTGCGCCGGCATAGCTGCCGATCAGCGTGGTGACATCCAGCTGCTCCTCCTTGCCGAGCGCGAACAGCTGGCCGAGCTCATCGCGGAAGAACAGCTCGCGACGCACTTCGCGTTCGAGCTTGGCCGGGTCGCCGCTGCGCGGGTAGCGGAACGCCAGCGTGTACAGCGCGTCCAGCACGCGGTACTTGCCGGCATTGCTGCCATAACTGGTCTCCACCCCGATGATGGCCACGATCACCTGCGCCGGCACGCCGGTGGCCGCTTCGACCCTGCTCAGTTCGGCGCGATGTTCGGCCAGGAACTTGCGGCCGCCATCAATCCGCGCCTGGGTGATGAACATCGGGCGGTATTCGTTCCACGGTTTGACCCGCTCGGCCGGGCGCGACATCGCGGTGACAATGGCGTCCTTGAATTGCGCCTGCGCCAGCACCGCTTCGATCCGTGCGGCGTCGATGCCGTACTTGGCGGCGGTGTCGCGCACGAAGTTGGCGCGGGCGATCTCGAACGGCACCGGGGTCAGGTCCACCGGCGGCAGCGCGGGCGCTTCGGCGGCGGCACTGACGGGCGCGACCGGGGCGCTCGGCGGCTTGGCCGGGGGCGCGCTGGCGGCCGGCGGCGGGGTCGGAGGGCTGGGCTGGGTCGCGCAGGCGACAAGGCCGAGGGTGAGCAGGCAGGTCAGAATGCGTCGAATCATCGGCCGAGGGTAACAGAGAACAGATGAACTTCTAGCAATAAGATCATGAAACGAAAGAGCTTTAGCTTGCCGTTTTGCGCCACAAGGGATTTGGGAGTGGGATGGGGGATTGGTTTGGTGCTGCGCGGGAATGGGGAGTGGGGAATGGGAGTGCGGGGTGCTGCGCGTGTGCCGATCGCGGGCTGTCTGGTGCACCGGGCCATGAACGTACGCCGCGTTGATCAGATGTTGTAGAGGGTGAACGTGCTGGCGTTCTGCGCCTTGATCAGATCCTGGCTGTTGTGCACCTGGCCGTGCAGGTCACGGCCCGATCGACGACCCGGGTGACGCCGGTGGGAACCGTCGGCGGGCCGCTGAGCAACGCGTTGCCGGTGCCGGCCCTGAGCAGCGCGCTGCCGTCCTTGCCGGTGCATGTCGCGGTTGGCTGCCGAACGCGCCAGCTCAGTACCCGTGCACCGGACGGTGCGCCTTGACCGCCATCACCAGGCCCAGCCCGGCCAGCAGCGAGACCGCCGAGGTACCGCCGTAACTCATCAGCGGCATCGGCACGCCCACCACCGGCAGCAGGCCGGAAATCATGCCGCCGTTGACCAGCACATAGACGAAGAAGGCCAGCCCGGTGGCGCCGGCGACCAGGCGCGAATAGGTGTCGCGTGCCTGCGCGGCGATCCACAGGCAGCGCGCGATCACGATCAGGTACAGGCTGAGCACGGTCGCCACGCCGATCCAGCCGAACTCCTCGCTGAGCACCGAGAACGCGAAGTCGGTGGTCTGTTCGGGAATGAAGTTCAGATGCGACTGCGAACCCAGTCCCCAGCCCTTGCCGTCCAAGCCGCCGGAACCGATTGCGATCTTGGACTGGATGATGTTCCAGCCGGCGCCCAGCGCATCGTTTTCCGGGTTGAGGAACATCATGATGCGATCCTTCTGGTACGGCCGCAGCAGCCAGAACCAGGCCACCGGCGCGGCCGCCGAGACGCCGCCCACACCCACCGCCACCCACCACCACGGCAGGCCGGCCAGCAGCAGCACGAACACGCCGCTGGCGGCGATCAGCACGCCGGTGCCGAAATCCGGCTGCAGCATGATCAGGGCGGTAGGCACGCCGATGATCACGCCGGTCACCAGCACGGTGGAAATGCGCGGCGGCAGCGGCATGCGGTGCAGATACCAGGCCGCCATCATCGGCAGGCTGATCTTGAGCAGCTCGGCCGGCTGCAGGTAGAACAGTTTCAGGTCCAGCCACTGGCGGCCGTATTTGCCGGTGCCCAGGGCGAACACCGCCAGCAGCGGCAGCATCGACAAGCCGTACACCCACGGCGTCCACGCACGCAGGCGCAGCACCGACATGCGCGAAATGCCCCACATCGCGGCCAGGCCGATGATGAAGCGCACGGCTTGCGCCATCACCAGATGATCGCCGTTGGCGGCGCCGCCCGCGCTCTTGAGCACCGACAGCCCGATCACCATCAGCGCACCCAGCGCCAGGCACAGCATCCAGTCCAGGCTACGCGTGAAGCGCGCGACCATGTCCAGCAGCCAGCGCAGGATGTCACTCAATGGTCGGTCTCCTGGACCGCATCGGGCACATCCGGCACCACCGGCTGCGCGGGCGTGTTGGGGTCCAGCGCCACCGCGGCCTGGCCGATCACCACCGGCAGCTCGTCCAGCGTGGCTGCGGCCGCATCGCCGGCCTGGCGTGCATCGGTGGCGCCGGCTTCGAACTGGTTGACGCCCACGGCGGTCATGCCGAGTTCGCTGTCCAGCGGCTCCAGCCCGGCGGGCAGCTTGCCGAGCAACCAGGCATCGAAGATCTTGCGCGCGATCGGCGCTGCAGAACTGGTACCGAAACCACCGCCCTCCACCGCCACCGCCACTGCGATGACCGGGTTGTCGGCCGGTGCGAAGCCGACGAACAGGCCACGGTGACGCAGATGCATCGGCAGGCTGCGCGGGTCCACCGCGGCCACGCCCTTGCGGCTGACTACCTGCGCGGTGCCGGTCTTGCCGGCCATCTGATAGGGCGCGCCCGGCGTGATCGCATAGCCGGTGCCGCCGGGGCGCATGGTGTCCATCATGCCCTCGCGCACCACCTGCAGATGCGCCGCGCTGGGACTGATCGGCTTGCCCGGCGGCTGGATCATCGGCTGCCAGGGATGATCGAAGCCGGTGCGCTGCTCCAGCACCAGATGCGGGCGCAGCAGCAGCCCGCTGGCGATCGCCGAAACCCCACGCACCAGTTGCAGCGGGGTCACCTTCCAGTCGCCCTGGCCGATGGCGATGTTGACGGTGTCGCCGGGATACCAGCGTTCCTTGCGGGTCTTGTACTTATAGGCCGGCGACGGCAGGATGCCGCCGATTTCGCCAAGCAGGTCCACCCCGGTCGGCTGGCCGAAGCCGTAATCGCCCAGGTAACGGTCGAAGCGCTCGATGCCCATGTCCACCGCCAGCCGGTAGTAATAGGTATTGACCGACTGGGCGATCGACTTGCGCAGATCGGTCCAGCCATGGCCGCCGCGGTGCGAGTCGCCCCAGCCGCGGCTGACCCCGGGCAGGTAGAACATGCCGGTGGACAGCACCCGGTCTTCCGGCCGGCGCAGGCCGCTGTCCAGGCCGGCCAGCGCGATCAGCGGCTTGAGCGTGGAGCCCGGCGCCACGCCGCCCAGCACCAGCCGGTTGAACTGCGGCCGCGACGGGTTGTCGTTGAGCATGCGGAAATCGGTATGCGAGATGCCGTTGACGAACAGGTTGGGGTCGTAGCTGGGCAGGCTGACCATGCCCAGGATCTCGCCGGTGCGTGGGTCCATCGCGATCGCAGCGCCTTCGTGCTCGCCGAACGCGGCCACCATCGCGCGCTGCAGGTCGGCATCCACCGACAGCCGCAGGTCCGCACCCGACTGCGGCGCAACCCGGCCGACGGTGCGGATCGCCCGCCCCTGCACATTGGTTTCGACCTGCTCGTAACCGACCTGGCCGCGCAGGTCCTGTTCGTAGTAGCGCTCCAGCCCGGACTTGCCCATGTGGGTGAGCGCGGCATTGCCCTCGCCCAGCACCGCCAGGTCTTTCTCGTCGATGCGGCCGACGTAGCCGATGATGTGCGCGAACAGCGGCCCGTACGGGTAGCGCCGGGTCAGATACGGCTCCAGCTCCACCCCGGGAAAGCGCCAGCGCTCCACCGCGAAACGCGCCATTTCCTCATCGCTCATGCGCAGCTTGAGCGTGACCGGCAGAAAGCTGCGACGCGCGCGCCGCTCGCGATTGAAGCGCTCCAGATCCTCTGGCGCGATCGGGATCACCTTGCCCAGCGCGGCCAGCATGGCGCCCATGTCGGCAACCTTGTCCGGGGTCACGTCCAGGCGGAAGGCCGGCACGTTCTCGGCCAGCAGCCGGCCGGTGCGGTCGTAGATCATGCCGCGCCCGGGCACCACCGGCTTGGGCTTGATGCGGTTGGCTTCCGAGCGCGTGGCGTAGACCTCGTGGTCGAGCACCTGCAGCTTGAAATACCAGCCGCCCAGGCCGACCAGGCAGATCACCACCATCACAAAACCCAGCACCGCACGCCGGCGGAACTGCTCGGCCTCCGCATGCGGGTTCTTGGGGTGACGACGCCCGTGCATGGCTTACTTCTTGCTCCGTTTGCCCAGCCGCACCGCATCCAGCAACACGAACAGCGGCGGCCACAGTGCCATGCCCAGCAGCGGCGCCCACCAGTAACTCCACGGCAGGGTCGGCTCGCCCACGGCCAGATGCACGGCCGAGGAGACGATGCGGTCGTTGAGCAGCAGCCCGCCGATCGCCAGCGCCTGCTGCGAAACCGGGAAGAAGCGCATCCGCGCGCGGAAGCGCTGCAGGATGAAGGTCATGATCACCAGCCGCAGCGCCTGCTCGCCGAGCAGCCCGCCATACAGCAGGTCGGCCAGTACCCCGGCCACGAAGGCGATGCCCAGCCCGACCCGGTCCGGCTCCTCGATCACCCAGTACGCCAGCACCAGCGCCAGCCAGTACGGACGCAGCGGCTGCACCAGTTCCGGCAGCGGCAGCAGGCCCAGCACCAGCGCGATGACGATGCTCGCCGGCAGGATCCAGGTGTTGCGCATGCGGGTCATCGGTCCGTCTCCTGCGGAGCCGGACGGGAATTGGGAATCGGGAATGGGGAATCGGTAGGCGCGGTGCTCTGCGGCGGTGCGGTGGCTGCGCGCTGGTTGTTTCGGGGACGGGAATTGGGAATCGGGAACTGGGAATTGGTAGGAGCGGTGTTCTGCGGCGGTGCAGTTGCTGCGCCCTGGCTGCTGCGGAGACGGGAATTGGGAATCGGGAATTGGGAATCGGTGGGAGCGCTGCCCTGCGTTGGTGCGGTGGCTGCGGGTTGCCTCGTCGATTGCGGGGATGGCGTCGACGCGGCGCCGTTGCCATTCCCCATTCCCGATTCCCGACTCCCGGCCCCCGGCACCACCCGCAGCGGCTTGCCCGCGCGCAGCAGCAGCACATCGCGGCCGCGATCGAGCTTGGCGGCCGGGGTCAGTTCGCCGACCAGGAAGGCGTGGGTGTCGTCCGGATGCAGTTCGGACACCTTGCCGACCGGGAAGCCGGCCGGGAAGCGGCCACCGAGGCCGGAGGTGACGATTTCGTCGCCCACCTGCACGCCGGCACTGAGCGGGATGTCGCGCAGCTCCAGCCGGTCGCCGCGGCCGTAAACGATCAAGCGCACGCCGTTGCGCGCCACGCTGACCGGCACCGCGTGGTCGGGGTCGGTCAGCAGCAGCACGGTCGAATGCAGCGGGGTCACTTCGATCACCTGGCCCATCAGGCCGCCGGCATCGATCACCGCCTGTCCCATCAGCACGCCATCGCGGCTGCCGGCGTCCAGCAGCAGGCGCTGACGGGTCGGGTCCAGGTCGATATCCAGGATCGGCGCCAGCTGCACGTCCAGGCCGCGGCGCTCGGCGACATTGAGCAGCTCGCGCAGCTGCGCATTGTCCAGCGCAGCGGTCTGTAGCCGGGTCAGGCGCGCGTTGGCCACCAGCAGCTGATTGCGCAGCGAGCGGGTTTCTTCCACCAGTTGCGCATGGGTGGCGGCGTTGTCGCGCACCTGCGAGCCGATCCGCCCCGGCAACCCGGCCACCGCCCAGATCGGCTGGATCAGCAGATTGGCCTGCAGGCGCATCTGGCTGAGCCACCCGCCCCGGCTATCGAGCGCGATCAGCACGACCGCCAGCACCAGATAGACCAGCAACCGCAGCGTGGAGGTGACTTCGCCCGGACGGGAGGCGACGGGAGGACCGGCGTAGGAGGGCACTGTCAGGGCCGGGATTGGGGAATCGGGAATGGGGAATCGGAGCGCGCTGTGATGCCCTTGGTGCGGCTGAGGCTAGAAGCGACTAACAAAACGTAGCGAGCAATGGTCAGGTGGGTGCGGGCGGCGCGCAGGAACCGGAGTGTACGGAGGGTGCATGAGGATTCCGAGCACAGGCCACGCCCGCCTGGCGGCTGTGCAGTAGTTTTGATGGCTGCTCTGGAACTCAAATCGGCGGGACCGCGTAGTAACCGCAACGGGCCGCAGGCAGGGCATGTTTTTACGATTCCCCAATCCCGATTCCCGATTCCCGTCCCCATCACTCCGGCGCGAAGAACTCGTTGCCGTGCATGTCCACCAGCTCCAGCGCACGACCGCCGCCGCGGGCCACGCAGGTCAGCGGGTCGTCGGCCACCTGCACGTGCAGGCCGGTTTCTTCGGAGATCAGGCGGTCCAGGTCGCGCAGCAGTGCGCCGCCGCCGGTGAGCACGATGCCGCGCTCGGCCACGTCGGCACACAGTTCCGGCGGGGTCTGCTCCAGCGCCAGCTTGACCGCGGAGATGATGCCCGACAGCGGCTCGTGCAATGCCTCGAGCACTTCGTTGGAGTTGATCTTGATCATCTTGGGCACGCCTTCGGCAAGATTGCGGCCGGAGATTTCCATCTCCTGCACCTCGTCCTGCGGGTAGGCACAGCCGATCTGCAGCTTGATGCGCTCGGCAGTGGCTTCGCCGATCAGCATGCCGTGGTTGCGACGCACGTAATTGGTGATCGACTCGTCGAAGCGGTCGCCGCCCACACGCACCGACTGCGAGTAGACGATGCCGTTGAGCGAGATGACCGCCACCTCGGTGGTGCCGCCGCCGATGTCGATGACCATCGAACCGCGCGCCTCGGTCACCGGCATGCCGGCACCGATCGCGGCGGCCATGGGCTCTTCGATCAGATACACATCGCGCGCACCGGCTTCTTCCGCCGATTCCTTGATGGCGCGGCGCTCGACCTGGGTGGAACCGGCCGGCACGCACACCAGCACGCGCGGGCTCGGGCGCAGGAAGCGCGACTTGTGCACCTTCTTGATGAAGTGCTTCAGCATTGCCTCGGTGTAGGTGAAGTCGGCGATGACGCCATCCTTCATCGGGCGGATCGTGGTGATGTGGCCCGGGGTGCGGCCGAGCATCTGCTTGGCCTCTGCGCCCACTGCCGCGACCGAACGGGTACCGCCGATTGCGCGGTCCTGACGCACCGCCACCACCGACGGTTCGTTCAGTACGATGCCCTGCCCGCGTACGTAGATCAGCGTATTGGCCGTGCCCAGGTCGATGGACAGGTCGTTGGAGAACATGCCGCGGAGTTTCTTGAACATCGAGGGAGCCGTTCCTGAAAGAGTCGCTTGCCCCGTCGCCAATGCAGAAACAACTGGTCGATACGCGGGCAGAAAACGAAGTCCACTAGCCTAGCAATCCCCCCCGATGCGGGCAAGGAAAAATCGGCCGTTGCGGCGTCGTTTTCATGTGCTGGTCACGCCGGGCATGGCATGCGGTTGTGGCCCTGATCGGTCGCAGCCGTTACCCTTTGCGCCGCGGCGCTCGCGCCGTCCCGCTGCCATGCCCGGCAACTGGCGGGTATTTCCCAACGCAAAGGCCTGACTCGATGTCCGCACTGATCTGTGGTTCCCTCGCCTACGACACCATCATGGTGTTTCCGGACCAGTTCAAGAACCACATCCTGCCGGACAAGGTGCACATCCTGAATGTGTCGTTCCTGGTCCCGCGCATGCGCCGCGAGTTCGGCGGCTGCGCCGGTAACATCGCCTACAATCTGCATCTGCTCGGCGGCGCGCCGATCCCGATGGGCACCGTGGGCCAGGATTTCGGCCCGTATCGCGAACACTTCGAAACGCTGGGGATCGACCTGTCGCGGGTGAAGATCATCGATGACCTGTTCACCCCGCAGGCCTTCATCACCACCGACCACGACAACAACCAGATCACCGCGTTCCATCCGGGCGCGATGATGCGCAGCTACGAAAACCACGTGAAGGATGTGCCGGGCGTGACCCTGGGCCTGGTCGGCCCGGACGGGCGCGAGGGCATGATCCAGAATGCGGAAGAGTTCGCTGCCGCCGGCATCCCCTTCATCTTCGATCCCGGCCAGGCGATGCCGTTGTTCAACGGCCCGGAACTGCGCCAGTTCATCGAGCAGGCGGACTATGTGGTGGTCAACGATTACGAGTCCAACCTGCTGCAGGAACGCACCGGCTGGAACGAGAAGGACATCGTCTCGCGCGTGCAGGCCTACATCACCACGCAGGGCCCGAAGGGCGCGCTGGTGCATACGCCGGAAAAGACCTACGACATCCCGCCGGCGCACGAGCGCCGCGTGGTCGACCCCACCGGCTGCGGCGACGCCTTCCGCGCCGGCCTGATCTACGGCATCCAGGGCGGTTACGACTGGCTGACGATCGGGCGGATGGGCAACCTGATGGGCGCGCTGAAGGTGGAGCACCCGGGCACGCAGAACCAGCGGTTCGACTTTGCCGAGTTCAACGACCAGTTCAAGCAGCAGTTCGGCTATGCGCTCTGACGCGTACCGCCGCTGATCAGCGCTTGCCCTTCTCTCCTCGGGAGAAGGTGCCCCGCAGGGGCGGATGAGGGGACGGGCGAAGCCTCGTGCAGTGTGAACAGCACGACGCTCCGCACCGTACCCTCACCCCAAACCCCTCTCCCGCAGGAGAGGGACTCGTGCGCACCGCACTTTGCTGCAATGCAGTTTGAGCATCAGCCCGATCTGTGCCTCTACTGACGCTTCGCGCCCACTGAGGAACGCTGGCCCATGTCCGAGCCAAGCGTTGTCGCCGCCACGTCCATCGCCCTGCCGGAGATCGAACCGGATGCGCTCCGGCAGATCCGTCGGCTGCGCGACATCGCGCCGCTTGCCGCCCCACTGTCGCGCTCGTGGCGGCGCTGCCTGGACGACTATGCGTTGTTGCCAGAGGCAGCTCCCGAGCCGCTGGTGCACGATGCGCTGCACGTGCGCGAGCGCCAGCAAAGTCTGGGCGATGTGCTGCGCATTGCCAAGGTGGAGATGGAAAACCTCTACGAGCAGATCGCCGGCAGCGGCTACGCCGTGATCTTTGCCGATGCCGAAGCGACCGTGCTGCACAGCGTGCATGACCCGACCCTGCTGCGCGAGTTCCGCCAGGCCGGCCTGTTTTGCGGCGCCAGCTGGGCCGAGTGTCATCAGGGCACCAACGGCCTGGGCACCTGCGCGGCCGAGCGCACCGCAGTGAGCGTGCACCGCGGCGAACATTATCTGACCCGCCATCTGCCGCTATCGTGCAGCGGCGCGCCCATCCTGGACCCGCATGGCGGCCTGCTGGCGGTGCTGGATGCGTCCACCCCCAATGCGCAGGACGGCAAGCAGATCCAGCGTCACACCGTGGCCCTGGTGAGCATGTCGGCGGCGCAGATCTCGCGTTCGCATTTCCTCAACCAGTTCGGCCATGCCTTCATCCTGCGCTTCCATAGCCGGCCCGAGTTTGCCGGCCTGCTGCACGAGGCACTGATCGCGATCGACACCGACGGCCGCGTGCTGGCAGTCAACGAGGCGGTGCTGGAGCAACTGGGCAAGATCGATCGCAGCCAGCTGGTGGGCCGCAATATCGCCCAGGTGATGCAACTGGACTTCGACACCCTCGAGCACCGCGCAGGCAGCGATGCCGGCACCTTGTGGTCGATCCGCTGCGCCTGCCACGGGCGGCGTTTCTATGCACTGGTACGCCCGCCGCGCGCGCGCGCTGCACTGCCGGCGGTGGGCGGGCCGGCGCAGCTGGCGCCGGATACCGACCTGCACCCCGGTGAGCATGTCGGCTCGGATTCGCGCATGCGCCACAACCTGGCCAATGCATTGAAACTGGCCGCGCATCGCGTGTCGATTCTGCTGCGCGGCGATACCGGCACCGGCAAGGAGGAATTTGCCAAGGCGGTGCACCGTGGCTCGCCGTGGTCCGGCAGCGCCTTCGTGGCGATCAACTGCGCGGCGATTCCCGAGGCATTGATCGAGAGCGAATTGTTCGGGTATGCACGCGGTGCCTTCACCGATGCCGCGCGCGAGGGGCGCCACGGCAAATTGCTGCAGGCCAGCGGCGGCACGCTGTTTCTGGATGAAATCGGCGACATGCCGCTACCCTTGCAGAGCCGCCTGCTGCGCGTGCTGGAAGAACAATGCGTCACTCCGCTGGGCAGCGAACGCGCGGTACCTCTGGAGCTGCACGTGATCAGCGCCAGCCATCGCGATCTGGCGCAGCGGGTGGCGGCCGGCGAGTTTCGCGAGGATTTGTATTACCGGCTCAATGGCGTGGTGCTGCACCTGCCACCGCTGCGCGAGCGCAGCGACAAGGCCGAGCTGATCGGCACCCTGCTGCGCGAGGAAAACAGCGAGCACAGCGTGCGCATCAGCGAAGAAGCGATGCACAAACTGCTGAGCTACGCATGGCCGGGCAACCTGCGCCAGTTGCGCAACGTGCTGCGCACGGCGGCAGTCTTGTGCAGCGACGGGGTGATCCGCCTGCCCAACCTGCCGCAGGAAATCGTCGATGCCGGCAGCGCACCGTGCCTGGTCGATGGCCGCGCGGTGGCCGCCGACGACATGCCCGGCCGCGTCGCACTCGACCAGGCCGAACGTCTGGTGTTGCAGCAGCAGCTCGAGCGCCACCGCTGGAATGTCAGCCGCACCGCCGATGCCCTGGGCATCAGCCGCAATACGCTGTATCGCAAGCTACGCAAGCATGGCCTGGATACCGGGTGATTGAGGGGCGGGGATTTGGAATTCGGAATTGGGGATTCGTCAGAGCCAATGCAGGTTCTTGGCGCTGATATTTAGAGCGATTTATCGAGAGCACTTCTTGACCATCAGACGGGTGCCGCTGTTGCTTGATGTGGCATGCACCACTTGTTGATGCCGCGATTGTGGAGCGGATACTTTGGGGCTTGGCTGCAAGCTTGGCTGCAGGGCCCTTGCCCGCCCACCGTCGCGGGACACGCCGCAAGTACGTCCCTGTAGGCTCTTACGCGGCATCCATGCCGCGTAAGGTCCCGCGACGGTGGGCGGGCAAGGACCATCGAAGATGGTCGGTACGCGGGGTTGCGAGCAGAGCATGCGGTGTGTTGCTCGGATTGCATCGCTTCCGATCAACTTCTCGATTCAACCCCAGCAACAAGCAGCTTTTCACGCGACCACCGATTCACTCTCAGGTGCGGTGGCCTCACCGCTTGCGGGACCGTGTGGCGGCATGGATGCCGCCACCGAGCCCCCAGGGACGGGTTTACGGCGTGTCCCGCGAGCGGTGAGGGCACCGCGCCCTCCACCAGCGCAGCTCGGCACCATGCAGATGGCGCTGCGAGCAACTGGAGCCTGCACCTACGAATCCCTAATCCCCAATCCCGAATCACCGCCCCAGACTCACAACGCCCAACGCACCCCGATCAGATACTGCCGCGGCACGCCCGGCGCGAGGAACCTTGCCGGGCCGGTTTCCACAGGGGCCTCCTGCGGGCGCGCGAGTTCGCCATCGGGGAACACATCTTCGGCCACGGCCGCGTAGGTTGCGTAGCGGCGGTTGAAGACGTTGTCGACGCGGGCGAACAGCGACAGCCGCGCGCCCAGTTGCCAACGCGCCTGCAGATCCACCAGCGCGTAGCCGGCGGTGCCTATGTCGATGCGCTCGGGTGCGGGCTCGCCGTCTTCGGCGTTGTCGACCTGGCCATCCTCGTTGCCGCTGGCCACGCGCCCGGCCACCGCACGCACCCCGGCGCCCAGGGTCAGCGCATCGCGCTGCCATTCCACGCCGAGCTTGAGGTTGTGGCGAGGCAACGCGGCGATGCGCAGGCCTGGCCGCAACGCGATCACGCGTTCGCCGGACAGCAGCTCGCCATCGCTGCGGTAGGTCGCATCCAGAAAGCTGTAGCCGGCCGACCATTGCCAGTCGCCGCTGCGCAGGCGCAGCGCCAGATCCGCGCCCTGGTAGCGGGTGCGGCCGACATTGTCGAAGTAACCCAGCTGCGTGTCCGGTGCGCGCAGGAACAAAATGTCGTCGCGATTGTCGGCGCGGTACACCGACAGGCTGGCGTTGCTGTCGGCCGACGGCGCCCAGCGCGCGCCGAGCTCGTACGTGCGCGAGACGATCTGCTCCAGGCGCGGGTCGGCCTGCAGGCCGGTCGGCAACCGACACGGCTGGGTGGGATCGGCGCAGCCCAGTTCGATCGCGGTCGGTGCACGGCTGTTTTGCGCGACCGAGCCGTACAGCGTCAGCCCCGCATCGAGCCGATGGGTCAGGCCCAGGGACGGATTGGCCTTGGCGTAGACGAAGCGCTCGCGGGGGCGGTCGCCGTCGTCGGCAGTGGAAAGGATGTTATCCACCACCACGCGATTCCAGCGCACTGCGGCGCTGAGATGGGTGGCATCGTCCAGCGCCCAGGTGTCGGCGACGAACACGCCCAGCGTCTTGGTGCTGCCGCGCACGCCGGAAAAGAACGCGCGCCCGGCATCCGGATCGGCGGCGACCGAGCGGTCTTCCTGCACCCAGCCATCGCGCGCGAATTGCCGATACCGCACATGGCCACGATCGAAGGTGACGCCGGTGCTGAGCGCATGCGCACCCCACTGGCTGCTCAGGTTGACTGCCAGGCCTTGCGCCTGCTGGCGCATCTGGGTGGTGTTGAGCGCGCCGGTGGGCAAGGCATCGGCATCGGCGCGTGCGACATCGCAATCGGCATCCAGCGCGCTGCCGCCGGCGGCGTAACCGGAGGCGCATTCTTCGACGAATTCCTCGTAGTCCTCGCCGATATCGCCGTTGACGGTGTCGCGGCGGCCCACGCGCGCGTAGGCCAGTGCATGCAATGCGGTGTCCGCAGTGAAACGATGGTCCAGTTGCGCGGTGAACAGCGTATTGCGATTGCGGGTGAGATCGGGCGAGGTGTACACCGCGCGGCGGTCGGCGCGATACAGGCCGGGCTCGGGGCCATCGTCGGTGTAGCGCGTATCCGGCAGCAGGCCATTGCCGATCAGGCGGCTGCGCCCGTGCAGCAGCGACAGGCTCCAGTCGGTCTGCTCGCCCTGCTTGCCGACCTTGCCGAACACGGTTCCCAGGCGGCCCTCGGAGGCATCGCGCCAGCCGTTCTCGTCGAAACCGGTGACCGCGACGAAGCCATGCCAGCCGTCCTGGCTGGCGAGCCCGTAACTGGCATCCAGTCGCTTGCGCGCACCGCTGCCGATGCTCAGCTCGCCCTGCAACCCCGGTGAGGTGAGGCCCGATGCGGTGGACAGCACCACCGCGCCACCGAGCGTGTTCGGCCCGAACAACGGATTGGAGCCGGGCATCAGGGTGACTGCGTTGATTGCCGACTCGGGCAGCATGTCCCAGCTGACAATGTCGGCGAACGGTTCGTTGAACCGCACGCCATCCAGATACACCGACACGCCTTGCGAGGCGCCGGGCAAGGCGGAGGCGCGAAACCCGTGGAAGGTGAGATCGTTCTGGAACGCGCTACCCTGCACATCGTTGCCATCCACGCCGACGAAGCGCCGCTGCAGCAGATCGCCGAGGTTGTTGCTGCGCGCGCGCGACAACGCGCTGTTGGTGGCCGATTGCACCATGTACGGCAGTTGCGCCGCATCGATGGTGGTGCCGGGAATCGGCGTGGCGGTGACCTCGATGCGGTCCAGCCAGGTCACTTGCGGCGCCTCGGCCGCCATTGCCAGCGCGCTGCTCGCAAGCAAGGCGCTGGCGCAGGCGCCTGCCAGTGCGTGATGGTGCAACCTTGCCGTGCTGCGTGTGCCTGCTGCCATCTGCGTCTCCTCAATAGAGCACGATCGATTTGATGCCGCGCGCCGCACGCAAGTCCGCCAGCGCCTGATTGATGTCGTCCAGCGCCAGGGTGCGGGTGATCAACGGGGCCAGCTGGATGTCGCCGTGCAGATAGCGCGCGACATAGCCGGGCAACTCGCTGCGCCCTTTCACTCCGCCGAACGCGCTGCCGCGCCACACCCGTCCGGTCACCAGTTGAAACGGGCGCGTACTGATTTCCTGGGCGTCGTCGGCCACGCCGAGGATGACGCTCTCGCCCCAGCCCTTGTGGCAGCACTCCAGCGCCGCGCGCATTGCGCCGACATCGCCCACGCATGCGAAGCTGTGGTCGGCGCCGCCGTCGGTGAGGTCCACGATCACCTGCTGGATCGGCGCACCGTAGTCGCGCGGATCCAGGCAATCGGTGGCGCCCAAGGCACGCGCAAGCGCGAACTTGGCCGGGTCGATATCCACCGCGATGATGCGCCCGGCCTGTGCCAGCACCGCGCCCTGCACCACCGACAAGCCGATGCCGCCCAGCCCGAACACCGCCACGCAGTCGCCGGGCCGCACATGCGTGCTGTTGAGTACCGCACCGATGCCGGTGGTGACCGTGCAACCGAGCAGACAGACCCGGTCCAGCGGTGCCTCCGGATGGATCCGCGCAACCGCGATCTCCGGCACCACGGTGTATTCGGAGAACGTGCTGGTGCCCATGTGGTGCAGGATCGGCCGCCCGTGCAACGAGAACCGGCTGCTGCCGTCGGGCATCAGCCCGCGCTCCTGGCTGCTGCGGATCGCCTGGCACAGGTTGGTGCGACCGGAGCGGCAGAACTTGCACACCCCGCATTCGGGCATGTACAGCGGAATGACGTGATCGCCGGGCTGCACGCTGGTGACGCCGATGCCGACCGCTTCGACGATGCCGGCGCCCTCCTGCCCCAGGATCACCGGAAAGCTGGCCGCCTGCCCGTGTGTCAACGCATGCGCATCGCCATGGCAGATCCCGGTGGCGACCAGGCGCACCAGCACCTCGCCGGGCCGCGGCGGCTGCAGATCCACCTCTTCGATAGTCAGCGGCTGGTGCGGACCCCATGCCACCGCAGCGCGTGTCTTCATCCGGCCTCCCTGGCGCGCTGCGGCATGGCCGCCGCTCAGCGCGCGATGACCACGCCCCACGGCAATTCGCCGACGGGGATCTGTTTGATCTCGCGCAACGCGACGGTATCGATCACGCTCACCGTGTTCGAGCGCCCGTTGGCGACATACAGCTTGTCGCCGGCCGGGGTCAGCGCCGGATTCCACGGCCGCAGCCCCACCGCGATCTCGGCAAGACTGCGTGCGCTCTGGGTATCGATCACGCTGAGCGTGCCGGCACCGCCGTTGGACGCATACAGCCGCGTGCCGTCGGCCGACAACGCCACGCCCGCCGTACGCACGCCGGCCGGCAGGCTGGCGCGGCGTTGGCGCGTCTGCAGGTCGATCACGTCCACCACGTTGGCGGTCTCCTGCGCGATGTAGACGCTGTGCCCGTCCGGCGCGAACGCCATGCCGCGCGGATGGCCGCTGGTGGCGACCACGCCACGCGAGCGACCGGTGGCCAGCTCGATCATGTCCATGTCGTTGGAGCCCTCGTTGCTGGTGAGCAGCCAGCGCCCGTCCGGCGTGTAGGCACAGTGCTCCGGCGCCTGCCCGCGCGTGGCGATCACCTGCTGCACGCTGAACTGCGCCGCATCGATCAACATCACCTGGTTCTGCCCTTCCACGCACACCGCAAACTGCTTGCCGTCCGGCGACTGCGCAATGCCTTCGGCGTTCTCGCCGATCTCCACGCTGCGCAGCACCGCGTCCTTTTCGGTATCCAGTTCGATCAGACGGTGATGCTCGGCATCGATCAGGTACAGATGCCCGTGTGGGCCGGGCAATACCTGCTGCAAGCGCTTGCCCAACTGTCCCTGCGCACTGAGCGTACGCACCACCGTATCGGTGTGCGTGTCGATCACCGACACCGTGCCGCTGCGTTGATTGGGCACATAGGCAAACACCGGCGGTGTCGAGGGCACCGGTGCTGCGGCGGGCGTTGCAGGCGTCGCTGTCGCCGGCGCAGCGTTGGACGCCGGCGGTTCCGCATCGCGCCGGCAACCGGCCAAGGCCAGCAGCGCGCCCAGCGTGGTGGCCGCAAGCAGGCACTGCCAACCGATTGGCGCTGGCCTCATTGCACCTTGCCCGCGGTCTTGTTGATCGAATGGATGAAGGCGAGCAGTTTTTCGGTATCGCCCGGCTTGAGCACCGGTGCGAACGGCGGCATCTGCCCGACCACCTTTTCATGCCCGATCCGGGTCTTGCCGTGGGTGATCATCGCGGCGGTGCCCTCGCTGATCAGCGTACGCAAGGTGTCGTCGTCGCTGCCATACACCCAGATGTCGTTGATCAACGGCGGGCACATGCCGCCACCACCGGTGCCGCCATGGCAGGCATTGCAGCCGGCCGAGAAATAGATCTTCTTGCCCTCGGCGATCAGTTCGGGAGTGACCTTGACCTCCGGCCCCTTCGGGATCGGCACCACGGTGGCAGGCGCTGCGGGCGGCGTGGCCGGATCCGGCGCAGGCCCGGCGGCCGGGCCGGGCGCCCCGACGGCCGCCGCTGCTGGCGCAGGCGCGGTGGTGCCGGTGGCCGGCGCAGGCGGACTGGCAGCCGGCGGAGCGGCCGCCTCGGGCGCGGGCGGCGGTGCGTCCTTGCCGCAGGCGGCCAGCACGACACTGAGCAGCACCGCGCACAGCGGTGCGCGCATGCAACGATCGAAACAACCCACTGTGGACTTGCGCATGAATGAACCTTTCTGATCGGAGGGAGCACCGCGCACTCCGCGCACGCGGCGGGTGACACAGTCATTGCCGGGCCGGCTGCTTCGCCTCGGTGAGCAGCGCGGCCAGCGCGGTATCGCCGCGCGCCTGTGCCAACGCGGCGGCCGTCTTGCCGTCGCGATTGCGTGCGGCAGGATCCGCGCCGGCCGCCAGCAAGCGCTTGGCCACCGCATCGCGCCCGGACTCTGCGGCCAGCATCAATGCGGTGACGCCAGCCTGGTTGGCGTGGCCAACCTCGGCGCCGCCTGCCAGAACCGCATCGAGAATTGCCGGGTCATCGCGCGCCACCGCGAACATCGCCGGCGTGAAGCCGCTGGGATTGGCACGCCGCACATTCGCACCGGCCTTGAGCAATGCCTGCACCACGCCGACATCGGCGTAGGACACCGCCAGGTCCAGCGCGCTCCAGCCATCGCTGGAAACGGTGTCCACCGGCGCACGCCTGCCGAGCAACCTGGCCACGCTGTCGGCATCGTTGGCCCAGGCCGCCTTCATCAACGCGGTCCAGCCGCCGGCATCGCGCGCATCCAGGCGTGCGCCGGCATCGAGAAGCAAACCGACCAGATCCGGCTCCTGGTTGCGGATCGCCTGATGCAACGGCGGCTCGCCGAGCAGGTTGGGACGATTGGCATCGGCGCCATGCCGCAACAACCACGCCACGCGCACGCCATCGCCGGCGTCCAGCGCATGCGCCAGTTCCTGGTTCGTGTCGGCACCGTCGGCGATGCGCAGTTGCAACTGCGCCAGCTCCTGCGAGGACGCAGCCGGGCTTGGCGCCGTGGACACCGGCGTCGGCGTCGCATACGGCCCGTGCGCGGCCAGATCGCCGGCCACCACGCAATCGCCACAGCGCACCAGCGGCACGTGATAGCTGCGCAGGATCTCGGCGATCCTTGCCGCGCTCTGTTGCATCGCGGTGTTCAAGGCATCGCGCAGCTGTGCGTTCTTGCGCGACACCGCCCACGCCATCGAATACTCCAGCACCGCATCGTCGATGGTATTGAGCGGCACCACGCCCAGGCCGCTGCGTTGCGCGTAGTAACCGGCCACCGGGCCCCAGGATTCGGCCGCATCCAGTTCATTGGCGGCGACCCGTTCGACCAGCTTGCCGGGATGTTCCCCCGGCGCCGTGGCCGAGTCGTAGAACAGGTACTGCACCTCGCCGCTGATGCCGTGCTCGTACAGGGCCTGGCGTGCGGGCGAGCTCTGGAACACGCCCAGCCGCAGTTTTTTCAGCGCCGGGTCGTCCAGCGACGTCGGCACCAGATCCACCCCTTTGCGCGTCACCAGCACGTAAGCCGAGCGATACAGCGGGCGCGTGGTCAGGCCCTGCTCGAAATCGCTGTTGAGGTCCATCAGCACATCGCAGCGGCCTGCAGTGATGGTGCTGCGTGCCAACCCGCGCTGGTAATAGGTGCGCCACTCGTATTCCAGGCGCCGGCCCATGGCGTCGGCCACGACCTGCGCGATCTTGTTCTGAAAACCGTCGCCGGCCTTGTTGGACAACGGCATGTTGCCCGGGTCGGCGCAGACCCGCAGGACGTGCGGATCGGGCGCCGGCGGTGGGGCATTTGCCGCGGCCGGCACCGCAGTGGATGCGGCCGCCGCCCTCGGTGCCGCATCGGAATGAGAAGCGCGAGCCGTCGGTGAGGACGGCCCACGGGTGCAGCCTGCGGCGACGAGTCCGAGGCTGCAAAGCGCCAGCAGCCGACACAGCTGCCGGTACATGCCACGCGCACCGGCAGCGAACTGCCGGTGTGCGCGTCCAACGCCTTGCGTGGAACTCATCGTGCAGTCTTCGCTGCGGCATTGGCGGTGCCGCCTGCGGCCGCCGTGGCGGCGGCACTGGCGGTCACGGTCTTGCCGGCACCATCGATACGGAAGCTATGCACCATGCCGCCGAGCGGAATCTTGTCGAAGCCGGCGCCGAACGCCAGCCCTGCGGCCCCCAGGGCGCCATACGGATCGGACGGATCCAGACCTGCGGCCACCGGCAGACCGATCCAGCCACCGATGCCCGAGAACACCGCCACGTACTGGTGCCCATTGGCCTTGTAGGCGATCGGGTTGCCGATGATGCCGGAGGGCAGTTTCATCTCCCACAGCTTCTTGCCGGTGTCCTTGTCCACCGCACGGAACCAGCCATCCAGCGTGCCGTAGAACACCAGCCCGCCGTCGGTGACCAGGGTGCCGCTCCACACCGGAAACTTCTCCTTGATCTCCCACTTGGACTTGCCTTCCACCACGTCGAAGGCCTTGACGATGCCCAACGCACCCGGCTCGTTCGGCTTCATCATCACGTTGGCGAACACGTACGGCAGGCCCATCATGGTGTTGCCGCGTTCCTGCGGTTCCAGCTCCATATGCCAGTTGTTGGTGCCGCAGAAGAACACCGCCGCATTGGCCGGATCCACCGAGCACGGCTGCTGGTCCTTGCCGCCCATCGCCGAGGGGAAGGCCTGCACCTTCTTGCCGCGTTCAAGCGGCGAATGCGCGGCCACCTTGACCGGGCGGCCGGTCTTCATATCGATGCGTTCGGCCCAGTTGGCCGGCACGAACTTGTGCGCGCGCAGCAAGGTGCCGTCGCGACGATCGAGCACGTAGGCAAAGCCGTTGCGATCGAACTGCACCACCGATGGAACCTGCTTGCCGTCGATGCTCAGATCGACCAGGATCGGCTCGTTGATGCCGTCGTAATCCCATTGGTCGAATGGGGTTTTCTGATAACCCCACACCGCCTCGCCGGTATCGATCTTGCGCGCGAACAAGGTCATCGACCACTTGTTGTCATGCTCGCCGTTGTTGCATTCCTCATGCGAGGTCTTGCCGCACCGATACGACGGGCTCCACAGGCCGGGATTGCCGGTGCCGTAATACAGCAGCTTCAACTTCGGGTCGTAGCTGTACCAGCCCCATGCCGCACCGCCGCCACGCTTCCATTCGTCGTTGGGAAAGGTCTTGACGCCCAGATCGCCGAGCTGCCCATGCTGCGGATTGGCCTTGTTGAAATCCGCACCCAGGCAGATCGATTTGTCAGTACCGGCCGCATCGCAGGACCAGGACTGCTTGCCATCGGCAAGGTTGTAGGCAGCGACACGACCAAGCACGCCGAACTCGTTGCCGCTGATGCCGGCTACCACCTTGCGGTCGGCGATGATCGGCGCCATGGTGATGGTTTCGCCCTTGTCCGGGTGCGCGAGTTTCTGCTTCCACACTTCCTTGCCGGTCTTGGCATCGAGTGCGATCACATCGCCGCTCAGGCTGCCGAACACCAGCTTGCCGTCGGCATACGAGGCGCCGCGGTTGACCGTATCGCAGCACGCCACCGCCACCGAGCGTTCGTCCTGCTGCGGGGTGTACTTCCACAACACCTTGCCGCCGTCGTCCTGCGCCGCCAGGTCGATGGCGAACACGTTGTTCGGATACGCGCTGACCATGTACATGACGCTGCCGATCACCAGCGGCTGGCCCTCGTGGCCGCGCGTGGCATCGGTCTTCATTTCCCACGACATCTTCAGATTCTTGACGTTGTCGCGATTGATCTCGGCCAGCGGGCTGTGCCGGGTGAGCGCGAAGTCGCGCCCGATGCCGCCCCAGTTGTCCGGGTTGCTGGCATTGGTGGTGAACTCGCTATCGGTGTCGACCACGGCGGCGGCAGCCGGCGCAGCGGCGGGAGCGGCGGCCGGTGCCGGCGCAGCGGTCTCGGTGGCGGCGTCTCTTTTACACCCGGCCAGCGCGGCGCTCAGCGCAAGCATGAGCAGCACACTGCTGCGCAGGCTGCGACAGGAAGATTGGTGCATATGCGTCTACCCCTCTGGATTGAACAACCAGTCGTTTGAAGCATCCCGCGGCGCAGGCGTTGCACCCGCCAGTTGCACCGCGGACGTCGGAAACGTCGAGAGGGAAAGAGCAAACGCCATGCCAGCGTGCTGGTGCGATGCACCATGTCGGGGCAGCGGGGGTTTGCCGTGGTGGCAGTCGCTTGCGCCAGGTGCACTGTCCCGGTTCTGACACAGTTTGCGCCGGGCGTGCTGTGACATGGATGGTGCAGCGGGTGTGGGACTGCCTGCCGGTTAGTGCTGTGAACTCAGCTCGCGCGAGGCGACATGGTTGTCTCTGGCCCGCGCAAATCAATGCCGCACATCCAAAGACCGCACGACATAATCGAACGAGGTGCCGCCGCGGCCTTGGCGTCTCCCATCGGGAGAAGGTGCCCGAAGGGCGGATGAGGGTACGGCATAGGCCAGGTGTGCGATGTCTGGCTTGCTGATGACACGTTGCAAGATTCAGCAGCGTCCACGCCCCTTCGAGCGCATGTCACTTCCAAGGCGATAACGGTGTCCTGATCGTCGACGTCATCCAACGACATGCGGCCAGCCACGCATCGCAGGCCACCCTTCCGCACGCCTGGCCTACCCGCCGAACCTCACCCTAGCGGTTCCACTGCGCCAGCAACTGCGTGCAATCCTGCAACCGCCAGTCGGCTAGGCCCGGCCACGGATCGCCGGGTGTGTTGACCAGCACGGTGCAGGCCCCGGCTGCACGACCGCAGGCAAGGTCGTTGTGGTGATCGCCGACCATGACCAATGCTGCGACGTCCACCGCCCAACGTCGTGCGAAATACTGCAGGCCGTCGGGTGCGGGTTTGGGGGCGGCTTCATCGCGGCCGACGATGTCGTCCCAGGCGAATGCATCGCCGAGGCCGATCGCCTGCAGTGTCACCTGCGCCAATGCGCGCGCATTGCGGGTCAGCACGCCGAGCCGGCATCCGGCCGCCTGCAATGCATGCACCAAGGCCACTGCACCGGGTGCGGCCTGTGCGGCCTGTGCGAGTTCACGCTCGTGCTCAAGCAACCAGTCGTGTTTGGCGGCGGCCTGCTCGGCCGGCAGCGATGCCAGGTGGTGCAGGATGTCCGCCTCGGGCGGGATGTCCAACGCGCGTCGGATCAACGCGAAATCGTGCACGGCTTCGGTCAGCGTACCGTCCATGTCGAACACCCAATGGGAGTAGCTGGACAACGCGGGAGAGATCGGAGTGATAGTCATGGCGTCCATACGTGGGAAGACTCCAGAGATGGTTGACGCAGCACCGCAAGCCGTGAGGGGAACACACCGCGCGCACTCACCCGAATGCGCCAGCCCCCCATGCCGATGCCGTGCACCGGCTGCGCAGCTGGTGACCTGCAGTGGTGGTGCGCCTACTTCCAGCCCGGCATCTGGGTGGTATCCAGGCCGCCCACTTCGAACTCTGCCGTGCGCGTGCCGCCGGCTTTCACCGGGAATGCGATGCTGATGCGCTTGGCATTGCGCACCAGCTTCCACAGCGCCTTGTCGTCGTCGATGAACATCGCGATCGCTTCATCGGTGTCGGGGCGGTGCGCGGCCATCGGGCGTGGTGCCCCGCCATCGGCCGAGACCTGCACCTTGCAGCCGCCATAGCAGTTGAAGTCGCCAGCCTTGAGCACGAGATAGCTGTGGCGCTTCCACTGCGGGTGATCGCGGAACACCAGGCTCACCGGTTTGGGGCCGCTGCCGTCGACATCCACGCGGCTGGTGGCATCGATCATCGCCGAGCGCTGCGTGCCGCCCTTGGCCGGCACTTGCGAGTACTGCCACAACGCCTGCATGCGGCGCAGTTCGCGCGCCTGGTCGCCCTTGGCCTTGATGTCGGCATAGCCGGGTTCGATGCGTGTGGCCGCCGCGGTACCGGCGTAGCCTTCCAGCAGTGCGGCGCCATGCGCGCGTGCCATGTCCCAGTTACCGGCCTTCACCGCCGCGTCGTATTGCTTGGCGAGTGCGTCGGCCTGTTGTTGCTTGGCTTGCGCCTGCGCGCTTGCCTGCGCCTGGCGCTGCGCCTCGCGGTCGGTACAGCCACTCACTGCAGCCACGCACAGGGCCGCGCTCAGCAGATACTTCATTGTCGACTCCGGAAGGCATAAAAGGCAGCGGCAACGATACCAGCCTGCCCGCGACAGCCACGATCAGACGACCGCACAGCGTAGGAGCGCACCCGGGCGCGATGGAGCATTCCCGGTAACGCCACGTCGCGCCCGGGTGCGCTCCTACAACGGCGATTGCAGGGCGCGGTGCCATAGAAACGGCGCGATTGCAGGCACGGTGCCACCTGCACGATGCAGCAATGAAAGCGGCGGGAGGGCGTCTACAACGCCCTGCCCTGCCATTACGGCTGCGGCTGCGCCGGCGGTGCAGCCTTGGCCTTGGCGATCATCTCGGCCACCGATGCGGTGGTGATCGGGTGGTAGCTGGGCTTGGCCTTTTCGAAGGCCTGCTCGGCGAAGGCGATGCCGTCCGGCGTCTTCAACAATTCGGCGTAGATCGGCAGCACCAGCTTGCGGCGGCCGACGCGTTCGATGAACTCGCCTGCAGCGGGGCGCGCATCGGTGTAGCCGCTGCGGATCGCCAGCGGATACCAGCGCATGGCGATTTCGCCGTTCGGGGTGCCGGTGAAGTGGTAGGTCTCATCCAGCTGCTTGAGCTGCTCGGGCTTGAGCGTGGCGCCCATGCCGCTGAGGAAGTGCACCCATTCCTGCGTGCCCCATTCGCCGGTGACCTGCTTGCTCGGCAGCGTGCCGCTGCCGCTCCAGGCGATGCGTGCGGTGTCCACGATCGAGAAGCTGCGCGAGCGTGCCTTGGCGGCGAAGGCCGGGATGCCCGGCTGCTTCAACCACGCATCCACCTCGGCCGTGCTGACCGTGTTGGGATGCTTGTCCAGCAGGTTCTTGTTGAGGTAATCGACGAACTGGTCGGTGGTGGCGCTCTGGAACGCATGATCGTCGAACCAGCCGCGCAGGAACGGGTCGAACACCTCGCGGCCGAAGCGCTGCTCCAGGAACTGCAGGAACCACGCGCCCTTGACGTAGGCCACCTGGCTCAGGGCTTCGTCGGGGTCGCGCTCGGCCAGCGGCGGCAGCGCCAGCGCCTGGTCGGCCGGCGCCATGTCCTTCACTTCGGCCAGCAGGTCGCCCTGGTCGATCTCGCGCTCCATCTCGGCCATCTCCACGCCGTACAGCGCCTCGGTGATGCGGGCCTGCACGTAGGTGGTGAAGCCTTCGTTGAGCCAGATGTCCTTCCAGCTGGCATTGGTCACCAGGTTGCCGGACCAGCTATGCGCCAGTTCGTGCGCGACCAGCGAGACCAGCGACTTGTCGCCGACGATCACGGTGGGCGTGGCGAAGGTCAGGCGCGGATTCTCCATGCCGCCGAACGGGAACGACGGCGGCAGCACCAGCATGTCGTAACGGCCCCAGCGATACGGGCCATAGAGTTTTTCGGCCGCACCGATCATCTTTTCGGTGTCTTCGAATTCCTTGGCGGCCTTGTCGGCCATGGCCGGCTCGGCCCACACGCCCGAGCGCGCGGAAATCGGCTTGAACACCACATCGCCGGCGGCGATCGCCAGCAGATAGGAGGGAATCGGCTCGGGCATCTTGAAGCTGTAATCGCCGTCGCGCGCGGCCTTGGGGTCGTTGTCGGCGCTCATCAGCACCATCACGTCCGGGCGCGAGGTCACGTGCGCGCTATAGGTGAAGCGTACGCTCGGGGTGTCCTGCAACGGCACCCAGCTGCGCGCATGGATCGCCTGCGACTGGCTGAACATGAAAGGCAACTGCTTGCCCTCGGTCATCGACGGCTCCAGCCACTGCAGGCCGGAGGCGGTCGGCGCGGTGTGATAGGTGATCACGACCTTGGCCGGCTGATTCGGCGCCTCGATGGTGAGCTTGCTGCCGAAGGTCTTGTCGGCCGGCGCCAGCGAGAACTGCAGCGGCGCCAGCGTGCCCTTGCCGTCGTCGGCCTGCACCTGCGCAATGCTCAGCTCGCGCGTGTCCAGCACCAGCTGCTTGGCGGCCTTGTCCTTCCATTCCAGCGTGTAGGTGGCGGTGCCGCCGATCTGCTTGGCGTCGAAATCCAGCTTCAGGTCCAGCGCCAGATCCTTGATCACCACCAGCTGCGGCTGGGCGTAGGAGCTTTCGTCGTGGTTGCGGGCGTCTGCTTTCACGGGGGCCTTGGCAGTGGTGGCCGGCGCGGCGGTGCTGGCGGCCGGCGGCGTGGACTCGTTGGAACAGCCGGCCAGCGCAATGGACACGGCCAGGGACAGCGACAGGAACGGGAAGCGCATCGACGGCACCGCAGCTAGGGAATTGGGCATTTTAACGCCCCGGGCCGTTGCCTGCCCGTGCGGCCGATGGCGAGCACGTGCCGGCCGCTCAACCCGCGCCGGCTGGAGACACCGTGCATGTCGCTGGCCGCGTCGGCGCGAACCTTACGCAGCAACCGCGTTAATGGCGTAACTCAGGCTACCCGTGCCTAGCGTGCACCCGCCTGCGGCCCGGCCGCCAGGCGATTGCCGGATCGCCTAGACCACCGGATGGCTGCGCGGGCTGTCATGCCCGTCGCGTACCAGACGCCGGCCACCGGAGAACTTGGCGCGATACATCGCCGCATCGGCGCGGCGATACAGCTCGGTGGCATCCAGGCCACGCTCGCACACCGCGCTGCCGGCGCTCACATGCAGCGGCGCCTCGTCGGCATCCTCGCGTTCGAGCATCGACAGCCATTGATTGAGCTTGAGCGTGGCGTCGTCCTCGCTGGCATGCACGCCGATCAGGAACTCGTCGCCGCCCCAGCGCCCGATCCAGTCCTGCGCGCCCAGCCAGCCGTAGGCAGATTCCACCAGCCTTACCAGCACGCGATCGCCGGCCAGATGGCCGAAGCGGTCGTTGATCGGCTTGAGGTTGTCCATGTCCAGCACGAACAGCACGAACGGCCAGCCTTCGCGCTGCGCGGCGGTGACAGAATCTCGCATCGCCTGTTCGCAGCCGCGCCGATTCAAGGCCTCGGTCAGCGGGTCGAACAAGGCGTGCTTCTTCAGATCGCGCATGCCGGCATCGATGCCGCGCAGGCTGCGATTGATGCCACGCAGCAACCGCCCCAGCTCGTCGTCGCCATGTTCGGGCAGGCTGGGCAGACGTTGATCGGCGTAATACGCATCCAGCGCGTCGGCGGCAATGCGCAGCGGTGCGAGCAGGCGATACAGGGCCGACAGGGTCGCCGCGGTGCCAGCCAGCGTGGCCAGCAGCGCCACGATCACCACCGACCACAGCGGGCGCCCGCTCAACTCGCTTTGCGCGGCCAGCCAGGCGATCAACAACAGCAACGGGAGGTGGATGCCGACAAAGGTCACCGCCAGCAGCTTGGCGCTGAAGGAGCGGGGAAACACGCGCGACAACCCTGCGTACAAGCGCATCCACGTCTCCGGCAAAAGAGCGCCTAGTGTCGCCGACCGTCAGTGGAGCCAACGCGACGGGAGTCTCAAAAGTTTGTCGGCAAACGCACCTGCGCACAGTGCAATCGTGCGGCAAGCGGACACGAGCATGGCGTGCTCGTGCAATGCCGACGCGCGATGTCCGGCGCATGCTGCGCGCCGGAGGGGACGCTCAGATCACGCTGCGTCGGATCCGGGTCAGATCTTATAGCCGGAGTGGATCGCCACGATGCCGCCGGTCAGGTTCTTGTAGTGGCAACGCGCGAATCCGGCCTCGCCCATCATGCCCTTGAGCGATTCCTGCGGCGGATGCTTGCGGATGCTTTCTGCCAGATACTGATAGCTGTCGGCATCGCGTGCGAACAGCTGGCCCAGCCTGGGCAGGATCTTGAACGAGTGGAAGTCGTAGATCGGCTTGAACCAGTCGGCGGTGACTTCGGAAAATTCCAGCACGCGCGCCTGCCCGCCCACCTTCAACACGCGATACATCTCGCGCAGCGCGGCATCCTTGTCGGTGACATTGCGCAGGCCGAAGGAAATGGTCACCAGATCGAAACTCTGATCCGGGAACGGCAGCGCCTCGGCATTGCATTGCACGTAATCGAAGCCGGCCACCAGGCCGCGGTTGGTCAGCCGGTCGCGGCCCACCGACAGCATGCCGGCGTTGATGTCGCCCAACACCACCGCGCCTTCGTTGCCGACGCGCTCCTTGAGCAGCACGGCGATGTCGCCGGTGCCGCCGGCCAGGTCCAGCACGCGGTCGCCCGGCTTCACCTGCGCGGTCGCCACGAAGTAGCGTTTCCATGCGCGGTGCACGCCCAGACTCATCAGATCGTTCATCAGGTCGTAGTTGCGCGCGACCGAGGTGAACACTTCGCCGACCAGTTTCTGCTTGTCCTTGGCAGCGACGTCGCGGAAGCCGAAATGGGTGGTACCGGAGGTATAGGGAGATTCGCTCATGGGCGGATTATCGCACTGCTGACGCCGCCATGACCGCAACCGGACCACAATCGCCGCCTTCCCTGCGACCGGCCCTGCGAGCCTTGCGTGCACGACAAGTACGTCCAGCGCGACTGGCAGCCCCACGAGAAGCCCACCCTGCCCGGGTCGGCCTCCACCCCCCTGCACTCCACCCGGCGCCGCATCCAGTACGGGCTGGTGGGCGTGGTGGTGGCGCTGACCGGCGGGCTGAGCAACGCGCTGGTCACCGCCAACCTGACCTATCTGCAGGGCACGCTGGGCGCCTACGCCACCGAAATGGCCTGGCTGCCGGCCGCCTATGTGATGACCAACATGTCGGCCAACCTGCTGCTGGTGAAGTTCCGCCAGCAGTTCGGGCTGCGGCGCTTCACCGAGATCTTCCTGGCCCTGTATGCGGTCATCGCCTTCGCGCATCTGTTCGTGCACAGCCTGAGCTCGGCGATCACCGTGCGTGCCGCGCATGGATTGGTGGGCGCCGCGCTCAGCTCGCTGGGGCTGTATTACGTGATCCAGGCGTTTCCGGCCAGGTACCGGCTCAAGGCGGTGGTGACCGGGCTGGGGGTGACCCAGCTGGCACTGCCATTGGCGCGGGTGTTCTCCACCGACCTGCTGGAATTTGCGCAGTGGCAGGGTCTGTACCTGTTCGAACTGGGCCTGGCGGTGTTCGCGCTGGCCTGCGTGCTGGCGCTCAAGCTGCCGCCCAGCGACCGCTATCGCGTGTTCGAGCCGCTGGATTTCCTCACCTTCAGCCTGTTTGCGGCCGGTTCGGCCGGGCTGGCGGCGGTGCTGTCGCTGGGGCGGCTGCTGTGGTGGACCAGCACGCCGTGGCTGGGCGTGGTGCTGGCGGCCTCCATCGTGCTGCTGTGCACGGCGGCGTGGATCGAGCACAACCGCCGCAACCCGATGATCAACACGCGCTGGCTGGCCAGCGGCGACATGCTGCGGCTGGGCCTGGCGATCCTGCTGATCCGGCTGGTGCTGTCCGAGCAGAGCACCGGCGCGATCGGCTTCTTCCAGACCCTGGGGCTGGCCAACACGCAGCTGCAGACCCTGTTCGCGCTGATGTTGCTGGGCGCGGTGGTCGGCGTGACCGCCAGCGCGTGGCTGATCAATCCGGCGCGGGTGGCCGAGCATCTGATCATTGCGGTGGCGGCGATCTGCATCGGCTGTTTCATGGATGCCGACGCCACCAGCCTCACCCGCCCGGAGCAGATGTACGTCAGCCAGTTCCTGCTCGCGTTTGGCAGCACCTTCTTCATCGGCCCGGCGATGGTGGCCGGGCTGGGCCGGGTGATCGCGCAGCCGGGCAATCTGATCAGCTTCATCGTGCTGTTCGGCATGGCACAGAACATGGGCGGCCTGCTCGGCAGCGCGTTGCTCGGCAGCGTGCAGGTCGTGCGCGAGAAGTACCATTCCAGCCAGTTGGTCGAACATCTGGCATTGACCGACCCGCAAGTGGCCGCGCGCGTGCAGGCCTATGCCGCGCTGTACGGCCGCAGCATCGGCGACCCGGCCCTGCGCCAGGCCCAGGGCGTGCGCGCTCTGGGCAGCGTGGCCACGCGCGAAGCCAATGTGCTCGCCTATAACGACGTGTTCCTGTTGATCGGCTGCATCGCCATCGCCACCGGGCTGTGGATCCTGTCGGTACTGGTGTGGCGGCGTTATCTGCGCCCACCCGCTTCGTCCCCCTCTCCTGCTTCCACCGCGCGCCCATGAATACACCTGCAGCTTCAACCTCTCCTGCCGATCTGCAACGTCGCAGGCGGCGCCGCATCGGTGGCGTGATCGGCTTCGGCGGGCTGGCCCTGCTCGGCGTCGCACTGGTGCTGTATGCATGGCGGTTGCCGCCGTTCGTCAGCGCCGTCGAGCGCACCGAAAACGCGATGGTGCATGGCCAGATCACCGTGATCGCGCCGCAGGTCAGCGGCTATGTCACCGAGGTGCCGGTGCAGGACTTCGCCCACGTCAAGCAGGGCCAGCTGCTGGCCAGGATCGACGAACGCATCTATGCCCAGCAGCTCGAACAGGCCAGGGCGCAGCTGCAGACCGCGCAGGCCAACCTGTCCAACTGGGACCAGCAGCGGCATAGCGCCGATGCCACCATCGCCGAACAACGCGCCACACTGAGCAGCAATCAGGCTCAGCGCGACCGCAGCCGCTCGGCGTATGCGCGCACGCAGCAGCTGGCCGACCAGAAACTGGTATCCGAACAGGATCGCGACACCGCCTTCGCCGCACGTGCGCAGGCCGATGCCGGCGTGGCACAGGCGCGCGCCGCCGTGCAGGCCGCCGAAGAGAATGCACGCAGCGTCACCGTCAACCGCGCCGCCCTGGAAGCGGCGGTGGCCAACGCGCAGGCGGCCGTACAACTGGCGCAGATCAATCTGGACAACACGCGCATCTTGGCCCCGCGCGATGGCCAGCTCGGCCAGCTGGGCGTGCGCCAGGGCGCCTACGTCACCAATGGCACGCAGCTGATGTCGCTGGTGCCGGACACGCTGTGGATTGTGGCCAATTTCAAGGAAACCCAGCTGGCCAAGATCCGCATCGGGCAGCGCGCCAGCTTCACCGTGGATGCGCTGGACAACGCGCGCCTGCACGGACGTGTGCAGGAAATTTCCCCGGCCGCCGGCTCGGAATTCAGCGTATTGCCGGCCGACAACGCCACCGGCAACTTCGTCAAGATCGCCCAGCGCATTCCGCTGCGCATCAGCGTCGATCCCGGCCAGGCGCTGGCTCCGCGACTGCGCCCGGGCATGTCGGTGGTGGTGGCGATCGACACCGACAGCGCGGTCGACTGACGCGACGCAGCCGCTATCATGCGGTGATGTCGTCCCCACCCCCACCTTCGCTGCATTGGCAGTGCCTGCGCTTCGACCAACTGAGCACCACGCAGCTGTACGCGCTGCTGCGGCTGCGCTCGGATGTATTCGTGGTGGAGCAGCAATGCGCGTATTCGGAGCTCGATGGCAAGGACAGCCTGCCGGGTGTGCTGCATCTGCTCGGCAGCACCGACGATGCGCTGGTCGCCTATCTGCGCGTACTGCCGCCCGGTGTGAGTTACCCCGAGCCAAGCATCGGCCGGGTGGTGATTGCCGCCGCGCAGCGCGGCCAAGGTTTTGCACACGTATTGCTGCAGGAAGGCCTGCGGCTGGTGCACCGGCTTTGGCCCGCCAGCGCCGTGCAACTTGGCGCGCAAGCGCACCTGCAGGCGTTCTACGCCGCACACGGTTTCACGCCCTCGTCCGCACCGTATCTGGAAGACGGCATTCCCCACATCGACATGCTGCGTCGCGCCGACGCCGCCACCCAGGAGCCTGCATGATCACCACCCCCGACTACCGCGCGCTGCTCGACACCGCCATTGCCGAAGCCCGCCAGGGCCTGGCCGAAGGCGGCATCCCGATCGGCGCGGCGCTGTACCACAACGACGGACGTCTGCTCGGTTGCGGCCACAACCGCCGCGTGCAGGAGAACGATCCCTCCGTGCATGGCGAAACCGATGCCTTCCGCAAGGCCGGCCGGCAACGCCGCTACAAGGACACCATCATGGTCACCACGCTGGCGCCGTGCTGGTACTGCAGCGGCTTGGTACGCCAGTTCAATATTGGCACCGTGGTGGTCGGCGAGTCGGTCACCTTCCAGGGCGGCGTGTCCTGGCTGCGCGAGCACGGCGTCACTGTCGTCGACCTGCAGAGCCAGGAATGCATCGACCTGCTGGGCGGCTATATCTCGGCCAACCCCGACGTGTGGAACGAGGATATCGGCGAGGACTGAGCGGTTTGTTGCAGGGTGGGCGGGTTGGATGTGCGGTGCAGATGACTGCCGAGGTGCTGCCTCCACCCACTCTTCGGGCGGCTTCCCCGGCACGTGAGGGAAGGAAAGACTGCAACGAGAAGGCCAGCCGCGTGGCGTGATGCTGTTCGCTAGGAGCTGCTGACAGACGACTTCAGGCAGTTGTGTTGCAGAGCCGATGATTTGGGGTTATCGCTACAGGCGGCTGATCTGCGGCTCGGCTGCAGGGCGGCTGATCTGTCGCTTGGTCGCAGGGCCCCTGCCCGCCCACCATCGCGGGACACGCCGCAAGTACGTCCTTGTAGGCTCTTACGCAGCATCCATGCTGCGTAAGGTCCCGCGACGGTGGGCAGGCACGGACCAAGTCGAGATGGTCGGTGTGCTTACTTAAGAGCAGTGCGCGATGCGCACTGTTCGATACTGATGCGCCGGCGCAATGTCCGGCGCAAGTCGAGCGACAAGCGGCTCTTCGCGTGACAACCGACCAACTCCCTGGTGCGGTGCCCTCGCCGATTGCGGGACCCTTGGCGGCATGGATGCCGCCAAGGAGCCTCCACGGACGGATTCACGGCGTGTCCCGCGAGCGGTGAGGGCACCGCGCACTCGACCGACTCAGCGTTTGACTGCATCCGGGAGGATGCGGCCAACCACACCGCCGTCCTCACCGCCAGGCGAGCGCGGTCAAAATCGAAATCGGCATGTCCAACGCGTACACGCCGATTCTGGTTGCCTCCACACAGACCTGATGACCGTTGGCACCGGCATGCAGGTGTGCTGCGATCAGAGGATGTAGCGACTCAGGTCCGGGTCCTGCACCAGCTCGCCGAGCTGTGCATCGACATAGGCAGCATCGACAGTGACACTCTGCCCGTCGCGATCCGGCGCCTCATAGCTCAGCACATCGAGCAGACGCTCCAGCACCGTGTGCAGGCGGCGCGCGCCGATGTTTTCCTGCCGCTCGTTGACCTGCGCGGCGATCTCGGCCAGGCGCTCCACCGCATCCGCGCCGAAGGTCAGACTCACGCCTTCGGTCTGCAGCAAGGCTTCGTACTGCTTGATCAACGCCGCCTTGGGCTCGGTGAGGATGCGCACGAAATCGGCCTTGGTCAGCGCGGTCAACTCGACACGGATCGGAAAACGGCCCTGCAATTCGGGAATCAGATCGCTGGGCTTGGCCAGATGGAACGCGCCGGAGGCGATGAACAGGATATGGTCGGTCTTGACCGTGCCGTACTTGGTCGACACGTTGGAGCCTTCCACCAGTGGCAGCAGATCGCGTTGCACGCCTTCGCGACTGACATCGCCGCCATTGGAGCCGGCTTCGCCGCGCTTGGCGACCTTGTCGATCTCGTCGATAAACACGATGCCGTGCTGCTCGCAGGCTTCGATCGCCGCCGCGCGTACGTCGTCTTCGTTGACCAGCTTGCCGGCTTCTTCTTCGATCAGCAGCGGGCGCGCGGCCTTGATGGTGAGCTTGCGCTTCTGCGACTTGCCGCTGCCCAGGTTGGAAAACATCTGCCGCAGCTGCTGGCCCATTTCTTCCATGCCCGGCGGGGTCATGATGTCCATGCTGGCGTTGACCGCCACTTCCAGCTCGATCTCGCGCTCGTCCAGCTCGCCGCTGCGCAGCATGCGGCGGAACTTGATGCGGGTGTCGTTGTCCTGCGACGAGGGCTCGTTGCGCGCCGCCTCCGGGTCAAACCCGATGCCGGCCGCACGGCGCGGCAGCAACGCATCCAGGAGGCGGTCTTCGGCGCGTTCTTCGGCCTGGTTGCGCACGCGCACCTTGGCCTGTTCGCGATACAGCTTGACCGAGGTGTCGGCCAGGTCGCGAATGATCTGTTCCACATCCTTGCCGACATAGCCGACCTCGGTAAAGCGCGTGGCTTCGACCTTGACGAACGGTGCGTTGGCCAAGGTGGCCAGACGCCGCGCGATCTCGGTCTTGCCGACGCCGGTCGGGCCGATCATCAGGATGTTCTTGGGCATCACCTCGTTGCGCAGCTCTTCGGGCAGCTGCATGCGGCGCCAGCGATTACGCAGCGCGATGGCAACCGCACGCTTGGCATCGTGCTGGCCAACGATATGACGGTCGAGCTCCTGCACGATTTCGCGCGGAGTCATGGTTGAAGTATCGGAATTTGGCATTGGGGAATCGAGAATGGGGAAAGGGGAATCGCAAGCGCGAAATCAAGAGCCTATGTCGTCGGGGTGGAACCAAAACCGCTGTTGCGATTCCCGATTCCCCACTCCCGATTCACAGCTCTTCGACCACCACGTTGCGATTGGTATAGATGCAGATATCGCCGGCGATGTTGATCGCTTCGGTGGCGATGGTCTTGGCATCGAGTTCGGTGTGCGCCAGCAGCGCGCGGGCGGCCGACAAGGCGTACGAGCCGCCCGAACCGATGGCGATGATGCCGTCTTCCGGCTCGATCACATCGCCGGTCCCGCTGATGATCAACGAGGTTTCCTTATCGGCAACCGCGAGCAGCGCTTCGAGCTTGCCCAGGCGGCGCTCGGTGCGCCAATCCTTGGCCAGCTCCACGGCGGCACGGGTCAGTTGCCCATGCTTGTCCAGCTTGGCCTCGAACAACTCGAACAGGGTGAACGCATCGGCGGCGGCGCCGGCAAAACCGGCAAGCACCTGCCCCTCGCGGCCGAGCCGGCGCACCTTGCGCGCATTGCCCTTCATGACGGTGTGGCCGAGGGTGACCTGGCCATCGCCGGCAACGGCGACATGCCCACCACGCCGAACCGAAATGATGGTGGTGGCGTGAACGATGTTGGGGTTCTGGCTGGGGTCCATGGGTCCTCCGGGGGTTTCCAATGAGGTGGGGACGCCCCTGCCGGGTTCAAGCGTGCTGCGACGATGCGCCGCATCGAGTGGTGGAAACGCGTTCAAGCAGATGGATGAAGCGAGCTCACATGCGAGATAGCCTGCGCTGGTGAGCCAGCCTGACAACGCTTGCTCGAGATCGGCATTTGGCTGCGGAAGCGCTTGCAGGCGTTCCTCGAGCAGGCGTGCTTCTCGTTTCTATATGGTGTGTTGGGTCTGACGTTGCCTGATCCGTTGCCCAGGTCCAACGTCAAACCACACGCCGTCGCCTTACTCGACAATTCCATCAAGATCACCGCCTGCGATGCGATCCGCGCGACACGCATAACAGCCCTGACGTGCGTGATGCAAATGTACGTAGGCGATCTGCGCGTCGTCCAGACGCGCGTGCAGCCACGCTGCGACGTGTTCGCCTGCACACACCTCGGCGGTCACCAGATGATGGCGATGATCGTAAGCCCGTAGCGAGATCAGCCGCGATCGGATCGCAGCCGGCACTGCATCTGGTTCCAGCTGCGCAAGCACCGCTGCGGCACGCACAAAGATCGGCCCGCTCGCACGGTAGGGCGAATCGGCAGCTTGGTGCAGATACGGCAGCAGCAGCAACTGCTCACCTGCGCGCGCATCCTGCAGGCTGACACGACACGGAAATCCGTGATCGGCATCGGCGATCACGCGCACTGCTTGGTGATTGGTCAACGCAACGTCATCGAGTCCGTGCAGATGGGCGAACAAGGCCGGATCGAGCCCTGTCAAACGAAACGAGGTCATGGCGATCTTCCAGAGGTGGAAGCACAGCGTGACGCGCGCATGCCGGCCCTGCTCGCCGTCTTCGGACATGGCAGCGCCCGAGTGCGCTCAAGCCCCTCTCCGGGGGGGAAGGGGCTTGAGCGTGCGGTGGTCGGTCAGCGAGGTGCATCAACTGCCTGTGGCTGCACATCACGCAATCGGCAAATCCTTACGCTACGCACCAGTCAATCGCAGCATCGGGCACTGCGTGCCACTCACTCGGCAGCTTTCTTGCGCTTGGCCCGCGGATGCGCGGCGTCGTAGACCTTGGCCAGATGCTGGAAGTCCAGATGCGTGTAGATCTGCGTGGTGGCGATATCCGAATGGCCAAGCAACTCCTGCACGCCGCGCAGGTCGCCAGAAGATTCGAGGATGTGGCTGGCAAAGCTGTGCCGCAGCATATGCGGATGCACGTCCTTGAACATGCCCTGGCGCACCGCCAGTTGCTTGATGCGGATCTGCACTGCGCGCTGCGAAATCGCACCGCCGGCGCGGCCGGGGAATACATGCGTGTCGGCACGTCCGCCGCTGTCGCGCAGCCAGTCGCGCAGCGCGCCGATCGCATGCGACCCCACCGGCACCAGGCGCTGCTTGCCGCCCTTGCCGAGCACCATCACCAAGCCGCTGTCCAGATCCAGATCGCGCCAGCGCAGCGCGCAGAGCTCGCTCAGGCGCAGCCCGGACGAATAGAACAGCTCCAGCAAGGCGCGATCGCGCAGGCCCAGCGGCGCGTCGGTCGGCACTTCGACCAGACGCACCGCTTCATCGGCATCGAGCACCTGCGGCAATTTGCGCGGCGCCTTGGGCGCACGCAGCGCCGCCGCCGGGCTTGCGGCAATGCGGCCATGCTTGAGCAACCAGGCGTAGTAGCTGCGGCATGCCGACAGACGCCGCTGCAGGCTCTTGGGCGACAACCCACGCCGGTGCTCGGCCGCGACGAACTGCCGCAACTGTGCACTATCGAGCTGCGCAACCTCGTCGATGGCCTGTTCCCCGGCCCAGCTCGCCAACGCGGCAAGATCGCGGCGATAGGCATCCAGCGTATGCGCAGACACCTGCCGCTCGACCTGCAGGTACGCCAGGAAATCGTCGGCCGACGCCACCTCAGACTTCTCGCCGCCGCACCATCTGCGCGGCCATCCAGCGCAGGCCGCACGCATCGGCGCACCCTGCGCTGCGCATCATGTGTCGAAGCGTTGCAACGCCACGCTCAAGGACTCGCCCATCATGCGCAGGAACAAGGTACCCATGCCGGGATAGAAGCGGTTGGCATCGCCGCTGCCGACCGCAATCAAACCGACGCCCGGCAACGGCAGCAGCGCGGTGGATTGCACCTCGGCAGCCTGGTCGGCATACAGCAGCGCGTGTTTCTCTGCCTGCAGGCGGCCGCAGATCGGCTCGCCGTCGCCCAGGCAATCGCGGAACGGGGCAAGCCGCGCATCATCGGCGGCGATGACCTGCAGCCAGTCGGCATCCAGACCGGCGACCGGTTTGAGCAGCACCAGCCGCACCAGTTCGCCATTGAAATCTTCCGCCAGCGCGGCGGCCATCGCCTTGAGCGTGCCGGCCGCGCTGGTCTGGCGCATCAGCGCCAGGGTCAGCTGATGCGTGCGCACCGCCAGGCGCTCGTTGTCCTGCGCATTGTGGCCAAGCTCGTGCAGGCGCCGCGACAGCTCGCGGTTCTTGTCGCGCAGCACTTCCAGCTGATAGGTGGCCAGCGAGGCGGTGGGGCCGTCGTCGCGCGGCACCAGCAGACTCACCGCCAGATCCGGAAACTGCTTGAGGAAGGTCGGGTGGCGCCGCAACCAGGTTGCCACTTCGTGCGCGCTGAATGTGTCCGTGTTCTCGCTCATCAGTTCCACTCTCCATCGAAGACGAACACGGCCGGACCGGACATCACGACGTCCTGTTGTTCGCCGGCCCAACGGATGCGCAGGTCGCCGCCGGGCAAGGACACCTGCACGTCGCGCTCGACACGGCCGCGCTGCATCAACACCGCCGCTGCCGCGCATGCACCGCTGCCGCAGGCCAGGGTTTCGCCGACGCCGCGCTCGAACACGCGCAAGCGCACGTGCGTCGGGTCGACGACCTGCACAAAGCCGACATTGACCGAATCGGGGAACGCGGCGTTCTGTTGCAACAAGGCGCCGACGCGCTCCACCGGCGCCGCGTCCACCCGCCCCACTTCCACCACGGCATGCGGGTTGCCCATCGACACCGCGCCAAAGCGCATGGTCTCGCCATGCACCGGCAGCGCGTATTCCTCGCGCGCACGCGCAAAGCCGGCCAGCGGGATCTGCGTGGGCTCGAACTGCGGCACGCCCATCGCCACCGCGTAGGTGCCGGCGTCCAGACGCTGCACGCGGTGTGAGGTGAGCGGACTGTCGATGACGAAATCATCGCCCTGCGCGGTGCCGTCGCGCACCAGCCAGGCCGCCACACAACGCGCGCCGTTACCGCATTGACGCGCGGCCGAACCGTCGGAATTCCAGATCCCGTACGCGGCCACCGCCTCGCTGCTGCGCGGGGTTTCGATGGTCAGGATCTGGTCGCAGCCCACCCCGAAATGGCGGTCGGCCAGGCGCGCGGCCAGCGCGGCATCCGGCGGCGGCGTACCGTCGCGCAGGTCCAGCACCACGAAATCGTTGCCGGCGCCATGCATTTTGGTGAAACGCAGACGCCCGCTGCGGCCGTCAGCGCTCATTGCCGCTGCTAGCGGGCTGGTCGGTGGTGGGCGCGGGCTGCGTATCGTCGTTCACCGGCGCAGGCGCAGGCGAGGACTCATCCAGCGGTTGCGGCGCGTCCGGCGGCTGCAGCACGGGCTGGGCTTCCACCGGCACCGGCTTCTGCGGCATCACCAGCGGGCCCTTGTTGCCGCAGGCGGCAAGCAGGACAAAGGTCGCACCAACCAGTGCGAGACGAACAGACGGTCGGGACATGATGCTCATGGCCGAAGTATAGCCAGAACACCCTGACTGCCGTGCGCTCAGTGTGCGGGAGGCAGCGCGCGCGGCGGCGGCTCGGGGCGCAGCCACAGCCAGATCGCCACCACCGCCATGCTGCCGATCGACAGGCACTTGACCCAGAGCACCGGCACGCACCACAGCATGATGCCGGCGCAGACGGCCATGGTCAGCGTGGCCATCCACTTGGCCTTGCGGCTGACCGCGCGATAGGTCTGCCACTCGACGATCGCCGGGCCGAAGCGCGGGTGCGAGAGCAGCCAGGTGTGCAGCCGCTCGGAGCCGTGCGAGGCGGCCCAGGCGGAAATGAGGATGAACACGGTCGTCGGCAGACCGGGTACGAAGATACCGACGATGCCGGTCGCCAGGCTGGCGTAGGCCAGCAACCACCAGGCCCAACGGAATCGAGTCGGTCGCGTCATGGGTAAATGATACGGCCAGCGGGCGCCGAGATGGTCCGGGCATCCCCTTCTCCCAGCGGGAGAAGGTGCCCGAACGGCGGATGAGGGTACGTCTGCACGCAGGGCTGGGAGGGTCCTGCTTACCAATCCCCAATCCCGACTCCCCAATCCACGCCCCTCAACTACTTGACCCCGAGCTGATCCAGCACGAACGCATACGACTCGGCGAGTTCGCGGTAGCGACGGAAGCGGCCGGACTTGCCGCCATGGCCGGCTTCCATGTTGGTACGGAACACGATCGGCCGGGCGCCGGTGTCGTCGTCGCGCAGTTTGGCGACCCACTTGGCCGGCTCCCAATACTGCACCTGCGAATCCCACAGACCGGTGCCGACGAACAGCGCCGGGTAGGCCTGCCTGGTCACGTTGTCGTACGGGGAGTAGGACAGCATGTAGTCGTAATAGGCCTTCTTTTCCGGGTTGCCCCACTCGTCGTATTCGTTGGTGGTGAGCGGGATGCTGGCATCGAGCATGGTGGTGACCACGTCGACGAACGGCACCTGCGCGACCATCACGCGGTAGTCCTGCGGGGCCATGTTGGCCACCGCACCCATCAGCAACCCGCCGGCGCTGCCGCCGGAAGCGGCGACCCGTTCCTTGGCAGCGTAGCCCTGCGCCACCAGGCCGCGGGTGACGTCGATGAAGTCGGTGAAGGTGTTCTTCTTGTGCAGCAGCTTGCCGTCGTCGTACCACTGGCGGCCCATTTCCTGGCCGCCACGGATATGCGCGATGGCATACACCACGCCACGGTCCAGCAGGCTGATCGCCGGCAGATTGAACGCCGGGTCCATCGACATGCCGTAGCTGCCGTAGGCGTACTGGAACAACGCCGCAGTGCCGTCCTTCTTGAAGCCGCGCTTGTACACCAGCGACACCGGCACCTTGACGCCGTCGCGCGAGGTCACCCAGACGCGCTCGGTCACGTACTTGCCGGCGTCGTAACCGATCACCGGCTGCTGCTTGAGCAGCTTGCGCTCGCCGGTCCGCGTATTGAGTTCATAGGTGGTGGCCGGCGTGGTCAGCGAGGTGTAGCTGTAGCGCAACCACTCGGTGTCCGGCTCGGAATTGACCGCCAGGCCCATCGAATACGCAGGCTCGTCGGCCTTGACGTATTGCGGCTCCCCCGCAAGAGCCCCCGCATCCATGTGCGGACTGTTGAATTGAAGGCGCGCGCGTTCCAGCCCGCCGGAGCGCTCTTCGATCGCAGTAAACCCATCGAACAGCTCGAAGTTTTCGATATAGACCTTGTCATCGTGCGCCACCCAATCGGTCCACTGCGTGCGCGTGGTCGCGTCGGTGGGTGCGGTCACCAGCTTGAAATTCTTGGCGCCATCGGCGTTGGTGCGGATCACCCAACGGCCATCGAAATGCTCGGGGTGATATTCGACATCGCGTTCGCGCTTGGCCAGCAAGGTGAACCGCTCGGGATTGTCGGCCGGCGCATAACGCGTCTCCGACGACACCGTGCTTTCCACGCCGATGGTGATGTACTTGTCGTCGCGGGTACGGCCGATGCCCATGTAGAAGCTGTCGTCCTTCTCCTCGTAGACCAGCACGTCGTCCTTGGAGGGCGTGCCCAGCACGTGTTTTTTCACCCGCACGGTGAGCAGCGTTTCCGGATCGTTTTCGACATAGAACAGGGTCTTGTTGTCGTCGGCCCAGACCACGTTGGCCGACACGCCTTCCACCGTATCGGCGTAGATCTCGCCGGTGTCCAGGTTCTTGAAGCGGATCGTGTACTGGCGACGGCCCACCGCATCGTCGGCCCAGGCCAGGATGCGATTGTCCTGGCTCACTTCCGCATCGCCGACGCTGAAGTAGCCCTTGCCCTGCGCCATCTGGTTGACGTCGAGCAGGACCTGTTCCGGCGCGTCCATGCTGCCCTTGCGGCGCGCCTGGATCGGGTAGTCCTTGCCGGCCTCGAAGCGCGTGTAGTACCAGTAGCCACGCTCGCGATACGGCACGCTGGCATCGTCCTGCTTGATGCGCCCGACGATCTCGGTATACAGCGCGTCTTCCAGCGGCTTGAGCGGCGCCATCACCGTGTCGGTGTAGGCATTCTCGGCGTTGAGATAGGCCAGCATCGCCTTGTCCTCGCGCTTGTCGTCGCGCAGCCAGTAGTAGTCGTCGTTGCGGGTGGCGCCGAACGGGGCCTTGACCACGTGCGGACGCTTGGCCACGTCCGGCGGCGACGGGAGAGCTGCGAAAGCGGAAGGAACAGATGTGGTCATCAGGCTGGCGATCAGAAGAGTGAGGACAGGCTTCATCAGATTGGGGTCCGTTGGATGAACGCAATGCCATCCCAGTACCCGAGTGTGGAAGAGCCCGGCCGGGAGCGTCATGTGCCCGAGGTCATGCTGCTCTATCCTCTTCGGCATGGACTCCCTACATTCGCACATTCCCCGCTACAGCCGCCGCAGCCGGGACATCGCCCCGTTTCATGTGATGGCGCTATTGGCGCGCGCCAATGCGCTGGAACAGGCCGGCCACGATGTGATCCACCTGGAGATCGGCGAACCGGATTTCACCACCGCCGCACCGATCGTCGCGGCCGGGCAGGCCGCACTGGCGGCGGGACACACCCGCTACACCGCCGCACGCGGCCTGCCCGCGCTGCGCGCCGCCATCGCCGGGTTTTACGCGCAGCGGTACGGCTGTGCCATCGATCCGGAACGCATCCTGGTCACCCCGGGCGGCTCCGGCGCATTGCTGCTGGCCAGCAGCCTGTTGGTCGACCCGGACAAACACTGGCTGCTCGCCGACCCTGGCTATCCGTGCAACCGGCATTTCCTGCGCCTGGTCGAAGGTGCCGCGCAACTGGTGCCGGTGGGCGCAGACACCGATTACCAACTGACGCCAGGCCTGGTCGATGCCTGCTGGAACGCCGACAGCGTCGGCGCACTGGTCGCCTCGCCGGCAAACCCCACCGGCAGTGTGCTGTCGCGCGCGCAACTGGCCGGCCTCTCGCAAGCGCTGCACGCACGCGGCGGCCACCTGGTGGTGGACGAGATCTACCACGGCCTGACCTATGGCATGGACGCGCACAGCGTGCTGGAAGTGGACGACAGCGCCTTCGTACTGAACAGTTTTTCCAAGTACTTCGGCATGACCGGCTGGCGCCTGGGCTGGCTGGTCGCCCCGCCCGCAGCGGTGCCGGAGCTGGAAAAACTCGCGCAGAATCTTTACATCAGCGCCTCCACGATCGCCCAGCACGCCGCGCTGGCCTGCTTCACGCCCGACAGCATCGCCATCTTCGAAGCGCGCCGTGCCGAATTCCAGCAGCGCCGCGATTACCTGCTGCCCGCGCTGCGCGCACTGGGCTTGAACATCGCCGTCGAGCCGCAGGGTGCGTTCTACCTGTATGCCGATATCAGCGCATTCTCGAACGATGCCCAGGCCTTCTGCGCGCACTTCCTGGAGACCGAACATGTCGCCTTCACCCCTGGCATCGACTTCGGCCACCACCGCGCCAACCAGCACGTCCGCATCGCCTATACGCAAAGCCTGCCGCGCCTTGAGCAGGCGGTAGAGCGCATCGCGCGCGGTTTGCAACGTTTTTGACCGGACGTACCCTCATTTGCCCTTCGGGCACCTTCTCCCGCTGGGAGAAGGAACTAACAAAAAAGCCCTGGACCATTCGGCCCAGGGCTTTTTTCGACGCAATGCATGATCAAAGCAACTCGAATTACGGAAGTGCTTTCGATCAACACCTCATCAATCCGCCAACCGCTCCCACAGGAAGCTGTAGGCCAGCGCGGCCATGTGCGCTGCCTGCGCGTTGTTGGCCGCACCGCCGTGGCCGCCTTCGATGTTCTCGTAGTAGGTCACGTCCTTGCCGGCCTCGATCATCTTGGCAGCCATCTTGCGCGCGTGGCCTGGATGCACGCGGTCGTCGCGCGTGGAGGTCAGGAAGATCACCGGCGGATAGGTCTTCTTCGGGTCGAACAGGTGGTACGGCGAGAAGGTCTGGATGAACTTCCAGTCGTCGGTATCCGGGTTGCCGTACTCGGCCATCCACGAGGCACCGGCCAGCAGATGGCTGTAGCGCTTCATGTCCAGCAGCGGCACCTGCACCACCACCGCGCCGAACAGCTCCGGATACTGGGTCAGCATGTTGCCGGTCATCAGGCCGCCATTGCTGCCGCCCTGCACGCCCAGATGCCTGGTCGAGGTGATCTTGCGCGCAACCAGGTCCTTGGCCACCGCAGCCATGTCTTCGTAGGCCTTGTGGCGATTCTGCTTGAGCGCGGCCTGGTGCCAGCGCGGGCCGTATTCGCCACCGCCGCGGATGTTGGCCACCACGTAGACGCCGCCCTTTTCCAGCCAGGCGCGGCCCAGTCCACCGGAGTAATTCGGCGTCATCGAAATCTCGAAACCGCCGTAGCCGTACAGCAGGGTCGGTGCGCTGCCATCGAGCTTCAACGCCTTGGGGCGCACAAGGAAATACGGCACGCGGGTGCCGTCCTTGCTGGTGGCAAAGTGCTGCTCGATGCTGTCCTTGCCGGCATCGAAGAACGCCGGCATGGCCTTGAGCGGCTGCGGCGCAGTGCCCACCTCCACCCACGACAAGGTGGTCGGGGTCAGGTAGTCGGTGACGGTCAGCCACAATGCGTCGCTGTCGTCGCTGTCCACCGCGCTGACGTCGACGGTGCCGAATGCCGGCGCACCGACGAAGGCGCTCTTCTTCCAGCCATCCTGCGCAGGCGTGATCACGCTCAGGCGGTTCTTGACGTCTTCCAGCACGTTCAACACCAGGTGCGAACGCGTCCAGGCCATGCCCGCCAGCGAGGTGCTGTCGGTGGGCTCGAACAGCACATCGAAGCTGCGCTTGCCGGCCATGAAGTCGTCAAAGCGCGTCGCCAGCAGCGAGCCGGCCTTGTAGGTCTTGCCGGCCACGGTCCACGGTTCGCGCAGTTCCAGGGTCAGCCATTGCCGCTTGACCGACTTGCTGGCCGAGTTGGGCGCATCCACCTTGACCAGCTTGCCGTCGGCGCCCTTGAGATACAGCTCCTCGTTGTAGAAGGCCAGCGTGCGGCTGACGAAATCGCGCTCGAATCCGGGCGTGTCGTCGTGCATCGCGGCGATGTACATGTCGGTCGGCTTGCCCTCGTACACCACCGTGGCGGCGCTGAGCGGAGTGCCGCGCTTCCACTGCTTGGCGATGCGCGGATAGCCGGAGCTGGTCATCGTGCCGGCACCGAAATCGGTGAACACGTACACGGTGTCCTGGTCGATCCAGCCCAGCCCGCCCTTGGATTCGGGGCGGAAGAAGCCGTCCTTGACCCACTGCTTGCCGGCCAGGTCGAACTCGCGGGTGACATCGGCATCGGCGCCGCCGCGCGACAGCGCGATCAGGCAGCGCTGGTAATCCGGGCGCAGGCAGTCGGCACCGTGCCAGACCCAGTTCTCGCCTTCGGCCTTGTTGAGCGCATCCAGGTCCAGCACCGTTTCCCACTTGGGCGCCGGCTTGCGGTATTCGTCCAGCGTGGTGCGACGCCACAGGCCGCGCTCGTGCTGCTTGTCCTTCCAGAAGTTGTAGTAGTACTCGCCGATCTTCTGCACACCCGGAATCTTCGCATCCGAATCCAGCACTTCGCGGATGCTGGTTTCCATCTGCCTGAAGGCCGGCGTGGCGGCCAGGCGCGCCTCGGTCCTGGCGTTCTGGGCCTTGACCCAGTCCAGCGGCTTGGCGCCGGAGACCTCTTCCAGCCAGGCGTAGGGATCGTTGGACACGGCGGTTTCCTCTGCAGAGACGGCGCCAGCGGTGATCAGACCGGCAACCAGGCAGATCGAGGCGAGTTTGGACATGAATATTTCCGGGAGAACGAACGCCGGGAACGTAGCATAGCCCTCCGCCGCCCGACCCTGCCGAAGGTCAGGCCGCGCGCGCCTGTGTCGCCGCACGCGAAGTGCTGCGTCGGCGTTGCGCCTGCGGCCCGCGCCGACGTGGCGCGCCACGCCGCGCTCCGGGCCGCACCAGGGTCGGCAACGCAAAACGGTGCAGGCTCCACCAGGCCAGCATCGGCATGCCGACCAGCCACAGCGGCAGCCAGCCGATCCATTCGCTGTGGCCACGCGCGGCCGGCCACACCAGCACCAGGGCCAGGCCGGCCAGGGCGATCTGCCGGACCGGGCGCAGCACGCGTGGGTCGGGACGTTCGGAACGACGGGAAGGACGAATCGACATGGCGGCACTCCGTGGCAGGAAGGATCAGAACAGGCCGGCAGGATTGCCTGCGCCCATCTCACCGACTGCGACCTGGAGGCAAAACCCGAAAGACCGTCTGGCCGGACGACTGCGCCAGCCGCAACGCCGTAACCACCGCCTGGTCACCAAGTTGCGCTCTCCCGGATCCGGGCGCGCGGTTGCCGGCCTGAGGCAGCCGCGTGCGCCAGACCCGACCGTTGACGCGAACTTGCCCCCTGCATGCGGTAGTGTGCTGCTCCAACCGCCCCTTTGTGATGTTGCGATGCGCCTGACCGTTACGATCGCCCTCGCTTTTCTGTTCGTCCTCGGCCTGCCCGTGGCATCGGCCAAGGACGCCCCTGCCAGCGAGCCGGCGGTTGATCTGTCCAAGATCATGGGCACCTGGTACGTGATTGCGCGCATGCCCAATCCGGTGGAGCGCGGTCACGTCACCAGCCGCGACGAGTACACCCTGGTCGAAGACGGCGAGGTGGCGGTGCGCTATCTGTACCGCGAGGGCTTCGGCGAGCCGGAGAAAGCGGTCAACGCACGCGCCTCGGTGGACGCCGAGAGCGGCAATCGCGACTGGCGGGTGTGGTTCTACAAGGTCATTCCGGCCAAGCAGCGCATCCTGGAAATCGCACCGGACGGTTCGTGGATGCTGATTTCCTACCCCGGCCGCGACCTGGCCTGGATCTTCGCGCGCAAGCCGGACATGAGCCGCGACCAGTACCGCCAACTGGTCGACAAGATGCGCGACGACTATTCCATCTACACCGACAAGCTCAAGCGCGTGCCGCAGTTGCGCGAGCAGGTGGACCGCCTGGGCTTTGAAGTGCCCAACAAGCGCTGATGTTGGGGTGCCGGCCGGCTGCCGGGCCGGATTCGGCTGTTTCGGACCTCAGCTGACCGGACGCGCTAGGCGGGAATATTCGGCGCAAGGCGCCGCCACGCTCAGTCGTAATTGCTCAACGCCAGCGACAGCAGCGCCTTGGCCTGTTCGCGCAGCGAGACCGGCTCGACGATCTCCGCATCCGAGCCGTAATGCAGCACATCCATCAACAGTTCGCGCGAATTGCTGTACGGCACCTTGAGCTCGTAACGGCCATCGGCCAGAAAGCGGCCCTGCTGCTTGGAATGCCAATGCTCGTCGGCCACCCAGCGCGCGGCCTTGGCACTGAACACGATGGTGGCCCAGCCCTTGGGCGCGCCGGAAAAGATGCCGTAGCTGGCTGCCAATTGTTCGTCCAGCTCACTGTCGGGCACATCGCGCGGCACGCTCTCGAGCAGGCGTGCGTGATTGATGCGATCCACTGCAAAGCTGCGCACGCCATCGCGGCCGTGATCCCAGGCGTCCAGATACCAGTTGTCGCGGTAATGGGTGATGCGCTGCGGCGACACCGTGCGCTTGGTCGATTCGTCGGTGGAACGGGCGCGGTAGTCGAAGCTCAGCTGTTTGCGCTCCAGCACGCCGGAAGCGACGGTGCGGAAGCTGGCTTCGTCGAGCTTGCGTCCGCGGTGCGGAATCACCCGCACCCGGTCCACCGGCCACTGCGACACACCGGCCTGGGCGGCCAGCAACCCTTCGATGCGCTGCTGCAGCGGCGCCAGCATCGAGGACAACACCCCGCCGCCGGTACGCGCGAGCAGTTGCTGCGACGCCAGCAGCGCGTGCAGTTCCTCCGAACTCAGCCACAGGCCGGGCAGTTCGAAGCGGTCGCTTTCGCCGGAGAGATAACGGAACCCCGATTCGCCGTCGCCTTCCACCGGCGCCATCAGCGCATCGCGCAGAAACGCCAGATCGCGATACACGGTTGCGCGGGAACAGCTCAGCTCATCCTGCAGCCGCGCCACCGTGACCGGGTAGCGTGCCGACTTGAGCAAGCGATGCAGGGAGTTGATGCGTTCGTAGCGGTCCATGCGTCGATTATGTCCGAGTCTTTGCCTGGCAGGGTGAGCGTCGCTGTACGCCGGCAATCATGCCTGGATCGGCGCCGCCGCGACGGTGCAGGTTGGGCCGGCGCGTTCGCCCGCAGCCCGCGCGCAACCGCGCCAGTCGCTGCTGTTGCGCGGCCTGCGTCCGAACCTCTTCTGAAGCGCAGCGTTCACTTGCTCATGACGTAGCCGCTCAGTCCGTTATCATGAAATCGCTTTCACCCTCTTCATGACCCTGTCCTCCAAAGCGAGCCGCCCATGTCCCGCCGTGCCCCGTTGTCTGCCTTGCTGCCGCTGTTGTTGATCACGCCCACCGTCTGGGCCCAGGCGGTCGCACCGGCCCCGGTGGACCCGGCTGCCGCCGTGATGCCGTCGCCGTGGAGCGGGAGCAGTGGCGAGCTCGGCTATGCCGCCGCCCATGGCAACAGCACCACCGATAGCCTCAACGGCCGGGTCCGCCTGCGCTACACCGACGGCGACTGGATCCACAGCCTGGATGCCACCGCGCTGCGCTCCAGCTCCGAATACACCAATACCGACGACGACGGCAGCACCTCGCGCGAGCGCCAGACCACAGCCGAGCGTTACACCGGCAGCGCCGGCAGCGCCCTGCAGTTGGGCGAGCATCGCCAGCTCACCGCCACCGGCCGCTACGAACATGACGACTTTGCTACCTACGACCGCCTGGCCACCTTCGGCATCGGTTACGGCACGCGTCTGATCGATGCCGAACGCTTCTATCTGGATGCGCAGATCGGCCCGGGTATCCGGCGTGCGCACAACAGCGACGAAGATCGCAACGAGACCGGCCTGATCGGGCGCGGGCTGTTCGACCTCAAGTACACCGTCACCGACAACACCGATCTGATCAACACGCTGTTGGTGGAATCGGGCGAATACAACACCTATGCGCAGAACGATTTCGGCGTGCAGGTCAGCATGAACTCGCACTTTGCACTCAAGGCCGCCTGGCAGATGCGCCACAACAGCGAAGTCAGCGACGGCGACAAGAAGACCGACACCCTGACCACGGTCAACCTGGTCTACACGTTCAAGTAACCACCCACGATCGGTAGGAGCGGCCCTGGCCGCGAGGGCTTTCCCGGTAAAGCCTCTCGCGGCCAGGGCCGCTCCTACGAAGAGCGCATCTTGTCGGACAGGCCCTGCGCGAGGCGGCGGTCAATCGGGTCCATACGTTCGAATCCGCAACGCGATCTGTAGGAGCGGACCTGGCCGCGAGGGGCCGTCCCGATAAAGCCTCTCGCGGCCAGGGCCGCTGCTACGGAAGGCGGGCGTTGCGCGAGGGCCGGCATTGCGGGCAAGCCTGTCGTCTGCGCCCCGGGCGCCGGCGTCGATGTCGTTCGTGTTACGGGCTGACGCGGCGGTGCGTTACAGCTCGGCCAGCAGCTGCGCGGCGCCCTTGTCGAACAGGCCTTGCGCGACCAGGCGGCCGAGTGCTTCGGTGTCGTCGGCGCTGCCGTGCGCGTCGGCGTGGATCAGGCGTCCATCGCTGGCGCTGCCGACCATGCCCTGCAGGAACAGGCCCTGCCCCTCCCAGCGCGCGAACGCCGCCACCGGCACATGACAGCTGCCGTGCAGCGCGCGATTCATCGCCCGCTCCGCTTCCACGCAGGCGCGCGTGCGGCCGGCATCCAGCACCGCCAGCAGGCCGTGGATGCGCGCATCGTCGCCACGGCATTCCACCGCCACCGCGCCCTGGGCCGGCGCCGGCAACCAGTCGGGGGCGTCCAGGCGCGCAGTGATGCGCGCATCCAGGCCCAGCCGCTGCAGGCCGGCGCAGGCCAGCACGATGGCGTCGTAACCGCCGTTGTCGAGCTTGGCCAGGCGGGTGTTGACGTTGCCGCGCAGATCGATCAATTCCAGATCCGGACGTGCCGCGCGCAACTGCGCCTGACGCCGCAAGGAGGACGTGCCCACGCGTGCGCCCAGCGGCAGCGCCTGCAGGCTGGCATAAAGATTGGACACCAGTGCATCGGCGGCGTCGCCACGCTCCATGATCGCCGGCAGCACGAAGGGCGCGTCCAGCTCCATCGGCACATCCTTGAGCGAATGCACCGCGCAATCGGCCTCGCCGCGCAGCATCGCCAGCTCCAGTTCCTTCAGGAACAGGCCCTTGCCGCCGATCGCGGCCAGCGAGCGGTCCAGCACCTCGTCGCCGCGGGTGCTCATCGGCACCAGCGCGACCTCCAGCCCCGGGTGGTGCTGGCGCAGCGCTGCGGCGACGTGTTCGCTCTGCCAGAGGGCGAGCGGGCTCTTACGGGTAGCGATGCGGAGCGTGGTCATCGGGCCATTATCACGGACCGGGCGCGCAACTCCTACCTGGAGCGCACGTCGGCGCCCGCACCGCCGAGCACCAAGGCGCCCCACCGCACGCGGCATGCCACGCGCTAACGCAATTGCTCGCGCAGGCTGGCCACGCAGCGGCGGCTCACTTCCAGGGGTTGCGGCACATTGCGCAGGACCGCGTGCACTTGGCCATCGCCGCTGCGTCGCAGTTCCACCAGCTCGGCGCGCGCGACCAGACAATTGCGGTGGATGCGCACCAGACGGTCGGCGAATTCGTCTTCCAGCGATTTGAGCGACTCTTCGATCAAGTCCTCGCCACGGGTGTGGTGGACGATGACGTACTTTTCCTCGGCCTGCAGGTAGCGGATGTCGCCGATGGCGATCAGCCGCAGGCTGCCGCGCAGGCGCGCGCACAGGTGCGTGCGCAGCGGTGGCGGCGTGGCGCTGGGAGCGCGCCCGGCCAGAAAGGTGACCACCTTTTCCAGTGCGGCGGTCAGGCGTTCGGGGCGCACCGGTTTCATCAGGTAATCCAGCGCTGCGGCGTCGAAGGCCGACAACGCGTGCTGGTCGTAGGCGGTGCAGAACACCACCGCCGGCTGCGGCTGGCTCTGGCGCAGCAGGCGCGCGGTTTCCAGGCCGTCGACGCCGGGCATGGCGATGTCCAGCAGCACCAGATCCGGATGCAGATGGTGGCACTGCTGCAGCACCTGCTGGCCGTTTTCGGCCTCGCCGATCACTTCGACGTGCGGATGTTCGCCCAGCAGCAGGCGCAGGCGCTCGCGCGCCAGCGGCTCGTCGTCGGCGATCAGCACCCGCACTTGCGTGGCCGTCATGGACATCCCCCTTCGCTGCAGCGACTCCCCCGTCACGGCAGCGGCAATGTGATCTCGCAGGCATAGTAGCCTTCGGCCCAGCTGGCCGCCATCCGTGCCCCGGCACCGAACTGGAACGCCAGCCGATGCGAGATGCTGGCCTGGGCGTGCCCGGCCCCGGCCACCAGCGGCAACTGGGTCCCCGGCTGCGGGGCGGGATTGACGATGCGGATCTGCAACTGGTTGCCGCGCTGGCGCAGCGACAGATACAGCGTGCCGCCCTCGGGCATGCGCGAGACGCCATGCAGCACGGCGTTTTCCACCAGCGGCTGCAGCACCAGGCGCGGCATCGGCAGCTCCCACGGCAACGGCTCCTGGCGGTGCCAGCGCACTTGCAGGCGCTCGCCCAGGCGCAGTGATTCGATCGCCAGGTAGCGTTCGGCCAGTTCGCACTCGGCGCGCAAACTGGACATGCCTTCGCCGGCACCGAGCGCGGCGCGGAACAGATCCGATAGGTCCAGCACCGCCTGTTCGGCCACTACCGGGTCGCGGCGCAGCAGGCTGGCGATGAGGTTCATGCTGTTGAACAGGAAGTGCGGGCGGATGCGTGCCTGCAAGGCGTCGGCCTGGGCACGCGCATTGGCCTGCACCTGCGCTTCCCAGCGGTCGCTGACGTAGAAGTAGCGCAGTGCCAGCGCGGTGATCAGCACCACCGTCGCCGCGCTGCCCAGTGTGAAGCGCCAGAAGCCGACAAAGGGACCAAGCGGGGCCTGGTCGAGCGCCGCATACAGGGCATGGACGATTCCCGCACCGAGCATCGCCACCACCGCAGCGATCGACAGCGCGGCCAGCCCGCCCACACGTGGCGGCAGCCGCGACAAGGCCGGCCGCAGCACGCACAGCAACACGCTGACCGCCAGCGCCAGCCACAGCGCCAGGCCGCTGGCCGAGACAAAGCGCGACAAGGTGATGCTGCGCGCCGCGCCGGCGTCAGGCACCAGGGTCACCACCAGCACCACCAGTTCGGCGAGGCCCAGCATGGCGCCCAATCGTGGCAGCCGGCACAGGTCCGGCATCCAGGCGATCGGTGGCGCGTGCTTGGCCATGGCCTCAGGCAGCGGTGAAGCGTGCCTGCATCCAGGTGCGCAAGGCCTCGATCTCCTCCAGGCAGACCTGGTGGCCCATCGGGTAGGTGTGCCAGTCCAGTTCGAAACCGAGCGTACGCAGGGTCTGCATGCTGGCCTGACCGGCGCCGAACGGCACCACCGGATCGGCCGTGCCATGGGCCATGAACACGGGTTGGCCGGAGGCGGCCGGCTGCAGCTGGCTGGCGGCCGCCGCCGGGTCGGGCAGATAGGTGGACAGGGCGATCAACCCGGCCAGCGGCACGCTGCGCTGCAGCCCGACCGCCAGGGTCACTGCGCCGCCTTGCGAGAACCCGGCCAGCAGCATGCGCGCAGGGGCGATGCCGCGGGATTGCTCATGGGCGATCAGCGCCTCGACCTGGACCACCGATTCGGCGATGCCGGCCTTGTCGGCGCGCGTGGCGAAATCCATGCCCACGATGTCGTACCAGCCGCGCATGCGCACGCCGTTGTTGATGGTGATCGGGCGGATCGGCGCATGCGGAAACACGAAGCGCAGCGCCGGCCAGTCCGGGCGCACCAGTTCCGGCACCATCGGGGCGAAATCGCTGCCATCGGCGCCCAGGCCGTGCAGCCACAGCACGGTCCATTGCGGATTCGGTCCGGTCTCGCGTTCGATCACTTCCAGCATCATCCAGCTCCGCTTGCGGGCTGGGCATTATGCCTTGCGCCATCGGCCGGGCCGATCACGCATTGGCCGAGTCACACGCGCCGTCCGCTCTCTGCGCCCGTCGCGGGCAGCGGGATTGGCGCGACAGACGCGAAGTTGGCGATGCGCATCGATTCCGCCATGCGCCGCCTGCGCGCTCAGATCAGCGACGGCTCCAGCGCGGCGGCGCGGCGCAGCTCGGCCGCACGCACCAGCACCTTGGGCGGATCGAGCTCTTCGGGGATGCAGAAGATGCCGGCGCGGCGCAGGCCCAGGCCGGTGCGGCGCAACGAGGTCAGTGCAACCACCGGGATCGACACCGCCATGCCCACGATCACCGGCGCCATCCAGGCCGCCAGCGATGGCGACACCGTATAGGCCACCGCGCCCATGAACAGGCCGAACACGGTCAGCCCGCCGTAACTGCGCAATAGCGCCGGCCACGACAGCTTGCCGTCGTCGCGCACCTGCGCATCCCAGCCCGAATCCTTGCCGGCCAGCACTTCGAACACGCCGCGCGACTGCAGGTACATCACCACCGGCGCCATCAGGGCGGCCAGCACCGTTTCCAGCAGGATGCTCAGCAGCGCGCGGATGGCGCCGCCGCAGGCGCGCAACTCGCGCGGGTTGAGCAGCAGCGCGATGTAGCCGAGCAACTTGGGCGCCAGCAGTACGAACATGGTGCAGACGAAGATCCAGATTGCGTTGCCCTGGCTGCTGCCATGCCAGTAACGGGCGGGCGAGAACGGCAGGTCGCCGGCCAGATCGATTCCGCCGCCGGCCAGCGGAATGCCGATGCCGATCAGCATCAACAGGCCCCACATCGGCGCAGTGAAGTAATGCCCGATGCCGATCAGCATGTGCATGCGGCTGATCCAGTGCAGGCCCTTGGCGCCGACCACCTTGGCGTGTTGCAGGTTGCCCTGGCACCAGCGGCGGTCGCGGATCAGCAGGTCGGTGAGCGTGGGCGGACCTTCTTCGTAGCTGCCCTGCAGGTAGGGCACCATGTGCATCGCCCAGCCGCCGCGCCGCATCAGCGCCGCCTCGACGAAATCGTGGCTGAGCACATGGCCCCCGAACGGCTTGCGCCCGCGCAGCGACGGCAGGCCGGCGTGATCGGCAAAGGCCTGGGTACGGATGATGGCGTTGTGGCCCCAGTAATTGCTCTCGGCGCCATGCCACCAGGCCACGCCGAAGGCGATGATCGGCCCGTACACGCGCCCACCGAACTGCTGCATGCGGGCAAACAGGGTCTGCCCGTTGACCACCGCCGGCAGGGTCTGGATCAGGCCCACGTCTTGATTATTTTCCATGCCGGCGACCAGCCGTACGATGGTATCGCCGGTCATCACGCTGTCGGCGTCCAGGATCAGCATCTGCGGGTAGTTGCCGCCGAAACGGCGCACCCAGTCGGCCACATTGCCGGCCTTGCGCGCGGCGTTGTCGGCGCGACGGCGGTAGAAGATGCGCCCGTGTCCGTCGACGCGATCGCACAGTTCGTTATAGACCAGTTCCTCGGCAGCGCCGATGTGTTCGCGGGTGGTGTCGCTGAGCACGAAAAAGTCGAAATGTTCCAGCTGGCCGGTGTCGGCCACCGATTCGTAGATCGCTTGCAGGCCGGCCAGCAGCCGGCGCGGGTCTTCGTTGTAGGTGGGCATCAGCAACGCGGTGCGCGTATGCAGGGTGGGCAGCGGAGCCTCCGGGTCGATGCCGAGCTTGCGTCCGGCACGCGCCACCACGGTGACGAAACCGGCCACCGCGCTGGCAAAGGACATCGCGATCCAGGCAAACAGCAACACGAACAGGCCGAGCAGGCAGCCTTCCAGCACGCTGACGCCATCGGGCCACAGCACGCTGAGCATCACCCACACCGCCACGGCGGTGGTGGCGAAGGTGCCGCCGATCAGATAGAAACGCCGCACGCCGATGCCGACCGGCGCGGTGCGCTGATGTGGCACCTGCAGACGGCCTTCGCGCAGGGACTGCTCGGGCATGGCCAGCGGCGCCTCCGGTGGCAGTGTGGGCTGACCGGCGTCGAGGGCGGAAACGGGGGGCAGATCGGTTGGTGCAGGGGAAAAAGTCACAGTGCCGTCCATCAAGGCTGCCCGCCGCACGATTGCGGCAGCGTGGGCTGAAGCGGGAGATCCCTCCCCGCTACGCGTGGCGACGTCGCCGCATGCACCGCGGTCCGGGCGAGCCCGGCAGTGTGCGACCACGTTGCAGAATCAGCAGCTCTAAGACCACTCCGATGCACAAGCTCTCCTGGCTGCGACGATGACGTCGCGGCTCATCTTAAGGAATCGACCGTTAAAGGAAACGAAGGCCGCGCTGCAGCCATCGCCCCCACCCGACGAGGACCGCGCGGCAGACTACGCCGCGGCGACCGAACGCTACCCCAACAGATTGCAGTCTGGCACGCGTGCTGTCACGGGCGGCAGACCGCACTGTCAGGTCAGACAATTGCAAGTGATGTGCCAGGAATTGCAAACGGTTGCAGCGACAGCCTGCTGGCGCGCGCGATCACCGCGATGGGGTGAGCGGATCCAAGGCATTCTGTCGCGCGTCATGGCGTATCGGAATACGCGATGTGGGTCTGGCCCACGTCGGCGCAGTGTACGAAGGCTGCGTATGCGCCCGGAATCGCTGGCAAGACAACCGGGATTGGGGGGACGCTGCCTCGTTTGGGTGCGATCAGGCAATGCATTGCTTGCACCATGCCTGCCGACCATCTCCGGTGGTCCTTGCCCGCCTAACGTCGCGGGGCCTTGCGCGGCATGGATGCCGCGTAAGAGCGCCTACACGGATGTACTGGCGGCGTGTCCGGCGATGGTGGGCGGGCAAGGCCTTGCAGCCAGGCCCCAGATCAGCCGCTCTGGCGCCCTCCCTGTCCGGAGGCGGCACATGCACACATCGCACATGCCGCATCGAACAACAGCAGCGCCGCCTGATGGAAGCGCTGCCGCCGTGTCAGCCGGTCCTACTTGCGCGCGGCCTCGCTGGCGTCGCGGGTGGCGCGGAACTCCGAATCGTTGCTCCAGTTCGGCCACTGGCGCGAATCGGCCAGCTGCTGGCCCAGCGCGTACAGCACACCCAGATCGCGCGCTGCACCGGCGAAGGTCCAGTCCGGCTTCCACTCATCGCTCTGCTGGTGATAGCGCTTGGCAGTGTAGTCGTCGGAGGCGGCCTTGCCCGCGGCCACGCCGCCCACTTCCCAATCCTGCCCGGCCGCATACGACAGCGCCGGCACGCCGCGCTTGGCGAAGGAGAAATGATCCGAGCGGAAAAAATATCCCGCCTGCGGCTTGGGATCGGGCGTGTAGCGCAGCTTCCGCTGGCCGGCGACGGTCTTGAGCTGATCGAGCAATTCGAGTTTTGCGGTGCCGTAGATGCCGAAATCGCGCGACGGCACGAACGGATTCATGCCGTCCATGTTGATCACCGCCACGGTGGTGTCCAGCGGGTACAGCGGCTTGGAGGCGTAGAACTCCGAGCCCAGCAGGCCCTTTTCTTCGGCGGTGACGGCCAAAAACACCACCGAGCGCTGCGGCTTGGGGCCGGCGGCAAAGCCGCGCGCCAGTTCCAGCAATGCGGCCGTGCCGCTGGCGTTGTCCAGCGCGCCGTTGAAGATGGTATCGCCGCGTGCGTCGGGCTTGCCGACGCCGATGTGGTCCCAATGCGCGCTGTAGATCAGCGTTTCATCCGGGTGGCTGCTGCCTTGCAGCCGCGCAACCACGTTGTGCGAGGTGATCACATCGGATTTGACTTGGTAGCTGGCGCTCAGCCCCTGCCCCTTGAGTTCAACCGGCTTGAAGCCGCGCGTCTGCGCCTGCTTCTTCAAGGCGTCGAAATCCAGCCCGGCCTGCTTGAACAGGTCGGCGGCCAGATCGCGCTGGATCCAGCCTTCCAGGGTGGGATGCGCGGCACGCGGATTGTCGCGCACCACATCGAACATGGTGTTGGTGTTGGAACTGGCCACGGTGTCCCAGCCGTAGGAGGCGGGCGCGGTTTCGTGCACCACCAGCACGCCGAGCGCGCCCTGGCGGGCGCCTTCCTCGTACTTGTAGGTCCAGCGGCCGTAGTAGGTCATGCCGGCGCCGTCGAAGGCGCCCTTGCCGGTTTCGAAATCCGGGTCGTTGATCAGCACCACCGCGATCTTGCCCTTCAGATCCACGCCCTTGAAGTCGTCCCAGTCGCGCTCCGGCGCCTTGACGCCGTAGCCGACGAACACCAGCGGCGCATTGGCAATGTCGACCTTGGACGAGCCGTCCAGCGCGGCGCGGATGGCGATCTGCTTGCCCTGGGCCAGCGTCTGCGGCTTGCTGCCGTTCTGCAGGGTGATGCTCGGCGTGCCGAGAATATCGGCACGGCGCAGCGGCACCGCCTGGGTCCAGGCACGCTTGCCGTCGGTCAGATCGCCGCCCGGTTGCAGGCCGGCAGCGGCGAACTGCTTGCTCAGGTAGGCAATGGTCTTTTCTTCGCCGGCGGTGGCCGGGCCACGCCCTTCGTAGGCATCGGAGGCCAGCTCCTTGACGTCGCGCGAGATGCGCGCGCCATCAAAGGTCGGCGTCGCCGCCATCAGTGCGGTCGAGACCGCCATCGCCAGCATTCCCGTTACAACGCGCTTGGTAACAACTCGCTTCACTGCAGCACCCAGGTAGTGTCCGAACAGCCCTGGAGTGTAGCCACTGCGGGGGCTGATCGGGTGTGCACGGCAGCGACCGATGCATGCCGTCGCACTGACACCACGTGCCTCGGCAGCGATGCAGCGTCGATCGATATGGCCCTGTGGCAGTGGGCACTGCCACAGGGCATGCCATCCACCTTGCGCCTCATGGCGCTGGATGCCGTCCAACTGCTACATGCTGCTGCGAGCTAAACCGCAGCACCGCCGACGAACGCCAGTGCCGCTCAGAACAGGTCGACGCTGCCGACCTGCTGGGTAGCCTGCTGCATCTGCCCACTGGTCACCAGTTCGGCATACACCTCGGCGCGATTGCGGCCGTGCTGCTTTGCCCAGTACAGCGCCTTGTCGGCCTCGTCGAGCAGTTGGCTGATCAACTGGCCGTCGGTCAGCTCGACGATGCCGGCGCTGAGGGTGACCTTGCCGACCTGCGGGAACACATGCTCGGCCACCGCCAGACGGAAGCGCTCGAACAGACTCACCGCGGTGTCGCGATCCACGCCGCGCAACACGATCACGAACTCTTCGCCGCCGAAGCGGAACAGCAGATCGTCCTGGCGGAAACAGCGCTGCATCAATTGCGCGACCAGCAGCAGCACCTCGTCGCCGTACAGGTGACCGAAGGTGTCGTTGACGCGCTTGAAGTGATCGACGTCCACGATCCCCAGCCACACCCCTTCGCTCGCCGCTGCATCGGTACCACCGGCGAACAGGCGCAAGATCATGTCGTCGAAGGTCTTGCGATTGCGCAGGCCGGTCAACGCATCGCGCTGGGCATCGTCGAGCAGGCTGCGGTAGTTCTGGAAGAAACGCGCAAAGCCCTGCAGCATCACCTGCTCGGCGGCGCCGGGTGCGCGTGTGCCGCCCACACGCAGGCAGGTGCGGATCCCGCGTGCTTCCATCATCGGATACACCAGCAGCGCGCGGCCGTCCTGCTGCAACTGCACCACATCGCCCGGCCCGTGCAGATCGGCCAGTTGCGCACGCATGTGCGTATCGTGGATGTCGGCCACGGTCAGCGACAGCCGGCCATCCTCGCGCAGCCGCGTCTCGGCCATGGTGCGGCCATCCGGAGCGATGCGCAGCAACGACAGTTCTTCGGACGCGCAGACCTCGCGCATGGTCCGCAGCAGGCTGAGGTCGAGCAGAGCGGCGTCGCGGATGGCGGTCAGGTCCACCATCCGTTCCAGCAACGGTTCGGTGGTCATTGCCGCACCATCCCGCAGGCGGGCGCAGGCCCGCAGCGCAGGTCGCGGCACGCGGGCACACCTCTCGGGCTGGAACGCACTGGCATCACGACGGGTTACCGGCAATCTCGATGTCGGTTCATCGGCGCTGCACGCGCGAACTTGAGTCTGCCGGCCCGCCGGCGCAACGCACGGCCAGCCGGCGTACACGGACGTGCAGGCGTACGACCGGCCTGCGCACCTGCGGCGCTTACGGCAGTGCGGACTCCAGCGCATCGTCGCCCAGCGCGTGCGCCTGCATCAGGCGCCGGCTGCCGGCATTCAGCCCTTTGACCTGGACGTCCAGCGCGTGATGGCGCAGCCGCTGCACCACCTTGTCCAGCGCCGCCGCCGCGGTGATGTCCCAGAAATGCGCGCGACCGACATCGATCACCACCGCGCGGCCGGGCACCTGGCGCGCATCGAAGGCGTCGATGAACACGTCGGCCGAAGCGAAGAACACCTGCCCGCGTACGTGATAGGTGCGCACGCCGTCGTCGCCATCGCTGTGCACGATCTGCAGCAGCCCGGCCACCTTGAAGGTGAAGAACACCCCGCTCAACAGCACGCCCACCGCCACGCCGGCGGCCAGGTTGCGGGTGACCAGAGTCACCGCCACGGTGGCCAGCATCACCACGCTGGAGGTGCGCGGATGGGTGACCACGGTGCGTAGCGAGCGCCAGTCGAAGGTCTCGGCCGAGACCATCACCATGATCGCCACCAATGCGACCACCGGCACCTGCGAGACCCACGGCTTGAGCAGCACCATCAGGATCAGCAGGAACGCCCCGGCGAACAGGGTCGACAGACGGCCACGTCCGCCGTACTTCACGTTGCCCACGGTCTGCCCGATCATGCCGCAGCCGGCAATGCCACCGAACAGACTGGCAGCGGTGTTGGCCAGCCCCAGCCCGGTGCACTCGCGGTTCTTGTTGCTCGGGGTGTCGGTGAGTTCGTCGACCACGCGTGCGGTCATCAGCGACTCGAGCAGCCCCACCATCGCAATGGCCAGCGCCGGCAAGGCGATGATGCGCAAGGTCTCCAGCGTCAGCGGCACCGCGGGCCATTGCAGGACCGGCAGCGCGCTGGGCAGCTTGCCTAGGTCGGCCACCGTCTCCAGCGGCAGATGCAACGCCGAGCCCAGCACCGTCAGCACCAGGATGCACAGCAGCGGCGAAGGAATCGCCGACACGCCCGGCAGCGGCAGACGCGGCAGGCCGTAGATGATGAGCAAACCCAACGCCAACATGCTCCAGGTGGCCAGGCTGGCGTGCTGCAGATGCGGCAGCTGCGCGGCGAAGATCAGCACCGCCAACGCGTTGACGAAGCCGGTGCGCACAGAGCTGCTGACAAAGCGCATCAGCACGCCCAGCCGCAACAGACCGAACAGGATCTGCACCGCACCGGCCAGCAGCCCGGCCGCCAACAGATAGGGCAGCCCGTGTGCGGCCACCAGCGGTGCGGCCACCAGGGCCACCGACCCGGCCGCAGCGGAAATCATCGCCGGACGTCCGCCAAAAAACGCGATGACGATCCCGATCACGAACGACGCGAACAGCCCCACTTGCGGATCGACGCCGGCCACGAACGCAAAGGCGATCACTTCGGGAATCAGCGCAAACGTGGCGACTGCGCCGGCCATCAGTTCGCGCGCAGGCGAGGCGCGCCATTGCGCCAGTTCGGCACGCAGGAAGGACATTGGAAGACACTCCGGGGACAGAAAGGACAGCCTGCGGACAGGCGACAGCGGCGATAGTGTGCGCGAAAGCGACCCGGCCCGCAGCCGGCGTGTGACCGGTGCGGCAATGCGCCTTTCTGTGGTCCGGATCACGCCAGACGATGCAGCCGCGGACCAAGATGCCCCCCTCACCGGGTTCGGGTGTCGAGCCGGGTTCGCTAGGGAGACCACCATGTCTATCTTCAGGACTGCAAGTACGCTCGCGCTGGCCACGGCACTGGCGCTCGCCGCCGCACCGGCCTTCAGCTATTCCATCAGCAACAACAAGGTTGTCGACGACAGCGGCAAGGTGGTCCAGCTCAAGGGCGTCAATGTGTTCGGCTTCGAGACCGGCAACCATGTCATGCACGGCCTGTGGGCACGCAACTGGAAGGACATGATCAACCAGATGCAGGGCCTGGGCTTCAACGCCGTGCGTCTGCCATTCTGTCCGGCCACCCTGCGCAGCAGCACGATGCCGACCAGCATCGATTACAGCCTCAATGCCGACCTGCAGGGCCTGAGTTCGCTGCAGATCCTGGACAAGGTGATCAACGAATTCAACGCGCGCGGCATGTATGTGCTGCTGGATCACCACACCCCCGATTGCGCTGCCATTTCCGAGCTCTGGTACACCGGCTCGTACTCCGAAGCGCAGTGGCTGGAGGATCTGCGCTTTGTCGCCAACCGCTACAAGAACGTGCCCAGCGTGATCGGCCTGGATTTGAAGAACGAGCCGCACGGTGCAGCCACCTGGGGCACCGGCAACGCGGCCACCGATTGGAACAAGGCCGCCGAGCGCGGCTCGGCCGCAGTGCTGGCGGTGGCGCCGAAATGGATCATCGCGGTGGAAGGCATCACCGACAATCCGGTCTGCTCAACCAATGGCGGCATCTTCTGGGGCGGCAATCTGCAGCCGCTGGCCTGCACGCCGCTGAACATTCCGGCCAACCGCCTGCTGCTGGCACCGCATGTGTACGGACCGGACGTGTACGCGCAGTCGTACTTCAACGACAGCAACTTCCCCAACAACATGCCTGCTATCTGGGACCGTCACTTCGGTCAGTTCGCCGGCACGCATGCGCTGCTGCTGGGCGAATTCGGCGGCAAGTATGGCGAAGGCGATGCCCGCGACAAGGTCTGGCAGGACGCGCTGGTGAAGTATCTGCGCAGCAAGGGCATCAACGAGGGCTTCTACTGGTCGTGGAACCCCAACAGCGGCGACACCGGCGGCATCCTGCGCGACGACTGGACCAGCGTGCGCGAAGACAAGATGGCGCTGTTGCGGACGCTGTGGGGCACGGTGAGCAGCACCGCGCCAACGCCTACTCCCACGCCGACGCCGACCCCGACGCCCGGCGGCAGCTTCAGCACCAAGGTGAGCGTGGACAGCCAGTGGAACGGCGGCTACTGCAATCGCGTGCAGGTCACCAACACCGGCACCGCCAGTGGCACCTGGGCGATCTCGCTGCCGGTCACCGGCACCGTCAACAATGCCTGGAACGCCACCTGGTCGCAGAGCGGCAGTACGCTCAAGGCCAGCGGCGTGGACTTCAACCGCACCCTGGCCGCCGGTGCGACGGCCGAGTTCGGCTTCTGCGCGGCAGGCTGATGCGGGCACGCTGCCGACAGTCTGAGATCACCGATGTAGCGTCACGCATCGATTACTAGATCGACACCCGGCACCCCGTAGGAGCGCCCCGGGGCGCGATGAAGCGTTATCGATAACGCCCCATCGCGCCCGGGGGCGCTCCTACATTGCCTCTGTCGCAAGCGGGCGCTGCCGCAATTAGCATTCAACCCGCATGTGAATCAGCCGTTATTCATGACGTAGCGCCCTGCGCGCGTTCCGGATGCCGTTGCCATGCCCGTTGTCTCCCTGTTGCGTCGTCATGTCGCCAACCTTCCGCTCACCCGCAAGTTCATCCTGCTGTGCAGCTTGTTGACGGTAGGCGTGATCCTGCTGGCAGTGGCCGCGGCACGCTTGCAGTATCTGGACCTGATCGAGGCGCGCAAGCTCAGCGTCAAGACCGAGGTGGAGATGGGCCTGACCGTGATGCAGCACTATGCAGACAAGGCCAAGGCCGGCGAACTGACGGTCGAACAGGCCAGGGAAGCTGCACGCGCCACGCTAGCCGACATGCGGACCAACGACGGGGTGGATTACTTCTTCATCGTCGACCCGCAGATGCGCATCCTGATGCATCCCAAGCGCGCCGTCGGCACCGACATGAGCGACTACAAGAGCGACGCCGGGCAGTACGTCTACCGCGACATCAAGACTGCGATCGAGCGCGGCGACGGCTTCAGTTACTACGATGCGCCCAAGCCGGGCAAGAAGGAACAGTTGCCCAAGATCAGCTATGCCAAGACCTTTCCGGCCTGGAACTGGGTATTGGTGATGGGCGTGTACGCCGAAGACATCCAGGTGCAGGCCTGGGGCTTCACCCGCACATTGACGTTGATCGGCGGCGCGTTGGTGGCCATGGTGATCGGCCTGTGCTGGTTGATCGCCTCGGCGATGGCAGCACCGCTGCGGGCAGCATCGCGCACCGCAGAGGCGATTGCCTCAGGCCGCTTCGACAACGATATCCGGGTCGAATCACGCGACGAGACCGGTCAGCTGATGCACAGCATGCAGCAGATGCAGACCCAGTTGCAGCGCTTCAACGGCGAGATGCAGACCATGATCCGGCTGCAGCAGGGCGAGAACATCGCGCACCGCATTCCGGAGGATTTCCCAGGCGATTACGGCACCCTGGCGCACGGCGTGAACACGGTGGTGTTCGAGCATCTGGATGCCATCAACGAAGCGATGGACCTGATGGGCGAGTACGGCCGTGGCGACCTGCGCCGCGACATGCGTCGCCTGCCCGGCCAGCGCGCGGCGCTGCATGAAGCGCTGGACACGGTGAAGGGCAATCTGTCGGCGATCAACAGCGACATCGCGCGCCTGGCCGACGCGGCCGCACGCGGCGATTTCTCCGCACGTGGCGAACAATCGCGCTACCAGTTCGCGTTTGCCGAAATGGTGCAGGCATTGAACCGTCTGATGCAGCAGGCCGATGCAGGCCTGGACGATGTCGGCCGCATCATGGCCGCAATTGCCGATGGCGATCTGTCGCAACGGGTGGAATCGCACTACGAGGGCGCATTCGGCCGCCTGGCCAATGCGGCCAACCGCACGGCGATCCAGCTGACCACCATCGTGCAGGGCATCCAGCATTCGGCCGAGATGATCAACACGGCCGCCGGCGAGATCGCAAGCGGCAATGCCGACCTGTCCACCCGCACCGAGCATCAGGCGGCCAACCTGGAAGAAACCGCCGCCTCGATGGAAGAACTCACCTCCACCGTGCGCCAGAACGCCGACAATGCGCGCCAGGCCAATCAGCTGGTCAAGGGCGCCGGCGACGTGGCCGAAAGCGGCGGCCGCGTGGTGCAGGAAGTGGTCAGCACCATGCAGGCGATCACGCAATCGTCGGCACGTATTTCCGACATCATCGGGGTGATCGACGGCATCGCATTCCAGACCAACATCCTGGCCTTGAACGCGGCGGTGGAAGCCGCGCGCGCCGGCGAGCAGGGCCGCGGATTTGCGGTGGTGGCCACCGAAGTGCGCGCGCTGGCGCAGCGTTCGGCCGGCGCGGCCAAGGAAATCAAACAGCTGATCTCCGATTCGGTGGAAAAGGTGGCACAGGGCTCGGACCTGGTGCAACAGGCCGGCAGCACGATGACCGAGGTGGTCAGTTCGGTGAAACGGGTGACCGACATCATGGCCGAGATCACCGCCGCCAGCACCGAGCAGAGCGCCGGTATCGAGCAGGTCAGCACCACGGTGATGCAGCTGGACGAAATGACCCAGCAGAACGCAGCGCTGGTGGAAGAAGCCACCGCTGCGGCACGCAGCATGGAAGATCAGGCGGCGGATCTGACGCGCGCAGTGGCAGTGTTCCGGTTGGTGCCGCAACAGGCTGCGCTGCCGCAGCGGCGCTCGGTCGTGCAGGCGGCTTGATCGGGGGATGTAGAGCGCCTCTCCCTCTCCCTGCGGGGCGCAAAGGCACGGCATGCGCGCCGGTGGCGCGCGTGACGCAAACGCGGGCTCGGGGTGCGGAGCGGAAGTTCGGGTAACGCGCGCCCCGAAGGCCGCATCTGCATCAGAACCAGCGCGTCATCGAATCAAAAGAAGCTGGTCAGACCGCAACACATCAGACAGCCGCGCGAGGCAGAAGACTCGCAACCATGCACAACGACCATCCCGACGGGTCCTTGCCCGCCCACCGTCGCGGGACCTTACGCGGCATGGATGCCGCGTAAGAGCCTACAGGGACGTACTTGCGGCGTGTCCTGCGATGGTGGGCGGGCAAGGGCCCTGCAGCCATGCTTCAGATCATCGCTCTGCAATCGATGCGTCCATACCCGTGCATCACCTCTCCAGACAACCAAGATGATGGGTCTCAACATCGTGGGTAGTGTGCATTTATCGATGCGATTGACGCGGTTTTACGGGTAGGCCGTACCCTCATCCGCCCTGCGGGCACCTTCTCCCGGGGGAGAAGGAAGTGTTGCTGCATGCACGGCGTCAGCGCGCCGCGTCGCGTCCGGTGGTGGCGGTGTGGTTGCCGCAGCGGGCGCGTTTGACGGCGTACATCGCTTCGTCTGCCGCATGCATCAGACTGGCAGCGTCGGCGTGTTGGCCGTGTTGCCAGGCGACGCCGATGCTGCACTGGATCGGGAGATGTTGTTCACCGAACACGGCGCCCACTGTGGCAGCGGCGCGGATCCGGTCTGCCACTGCGGCGCATTCGGTCTGCGGATCCTGCAGGTTGTCCAGCAACACCACGAACTCGTCGCCCGCCAGGCGTGCCACCAGATAACGATCGCCTGCCGCCCGCTGCAGGCAGCGGCCGAAGGCGACCAGCACCGCATCGCCGGCCCGGTGGCCGTGTAGGTCGTTGATGCGTTTGAAGCCGTCCAGATCCAGAAACATCACCGCGACCGCGCACTGCTGCTGTTGCGCCTGGGTCACCGCGACCTGCAGCGCCTCGGACCAGGCGTGGCGATTCGGCAGGCCGGTCAAGGCATCGCGGGTCGCGCGCTCGTGCATCAGCCGATGCAGGGTCTTGTGCGCGGTGACATCCTGCGCCATCAGGAAGAATCCCTGCGCCTGCGTCGCTGCACCCTGCGTTTCCGGCACCAGGGTGATTTCCGCATCGCGCGGCGTCGCCCCGCCACGCAGCACATGTTCGAAGTTGGCCCGTTGCCCGGCGCTCACCTGCGCCAGCGCAGCGCGCGCGTCCGCACCGAGGTCCTCGCCCAGCACCTGGGTGATCGCGCAGCCGACCAGACTGGCCGGCTCCACGCCGAGCCAGTCGCGGTGCGCCTGGTTGGCGAACAGGCAGCGCTGCGCAGCGTCGTAATGCCCCACCAGGGTGGGTGTGGCATCGCTGATCGCACGCAGCCGCGCTTCACTTTCGGCCAGGCGTTCAGCGGCGACATGGCGTTCGGTGACGTCCTGGATCTGCGAGACGAAATGCACCGGCGCGCCACTGCTGTCGCGCACCAGCGACACCGACAATTGCGCCCAGATCACCGCGCCCTGCTGGCTGATGTAGCGTTTGGCCAGGCTGTAATTGTCGCGTTTGCCGTCGATCAACTCCTGCACCAGGCGCAGGTCCATATCCAGGTCGTCCGGATGGGTGATGGTCTGGAAGGTGGTGCGCAACAACTGCTCGCGCGGATATCCCAGAATGCTGCACAGCGATGGGTTGACGTCGCGCCAGTCGCCATCCAGCGAGACGATCGCCATGCCCTGCGGGGCGGTTTCGAACGCGCCCCGGAAGTGTTCCGCCGCCAGCTGCGCGGCGGCCTGCGCCTGCAGCTCGGCGGTGACGTCGATGGCCATTGCCAGGTAGCCGGACAGTCCCTGCTGCGCGTCGTGGATGATGTTGAAGCACAGGCGCACGCGCCGCAGTCCACCGTCTTTGCGCACCAGGGTCCAGATTTCTTCTTCGAGCACATCGCCTGCGGCTGCGGCGGCCAGCTTGGTATACGACGGCGGCGACAAGGCCAGCGTGGCCATGTGCCGCTCCAGCTCGGCCGGCAGATGGAACCGTGCCGGGCAGCTCCCCAACACCTCCTCCGCCGCGTAGCCCAGCAGGCGCTCGGCGCCGGGATTGAACAATTCCACGCGCCCGTTCGGATCGAAGGCGATGATCGCCACATCCTGCGAGGCATCCACCAACGACTGCAGGCGTGCGCGTTCGCCCGCCAGCGCAGCCGAGGCATCGCGCAGTTCGGTGATGTCGTGCATCACGCACACCGCACCCAGGGCAGCGCCCTGGTCGCTGACCACCGGGTCCGCGTTGCACAGCACGCTGCGTGCTGGCTGGCCGGTGGCGCGGATCACCATCTCGGCATTGCGCACATGCTCGCCGGCCCAGGCGCGCACCAGCGGAATGGCCTCGGTGGGCAGCAGCGCGCTGCCGTCGGCGTTGTAGAGATCGAAGTGCTGCGCCCATTGCGTCGGCGGCAACAGGCGCGGATCGGTACCGTGCCATTGCCGTGCGGCGTGGTTGAATTCACGCAGCAACCCATCGCTGTCGCAGGACACCACGCCGTCGGGCATGGCTTCCAGCAAACGGCTCAGGGTCTGCCGCTGCGCTTGCGCGGCCAGCCGGTCGCGGCGCGCCTCCAGTTGACTGACGGCCTGACGCGCCAGACGGATCAGCCCTTGTTTCTGGTTCTCGTCGAGCACGCGCGATCGGGTACTGAGTGTGCACAAGGTGCCGTAGGCATAGCCTTCGCTGCCGACCAGCGGCACACCCACATACGAGCGAATGCCCGGCGCGGCAGTGACCAGCGGGTTGAGCGCGAAGCGTGGGTCGGCCTCGGCGTCTGGCACTTCCAGCAGCTCGGTCCCCATCACCGCATAGGAGCAGAACGACACGCTGCGCGGGGTGCCTTCCAGATCGGTGCCGCAGCGCGCCTTGAACCACTGGCGGTCGGCGTCCAGCAGCGACACGATCGCCATCGGGGCGCCGGTGATGTGTGCGGCCAGCCACGCGATATCGTCGAATTCGGCCTCCGGCTCGGTATCCAGCACCCCCAACCGACGCACCGCTTCCACGCGCAAGGCGTCGTCGGCGGGAATGGGCACGGGCGGCAACAGGACGGTCATGGCGTGATCGGTGGGCAACGTCTGGGCAAGGTAGGTCGCCCCAGGTAACGGCGAGGCGATGATCAACTTGAGCGCTTGCGGCCGGGCCTGCTTGCTGACTGGCTGACTGGCCGGCGGTTGTGCCCGGCCGGCACCGCAGTCAGCACCCCGTCGCACCGCCCTGCCGGCAGCCGCGCATGGCGCCCCCCTGCCGGACAGCATTTGCGAGGCCGCCAGGTAGCCACTACCCTCGGCCGATTGTCCTGCTCTGGAGTGTCACATGCTGCGTCCGCTGTCCCTGTTGATCGCCGGTATGCTCGGCGTCGCCGCCGGTGCCGTTGTTCCCGCCGTCGCAGCCGCCCCGGCCAGCCTGTCCAAGCCCGCGGCCAGCAGTGCCATTCCCGAGATCGGCTACACCCGCTTCACCCTGCCCAATGGCCTGACCGTGGTCGTGCACGAGGATCACAAGGCGCCGGTGGTGGCGGTGAGCATCTGGTACCACATCGGTTCCGGCGACGAGCCGGCCGGCAAGACCGGCTTTGCGCATCTGTTCGAGCATCTGATGTTCTCCGGCTCGGAGAACAATAAGGGCAGCTTCTTCGCGCCGCTGGAAAAGGTCGGCACCACCGACATGAACGGCACCACCTGGTTCGATCGCACCAACTATTTCGAGACCGTGCCGACCACTGCGCTGGACACCGCGTTGTGGCTGGAATCGGACCGCATGGGCCACCTGCTCGGCGCGATCGGCCAGGAAGAACTCGATACCCAGCGCGGCGTGGTGCAGAACGAGAAGCGCCAGGGCGAAAACCGTCCCTATGGCCGCGTGGACCAGAACATCCTGTCCAACCTGTTCCCGGCCAACCACCCGTACCAGCACGACACCATCGGCTCGATGGAAGATCTGGACGCGGCCTCGCTGGCCGACGTCAAACAGTGGTTCAACGACAACTACGGCGCCGCCAACACCACCCTGGTGCTGGCCGGCGACATCACCGTGGCGCAGGCGCGCGCCAAGGCGCTGCAGTATTTCGGCGACATCCCGTCCGGCAAGCCGGTGGCGCGCCAGCAGCCGTGGGTGACCCCGCTGGCCGCGCAGAAGCGTGGCGTGCAGCACGACCACGTCTCGCAGCCGCGCATCTACCGCACCTGGGCTGCGCCGCAACTGGGCAGCGATGCGGCGATCCAGCTGGATCTGGCCACCACCGTGCTCGGCGGCGGCAAGACCTCGCGGCTGTATCAGCGCCTGGTCTACCAGGACAATCTGGTCGATGACGTGTCGGCGGCGATCCAGCCGTTCGCGCTGTCCAGCCAGGTGCAGATCCAGGCCGACGTGAAGGACGGCGTGGACCCGGCCAAGGTCGAGGCGATCATCGACGAGGAGCTCAAGAAGTTCATCGCCCAGGGCCCGACCGCCGACGAACTGCAACGCGCGCAGGTGGCCTACCGCGCCGGCTTCGTGCGCGGGCTGGAAAAGGTCGGCGGCTTCGGCGGCAAGGCGGTGATCCTGGCCGAGGGTCAGGTCTACCGTGGCGACCCGGGCGCCTACAAGCAGGATCTGCAGCGCGGCCAGGCCGCCACCGTGGACAGCGTCAAGCAGACCGCCGCCACCTGGTTCGGCAAGGGCGACTATCTGCTTACGGTGCTGCCGGCCGGCAAGGATTTCGACCCCGCCGCCGAAGACAAGGCAGTGGTCGCGCGTGGCGACGAACCCGGCAAGCCGGCACCCAGGCTGCCGGCCGCCGGCAAGTACACCGTCACCGCCTCCACGCTGGACCGCAGCAAGGGCGTGCCGCAGACCAGCCAGTTCCCCGACCTGAGCTTCCCGCAGCTGCAGCGCGGCAAGTTGAAGAACGGCATCGAGGTGATCCTGGCCGAGCGCCACACCATCCCGGTCACCCAGGTGGAGCTGCTGTTCGATGCCGGTTATGCGGCCGACCAGGGCAACAAGCTCGGTACCGCCAGCTTCAGCGCCGCGCTGATGAACGAGAGCACCGCCGCGCTGGATTCGGTGGAAGTGGCGCAGCGTCGCCAGCGCCTGGGCGCCATCACTGCGGTCGGCTGCGATCTGGACAGCTGCAGCGCCTCGCTGGATGCGCTCAACGACCAGCTGCAGCCGTCGCTGCAGCTGTTCTCCGACATCGTGCGCAACCCGGCCTTCAAGGCGGCCGACATCGAGCGCATCCGCGGCCAGTGGTTGGCCGGCATCGCGCAGGAAAAGACCCAGCCCAACAGCCTGGCACTGCGCGCGTTGCCGCCGTTGCTGTTCGGCCAGAGCCACCACTACGGCATCCCGCTCACCGGCAGCGGCACCGAGGCGGCGATCAAGAGCCTCAACGCCCAGGACCTGCAGGCCTTCCACCGCCAGTGGCTGCGTCCGGACAACCTGCGCATCCTGGTCGCCGGCGACACCACGCTGGCGCAGATCATCCCGCAGCTCGATGCCGCCTTCGGCGACTGGAAGGCTCCTGCCATGTCCTTGCCGAAGAAGAACCTGGTCCAGGTCGCCGCGCAGCCCAAGCCGCGCGTGTACCTGATCAACCGCCCGGATGCGCCGCAGTCGGTGATTTTGGCCGGCCTGCTCGCACCGTCCACCAAGGCGCCGGACAACCTGGCGATCGGCGTGGCCAACGGCGCCTTCGGCGGCACCTTCACCTCGCGCCTGAACATGAACCTGCGCGAGAACAAGCGCTGGGCCTACGGTGCCGGCACCCGCATGCTGGATGCGCAGGGCCAGCGGCCGTACATGTTCTCCGCGCCGGTACAGACCGACAAGACCGCCGAGTCGGCCAACGAGATCCTCAAGGAAGCCACCGCGATCATCGGCGACAAGCCGCTGACCACCGACGAGATCGAGAAGATCAAGAACCAGCGCATCCGCGCCCTGCCCGGCAGCTTCGAAACCACTGGCGCGGTGCTGGGTGCGATCGAAGGCATCGTGCAGTTCGACCGCCCCGACGATTACGTGCAGACGCTCAAGCCGCGCCTGGAAGCGATCGACCAGCCGGCCGCGCAGAAGGCCATCAAGCAAATCATCGCGCCCAACGCGATGACCTGGGTGATCGTGGGCGACCTGAAGAAGATCGAAGCCCCGGTGCGTGCACTCAAGCTGGGCGAGGTGCAGGTGCTGGACGTGGACGGCAAGCCGGTCAAGCGCTGAGGCTGGTCAGCCGCACACCGACGGCGCGGCCCTCGAGCCGCGCCGTTGCCAGATGCGCGGTACGCAATCGCGCATGTGCGTGTGAGTAGTTGGTTCCTGCGCGCACTGCGCAGGCATCGCACGCGGGTCGGCAAGCGCGCGCCAGCGCTCCAGCCCGCCGGTTGCAGGCTTGCTCGCCTGCGCAGTGTGATGCGGACTGGATCTGGAGCCGTCGTTCAGGCCATGCCGGGGCGCGTGGCCGATATCCACGCTGCGTTATCGGCAGTGTCGATATCGTGGCATCCCCCTCGCTCGCGCTTGTCCGACTTACTCGATGAAGCAAATGCCCCCGGCTGACGAAGCCTCCCGCCAACAGGTCCTGGACGGCTACCGCATTGTCGACAGCCTGCCCGAGGACACCTACCAGGACGTCGTGCAGGTGGCGGCCTGTCTGTGCAACACGCCGATCGCCTTGATGTCGCTGGTCGATCGCGACCGCCAATGGTTCAAGGCCCACCTGGGCCTGGGCATGCAGCAGACCGACCGCAGCCAGGCGGTGTGCGATCACGCCATCCGCAGCCCCGAGCAATTGATGGAAGTGCACGATCTGACCCAGGACAGCCGCTTTGCCGATGCCTCGGTCGTCACCGGCGAGACCGGCGCGCGCTTCTATGCCGGCATGCCGCTGGTCACCTCCGATGGCGTGGCATTGGGCACCGTCTGCGTACTCGACACCGAGCCGCGCACGCTCACCGACATTCAACGCACCGGGCTGCAGGCATTGGCGCGCGTCACCATGCGCCTGCTGGACGAGCGCAAACGCCAGTTGCAGCTCGAGCGCGAGGCGATCCTGCAGCCGGTGGCACCGGCGGCCGTCCCGGTGGTCGCCGACATCGGTTATTGCCTGGTGATCCTGGAAGTGCAGGAGCTGGCCGCGCTGGCCGAAAAACAGAGCGAGCGGCTCCTGGGCCGCGCCTTGCAACAGCTCGACCAGGCCCTGGCCGCGCAGGCGCAAGCCAACGGCGACAGCGTGGACCGCGTGACCGACAGCGCCGAATTCATCGCCGTGCTGCGCGGCCCCGATGCCGAACAGAAGCTGCAGCACCTGCGCGACATCGCCCAGCAGCAGCATGCGCACGGGCTGACGGTGCTGATCGGCCAGGCGCAGGCGACCCGTGGCGACGAGCCGATCGGGCAGGTGTTCCTGCGCGCGGAAGTCGCGCTGAGTGTCGAGAAAGACCGCTATCGGCAGAGTCTGGCGCAGGACGGACTCAGCGCCTGATGTAGCGCGGGGCGACCGTCCGGCTGCCGGCTGATCCGCCGTTTCATGGACGTGCCCTCACAACTCCTGCTGCGCGCCTCCAACCGCGCTTGCGTCGCGGGCGCTCCAAGGCACACGCGCCCTCGCCGCGAAAGCCGTGCCTTCTCGCCCCGGCGGGAGGGGGGTTCTGTTCGCGATATCTGACGAAGACTGCCTTACTTCTTCGATTCCTGTCGGGACGCTTCCCTTCTCCCACCGGGAGAAGGTGGCGCGCAGCGCCGGATGAGGGTGCGGTTGCCACGCGCTCGTGCGGCGCGCTTGGCATGCAAGCTTCCATCGCTCCTGGCTGTCTCCGACCACAACACCTCCCTCACTCGTCCACTTCCACGTCGCGCGGCGACCAGGTGATTGAGCGGTGTGGGTGAGTCGGGTGCAGAGCTGCGGATCTGCGGTTTGGCTGCAGGGCCCTTGCCCGCCCACCCTCGCAGGACACGCCGCAAGTACGTCCGTGTAGGCTCTTACGCGGCATCCATGCCGCGTAAGGTTCCCGCGACGGTGGGCGGGCAAGGACCAGCCGAGATGGTCGGCGTGCATGGTTTTAAACGAGGCAACCAATCAACTCTCTGGCGCGGTGCCCTCGACGATTGCGGGACCCTTGTCGTGGATGCCGTCAGGGAGACGCCATGGACGGATTCACGGCGTGTGCCGCAAGCGGTGAGGGTACCGCGCACTCGCCGTCACGCGTCAACGGTGCGAGTGTGGCCGATACGTTGCCGCCATCGATAAAGCGTCAGAGAGGTTTTGCTCGCCACTGCTGGCCAGCTGCCCCCAAACGCATTCACCGCCCCACTCACCCGATCGCACACTGTTTCAACTGGCGGTCGGCGTACCACAGAGCGCGGCGGGCCAGATCGTAGGCGCTGTCGGCCTGGCGCGGCAGCATCTGTGCGGCCATCACCGGGTCGGCGCCGTTGTTCAAGGCGTGCTCGGCACGTTCCAGATCGCCCAGGTGCGTGCGTACCGGCGACAACAGGGATTTGCGTTTGGACGCATCGCACCGCGCGCTGCGTTGCTCCAGCGCTGCCAGCGCCTCGCGGATACGACGGCTGGCTTCGCCCTTGAGATCGGGCGGCGTCTCGTGCGCGATCGGCGCAGCCTTGTAGGCGTCGCCGGTCGCCTCGCTGCCCATCTCGGCCTGATTGCCCGCCAGCGCGGGGTTGAAGCGCACATCCGGCGGTGGTCGCGCCTTGGCCACCTGCGTCTGCGGCCCGTTGAGCATGTCGTTGAACTTCTTCATGCCGCGATTCATTTCCTGCATCGCCACATCGCCCAGCGTGCCATCGCTCTTCCAGTCCTTGGCAAAGCGCGTGTCCTGGTACTGCACCGGGTTGACCCGCTCCATCACATTGCGCGCCTTGGCCTGCGCGCGTTCGTCGGCCATGCCCGGCGGCACTGCAGCGTCTGCCTGCGCCATCGGGTCGACCTGCGCATCGCGCGGCATGCGCACGCGGCCTTCGCGGGTGTAGAGCTGGGCCGCCATCGATTCGCCAGCCGGCGCGTTGGCGGCCGCCACCTGCCGCTGCGGCGGTGGGGTGCGTGTCGGCGGTGGCGCACTGCGCGCGGCAGAGGCCGCGGCCGGCGCAGCGCGCTGTGTGGAATCGCGTTGCTGCGGCGGTGTTACCGGCGCCGGCAGGGTCAACTGCGGGCGCGGCACGAAATACACCTGCAAGCTGTCGTCGTGTCGCACGGTGTTGCGCGGCGGTGGCATATACAGCAACAGGCAGGCAAGAAAGAACAGGATGGCGCCCGTGCATGCGACAGCGGCGACATGCGGGACAAGCGTTTCCTTCCTGCGGGTAATCACAATGCGGGAGACCGATAGATGAGAGATGCGCACGCCGCACCGTGAACCCGATGCAGGACGCGCAAATCTAGCGGGCGTGGCGTCTGCGCGCGTTTGAAATTCGTTGTCTGGGCCGCAGGCGCCAGCCGCCATTCACATTAGCGAACACGGCGACCGACGTCCGGCGCTTGCCGACAGACGCTGCGGTTGCCCCGTCGGCATGGCTCCTGTGTGCCGTGGCGGCGGGCGTCCGGCCAACATCCGGTCGATGACGGCCTGCGCAGGTGCGGGCCGCACGTAGCTCAGCCATCCTCCGGGCGGTACAGCCGCTGGCAGACCTCGCAGAAGAACGCCCGCCGCCCAGCCTTGCCCAGATGCTTTCGATACTGCAGCGGCGCGCCATCGCGCGGGCAGCTGGTCTTGGTATGCACCTGATAATGCTTCTTCAGCACGAAGGCTTTTTTCCAGGTGTAGAAGTCGAAACTGTAATCGCGCGCCTGGGTGACCAGCTCGCCGAGCTTGCGCGCCGGCAATGCGCCTATTGTGCTTTCCGGATGCACACGGATGCGATGCAGCACTTCGTTCTTGATGATGTTGCCGACGCCGGCAAAGATGGTCTGGTCCAGCAACGCATCGGCGGCAAGCATGCCGGGTGCGGCGCGCAACTTGCGCCGTGCCTGCGCGCCATCCCAGTGCGGGTTCATGACATCCGCCGTCCAGTCGTAGACCTCGTCCAGCGGGCGCTCGATGAACTGCACCGAGCAGGCATAGAAATTCAGGCGCTGGCCCTTGGAAAACTCCAGACACAAACGCGGCACCGCATTGGGCTTGTCTTCGTCGATGCGATAACTGCCGAACAACAGAAAATGGATGCGCACGCTGAACTGCGCGCACTCGATCAGGAAGTGCTTGCCCCAGCTGCGTAACGCCAGCACCTTCTGCTGCTCCAGCCGCGCGATGTCCTGCTTGCTGTTGCCGGACACGCGCAGGATCTTGCGGCCGACAAACGCCTCGGTCTGTTCGCGCAGGATGACAAGGGAAGGACCTTCTGGCATGCGCCCAGTATCGAAGTCGTCGGTGAGTCGGCCGTGAGCGCAGTGCACACACGACGCTGACACGCGCGCATGCATAGAGTGCTGCCCACCCGTCTTGCGTACACCTCATGCAGGCTCGTTCATCCATCGCCCTGCCGCGCGTGCGCTGTGGCTGCGCAGGCTGGTCGATTCCGGCCGCCGACCGCGCCGCATTCGGCGATGGTGCCAGCGTCTTGCAGCGCTATGCCACCCGTTTTGATGCAGTGGAAATCAACTCCTCGTTTCATCGCCCGCACCGTGCCAGTACCTACGCACGCTGGGCCGACAGCGTGCCGGAGGATTTCCGCTTTGCGGTCAAGCTGCCGCGCAGCATCAGCCACGATGCACGCCTGCACGGTGCCGGTGCGTTGCTGGATGCCTTCCTGGCCCAGGCTGGTGCACTGGGCATGCGGCTGGGCTGCCTGCTGCTGCAACTGCCGCCCAGCGCCGTGTTCGATGCGCCGGTGGCGGCCAGGTTTTTCGCCATGCTGCGGCGGCGCTGGGACGGCGGCGTGGTCTGCGAGCCGCGCCATGCCAGCTGGTTTCTCCCGCAGGCACAGGCGCTGCTGGCGCGCCACCGCATCGCACGCTGCGCCGCCGACCCGGCGCCGGTGCCGGACGCCGCCACACCGGGTGTGGCCGCCGGCCCGCAGTACTGGCGCTGGCATGGCGCACCGCGCATTTACTACAGCAGCTACGACGACAGTGCACTGCAGACACTGGCCGACGCGGTCCGCGGCGCAGCGCACGACGCGGCGCAGCTGCAGGCAGAACGCTGGGTGATCTTCGACAACACCGCCGCCGGGCTGGCAGTGCCCAACGCGCTGCAGCTGCTGCGTTTGCTGCAGGCCGATCGTCCGCGCCAAGGCTGACGCGCGAAGACGGCACGCCACCTGGCTTTATTCGGCGTGCCGCCGGGCGCGTCCACGCCGCGCTGCAATCGGTCAGGCGGGCAGGGCCGCCCTGCCCCGGCCCTGCCCCATGTTCGCCAGCTGCCATGCACTGGCAGTGCCGCCCGCCCGTCGCTCGCCACGCTGCGCCCGCCGCGCGCTGTGGCGCGCATCTTGCAGCGACGTCGGCAATCCGACGCGGTCCGCACGCGGCTCAAGCTGCCTCGATCCGGGCCGATAGGCCTGAATCGGCAACGCGATCCGCGCAACCGCCTGCAGCACCGCGCCGGATCACCTTGCTGAATCCTGTCGTCTCCGTGCGACGTCTGTCGGCCCGCCGACACCGTCGTCCGGCCCGCCCGCCACCTCGGTCGTTTACCATGCCGCACGTCACTGCCCGTTCCGGAGATGCCATGAGTTCTGCCGCGCCCCCGTGCTGCACGTCGCTGCTTGGCCTGTCGCTGAGCATGTTCGTGGCGCCCTGCACGCTGACCGCCGCGCCCATGGACACTCCGGTCGTCAACGCACCGGCGGCCACACCGCCCACGCCCGACCTGGCCTACCCGGAACTGTTCCAGGCGGTGCAGAGCGGCGAGCTGTTCGACGACCAGAAGCATTTCGTCGACTTCCTGCCGCTGCGCGACCCGGCGCTGATCAACGCCGACTATCTGGCGCAGCACGATCACCCCGGCTTTGACCTGCGCAAGTTCGTGGATGCCAATTTCGAGGAGTCGCCGCCGGTGCAGACCGACGCGATCCGCCAGGACACCGCGCTGCGCGAACACATCGACGAACTGTGGCCCAAGCTGGTGCGCAGCCAGAACCACGTGCCGCCGTACAGCAGCCTGCTGGCGCTGCCGCATCCGTACGTGGTGCCGGGCGGGCGTTTCCGCGAGGTGTATTACTGGGATTCCTACTTCACCATGCTGGGCCTGGTGAAGAGCGGCGAGACCGCGCTAAGCCGCCAGATGCTGGACAACTTCGCCTACCTGATCGACACCTATGGGCATATCCCCAACGGCAATCGCAGCTACTACCTGAGCCGCTCGCAGCCGCCGTTCTTCTCCTACATGGTGGAACTGCAGGCCGGCGTGGAAGGCGAAGCGGTCTACCAGCGCTACCTGCCCCAGCTGCAGAAGGAATACGCCTACTGGATGCAGGGCAGCGAGGATCTGCAGCCCGGCCAGGCCGCGCGCCATGTGGTGCGCCTGGCCGACGGCAGCCTGCTCAACCGCTACTGGGACGAGCGCGACACCCCGCGCCCGGAAGCCTGGCTGCACGACACCCGCACCGCCGCCGAGGCCGGCGACCGCCCGGCCGCCGAGGTCTACCGCGACCTGCGCGCCGGTGCCGAGAGCGGCTGGGACTACACCAGCCGCTGGCTGGCCGATGGGCAGAACCTGCGCACCATCCGCACCACCGCCATCGTGCCGATCGATCTGAACAGCCTGCTGTATCACCTGGAGCGCACCCTGGCCCAGGCCTGTACGCAGCCCGGCGCCGAGTGCACGCGGGACTACGCGGCGCTGGCACTGCAACGCAAGCAGGCCATCGATGCGCACCTGTGGAACGCGGCCGGTTACTACGCCGACTACGACTGGCAGACCCGCAAGCTCAGCGACCAGGTCACCGCTGCGGCGCTGTATCCACTGTTCACCGGCCTGGCAACCGACGCGCATGCCAAACGCACCGCCAGCACCGTGCGCGCGCGCCTGCTGCGCGCCGGTGGCCTGGCTACCACCGCAGTGAAGACCGGCCAGCAGTGGGACGAGCCCAATGGCTGGGCACCGCTGCAATGGGTGGCGGTGGACGGCCTGCGCCGTTACGGCGAAGACGCGCTGGCGCGCACCATCGGCGAGCGCTTCCTCAGCCAGGTGCAGGCGCTGTTCGCGCGCGAGCACAAGCTGGTCGAAAAGTACGGCCTGGACGCCGATGCAGCTGGCGGCGGCGGCGGCGAATACGCCCTGCAGGACGGCTTCGGCTGGACCAACGGCGTCACCTTGATGCTGTTGAACCTGTATCCGGACACCGCGACCAGGCCGGCGCCGGCCAAACGCGTGCGCAAGCCCGAAGCGGCCACGCGCTGAGTGTGCGCCAGCGCTGCCGGGCACTGCTCGGCAGCGCTGGCGGCCTTGCGGTTCTGGCAGTCGGCAACGTCGGCGGATCGCTGCGCCACACATCGCCTGATCGCTGCGCCATTGCATAGCGCAGCAGCGCGTTCGATTGGTTGCTGCTACTGCACCACCGGCCATGCACTGCCGTCATAACCCAGCCGGTTGATGCCCAGGCGCGCGTCGCCGCGGTCGTCGTAGTAGTGGTAGACCAGGATGTCGCCGTCGCCATCACGGAACACCGATTGCCCGCCTGGCCCATGCGTGCTGCCCAACCCGGACTGGATCACCGTGCCGCCGCCGTTGCGCATGTCCACCCCGGCGCGATCCAGATACGGCCCGGTCACCGAGCGAGCGCGCCCCACCGCAATCTTGTAGGTGCTGCTGGCGCCCTTGCAGCACGCATCGAACGACACGAACAGGTAGTACCAGCCATTGGCCTGCTGGATGAAAGGCGCCTCCACCGCGCCCGGGGACGGCCGGCTCGCCAGGCTGTAGCGCGTCGTGTTGCCGGACAGCTGCTTGCCGGTGCCGGGATCGAGCTGGATCAGCTTGATCCCCGACCAGAACGAGCCAAACGCCAACCACCACTTGCCATTGCCATCCACCACCAGATTGCCGTCGATGGCGTTGTAGTCGTCGCTGCTCTTGGAGGTGTAGACGATGCCTTGATCCTTCCACGAGCCAGGCTTGCCGGTGCTGCTGCTGGCAAGCGCAATCGCCGAGGTATTGGTGGCGAACTTGGAGGCGGTGTAATACATCAGATACTTGCCGCCGTGGAAGGACACATCCGGTGCCCACAGCTGGTTGTCCGGGTTGTAGCTGCGCACCCAGCTCGGCATGCTGATGAAGATCGCGCCCGCATTGCTGAACTTGGTCCGGTCGGTACTGGTGACCACGCCGGTGGTGGCATAAATGTAGTAACGCCCATCGCTCAGCTTGAGCATCGACGGGTCGTGCACGATGGTGTCACCGCTCACCACACCTGGCCCCACTGCCGCTTGCGCAGGTGCGCTATGCAAGCCAGTGGCAGCAGCGGCCAGGGCCAACAGCGACGCGATCGCGTCACCACGCAGCGACATTCCAGACCAGCCTCCTTCCACTCGACTGCCACCGACAACGCGCATCGCCCCACTCCTTGAACAACGTAAAGACGTTTTCTGTAGGAGCAATCTAGCCCGGCAGCAATGCCACGAATCCGACGCCGATCTCAGAAGCACGGTGCAGGCGAGTTGGCACTGCGTTTTGCGACGCGCCTTCGTAACGGAGCGTGCGATGCAGCCGAGTGCCGGGCGTGAGTCTGTGGATCGAATCTCGATAGCAGCGAGGTAATGCACAGGTACCTGCACCCCGCATGCGTCACCGATACGCTATGTCATCATCAACGCAACGCTGTACGCGTCATTCCACCCGCACGCGTAGATCCCGATTGGCGTTCGCCTCATTGCCGCTGTAATCACGCGCGGTTATGCGGAGTACGTAGTCGCCCGGCGGCAGCGCGCCGGCCTGCCACTGCCCATTGCCGATGCGACCATCGCGCACCATGTTGGTGACCAGATAGAGGAAGCGCGTCACCGCGTTGCCATGCACGGTGATGCCGCTGTCGGGCGCGTAGGCGGTGAGCACCGCAGCCGGATCGGCCGGCATGCGATCGAATACGATCGTCATGCGTGGCTCCGCTTCGCCGGCCAGCGGCACGCCTTGCGCATCCAGCACCTGATACCCCAGCGCATACAGCCCCAGGCGACGACGCGGCAGATTGCGATCCACCTGGTCCCAGGCCTCCACCACAATCTGCACCGCAGTCCCGAGCGGTACGTGCACCCTGCCGCTGGTCATCGGCAGGGCTTGGCCAGCTGAGTCGAGCAGACTCACCCGGTCGATATGCGGCGCCACATGGTCGGCATAACCGACAAAGCCCAGTTGCACCGCATTGCGTTCGAAGCCGTTGGCACCTGCGGTCAGATGCACATGCGCCATGCCGTTGAGCGTACCCAGTGCATCTCCGGCACGGAAACGCGTGCCGCGCAGCACACGCATGCGATCGGGCTTGCCATCCACATCCGTCACCAAATGGAAGCGCTGCGGATCCAGCGGCGTCCCTTGTGCGGTGCGGCCCACGCGCATATGGGTGTAGCCGATCGTGTCCAGTGCCAACCACTCGCCCAATTGTCCCACCCCCCAGGTCGGGGACGGGCTGGAAACTTTGGCATCGGCAATGGCGTGCACGGTTTGGCCGACATCGCCACGGATATCCAGGCCCGCATGCAGATGATCGCGGCTCAGACCCTGGTAGTTGCCACGCACCTCGCCAAGCGTGCCGACCACCTCATGCCACCCGGCCTGCGGCTGCAACGGCCAGCGGCCCTGGGTGACGGGCAACGGCTGCGTGGCAGCCGGCCCGACCACGGGCGCGGCGTTCGCGTTCGCGTTCGCCGCAGTGGCCGGCACCAGCCGATGCACGCGTGCGCTGCCGGCATCGCTGACATACACCGCACCTTGCGCATCCACCGCGATCCCCGCCGGGCGCGACATGCGTTGCATCACGTCCTCGCCGCTCATTGTCACCACATGCCCGGCACGCGTCACCTGCAGCACGCGCCCGCTTGCATCGCCCACGTACAGCACGCCGTCGTGGGTGAGCGCAAGCGTCATCGGGCGATGCAACAGCGGGCTGAGGTCGGCAGGATCGCCACCGATCAAGGTGCTGACGCTGCCATCCGGTGCAATACGGCGAATCGCGTCGTTACGCATGTCGGCCACCCACACCACACCGTGCGCATCCACCTTGAGGTCGGTCGGCGTATCGAAGCGCGCCTGATCGCCAACACCATCGGCCATGCCCGGCAAGGCGCCGCCGGCCAGGGTGCTTACCTGCCCATCTGGCGCGATCACGCGGATGCGATCGTTGTAGGTATCGGCGACATACACGCGCCCTTGCGCATCCACCGCCACGCCGATCGGGCCATTGAAGCGTGCCTGCGCAGCGGCACCGTCGCGAAAACCGGCACTGCCATCGCCGGCCAGCGTGGTCACCACGCCGGGTGGCGTGCGTTTGCGGATCGCATGGTTGCCGGTGTCGGCGATGTAGAGATTGCCGGCCGTATCGAAGGCGATACCCGATGGCGTATTGAATTCCGCCGCCGCGTCAACGCCATCGGCGAATCCTTCCTGCCCACCGGCCACGGTCTGCACGCTGCCGTTGTCGAGCAGCCTGCGAATGCGGTTGTTGTCGCCGCCATCGGCGATGTACAGCGCGCCGTGCGGATCGATCGCCAGCCCATAGGGATCGGCAAACCGTGCATCGGCAGCACGGCCATCCACTGCGCCACGCACACCGCTGCCGGCAACCCATTGCAACTGTGCCTTCCAGCCCAGCGGCGTTGCCGTGGGACCTTGTGTCTGCGGCAGCGCATCGGGTGCCGGCACAGACCACCAGCTCGCCAGCAACGCCGCCGCGCCTGCCAGAAGAACTGCGCAGATCCATAGCGCGTATCGTTTTGTCATGCCGGTCGCGGGTGTCGGAGGACTCGCACTTTAAGCACTTCTTGCGGGTTGCAGCGACTGGCGGGCAGTGGTGCGTGAAGCACAAGACGCACTGCGCCACTACCGTAACGCCGGCATCCCACTGCCCCAAGAGCGCTTGCACGTGCTGCTGACGCACAGGCCTGCCGCGTATCATGCGCACTCTTTCATCCTCCAGGACGGACCCATGGCCGTACGCACGCTCAACGAATTTCTCGCCCATTCCAAGGAAAAGGACGTCAGCCCCGATCCGTTCGAACTGGAAAACCCGCATCTGCTGGAAGTGCGCCTCGACGGCATGGTGTGGTCCAAGGCCGGCGCCATGGTCGCGCGTACCGGCAACGTCAAGTTCACCCGCGAGGGATTGCTGGAACAGGGCCTGGGCAATCTGCTGAAGAAGGCGGTCAGCGGCGAAGGCATGCAGTTGATGAAGGCCGAAGGCCAGGGCCGGGTGTATCTGGCCGACCTCGGCAAGCTGGTGACCTTGCTGCGTTTGAATGGCGAGGCGATCTTCGTCAACGGCAACGACGTGCTGGCGTTCGAATCCGGCGTCCAACACAAGATCACGATGATGCGCAAGGTGGCCGGCATGCTGTCCGGCGGCCTGTTCAACGTGCGCCTGAGCGGCCACGGCATCGTGGCGATCACCTCGCACTACGAGCCGCTGACCCTGCCGGTCACCGCCGCCAGCGGCCCAGTGTTCACCGACCCCAACGCCACCGTGGCCTGGTCGGGCACGCTGACCCCGGAACTGGTCACCGACGTGTCGATCGGCACGCTGTTCGGCCGCGGCTCGGGCGAAAGCCTGCAGATGCGTTTTGCCGGCGAAGGCTGGGTGGTGGTGCAGCCCTACGAGGAAGCCAGCTTCCAGGCCAAGGGCTGATCCAGGCCGCCCGGCAGCAATCAACACGGCGCATCGCCTGGTTGCATGCTACGCAGCTGGGCATTTTTCCAGTCACGGCGCAGTGCGCAGTGGCAGCTGCGCATCCCAGCCCAGCCTGTAGGAGCGCTCCGGGGCGCGAGGGCCTTGCCGGTAACGCCATATCGCGCCCCGGTGCGCTCCTACGGGGTTTCCTGCATTCTGCCGCGAGCTGCACAGCTACCGAGCTGCCCTAGCTTGGCATTGCGTAGTCACGCAACCGTAGGCAACAGATGATTGCGCTGACGGCACTCGTAGGAGCGCCCCTGGGCGCGAGGGCCTTGCCGGTAACGCCGCATCGCGCCCTGGTGCGCTCCTACGGGTTTCCGGCTCTGGTGCATCACACCCATCCGCGCTTGCGGAACCATGCCAGCGGCACCAGCATGCTCAGCACGATCACGCCCAGCGCCCAGTAATACGCGTCGTGCCACTTGAGCTCGGGCATGTAGGCGAAGTTCATGCCCCAGATGCCGACCAGCACGGTGGGCGGAATGCCGACCACCGACGCCACCGCCATCACCTTCATCACGTTGTTCTGGTCCATGTTGATCATGCCCAGCACGCTGTCGAGCAGGAACTCGATGCGGTCGTCCATGTGCTGCTGGAACTCGCTCAAGGTGGTCAGGTCCTTGTGCAGCAAGCCGATGCGTTTGGCCGCATCGGCACCGAACCAGTCCGGCGCGGCGTCGTCCAGATAGGTGACCAGGCGCAGCAGTCCCTGCCCGGCATTATGCAGCCCGCCCAGTCGCCGGCCCATGCCCCCGACCTGATGCAGCATGCGTTCCAGATCACGGGTCTTGTGCGGGTTGTCGAACACCTGCCGGGTGGTATCGGTGACCTCGGCTTCCAGCGATTCGAGACGGTCCGCCAGGCGCCCCACCAGCTGGTCGAAGATGCGCAACAGCAGATCGTCGGCGCTATGGCAGGGCGCATGCGCAAGACGCGCGGCCACCGCATCCAGCGAGTCCATGTGCTGCTCGCGCAGGGTCACCAGCATGGTCGGCGACAGCGCAAAGCCCAGCGGCGCAGTCGGGCCATCGTCGTCCTGAAAGCGCGGCACGTTGAGAAACAGCACCTCGCCCTGGCGCCGCACCCGGCTGGAGAATTCGATCTCGCCGATGACCGCGCGATCCGGCAGCGCGAACCCCACCTTGTCTGCGGCCTGCGCCAGTTCCTGCGCGCTGGCCTGGCACAGGTCGACCCAGCACCCTTGCGTGTGCTGCGTTCCGGCAATGGGGTGCGTCGTGATCATGCGATGGGCCGTGGCGATGGATGGCGGCGAGCATCCCGTTCCGCCCAAGCCGCGTCAACGTCGCGCGCATCGCGTGCTTAGCTGCCAGTGGCCTTTATCGCGGCGCCGTGCAGCCACAGACGCCAGGGCCCCGCAGTGCGGGGCCTCGGTGAGGGCTTCGGTGGATGTCTTCGCTTGCTCCGCGCGCTCAGCCGCTGCGCGTCTGCTGCCGCTTCACCGCATAACCGATCGCCAGGATCAGGAACCACACCGGGCTGGCCAGCAAGGCCTGGCGCGTGTCCGCCTGCAGGGTCAGCAGCACGATGACGAAGGCGAAGAACGCCAGGCACACGTAGCACATCAACACGCCACCGGGCATCTTGAACGCCGAGGCCGCGTGCTGCTCGGGCCGCTTGCGCCGGTACGCGATGTAGGCGCACAGGATCAGCGACCACACGAACATGAAGAGCACTGCCGACAAGGTGGTGACCAGCGTGAACGCAGTGACCAGGTTGGGGATCAGGTACACCAGCATCGCGCCCAGCAACAGGCACACGCAGGAGAACAGCAGCCCACGTGCCGGCACCGCTGCACGCGAAAGCTTGGCAAAGCCCTTGGGCGCATGCTGTTCTTCGGCCAGGCCGTAGAGCATGCGGCTGGTGGAGAAGATGCCGCTGTTGGCCGACGAGGTGGCCGAGGTCAGCACCACGAAGTTGATCAGGCTTGCGGCCGCCGGCACGCCGGCCAGCACGAACAGCTCCACGAACGGGCTCTTGTCGGCCACCACCTGACGCCACGGCGTCACCGCCATGATCGCGATCAGCGCCAGCACATAGAAGATCAGGATGCGCACCGGGATCGAGTTGATCGCCTTGGGCAGGTTGCGGCGCGGGTCGGCAGTCTCTGCGGCGGTGGTGCCGACCAGCTCGATGCCGACGAAGGCGAACACGGCGATCTGGAAACCGGCAAAGAAGCCGCCAATGCCCATCGGGAACATGCCGCCGTCGTTCCACAGGTTCGACAGCGAGGCCACATTGCCCGACGGCGAGCGGAAGCCCCAGGCCACCAGCCCGGCGCCGGTGAGGATCAAGGCGCAGATGGCGATGATCTTGATCAGCGCGAACCAGAACTCCATCTCGCCGAACAATTTGACCGTCACCAAGTTCAGGCTCAGCAGCAACAACACGCAGGCGATGGCCGGAATCCACGGCGCCAACCCGGGGAACCAGAACTGCGCGTAGGCGGCGATCGCGATGACGTCGGCGATGGCGGTGATGATCCAGCAGAACCAGTACGTCCACCCGCAGAAGAACCCGGCCCACGGCCCGAGCAGATCGGTGGAGAAGTCGATGAACGACTTGTACTCCAGGTTGGACAGCAGCAACTCGCCCATCGCGCGCATCACGAAGAACAGCATTGCGCCGATGATCAGATAGACGAACAGGATCGACGGGCCGGCCAGGCTGATCGTCTTGCCCGAGCCCATGAACAGCCCGGTGCCGATCGCGCCACCGATGGCGATCAGCTGCAGGTGGCGATTGGAGAGACTACGTTGCAGATGATCGGGCGCGGACGGGTCTGACATGGGGCACGGCACCGGCAAGTGAACAAGCCGTCAAAAATACGAGATCGCGGCAGCGCGCACCAGCGGTTTGCACAGCGGCCCCGGTTAGGCCGCAGCATGCGCCAGCGAATGGTGGTCGGCTTGCCCCATCGTGGTGCGCCGCTCATCCACGCGGCCACTGTTGTCATCGAGGGGCCGCAGCCGTCAGGGATGCACGCAAGGCATCGCCGGAGCAGTCACCGCCATCCGCCTGGAGCCTGCGCGCTGCGGCGTTGTCATCGGCCGCGTCTGCCTGGTGGTGGCACAGTCGCGTTGCTAGCCGCGATTACCCCCCGGCAAGCCCGCCGCCAACGCGGCCCGGCAATGCCTGATCGTCGTCCTCTTCCAGATCGCCCACCTCCTCGCGCAAACCGCCCTGCTGTGGTGTCTGCTCTTCCAGCGGGATATCTTCTTCGTTGGTATCCGGATCGGGCGTGCCGTGTGCCGACAGACCGGCGCTGGCGGCGGTCATCAGACGCGAAGCGAGTGGATTGAGCTGCATGGGGTGACTCCGACCGGTTCGAATGGAGCACCGACAGTGCGCATCGCGGCGCTACCGCACCGTGATCCCGGGCAGCGGAATGCTGACGCACCGTTGACGTCGGCAGATAGACGCTGGGCCACGTTGCTCCTGCATCTGGCAAGTGGGACGCCCGAGCTGCTCGCCAATCGCTGCGACATCGCCGCATCGCTGAAACCTGGCGTGCACTGCGCAGGGAGCCTGCTGCGCCGCCGTAGCGGGAATCGGGAATCGTAATGGCATCAAGCGCATCGCGGCACTTCGAAGCAGCGCCGTTCCGATTCCCCATTCCCGACTCCCCCATTCCCGCGGCGCACAGCGCCGCCCTCACACGATCTTGGTCCGCCGCCACCACCGCGACACCTGCTCTTCACGGATCAGCGTGAACAGGCCCGCGCCCAGAATCAGGGCGATGCCGACCGCCATCGGCCAATCCAGGTGATCGTGAAACAGCAGGTAGCCGAAGGCGATCGCCCACAGCATCTGGCTGTACTGCGTTGGCGCAACCACACTCACCGGCGCCATGCGCGTGGCATACATCAGGCAGATCGCCGCCAGGCCGGCAAGCAGGCCGTAGCCGGCCAATAGCCCCCACTGATACAGCGTGGGCCAGACAAAGGTCGGCAACATCATGATCCCGCCCATCACCAACGGGCCGATCACCCCGGCGCCGTACAAGGTCAGGCGTTTTTCGCTGTGGCCGGCCATGCGCAGGGTGATGACCGAGATCGCACCGACCAGGCCGCACACGATCGCGGCCACATGCCCATGGGTGAGATGACGAAAGCCCGGGCGCAGCACGATCAACACGCCGATGAAGCCGACGATCACCGCCGACCAGCGCCGCCAGTGCACCTCTTCCTTGAGAAACACCACCGACAGCACGGTGACGAAAATCGGCATCAGGAAGATCAGCGCAAACGCCTCGGCCATCGGCAAGGTGGTGAACGCGATCACCGAGGTCAGGTTGCCGATGGCGCCGGTGAGCGCACGCAACAGCCACAGGCTGGGTTGCTTGGCCATCACCAGTTCGCGCAACCGGTCGTCCGGCTTTTTCAGGAATGGCACGGCCACCAGCATCAGCAGTGCACCGAGAAACAGCACCTCATACACCGGCAGCGTGCCTTCCAGCAGCTTCACGAACGCATCGCTGATCGAATAGGCCGCATAACAGGCAAATCCCAACAACACACCCTTCAGCATTTGCCGATCCTCCGCGGTTGGCGCCAATCGGACAACATGTCGATGGGGCAGTGCGCAGTATGCGGTGCGGCGTGCGTCAGAGGAATCGGCGCACGCATCCGGGCACGATGGCTGCTGCATCGCCATCGGCATACCGTCGCATGCGACCCGGCTTCCCGCGTCGCTGCAGATACCGCCGCTGCGCCGCCCCGCCATCGTGCCGGAGGTGGATTGGATGCGCATGCGCGATGGGGTCGGTTACGATGCCAGTCCACCCCTCGCACCAGCAACGCGCGTAACGCGCGTAGACCCAGACCAGCAATCCGTGCCCCACTATTCCGGCCCACTACTCATTTGCTCCGATGCCCAGGCGCTGCTTGCCGCGCGCGGCAGTGGTCTGACCCAATGGACCGGCTCGCTGGATCTGGGCCGCAGTACCGGCACCGCCCAGCTGGATGCGCAGACCTGGCAGTGGCGCGGCAGGGGCTACCCGTATCCGGGCAAGTTCAAGGAGCGCACGCTGTACTTCTGGGACGGTGACGATTTCGCCCCGATCTCGCGTTTCAGTGGTGCGCTGATCAAGCTCATCCCCACCGAATGGGGCGCGCCCACCTTCGAGATCGATGGCATCAAGATGCTGCCGTCGGCGCAGTTGTCGCCGTTCGAGGATGCGCGGCGCAAGGTGGCGCTGGTCGCGCCACGTGGCAAGATCGTCCTGGATACCTGCGGTGGGCTGGGCTACTTCGCCGCCTGCTGCCTGGAAGCCGGGGTGGCGCAGCTGCAGTCGTTCGAAAAGAATGCCGATGTGCTGTGGCTGCGCACGCTCAATCCCTGGTCGCCGGACCCGGACGATGCCGCCTACGGCGGGCGCCTGCAGCTGGCCCATGCCGATATCTCGCAGCACATCGCCACGCTGGCAGACGATTCGGTCGATGCCATCCTGCACGACCCGCCGCGCTTCGGCATCGCCGGCGAGCTGTATTCGCAAGTGTTCTACGGTCAGCTGGCGCGGGTGTTGCGTCGTGGCGGACGCCTGTTCCATTACACCGGTGCGCCCAATCGACTCACCAGCGGGCGCGATGTACCCAACGAAGTGAGCAAGCGCCTGAGCAAGGTCGGCTTCAGCACGCAACTGGCGCTGGATGGTGTGCTGGCAACGTTGCCGGCGCGGCGCTGAGTGCACGATTGTTGCGGAAATTGAAACCGCGCGGTAAGTAGCAGCCAGCTGTGAATCGGCGCTGCGCGCAAAGCCGCGGCACGGCGGACAAATTCCGCACAGAGCATCGGCTCCCATGCAGGTGGAGCGCATCGCATCTGCCACCCACGCCTGACCAGCAAACGGATCTGCGATACTGCACTGCCCACGACAAGGACGTTGCATGCGCATCCGCTTTCCGACCTGGTTGCTTACTGCGCTGTTGATGACGGCCGGTGCGCCAGTGCACGCGCAGACCGCGCCCCAGACACCACCACCGCCCATGTCCGAAGTCACCCCCCGCCATCCGGTGACCACCGCCATCCTGGCCGGGCGTACGATTCGCCTGGGCGAACACGCCGGCAAGTGCGCGATCTTGCGCGATGAGCAAGTGCTCCCGCTGGGCATCGGCGCCCCGTGCTACTTCAGCATCAATCGCCAATACGGCGCCCAGGTGCACCACTTCCAAGGCAGCGACATCGTGCTGGTGCAACACGCCCACCCTACCTCGGCGCCGGACTGGGATAGCAAGGTGTACGGGCCGATCTGCGCGTTCGAAGCGCAGTCCGTGCGCGAAGTCGATGGCGTGCTGGAGCCCGGCAGCGTCGCCACTTCCTGGCACTGCGACCCGACCATGGGAGCCGATCAGAAGCAGTTCGTCTACAGCTACGACACCTGGCCCAAGCGCGAGACGCAGACGCCATCACGCCGGCAAAAACAAACGCAGCCCTGATGGCCGCATGATGCGCAGGCGTCGATCGATCGGCGCAGGTGGTCGTCACTGCCCTGCGCCCGACGGCTGATCGACGCCGCATGCCAAACATCGGCTCGCCGTACGCGGGCGCGGGCGCAGCCGCGTCGTCGTCGACAGCGCGGCACCGCAGTTGCGCATGCTGTGCAACGACCGCGCAGGTCATCGCCTGCCGTGTCGGTACGCCGTCCAGGCAACGTAGGTGAACCAGGCGATGACCGCCAACGGCACACTGGTCAGCAAGCCATCCCAGCCGATGGCGATCCAGAACCGCTGCGGGTCTGCATCCGCGTAAAAAATCCTGGTCGGCCGGCCGCGGATGACGCTGATATAGCGCCCCGTGACGATCGCCTCCAGCACCAGCCACAGCCGCATGCAACAGGCGATCGCCACGACAACGGCTCCCCCGCCGATGATCCATTCGTGGATCCGGGACGCTGCGGGAGCTGGCGCAGGTGGCGGTGATTTGGGCCGCTTTTTTTTCACGCAGGCACCGGTTCGATGGTGGCGGCGCAGTGTACGCGCAGCACAACCGGCCGAGGCCATCCATCGCACGCATGCAACACCTGGTGGTCGCGCAGTGAGCGCATGCCACGCACCTGCCGGCTGAGCGCGGCCGCTATACTGATGGCGCAGCGCACTCGCTCAGAGTGAATGGAATGCTCCACGCTGCATTCGTCTCAGGGAAGATGGCCAGCAACAGTGCAACATGGATTGTCCGGACGCTTCCTTGGGGTTTTTGCTGTCTTCGCCATGCAGTGGCGACAACGGCCTCGTACCAAGGATCTTTCGCTTTGAAGACGTTCACCACCTTCCTGCTTGTCTCTTTCAGTCTGCTGCTGGCTGCCTGCGGTGGCGGCACCACCACCGGCGCCTCCAAGCTCTCCTCCAGCGACTACCTGCTGCACAACATCTCGGTCTGGAATGGCGCGGTCACCATCGTCGACCCGTGGGTGTCGGGCGATCGCGGGCAGAGCCTGGTGGCCGATGCCATCGCGCACAAGCCGCTGGACGGCTACAAGACTGCGCTGGGCAGCCAGCGCAAGGCACTGGCCGCCAACGCGCAGGCCAATACAGCCATGGCCTCGGGCGTGCCCGACAACGCCAAGGACCTGGACGGCAAGCTGTCGGCCTACCTCAACAGTGCCGACGCGATGATGGCCGCGCTAGAACGCGTGGCCGCCCTGCCCAACGGCTACGGCAACCCCGAGCTGGCGCCGTTGGCCAAGGATCTGGAAACCGTGTCCACCCGGCTCAACACCGATATGGAAGCGCTGAATACCGCGCAGCGTGCGTATTCCAAGCAGCACAAGATTGCGATGCAGGAAGTCAGCCAGTAAGCAGCGCAGCCGCGATCAACCCTGCAGGCCGGCATGGTCTGCAGGGGCGATCGCAACACGCCGCTCAGTTGCTCAGACCGAACATCAACGAACGATGCGTTGCCACGCCGGCCATTGCGCCGCTGGCAACCGCAAAGGCGATCGATGCCGCCGGGTTGGCCACATCGCCGCAGGCAGCGATACCCGGCACCGAGGTGGCCTGCATGGCATCCACCGCGATATGACTGCCCAGCGGGCCATCGCTGGTGCTGCATCCCAGCGATGCGACCAAGGCACTGAGCTCGGTGTGGGTGGTGACGAACAAGCCATCCAGCGCGCAGACCTGCCCATCGCGCAACACCAGCTCCAGCACGTCGCCGTCGCCTTGCAGCGCCGCCACTGCGCCGCCTACCACGTGCACGCCACGTGCCTGCAAGTGCGCGTGCTGCGCCTCATCCAGCACCAACGTGTCGTTCAAGAACAGCTGTGTTGCGCCCCAGTCCGGCAGCATGGCCGCCTGATGCACCGCAAAGGCGGAGGTGGCCAGCACGCCGATGCGGCCCTGCTCCAGCTCATAGCCGTGACAATACGGGCAGACGAACACCTGCGTGCCCCAGCGCTCTGCCAGGCCGGCCAGCGCCGGCAGACGATCGACCACCCCCATCGCCAGAACAAGCCGACGCGCCGTATGCGTGGAGCCATCGGCCAGCGTCACCTCGAATGCCTCCGCCTCGCCGCGTAGCCGTGTCACCTGGCCGTCGGCCCATTGCACGCTCGGATAGGCCAGCAGCTGTGCGCGTCCCGCATCGGCAATCTGCGCAGGCAATGCACCGTCGCGGCTGAGAAACCCGTGCGAGGTGGCGGCAAAGCGATTGCGGCGCTGGCCGCCATCGATCACCAGTACCGCGCGCCGTGCACGCGCCAGCTGCAGCCCGGCCGACAGCCCGGCGTAGCTGCCGCCAATGATGATCACATCGTGCTGCATGTCCGCTCCCGATTTAAATTCGCTCATGTAATTTTAGATGTTACATTAAAAGACTGGCGATTCAACCGCGGTGTGCTGACGTGGTCACCTGCTCGATGGTTGAAGGGTCGTGTGCGACCGAGGGTTGCTGCGCTGCCTGCTGTCGCGCTTGCCGTGATCGGTGGTGGTTCGCGTCATCACCTGACAGCAATGAACAGTGCGGCGTAGCGGTACTGCGCGGGTGCGCACCTCACGCCACGTCGGGAAAAACGGCAGCGTCCTGGCGATTGCGCCTGGCCAAGCGCGCCCTGTCTGCGATCGATGCCGACCAGCTGCCGCAAAGCGCATGCGTACGCTGCATGGGACTGCAAGCGCAGGCACACCGCGCGCCTGCCAGCCCGGCTGCACGTCATGCACAACGGCGTATACAACAGTTGGTGTGCGTCAGCGCCTGCGTTTGCCTGTCGGCAGACCGGCAGGCAGCGCGGCTGCCGTGCACAGCGCGTCGAACTCGTCCGCCAGCGTTGCCAGCGTCACCGTGCCCAGGCGCTGCAGCAATACGGTTTGTGCCTGGGCCAGCGCGTCGGCGATGGCTGCGTTGACCACACGCTCCACGCCACATTGCGGGTTGGGGTGATCGGCGCCGATCGCAAACAGATGCGGGCCGCCCACTGCACGATGCACGTCCAGCAATGTCACCTGGGTCAGGTCGCACGCGATATGCCAGCCGCCGTTGTGGCCCTTGCTCGACTGCACGTAGCCGGCAGCGCGCAAGCCGGCCATGGTCCGACGCACCACCACCGCATTGGTCGACAGCATGCCGGCGATCTGCTCGGAGGTCATCGGCTGCTGGCTTCTGGCCATGTGCAACAGCACATGCAGCATGCGGGAAAGGCGGCTATCGGTTCGCACGCGGTATCGGTTCGCTCAATCGACGGAAGGCAACGCGGCAGCGCCACCGCACGATTGTGCCGCAGCCCCGCGCAGATGTCGCAGCCGGCGCCGCGCAGCTGCGCATGCGGCACTCAACACACCGCCCATTGATCGCGCCCGGCGGTCTTGGCGGCGTACAGGGCAAGATCGGCCTGCCCCAGCAGCGCATCCAGACCGATCCCCGCAGTGACGCTCACCGCGCCCATGCAGAACCGCACCGGCTGGTCGGCGGGCAGGCCGGCGATCTCGATCGCGGCCACTGCATTACGCAGCCGCGCGAAGACGGCAGGAATCTCCTCTGCGCTACAGCCCGGCAGCACCAGCAGGAATTCCTCGCCGCCCAACCGTCCCAGGCGATCCTGTGTCCGCAGTGCCAGCCTGGATGCGCTGGCGAGCGCCTTGAGCACGGCATCCCCGGCCGCGTGCCCGTGCATGTCGTTGATCAGCTTGAAGTGATCCAGATCGATCAATGCCAGCATGCACGGAACCTGCGAGCGCACCGCTTGCTCGATCTGCTGCTGCGCCTCGGCGCGAATGGCGCGGCGGTTGGGCAGGCCGGTGAGTTCGTCGCGCATCGCCAGCCGCGAGAGTTGCCGCCGATGGCGCCCACTGAAGGCCAGCACCACCAGCGTGCCCAGCAACAGCAGGCAGGCGGCGCACAGCGCGATCCACAGGGTGCGTTGACCGGCTTCGCGGGCCTGCAACGCCAGTTGCGCGGTCTCGCTGCGCCGGCGCAGCTCGGCGGTTTCGGCGCCGCGGCGCGCGTCTTCGTAACGCGCCTGCAGGCGCAGCATGACGGTATCGCGCTGGCGATCCAGGCTTTGCGCGCGCAGCGTGTTGGCGCGTTGCAGTTCCTGATACGCCTCGGCATGGCGTCCCTCCGCTGCCAGTGCCTGGGCGATGGCATCGAGCAGTTGCGCGCGTCGTTTCAACGGCAGATTCGGATCGTCCGCTGCCTTGGCCGCGACGATCTCCACGCCGAGGCTGCCGGACTTGAGCGCGGTCAATGCCTGGAGCAACACCGCGTGGCAGGCGGCCACACGGCCGACGTTGCCTTGCCGTTGCATCAACGGTAGTGCCTCGCGCGCCATTGCCAGGGCCGCAGTGGCATCGCCGGTTTCGATCAGGACCTCACTGGCGCTGGTCAATGCCGCGGCCACACCGGCCTGATCGCCCAGCTCGCGACTGAGCGCCAGCGCGCGCTTGAAATGCAGCAATGCCGCGTCCGGCTGCTGGGCTGCCAGCGAAGTGCCGTATTCGTACTCGATCAGGCTGCGCTGAAAGCGTGCCGGCTGGCCGCGCAGGCGCGCCAGGGCGCGCTGCAGATAGTCTTCGGCGTCGCTTTCTTCCGCAGAACGCCCCCCCACGCGGGTGGCCAGCGAGCCGAGCTGGGTCAAGGCATCCAGTTCCAGACTCAGGCTGTGTTCGCGCACGGCGCACTGGTAGCTGGCCTGTGCGGCGTTCCACGCCTCGTCGCTGCTGCCGGAGGCGAGCATGCTCCACATGTCGACCGCCTCGACCTCGCACAGCAGATCGTTGCGCCCCATCGCACGTGCGCGCTGCCGCAGCGCTTCCAGCCGCGCCAGCATGCCGCGATTGGGATTCTCACGCACATCGTTGAGCGCCTGCACAATCGCCAGCCACAGCTGCGCCTGCGCCGCATTGCCACGTACCCGTTCCGACATCGCACGTGCCTGCGCCAGTGCCGTCTGACGGCGCTCGGTCTCTTCCAGGGATATCAGCACGCGCGCCTGCGCCAGCAAGGCCCAGAACTGCGCATCGGCATCGCCATCGCTACGGGCACGCTCCAACGCGGCCTGGGCGGCCTGCAAGGCGGCCTTGGGGTCGTCGATCGCGGCGGTTTCGATGCTCTTCCACGGCTGCGGCTGCGCCCACAGCGTCGCGCTGAACAGCATTGCTGCCATCCCGACGCCCATGCGCTGCCAACCTGACCTCGCACTGCTCATCGACACCTCACGGTGACGATGAGCCACACCGCATGACTGCCGTGCACAGCACACGCCGCCCGGCCCATGTCGGGCTTGCTGGTTGCTGCGGCACTCAAGCCCTCCCTTGGTTGGCTGGCAGTGGAATCGGGGGCAACGTCGGCATCTGCCCGAACGCCACATCGATGCAGGCACCCGGTCATGATGACCGGCCGGCGCGACAGGTCATGTGATCGCCACGCTTGGCGTCAAGAACGTTATCGGCCCGCATGCAGCGGGCTTGAATCGGCCTGCAGATCGCGCTGGCAGCGGCCCGCGGCCGTGCACCCGCCATGCGCTGCGGCGCAGCGGGCAACCCGCACCGTCGCGGCGGCACGGCGCCGATGCAGCCGCCCGGCGACAGCCACGTAAACTGCGGCACGGCACCTGCCGCTACCTGGATTCTGGAGACACCGTGATATCCCGCCTGCCCCGCCTGCTCACGCTGCTTGCCGTCGCCTTGCTGTCGGCCTGCGCCACCCAGGCGCCGCGTGCGCCACAGCGCTCCCCGGACGCGGTCAAGGCCGACATCGCCCGGCGGCTGCCGGCCACGCTGAGCGATCGCAACGGCTGGGCCGACGATGTCTACGTGGCATTGTCCTCGCAAGGGCTGGACACCAGCGCCGAGTATATCTGCGCGGTGCTGGCGGTGACCGAGCAGGAGTCGACCTACCAGGCCAACCCGGTGGTGCCCAATCTCGGCAAGATTTCGCGCGCCGAGATCGACCGCCGCGCCAGCGCGCATCACATCCCCGGCTTCATGGTCGATGCCGCCCTGCGCATCGACTCGCCCGACGGCCGCAGCTATGCCACGCGCATCGCGGGTGCGCGCACCGAGCAGGAGCTGAGCCGCATCTTCGAAGACTTCACCGGCAGCGTGCCGCTGGGCGCGCGCCTGTTCGACGGGCTCAATCCGGTGCATACCGCCGGGCCGATGCAGGTCAGCATCGCCTTTGCCGAGCAGCATGCCGAGCGCTATCCGTATCCGCCCGGCGACTCGATCCGCCACGAGGTGTTCAGCCGTCGCGGCGGGCTGTGGTTCGGCACCAGGCACCTGCTTGGGTACCCGGCCCGTTACGACGCACTGCTGTACCGCTTCGCCGACTTCAATGCCGGCTGGCACGCCAGCCGCAATGCCGCCTTCCAGGCGGCGCTGAGCAAGGCCAGCGGCATCGCGCTGACCCTGGACGGCGACCTGCTGACGCCCGGCGCCAGCCTGGATGCGCCCGGCGGCACCGAACGCGCCGCACGCGCCCTGGGCAGCCAGCTGGCGATGAGCGACCGGCAGCTGCGCCGTGCCCTGGAAGCCGGCCACTCCGCCGATTTCGAAGACACCGCGCTGTATCGCCAGGTATTCGCGCTGGCCGAGCGCAGTGCCGGCAAACCGCTGCCGCGCGCGATACTGCCCGGCATCATCCTGGAGAGCCCCAAGATCACCCGCACCCTCACTACCGCCTGGTTCGCGCAACGGGTGAACGAGCGCTGGAAGCGCTGCATGGGCAAGTAGGGCTGCCAGCAAAGCCGCTGCGCACCGGAACGCAGGTGCAGCGGCGGCTGCCGCGAACGGACCTGCCGCCCGCACACGTCCGCGTCTGCGCATCGTCTCCACCGCTGCGCTGTACCCGCGCCATGCGGGCAGCGCGTGACCGGTCGCGCTGCGCGGGGGCACCATCGCCGGTCGCGCCAAGCGGGGATCTATGCGTTCTGGATCTGCCGCATTGGCGAGATAGCACCGCCTGGTCACCGGCACGACTTCCGGCAGAGGCAGCGCCCCGGCCCAGCGGGTAGCATCGGGCGGTCGCGCCGACCGCGTTGCGCGCTCCTTTCGTCCTGGAGAGTCCTACATGCCCACCCCGTCGCCGATGCGGCAGCTGTTTTCCGCCATCGTCCTGGCCGCCTTGCCGGCCATCGCCGCTGCGCAAGCCCCCACCGTCACCGCCGCCGATTACGCCCGTGCCGAGCGCCTGATCAACTACGCCGCGCAGCCGCTGGTGGACCACACCGCCACGCGCATCGGCTGGCTGGACGCCACCCATGTGGCCTATGTCGACCACGATGCCAAGGGCAACTGGCTGCTGCAGCTGGACACCGCCACCGGCAAGAGCGCGCCGATCTTCAAGCAGTCCGCGCTGGTCGCCTCGCTCAATACGCTGCTGAAGACCGGCGACAAGCCGCTCAAGGCCGACACCTTCGCCCCGGTGGTCAAGCGCACCGCCGATGGCCGCTACCGCCTCAACGTGCGCGACACCGCGGTGGTCTGCGATGCGCGCGCACGCTGCAGCACGCTGTATGCAAAGGACAAGGCCGAGCCGGGCGTGCTGTCGCCGGACAAGCGCAGCGAAGCCTTCATCCGCAACTGGAACCTGTGGGTGCGCGATCTCGCCAGCGGCCAGGAGACCCAGCTCACCCGCGACGGTGTGGAAAACTTCGGCTATGCCACCGACAACGCCGGCTGGCAGCACAGCGACAACGCGATCGTTGCGTGGTCGCCGGACTCGCGCAAGATCGCCACCTTCCAGCACGACCAGCGCAAGACCGGCGACATGTACCTGGTCAGCACCAAGCTCGGGCATCCGGAACTGCAGTCGTGGAAATACCCGCTGGCCGGCGACAAGGATGTGACCATGATCGAGCGCGTGGTCATCGACGTACCCACGCGCAGCCTGCTGCGGCTGAAACTGCCGCCCGACCAGCACCGCTCCACCCTGTGCGACGACGTCAGCTGCTCGCCGGGCCTGTGGGACGATGTGAAGTGGGCGCCGGACGGCAAGACGCTGGCCTTCGTCTCCACCTCGCGCTTCCACAAGCAGGCCTGGTTGCGCATTGCCGATGTCGCCACCGGCGACGTGCGCACCGCCTTCGACGAAACCGCCAAGACCTATTACGAAAGCGGCCAGGTCGCCGCCAACTGGGCGTACCTGCCCGGCAGCAACGAGGCGGTGTGGTTTTCCGAGCGCAGCGACTGGGGCCAGCTGTATCTCTACGACCTGGCCACCGGCAAGCCCAAGCGCGCGATCACCAGCGGCGAGGGCAACGTCACCGAATTGCTGCGCGTGGATCCGGTGACGCGTACCGCGTGGTTCGTCGGCGTCGGCCGCAGCCCGGGCGTGGACCCGTACTACCAGCAGCTGTGGAAGGTGAGCCTGGACGGTGGTGAGCCGGTGCTGCTCACGCCGGAAGTCGCCGATCACAGCATCGCGCTGTCGCCCGATGGCGCGCGCTTTGTCGATACCTATTCCACCTCGATCACCCCGCCGGTCACGCTGTTGCGCGATGCCGGCGATGGACGCACGGTCAGCACCATTGCCACTGCCGACATCAGCCGCCTCAAGGCGGCCGGCTGGGTGCCGCCGGAGCCGATCACGGTCAAGGCGCGCGATGGCAAGACCACCCTGTATGGCCTGATGTTCAAGCCCAGTAACTTCGACCCGGCGCGCAAGTACCCGGTGATCGATTACGTTTATCCCGGCCCGCAAACCGGCTCGGTCCGCGGCCGCAGTTTCCTTGCCGGCCATGGCGACAATCAATCGCTGGCGGAGCTGGGCTTCATCGTGGTCGCCATCGACGGCATGGGCACACCGTGGCGCTCCAAGACTTTCCACGACACCTGGTACGCCAACATGGGCGACAACACCCTGCCCGACCAGGTGGCCGGCCTGAAGGAACTGGGCCAGCGCTATCGGTGGATCGACCTGGGCCGCGTCGGCATCTGGGGCCACTCCGGCGGCGGCAATGCATCCACCGCCGCGATGCTGCGCTACCCGGATTTCTTCAAGGTGGCCTGGTCGGAAAGCGGCAACCACGACAACCGCGGCTACGAGGACGACTGGGCCGAGAAGTATCACGGCGAGCACATCGTCAACCAGGACGGCAGCTCCAACTACGACGACCAGGCCAACGCCACCCACGCCGGCAAACTCAAGGGCAAGCTGATGCTGGTGCACGGCACGCTCGACGACAACGTGCCGCCGTATCTCACCCTGCTGGTGGCCGATGCCCTGATCAAGGCCAACAAGACCTTCGACATGCTGATGCTGCCCAACGCCAAGCACGGCTATGGCGAGCTCACCCCGTATGTCAGCCGCCGCCGCTGGGACTACTTCGTGCAGCACCTGCTCGGCGCAACGCCACCGGCCGACTACCAGATGAAGCCGATGCCCAAGAACTGAGCGGTGTGCACGGCATCGTTCCTTAGGACGCCAATGCAGCACCGTGCAGACGACGAACCGCCACCCGCGCCACTCGGGGTGGCGCTGGCCGTACGTGCTGGTGCTGTACGCTTCCACACTGCTGGAACCTGCTGACGACGACTGTGCACCGGCAACCGGAACATCGCTGGCCGCCGACGCGCTTCAGATGGCGGGCTGACGGAAGAGTGTGGACATCCACATGCCTCCGCCAGCCCGGCCACATGCGCACCCGTCCATGACGACCCGATGCACGTGGCTCGGCAGTGCAGCCACCTCATCCAACAATGCGATGCCGATCGTCAGGCAGTGGCGGGGTCGGGAATCGTCGCTGTGGCGGGCGTTGCCTGGTTGTACTTGATCGAGGCAATTGTATTGCACAGTCCCACCAAGGTCTGCCAATCCTGGTTGGCGGAATTCAGATTGGACTGAAGCTGCGGCAGGTTCAAATTGGTAACGTTTCCGTTGCAGTTGGTCAAGTCCGTCACCACGGTATTCAACTCGGACTCTAGCTCCTGCCAGACTTGCAATACCAGGGAAATCTGCGTGCTGGCCGCTTGCGAAAGCGTGATCAATCCATTGACCTGGTCATTCAGCACCGCCAGGCTCGCCGCCTGCTGGGTCACAGCATTCATATTGCTGTTGTCGGCCTCTACCTGGCTCTTCAGCGCCTGAATCTTATTCGATGCGATGACCATCGTCGTGATCAGCGCTGCTGCGGCGACGATCCCGAATGCCAAGCCGATCCCAAACGAAAAAATTGCAATCACCGCGCCGGTAAAGAAGGCGACACCTGCAGCAATCGCGGATGCCGTCTCGACGGTTTGCCAATGGCTGATTTCCGACTGCAGCGACGCGATATCGGCCTTGAACGCAGCGATCTTGGCCTGATCCACCGCCTGCTCCTTGGTCGAGTCAACGACTGCCTGCGACAGCACTGCCGCATCGGAGGTCAGGTTATTGCTGAATGTAGTGATGGACTGCTGGACAGTCACCGCGCTCTGCGTATAGGACGTGATTTGGGAAATCATGCTGCCGAACTGAGACTTCAGCGCAGCAATCGCAGCGGCATTGGTCGGATCGTTCTGCAGCACCGCCACCAGGGAATTGATGGTGGACATGCTGACATTGAAGGAAATGCCATAGCCCGCAATCGAGTTGGGGATACTGACGAGATTGGTCGCAATCGGATACCAGCCATTGGCGTGAATCTGTGCATCGCTGAACGCTGTCTGGAACGTGCTGTACCACGAGGGCGAAGGCGAGATCGTCGGCAACTGCGTATTGCCGATGCCCAAGACATAAGCCATGACCGCATTATTGGCATTGAATGCGTTTGCAAGTTGCTGATCGATGGGCAAGGGATCGTTGGAGACGGCGGCCAGTACACGCGAGGTACCGATCGCACTCGCGATGCTGGTCACCTGCGGGGCCGAACTCAGAGCAAAGGGGAAAAACGGCTTCTTCTGCGCTTGCATGGATCGTCTCCTGATGCTGTCAACCAATGAATCGAGGAATGTCACCGCTAGATCCGGACCGCTGGCTCCCGGAACCAGACGTTCTGTTTACCTCACGTGCGTGCTGCCCAATGAATCCATCCACCTTGGATCCATGCCCGATTGCGACCACCGATGCCCGAACCCGGACGCGTTGGGCGCTCCATCAACGCTTGCCATTCACACAGCGACTGCCGGTTTGCTGGCACAACGGGACAGCACCGGTGATCGATGCTCTCAAGAACTTTGCCGTGCTACCTGCGAAAGCACCGAGTGCCCGAGAACCCAGCATCCCCTAACGGATGTGCACCGACCCGTCGATTTGTCTCAGCCGGCACATCGTCCGGCAGGTGCAGGCTCTACCACGCCGATCGCCAGGGACGTCCATGAACAGCGGATGCGCTGGTCGATCACTTCCACTGCAATGGCGATCACGCTGCATCGGGGTTCACCCCGACGCGGTCAGCCGGCAGTTCGCGTCGGCACACCCAACAAACCGATACGCCGGAACCACATTTCCAGCGGCACCGTCACCAGCGGCGGCAACGCGGCCAGCAGGCTCAGCGCCCACGCCCACAACGGCCAGCGCAGGCGCAGTGCGGCAAGCACGCTGACCGCCACATAGAACAGGAAGGCCGCGCCATGCAGCCGCCCGAACACCCACACCACAAGCTCGGTGGTATGCGTGCCGTACTTGAGCAACATGCCGAGCAACAACCCGGCCCAGGTCAGCCCTTCGATAAAGGCGGCCACGGCAAACAGCCGGCCGATCGGCGACAACGCAGAAGAAGCACGCATGCAACACTCCAGACGGACAGGGATTGCCGCGACGCGATGGCGGCGGCGACGCCCGCTGGCCGCTGTAGTTTACAGCGGGCATCGCGTGCCCGCCGCCCGCCGCCGTTCCTGGCGATAATGGTGGCCCTTGCACTCCCTGCCGCCCCCCATGCGCACCCTTCTCCTGCTCGCCGTGCTTGCACTGGCACTGCTGCCCGCAACCTCCATCGCCGTACAGCTACAGGACGGCGACCTGCTGTTCGTCACCGCCGCCCGCACCGGCCTGAGCGGCGCCATCGACGATGCCACCGCCAGGCAGGATGCCCCCAGCTTCGATCATGTGGCACTGCTCGCCCATGACGCTACCGGACAGGTGCTGCTGCACTCAGACGAACAAGGCTCGCGGCAGCAGCCGCTGCAGGCATTTGTCGAAGAGGCCAACGCCAAGCATCGGCAGGTCCATGTGTACCGGCTGGCCGCAGAACACCGCAGTGCGATCCCCGGCGCCATCGCGCAGGCGCAGCGCATGCTCGGCAAGCCTTACAACACCACCTACGTGCAGGACGACAACAGCTACTACTGCTCGGACTTCATCGAACGCGCGTTCCGCGCACAGCACGTCTTCGCCCTGCAACCGATGAACTTCAAGAACCTGCAGACCGGCAAGATCTCGCAGTACTGGACCGACTTTTACCGCAGCAAGGGCATGGACGTACCGCAAGGCCTGCCGGGCACCAACCCGAACGATATGGCGGCCGCTCCCGTGCTGGCGTATGTCGGCCGTTTGAAGTGATGCGCGGGAATGCCGGCGACAACAGGCGCCTGCTTCGCCAGTAAGCTAGTACAGACGCTGCGCGCGAGACAGTATCCGTCGCTGCGGCTGGAGCTGGAGGTGCTCAACGACGAAGATCACCCGAGTGTCGCGCCGCGCGGCATCACCCATGGGCTGAAGTTCCTGTTGGGCATCAAGGCTCCCTGAGTGCAATGCCGCGCGCCTGGTTACGCGGCGCAAGCCGATACATTTCAGGCAGCGCATCGCAAGCACATCCAGTGCCGTGCGGGCGCCGCCAATGCACGGCATGCACAAGCTCTTGCCAACGCCCATACACACACCCCCCTAGTGTGTGCATATCCATACAGCGTGCCGCACGCAGCGCATTCCGCCTGCGATTGTTGAGCACATGCAGAGGTGTACATGGCTTTGATTCATTCCATCCTGATGGGCGCCGTCGCCGGCATGCGCTCGATGACGCCGTTGGCTGCGGTCACCAATGCAGCCCGCACCGGCAAGCTTCCTGCCGACAACGGCGCCCCGAAGCTTCTCGCCAATCCACTCGCATCGGCCGGCATGCTTGCGCTTGCCGGCGGCGAGCTGGCAGGCGACAAGATGAAGACTGCGCCCGACCGCATCGTGCTGCCCGGCATGATCGCCCGCATCGCCACCGGCGTCATCGTTGGCGCGGCGCTGGCGCCGCGCCATCAGCGCGGGGTCGCCGCCCTACTGGGTGCGAGCACGGCGGTTGCGGCCGCTTACCTCACCTTCAACCTGCGCATGCGCGCGATCGAACGCTACGGCCAGACCGGCACCGGCGTGGTCGAGGACGCGATCACGGTGGGCGCGGCAACGTTGATCATGCGCGATGCGGCAAAGCACTGACGCGACCTCCAGTTGTCTTGCGCCTGGAGTCGCCAGCAAGCAAATAGCGAGCAAGAGGTAGCAAGCCGGTGTCAGGCGCGTGCGGACGGCGTGCAGGAAGCCAACGGTTATGCATGTCGCGCAGGGTCCCGGGTGTCGGCCGCGCTTGTCTCGCGCCGGCATACTGACGTGGCCGCTCAGTCCGTAAATGCATCCTGGCACGGACTGTCTGTTGCTTTGCGCACACCAGGCTTTGCACGCCATCTATTGCGGTGATACGCCTGATTCGGCCTTGTCCCGATCAAGGCGGAACGGGATTGTCGGGCACCGCGCGCCATCCCTGTTGCGCATTCCATGACCAGGCCGTTGGCGGCTGGTCGCCTCCCTTGCGCCGGGCAATGCAGACGAGCGTCCTGGTGTCGTCGTGCCACACCGGTTCTGGCTGGCGCTGCGAAACGAGCAATCCACTGGGCTGGCCATCGACGATGACTTCAGACCATGGCGCCACCAACGGTTCGAGCGGGTCCGACAATGCCTGCAGGCGCTCAGGAAGATACGCCACCAGTTCAAGCGCCGGCCCTCCGTCCGGCAACTGCGGGCGCTCCGCAAGCCGCCTTTGGCTGGCATGCACGAGGAAACTTTGCGGCAGCCGAAGATCCGCGATCTCGACCATGGGGTCGGCCTGCGAGTGTGCAAGCAAGTCCGCGATGCCTGCAGACAGCATGCGGCCATGCTTGTCGACACGACTGCCCCAGCCATGGACATGCGTCCGCGTCACTGCATGAATCTGGACGAATGTTTCGACCTTGTGGCAGCGATAAACACAGTGCGCATGGCGATCGTAGATCAGCAGCCCCCACTGGCCGGTGGTCGGCATCGGCGAGATGAAGTAGCGGCCATCAGGGGAGTAGGCGGTAGACGTTCCTACCCCCAACACGACACTCCCATCAGGAAACAGGTAGTCGTACTGCAGCGGCGCACTGTTGCGGGGCTCATGACAGCCGATGATGCGCAGAGGCTCACCTTCCGGGGTTGTCGGCGCAGACTCCATCGCCCCCCTGCCGCGTGGGCGTTCCACGCCGTCGATACGCGTCAGCGCAGGGCCAGGGTCGTCACGTACGAGTGTCAGACCGGCGATCTTTTCCCACGCCCTGCCGACAAGCAACAACCCCACCAAGGATCCAGCGCCGACCAGGAGGCCGCTGACCACCGTCTCTGCGCGCTGACCCAGTGCAACGCTGACGCCGACGCACGCGCCCAGCCACCAGATCCAGAGCACGTCCACGTTGCCGCGCAGCTTGTTCTCCACCCATTGCCCCAGCATTGCAGCGAGCAGATATGCCCACGCAAGCCCGAACGGCAGCAAGAGGGGAATGACAAAAGGCAGCGCACAGCCAAGAACATCGGTGACGAACCGGTACAGCACCCGGAAGAACGATGGCTCCTTGGCTAATGTTTCCTGCATGAACACGGGTTGCTCGGTGGGTTTGCGCGCCTGTCGTGGCGTGTTGCAAATGGGAGGACCGCTGATCGGCCAGACCAGCGTCAGGGGCCTGTGACTGGTTGCCTGCAAACTCATGGTTCCGCGCGGCCGGCGTCGAGGCCCCGTGTTGCTGCTTCATGCGTGTTGCTGGCCACGCTACCAAGGCGACCAGCGATCCATCATTCCCCGCAGCAACGCGGGCAGATCTGCTTGAGGCGCGGTGCCATGCAGGCGCAGCGCGGGCATCACAGCCTACGCAGGCCGATAGATCGCACAGAGCTTGTTGCCATCGGGGTCGCGCACGTAGGCCAGCCAGACCGGCCCCATGCGGCTCTCACGCAAGCCCGGCGGATCCTCGATGGACACGCCACCTGCCGCCACCGCAGCATCGTGGAAGGCCTGCACCTGCTCTGGCGAGCTGCAGCTGAAGCCCACGGTGGCGCCGTTACCGCTGGTCGCGGGCGCATCGTCGATCGGTTCGCTGACGGCGAAGGTGCTGCCGGCATGGCGATAGAACAGGCGCACATGGCCTGAGCCGGCAGGGTTGACCAACGGTTCGGCGGCACCGAGGACGCCGCCCAGTACTGCGTCGTAGAACTGCCTGGATCGCGCAATATCGTTCGATCCCACCATCACATGATTCAGCACGCCCCGCTCCTGTTCGTATCGAAGGCACACAGCTTAGTGCAAGCCACGCAGTAGCGTAGGTAAGCGCGGCAGCGTCCGGCGGACAGCCGCATCAGCCGCCACGCCCATGCGGTGCCTGCAGATCCAGCACCGGCCCCAGCGGCACGATGCCGGTGGGGTTGATCATGTCGTGACTCTGGTAATAGTGATGCTTGATGTGCTGGAAGTTCACCGTGTCTGCGATACCGGGCATCTGATACAGCTCGCGCAGGTAGCCGGACAACTGCGAATAGTCGGCAATGCGCCGCAGATTGCATTTGAAATGGCCGACATACACCGCATCGAAACGCACTAGCGTGGTGAACAGGCGCCAGTCCGCTTCGGTGAGCCGGTCGCCGCACAGGTAGCGCTGCCGGCCAAGGCGCGCATCGAGCCAATCCAGGCTCTCGAATAACGGCAGTACCGCCTCTTCGTACGCAGCCTGCGTGGTGGCAAAGCCCGCCTTGTACACGCCATTGTTGACGGTGTCGTACACGCGCGCATTGATCGCATCGATCTGCTCGCGCAGCGGCGCCGGATAGAAATCGCCAGCCGCAGCACCGACTTCGTCGAAGGCGCTATTGAACATGCGGATGATGTCGGCCGACTCGTTGCTGACCACCGTATTGCGCTCGCGATCCCATAGCACCGGCACGGTCACGCGCCCGGAATACTGCGGATCCGCCTTCAGATAGACCTCGTACAGATGCTGCGCCTGGTAGAGCGCATCGCCCACCACGCCCGGCCCTGGCGCAAACGTCCAGCCCTGCTTGCCCATCAGCCAGTGCACCACCGACACGTCGATCATCGACTCCAGACCTTTCAGGCGCCGGAAGATCAGCGTGCGATGCGCCCACGGGCAGGCCAGCGACACATACAGGTGATAGCGCCCGGGAGCGGCCTGGAAGCCACCCTCCCCGTGCGGGCCGGGGCTGCCGTCGCGCGTCACCCAGTTGCGGAACTGCGATTGCGAGCGCTCGAAACGCCCACCGCTCTTGTCGGTGTCGTACCAACTGTCCTGCCACTTGCCGTCGACCAACAGGCCCATGCTGCCTTCTCCGCTACAACAGTAGGCAGCAACCCTAGCCCAGCCGGTCTGGAGAGTGCGTGAGCGGCCTTGCTGGCGTGAGTGGACGCGAGCAGCCAGCAGCGCCTGCAGACCGACAACCAACCATTGCCAGGCAACGATGGCCCCGCCGTGCAGCCGGACGGCAGCGCACGCTACCTGGCAATCACCGACGTACCGGAAGGCACCATGTAGCAGGCCTGCGCTTTTCTGCAGGCATCGGCATTGAGTTCGGCGATCTGGCTGGCCAGGTACTGCTCGGGCGTCAGGCCCATGCGGTTGCGGTATGCATTATCGGCATCGGCCTTGGCGACCTGTTCCTGCTCGCGCTGCCGCTCTGCGGTCGTCGCCTCGACCAGCGTCTTGACGCGCTGTTGCTGCGCAGCGGTGAGGTTCATCTGCTGCAACACGTCCGGGTTGGGGCGCGCACGGCCGAGGGTGATGTTCTGGATCTGGATCGGCAAGCCTTGTTGCTTGACCAGCGCACTGACGTTCTGGGTGACCGACTCGTCGATTTTCCTGGCGGTATCCGGGTCGCTCATCATCTTGGTCATGTCATAGCGCTTGACCTGATCGCGCACGATGGAAGCGTACTGGCTGGCGACATTGTTCTTGAACCAGTCCTGCCCAAACCCGGACAGCAGCAAGGCCGGCGCGGTGATCCGGTACTGGATCTGGGTCGAGAAGTCCAACAGGATATTGTCGCTGGAGGAGAAATCGTCGAACGCCACCTGCACGGTTTGCGGGGTGACATCCACATACGAGGCAGAGGTGGTCATCCAGGTGTACGTGCGCCCGGGATCGCGCACATCGTCCAGGCGGATGCCCCCCTTGCCGAAGAACAGGGGCTTATCCACCAGCACAGCCTGTTGACCAGGGTCAGGCGAGACCACCGTACACGCACAGAGCAAGCCGGCCAGCCCGAAAGCCAGCATGGAATTCTTCATTGATGTCCCCTTGAATGGACGGGCGTGAGGCCCCTCCGGTATTGGGAAAGATTATCCAATCCGGGATGCGATCGCACCCTGGACTCCCGCATGACGGACGGCAACACGCCGCTGCATGCAAACACGTGCACACAGGCCTTCCAGCCGTGTGCTGAGAGCTGAACCTGGCGCACGCCCTGCGCAACAATTGGCTGCATCCGCAGCAGCGACGCCCTCACCGCCGCAACCCGTCCAGCCCTGTCATTGGCGCGCGCACCCAAGGATCGGCGAAAATGGCCGCGGTCCGGACGCTCCGGCCTGCGGCGGCAGCGGTCCTGGCCAGCGCGGCCGCTGGCCGCCATCCATCGTGTCCACCGCGCCGCCCGCTGCATGCGCTTCGCCTTCTGCCGCTCTTTTCCGGATCCATCTTGAACACCAACGCCCCGCCCCTGCCCGCCGACGACCTGCCCCTGACCGACCGCCTGCGCGCGGCGCTGGACCTGCTGGAGGCCATCGAGGCCGACCGCAGCGTGCTCGACACGCTGCCCGAGGCCGACCGCGTGCGGCTGCACCAGGTGGTGGCCAGGGTCTATCACCCCGAGCCGAAGGCGCGGCGGCAGTTGCTCAAGCAGCGCGAGCGCGAGCGGCACCAGGAGAAGGTGCGCAAGGCCGAGGCGCTGCTCGAGCAGCGCGGCATCCGCGCACTGCGGCGCAAACCGGTGTTCAGCACGCCGAACTTCTTCCCGCCGCATGCCGCCGGCCTGCACGACGCGCACAACGGCCACAACGCCACTGCCGCACCGGAGCCCACGCATTCGCCGGAGTTGCGCCACTGCTACGTGTGCAAGCAGAAGTTCACCCAGCTGCATCACTTCTACGACCAGATGTGCCCGGCCTGCGCCGAGCTCAATTTCTTCAAGCGCACCGAAACCGCCGACCTGCGCGGACGCGTGGCGCTGCTGACCGGCGGACGGGTCAAGATCGGCTATCAGGCCGGCCTGAAGCTGCTGCGCGCCGGTGCGGAACTGATCGTCACCACACGTTTCCCGCGCGATTCGGCCGCGCGGTATGCGCAGGAGCCGGACTTCAGCCAATGGGGCCATCGCCTGCAGGTGTTCGGCCTGGATCTGCGCCACACCCCCAGCGTGGAAGCGTTCTGCAGCCAGCTGCTGGCCACCCGCGACCGCCTGGACTTCATCATCAACAACGCCTGCCAGACCGTGCGCCGCCCGCCGCAGTTCTACGCGCACATGATGGCCGGCGAAACCGCCGCGCTGCACGAGTTGCCCGAAACCGTACGCAACCTGGTCGGCCATTACGAGGGCCTGCGCACGCCCGAACCGCTGCGCGATGCCTCGGCGATGGCGCTGCCGGCGGTGCATGGCCGCGGCCTGGACGGCGCCGACGGCCTCACCCGCGCCGCCGAGCTGTCGCAGGTGGCGCTGCTGGACGACGAGCTGGTTGGCCAGCAGCACCTGTTCCCGGAAGGACGGCTGGACCAGGACCTGCAGCAGGTGGATCTGCGCGGGCGCAACTCCTGGCGCCTGCTGCTGGACGAAGTGCCCTCGGTGGAGCTGCTGGAGACCCAGCTGGTCAATGCCATCGCGCCCTTCATCATCAACGCGCGGCTGAAGCCGCTGATGCTGCGCACGCCCGAGCGCGACAAGCACATCGTCAACGTCTCGGCGATGGAAGGGCAGTTCTACCGCAACTTCAAGACCACCCGGCATCCGCATACCAACATGGCCAAGGCCGCGTTGAACATGATGACGCGCACCTCGGCGGCCGATTATCAAAACGACGGTATCCACATGAACAGCGTCGACACCGGCTGGGTCACCGACGAGGATCCGGCGGACATCGCCGCGCTCAAGGTCCAGCAGGAACGCTTCCACCCGCCGCTGGATATCGTCGACGGCGCCGCGCGCATCGTCGACCCGATCATCCACGGCGCCAACACCGGCGAGCATGTGTGGGGACAGTTCCTTAAGGACTATGCGCCGACGGATTGGTAAGGGCTTTCAGCGCCAGGCGCCTGCACCGGCGTCTACCGCAAATGTTGCCGCCATGTGCAGAATGGCCGAGCTCCCTTGTCGCCCCATTGACTGTGCCACCGCTAGCGTCGGGGTCAATCAACCGAGGCGCACACATGACAGAGCACGGCAAGCCCAATCCGATCATCGACACCATCTCCAACGTCATCGGCGCCATCCGTACCGATGACGACATGCACGACCTGGCCCAGGCGCACGATGCGCTCGAACCCAAGGCCATCGAAAAGCTGACGCCAGCCGAAGCCCGGCAGCAGCCGACCATCGCCGATGCGGTCAAGAAGCTCCTGCATGACCAAGGCAAGTCCGCCGACCCGGAAGTGCTGGTGCCCGGCGTCAAGCGCACCTCCCACAGCCTGGAAACGCCCGCCGGCAATCTTCCGGCCTTCGTCTATACCCCGCAGGGCGGTACCGCACTGCCGGTCATCGTCTATTTCCACGGCGGTGGCTGGGTGATCGCCAATGCCGAAGTCTATGACGGCGGCGCGCGCGGGCTGGCCAAGGAAACCGGCGCCATTGTGGTCTCGGTCGACTATCGCCAGGCGCCCGAACACAAGTTTCCCGCCGCCTGGGACGACGCGCTTGCCGCCTACGAATGGGTGCTGGCAAACGCGGCAAGCATCGGCGGCAACCCGCAGCGCGTTGCCCTGGCCGGCGAGAGCGCCGGCGGCAACCTGGCCATCGCCACGGCGGTAGCCGCGCGCGACAAGGGGCTGCAGGCACCGACGCATATCCTGGCGGTCTACCCGGTTGGGCAGACCGGCAGCCTGCACACCGAGTCCTACATCGAAAACGCCATCGCCAAGCCCCTGAACAAGGCCATGATCGAATGGTTCGTGGGGCACCTGATCCGCAGCGACGCCGACAAGGCGGATACGCGTCTGGACCTGGTCAATGCCAACCTGCACGGCCTGGCACCGGTGACAATCATCAACGCCACCATCGACCCGCTGCGCAGCGACGGCGCCAAGCTGGAAGACGCACTCAAGGACGCCAACGTACCGGTCAAGCGTGAGGTCTACACCGGCGTGACGCACGAGTTCTTCGGCTGTGCAGCAGTGGTTGCCAAGGCGAAGGCAGCGCAGGAGTACGCAGGCAAGCGGCTACGCGAGTCGTTTCGCTAAGCAGGGCACAATGTTTTGGCACGACCGTTATGCCCCGCGATAGCAGGGACAGATAACGTACAAAGACGAGGGCCGCCTGGCATACCAGGCGGCCCTTGTGTTTTTTCTGGCCTCAATTTGTACGTTCTTAAAACTATTACTGCCGGGACAGGTATTGGCTCGAAGCCTGCCTCGTACGCGGCACGATGTGACAAGCCTGGGACTAAAAAGGACTACCGCAGCAGCTCCTGCCGCAGCCATTGCATGTACGATCCAGCCAGGGAGGCGTCGCGGTCAGACAAGGAGTTCGTCATGAGTGAAATCCACTCCAAACGTGCAGTTGCCTATGCGCAGGTCAGGCGCGCATTGCAATCCGGGCAGTATCCGCCCGGTCAGCGCATCGACCCGGCAAAGCTGGCTACCGAGTTCAAGATCAGCCCCACGCCGGTGCGCTTTGCCCTGTATCGCCTGGTCGGCGAAGGTCTGGTCATCGATCACGCACGCTTTGGCTTGCAGGTACCGCTGCTCACCGAGGTCGCGCTGCGGGATCTTTACGACTGGATGGACCGCCTGTTGCGGATGGCTTGCGATATCGGCGTTGCATCGACGCCGCATGCCCCTGGCCAGTTGGAACCCACCACCGCGCCTGCGGACGTGGTCAAGCAAACCTGGAAGCTCTTCGACGCCATTGCCCACGCCACTGCGCATTGGTCGCTGCATCATGCCGTCAGGCAGGCCAACGACCGGCTGGCACCGGTGCGACGCGCCAAACATGGCCTGCTCGACTCCCTCGAAGAAGAACTGGCAGAGCTCACGCTGCACTGGCAGCGGCGCGACCTTGCGACGTTGCAAACAGCGTTGCATGCCTATCACGTACGCCGCATCCAGGCCGTGCCGCGCATCGTGGCGATTATGAATGAGCGCATCAATCAGGCTTCCAGCTTCGGCGACTGAGTGTCGTCAGCGCAGCACATTGCGGGACCTGCATGCTGTGCTTGCGCACTGCCGGCAACGTGTGCCTGATGTGGCGTGAAAGGTGCGATGCGACGCCACCGGCCAGGTTTCCACAGCCATCTTCGATGGCGGTCACACAGTGCATTTAATTATGACGGTGTTACGACTTAATCATTTGAAAATCAATAAGCCCGCCTTTTACCTTGTCTGCGTCATGGATCCCCATGACGCAACCAGGAGACAGCGATGAACATCAATGACACCACCTACAGCGATGCGTCCAGCGAGATCACGGTGCTTGGCGTCGCCAGCACCGACACCAAAGGCGGCCCGCTGGCTGGCGAAGAGATCGGCGGCTTCAATGTGCCTGGCATTTCCGAAGAGTGAACCCGGGGCGTGCCTATGTGCACGCCTCTCCCACCAGGAGTAGAGACCATGGATACCAGCAACAACGACGCTCGTACCACGGCGTTGGATCAGGATCTCATCGTGCTCGGCGTCGCAAGCCTGGACACACAGGGCGGGCCATTGGCAGGCGAAGAAATGGGTGGCATCACCACGCTGGGCATCAGCCAGGACTAGGCATTGCCAACGCGCGGCAGTCGCCGCTGGGCTGTACATGCCGACGGGCAACTTCCCAGGCCACGGGGCGCACTGCAACGGTGCGCCCCTTCTCTCTCAAGGACAGCGCCATGCACCGCTACACATTGCGCGACGACCTATCGTTCTGCCGCATTGGCCAGCGCCTGGTGTTTCTGGATGTCGGCAACGACCGCTACTTCCGTCTGCCCCAGGCACTGGAGCACGCCCTGCTCGCCTACCTGGCGCAAGACCCGGTGCCGGACCTGGAGATCAACGACCTTGTCGAACGGGGCCTGCTGGTGGAACGGTCGCAAGCGACCGCCGGCCCGCAGCTTCCCGTCATGCCTGTTGCGCGTAGCGCGATGGAAATGCCCATACCAGCGCGGCGACCACAGTTGTTTGAAACGCTCGAAGTGCTGGCACTTGTGCTGTCCACACGCCTGGCATTGAAGCGCACCCCGCTTGGCAGGGTACTTGGCAGCCTCTCCGCTGGAGCACAGCGTCGGGGGATGCAGCAATGCTCGCTTGCCGGACTCGAGCAACGGCTCACCGATGCGGCAGCCGTCTTCCGGCGCTCCCGCGTGTGGGTGCCGGTGGAGATGCGCTGCCTGCTCGATTCGGTCGCATTGGCAAGATTCCTGCACAGGCGCCAGTTCGACGCCCAGGTTGTGTTCGGGGTCGCGCTCGATCCGTTTTCGGCCCATTGCTGGGTACAGACAGGCGATCTGGTCTTGAACGACACGGTCGGCAACGTCCACGCGCATACCCCCATCCGGGTGGTGTGATGTACCGCTACATCGCCTTGCTCAACCATGCGCAGGCACACCGCGATGGCGATCGCGCCAGTGTCGATGCGTCGCTTCGACAGATCGGCTTACACCTACGGCAACGCGCTGGGCACATCGATCTGTATGCATCGGACGACACGCCCGTGCTTGCCGTCCCTGGTGGTGGCGCACTGATCGGCCATGTCTTTTCGCGGCGCGACAACGCCCGCTTGGTGGACGGCGCATCGCTGCATGCGTTGTCCGCAGCACAGCGCACGCGACACCTGATCGATACGCACTGGGGCGAGTACCTGCTGTTGCATGCACCGCACGCGGATCCGGGCACTGTCACCGTCATGCGCGAGCCTTCCGGCGGCGTGGCATGCGTCTACGCGCTGCCGCATGGCTTCATCACTTCGGATATCTCGATCGCCACGCATGCGGGTGTGTACGCGCGTGAGATCGACTGGGACTCCATCGCCCATCATCTGCACTACCCGCACCTCAAGACCGAGCGCACCGGGCTTGTCGGCGTGCGCGAATTGCTGCCGGGCAGCCAGCTGTGTCTGCAGTCCAACCGCAGCAGTATCGAGCAAGTCTGGAACCCCTGGGATTTCGTCGCAGCACCTCAGCGCCGCTACAACCCACTCGACGCACAGGCACAGTTGCGTCAGGCGGTGGCCTCCAGCGTCACGTGTTGGGCGCGGACCGATGCGTCCGTGCTGCTGGAACTGTCTGGTGGCCTGGACTCTTCCATCCTCGCCGCATGCCTGAAAGACACTACCGCGCGCGTGGCATGCTGCAATCTGGTCACGCCGGTGCCTGGCGCCGACGAGCGGCACTATGCCCGGCAGATGAGCGATCTGTTGGGCACCGAGCTGATCGTGCGCACCCTGGGATTCGACGCTGCACCGGTCGATTTCGCACCGCCGGCACATGCGGTCGCGCCCAGTACCTGGTTTCTGCAGCATGCCTCCAATGCGCTGAAAGAAGCGGTCGGCACGCAGCTGGCCATCACCAGTTTCTTTTCCGGCGGCGGCGGCGACACCGTGTTCTGCAACACCAGATCCGCCGCGCCCGCCGCAGACGCCTTCCGTGCAGGCGGCCTGCGCGCCGGCTTCAGCGCAGTCCATGCGCTTGCCGAACTGCACCAGTGCACGCTCTGGAAAGCAGGCAGGTTGACGATCAAAAAACTCCTCGCCAAGGCCGGGCCGCCGCGCAAGCCGGAGCGATCGTTCCTGCCAAGCACGCAGGCTGCGGTTCCATTGCAATCGCATCCCTGGTTCGATGCCCCGCCCGACAGCCTGCCCGGTGACCGCGAACGTATCGTCGATCTGGCCGGCACCCAGGTGTTCCGCGATGGGCTGGCGCGCAGTGCGTCGTGGCACCTGCGTATGCCGCTGCTGTCGCAACCGGTGGTGGAAGCCTGCCTGACAGTGCCGAGCTGGATGTGGATCGCTGGCGGCCGCAATCGCGCCGTCGCACGCGATGCGTTTGCTGATGTGCTGCCTGCGCAGATCCTGCATCGCCGCAGCAAAGGCACCTTCATGAACTACTCCGGCGCGGTCTATCGTCAGGGCAGGCAGCAGATCCGCGATTATCTGCTGCAGGGTCGGCTTGCAGGCCAGGGGCTGCTGGACGCCGATGCCCTGCGCCACCATTTCGACCACACACTGGCCGACGGCGACCACAGCGTCATGCGCATCTTCGAGCTGTGTGCGGTCGAGAACTGGGTTCGTCATCAGCGCTGACATTGCCTGCACTGCGTAGATGCGTGCCGTCGGCGTGCCAACGTGCCACACGGAAACTGCACCACGCACACTAGTGGCCACGCGCCGGCAGTGCCGCCTTGATTGCGCGCCAGCGCGCGTACTGCGCGGCCTTTTCCGGCGCAGCGTCCTGATAGTCCTGCAACCAGAAGCGGAACCAATCGACGTTGCGCGCATACACGGCCAACTTGTGCTGCGGCTGGAACTTCTGGTGCGGCTCGTTCGCAAACACGTACAACTCGGCGCGTTGCGCACGCAGCAGGGGAATCAGGTAATCCAGCGCGTACAGATACTCCTGCTCGGAATGCTGGAACAGGATGGGTGCGCGAATCCGCTCCAGCTTGAACGCCGGCGACAGCGCCTTCCAGCGCTCGGGCGTCTGCTCCGGTGCACCCAGGCCCCACATGTCGCGCAGCCCCTTGAGGAAGGGCTCGCCCTTCATGCTGCCGAACAGGTAGTACGACGGCGACACCACCGGGTTGGCCACCGAAGCGGCCGCCAGCAGGTTCGACTCGGTGGCCGTCCACAGGGTCACCGCACCGCCGAAACTCAGCCCCCCCATGCCCACCCGCGTGCGATCGATGCCGGCCTGCGACGACAACAACGCCACCGCACTTTCCACCGCCGCCAGCCCTTCGCCGTGCCGTTCCAGCGCATCCATGGTGTAGCCGGGTAGCTGATTGATGCACAACGCTGCGATGCCTACTTGCGCCAACGTGGCCAGCGGCCACTCATCGCCCACGCCACCGCGCACGAAGCCCGGGCAGCTGTAGTAGGTGACGAACAACGGCAGCTTGCCCGCGCCGGTACCGTGTGCCGCGAAGAACTGCCCGCTGTATCGCCGCCCGCGTGCATCGCTCCACTGCAACAGCCGCGCAGGCGTTGCACGCGCCATGTCCGCCGCAAGCTCCGCGTTGGGATCGAACAGCACCTGCCGCGCGCCATCGTCCAGGCCGAGACGTTCCAGACGCGGCGGGCGATCGGCTTCGGCTGTCACGCACACCAGCGCAACGGCCGAGGCACCGCAGCGTGCCGCCGGATCCCGTCCGCCGTTGATCAAACCGCGCCCCTGCACCACCAACCGCACCTGCCCGGTGGCCGGATTCCAGCGCTGAATGGATTGCGCCAGGCCCAATGCAGGATCGGTGATGGTGAAAAGCACCTCCGCACTCCCCGGGCGCCACTGCACTGCACTGATTGCCTTGCCCACGCAGGCCGCCGCCGTGCAGCGCACGGCCTTGCGCGCATGTGCGCCGGGCACGACTGACAGCGCCACCTGCGGACGGAGTAGCTGGCCGTTGCCATCGCCCACACGCGACAGCACCGCCACCGCCCCACCGGGCGCAGGCACGGATTGCCACACGTCACCGTCGACACCGTGCGTACTGACGGGCGATTCCTGCGCGGGCACCGGCGCAGCGGCGAGTGGCCGCGTGGTTGCCGTCGCCAGATCCAGCGCCAGCCAGTGCTCCGGCACATCCGCCGACAACCCGGTGCGATCGAACCACACCGTGCCGAAGCGTTGCGTCGCCAGCCGTCCTTGCACATTGCCCGAGCGGAACAGGCCTTGCCCGAGCGGCACCGTCTCGTCGATCCGGATGCCCTGCGCATACTCGTCCTGTTCGGCCGCCATGACCTGCGCGCGCGTGGCACCGACGCGGTAACGCAGCACCCGCCCATCCGCGTCCAGCGAAAACTCCTGCACGTCGGCCGCATCGTGGGTCACCGCTTGCGCGCCGGAACCGTCCGCTGCCGCGCGCCACACCGCGATCACGCCCTCGATCAATGCGCGGTAGTACAGCCAGCGGCCATCCGGCGACCACAGCACCTTTGCAGGCAAGGACCCGCCAGCCGAGTCCCGCAACGGCACGCCGCCATCGGCAACGCGTCTGGGCGCAGCATCCTGCAGGCCCTGCACATACCAGACGCTGTCGTAGGTGTTGCGCTGCACCGCTGCCTGCTCGGTGCGAAAGGCCACACTGCGGCCATCCGGCGACAGCGTGGGGCTACCGATATCCACCACTTCCAGCAATCGTTGGGGCGACACCGTTTGCGCGTGGCCCACGCACGCACCGGCCGCCATCAGCACGCCTGCAAGCAGCAGGCGCCATGGTTTGTGATTCCTCACGCACACACTCCTCTCGGCAACGCTCAAGGCCCATCGCCAGTACAGCGGCTGCAGCAGGCAGCCCACACATCACCAGTGCTTGGACACCGACACGCTCACGAAGCGGCCAATCGCCGAATAGTTGGTGGAGTCGTACGGCGCCACGTACAGTGGCGAGGTCACCCAATACAACGGCGGATCGCGATCGAAGACGTTGTCCACCGACGCGCCGAACTCCAGCCCGGCCCACGCACCGCGGCGTGTGCCGGTGGCGTAGCGCAACGCGATATCGAATGTGGTGAATGACGCCGACTCCACCCCATCGGCGCGGTTGCGCACCCCGCCGCGGTAGTTGCCGAACAGCGAGGCAGTGAGCCCGCCCTGCTTCCACACCGCACCCACGCGGCTGCTCAGCTTGGGCGGGTTGAACAGCGTGCCGGCCAGATCGAACGCCGGTTGCGTGGGCAATGTCTGCTGCGTGCTGTCCAGCCAGCTCGCCGAGCCGCGCAGGGTCAGCGTGCCGCGCGCCAACGCCACCTGGTAGCTACCGCTCAGGTCCAGACCCTCGATGTCCTGCTGCGCCACGTTGGCGTACTGCGTGTAGATGATTGCCGCCACCCGGCTCGGGTCGTAGGCGACGCCGGCAAAGTTGGAGAACCGGCTGGCGAGCGCGATCACATCGGCCTGCGCCTGCGGCGTCGGCGTGCGGTCCACGAAGGGCGCGTAGATCGGGTTGCGCAAGGCCTGGCTGGCATTGGTGATCGGCTGCAGCACACGGTTGCTGTAGTCCACCCCGAACCAGGTCAGCTCCGCCTCCAGGCCATCCAGCGCCTCGGGGTGCCAGGCCAGCGAGACCGAGCGGGTGATGGCGCGCTCCGGCTGCAGATCCTGGTTGCCGCCATCGGCCACCAGCACCGTCGTGCCGGCAGGAAAGCCCACCCCGCCGAACGCGCCCGGCTGGAACAGCCACACCTCCTGCGCGTAGTTGCGCTCGAACAGCGTCGGCGCCTTGAACGACTTGCCCCACGAGGCCTTGAGCGTCACATCGCTGCCAGGCGCATACAGCACACCGAACTTGGGCGTTGTCACCCCGCCGAAGCTGCTGTAGTCCTCCCCGCGTACCGCCGCTGTCAGCGTCAGCCGCTGCACACCAGGCACGCCCTGCGCCGGGCCCACCACCGGCAGGTTCAGCTCCGCATAGGCGAAGCGCGCGCTTTCGCTGCCGTCGATCGTCTCCACGCCACTGACGTGGTCGACGTTACGGAACGTGTTGCTGCGATACCCCACCCCGGTGGCCAGGCGCGCATCGCCTGCCGGCAGCGCGAACAGCGGCCCCTCGGCGCCCAGCTCGTAACTGCGGCTGTCGTTGCAGTAGCACAGGTCGGTCACGCTCACCGCACCGCTGGCCAGCGCCGTTTCCTGGCGGTATTGATCGTGCTTGCTGTTGCCGTCGGTGGCGCCCAATGTCAGCGTCCAGTCGTTGGGCAACCACAGCGCAAGGCTTGGCGACAGCAGCAGGCTGGTGGTGGTCGGAGTGACCCGGCTGTTGCGGCCACTGACAGCGTAGAAGTGCAGTTGGTCGCGTTCAGTGCGTAACGCATCCAGGCGCAATTCGGCGTTGTCGCCCAGCGCCTGGTAGGCACTCAGCAGCCCGCTGCGCAGGTCGCTGCCCGGATACAGCGTGGACGGGTCCACCAGCTGTGCGGTGTAACCACGCTGATGGCTGTAGATGGGGTCAGCGGACACGTCCTGATAGGTCGCGATCACCCCACCACTGCGCCAGGTGGTGCCTGCAGTAACGTTATATTGCCGCGAGGTGAGCCCGCCTTGCGTGGCCCGCCCGAAGCGCGTGCCAACGCTCACCCCGTCGTAGTCGCGCTTGAGGATCACATTACCGACGCCACCCACCGCGTCCGACCCATAGATTGCCGACGCACCGTCGGCCACGATCTCCAGCCGCTCCACTGCCTCCACCGGGATCGCGCTGAGGTCCACCGCCTGGGTGAATCCGCCATAGGCCAGCCGGCGCCCATTGAGCAGGGTGAGCGTGGCATCGGCGCCCAGCCCGCGCAGGTTGAGGCTCGCGCCGCCGGTCATGTTCTGGTTCGCATTGCCGGCCCCGGCCAGATTGCCGCTCAGCACGCCCGGGTTCTGCCCGCCGGAAAAGTTCTGCGGCACGCTGCGGATTACCTCGCCCAGATCGCTGAAATCCTCTTCCTGGATACGCGCCGCGCTGATCGAAATCACCGGCGACGGAACGGCACCGCCCTTGATGCGCGTGCCGGTGACTTCGATGGACTCCAACTCGGTCGTGGCGGTTGGCGCCGGCGGGCCCGCCGCAACCGCAGCCTCCGGCGAGCCGGGCCTGGGCGGCTCGCCGGCGTCCGGTGCTACGGCTGCCGGCGTTTTCTGCGCCGCTGCCGGAGGTTGCGTCGCCACCTGCGCTGTCGCGGCCTGTGCCCCCACCGCACCTGCCGCCCCGCTCGCCGCGGCTAGCAGGGCGAGGGAAATGGCGTTGCGTAACGTGCGTGTCTTCATGCTGCATCCTTTGGCTTGCCTGGGTTGGCCCGCCGGCGGCGCACGCCGGGGCGACCCGGCGCGCATCGTCAGCTGAGCAAGATCGGTCCTGCACCCGACTGCTGAAACACGGGCACCGCAACGCGGCAGGCAGTGACCAGTATCGCTAACTGTTTGATTTTCTGGCAACCATCGCGCACGCAAAGTGGCTCGGTACCCATCCGGGCCCGACACGTCATCGCTGTGTCCGCAGTTGCCCTGCTCCTACCCCCTGCTACGCGTCCGACGCGCTACACCCGCATCGCCACCACCCGTGCGCGCCTTGCCGTGGCCACGTGCACAAGCGCATCACCGCGCTGCGCATCGACGTGACCTGCAGGGGTTTGCACGCCTTGCGTGGCCGTGCGTTGCTGCGCCCCAAGGTTGTGCAGCGACACCAGCGAGACAACCGCCAATCCAGTCTGCTGCGTGCATGATCCAAACCGGCACTGCTCCCCGATACTGCCCGTCGTGCTTGCATGTGCATCCTTCGCGTCCTGGGCGCGGCACCATCGCCATTGCGTCCCCCGACAACAAGTGACGTTGCACAAGCGCAATGCCCTACCAACGATGTCTGCAACATGCAGGCAGCGCTGCAACAGCGCGCACATCCAACGGTCTATGCAACACGAAGTGCGGAGTGCGGAGTGCGCGCTACTGCCTCAGCAGGTGATGCACCGCATAGCCAATTGCGGCAACCAGCATCGCTGCCAGCACCAGCCAGGGCCAGCGACGCCGCCGGCCAGAGCGCGACGTCAGCAGTTCCAGATCGCGTGCAGTAGCGGCCTGCAACTCGGCATCATCCAGCACCGCCGACGCGTGTTCGTCCACGTCGAGCAACTGCTGGTAGGCCACACAGTGGCGCGGATCGGCAGCCAGCCATGCCTCACGCGCAGCGCGCTCTGCAGCAGTCTCGCTGCCGCGTCGAACGAGATAGGCGGCCGCCTGCGCGTGGATGCGCCCGGACTCTGCACGCATGGCTGGTCACTCCCGACGGGCCGTCTGCCTGCGCCCTCGTACACGATGCTACCAGCATCTTCCGGCGGCGCCAGCCAGCAGCCTTGCAGCCCGGTTACTGCGGCAATTTCCCCACGGCCGCACGGCACGCCAGTAGCGCACGGCTGATGTGCTTCTCCACCATCTTGGTGGAAATCCCCATCGTCGCGGCGATCTGCGGATAGGTGAGCCCGTCGAACCGGCTGAGCTTGAACGCAAGCCGGCACTTCGGCGGCAGTTCGAGCAAGGTGCGCTTGAGCAGCACATCGAGCGTCTGGCGCGCATCGGCGATCTCGTCCACGCCGGCCTCGTCGGCCCTGATCGGCGCCACCTGATCCAGCGACACGTGCTGCGCCGCCAGCCGCCGCTGACGCGAGCGCCGCAGCTCGATCACCAGATTGTGCGCGATGCGATACATCAGCAGCCGGCGGTCGCCGATGTTGGGCGCATCGCGGTACACCATCATCCGCGAGAAGGTCTCCTGCGCCAGGTCTGCAGCGGTTTCGGCATCGCGCGTACGGCGGCGCAGGTACACCAACAGCTCAGGATGCAGTGCGGCCAGTGCCTGGTCGAACTCGGCACGCAGGCGCTCCCTGTCCCCGAGCGACAGCTGGCCGCGCGCCGCAGGCGGCCCGTCACGCGAGCTCATCGTGATCGCCGCGCCTTCGGCCAAGTGCCGCTGCCCACCAACTTCCCCACGCATCTTGCGACACGACGCACCAGCGCAACGCGCGCGCAAGGGCCGTGCAAGTGGATCTGAACATGAGCAGTGCAGCCAAAAGAGGGAGAGTGGGTGGTGGGCACCGCACCCCGAACCGCAGCCCCACCTCTTCCTCTATGACGGCAAGCGATGCTAACCCCCTACGTTTTGCGCGTTAGTCAGCCTGGGGCATGACCACCACGCGCTCGACACTAGATCGCTGCACGCGCAGCGGAGCGCGGCATCGCCCGGTTGCCACGCTTTTCCCGCGCACTCTATGCAAACAGCGAGGCGGCACGCTTTAGCAGTTGCAGATAACGGATACGCCGCTTGCTACGAAGCGTGCACTAGACCAATGCGTGTGCTCACCTCACGAATGCGCATGCGTCTCTGCAATGTCGACCACTACTCAGCTTCTATGTGCCGCCTTTTGAAACTCGACGGGCCCGTGAGCGCCCGGATACTTCTTCTTGATCAAGATGCGATCGGACGGCGTGACGCAGCTGTCCTCCAGTGAATTGACCACATACGCCTCATCCATCCTGCAGACAACCTGACTGCACCGGTTGAATCAAGTCTTGCTGATGGTGATGTAACTCACGTGCAGCTGGTCTTCGGTTAGACCAATGACAACTCGCGTCGTACCGACCTGCAGCAGCCTGTAAGCCCTGGAGCCGGGCGCATCTGGGTGAGGCGGATACGGGAGGGCATCTGCCCAGGCCGCATCATCGAAAAGAACGCGGGACGGCCAGACCTCTATCACCAGAGTTGTTCGTGATCGATCTTCTTGCGCACCCCGCAGCTCGATATTACGCACGGCGATGCCTGCCAACAGACCATTGCTACCGCCGCGTACAGCCACCCCATCTCGTGACTGGATGGGGCCGAGTTTTGTCGTCAGTAAAGAATCAAGCGCCGCAATATCCTTGAAGTCCGTGATGAGCAAGCGGTCTATGTCTCGCCTAAGTCGCCTCATTACATCAGGCGCTTCCGGCTGCGCTCTGCTTCCGGATGCTACAACAGCCTGCTGAAAGACCGGAGTGCCGGAAACAGGCGCCGCAAGAATCAGACAGACCGCCATCGACACTAACAGGCTCACCGCGCATCCCCTACCGCATGCGGCGCCGCTCGCCGGGTCAGTCACATGCGCCGAGAAAAAGATCATGTCCCCGTCCTCCGTTCTGGATGCACCCACAACCCTAGCCGCCCGAGAAGAGCATCGCAGAACATCGGATCTGTATCCTTCACACCATCCGGTGCTGCGGGGCGATCGATTGCTCGCGCTGCTGCTCCTGCTGCTGGGAGTGCTGCTGACGCTGCGTCTCGCCCAAAGCCTGGAGCTGCGCGAGAGACTGCTCAACCGGCTGTGCAATCGCGTCGTTGGTCTTCATGTGCGCCATCTTGTGAGCGGGGTCGTTCAACGCGCCTTCCACAACGAAGACGTTCTCACCCTGTCGCACGGACTTGGTGTTCTCGCTCAGCACAACGTGATCGATCCGCGCCAGCCCGCTTTCCTTGGCTAGATATGCGCTGCTTGCTGCAAGGCGGGCGCTGTTGTCGTCGTATTCCCTGCCGAGGCCTCGCTCAAGGCGACGAACGGCATCCTCGGCCTGGCGATGAAGTGGATCATGCGCCTGTGGATGCGCGGCTACTGCACTGACCTCGCCCGGGGGCACCTGATTACCGGGTAGATGCGCCTCTCCGATCACTTTCTGCCACCAGAGCTGATCGGGCTTAGGATTACTGCGCTCCCTGTTCAACTCACTGTTAGGCAAGGGGGCATGGATGCTCTTGATCTCGTCGACATTCCCTACCGGCTTGAGCGCGCCTTCAAAGTCCTTGTCGACCCCCTGTCTGGTCGTACGATGCAGTCCCGCATGGTTCAGCGCACCCCACGTGAAGTCGATGCAGCTGTTGGAAGCGCCACCGTACTCCATATTGAACCCATGTTTCGCAGGCGACTTGCCGAAGTCTTTTAGCTTCTCGTACTGCGACTGATCGATTTCCATCGTGCGCGAGTAATAAGGATCTTTATAGTTCCTGACGTCATCCTTGAATACCTTTCCCGGCCCGCTAGACTCGCCGTGCTCTGCGGGAGCAAACCCATAGCTATTAACTTCCTTGCCGTCGCTTACTGTGTAGTACATGTGGCCGGCCATGGAGTTGCCGCCGGTGATCAAGAGTGGGGTGCCCGCCGCAGCGACGTAGACGGTGACAGTGTAGCGTTTGTCGTGATCATCCATGTCTCGCCAACCTTATTTTGCTTTGTGAGTGTAAGCAATCAACAGCTGAGCGTTCTCATCTAGCAATGCCCGCCGGTTCTGATCAATACGCAATCGGAGACGATAGCGACCAGCCTGGAGGGAAGTACTGTAGGCAAACGCGAGCTCCTCGGAGACCGTGCCGGTCGGGGGTAGCCCAGCGCGTGCCATTGTCGCGACATCTGCATTTAGCGCGAACAACCCCTTTGCAATGCCGTCTGCGGCGATGGCAACAGGCAACTCTTGTTCTCTTCCGACACGCTGACTGCGCTGCAGCTCCACCGGAACCGCCCCGGCCTGCTCGATACGTTCCAGATGCACGACTGCAATGATATCGGCACGCACCAGACGGTCGGCGGCATCCGCTACCGTGCCCATGTCATTTCCCGTCAATAGAACGCCGATGAAAATTGGTGGGTTCGCGTCCTCCGGCTGGGCAGGTACGTCGAACTCAAGCACCATGTTTTCTCCGTCGTGCGAAAGCAAGCTTCGCGTCAATGGCACTGTGGTTTGCATATCTGACTGCTCCTTTGCAATGGAGGTATTTGCGGGGGGCGATTGCATGCTGCAGCCTATGATCAGACCGATGATCGATGCCGCAACGGCAAAGCGCATTCGACCGCTTGTAATAAGCACCGTATCTCTCCTGTGAGTGTGATGCTGGATCTGAGGTTCAAGACAAATCCGCGTCCAGGACCATGGGCCATCTTAGCTGCATCTTCTGCGGTCACTATGCAACGTCGTATCGCTTACTCACCCCGCATGGCCAACTGCACTTACGGCGGCGGGCAGGCGTGTGGGCGGCCGAGACTTACCTTATTCTGTTGACCCTCAGCGCGTCATTGACGGACCGGCCTGGGTAACAGCTTGCTGCGACTGCTCCAGCGCCTGCTGCTGTTCGCGTGCCTGGGCCTGAGTCTGGTTAATTGCCTGCACGCGATCGAACGACTGGCTCTCTGGTGACTGCACGGCGTCCACCGTCGGCATGTGCGCGCGCTGGTGTGCCGGGTCGTTGAGGGCGCCCTGGACGACAAAGACCTTCTCGCCGCCGGCCAGCTGACCTGTTGGGTTGTTGAGCACAACATGATCCACCCGCGACAACCCTTCCTCTTTTGCCAGCGCAAGCAGGCTGGCAGTCATGCGCTGACTTGCCCCGTCCCACTCTTTGCCGTGCTGGGCGTCGAGCTGCATCACACCACTTTTGATCTGCTGATATAGCGCGTGGTCTGGGTGGCCTGGCTGTGAGGGCGCCTGCGCTGGGGGACGTGGCGATTGTGGGTCGCGCTCTCGCAGCTCCTGCTCCAGCGCTTGGGCAGAAATCGGCGAGACGTGCAGGTGAGTGTCCTTGCTGTGCTGGAAGAGCCCAGGGGTTGGCGGCTGCGTACTACTGTCCAGGTATGGCATGGGGCGGGTGTCGCTGCCCAGGTCAATGCCGTTGTGCTCCAAAATTTCTTCATTGAATCCCAGGCGCTGCATGTCCAGGATCATTGGCTGCTCCGGCTCGCCGGGCTTTGACTTGTTGTAGTGTCGCTCGTAGATGGCGGCTGTGCCGACCACCCACGGACCGTAATGGTTGACGTAGTCGGACTGGCCCGCATGACCGATACGGGTGTCCTTGACCGACTTGTCGAAGTAATTCACTCCCATTGCCTCGACATTACCCGCCGTGGGCGACAACGTCAGGTCGCTATTGAACGCCAGGTTTGCCTTGGGCGTATAGATGCTTGGATAACCGCTGCGCGTGACGAAATCTCTGGCCCGACCATCCGCAAACAGGTACACATCTTCAAGCGTAGGATTAGGGTTACGACTCTTGACCGCGCTCACGATAGCGTTCCATCCGGCTATTTCGGCCGTTGCTTCGTCCGCACGGTTACTGGCAAGCACCTTCTCGCCAGCAGCAGTGTAATCGTGCGTGCTACGGGCGATTTTTATTGCCTCTGTTTTGAACTGTTCCCGCGCAAGCGCAGCAGTGGGACTGTAAAGGCTATGCTGAATTTCATGTCCCAAGACGAAAGTCAAATCGCCTGCTGCTGCATGCTTGCCGTTGGCATCATTCACCAGCGCTGCAAGCGGCAGGTGAATTTCCTGATCGCGTGGATCATAGGTGCCTCCCGCATGCGGATCGTTTAACGGCGCGAAGCCTTTCAGCAGCTTTTTCTGCACCGCCTCGTTGATCTGGCGGGTCAACTCGGGCGAATCGTTCAGGACCCGATTGAAGTTGTCCAGATGCTCACGTGTGACACCTGGTTGCTGACCGAATGACGCCACCACGGCACTTGCTTCTTGGCTCAACATGTCCGCTCCTTGGACTAGCGAATTTGAACCCACTCGATGCACTGATGAGTGGTGCGCGCTAAAGGTTCGTCAGCCTCGCCACGCGGGAAGAGCTCTACGCGCATCCCTGGGCGTTGAAAGATATCGCTCATCCATCGCCCATCTTCGACAAGATTGCGTTGTCGCGAGAAACCCATTTTTTCGAGGTGCGCCGCAAATGCCTCGAAGTCGATCTGGCAGATATCCGACATAGACGGAGACGCTTCTGGCGGATTAGGCAGGAACAGGAACTCGAACCATGCACCCTTTATTTCGGTTTTGTTGACACCAAACCCGTAGTTCCAGTCTCGGGTCAGCACTCCGCTGGCACCGAACCGCCCGGAACCATCACCGCGGTGCTGTACCGACTGGCCCATTGCTCGAGACACATGATCGGCAGTGAACGATTCAATACTGGTGCTTGTGCGAATCAGCTCCAGTACCCGCTCCAATGCTTCCTGCGCGGTACGTGGTCCACCTTTGGAAGGATCTGCAGGTACGTGATCGGCTGAGGAACTCATGGCAGATGTCTCCGTGACGGTTGCCGGTGCTGGGGTGGCCGCCGTGTGGGCGCATGCGCCCAGAGCGAGGGTGGCGAGCAAGGCGTAGAGGGGGCGCGCGATCATGAAGCGTCCGTTGTGCGCTGGTGTGGCTGCGACGCTAGTGGCATCCGGCACCGAGGTCAATCGCAAGGGGTCTGGCAGCCGCACCATCATCACCGCACGCTGCGCGCCTTGGCCGGCACCTCCACCGGCGGCAACACCTCCATCAGCAACTGCCCTTCGCTCGCGGTGATGCGCAGCTTGGTGCCGATGGCAAAGCCCAGTTGTTCCAGCCATAGGCCGCTGAGGCGGACGTGGGGTACGTGCTGGTCGCCGGCGTGGTCGTGGGCGCCGGGGTAATGGGTGTAGCTGACGGTGCATTGGCGCGGGCGGCGGGCGCGGCGGGGTGCGCGTAGCGTGCCGGGGCCTTGCGGGGAGGCGTCCGGGTCGGGCGGCAGCATCGGTGGCAGCTTGGTGCGGTCGGGTTCCACAACAACCCACTGCACCCGCTTAGGCGGCGTGGGACGCGCACGCGTGCGGGTGGGCCGTGCGCTGGCAGATGCCGTGGGTGGGCGGCGGCGTGTCATGGCGCCTCCGGGTGGTGGCGGGTGATGGTTGCAGCGACGCGCTGCTGCAACGCCACGGCCCTGCGTGCGAACCGGTCACGCGAGTTGTGCGGCAACACAGCGAGCTGGCGACTTAGCAGATACGCCGGATGGTCGCTCGCCTGCTCAACAGCCGCGCGTGCGACGAGCCGGCACAGCACATCGCCCACATCCCACCGCAGGCGGTGAGCGGAAGCTGGCAGCAGATCAACCGGCACAGATGCCGGCATGGATGGTGCGGTAGACATGGCAACGCCCTCCTGGAACAACCCAAGAACCGCCGCCAACGGCGACGGGATGTCGGGAGGTTCGAAACCGCACACAGCCGGCGGGCGTATTCCCCTTGCGGGTGTTGTATTAGCCGCCCTCCCGACGCAGGCATGGCGTCGGCTTGTACCTGCAGGATGCAGGCACAAAAAACCCACCGGTTTGACGGAGGTGGGTACCGCTGTGTGAGGAGTTTCGACGCTCCTTAAGTTGGAGATTGCAACGCACCGATCGCGATGTCAACTGTCGCCATCTGTTCTTAAAAGGCAGATCCAAAAGGCACGGACGCACAGCCTGTGTGCTCAGATATTTAAGATCACAGACCCGCTACGCACCGGGCGCACTAAGAGAAAATTTTTCGTACTGTCCCAACGTTTCCACCTGGCCGTATAGATCAGACACCTCTAATCTTGCCGTATCACTCAACGATGGCAGGCGTCATGGAAAGTAGCGGCGTAGCACCGGTCGTGCCCTTGACTTTCAAGGCATTAGAAGAGCGCCTCAGCGCGCTACCGGAGTTTCCAGCAGATACCGCCAGCCCAAGCCGCCTCGTGCGCGGCGCAGGCATCGTCATGGCGTTGGCAATCGCTTCGACGCTGATTGCATCATTCCTCAGCTTCACGAGTGTTCCGCCTCAGTTGCTAGTAAAGGTAGCAACCGCCGGCCTCCGGGTTGCATTAGTAGCATTGGGCGTCCTGATGCTGCTCGGCATCTACGGGATCGCGAGTGATCTGCGTCGATGGACATTAGATCAAGCAATGCGCACTGATCATCAGCTAGAGCAATTTATGCAGGAGGTGACTTGGCTGCAAGGGTATCCGGCGGCAACCTTGCAAATCATGCTGGATCACGCGCGCTACAGCCATACACGCCGTGCGGGCCGCATTGCGCTATTGGCTGGAAGCATCGACAAGCTAGGCCTTCTGCCGGTTGCGGCGTCGCTCTTTCTAGTTCTGCGCGCTGGTGGCAATCCTTTAGCAATGTCTCCATTGACAGCAATGGTGGGGATTTTCCTGCTGTTCTTCTGGATGATCTGCTGGGTTGCCACATCGGCTAGGGGTAAGCTGCAGACCTATGAGTATTTGCTCGACATGGCGCTAAAGGGCAAAGAGAGGGGCGTAATAGTAGCTGACGCATAGATTGGAGTCAGGCATGGCCAGGTTAGCTCGCCGCTGTAACTTCAGAGTTCCGCGAGCCCGTGGGGGCATACTTGCAACCGATCTCCACATGGATAACCATGCGTTTGATTGCGGTGGAGCTGTCAAATCATGCAAACGAATCCTCACGCCAACCTTTGTGCTCTAGCATTGCTAACAGCTGCTAGTCTCTTCTTCGTATCAGGGTGCTCTGCCATGCAGCAAGACTCACGGCCCGGCTTCAATACTCAACAGTCTGCCGCGAAAGCAAGGCAGCAGCTTCAAGCCGCCAACCCGGTAGGCTCGCCCATTACGGCCGCGCAGAAAAACCTTGAGGATCTAGGATTTCACTGCCAAGCGCTGAACTCTCCTGGCGCAGGTTACAAAGCGTCAATGATGTGCACGCTTTCCCCTGTCGTGAAAGAAGCGCAGCCATCGGTGACAGCGCCAGCTGTGCCGGTTACCTGGATGGTGGGCTTTCATTCTGCTGACGGAATCTACTTGAGCAAACTGGTAGTGAATCGAGCTCCGCAAGATATTGAGGAATAAGTCATGGATGAGCAGAAGAAGGCAACAATTTTGGTGGGGGCAAGCGAGGTTGCTGGTGACCGCCGCCATCTTTACCTGCTCTTTCAGAAATCCGACGGCAGCCAGACGGTAGTACGTGGGGGACCCGACACTAGAGCCGAGGGAAATGACTTGGCAAACTTTGCCGAGAGCACAGTTCTTGGCTCGGAGAAGTTTGGGCACATTCGAGTTGAAGCAGCCCCTTACATTGCCCCTTATGAAATTGGGTACCGGCTCAAACAAGACGGCAACTACGAGCCAGTACCTTTGAACCAGTTGGATCCTTCCGAGCCGGCTCTTGCGAGGGATGCCAAGGGCAACATCGTGAAAGCGACAGTCACCGCACCAGACTGGCCCGCACCGGGCGAGCGCCACGAGCGCATCGTTGCCTGGAGCGGTTCTGACCAGGAGTTATCCACAAAACTTGAGTCTGCCCTGAAGGCTGGGGATCAGATCAATCACGCACAACTGGAATATTCTCCGCTGTACAACAACAGCAACGGTGTTGTCAGCAACTTGCTGAAGTCCAGCGGCGTTCAACCTGTTCTGCCGAAGAACGCACAAGGTGAGACAGTCAACGCCCCGGATTTCGGGGAAGACCTTTATCAAGACGTCGGCGCGGCATCGGTACGCAGCGGATACAGGTTTGACGGCAAGCAGTGGTTCGATGCGGACGATCGTAAAATCGCGCCTCCTACGAGTGGGCAGCCATTGGTACCACAGGATCCGGCCGCGCCGTCGCGTGGATCATCGGATGGTTTCAAGCTCAGCGCGCAGGCTCCATCGCCTAGCGATCCCATGTTTGCTCAAATCCAGGATGGCGTACATCGGATCGATCATTCGCTGAATCGTGCTCCCGATGCGGCAAGTGACCGTATGACCTGGAGCCTGTATGCCCTTGCCAAAGAGCAGGGACTGGAACGTGTAGACAGCGTAGTGCTTGGCCAAGCAGGCACCCGGGCAGCCGCCGGCGAGTACGTTTTTCTGGTCCAGGGAGATCCCTCCACCTCCGTGTACCACCGCGAGCAAATGCGCACGGCAGATGCGGTGGAGAGTTCGGTTGAGCAAAGCCAAGCGCGCGTACAGTCTGCCGAACACACACGTGCACTCGCGATGAGTGCTGAAACTCAGGAACAGAGTCAAAAGCAAGATGCACCAAGGTTGCAAGTCTGATTGACCCAGTCATAGCAGCCTTTCGACCAGCCAAGCAGAGACAACACGTAAGTATTCAGACACTTGGCAGTAGCTCGCTTCCGGCGTTTGAGGTTAGCTTTTGGCTTGCCGAGATGGCAGGTGCTAACGCTTCTAGACGGATCCCAAACCTTGGCATGAACTTAGATATGAAAATTAGGCTCATTTTTGGGACAGCATTCCTTTCGCTATCAATCTCGACTGCTTCTGCAGAAGTAAGTATGCGCTCTGATTATAGAAAGAGCGACGTGCAGCCGGTCAAAGTTGCAAGGGTGGGATCCAACTCGCTCCAAATCACCTATCACATGCCGGCGGAAAGCCAATTCTATTCTCCCGGCGTTGATTTTTTAAGTGACCGCGGCGTCTTGCGCATTGCTATCCGCAGATGTGGCATTAGTGCTAGGTGCGATGCGATGGCGAAAGCTGTCATACCACCAGCTGAGCTTTGGATGCCGAAAGTCACCGTGCCCTATGCGGGCGAAGAGGTCTTGCTGATTTACGTGGATATAGAAGAAAAATTTGCACCTTAGTTTTAAAGTCTGTTCTAGTGGTTCAGGTCAACCTGACCGCGTTAGTCTTGGTAATAAAATGCGTGACCGCAACATTCAGTCGATCATGCAGCTACCTATCTCACTATTCACTCAAACCGCCAGCGTTTTTTTCTGCACGGCCCAATGGGAGCGTTCACTCCATGGAAATCCTCTACTCGGGTACGGACAAGATACTTTGCGACTCGCTCACTTTGATGCTCACTGAATCTCGAATCGAGTACGAGACTAACAGGCGCTTTTACAGAGTGCAGATAAATGACGGCGATGAAGTGCATCAGGTTTTGGTTCAGTGCAATGATTGGGACAGTGCAGCCCGACAGCTCGACATGCTTACCAGGAGGACGCAACACAACGAGGCACCCGCGTCAGCGAACCCTGGATCGCGTCGCCAGTACGCCGCAGTGATCATGATTGCTCTTGGAATCTCTGCCGGCCTTGCCGCTACAAAGCTACTCCATAGCGACCCCAACCCTTGCCTGTTCCTACCGCAGCCCCCTGCTCCCAGCCGATAAGCAACTGGCAGGGCGTGTCGTCTACCCCGGTAACGCAGCGATCAATGTATCGGACGCGACTCAAGAGTGCGAACAGGTGAACCTTCCCCTTTTATTAGCGCGAGCCATGGCTGATCGTATCCTCCCCCAACTGCATGCGCCCAGCGCAAAGCAGTTGGCCAACCTGTACGCACGACGGATGTAGGTCGAACTGGCATTTCTTGATCTGAAGTCCAATCGCTACGGCTAAGCGATGGAAGACAGCCTGACCCGACGCGGTGAGCGGCTGCAGATCCTGTTGTTGCTCAATACGCTGGCCACCTTCGCCAGTTGGCTGGCAGGACTGGGCTGCGAAGCCACTGGCATCGCACACTGGCTGTCGCCCCGCGACAGCTAGCGCAAGCTCTACTCGACACTGCATTAGGGCGCGAGGCGTTGGTCAGACGTTGGCCGATGGAACCTGTCTCACGCTGGCTAGAACGCTTGCGCACACTGCCCGACCGCAGTGCGTGAGCAGATGACGCTGGTGCCGTAAAAACATGGGAACACCTAATAGCCTGACCCCGTTATTTGCACAGTTCCATGCCAGCCTCCGCCAGCGCGCGGATTTCCCATCTGCGATCCGTGATACAGCGGGAATGCGGAATGACTTGAATTGTGGACTCTCCGCTAACTCTTAGCAGAACTTGCTTAAGCACCTAAATGTGCAGGCCCAGAATCGCCTCCGCGACGCGTCGGGAACCTGCGACGGGGTTATCGAAGCTGATCGTCGCAGGAAGTTCTACGCGGAAGGTGAGCGATTGGGCGTCAACATGCTGGTGGGCGACGACGTCATCGCGCCGCAGGACCTCGACGGCCGGGTCTGCCATGTCGTAACCGCGGATAAAGGTCAAGGCGAACGGGGTCGTGAACGGCGCCTCGTTAGCCATCCTGGGGTGCTCGTATCCGATGCCCGACTCCGAGCCGTACATGGCTACGCGCATGAGAAACTCGTCGACCGAGCCGCTTGCTCCGGTCGCGGTGAGTCGCTCAACGATGCTCTCCACCAGGGAGGGGATCGACAACGCAGGCACGTTGGGATCTGTCTGGCTCAGGCCGATGCTTATGAGAAGCAGGCGCGCTTCCCCGAGGGTGTCATCAGTGGCAGGGGCAGGCTCGATCTGGTGAACGCCATGGATGGCGTGACTTGAGGTGGCTCGAGTAGTGGTCTTTATCTCTACGCCCGTGCCCTCCCAAGTGAAGTCCCTTGCAGAGCGGCGCCAGCCATCCCAAGCCTCGATGACCTGCCCGGCGTTGAGATTGTCTGCGCGGCGGCAGACGGCGTCGAGAAGGAGCAGTTCACCTAGAAGTCCGAGGATGGCGTTCTCGGAGATCTCCAAGCGTTTGATGGCGAGTTCGATCAGAGGCTCGGTGACGGCAAAAGCGCGCCCCAAATTGACGTCAGCTCTCTCGCGCAGCAGTTCAGCGGCAATGAATGCACCGACCTGGTCGAAGTGCCCCAGAGCGGGAAGAAGGATGCGGTTGGCCCTCAGCGGCGGCAGGGTGTCTCGGTGCCACGAGTGGTGGTGAATCGCAGACTTCACGGTGCTCGTCTGGGGCTTCAACTGGTCGCCTGCAAGGAAAAGTTCCAAGTGACCGCGACTGTTTCGAGCGAGACCGACCACCTTCGCGTCCGTCAACCAGGTGATGGCTCGGTCATCTCCGATGGCGCCAGCCGGAATGGCGCTAATCTGATCGAGAACTGCTTCGTAGCTGATCATGGAAGTCTCTTCGTAACGGTGGCCGCCCCAGCACGGGTAGCTGAGAACTGCTCAGGTCCTCCCGCAGGGAGGCAGAGTCCAACTGCGACCGTGGGGTGCAAGTCGCTCGGATGTTGATTGACGTAGAAGAGGATCTGACCGTCGGCGCCGCTGGGTCGCCACGCCGTATTGCTGCTCGATGGCACGGATGCGCGACGATGGTGGTAGTAGTCGAAGTAGACGTCACCGCGATACTCGCTCTGGCCGGCGCTTGGGTCGCTAGCTCCCCAAGTTGTCTTAAGTTCGCCTCCGACCACCCTCTTTGTGGTGGCGTGGATGTTGAACGGAAGCAGTGCCAGCGGACCGCTGGACACGACAGCACCATCTCCGTAGCGAATGCCGACCCAGAACCGTGGTTGCTCAGTTGTCTTGCGATCGAGGTCGGCGTAGGACCACAGATCACCGGGGTGGCCAGTGACAAAGAGTCCTGTGATTGAGCGAGTGAGGCTGGCCGACCAGAGTCGAAGATAGGCGGCGATGGCATAGGGGCAGGCACGCCGGGTCGGGTCCCCTGCTCCGTGCCTCACGGGCGGGCGGTAGAACGGCGGATCCGAGATGGGGGTAATTGCGTGTGCTCGGGCTTCAACTCGGCTCCAGAAGTCCGCGTGGAAGCCCTCATTCCCGGGTTGGTAGTCTGCGAAAGTGAGACGATCCAAAAGCTCGGCGGCCTCGGTAAGTTTGAGTGGCACATCCAGTATTCGGCCTCGCAGCACGTTGGCTACAGAGAGATCGCTGGACGACCGTGCGAAGAGTTCCGCCACGACGTCTGCATTGGGATCCGCCTGCTGGCTGTTATTGATAACTGTGACGAAAGGGCGAGCCCCTGGTGACAGGGGAAGGTTACCGACACCCGCGATCTTGCCGGTGGCCTCGAAGTTGAGGCCCTGTAGAACCGTCGGTTCGGGCGCGCCGCCCATCATGCGCTCAGTGATGGCCGTGCGAACCGCTTCGTCGACATCATGATAGGCGCGGAAGAGGGTGAATTGGTCGCTGGAGGCGAAGACGCGGCACAACTCAATATAAGACCCACGGTAGCCGAACCAGCGCTGCATCTGCATCTGAGTGTCGGCTAGCGGGTTAGCCGATGAACGCTGAAACAACGCTGTGGTCATTCCTTCCAGCGTCAGTCCGCGCGCCATGACGTTTCCTGAGACAAAGATAGTGCTGACGTCGCGCGCGGCACTCCACTTGCCGCTTTCTGGGTCCCGGCTGGGGGTGTAAGCAGGGCGCTCGTCAGCGTTAGGGTCGCTATTGACCACGGCGACTCTAGTCCCTGGGATCACCTCACAGATGAGCAGGGCTTCGACGGTCTGCCAATCCGGGAAGGTCTTCGGCGTAAGGACTTTGAACTCGTTCTCGATTGCTCCGGCGGAGGCAATGTACTTGTCGAGCCACTGCGCCCACGGGGTAGGGTCCGCCTGCAGGTCGTTCACCAAAGTGTCGGGGAGCCTGGCGTCGCCGGCGTCAAGCAGTTTCCGAGCAGTCGTCCGGTCTTGGATCCCTGCCCAGAGCAAGACGTCCTCGGCGCCCTGAAAGTGATCTAAGATAGCCGCTGAAGGGTGGTAGAGCATCGAGTGCGGCGGAGCCACGTCGGCAAGGGCTTCTTCTTCGGTGTCGAACTGACCTTTGATGGCGGACGCCGGACCTAGCTTGCCGGAGCGATACAAGCGGATGGCGCCCGCCACCAGGAAGGCCCGGACGGCGTCGGCGAGGTCCTGTTGCGCGGAACTGGTCGTGGGCACGCACAGGCCGGCCGCCTCCGCACGGCGGTAGAAGACCTCACCGCCGGTGTAGTAAGAACGGATTCCAACGATCTCAGGGTAAGTCGATGAGCGAGGGGCGTTGAGGTTGCCAAGGTCGGTCATGTCCACTGGATGGCCGACGTCGAGCGGAGTACGAAGAGAGATCATGAAGTCGCGCGGCGCTAGGGGATTGTGGTCCTCCTGAAGCAGGTTGGCCTGGGGTGTCGCCGTGTAAGCGATGTAGGTTGAGAATAGGTTTCCAGGTGACCCCTGGGGCGGGTCCCAGAGGTTGGCGATCGCACGCGGGATCTGCTTCAACCTACCGTAGATGGGATCTTGCGAGGACTCAACAATGGCATCGAGGATCGAGCCGTCATCAGCCTCATCGTCAAGCACGAGCATGTGAGCTGTGCGACCAAGCTCCTTCACTGCGCCGAAGACGCTTGTGCGGAGGCTTGCTGCCAAGGCGTGCAGATGATCGGTTTGCTTCATCGCCACAATGATCAGCGGCTTGCCCTGACTCAAACGTTGCCGAACCTGAGCCGGTGGCAAGCGATAGGTGGTTGTCAGCGGGTATGTCTGCTCTGACAGTGCGACGCTAGGGGGTGGGCACAGGAGGCGACGCTTGATCTTCTGTGCGTTCTCCTCCCCCGAGTCCAACTGCTGCAACAGTCTCTCGTAGGTCTGGCGCCATAAGGAGAGACGGGTCCCAGCGAGCACGACGATGATGTCAAGGCCGTAGTCGATGGCCAGTGCTGAAACACCCAGCATAGAAGCTGTCTTGCCAGACTGGACCGAACCCATGACAAGTCCAGTGCGCGACCGGCTAGAGGACCATTCTTCGGGCTTCGCCGTGTCGGCCGCCAGTATTCCGCGCTGGAGAATGTATCGAGAGTCTGCTTCAACAGAGGCACGCGCCGTGTCTGTCAGGCCGGTGAGTTGGGCCTTGTAGCGGGCCCACCACGACTCCGGCCGCAGGGAGGCAGGCGGACTGAAGTAGACATGCTCGACGAGTGGGGTGCTTTCCGGCACAGCTCTCAACTCTTCTGCTTGATGCGCATCCGCTGCAGCGAGGCGTACCCGGAAGCACCGAACTGCTGACGCACTGCCTCATCGGCTTGAACAGGATCGATGCCGAAAAGTTCGAGAAGACTCTTGCTGATCCTGGCGATGTAGTCCCACTGGGTTTTTGTCTGCGTCTTGTTAGGGCGCTCCCAGTCCGCGGATTCCTCGCTCGCCGTTCGGACAGCATCACCATTCGCCTCGATGCGATCCTCGATGTCGTCCGGCGACGCCGCCAAGGCCATGGTCATGCCCACGAGGGAACCTACGAGCTGGAGTTCCTGCCACTTGACGCCCTTTCCACCGTCCATGAATTTCTCGGACCACAACTCATTGTGCGATGAGTGGAGTTCGACAGCGCGTAGCAGCAGCGAGAACAGCTTGGTCAACGTCAAGGGCTGGGATAGTGGGTGGGACCGGCTCTTCTGAATCGCAATCAGCAACTGGTCGATGTTGCGACTAGTCGATGCCAGGTCTCTTCCGGCGGTGTCGTGCAACAGCACCGAGATGACCCACGCGAGAACCTTGGTGCGCTTGTAGCGCGTGTCGCCGAAGCCATAGTTCTTCAGCGCCTCGCCGAGACGGCCAAGATCGGGGATACCGGCCAACGACTCGGCGATTTTGGCGACATCAGTGTTCGGGTCGGCGTCACCGGCGGCAGCAAGAGTCGCGCGGGTGAGTTCGACCTCGTGGTAGACCGCGTTACGGATCTCTTCCGCATTCAGGTGAACGCCTTGCTTGTTGTAGAGGCGAAAAACCTCATGGATCTGGGCTTGACTGGCCTGGGTGTATTCGATGACGGGAATGGTGTACTCCACGACGTCCTCGAACAACGCATCGACGGTGAGTTGCTGACCAGCGACGTTGATCTCCCGGGCCTTAATTTGCGTGTAGTACTTCCCGCGGAGAGGCTCAAGGTAGGAACCAACCAGTCCGCCGTCTCCGGTCGTGCGTAACTTGAACGGGAAGTAGTATTCGTTTTCCTGTGTGGAATTAAGTGCGTACCCCTCCAGCGCTTTCCACGCCCGACGGAAGGCCGGATAGTCGTCGTTAAACAGATCCGTCAAATTTCTGCCACCGTGGTCATCTAGGCGTCCTTGCTCGTTGAACCTTTTTCCACTGTGCCGAGCAGTGACTTCCGCAACCTTCTGCTTGGCGACGGGGTGCTTTCCCACGAACCGGAGGATGGCTGTGAGCCTCTGCTTGCCGTCGACGACCTCGTGCGGAGTGGAAGAGCCGGTTCGCAGCAGAATGATGGATGGCAAGGGGACGCCACGGAGAATGGACTCCATTAGGGACTGCCGGTCGCCGCTGCCCCAGACGTCACCTCGCTGGTAGGACGGCGTTAGGTTGGGCGCCTTTTTGGTGAGTTGGAAGATCGGCCAGACTGCGGCCTTCGCCGTGACCGGCTCTGGGCTCACCGCTTCCTCGCTCGCGTCGATCTCGGCCCACGCGTCAGCCCAAGACTGGGTGGCCGTCGCACGGCTGGTGCCTTTGGCCTCAAGTTCATCGAGAAAATTGATCTGCAGCCGACTCGCGATGTCCACGCGCTCGTTTAAACGCTCCAGCGTGCGAAGGCTCAGAGGCGGGTAGACGGCTCCCGGAGCAAGAAGATCGGTGGGATCAAGTTTGAGTTCAGCGATGAGTGCTCGAAGGAAGGGTTCACCGCCCGTGAGCGGGAGGTCACCGCTGAAGCTCAGCCATCCTTGAATCTCAGCCAATTGGTTCATCCATGTATCGGAAGCAAAGTCGACGTCCCCACTGCTGAACATCGAAGATATTGGCGCAACGCCGTCGGGCACGTCTGAAGCCTCCGAGAGAGTCGCAAATCCGTCGGCGAGGCTCTCCAGCATCTGGACCCGCGGGTCCTCCTCTTCGAAGTCGTCTTCGTGTTCGATGTGATCGGTCACGCAGTAGCTCCCAACGGTTCGGGGTCAGGGGTGATGCTTGAGGTGGGCCCGATGAGCCCGTTCAACAATCGCTCCGCGATCTCTTTTACGACGCGGGCGTTAACTGCGTTACCCAGGGCTTTGTACGACTCGAGGTCGGACGCGGGTAAATGAATGTCGCCGAGACACTGAAGTTCAGCACACTCGGCTGGGGTCATGTAGCGACGTTCACCGGTCAGATTGGCACCGAGGATGGGCACCTGGGTCTGTGTAAAGGCAATGAGACTTGGGGAGGTAGTAGGACGCTTGATCCGCACCCCAGACGCGCGCATCTGTAGCACGAAGTTGTCGATGTCGCGGTCTTCGCCCTGTGCATTCCACTCCATCTTCTGGAAGCTGGAGTCGAGGTCTTGAGGGCTCCATCGTGCGAGCCAAGGGTCGATCCAGGAACGATTGGCCTGGTAGAACTCACGGTTCTGCCTAATGAAAGTCCGTTTCCAGGTCGGAAACTGGTAGTCGCCTGGTCGGTTGGCATGGCTCGGTATCCTCGCGACCTGTTCGTCGATCGTGCACTCGAGGGAGTGTCCGAAGCTGCCCTTGAAGCCCATTTGGCGCAGACCCCACACAGGTCTGCGGACCCAAACCCCTGACGGAGTTTCGTGCTCGTAGGGGTAGGTCGCCCCGAACTCCATCGCCCAGATCGGGAAGGAAGGCAGCTTTAGCGCAGCCGGCGAGCGGCGCAGGAAGTCACCCCACATGTCAATGGCTCGTAGCGTCTTTTCCGGGATGGCGCGGCTGGAAGGTACATCGTGGCGCAATACCCGGTGGATCTCGGTCGGGTCCTTGTGCTTCGCTGGCCACTCGAAATGATCGAGCCCCTCAAGCGAACCAACAAAGTAGGCGCGGTCCCGCACCTGTGGGATGCCGAACTCGTGAGGCGAGAAGTGGTCTACATCGACGGAGTAGCCAAGCTCTTCCAGCATGCGAATGATCGTGGCTTTGGTACGGCCGCCGTCATGCTTGAGAATGTTGGGCACGTTCTCCAAGATGAAGTGACGCGGTCGCTTGACTCGCAGGATGTCGTGCACCTTGAAAAAAAGATTGCCTTGACTTGTGTCCTTGAAACCCAGTTGGTCTCCTGCTTTCGAGAACGGCTGGCAGGGAAAACCCGCAGTAAGGACGTGATGATCAGGCACGTTACGGGCGATAATCTCGTCGCTGTTGAGGTCGTTAAGGTCACCCCAAGCGTCGATGCCGAAGTTCACCTTGTAAAGAGCGTTCAACGTAGGCTCCCACTCAGCTGCGAATACGCCACGTCCCTCCAATTCATCAAGGGCAACGTGGAAGCCACCTAGCCCAGCGAAGAGGTCAACAAAACGGAAGGCCTCACTACTTGTTCCCATGCTCCGGTCCCGTCTTTTCCCTGCCTGATCAGGCGAAATTGCTAGTGGCTTTTTAGCCTTGGAATTGTGTCAACTCCCACCGGAAAAGTCAGCAGCGGGCGCAAAACCGGAGCCCAAGCATACTCCCGATGCTCTGAAGCCCAACTGCCTGATGTCCAAGATGGATGTTACGCGACGCCTCAAGTTTCTCGAATCGTTCGCGTGTGCGCACCCCCGTTTGCTCATAAATGAACTCTGCCCCGCTTTTCGCACCCAAATGGCTGGACCGGCTGTGAACACCGCTAAAGCCATTCTCGATTAGATGATCTTGGCGGCATGAAAACAAGGGAGAATCTTAGAACCTGCCCCCCCCCCGTTTGCTGGGCTTAAAATGATAAGCGTCCGAACATGGCACTCGGCGGCAGCACGCCGATACAGAAGCTCGCATTGACAGCGCAGTTTCACCACTAAAAACGAGGGGCTACGCAAGGCCACCTGTGCTGGCCGCCCCCCCCCCTTTTGGTGACGCCACCGGGACTACATCACCCGCATCTTTTGCGCCCTCTCCCGCCCCCCGCTTCGCCGCAAACCAGACCTTGTAAGCATCAGGATCGTAAAAGGAGATCGACTCCACCTCTTTCAGCACAATGACCTTGATCCAGTCTTCAATGACGACCTTTCGCCCACCCACTCCCTTAGCGATCAGCGCCTGAAGCTGCTCGCGATGTCTCTCATGCGGCCGTCGCATCCGCCTGACAAATTTCTTCCCCTCCGGGGTGTTGGTCAATTGCGCAAGGCTCGGCTCCTGGAGACGTTTCTCGATCAGCGCCAGCTGCTTCTCAACCGAATACAGGCGTTGCCGGGCTTCCCAGAGTTCGATTACTGGGTACTCGGTGCGGTGATCCCCCATCCTAAGGTCATCCTTATCGCGCCACGTCGAGAAGGAGGGGAGCAACTCAATGCAAGTGCGGTCATCGTCTAGGTCGAACGGAATCTCGAACACCCTGCCGCAGTAAATCTTGCGGGACTTCAATGTGAACATGACCAGTTTCTGCTCATCCATCGCGCGAGTAAGGATCTGCGCCATTGACCCCGCGTCTTTCTGCGTCAGGCGGTTATAGACGCGTGTTGCGCGGCTGCGAACTTTGGTGTCGTCCAACCCCGATGACGATGCTGCAACATGCCCAACGCGCCAGTGCCATATGGTCACATAGGCCCGCGCGTACAGACTTTCTTTTGCTTCACCCGCCTTGTAGAGCGCCAATGAGGCCTTACCTCTGACGAGCCAGACGGAGATGTAGTTGAGCGCCTTGGCCAACATATAGGAGGCCAGTAGAGTCGCCAGCAGTCGGCTGGCGTGGGTGACCGGAATTGCGCTGTTGATCGCCTCAGCAATAAGTAGCACAGGATTACCCGGCCCCAGGCGCGGACGCAGAAGACCAAGCGTCAGAAAGACCACGGCTCCGATCACCAAGCCGGACGCAGCTGCCATGAATAGCAGCTTCTGCCCTTCCGCTTTCTTGCTGTAATAACGAACTGGGTGAAAGACCAGATTGAACAGATAGCCGCTGATCAGCAGTGCCATCAACACTATCGCCGAGCTTCCTGCTCCCATTCAGCACCTCCCTAGCGAAAGGAGATCAGCCCAGACGCCTGCTCAGCGACTCGATGACACGGCGGCCCTCGCGCGCGTCTATATAGACCTTGTCCGGTTCAACACGGAGCGCGCCACTGAACGTGCGCGTGGTCTGACGGCTACGGAGTTCCTCGGCAGTCTGTCGCTCGATCTCCCGAAGTTGATCGGCCAGTTTTCTAACAATCTCGTTCATGGAGACATTCCGTTGGTGGGACAGTGGAGGCATCATGCATCTCCACTGTCTCATTCGTTGAGACCGCCGTCCAGAGACGCGGATCCCAATCAAACCCCAACAGGATTCGCCTTCTCAGGATCAATCTTGTACTGCTTGATCGCCCGGGCCACATCCTTGCCCGTCATCTTGCCATCCTTCGCCAGCGCGGCAATCGCCGCATGTGCGATGTAGTAGCGGTCGACCTCAAAGAAGCGGCGCAGGTTGGCACGCGTATCCGAGCGACCGAACCCATCCGTGCCGAGGACGGTGTAGGTCATCGGGACGAAGGCGCGGATCTGGTCGGCGAAGGCGCGCACGTAGTCCGTTGCGGCAACAGCCGGGCCCTGACGGCCTTCCAGCAGCTGGGTGACGTAGGGCTTGCGCTGTTCGGCCTCCGGGTGCAGGCGGTTCCAGCGTTCCACGGCGTAGCCGTCGCGGCGCACTTCGTTGAGGCTGGGGCAGGACCAGATGTCGGCAGTGACGCCGAAGTCCTTGTCCAGCAGCTCGGCCGCGGCAATGGCCTCGCGCAGGATGGTGCCGCTGCCCAGCAGCTGCACGCGCAGCTCGCCCTTCTTGGGCTTGCCGGCGTCCTTGAGCAGGTACATGCCCTTGATGATGCCCTCGGCTGCGCCGTCCGGCATGCCGGGGTGGGCGTAGTTCTCGTTCATCAGGGTGATGTAGTAGTACTCGTCGATCTGGTCTTCCATCATCGCCTTCATGCCGTGCTGCATGATGACGGTGACTTCGAAACCGAAGGTCGGATCAAAGCTACGCACATTCGGGATGGAGCCGGCGATGACCTGGCTGAAGCCGTCTTCGTGCTGCAGGCCTTCGCCGTTGAGCGTGGTGCGGCCGGCGGTGCCGCCGAGCAGGAAGCCACGCGTGCGCATGTCCGCTGCCTGCCAGGCGATGTCGCCCACGCGCTGGAAGCCGAACATGGAGTAGTAGATGTAGAACGGCAGCATCGGCACGTCGGAGACCGAGTAGCTGGTGCCGGCGGCCATCCACGAGGCGATGGCGCCCGGCTCGCTGATGCCCTGCTGCAGCACCTGGCCGGTCTGGTCTTCGCGGTAATACATCAGCTGGTCGGCATCGACCGGCTTGTACTTCTGGCCGAACGGGGCATAGATGCCGATCTGGCGGAACATGCCTTCCATACCGAAGGTGCGCGCCTCATCGGCCACGATCGGCACGATGCGCGGGCCCAGTTCCTTGTCGCGCAGGGCAATGTTGAGGCTCTGCACGAAGGACATGGTGGTGGAATAGCTGCGCTCGCCGCTGTCCTTGAGCAGGCGCTCGAACTTGTCGAGCGTGGGCGCCACGAACGACTTGCTGGCCTTGGGGCGGCGCGAGGGCAGGAAGCCGCCCAGCACGTTGCGGCGCTCCTTCAGGTACTGCACTTCCGGGGAGTCTTCGCCGGGGTGGTAGAACGGCACTTGGCCGTCTTCCAGCTGGGCGTCGGTCACCGGGATGTTGAAGCGGTCGCGGAAGTGCTTGACCGCCGCATCGTCCAGCTTCTTGGTCTGGTGGGTGGGGTTGAGCGCCTCACCGGCCGAACCCATGCCGTAGCCCTTGACCGTCTTGGCCAGGATCACGGTGGGCATGCCCTTGGTGTTCACGGCCTGGTGGTAGGCGGCGTACACCTTGTGCGGGTCGTGGCCGCCACGGTTCAGGCGCCAGATGTCGTCGTCGGACAGGCCGGCGACCATGGCCGCGGTCTCCGGGTACTTGCCGAAGAAGTTGGCGCGCGTGTAGGCGCCGCCGAAGGCCTTGCAGTTCTGGTATTCGCCGTCGACGGTTTCCATCATCAGCTTGCGCAGCACACCGTCGGTGTCCTTGGCCAGCAGGGCGTCCCAGTAGCCGCCCCACAGCAGCTTGATGACGTTCCAGCCGCCGCCACGGAACACGCCTTCCAGCTCCTGGATGATCTTGCCGTTGCCGCGCACCGGGCCGTCCAGGCGCTGCAGGTTGCAGTTGACCACGAAGATCAGGTTGTCCAGGCCTTCACGGCCGGCCAGCGCAATGGCGCCGAGGGTTTCCGGCTCGTCGCTCTCGCCGTCGCCGATGAAACACCACACCTTGCGGTCGGACTTCTCGATCAGGCCGCGGTTTTCCAGGTAGCGCATGAACTGCGCCTGGTAGATGGCGGCCAGCGGGCCCAGGCCCATCGACACGGTGGGGGTCTGCCAGAACTCAGGCATCAGCCACGGGTGCGGGTAGGAGGAGATGCCCTGGCCGTCCACTTCCATGCGGAAGTTGTCCAGCTGGGCCTGGCTGATGCGGCCTTCCAGGAAGGCGCGGGCGTAGATGCCCGGTGCGCTGTGGCCCTGGACGAACAGCAGATCGCCCGGGTGCTGGTCGCTGGGCGCGCGCCAGAAGTGGTTGAAGCCCACGTCGTACAGCGTGGCGCTGGAGGCGAACGAGGCGATGTGGCCGCCCAGGTCGCCCGGCTTGCGGTTGGCCCGCACGACGGTGGCCATGGCGTTCCAGCGGATGATCGAGCGGATCTTCCACTCCAGCGCAGAGTCGCCGGGGTTCTTGGCCTCGTTGGCCGGTGCGATGGTGTTGACGTACTCGGTGGTGGGCGAGAACGGCAGGTAGGCGCCGGCGCGGCGGGTCTGTTCGACCATGCCTTCCAGCAGCTGATGGGCGCGCTCCGGGCCTTCGACGTCGATGACGGCCTTGATCGATTCGAGCCACTCCTGCGTCTCAAGCGGGTTCGGATCGTTGTGCAGCACTTCGTTCAACCAGTTCATTAGCGCTCCCGGGGGGACACACCCCGCGGGTGTGTCGACATCGTGAATTCGTGAACCCCCAAGTGTACCGCACGCACCTGTTGCCATTCCTCGCTACGGGTGCGTATGGAATGGGACGGTGTCGTGCGTGGGTGTGCTGGTGGCGGGTGCCGCGGCTGCGGGCGCGGCCGGCGTACGACCAAAGGATAAGGGCCAGCCCGAGGTGCATGCCCCGTAGGAGCGCACCTGGGCGCGAGGGGGTTTATCGGTAATGCCCGTCGCGCCCGGGTGCGCTCCTACGGTGGGGGGGGGTGGTCAGAACGCTTGTAGCGCTTCGGTCAGCTGGCCGTTGTTGTTGACCGCGCCCATGGTGTAGCCCTGCCAGCCGGGGTAGGCGTTGGGCTCCCAGTAGAAGATGCCGAGCACGCGCGATCCGATGCTGCTGCTGCGGCTGAGCAGGTTGGTGAGCATGGCGCGGGTGGTAGCAGCCTGCTGCCAGTCCATGCCGACCTCGGCCACGATCACGTCGCTGCCGTAGCGGGAGATCATGTCGCGCATGTTGGTGTCCAGGCGGTTGTTGTAGTCCTGCCAGCTGCCGACCGGCGGGTAATGCGACATGCCGATGACGTCCCACTTGCCGCCGGCCGAGCGCAGGTTGTCGAAGAACCAGCGGAAGTTGGCGTTGTCGTAGCCGTTGGCCAGGTGCACGATGACCTTGGCGTTGGGGTACACCGCCTTGGTGGCGTTGTAGCCGCTGTTGATGAACTGGCCCAGCGTGGCGAAGTTGGGCGTCTTGCCCTCGTTCCACAGCATGCCGCTGTTGATCTCGTTGCCCACCTGCACCCAGCTGACGGTGATGCCGTTGTCCTTGAGGTAGTTGAGGATGCCCTGGGTGTGGCTGTAGACATCGGTATTGAGCTGGGCGACGGAGTGGCCCGCCCAGGCGGCTGGCTTGGTCTGCTTGCCGGGGTCGGCCCAGCTGTCGCTGTAGTGGAAGTCGATCATGATGCGCATGCCCTGCGCGGCGGCGCGCTTGGCCTTGTCCAGGGTGTCGCGGCCATCGTTCCAGCCGCCGGACGGGTTGACCCATACGCGCAGGCGCACCGCGTTGCCGCCCACATCCTTGAACAGCTTGATGAAGTCGGTGGTATTGCCGGCCGCATTGCGAAACACCTGCGGCGGGTTGGCCGCGGCCTGCTGGTTGAGCCAGCTGACATCGGCGCCCTTGGCGATGCCCTGCGCGCCGGCGCCGGCGCTGAGGCCGCCCAGCAGCACCAGCAGCACACAGTGGTACCCCTTACGAAGAACGTGCATGAACCCTCTCCCTTGATCGTTGGATGTCGCGCCACGTGGCGCCCTGCCCGGTCCCCCTGAATTCGCCGCATGCCTGTGGCGATGCGGCGCTGCCCGCAGCGGCCAGACACGCCGCGAAACGGTGGCGATTGCAGCACGGCGGCGCAATGCGGCCGCGCTCGCTATAGCTGCTGCGCCATTGCGGCATATCTCGCGGCGGCAAACACCTTGCGCCAGCGAACTGGCGATATTTTCGCCAGCGCATTGTTGTGCGGGTGCAACAGAAAACCGGCGCGCTAGTGCGCGGCGTGTGCGACTGGCGATCGGTCGCTGCGGCGATTGGTGTGGTGGACTGTTAGCGACAGCGCATGTATCCGGGCTCGATGCGATGACGCGCTGCCGACTTGCTGGCACCGGGACGCGTTGCTGGAAGCGCACACCCTCGCCGTACGTACGCCGCTCACCGCGCGCTGTAGCTGTAGCTGGGGCGGTGGCTGCGGCTGCGGCTGACAGCTGACAGCTGATTCTGGAACGACACCCCTGGCTCGATCACCGTCACCGGCGCTACGCGGCAAGCTGCGATTCCAGCTCGACAGCAGCAGCCGACGGGTGAAGACCGCCCGCCTTCCAGCTGCCCCACCCGCTCGGTGCATTCGACAAGCTCGCGTCAGGGGATCGGCAGCAACCGAACGAAAAAACGCCGGGCAAGCCGGCGTTTTTCCTGTGCGGCATTCGATGGCGGCAGTTGGCAGATCGAAGCGTCGCCGCGTCAGGCCTGCAGGTCGGGCGCAGTCACCGCATCAAGAGCAACCTACCAGCATGTAGCGAGCGGCCGTCAGATGATGCGGGCGGCGCACCCAGCACCGCAGTGCGTGCGTGGTTCACGCCGATTCCGAGGAGCAGCCGCGCCCGCCTGACGGCTGCGCAACCGTCTTGTCGGCAGCCCAACGCCACGCATGCATGAGCGTACTCAGCCCAGCGCGCGCGCGCCCTGCTGTTGTTGCTGGGTCTGGGTTTGCTGCTGTTCCAGCGCCACCGACTGGCGTGCGGCGTTGTCGGCCACGCGCTGGCTGCTTTGCTCCAGCGGGGTGTTCATGGCGGCCACCGTCTCCACGCTGACACGCAGCTGCGCGGGGTCGTCCACGCGGCCCTGCACGGCGAAGGTACGTGCGGCATCGGGGCTCATCATCACCGCGTCGATGCGCTGGCCGCCGACGGCGTGCATTTCCGAGGCGAGCGAGCCGGACAACTGGGCGCTTTGCTGGTCGGGCGTGCGCCCTGCGCGTGCGTCCTGTGCGTGCACGCCACGCTGCGCGTCCTGGAACAAGGTGTTGCCCACATGCCCCGGCTGATCGATGCGCAGCGAGGTGTGGTCGTTGCCGTGTTCGCGTGCGTCGCGCTTGGCGGGCTCGCCTGGAGCGAGCGGGCCGCGGATGGCGTCGATGGCGTCCTGGCCGAGGCCGCGACCGCTGCGGCTGATGACGGTGATGCCGGCGCGGATCTGATCCAGATCGGTGCGGTACTCGTTGATCATGCGCTTGTTGGTTTCCGCAAGCGTACGCGCACTCGGATCGCTGAGGACGGAACCTTCCTTCAAGAAGTTGTCGAGTTTATGCGCGCCTAACGAGGTTCCTGCAGCAAGCACCGGAGAATCCGGAATCAGAAAGTTGGCTCTGCTGTTGCTGTAACCGGCGTGACCGAGCGTACTGATCTCGTCCGGCTTTGCGTAGATGCGCACCTGGCCGAAATGCGGCGACGCTGCACTCACCGGGTCGGACGCCATCACATGGTTCACCATGGTGTTACCGCCCTCCGGAATCCGGTAGGACAGGCTGGCTGCACCATACGAATTGAAGGTTTCGCCCTTGAGGTCGTAGTGGTGTGCGGAAATCTGCGCGAGCGCACCACCGAGCGAATGGCCCGTCATCGTCACTTCCGGTTGATGCCCGGTCCGGTTGCCGTAGTCCTTTGCGTAGTCGAGTGCATGCTTGGTCAGCGCCAGCGCATCGTCGGCTTGCGGGTTGTGGCGGCTGCGCACCATCGATGCATCGGTCAGGATGTCGTCGATCTTGCCCTCGGTGCCGCGGTGCGCGACAACGATTTCGCCAGTGCTTTCACGGCGGTAGATCGTGCCCTGATAGCCGGTGGCCTTGTTGTCGACATGCTCCAGGATGGCGTACTTCTCGTTTCCGACCGGAACCAATTCCTCATGACCCGGCGCGCGCCGCCCAACCGCGTGATTCTTGTACGTATCCTCGGACAAGTTGGCATAGTGCTGCGATGGGACGGTCATGGCGCAACTTCCTTGGCAGCCAATGTGATGGTGAAGAGATTGTCGCGGATCTCGGGCTTGAACTTGTCCGGGCTCAGCTCACCGGTGTCCGGAAAGCTCTCGGACTCCGAGCGCGGATAGCCTTTCTTCCAGTAGTGCTTTGTCTGCGGCTGCTGCGCAGTCACCGTCTTGCCTTCGATAAACGACAGGAAGCGGGTTTCTTCCTCGGCACCGGTGGCTTTCAACAGCACGCTAGCGCCGCTGAATTCCCAGTGGCAGACGCCGCGGCCGTAGTAGTCCTCGTCCTGCATCAGGTCCAGATAGACGGTGCCGCGGTATTCGGTGTCGGAGATCTTCTTGAGTGCGAAGTCTTCCTGGCTGGTGATGCGCCCGGCGGTGCCGGTTTCGGGCTGGATCTTGCCGCATTCGGCTTCGTTGCTGACGTCGTACTGCGCCGCGCCCTGCACCAGGCCGAACGCACCGGGCGCCTTGTCCAGCGTCAGCGTGACCTCATAGGCCTTGCGCGGGTTGGGATTGAGCTTGGCAAGGCCGCGGCCACCGGCCTCGACGTCGGCTTCTGCGGCGGCCTCGGTTGCGGGGGATTGGGTCTGGGTCATGCTGGTCTCCGGGGCGTTACAGGCCGTAAGCAAAAGGGCCAGCAGGCTCGGGGTCAGAATCTGGCGCAAGGCCGGCCTCCATGGCGATAGGGGGGAGTCAATCTAGTTTGCTTGACCCGCTGGGGTCAATTTACGGCAGCTGAGGATGAGGCGGCCGTGAGCCGGTTGCCGGCGGCCGCAAAACTGCCATGATCGGGGCCATCCGCCACCACGGAAGCGCGCCATCGCCACGGGTCCCACATCGCCAACCGACAGCGTGGCCGTCACTGCGCGGGTGCACTGGCGGCACAGCCTGCGCATGCGCGTGTTGCTGGCCGCCACCGCGGTGCTGGTGGTGTTGCTGGCGTTGCTGGGCACGGTGTTCTACCTGGGCGCACGCGCCGAGCTGGTGGAGGCGGCGCGCACCGAGGTGGATGGCCTGACCGAGCAGACCGCACGCAGCCTGGCGGCGATGCTCGACTCGGTGCAGGTGAGCGGCCGCACGCTGGCGGCCAGCAGCAGCGCGGTGGGGCTGCAGCCGTTCAATCTGCGCGCCCTGCTGCTGGCCACGCTCAGCGGCGACCCGGATATCGGTGCGGCGCGCTTGATCATAGAGCCGCGCACGCAGAAGGCGCGCGACACCGGGTTTGTCTGGTACGTGCATCGCGACGGCGCGCGCGTGCTGGAAAAATCGGTGCAGGACCTGGGCTACGACTACCGCGCGATGCCGTGGTATCTGCGCACCCAGCGCGACGGGCACGCGTGGTGGTCCGAGCCGTATCTCACCACCGATGGCGGCAGCGCGCTGTACACCAGCTACAACCTGCCGCTGCGCCGCCCGGGCGATGCGGTGGATGCCGCGCCGGTGGGCATGGTCAGCGTGGACCTGCCGCTGCAGCACCTGCGCGACATCATCGACCAGTTGCCGCGCGACATCGGCATCCGGCCGATGCTGCTGTCGCCCGAAGGCATGCTGGTGTTCGGCCCCGACCCGGCGTTGAACCTGCGTTACACGCTGGAGCGTTACGTGGCGCAGTCGCGGCCCGACCTGCTGCCGCTGCAGCGCGCGGTGGCGGCGGGCCAGCCGATCTCGTTTGCGCACACCGCGCCGGATGGCGAGCGCTTTCTGACCCATAGCGCGGCAGTGGGGCGCAGTGGCTGGACCTTTGTGCTGTCCGCCTCGGAAGGCTATGTGCTGGCGGGCCTGAACTGGCTGGCCGCGTGGGTGGCGCTGGCGGCGTTGCTGGGCGCGGTGGCGTGGTGGTGGCTGATGGGGCGGATCACCCGCAAGCTGACGCGCCCGATCGAGGAATTGACCGATACCGCCGAGCACTTTCGCCGTGGCGAATTCGAGTACCCGTTGCCGCACATCGAGCGCCGCGACGAGGTGGGCGTGATGGCGCGCGCGTTCGACAGCGCGCGCGATGCGATCCGCGACCACATCGTGCAGATCGGCGAGATGACCGCCGCCCGCGAGCGCATGCACAGCGAGCTGCAGATTGCGCGCGAGATCCAGCAGGCGATGCTGCCTTCCGGGCGTACCTTCGACCGCGCCGGTTCGCATCTGGAAACCTGCGCCTGGCTGGAGCCGGCCAAGGCGGTGGGCGGGGACTTCTACCACTTCGTCGAGACCGAGCCGGGGCTGCTGTGGTTCGTGGTGGGCGATGTGTCCGACAAGGGCGTGCCGGCCGCCTTGTTCATGGCGCGCGCGGTGAGCGTGCTGGAAATCGCCGCGCGCCGGCATACGCGCCCGGACAGCATCCTGATCGCCGCCTCCACACGGCTGGCCGAAAACAACGACACCTGCATGTTCGCCACGGTGCTGTGCGGGGTGATCAATGTGGTGAGCGGCGACTACTGGCTGGCCAGTGCCGGCCACGAGCCGCCGGTGCTGATCGACATCGACGGCAGCGCGCGGCCGTTGCCGCTGGATACCGGCGCGCCACTGGGGATCGAGCCGCAGGTCGCCTACCCGGTGCTGCAGGGCCGCATGCGCGCCGGGCAGACGCTGCTGGGCTATACCGATGGGGTGACCGAGGCGATGGACGAGCAGGGCGCCAGCTATGGGCTGGAGCGCCTGCTGGGTGCATCGCGGCCACGCCGCAGCGCGGCGGCGCAGTGCAAGGCGGTGATCACCAGTATTGCCCACTTCACCGGCCAGGCCGACCCGTACGACGACATCACCCTGCTGGCGATCCGGCTGCGCCAGGAGCATGCTGGACCGGTCGCAGACGCTGGCCGGGACGCCCCCGGAAAGGCAACGACCTGATGAAGCTCGATCTGGCCATCGCGCCCTCGCTGGCCCAGCTGGCCGGCGCCAACGACGCGCTGGAACACTCGCTCACGCTGGAAGGCCTGCACGCCGAGCGCATCGGCCAAGTGCGGCTGATCGTGGAAGAGCTCGGCTGCAATGCGCTCACCCATGGCCAGTGCGCCGAGCAGCCGCTACGCCTGCAACTGCAGCTGGACCCGCAGGCGCTGGTGCTGGAGATGCATGACCCCGGCAGCGCGTTCGACCCCAGCACCGCCGCGATGCCGGACCTGAGTGCCGAGCTCGACGAGCGCGCGATCGGCGGGCTGGGGTTGTTCCTGGTGCATCAGTTCGCCGATCACATCGACTACCGCCGCGATGGTGCATACAACGTGGTGCGCGTCACCCTGCTGCACCCATACGCCCCTGTCCCCGAGGCACTGTCATGACCACGCTCGCCATCCAGATCGACCCGCCGCAGGACACCCGCCAACGCGTCATCCTGACCGGGCGCCTGGACACCCACACCTCTCAGGATCTGGATACGGCGCTGTCGCCGCTGCTGGGCACCCTGATCACCACGCTGGTGCTGGACCTGACCGCGCTGGAATACATCTCCAGCGCCGGTATCCGCTGCATCTTCAAGGCCCGCAAGGCACTGGCCACGCGCCAGGGCAAGGTGCTGGTGACCAACCCGCAGCCGCAGATCCGCAAGGTCTTCGACATGGTCAAGGCAGTGCCGATGAGCGACGTCTTCGCCTCCACCGAAGAGCTGGATGCCTACCTGGCGGCGATGCAGCGCAAGGTCATCGAACAGCATGCGCAGGGCGATACGCCGATCGTGCCGCATTTCGCCGAAGCCTGAGCGCGGCCAACGCCGCGCAGCGAAGCGCCGCCGGCTGGATGCGGACGGCGCGCGCACGGCAGCGGTGCACCCCGGCGGGAGAAGGCAGATGCGATGGTGCACGTGATGATGCGCCCGGACAGCGCCAACGCCTACACCCCGCCTACCCTCGGCAAGGGTGCGGGCACATTCAACATGCCCCCGGCCGCCACATACGCCGCTAACGCCTGGCCCTGGCTCAGCAGATGCCCGTGCATCGTGCGCTCCGCGCCTTCGGCGTCGCTGCGGCGGACGCATGCCATCAGCTCGCGATGCTCGGCCAGCGACTGCGCCATGCGCCCGGGCGTCAACAGCTGCCGGCCGCGGTGCATCTTGAGGATGCGGTGCAGGTCGTGGGTGACGCGGATCAACCACGGATTGCCGGCGTACTGCTGCACGGTCTCGTGGATCAGATAATTGTTGCGGTAGTACTCGGCCAGGTCGCCGGCGGTGGCGGCGGCTTCCATCGCCGCGTGCAGGTCTTCCAGGCGCTGCACGCCGGCCGCGTCGATGCGCTTGACCGCATCGTGCGCGCAGCGGCCTTCCAGCATCGCCATCACCGGGAACAGCTGGTTGAGGTCTTCCAGCGTCAGCCGCGTGACCCGGCTGCCGCGGCCGGCGTCCAGTTGCACCAGGCCTTCGGCGGCGAGCAGCTTGAGGCTCTCGCGCAGCGGGGTGCGGCTGATGCCGAGTTCCTCGGCCAGCGCCGGCTCGTCGATCCATTCGCCCGGCGGCAGCGCGTAGTCGTAGATCTTCTGGCGCAGGCGCTCGGCCACTTCCTCGTACAGCGGTACGCGCTTCTTGGCGCTGCGCGAATCAGGGGCGAGGGTCATGGCAGGCGGGTCGTCGATGCTGGCGTGGGGGCGCCCATTCTACTGGGGCGCCCCGACACCCTGCCGGACGCGGGCCGGATCACAGCCAGCCCGGCACCACGAACAGCAGCCAGGCCACCAGCGGCCCCAGCAGCACCACCAGCCCGCTGTAGACCAGGAAGCGGCGGAACAGCGCGTCGCGTTCTTCCTTGGCGGCCGAGGCCACCACCAACGCACCGTTGGTGGAGAACGGGCTGACATCGACGATGGTGGACGACACCGCCAGCGCGCAGATCACCCCGGCCGCGCCGAGCTGGCCCTGCATCAGGAACGGTACGGCCAGCGGAATGGTGGCGCCCAGCACCGCCGCCGACGAGGCGAACGCGGAAACGACGCCGCCGACGTAACAGACCAGCAACGCCCCCAGCAGCGGCATGCCGATATGCGACACGCCGGTGCCGATGTAGTCCACCGCGCCGGCCTTTTCCAGCACCGCCACATAGGTCACCACGCCGCTGATCAACAGCACCGTGGACCAGCTGATGCCGTCCACCGCGCCCTTCTGCGCGCTGGGCGAGATCAGCGCCAGCGCCACCGCCACGGTGATCGACACCAGCCCGACGTTGAGGTTGTAGACCAGCGCGGCGATGCCCAGGCCGAGCAGGCCGACCAGCGTGATCACCCGATCGCGCGTGATGGCGACCGCCTCCAGCGCCAGCGGATTGGTCGACAAGGTGCCGCCACCGGCGGCCACCAGCGAGCCATGCCCTTCGATCGCGAACGGGCGCTTGGAGGCCTGGTCGTCGGCCACCGCCACATACTGCGCGTCGGCCAGCGAGACCTCCTGCCGACGCATCAGCTTGAGCCCGCCGAAGGCGCAGAAGCAGATGATCGCCATCATCAGGTTGAAGCCCAGGCTGGTGAGGAACACCGCCATCTCGGTGACGTCCAGCCCGGCCTTTTCCACCACCTTGTTGGTGATGCCGCCATACACGCTGATGGGCGAAAAGCCGCCGCCCTGCGCGCCATGGATCACCAGCAGGCCCATCATCAAGGGATTGATGCGGTACTGCTTGGCAAAGCGCAGCGCCACCGGGCCGATGATGGCCACCGCCGCCGGCCCGAGCGCACCGAAGGCGGTGAGCAGGCCGGTGATGACGAACATCACCCAGGGAATGGCGACGATGCGCCCGCGCACCGCGCGCACCGCCCAATGCACCAGCAGATCGATGGTGCCGTTCTTCTGCGCGATAGCGAACAGATAGGTGATGCCGACCAGGGTCAGGAACAGGTCGCCCGGAAAGCCGGCCAGCACCTCCTTGCCGTCCAGCCCCACCCACACGCCGCCAATGATGAAGGCCAGCGCAAAGGCCACCGCGCCCATGTTGATGGGCAATGCGGTGGCGACGATGAACATGATCACCAAGCCAAGAATCGTTGCAATTTGCGGGGTCATGCGCCCTCCCAGACACCTGATACGCGTACAGCACGGATGGCCACCCGCCACCCAGGGGTCACGCCGTGTGCACCACCTCGACCGTCATGCCGCGCGCTCGCATGCGGCGTTGACCCACTCGACCACACCGTGGGTGCTCTGAAATTCGTCGACCGATCGCGCCTCGCAACCCGGCACGCGCTCGCGTGCCATGCGCGCCAATGCGCTGCCGGGCCCCAGTTCGAGAAACACCCGCGCGCCGCGCTCGGCGGCCTGCACCAGCACCTCGTACCAGCGCACGGTCTGCGCGATCTGTGCGGCCAGCGTGTCCACCACCAGGGCCTGCGTGGTGACGGCACGCGCATCGATGCCGGCCAGCACGCGCAGCCTGGGCGCCTGCACGGCTGCATTGTTCAATTCGACGGCGAAGGCGTCGGCGGCCGCACGCAACCACGGCGTATGCGCCGGCACGCTCACCGGCAACGGTGTGACGCGTGCGCCCTGCGCCTGCGCTGCATCGCCCAGTGCCTGCAGTGCCGCCTGCGGGCCACCGAGCACGGCGTGGTCGTCGCCATTGACGATGGCGATGGCCGCGCCATGCGCCCGGCACAGCGCCTCGAGCGTGCGCAGCGGCAGCCCGAGCACCGCCATCAAGCCGGCATGTTCCGGGCTGGCCGCGTCCATCAGGCGCGCGCGGGTGGCAGCCAGCTGCAAGCAGGTGGCGATCTCCATGCTGCCGGCGACCGCATGCGCGGCCAGCTCGCCGACGCTGTAGCCCAGCACCAACACCGGCGTGGGCAGCTGCACACGCAGCACCTGCCAGTGCGCCAGCGTGCCGGCGCAGACCAGCGGCTGTGCGATGGCATTGATGTAGCGGGAGTTGTCTGCGGCCAGCGTTTGCGCCGAGGCGCCAAGCACCTTGCTCGCGGCGGCGATCACCTCGGCCGCGGCAGGCGCATCGGCGACCCGCGCGAACATCGCGGCGTGCTGCCCACCCTGGCCGGGACAAAGCACGGCCAGGCTCATTGGATGACCTGCTTGCAGAAAATGCTATGCCTTGTGCGAGCGTAGCCCTCATTCGCGCTGCGGGCAGTTTGTTCCGTGACCAGGACAAGCAGGCCGTTCACTGAGACAGTGCGAAGGGCAGCGCCGCCACACGCCTGCGTGGACGTTGCCTTCGCAGTTGCCAGTGGTCGACACCGGCTCATGCCGTCTCCTGGCAGTGCAGGAACCAGGCACAGGCCAGCAGATCGGCGCTGCCGCCCGGGCTCAGGCGACGCGCAACAAATTGCGCGCCGATGGCGTGCGCGCACGCGCGCCACTGGGGGTGTGCGATGCCGCCATCGGCCAGAAACGCACGCGCCTGCGCCTTGGCGTAAGCCAGCCCTTCCTGCCCGCCGCGGTGCAGCAGGTTGAGATCGTCGACCTCGGCAATCAGGTGCATCAAGGTCTGCGCCAGTGCGGCCTCGCGCGTGGCGCCGCGGCGCAGTGCGCCACGCAGACACGGCAATGCGATCTCGCGCAGCAATGGATACCCGGCTGCAGCCTGTTCGCGCACGCCACTGATCCGAAATGCCGCGCGCACGCGCTGGCCATTGCTGCGTGGATCCAGCGGTGCGGCCCGCAATGCAGCGCGCCAGACCTGCACCGCGCTGCAGACTGCTTCGCCGGTAGGGGCATGACCGTGCACGGCACGCACGCGCGCCGCCTGCGCAGTGAGCACGCCCATGCTGAAGATCGCACCACGATGGGTATTGATGCCGCCGGTGGCGCGCAGCATCGCCGCTTCGGCCGCGATGCCGAGCTGGCGCAATTGCTCGAACGGCGCGTTGTCGATACCGGCCTGTGCAATCGCGACGAAGTAGCCGCGCAGGGCGAACAGGCTGCGCAGGAACGTTGACGCATCCATATCGGCATGGCTGCCGCTGTCGAACGGCGTGACCAGGCCGGGCTTGGGTGCGCAGCAGAGTTCCGTATGCAGGGCGGCGACCGCCAGCCGCCCCAGCCGATGCGCCAGCGCGCTGGCGGTGCCGGCTTCGGGATGCGATATGCCTTGTCGCGCTGCACTGTCCTGCAGCTCGCCATGCGTGCGTGCAGCGCGCGATGGCGCATGCACGCGGTTCGAAGCAGTGCCTGCAGGGGCAAGGTGCAGTAGCGGCTGGGGCGGTACCTCGTGCGGTGCTGCCGGTACCAGTGTCGGTGTCGATTGGGTGTCCGCACGAACCAGGTGCATCGCTTGGCTGTCTGTACCAACCAGGGATGGTGCGATGTCTGCCTCTTTCGCCCTTGTCATTGGCTGTTGCCGCTCCACCGCGTTGCAACGCGTCACGGAGCGCCTGGCATCGGCGGTGCGTTCGACCAGCGTGCTCATGCCGCGCTCCATACCGGAAACAGCGCGGTGCGCGGCAGCAGGCGGCAGCCGTTGGTGGACTTCACCAGTACCTGCTGTGCGCTGCCGGCGTATTCGCGCCAGTTCACCGCGGTGTCGTCGGGCAACAACAGTTCGCCGTCTGCGCGCAGCCGGTGGCGCTGTTCCCAGCGCTGCAGCAACGTCACCACTGCCTGCGCCTGCTCGGGTGTGGCGATGGACCACAACAGGTCCAGATCCGATTGCGCATGCACATACGCAAGCCCGGTCAGGGCCTGCCATGCGAAGCTGCCGAAGACGCGCGGCTGCAGGGCGTTGGCATTGCACTGGGTCAGCAAGGCCTGCAGTGCAGGCTGCGTCGCGGAGGGTGCGGCTGCGATCACGGCATCCAGCGCCAATGGCGCGGTGCTGCGCGCGACCTCGTCCAGGCCGGCGCTCAGTGCCAGGCGCTGTTTGCCTTCGCTTGGCGGCAACGGCACGCCGAGCCGCAGGCTGCCGGGTGCCTCGCTGCCATCGCCGCGTGCCACCACTGCCGGCAGACCCGCTGCAAACCACTGCTGCAGCCGTGGCTGCGCACCCGGCGTCAGCGCTTGCCAGCGCGCGCCGGGATGCAACCACACCAGTGCGTGGCGGCCGGGCATGCTCAGGCCTCGCCCGCGGCCACGGCCGCAGCGACATCGCGCGCCAGGGTGCGCCCGCCACGCTGCGCGCCGAGTGCCCGGCGTTGATCGCCATCGCTTGGCGCGGCCAGCGCATCGAGCAGCGCCTGCGCCAGATCGCCCTCCCAGAGCGATTCCACCGCGCCCATGCGCACGTAGTTCTCCACGCCAGGCGCGAACACCGGCGAACTCCTGCTCAGCGCCTGCAGGGTGTCCACGGTCTGCTTGGTGACGCGCGCCATCGCGCGCAGATCCATCACCCGGATCTGCGCATCCGGCAATGCGTGGATGTGGTCGGCCATCAGACCGAACGACAGAAAGCCGCCGCTGACCGATTCGCCGTACACCAGCGTGACCAGCCGCGCGCCGCGCTTGCGCGCCAGGTCCAGCGCGCGTGCCAGATGCGCGAAATAACCGTTGATGCCAAGCAGTTCGTCGCGGCGCGCCAGCCGTTGCCCGGCGGTGTCGGCCAGCATCACGATCGGCCGCTGCGGATGCGCGCGCGTGCTCGCCAACACGGTCGCCGCCAGTGCCAGCGCGTGGTCCACGCCGACTTCCAGCTTGTTGGCGGTGCCGATCACGGTGACCTCGCCCGCGGCCGTGGTGGCACTGCCGGTGAGCACATCGTCGTTGCGGGCGATGGCGTGGCCGAGCGGAAACAGCTGGTCCAGCAGTTGGCTCAGTTCCATGGCGTGCTCCGGTCGGCGGTGGCGGCGAGGAAGGCGTCGGTGTCCAGCAACGGCAGGCGTTGCGCCTCGACAATGCCCTGGCGCTGCCAGATCTCCAGGCCGTCGCGGCAATCGCCGTAGGCGGCGATGCGGCTGGACAATTGCTGATGTGCAGCTTCCAGCGCCTGCAGCGCGGCCTCGCCTGCCGGCTCGGTCAGCGTGTCCAGCGCCTGCACGGCAGCATCGGCAAATGCGGCGATACGGTCGGCCACCAGCGTCTGCGCCTCGCCCAGCAGATAGCGGTGCTTGCCGCCGGTGACGCGCCACACCAGGGCACGGTCGCGTGCGTCGAACTCCTCCACACCGCGCACGGTTTCGATCACGTCCGGGCCGGACAGCGACAGGCGGCCTTCTTCGGACATGATCACCGCGCTGCAGCAGCGCGCCACGATGCCCATGCCGCCGAAGGCGCCATTGCCGCTGCCGATCAAGGCCAGCACCGGCACGCCGGCGGCGCGCGTGTTCAAGGTGGCACGCATGATTTCGGAGATGGCGATCAGCCCGGCGTTGGCTTCGTGCAGACGCACGCCGCCGGTGTCGAGCAGCAACAGCACCGCCGCCGGTTGCGTGGCGGCGGCGCGTTCGAGCAGGCCGGTGAGCTTGGCGCCGTGCACCTCGCCGACGCCGCCGCCCAGGAAGGCGCCTTGCTGCGCAGCGATCAGCACGTTGCGCCCGCGCAGGCTGCCTTCGCCGACGACGATGCCGTCATCGAAGGCGCCGGGGGTGTCGAGCTGGGCCAGATGCGGGCTGATCAGGCGACGGCGCGGGCCGACGAATTCGCCGAAGCTGCCGGCATCCAGCACGCCATCGATGCGCTCGCGCGCATCGGCCTCGTAATAGCTGCGCTCGGCCATGGGGATGGTGGTGCTCATACAAGCCTTCCAATGACATGCGTAGGAGCGCACCCGGGCGCGACTGCGGCATTACCGGGAACGCCCATCGCGCCCGGGTGCGCTCCTACAAAATCGCTGTGGTGTGCCGGTTTGTCGTGGCTGCGCTCGGCACTATCGACGGTGGTGCTCCCGACGACTCGCGTAGGAGCGCACCTGGGCGCGACTGCAGCGTTACCGAGAACGCCCATCGCGCCCGGGTGCGCTCCTACGAAATCGCTGCGGTGTGCCGGTTCGTCGTGGCTGCGCTCGGCACTATCGACGGTGATGCTCTGGACGGCTCGCGTAGGAGCGCACCTGGGCGCGACCGAAGCGTTACCGGGAACACCCGTCGCGCCCGGGTGCGCTGCTACGGGGTGAGCGGGGTGGCTCATGCGGCGGCTCCCTGCAGGACGTCCAGCGCCTGCTCCAGGCGCAGGCTCACCACCGCCGGCGTGGCGCCGACATCGTTGATGCTGATGCGCACATCGCGCAACGGATGGCGCGCGGCGAAATCGTCCAGCACCGCCTGCCAGATGGTGCCGAAGCCGCGCGCGGCGGTGAGGATCTCGATCTCCATCGCGCCGTCCAGCGGCACGCGCTCGACCAGCACTTCCAGGTTGCCGGAGGCGACCACGCCGACCAGCGCATGGTCCAGCCCGGCGCGCGCGCCATGCTGGCCATCGAAGCGATACCGCAGGGTGTCCATGCCGTGCCCCTACCAGTTGCGAAAACGTTTCGGCGGGTCGTACAACCCACCGGACCAGCGCACCAGGTCCTTGACCGTGCGCGCGGCGAGCAGGTCGCGCGTGGCATCGCGTGGACGGATGCCCAGGTCTTCCGGCCGCTTGATGACGCCGCGATCGCGCAGGTTTTCCACCGCGCGTTTGTCGCGGCCCAGGCCGACGGCGGTGTAACCGGACACGCCACGGATGGCCTGCTCGCGCTCTTCGCCGCTGCGGCACAGCAACAGGTTGGCGATGCCTTCTTCGGTCAGCACGTGGCTGACGTCGTCGCCATAGATCATCACCGGCGGCAGCGGCATGTTGGCGCGCTCGGCCAGTTCCCAGGCATCGAGCTTGTCGACGAAGGCCGGCGCCATGTGTTCGCGGAAGGTTTCCACCATCTGCACCACCAGCTTGCGCCCGCGCGGCATCTCGCCGGGGCGCGCCTCCTCGCGCCCGGCCTTGAGCCAGGCGGCGCTGGCGTGCCGGCGGCCGCGCGCATCCGAACCCATGTTGGGCGCGCCGCCGAAACCGGCGATGCGGTCGCGCGTGGCGGTGGAGCTGTTGCCCTGCAGATCGATCTGCAGGGTGGAGCCGATGAACATGTCGCAGGCATACAAACCGGCGGTCTGCGACAACGCGCGATTGGAGCGCATGCTGCCGTCGGCACCGGTAAAGAAGATGTCCGGGCGCGCGGCGATGTAGGCCTCCATGCCCAGTTCCGAGCCGAACGAGTGCACCGAGTGCACGAAGCCCGATTCGATCGCCGGGATCAGCGCCGGGTGCGGATTGAGCGCCCAGTGCCGGCAGATCTTGCCTTTCAGCCCCAGCGATTCGGCGTAGGTGGGCAGCAGCAGTTCGATCGCGGCGGTGTCGAAGCCGATGCCGTGGTTGAGCCGGTCCACGCCGTATTCGGCATAGATGCCCTTGATTGCCATCATCGCCATCAGCACCTGGATCTCGGAGATCTGCGCCGGGTCGCGGGTGAACAGCGGTTCGATGTAGTTGGGCCTGGGTGCCTGGGTGACGAAGTCCACCCAGTCGGCCGGAATATCCACGCGCGGCAGCGTGTCGACGATTTCGTTGACCTGCGCAATCACGATGCCGCCCTTGAACGCGGTGGCCTCCACGATCACCGGGGTGTCTTCGGTATTCGGGCCGGTGTAGAGATTGCCGTGGCGGTCGGCGGCCTGCGCGGTGACCAGCGCGATGCGCGGGGTCAGGTCGATGAAATAGCGGCCGAACAATTCCAGATAGGTGTGGATGGCACCGATCTCGATGCGGCCCTCGCCAACCAGCCCGGCCAGGCGCGCGGCCTGCGGGCCGGAGAACGAGAAATCCAGCCGCTTGGCGATACCGCGCTCGAACACGTCCAGATGCGCGGGCAGCGACAACACCGATTGCACCATATGCAGGTCGTGCACGCGCGCCGGGTCCACCTCGGTGAGGCGGCGCGCCAGGAAGTCGGCCTGCTTCTGGTTATTGCCTTCCAGGCAGACGCGGTCGCCCGGCTCGATCACCGCTTCCAGCAGCGCCACCACGTCGTCGGCGGCCACCACGCGCCCCTGCGGCGCCAGGGCTGCGGCGCGCTGCAGGCGCTGGCGCCGGCTCTCGGCCTGGGTGTCCCACTGTCGACTCATGCGTCTGCCTCACCGGGCAAAGCCCGTAATGTCGAAGTAATTACATCGTAATTATGGAGAGCTGTAGTGTCTAGCCGCGTTGCAGCATGGCCCGCAGGGACAGCCAGGCTGGTCGGCCCGGCAACCGGCAGGTGCTTGCGGGCGATCCCACTTCGATATATCTTTTCGCCATGCTTCGTTATATCGAATGACAGTGCGCTCTCGCCACGACGACTTGCCGAATGAACTCGATCCGTCCCTTGCGCGCAGCGCCACGCGCCGCGGCGGCGGTGCGCGCGCGCGACCACTGGAACATGGCGACCTACGCTTGCTGCTGCTGGCGCTGATCGAGCAACAGCCGCGCCATGGCTATGAGTTGATGCGGCAGATCACTGCGCTGTTCAAAGGCCTCTACACGCCCAGTGCGGGCGCCATCTATCCGGCACTGGCGCAACTCGAAACCGAGGGATGGGTGCAGACCGTGCTGGACGAGGGCCGCAAGCGCTACCAGGTCAGCGCGGCCGGCCGCATGCATGCGGCACAGCACCGCGACGCACTCGATGCGGCGCTGGCGCGCACCCACCGCCGCGCGCGCGCGCTGATCAAGGCGCAGACACCGGCGCCGATTCGCGAGGCCATCCACCGCATCAAGCACGGGCTGTTTGCACGGCACGGGCAATGGACGGATGCAGAAACCACACGCATTGCCGCGCTACTCAACGCCGCCGCTGACGGCATGGAGCACGACGACGGCTGAGTGCGTGTGCTGCTGCAACTCCTAGACAAGCCGATGCCGCCTGATCACCCTTTGCGGTAGTTGCATGTCATCGCAGTGTCGACGTTGTAGGCGCAGTGATGTGCAGCCCCGATGCATGCAGTGTTCTGCGAATTCGTGAGTCTGCAAATTGCCGATCATCGACCTTGCTTATTTTGCAGCGGCGTAGCTGCCTGTTCTGATCGAAATGCAGTCTCAGAGTCAACACACCTTCAGGCGTCGGTAACTGAGCCCCTCTCCCTCGGCAGAGGGATTGGGGTGAGGGTCAAGGGCGAAGCCACGTGTCATTGCAACTGCACGAGGCTTCGCTCGTACCCTCATCCGCCCCTGCGGGGCACCTTCTCCGATGGGAGCAGGGTGGGCAACAACCGCTGTTTTTCGCCAGTCGGCTGGCTAGATCGTCGCATCATCGTTTGCAGTCACTCCCCCGCCGCGCATCTGCGCGCCATATCCAGGAATCGCAGCACAATGGCCATCCACACCCACACCCAACTCCGCCGCGATCCGCGCCTGCGCTCCGTGCAGGTGGTGCGCTGCGAGTCGCTCACCCCGCAGATGCGCCGCATCGTGTTCGGCGGCAGCGAACTTGCCGGCTTTCAGAGCGAGGCACCGGACGATCACGTCAAGCTGTTCTTCCCCAATGCCGATGGCGCCTTCGTGCTGCCGACGATGACGCCGGACGGTCCGCGCTATGCCGAAGGCGCGCTGCCCTCGCCCGGCCGCGATTACACCCCGCGCGCATTCGATCCGCAGAGCGGCGAGCTGAGCATCGACTTCGTGCTGCACGGCGACGGCGTGGCCTCCAGCTGGGCGGCGCAGGCACAGCCCGGCGACACGCTGAAGATCGGTGGCCCGCGCGGCTCGTTCCTGGTTGCCGACGACTACGACCACTACGTGCTGATCGGCGATGAAACCGCGCTGCCCGCGATCGGCCGCTGGCTGGAAGCCATGCCCGCCGACATGCATGCGGAGGTCTTTATCGAAATCGCCGATGCGGCCGAACGCCAGGAGCTGCTCAGCGCCGCCGAGGTGGAGGTGTACTGGCTGGAACGCAACGGCTTCGATGCCGCCAGCAGCACGTTGCTGGAAGACAGCCTGCGCGATTACGAGCCGCACGACGGCGACACGTTCTACTGGATCGGTACCGAATCCATGCGCGCGCGTGCGATGCGCAAGTTTCTCGAAGAGCACATGGGCGTGGACAAGGACTCGGTGCGCGCGAAGGGCTACTGGAAGGCTGAATCAGCCCCGCACTGACGGACAGCACGGCGGTGCTGGGTGCGGGGTTCCACGCAAACGGCAGTTGATCTGTGGCTTTTCCGCAGGGCCCTTGGCCGCCCACCATCGCGGGGCACGCCGCAAGTACGTCCGTGTAGGCTCTTACGCGGCATCCATGCCGCGTAAGGCCCCGCGATGGTGGACGGCCAAGGACCAGTCGAGTCGATCGGTGCGCATGGCTTTCAATAAAACGATCAACAAACTGTCTGGTGCGGTGTGCCCGCCGCTCGCGGGCTCGCGGCGTGTCCCGCGCACGGCGAAGGCACCGCGGGCTCGATCGCAATGCCCATAAAAAAACGGCGCCTCCCACCGAGGTGGAGAGGCGCCGTTTTCTTCAGTCAACAGCCTTAAGCCGGTCGGCGGGCTTTGGCGTTCCGCACATCGGTGCGATCGCTCGCACCGATGCATCGACTGCGCTGCGCCTTACTTGGCAGCAGCGGCGTCACCGGCCTTGGCCTGCAGGGCTTCGGTGGTGATGCGGATCTTCACTTCGTCGCTGACGTTCGGGGCGTACTGGCCCACGCCGAAGTCGGTGCGCTTGATGGTGGCGGTGGCGTCGAAACCGGCTGCCGGCACCTTCTTCATCGGGTGCTCGCCGGCACCGTTGAGGGTGACGTCCAGCACGACCGGCTTGGTCTGATCCTTGATGGTCAGGTCGCCGGTGACGGTCAGCTTGTTGGGGCCGGCCGCTTCGACCTTGGTGCTCTTGAAGGTGGCGGTCGGGAACTTGGCCGCGTCGAAGAAATCACCGCTCTTGAGGTGTTCGTCGAACTTGGCGGTGAAGCTGTTCAGACCAGACAGCGGCAGGGTGACCTGCACGGTGGACTTGGTCACGTCGGCCGCGTCGTACACCAGGGTGCCGTCGACATTGCCGAAGTGCGCGGTCGGGTTGGAGAAGCCGAAGTGGCTCCACTGCGCCAGCACGTCGGTGTGGCTCGGGTCCAGCGTGTAGGTGCCCGAAGCCACTTCCACGGCCGGCGCGGTCGAGGCGGCCGGCGCAGCAGCCGGGGCAGGAGTGGTGGCAGCGGCATCGGCCGGTGCGGTGGCGGCCGGGGTTTCGGTGGCCGGCGCGGCGGCATTGTCGGCCGGCTTGGAGCAGGCGGCGATGGCCAGGGTCAGGGCGAGCGGCAGCAACAGTTTGTGGGTGGTCTTCATTGAAACTCCTTGAGATGAGGGACCGCATTGGATCAACGCGGATGGAACAGACGCAGACGGACGAGGACTGCAGCAAAGCGGAAACGTGCGCCTGGGGCGGATTGGACAAGGCGTACGGTGTTCAGGTGGTGCGGGTGGCGCGCTACGCAGCCGGAGTGTACGTGGCTGCCTGCGTGCCGGAGGGCCCGGCTGCGCGCGCCCGACGGTGCGCGCAGCCGCCGTGTCGGCCGCCGTTACTCGATACGTGCGGCTTCGTCGAAGCTTAGCCGCGGCAGCCGCGCAAACAGCCCGGCCGGATCGCCATAGCCAAGATTGACCAGGAAATTGGACTTGATCGGCGTCCCGGCGAAGAACGCCGCATCCACCTTGGCATTGTCGAAGCCGGACATCGGGCCGGCATCCAGACCCAGCGCACGTGCGGCCAGGATCAGGTAGGCGCCCTGCAGCGAGCTGTTACGGAATGCGCCGGCCGCGCGCCCCTCACGCGGGCCTTCGAACCAGCTCTTGGCGTCGGCATGCGGGAACAGGTATGGCAGCTTTTCGTGAAAATCCTCATCGGAGCCGACGATCACCGTGACCGGCGCGGCCAGCGTCTTGGCGGCATTGGCCTCGGACAGCGCCGGCTTGAGCTTCTGCTTGCCCTCCGGCGTGGCCACGAACACGAAACGCGCCGGCGACCCGTTGGCCGCGGTCGGGCCCCACTTCAGCAGATCGTAGAGCTCGCGCAGCTGCGCTTGGCTGACCGGCCTGTCGAGAAAGGCGTTTTGCGTGCGGGCGGTACGGAACAGCTGATCCAGCGCGGCAGCGTCGAGCGAGTCGGACATGGAAACTCCGGGAAGCAAGGGAATGGGCGACAGTAGGATGCAGCACCGGCGCCAGCGTGAAGACCCGCAGTGTAGAGTGAGGCGATTGCTGCAACACGCGCTCTATCTGAAACAAATCTATGTCGGATCTGAAACGATGGCGCTGACCTGGGCGGTCAGCGACGGCCGCGCCGGCAATGCCCGCCAGGCCGAGGCCTTGGCGCAGGCGCTGCACGCCGCACCGGTCACTGCGCTGCATCTGCAGGCCCGCACGCCGTGGCGCTGGGCCGCACCGCGCCTGTTGCCGGGGGCGCAGGCCGCTTTTGGACCCGGCTTTGCCCGGCAATTGCAGCAGCCGCCGGTGCTGGCGATCGGCTGCGGGCGCCAGGCCGCGCTGGCCACCCGGCTGCTGCGCGCGCGCGGCAGCCGGGTGGTGCAACTGCTGGACCCACGCCTGGACCCGCGCCACTGGGATCTGTTGATCGTGCCCGAGCACGATGGGCTGCGTGGCGCCAACGTGCTCACCCTGCTCGGCAGCCTGCATCCGGTGGACGATGCCTGGCTGGCCGCCGGGCGCGCGGCCTTCGCCGCGCTCGGCGCGCTGCCCGGCCCGCGCGTGGCGCTGTTGATCGGCGGCCCCACCGCGCAGGTGCCCTGGACCACCCAGGCGCTTGCGGCGCTGTGCGCGCAACTGCGCGCGCAGGTGCTCGCGGCCGGCGGCAGCCTGCTGGTCACCACCTCCCGGCGCACCCCATCCGAGGCGATCGCAACGCTGCGCAAGACGCATGCAGGCCTGCCAGGCCTGCTGTGGTGCGACGAGCGCGACGGGCCCAATCCGTACGCCGGCCTGCTGGGCTGGGCCGATGCGATCGTGGCCAGTGCCGACTCGGTCAACCTGCTCTCCGAAGCCTGCGCCACGCGGGCACCGGTGGCAGCGGCGTTTGCCGCACAGGCGCAGGGACGGGTGGCCACGTACCTACGGGCACTGCAGGCGCATGGCCGTCTGTGCGATGCCGGCGATGTCTTGGCAACGCCGTCGCAGCGTCAACCACTGCGCGAAACCCAGCGCATCGCCGCACTGGTGCGTGCGCGCCTGCACGTATGATGGTGCCGCCGCCGATGTCACGCGGCAGACACAAGGACGATGCATCCCCCATGCGACTTGTACACAAACGGCGCGGTTGGCCTGCAGCAGCGCTGTTGCTCGCATCCCTGACGTGCGCACTCCACGCCATCGCTGCGCCGGTGTGCACCCCGCACTATCCGGCGCCCGCCACGCTGGCGGCGATGTTCGACCTGGCCAAATCCACCCAGCAGGCGCTGGACGCAGTGGACGGTGCGCAGGTCGTGCTGTTGGCACGCGGCGGCCAGGACCTGAGCCGCTATGGGTTGAAACACAGCCATCTGGCCTTCGCGTTGCGCGAGGACGACGGCACCTGGCGGGTGAAGCACCTGCTCAACCACTGCAGGTCGGACAACTCCGCGCTGTACCACGAAGGCCTGAGCAACTTCATCGGCGAAAGTGCCCTCGCTGCCGATCTGCGCGTCGGCGTGCCGGCACCGGCGCTGCAGCAGCAACTGCGCACGTTGCTGCAGGATCCGGCCACGCTGGCGCACACGCTGCACGAGGCGCGCTACAGCATGATCGCCTATCCGTTTTCCACCGAGTATCAGAATTCCAACCAGTGGGTGCTCGAAGTGCTGGCGGCTGCATTGGCGGCGACCAATGCAGCAGATGCGACACCTGCGCCGGTGAGCGATCGACGCAGCGCACAGGCCTGGCTCAAGCGCAACGGCTACCAACCCACCCGCCTGCACCTGGACCTGAGCAAGCGCATCGGCGCACGTTTTTTCATCGCCAATGCTGCAGTGACCGACCATCCCGCCAGCGAGCGCCTCTCCGGCAATTATTCGGTGATCACGGTCGAGTCGGTGTTCGACTTCCTGCAGCAGCAACACATGCTGCAGCAGGATCATTCCATTCCACGCAGCGTCACCACGCACGGAGCGTCTCCATGAACATCCCTCTTCGATCTGCCGGCCTTGGGCTGTTGCTGGCCGTCTCGTTTGGCCAGCCGATGCAGGCCAACGCAGGCTTGACCACGATCACCCGCGGCGATGCCTCGGCGATGTCGGCGATCCTGGTGATCTCCGCGCCGTACTTCGTGTCGTTGGCGCTGGGCCATAGTGCGATCGCAGGCTCTGAAGCGCTCAGCGAGGCATCGCACAAGGCCTCGGCCGGGCCGTTGCCGCCGATGCGGGTGAAGTCGGTGGAAAAAACCACCGATGGCGGCTGCCAGGTGCAGTTGCAGGATCCCGCAAAAGCCGAGAACACCGCACTGCTGCGCTGGCCGGCTCGCCAGGACGACCCGACTGCGGGCTTCCACGTTGGCGAGACGGTGAGCTTCCAGCCGAGTCCGGCCGGTGCGGGCTGGACGGTACAGTCGCCACAAGGCCAGGCGCTGGCGTTCGTGCCGACCGCAGAATCGGCTGCGCAGAACAGCAGCACCACCTGGTGATAATGGAAGACGCCGTACGGACACCCGCGGTTGCGATGGGGCGTTGCTGACGGCGCCTCACGTGTACAGGTAAGGTATTGCGCACGGCGTGGGCAGATACATCGGCCATTGTCTACCGAAGTGCAACACCACGTTCGTTGATGACCGCTGCAGTCGGATGACGATCGTCACTGTCTGATCGCCAGCACGCCAGTGCATGATCCTTGCGTGTCTTCCACTGGATCTGCAATGCACCACACGCCGCTGTCGCCCATGCGCATGCTGCTGGCCGCCCTGTTCGCCGGTGCGGCCTTGTGGTTCGGGGTCGGTCTGCAGCCGCCATGGTGGTGGGTGTGGCTGGCGCCGGCGCCGCTGCTGTGGCTGGCCTACACGATCGAGCGCACCGCGCACGCACGTATCGCGGTGCTGATCGCCACCAGCATGGCCGCGACGCACTATGTGCCGTACTTCCGCCTGGCGATGCCGTTGCCTGCGGTGGTAATGGCCGCCTGTGGCATCGCGCTGGTGTGGTATGCGGTGGTGATGGGCGCACGCCGGATCGTGCAGCGCCTGCGCAGCGGCTGGAGCGTACTGGCGTACCCGCTGCTGTGGGTCAGCGCCGATTTGTTGATGGCACGGTTGCTGCCGGACGGTAACTGGGGCAGCCCTGCTTACTCGCAGGCCGATGTGCTGCCTTTGCTGCAACTCACTGCACTGAGCGGCGTGTCCGGGCTGTTGTTTGTGGTGTGTCTGCTGCCCTCGTTGCTGGCGTTGCTGGTGTGGCGTGGCAACGCTGTGCGCCGTCCGCTGCTGATCGTCGCTGCCGTGGCGCTGACCTTGGCCGCAAGCACCGGCTATGGCCTGTGGCGGCTGCAGACGCCGGTCGCCGGCACGCCGCTGCGCATCGGCCTGGCGGCCATCGACGATGCGATCGGCCCGGCGGCTGCACCGGCGTACTGGCAACCGATCCGCAATCGCTACGACGCCTTGATCGGCACGCTCGCCGCGCAGGGTGCGCAGCTGGTGGTGTTGCCGGAAAAGATCGCAGTGCTGCCACCGCAGCAACTGACGCAGTGGCAACAGCACTACAGCGCGCTCGCCCGGCAGCACCGGCTGTGGCTGCTGGTAGGGATTGCCGAACACGGCGCGCAGCCGCGCAACCTTGCCTGGTTGTTCGATCCGCAGGGCGTGCGCGTGGAGAGCTACGAGAAACAGTTTCTCGCCCCGCCCGAGCGCGCGCAGCACTACGCACACGGGCAGGACTACGCCATCCGTCACGTCGATGACCTGCGCTGGGGGCTGGCGATCTGCAAGGACATGCTGTTTGCACGGCTGGCACGCGCCAATGGCCAACGCAACGCCGCACTCATGCTGGTGCCGGCCTGGGACTTGGCCTATCGCGATGCCTGGATGTCGGCGCATATGACCGTGCTGCGTGGCGTGGAGAACGGCTACACCGTGGTGCGTAATGCGCGCGAAGGGCTGTTGATCGTCACCGATGCGTACGGCCGTGCGCAGCTGCAGACCCGGAGCGCGCCGATGCCTGGAACGAGCGCAAGTGTCAGCGCGCTGGTCGCCCCGCAAGTGGCAACGTTGTATACGCAGGTCGGCGATGTCTTCGGTGGCGTGTGCGTGCTTGCGATGTTGGTGCTGGCCCTGGTTGCGCGTCGGCGCACTGGCCTGCATGCGTCAACGCGCGGATAATTCGCGCTGATCGCTCACTGCCGCACCGCCATGTCCGCCCCATCCCCCACCCTGCTCACCCCACTCACCGCGCGCGCATTGGCATGGGCGGTCTTGGCCATGGGCGCGGTGGTGCTGTTGTCCAACATCCTGGTGCAGTACCCGATCAACGCTTGGTTGACCTGGGGTGCGTTCTCATACCCGCTGGCGTTTCTGGTGAGCAACCTGATCAATCGCCGCTTCGGCCCACGCGCGGCGCGCAAGGTCGCCTGGTGCGGCTTTGCGCTGGCGGTGGCGTTGTCGCTCTGGCTGGCCACCCCACGCATCGCGGCGGCCTCGTGCACCGCCTTCATCGCGGCGCAGTTGCTGGATATCAGCGTGTTCGACCGGCTGCGTAGTGGCAATTGGTGGCGTGCGCCGATCGTGGCCACCACCTGCAGCGCCACGCTGGATACGGCGATCTTCTGGAGCATCGCCTTTGCCGGCGTCGGGCTGCCATGGATCAGCTGGGCGGCCGGCGACCTGGCGGTGAAGCTGGGCATGGGCGTGTTCCTGCTCGGCCCGTTCCGCGCACTGCTGTGGCGCAGTGCGCCGCGCCCCCACGGCTGACCGGCGCGCCTACGCACCGGCAACCAGGCCAAAGACAGGCGCGGTGAATGGAGGCGATTCCAACGCGCCTGCACGTCTGCCAGCCCGGTCTGCGCGCCACACTCGCCTCGCATCGCAACGCCCGGGTACCGGCCGACCAAGGCTACAGCGCTGCCACATCCTTGCCGACCGGAAACGCCAGTCCTTGCGCGTGTGCGGTGGTGAAGATGCTGTGCCGTGCCTGCTGGATGGCCGGGGTCGGAGCGATCAACCGCGGCCGGCGATCCAGGGTGCAACTCAGGCCCGCTTCCACCAGCGCGGCGTGGGCCTGATGCAGCGGTGCTGCACTCTCTGCCGGTAGCCACTGCGCCCGTACCAGCGCATCGATCAAGGCGGGCGTGGCGCAGGCCGGCAGCAACTCAGGGTGCTGTGCGGCCTGGCCGAGCACGCCGGCCTGCAGGACGAATTCCAGATCGACCAGGCCGCCGGCGCCCTGCTTGAGATCCAGCCGTGCCGCATCGCTGCGATCCAGTTCGCTGCGCATGCGCGCGCGCATCTTGCGTACGTCCTCGTGCAGCACTGCTGTGTCGCGCACGCGTGTCAGCGTGTCGGCACGCACCTGCGCGAAGGCCGCGCAGAGCGCGGCATCGCCGGCCACCGCACGCGCGCGCACCAGCGCCTGATGCTCCCAGGTCCAGGCGCGCTCGCGCTGGTAGTCGCGGTAGCTGGCCAGCGAGGACACCAATGCGCCCTTGCCGCCGTCCGGGCGCAGCCGCACATCGATATCGTAGAGACGGCCGGCGCCGGTCTCGGCAGCCAGCAAGGTCATCACCTTCTGCGCCAGCCGCGCAAACCAGCGCCCGGCGTCCAATGGTCGTTTGCCATCGGACGCCTCCACTTGCTGCGGGTGATCGTAGAGAAACACCAGATCCAGGTCCGAACCGAAGCCCAGTTCCAGGCCGCCCAGACTGCCGTAGCCGATGATGGCGAACGCACCGCCCGGCACCTGCCCGTGCGCGGCGATCAGTTCGCGACGCGCCAGCTGCAGCACCGTCTGCACCACCGCTTCGGCCAGCCAGGCCAGTTGCCGGGTGCTGTCCACGGCCTGCTGGCGGCCATCGAGCGTGGCCAGTGCGACGCGGAAGCTCAGCGCGAGCCGGCGCTCGTTGAGTTCGCGCAGGGCCGCTTCGGTATCCTCGATCTGCAAGGTGCCCAGGCACGCAGCGTGCAACGCGTCGCGGTCGGGCAATGGACCGCTGATGCGGGTGTCGAGCAGTTCGTCCAGCAGCAGCGGATACGCAGCCAGGCGCTCGGCCAGCAAGGCGCTGCGCGAGAGCACATCGACCAGGCGTGCGAGGGCGCTGGGTTGTTCGTCCAGCAAGGCCAGATAGCTGGTGCGGCGCAAGGTGGATTGCAACAGGCCAAGCATGCGGCGCACGGCGGCATCCGGTTGGCTGGCGCGGGTGGCCGCATGCAGCAGCGCCGGCATGACGCGGTCCAGCCGCGCGCATGCGGTATCGGAGAGCGCGCGCACGCCGGAAGACTGGGCAAAATCGGCCAGCACCTGATGCGCACCGCCGGGATCGTGCAATCCAATGCCGGCCAACGGCGCGGCATCGCCTCCCGGCAAGGCGCGCCAGTAATCGGCAAGTGCGTCGGGCGCGGTGGCGCGCACGCGTGGTGCCAGCAACTCGGCAAACTCGGCAGCAACGCGCGCGCGTTGCGGAGCGAGTGCCTGCAGCAGCGCCGGCCAATCCGCATAACCCAGGCCCAGCGCGATGCGTTCGCGATCCAGCGGTGCCTGCGGCAAGGCATGGGTCTGTGCGTCGCGCAACATCTGCAGACGATTTTCGAGCCGGCGCAAGAAGCGATACGCCTCGGTCAATGCATGCCCGTTGTCCGCATCGATCTGGCCTGCCGCCACCAGCGCCTGCAAGGCAGGCAGCAGGCGACGCTGGCGCAGGCTCGGCTCGCGCCCACCGCGGATCAGCTGCAGCGATTGCGCCAGGAACTCGATCTCGCGGATGCCGCCCGGCCCGCGCTTGATGTCGTCCAGACGATCGTGGCGGGCGACTTCGGCAGTGATCGCCGCCTTCATCTCGCGCAAGCCGTCCAGCGCGGTGAAGTCCAGATAACGCCGGTAGACGAAGGGGCGCAGCGTTTCCAGCCAGGCTTCGCCGGCGTCGATATCGCCGGCCACCGCGCGCGCCTTGAGCCAGGCATAACGCTCCCAATCGCGCCCTTCGCGCTGGAAGTACTGGTCCATGCCGGTGAACGACAGGGCCACGCGCCCGGCCGTGCCGAACGGACGCAGGCGCAGATCCACGCGATGGCTGAATCCATCGGCGGTGGTTTCGTCGAGCAGCTTGGCCAGCTGTTGGCCCAGACGCGCAAAATATTCCTCCGCTGCCAGCGGGCGGGCACCATCGGACTGGCCACCCTGCGGATACGCATAGACCAGATCCACATCCGAGGAAAAATTCAGCTCGCCGCCACCGAGCTTGCCCAGCCCGAACACCACCAGCCGCTGCACGCTGCCGTCTTCGGCAATCACCTGGCCGTGGCGGTCGCGGAATTGCTGCTCCAGCGCCTGCAGCCCGCATTGCAGGCAGGTTTCGGCCAGGCGGGTGGCACCGGCCAGGGTGGCATCGACGCTGTCCAGATCGAGCACGTCGCGCCAGACCAGGCGCGCGGATTCCGCACTGCGGTAGCACCGCAACTGCGCCGCCCAGGCCTGGGGCTGTGCGGGGCCGAGCACCGGAAGTGGCAGCGGCGGTGGATCCGGCTGCGCCAGGTGCTGCAGCAAGGCCGGCTGACGCGCCAAGGTATCGAGCGCAAACTCGCTGGCAAGCGCAACCTGTTCGAGTTGCCGATCGAAGTCATCGCCCGGCCAGCGCTGGTCGGCCGGCACGGCATGACGGACACGCGCCACAGTCCGCTCGATCAGGGCGGTAAGCGCAGGAGACACGGATGGGGTAGGCAGCGACATGCGCCGATTCTGGCATCCCTGCACGATAGCGGCACGTGCATGCGGGCGATCCAGCGGTGTCTAGAGACAGCAATACAACTACTGGGTTCAACGCCGCCCTGCGTGTGGCCCCATCAGCACGCGGTCATATCGGCGGGCGTGATGTCCTCGCTGGTTGTGGGCTTCTTGGCCGCATGGATGCCACCGTGGGACCTGCACGGATGATTTACGACGGATCCCAAAAGTGGCGAAGGCATCGCGCGTTGAAACAGCGTCGGGGCTCGAAAGCCGGCTGTCTTGAGCTCAGGTTGGGCAAGGTGGATAAGCAGCGGCAACGCATGTGATCTGTGGCTTCCTTGCAGGGCCCTTGCCCGCCCACCATCCCAGGACACGCCGCAAGTACGTCCTTGTAGGTTCTGGCGCGGCATCCATGCCGCGTAAGGTCCCGCGACGGTAGGCGGGCAAGGACCTAGCGAGATGGTCGGTGTGCATGGTTGCAAATGGTGCATGCGGTGCACGATGTGCGCTGGTTGGATCACTCGGCATTCGCCCAACTTTCACCATTTCTCGATCGCAAGCCGAGCGGCAGACAAACCTCCAACACGCAACCTGTAAACGTCTCGTCTGCGACGCAGGCCGAGTCACACGCTTTCAGGAAAGCAGCCGACCAACTGTCTGGTGCGGTGGCCTCGCCGGTTGCGGGACCGTGTGGCGGCATGGATGCCGCCACCGAGCCCCCAGGGATGGGTTCACGGCGTGTCCCGCGAGCGGTGAGGGCACCGCGCACTCGACGAGCTGAGCTTTTGATTCAAGCATCCGATCGCGGCTGCACAACCTCACCGTTCTCGGTCTCGACTGTTTTGTGCGTTGTGTATCAGGGCTTGGAAAGTGCGGATGGACCAGTTGTAGCGCGGCGGATCTGCAGCCTGGTGGGCGGGCAAGGACCAGTCAAGCTGGCCGGTGTGTGTGGCCTTCAAACGACAGCAAACTACAGCACGTGCCAACCCATCACGCCGCATGCGATGCAGCCCAGCAGCATTGCTAGCCACGCACTCCAGCGCGGCGCATACGCCAGGCCCAGCGCCGCCCACAGTGCGGCCACGCTGACAAACCCCAGCCACAACACCGTGCCCACTGTGCCGCCCCAAGCGAGCACGCATAGCATCAGCGCGGCGATCAACAGACAGACAGCCAGCGCACGCAGCCACCATCGCTGCGCGACCGGCGCAGTGCGGCGGCCGGTGAGCTGCTCGTAATGGCGATGCATCGCCACGGCCAGGGCCATCATTGCGGCGTGGCAGAGCGCGGTGCCTAGCAGCGCGGCAATCAGCCCGTCCATGGCGGATGTCCCAACGACCAGCTCGCACCACTCAGCGCGGCAATGCCCACGCCCAGCCAGCCCCACATGCGCAATGCACTGCGCGCACGAAACATCCACAACACGACGACGGTGTAACTGGCGAAGCTCAGCAAGGTCGTGCTCAGCACCGACACCGCGGGCGACACGCCCGCAAACCGCCACAGCAGCTGCGCCAGCACACTGCAGCCGGTGGAGGTCAGCGCATAGCCGCCGACACTGGCAGCGAGCACGCGACCGGCAACCGACCAGCGGTAGCGCGTCACCGATGCGGTGCGCGAAGACCGCTTCACAACCCGTCCATTGCGGCTGCGGCACCACGCCCGGTGCGTGCCGGTACCGGTCGCGCGGCGCTGCGATGCGCCCGATACGCCGCGTAAGCAAATGCAACGCCGAAGACGAGCGAGACCAGCTCGACCCCGGCGCGCTGCAGGTCGCCGGCAGCCAGATACACGCCCAGATGCTGCCCGGTGGTGACCGCATTGAGCAGCGGCAAGCCGACACACAGCAGCGCGGTCATCGCCAGTTGCTCCACCCATGCACGCGCGGGTGGGCGCAGCAGCGCATGCAGCAGCGTGGCTGCCCATACCCACAGGAATGCGTGGATTTCGATCTGGCTGCGCTCGGCCTGCGCGGCCGGCACCAGGCGGTTGGCATAGAAATACGCAATGCTTGCCAATGCGGTTCCCGCAAGCGCGGCGACATTGAGCGCTTCCACCACCCGATATATACCGGCGATGGCCGTGCCGAACTCCTGCTCGCTACGCCGACGCCGCTTGATCGAAAACAGCAAGGTGCCGGTAGCCATCATCAAGGTGCCGGCCAGGCCGCAGATGAAATACAGCCATTTGCTGGTCCAGCCGCCGAAACCGGCCACGTGCAGGGTCTTGATGACCTCTTCCACATCCTGCGCGTGCAGGTCCGTGCGCGCGGCATCTGCGTGCTGCTCCAGCAGCGCACCGCTGGTCGCGTCGAACAGCACGCTGCTGGCTGGATTGAGCAGGCGCCGCGAGCTGCCGGTCTCTGCCACGCCCGCGACCACGCGCAGCTTGCTGCCGGGTTGATCGGGCCGCTCGATCACCAGCGTTTGCGCGGGTGCTCCGTTGAGCGAGTCTGCACGCTGCACCAGCTCCGGCAGATAGGCGGGCACGCGATTGACTGCGGTTCCGTCCGCGCTGGTCGCAGGCACTGCCGGCGACAATTCATCGGCATAACGCGTGTACGCGTCCTCGTCGCTGCCATACAGCGCGTGCAATGGCGCGGGCATGTAGCTGGTGGAGAAATACGCCAGGCCGGTGTAGACGATCATCAGCAAAAACGGCAGCGTCAGCACCGCCGTGGCGTTGTGCGCGTCCAGCCACGAACGCTGGCCCTTACCCGGGCGGAAGGTGAAGAAATCCAGAAAGATCCGCTTGTGCACGATCACCCCGGACACCAGCGCGATCAGCCCGCACAGCGACACCCAACCCACCAGCCAGTACCCGGGAATGCCGCCGTGCAAGGTGTAGTGGAAGCTCATGAAATGCCGGCCGCCTTCGGTCTGGCGGCCCCACGGAGACGGCAGCAGCTCGCCGCTCCCGGGGTCCAATGACGCCTGCTCCTGGCCATTTGGCGTCCGCCAGAACAGCGTCAGCGCCTCACCCGGATGCGCGGGCAAGGTGATCCGCCACAGGCGCGCCTGTGGCGCAAGTTGATGCAGCTGCGCCAGTGCACGCGGCACCAGCGCTGCTTCCGACAGGACCGTCTGCATACTTGCACTCGGCAAGGCCGGTGTGGCCTGCATCCAGCTGGTGATCGGATCGCGAAACACGCTGAGCGTGCCGGCCAGGAAGATCGCGCACAGCAACCAGCCGCAGCTCAGGCCGCACCAGGTATGCAGCCAGGCCATGCTTTGGCGAAAGCCATCTTTCATCCGACACGCGCCATGCACCACCGCAGCGCTGGTACCCGCATCACAACGCGCCGCGCAGGGTCACCATCACATTGCGTGGTTCGCCGTAATAGCGCCCGTTAACGAAGCTCGACAAGGTGTTGTAGTAGTGCTTGTCGAATACGTTGTTGAGATTGACCGCCACCGACCATTGCCGGTTGACCTGGTACCGCGCCAATGCATTCCAGACCGCACGCCCCTGGATCGGCGCGGTGGCGGTGCCGATCTGCCGATACGCCGCGCTCTGCGCGCTGACACCGCCACCGACGGTGACGTCCTGCAGCGCGCCCGGCAGACGGTAGGTGGTCCATACCCGCAGCAAATGCTTGGGCGTATAGCTGTTGAAGGTCTGGCCCTGGCTGCTGACATCCTGCAGATAGGTGGTGCGGTTGAAGGTGTAACCGGCAAACACGTTGCAGTCGCGCAGCACCTCGCCGCTGACTTCGGCATCGAACCCGCGGCTACGCACCTTGCCGCTGTCGATGTAGCAGAAATCGTTGTTGCGGCAGGTGGGGCTGGTGGTCAGGTCGGCCTGGGCGCGATTCTTCTGATCGATCTGGAACAGCGCAAACGCGCTATTGATGCGCCCGCCCAGCCACTCCCCCTTGACGCCCAGCTCGTAGTTGGCGCCGGTCATCGGCTTGAGCATCTCGCCGGCTTCGGTCTGCGCGTTCTGCGGCTGGAAGATGTCCGCATAACTGGCGTAGGCCGACCAGGTCGGGCTCAAGGCGTACACCAGGCCGGCATACGGCGTGACCTGCCCGGTTTCGCGGGTGTGCTCGATCGATTGCGACGGCGACAGCCCGGTGGTGGTGGTGTTCCACAGGGTGTCATGCCAGCTCACGCGGGTGCCGACGATGGCCCGCAACGGATCCGTCAGCTGCCAACGCAGTGCGCCGTACAAGCCGAACTCGCGCGAGGTGCCATGCCGGGCCTCGCGTGCATTGGCGAAGATTTCCGCATCGCTGATCGCCCGCACATTGCGCTGCAGATTGAACACATTGAAGGTCTGGACGTTGTTCTTGTTGCCGTAGACCGTATCCACGGTGGTCTCGGCAAAGTTGCTGCCGATCACCAACTCGTGCCTGCGTCCCAGTGCATTGAAATGCCCGATCACATTGGCGTCGAAGCCGAAGACGTCCGCATCGGAAATGGTGCGCGCGGCCAGCAACGCGCCGGTGCCGTTGGCCGGATTGATCGCGCGGCTGGAGCTGGCAAATTTCAGATCGTGCAGCTCGCGCACCTGCACCGCACTGAGCTTGAACACCCAGTCGGCATTGAAGCGATGGTCCAGGTCCAGATACAGCCCGCGATTGGACGAGGACTGCCGGTTCCATGCCGCACCCAGATTGGTCTGGCGCGGCAGGCCGATATCGCGGCCATCGCTGAAACTGGGCAGACCGCCGAAGAACGGCCGGCCTTCCACCTGTTCGTAGCTCACGCCCAGGCTGAGCTGGGTCTGTGGCGAGAGCGTGTAATCGAGCGTGCCGTAGTAGGTGGGTGTGCGGCGCGTGACCCCATCGACGAACGAGCGCTGGTCCTGGTAATCGATCACCCCGCGCGCGCGCAATGCGCCATCGGCGGTGAGGTTGGCGCTGCCATCGATCAGCGCACCGTAGCGGTCCCAGCTGCCGCCCTGCACCATCACGCTCACGCCCGGCGCATCCAGCGCACGCTTGCGCACCAGGTTCACCGCACCGCCGGGGTTGCCCGCGCCCTGCAGCAGGCCGGCCGCACCGCGCAGCACTTCGGCGCGATCGTAGATGCCCATGTTGGCGCTGTAGTTGCTCGCACGGCCATACATGCCGCGATTGAGCGGCACGCCGTCGTACTGCACCGTGGTGATGTCGAACCCGCGCGAATAGATGTACTTGCCGCCCTGCGGGCTCTGCACGATGGTGATGCCGGTGGTGCTGGCCAGCGCGTCGTAGACCGAGATGATGTTCTGCTCGTCCATCAACTGACGGGTGACCACGCTGATCGACTGCGGGATGTCCTTGAGCGACTGCTCGCCGCGGCCGATGCTGACCGCACGCGCGGTATAGCTGCCGGTGCCGCTGGTGGTCGCACTGCGGTTGGCCTGCGCGGTCACCTTGACGGTGGGCAGCAGCCACGCGTCCACCCCGCTGTTGCTCGCGCTCGGCTGCGGCGCGGCGCGCAGCACGTAGCCGCCGGTCTGCAACGGGACGGCCTGCAAGCCGCTGCCAGCCAGCAGCGCAGCCAGGGCGGCCGATGCGGTGTAGCTGCCATCCAGGCCGGCGGTGGTCTTGCCGTCGGTCTGCGCGGCGGTGAAGCTCAGCAACAGGTTGGCCGAACCGGCCAGCTCACGCAGCGCCGGCGCCAACGGGCCGGCGGGAATGCGATAGGCCTGGCGTGCCTCCTGCGTGGCAGGCGCGGCCTGGGCGATTGCATCGGGCACCCCCGCATACAAGGCCAGGCTGCAGAGCGCAACCGCCACGGCCGTGCCGAGCGGCCGCTGCACGGCCTGTACCAGGGTATTGCGCTGCAACGACGAAGAGGAAAGGTGGCCGCGGCGGCGGGCAGTGATCGACATGCTGTTCCCACAAAGGTTTGGTGTCGCACTGACACCGTCATTGGGGAGGTGCCACAACGGCGGCGATCGGGCAGCCCGGATGCAAACTTTTTTCGGCGACGTGCCGGCTGGCAGCGCCTCAGCCCTGCCCGGCCGCCTGCACCGTCACCCAGTAACGGCTGCGCCGGCTCACCCGCACCGGCAGCACGCTGGGCAGCATCGCCAGGATGCGGTCGGTGTCGTCCAGCGGGAACACGCCGGAGACGCGCAGGCCTCCCACCTGCGGGTCGCAGCGCAACAGCCCGGAGCGATAACGGCCCAGCTCGGCGATGAAGGTATCCAGACGCCACTCGTCGGCGATCAGCTGCCCGCGCACCCAGGCCGCGGCCTGCGTATCGACCGGCGCGATGGCGCCGAGCGCGTCGGCAGTAAACCGGCACTGCTCGCCCGCATGCACGCGCCCGACGGCCGGCGCGACCGCGCGTGGCCGCACCTCCACCGCGCTTTCCAGCACGCTCAGCTGGGTGTCGTCCTCGCCCTGGCGCACGCAAAAGCGCGTCCCCAATGCATGGATATCGCCCTGCGCAGTGCGCACCAGCAACGGCCGCGCATCGTGGCCCACGCCCAGCGCGTGCGCGGTGGTCACCATGATCTCGCCGGCCAGCAGCCGCAGCAGCCGCTGCTGCGCGTCGAACCGCACATCGATGGCGCTGCGCGTATTGAGGGTGATGCGGCTGCCATCCTGCAACTGCACCTCGCGGCGCTGGCCGGTCGCGGTGGCGTAATCGGCGGTGGCGCGCTGCCAGCGTTCGGTGCGCGAGGCCAGCACGCCGGTGGCCCCGGCCACCCCGCCCCACAGCAGCAGATTCAGCGCCTTGCGCCGGCCCGGCGATGCCTGGCCGTTGCTGCCCGCATACGGCGACAGGCTGCGATAGGCCGCCTGCGGGGTCAGCGTCTTCAGCCGCCCGGTCACCGCCTCGATATGCGCCCACGCCCGCGCATGGTCCGGATGCGCATCGCGCCACTGTTGCCAGCGCTGCAGCTGCGCCTGGCTCGCGGTGCCGGACATCAGCACCGTCAGCCACTGCGCGGCCTGGTCGGCGACCTCGACGCTGATCGGTTGCCCGCCGGCCAGCGGCGCTCGCTGGCCGGCAGCGGTGCGCGCACGGCGCGAGGCGGCATCAGCCATACGCGCAGCTCACGCCGACAGGGCGAACAGGCAATGCCGGTTGGCACGCGTGAGATATTGCTTGACCGAGCTGCTGGACACGCCCAGCCGCTGCGCGATCTGCGCGTAGCTCAGCTCCTGCAGGTGCGCCAACAAAAAGGCTTCCTTCACCTTGGGCGGCAGGCCATCCAGCGCCTGGTCCACCTGCTGCACCGCTTCCAGCGCCAGCAGTTGCAGTTCCGGCGACGGCGCCAGTTCTTCCGGCAGCGCAGCCAGCAGCTCCAGGTAGCTGGTCTCCAGCAACTTGCGCCGCTGCCGGTGCGCCATCAACCGGCGCGCGATGGTGGCCAGGAACGGGCGCGGCTCGCGGATCTCGTCGGCCGCACCCGCGCTGATCACGCTGATGAAGGTGTCCTGCGCCAGGTCGGCAGCCACGAACGCATCGCCCAGCTTGCGCCGCAGCCAGCCCTGCAGCCAGCCATGGTGGTCGGTGTACAGGCGCTCCACCTGTTGATGAAGCGCGCCTTGCGTGACCGACACGATGACCTCCTGAACGGCTGGACCCGGGCGGCAAGGCGCCTGGCGATAAATGAGAATTGATCTCATTCTAGCGGAAGCCGGCGGCGTGTGCAGGCAAAGCGGCTGGCCACTCCCATCACGCCGGTCGAGGACTTGCGGGCCGTTGCCGCCCACGGCGACCTGGCAGTGGCCTGGCCAACCCTTCAACATCTGCGCGTTTCGCGCGGTGAGCGGAGGCGAAGTGGCTTGACTGGCCAACCTTCAGGCAATAAAAAAGCCCGCTTGCAGCGAACTGCCAGCGGGCTTTGCTCCCTCCCCCACGTCGGGATGCAGGAGCATAGTGCGCGCCCCGAACGCCACTTGCACGCTGCACTGCAAAACAACACCAGGCAGTACAGAACTGGCGCTTTTTCCTTCACGTCGCGTTGGCGCGCGGCGACTTCAGCGCAGCAGATCGGGCTGGGCCTGATACCACTGCGGTGCGTGCAGCAGATGCCATTCCGGGGTCTGGCCACGCAACCCCACCGCCGCGCTCAGCATGCCCCAGCGCGCGAGCAGACTGCCGCTGCGTTGGCTGCCCTGCAAGCGCAAGCGCGCATCCACCTGGAAGCGCTCGTTGCGCGCCTGCAGCCGATCGACGATGACGGTGTCGCCCTGCCAATGCACGCGCCCGGTCACCTGCGCCTGGCCTGCATCCACCAGCCGCAGCATCCAGTTCGGGATCGAACGGTCGCGCGCGTACAGCGACATCAAGAAAGCCAGATCGCGCACCTGGATGCGCACGCGTCCATCCACACCGACCGGCTGGCGCCATTGCATGCGGGTGTCTTCCAGCACGATGCGCGCCCACCATCCATCGCGGCGTTGCCCATCCGGCCCGGTGAATCCGATATTGCGCAGCTGGATGGTGCTGGCATCGAGGCGAAAGTTTTCCGCATGCAGATCGCCGCGCTGCAAACGCAGATCCGCATCCACATCGCCGCGCAGTGCCAGGCCGGCAAACTGCAGCCGCGCCGCACGTGCGCCGATGCGCAGGCCGCCCTTGCCGATGCGGCCGCCGGGTTCGATCTGCAGATCGCCGCTCAATACACCGTTGCCGCCGTCGAAGCGCAATTGCTGCTGCGGCAGATAGCGGTTGTAGGCACGCAGATCCGGCACGCGCGCATTGGCGAACAGCAGATGCGCGCGCGTGGCGTCGCGTAACGCGGCCAAGTTGCGCGCGTCGGCGCGCGTCTGCAGGTCCAGACGCAGGTCGCGGCCCTGCACGAACGGGCGCGTGGGCGCATCGCTGTGCGCAATGGAGAACTGCTGCATCTGCAAGGCAAGTGCCGGCAGCAGCTGCCCGTGCGCATCGGCGCTCACCCGCAGGTCGGCGCTGGCCTGCCCATCGATCGCATGGCCCATCACGCCGACATGCGCACGCACGTGCGGCACCTGCAGGCGACTGCCGGCACCGAGCTGGCCGCGATCGATGCGCAGGTCCGCATCCACCAGCCCGTCGCCTTCCAGCGTCAGCCAGTCCACGTCCGGAAACAGCGCCGGAATCCAGCTCAGCGAGGACAGTTGCCAGTGCAGGCGCGCATGCCCGGAGGTGCGCGGCAGCAGGCTGCGCATCGATTGCAGCGGCAATTGCCGGCCTTGCACGCGCAGATCCGCATCCAATGTCAGCCCGGCATCGGCCGGCTCGGGCATGCTCACCTGCAGGCGCATGTCCTGATCCACCTGCAGTTGCGCTGCAAGCTCGCCCAACAGGGCGGCCGGCGTGCGCGTGCTGTCGTGCAGGGGTGCGCGCCATTGCAGTTGGCTGCCGGGCTGCAAGGCGCCGCGCGTCCAGCGCAACTGCCCATCCGCACGCCCTTTGCCGGCGCGTGTGGCGAGCGTATGGCGCCCCTGCGCATTACGTACGACATCCAGTGCCGCGGTGTCGCCATGCACGCTCACCTGCGCATCGGCCAGCTGCAGCACCGCCAGCCCACGTGCCTGATCCGGTGCATGCCGCGCGATGCTGGCTTCGATGCGCAGCTGGCCGTTGCGCAGCACTTCGCTGTCACCCCAGCGCATGCGTGCGTTGTCGAAGCTCGCCCGCGAGGGAAACACTTCCATCGGCCCGCCGCGCAACTGCTTGAACAGGCCGAGCTGCAGCTGACCATCGCCTTCGATCCGCAGCTGACGCAGCGTCACTGCCTGGACCTGATCGGCGACGATGCGATTGAACTGCAGGGTCCAGGCCGGAGCGGTCGATGGACGACCCGCAGGTGCGCCGGCGATGTTGGCGACCCCGGCGGAGTGCGGCACGCGGGCGGCCGCGCCGGTCGTCGGTGCGGGCGGCTGCGTGCTCGCCACGACGTCCGTGGTGCGTGTGGGTGGTTTGTCCTGCGCGGTCGTTGGCGGCGGCGTACCGGCTGCGCTAGTCAGCGGAGCGGCAGCCACCTGCGTGCTCGGCGCTGTCGCCGGTGCTGGCGTCGCCGCGGTATCGGCTGTGGGCACGGCCGCCTGCATGCCGCCACGCACCCCGTGCGCATGCAGCTCCGGCACCAGCAACTGCCGATGCAGCAACGGCAACAGCCGCACCTGCCCGCTCATGCGCTGCGCGCTGACGTTCCAGCGGGTGCGTGCCGAGCGGCCTTGCAACTCCACCTTCCACAGCGTCAGCCGGCCCGGCCACCAGGTCACTGCCGGGCCCCAGTGCATGGTGAACCTGTCCGGCTTGCGATTGAGCGCGGCCGGCCCGAGTGGCGTGTTGAGCAACAGGTTGCCGAGCAGCAGATAGCTTGCGTACACCACCAGCAACGCCAGCAACGGCCAACGCACCGGGCGCGGCAAGGTGTGCCAGCGGGCGCGAACAGGCATCGTCATGACGGCAGGCTCCTGAAGACCGCGCACGCGGCGTGGCGCAGTGTGCCAAGGAAACCGTGAGCGCGGTGCGCAGCGGCGATTGCGGCTGGGCACCGGCAGGCTGCCCGGTGTGCATTGGATGTCCTACACGCCCGGCAGTACGCGCACTGCCTTTTCGAAGACGGCAAAGCTGGCCGCAATACGCAAGCCTCAGACAACGAGCCGCTTACTTCGCCTTCGACACCGCCGGCAACAGCCCCGGCTGCCCGTCGTACCACTCGCGCGCGCCGGCAAGATGCCACTGGCGCTGTTTGCCATCGAGCTCGATCCCGGCGCCCAGCACGCCCCAGCGCAGATACAGATCGCCGCGCCGCTGTTCGTCGTTCAAGGCCAGCCGTGCACGCAGCGACAGCCGCGCATTCTCCGCATGCAGGTCGTCGATCAGCAGCTGCTGCTTGCGCCAACGCACCCTGCCGGCGGCGTCGAACTCGCCCGAATCCAGCAGGCCCAACACCCAGCGCGGATAGTCGGCACGTTGCGCAAACACCGACAGCAGCGGCGCGACATCGCGCATGCGGATCGCTGCATCGGCATCCAGCTGGAACGGTGCGCTGGCCTGGATGGTGCCGGCACCGACCTGCATCTGCCCCCACCAGTCGGCATTGGTGCTGTCGTCGCCCACACGCATATTGCGCAGGCGCACGCGCGTGCCGCTGAGATCGAAGAACTTGTTCTTGAAATCGGCACGCTGCAGCTGCGCCTGCAATTCGGCATCGCCGCGCATCTGCACACCGGCCAGCGCCAGATGCGCGCCCTGCCCGCGCAGGTTGGCATGGCCACTGCCCACATCGCCGGCGGCATTGATCGCCACATCGCCGGTCAGGCTGCCGCTGCCGCCGAGCAGGCGCACGTTCTTGCCCGGCAGGTAACGGTTGTAGACGGTGAGATCGGGTACCCGGGCATCGCTGAAACGCAGCTGCGCCTTGAGCGTGTCGCGCAGGCGCGCCAGCTCGGCGTCGCCATGCATGGCCAGCTGCAGATCGCGGCCGTCCAGCAGGAACTGCCTGGGCGCATCGCGCGGCGTGGCCTTGAAGGTGGGGATGCTCACCTCCAGGTGCGCCTGCGGCGTGGCGGCATCGTCGATGCGTCCATGCGCCTTGGCAATACCGGCAAGCCGCGTATCGAACACCTGCGCCACCGCCTCCACGCGCGGAATCTCCAGGCTGCTGCCGCTGGCGAGGCGGCCCTGCGCCAGCCGCAGATCGGCCTCGACCAGGCCGCCGCCTGCGAGCTGAAACCACGGCTTGCGCACAAACAGCTCGGCAATCCAGTTCAGCGATTCGAACTGCCAGCGCCCACGTACCTGCCCGGACAGGCGCGGCAGCACCTGCGCAGGATCCTGGAAGGGAATGCTGCGTCCGGCGATGCGCAGATCGGCCTGCAGCTCGCTGCCCGTCTTCTCGTCGCGCGGCAGGCGTGCCTGCACACGGATGTCGCGCGCCACGTCCAGTTGCAGCGCCAGCATGCCGCGGTCGGTCGCGCCGACGCCGGCCATCAACGGCAGGCGCCAGACCGCATGACTGCCCTCCTGCAGGGTGCCGCGATCCAGCGTGATATCGGCCTCCACCCGCGCCACCGACGGCCCGCTGCGGATGTCCACGTGCGGCGCGCCGGTGTCGATCTTCAACGCGACGGTATTGGCCTTCAGCTGCAGGCGCGCGTGGGTGAGGCCGAGCTTGCGCAGGCCCGGCGCCTGGTCGCGGTAGTGGCGCGGAAACTGGAATTGCGCATCCAGCTGCGCGCCATTGAACACCTGCACCCCGTCGTAGCTGACCACCGCATCGCGAAAGCCCGCTTCGGAGGGAAACAGCTCCGACGGCCCGCCCTTGAGCTGCTTGAGGAAGCCGACGCTGCCGTGGCCCTGCCCGGCGATCAGCAACTTGCCCAGGCGCGCACTGCGGATGCTGTTGCTGGTGATCGCATCGAAGCGCAGCGTCCAGCCCCGATCGCCGCGTGGCGGTGGCGGGATGGGGGTGTCGGAGGTTTCCACTTCCGCGCTCAGCCCGGTGGCGTGCAACCACGGCAAGCGCACCTCGCGCCGCAGCAGCGGCAGCAACGCCACGCGCGCATTGGCGCGATCGGCGTGAAACACGTAGACCGTGCGGTTGGCCTGCCCGCGCATGCGCACGTTCCAGGCCATCACCTGCCCCGGAAACACAGTCAGTGCCGGGCCGGTCTGCATGGTGAATTTATGCGGCTGCCGGTTGGTGACGGCATCGAACAACGGCGTATTGAGGAACAGGTTGCCGGCCAGCAGGTACAGCGCATACAGCGCCACCAGCACGACCACTGCGATACGCCACGGCCGGGGCCAGCGCTGGAAGCGATCGCGAACAGAGGGCATGGGCGCAGGCAGAAGTCGAGTCTGCCGCCACTATCGCGGTTGCGCTGGCGGCGAAGCGTGAACGTGGCCGGTGCGCAGGGGTGCTACTGGCCTGGCCTGGCACGCAACAGGTCGCTTCGCACGCGTTTGACGTCGTCTGCACAGTCGTATTGCACCAAGGTCGCAGCGCGGCCGGCGCATGCAGCGGCGATAATGGCAGTCCCCTGTCTCGCTGTGCCGCCCATGTCCGACGAACGCATCCTGTACGCGCCGCTGCGCGAGCGCCTGGTTTCTGCCGAGGCCGCTGCTGCACTGATCCAGCCCGGCGAGACCGTGGCGATGAGCGGCTTCACCGGCTCCGGCTACCCCAAGGCGGTGCCGATGGCGCTGGCGCAGCGCATCGAAGCGGCACATCTGCAAGGCCAACCGTTCCAGATCAAGCTGATGACCGGCGCGTCCACCGCACCGGAACTGGACGGTGCGCTGGCCAAGGCCGACGGCATCGCCATGCGCATGCCGTTCCAGTCCGACCCGGACGCGCGCCAGCGCATCAACGCCGGCACGCTGGACTATATCGACATCCATCTCAGCCACGTCGCCCAGCACGTATGGTTCGGCTTCTACGGGCAGATCGACACTGCCGTGGTGGAAGTCTCGGCGATCCGCGCCGACGGCAGCCTGGTGCCGTCCACCTCGATCGGCAACAACAAGACCTGGCTGGACCTGGCCAGCAAGGTGATCATCGAGGTCAACGATTGGCAACCGGCCGGCCTGGATGGCATGCACGACGTCTATTACGGCACCGCGCTGCCGCCGCAGCGCAAGCCGATCCCGTTGATCCACGGCGACGACCGCATCGGCGAGCCCAGCCTGCGCTGCGATCCGGACAAGATCGTGGCAGTGGTGCGCACGCATGGCCCGGACCGCAACAGCCCCTTCGCCGCCGCCGACGACAGCAGCGAACGCATCGCCGCGCATCTGATCGAGTTCCTGCGCCATGAAGTGGGCAAGGGCCGGCTGCCGGCCAGTCTGCTGCCGCTGCAGTCGGGCGTGGGCAATATTCCCAATGCGGTGCTGGCGGGGCTTGCACGCAGCGGTTTCCGCGACCTGGAAGCGTTCACCGAAGTGATCCAGGACGGCATGCTCGCGCTGCTGCGCGATGGCGTGCTGCGCTACGCCTCGTGCACGGGTTTTGCACTCAGCCCGGAGGGCAACGAGGAATTCAAGCGCAATATCGATTTCTACCGGCAGCGCATCATCATGCGCACGCAGGAGATCTCCAATCATCCGGAGCTGGTACGCCGGCTCGGCTGCATCGGCATGAACGGCATGATCGAGGCCGACCTGTACGGCAACGTCAATTCCACCCACGTAATGGGCAGCCGCATCATGAACGGCATCGGCGGCTCCGGCGACTTTGCGCGCAACGGCTTCCTGTCGATCTTCCTGAGCCCCAGCATCGCCAAGGCCGGCAGCATCTCGTCGATCGTGCCGATGGTCAGCCACGTGGACCATACCGAACACGACGTCTCGGTGATCGTCACCGAACAAGGCCTGGCCGATCTGCGCGGCCTCACGCCCAAGCAGCGCGCACGCCAGCTGCTCGATCACTGCGTACACCCGCGTTACCGCGATGCGCTGGAAGACTATGTGGCGCGCGCCAATCGCGACAGCTACGGCAAGCACACTCCGCATCTGCTGACCGAGGCGTTGTCGTGGCATCAGCGCTGGTTGGAGACGGGGGATATGTTGGGGTGAGCGGGGATTGGGGAATCGGGAATCGGGAATCGGGAATCGGGAATCGAGAGTTGTAGCCCAGCGTGGCGTGTTGCTAGAGGGATCGGAGCACGGCCGTCATGCCGGTGTTTAACGCTTCGCGAACTTCATTGCTGGCGCCGACATGCCGCGACATCGCGATGTCATGCATGTGGCCGATAACGTTCCTGCCCGCTCGCATTCGGCGGCAGGACGGCTCTCTCCCCCTCCTGCCGCTGAGCGCGACGGGTCATCACTGGGTGGTGTCCAATCCGTCGGGCCGGCTCCCTGCGCCGGCCCGGCGTTCTTGTTCTGGAGCGGCCATCAACACCACCGTGTTCGTTGCCAGGCTGCTCGACAGGCCTGTTTGGCCGCTGGTCGCCGCAAGCGAGCGCTGTTGCGGATGTGCTGCGTTCTGGATGCTTTGCAGTTTGAAGATGCCGAGCATCGAATGGAATGTGCGTAGCGTTGAATACGCTGCGCATTGAGGCACTGCAGCTCCGGATGGAATGCGCCTTGAATCTGTTGCCATTGCACGATTGCGAATTCGCCGCGCCGTTATGAGCATGCGGTCTTGGATGGCTGCCTTCCGCCGTACCCTCACCCCAACCCCCGCTCCGCGCCCCGGGGCCCGCGCTTGCGGCGCGGGCGCACCACGGCACGCGCGCCAGTGACGCGCAAACGGTGCCTTGGCGCCCCGAAGGAAGCGGGGCTCCATCCCTTCTCCCTGCGGGAGAAGGTGGCGCGCAGCGCCGGATGAGGGTACGCGCGAAGCCTCGCCTTCTCACCCCAGCGCCTCAGCGATCACGCAGCTTCGGCAAGCCGCCTGGCACGACGTGCGCGCACGGCCGTCGCCAGGCGCTCCAGCACCTGCACCGAGGCGTCCCAATCCAGGCAGCCGTCGGTGATGCTCTGGCCGTAGGTCAGTGCGCAGCCCGGCACCAGTTCCTGGCGTCCGCCAACCAGGTGGCTCTCCACCATGACGCCGACGATGCGGGTCTCGCCACCTTCCAGCTGCGTGGCGATGTCGTCGATGACCTTTGGCTGGTTCTCGGGATTCTTGCCGCTGTTGGCGTGGCTGGCGTCGATCATCAGGCGCGCCGGCAAGCCGGACGTGTTGAGCACCTGGCTGGCCGCTTCCACACTGACCGCATCGAAGTTGGGCTGCTTGCCGCCGCGCAGGATCACGTGGCAATCCGGGTTGCCTGCCGTCGCGGCCACCGCGGTGTGGCCGTCCTTGGTCACGGCCAGGAAATGATGCGGGTGCGAGGCCGCACCTACCGCGTCCACCGCAATCTTGACGTCGCCGCCGGTGCCGTTCTTGAAGCCCACCGGGCACGACAAGCCCGATGCCATTTCGCGATGCACCTGGCTTTCGGTGGTCCGCGCGCCGATCGCGCCCCAGGCCACCAGGTCGGCGATGTACTGCGGCGAGATGATGTCGAGGAATTCCACACCGGCCGGCAGGCCGAGGTTGTTGATGTCGCGCAGCAGACCGCGCGCCACCCGCAGGCCCTTGTTGATCTGGAAGCTGCCATCCAGATCCGGATCGTTGATCAGGCCCTTCCAGCCGATGGTGGTACGCGGCTTTTCGAAGTACACCCGCATCACGATCTCCAGCGCGTCGCCAAACTGCTCGCGCAGCGGGCGCAGGCGGTGCGCGTAGTCCATCGCCGCGACCGGATCGTGGATCGAGCAGGGCCCGATCACCACTGCCAGGCGGTCGTCGCGTCCATGCAGGATCTCGTGCAGGGCGGCACGCGACTTGGTCACGGTCTCGGAGGCGCGCTCGTCGCAGGGCAGCAGCGACAGCAGCTGCGAGGGCGGGGCAAGGGCTTCGATCTTGCGGATACGCAGGTCATCGGTCACAGGCGGCATAACTAGTGTCTCGGTGGGCGGTGTTGCATCAGGGAGCCAGGCGCGGCGGCAACAAAAAAGCCGCCAGTGTGCGCTGGCGGCTTTTCGGGAATGCTGCTGAAGGTTTCTTCAGGGTGAGCGCAATCCGTCCTCCGCCAGCGGCATCGGAAAACCGTAGTACCAAAAGTAAAACTGGCTGCGGGGTGCGTTCATTGAGTGCATTGATACCACGCGCGTTTGGCCGTTGCCACTGTTTCATCGGCAACGGAACGCTGCAACGGTGCCCCACGGGGGTGCCTGCAAGCTGCGTGTGCCGCGCCGACCGCCGCGTCGCACGACAAGATGGCGGCATCGCCACGCGCGCGCTGGCAAGCCTGGGGCCAACGGCGTCACGACGTGCCTGAGCACGTGGCAGCGACACTGCAGCGCACGCCACGGCGCCATGCCGTGACGTGCGATGCGGCCGCCACGTTCACTCAGAAGGTGAACACATATTCCGCCGCCACTTCGCGGCCGATCGGGTTGAACAAGGTGGTGTTGTAGAAACCGTAGCCGTAGAAGCGCTCCTTGTTCTCGTAGCCCACTTCGTTGAACACGTTGTTGACGTAGAAGTTGACCTTGGCGTGGTCGGTGATCTTGTAGCCGGTGCTGAGGTTCCAGTAGATCGCCGGGCCGACGCGGCCGAAGTAGCGCTTGCTGCTCTCGCCCAGGTGCACGTTGGCGGTGTCGGTGACCACGCATGCGTCCGAGGCGCTGGGTTGGTAGCCGTCGTCGAAGCGCTCGCAGGTGCCCCAGTTGACCGCGCGCATGGAGCCGAGCCGGCGGAAGTACACCGTCCAGTCCCAGGCGCCGCCGTTGTCCCAATGCACGCTGCCACGCACACGGCTGCGCACGCGTTCGTCGCGGCGGTTTTCGTCGCTGTCGGTGCGGTAGATCTGCTCGCGATAGGCCAGCAGGTTGTTGTAGTCCAGCGACAACTGGAAGTTGCCCCAGCCCGCGGTGGCAAGCCGGTATTTCAGCGAGGCGTCGATGCCGGAGGTTTCCATCTGCGCCAGGTTGATCGGGCCGCGCTCGATGCTGGCGATGGTGCCATCGGCGTTGCGCAGCACGCGCGAGGTGATGGTGTCGCAGTAGCCGGCGCCGCCGGGATTGTTCCAGGCGCCGCCGCTGATGGTGGTGCCGGTGCGGCAGCCTGCTTCGGCCGAGAGGATCTCGTCGCGGTCCAGATCCTTGATCATTTCCTCCAGCTCGATGCGGTAGTAGTCCACGCTCAGCGACAGGCCCTGCACGATGTCCCACACCACCCCGCCGGTGAACGAGCGGCCGGTTTCCGAGCGCAGATCCGGCGTGCCGCGACGGTTCACATCCACGGTGTAGTAGATGTTGCTGTTCTCGTCGTTGCAGCCGCCGGTGAGATACGCGCCGGTGGCGATGCAGCGGTATTGATCGATCACGGTCTGGTTGGTGGAGCTGGGTTCGCCGAGCACGTAATGCATGTCCGGCGCGCGGAAGCTGGTGGCCAGCGTGCTGCGCAACAACAGGCTGTCGACCGGGCGCCATTCCAGACCCGCGCTCCAGGTGGTGTCGCTTTGGGTGCCGACATCGGTCGGAATCGCCGCCGAAGAGCGATAACTGCCGTAGCGATCGTAGCGGCCGGCGACATTGGCGCTCAACGTCGACAACAATGGGATCTGCAATTCCAGCCCGGCCGAACTGCGCATGCGCTCGCCGCCGCCACTGTCCACCACATCGACCGGATAGCACTCGTTGGCGCAGGGGTCGGGCGAGAGCTGGTAGCCCTGCTTGGCGACTTCGGCCATGGTGGCGAAGCGGATCGGCCCGGCCCAGCCCTGCACCAGATCGCCGCTCAGGCTGAAGCTGGCCTGGTTCACCCACGAATACGCCGAGTTATGCGATTTGGCGACCAGCTCGTCGTACTCGCTCGAGGACAGCGGTGCATACAGGCGCGCCTGGTTGATCGCATAGATCGGCGTGCCGTCGGCGGCGGAGCCGGTGGGGCTGCCGAGGAAATAATCGGTGGCGCGGGCGGTGTCCACGGTGCGTACGTATTCGTCCACCGTGTAGCGCGAGCGGCCCACGCTCAACTCCCAGTCGAAGCGGTCGGCCCACGCACCGCGCAAGCCGGCGCTCAGGTCCCAGGACTGCTCCTTGTTGTAGTTGGCCAGGCGGTCCCAACCGCCGGCCTCGCGCCGGGTGAGCTGCCGGATCGCATACAGCGAGCGGCCGGTGTCTGCGTCCTGGAACGGGCCCAGGTACACGTACGGCGGGTCATAGGTCCAACGGCCGATGCTGCGGTTGGCCGACAGCGTGGCCCAGGCTTCGGTGTGCTCGCCGAACTTCCAGGTGCCGTAGAGATAGGCCGAGTAGTCCTCGCTGCCGGTGACCAGCCCCCAGTCGCCGTAGTCGCGGGCCACGCCGCAATAGTCGCCGGCATTGGTGAGCGCACCGGTGTTCTGGTTGTAGCTCAGCCGCTGCCCGTCGATGAACTCGCCGCCGAAGCGCGCACAGGTGCCGGCAGGCGGTGCGAGACGTTCGTTGGTGTTGGCATCGACCAGGCTCAGGCCGGTGAACGGATTGAAGCCGTACAGGCGGTTCTGGCCGGTCCAGTTGGAGTAGGACATGTCGTCGGAGTCGTCCATCTCGGGGCGATCGCGCCCGCTCAACGGATCGCGCCGGGTGGCCTGCAGCGCGTAGGTCAGGCTCCAGTTTTCGCCGGTGCGCCCGCCCGCCCAGGACACGTCGAAACTGTCGCGGCCACCTTCGGTGGCAGTGCCGCCGCGCAGCCGCACCTGATCGCCCTGGTAATCGCGCTTGAGGATCACGTTGACCACGCCGGCCACCGCGTCCGAGCCGTAGATCGCCGAAGCGCCGCCGGTCAGGATGTCGATGCGCTCCACCGCCGCGGACGGGATGTTGCTGTAGTTGGAAAAGTTGCTCTCGCCGCCGTAGGGCAGCGGGTAATCGGCCACGCGGTGCCCGTTGACCAGCAACAGGGTGCGGCCCGGCCCCAGGTCGCGCAGGTTGATCGGCGAGGCGTTGGGCGTATGCGAGCCCCATTGCGTATCGGCCTCCACCGATCCCTGCTGGTTCATGCTGTTGAGCACGTCGTAGACGGTGGCAAAGCCTTCTTGCTGAATTTGCTGCGCGGAGATGGTGACCACCGGCTGCGCGCCTTCGACCTGCGCGCGCTTGATGCGCGAACCGGTGACGCTGACCGCATCCAGGGTGGAGGTGGCACGCGGTTGATCCGGCTCGGCCTGCTGGGCAGCAGCCGACGGTGCGACCGCTGCGGTCAGGGCAAGGGATAAGGAAATCGACAAGGCAAGGCGATGACTGCGGCAGTTCATAAGATCCCCGGGAGAGGCCGGCGCGGCCGGCATGGCGTTTCACTGCAACGACGCCTGCGAGCGATGCACCGCATCGCTACCCCCTGTCCGATGGCCCCCCGACCGTTCGGCGCAAGCGCCTGCGCAACGACGCTAGGGCTGCGATGACATCGGTGTCAACACATTGTCATGCAAGTGTGATGGGGCTCGCATTTTGGTGAATGGCGCAGGGTTCCACACGGTTGGGGCCGCGAACCGATTGCGCGGGCCGGTGGTCGCATCGGCGCCGCGTAGGAGCGCATCTGGGCGCGACTGGGGCGTTCCCGGTGAAGCCTCTTCGCGCCCTGGGGCGCTCCTACGAGGTCGCGGGGCCATGCACACGCGGGTTCGACATGGTTGGGGCCGCGGCATCGGCGCCGCGTAGGAGCGCACCTGGGCGCGACTAGGGCATTCCCGGTGAAGCCTCTTCGCGCCCTGGGGCGCTCCTACGAGGTCATGGGATCTGCGTGGTCACGCACGACCAATCGACGAGCGGATGTTGCGCCATCCATCTTGCCGCCCATAAAAAAACCCCGCCTTTCGGCGGGGTCCTTTGTGCTGCGACAGCCGAGTGGCCTGGATCAGAAATCCATGCCGCCCATGCCGCCCATGCCACCGCCGGCCGGCATCGCCGGCTCGTCCTTCTTCGGTGCATCGGCCACCATGGCTTCGGTGGTGATCATCAGGCCGGCGATCGAGGCGGCGTTCTGCAGCGCCGAGCGGGTGACCTTGGTCGGATCCAGGATGCCGAACTCGACCATGTCGCCGAACTCGCCGTTGGCGGCGTTGTAACCGTAGTTGCCGGTGCCTTCCTTGACCTTGTTCAGGATCACGGACGGCTCTTCGCCGGCATTGGCCACGATCTCGCGCAGCGGGGCTTCCATCGCGCGCAGGGCGATCTGGATGCCGTGGGTCTGGTCTTCGTTGGCACCGGTCAGGTTACCGACGGCCACCAGCGCACGCACCAGGGCCACACCGCCGCCCGGGACCACGCCTTCTTCGACGGCTGCACGGGTAGCGTGCAGGGCGTCTTCGACGCGGGCCTTCTTTTCCTTCATTTCGATTTCGGTCGACGCGCCGACCTTGATCACTGCAACGCCACCGGCCAGCTTGGCCACGCGCTCCTGCAGCTTCTCGCGGTCGTAATCGGACGAGGTGTCTTCGATCTGGGTCTTGATCTGGCCAACGCGGGCTTCAATCGTGGCCGAATCGCCGGCGCCGTCGATGATGGTGGTGTTCTCCTTGGAGACCTGCACCTTCTTGGCGCGGCCGAGGTCCTTGATCGTGGCCTTCTCCAGCGCCAGACCCACTTCCTCGGAGATCACGGTGCCGCCGGTCAGCACGGCCATGTCTTCCAGCATCGCCTTGCGACGGTCGCCGAAGCCCGGTGCCTTGACGGCCACGACCTTGACGATGCCACGGATGGTGTTGACCACCAGGGTCGCCAGCGCTTCGCCTTCGACTTCCTCAGCGACGATCAGCAACGGCTTGCCGGCCTTGGCCACGCCTTCCAGCACGGGCAGCAGGTCGCGCACATTGGAGATCTTCTTGTCGTGCAGCAGGATGAACGGGTCGTCCAGGTCGGCCGACTGGCTCTGCTGGTTGTTGATGAAGTACGGGGAGAGGTAGCCGCGATCGAACTGCATGCCCTCGACCACGTCCAGCTCGTTTTCCAGGCCCGAGCCTTCTTCAACGGTGATCACGCCTTCCTTGCCGACCTTCTGCATCGCTTCGGCAATGATGTTGCCGATCGATTCGTCCGAGTTGGCCGAGATGGTGCCGACCTGGGCAATCGCCTTGTCGTCGGTGGTGGGCTTGGAGATGTTCTTCAGCTCGATGACGGCGGCCTTGACGGCCTGGTCGATACCGCGCTTGAGATCCATCGGGTTCATGCCGGCGGCCACGGCCTTGGCGCCTTCGCGGATCAGGGCCTGGGCCAGCACGGTGGCGGTGGTGGTGCCGTCACCAGCGTTGTCGTTGGTCTTGGAAGCGACTTCCTTGACCATCTGCGCGCCCATGTTCTCGAACTTGTCAGCCAGTTCGATTTCCTTGGCGACGGAGACGCCGTCCTTGGTGATGGTCGGCGCGCCGAAGCTCTTCTCGAGCACGACGTTGCGGCCCTTCGGGCCCAGGGTTGCCTTGACGGCATTGGCAAGCACGTTGACGCCACGAACCATACGGGTACGTGCGTCTTCACCGAAACGAATGTCTTTAGCAGCCATTTGTATGTAACTCCGGAAATGGGGAATAGGGAATGGGGAATCGGTAGATCAACAGCGTGAATCGGGGCGGGGTGGGATGGCGAAGGGGGTTAGCCGCTTTGCCCATTCCCGATTCCCAACTCCCGATTCCCGGCGCATAGCGCCTGATCAGCCGATGACCGCCAGGATGTCGTCTTCGCGCAGCACCTTGTACTCGACGCCTTCGGACTTGTAGCTGCTGCCGGCGTACTGACCGTAGATGACCTTGTCGCCGACCTTGACCACCGGCGCGCGCAGGCTGCCGTTGTCCAGGGGCTTGCCGGCGCCGATGGCGACGACTTCACCCTTGGTGGACTTTTCCTTGGCGGAGTCCGGGATCACGATGCCGCCGGCGGAAACTTCGTCGGCTTCGATCGGCTTGACTACAACGCGGTCGTGAAGCGGCTTGATGCTCATAGAGAAAGACCCTCTTAAGTGATTGATTGGTCTGGAAATTATCGGCGATGTTAGCACTCGTATGTGACGACTGCCAGCACAGCGCGCGGAAAAAACCCGACAGAGCGGGTGCGGGCCAGAGATTGTGCTGCGTGGCCAGCTTTCAAGGGCTGGGGGGCAAAAAATTTTCGCCGGGCAGTTCCGTGCGAGGGCCACAGCGTGGCCGACACACCCGACAGGCAGGTCGCCGGCTGGCGACGGACAGCGGATTTGGAACCGGGCTGTGCAATGGCCTGCCACGCCTGGCACCGGTCACCAGGCATTGGGACGCCAGCAGTGGGCACCGAGCAGCCGCTGGAGCAACCGCACTAGGAGCGGCCGACAAAACGTCGCAAGCAGTCGTCAGGTGGGTGTGGACGGCGCGCTCGGAACTGGAATGTACGAGTGGTACATACCGGTCCCGAGCACCGGCCGCGCCCGGCTGGCGGCTGCGCAGGCGTTTTGTCAGGCGCTCTAAAAATGGAACCGGGTTCCACCGGCTGTCATGCGCACGTCCTACAGTCGGCAACGCATTCCCCGATCACAAGGAGCTGTCGATGAGGTTGCCGTCCCGTGCCCGTGTTTTCTCCGTGAGCTGGTCCCCGAGCTGCACGCTTCCCCTGGCTTGTGCGCTCGCGCTGGCCGTCCCCACCGCCCACGCGTCGGTGTTCATCAACGAACTGCATTACGACGACGCGGGCGCCTCCGGCGACAGCGGCGAAGGGGTGGAAGTGGTGGCCACCGCCGGCGAATCGCTGAGCGGTTACCGCATCTATCTGTACAACGGCAGCGCGCCGGGCGCGGCAACGGTCTACGCCAACACGGCGGTGCCGGCCGGCAGCTTGGTCAGCTGCGGCAGCCAGGTGCGCGTGGCCACGGTCGGCTACGCCAGCAACGGCGTACAGAACGGGCCCAACGACGGCGTGGCGCTGGTCGATTCCAACGGGCAGCTGGTGCAGTTCCTCAGTTACGAAGGCGCCATCACCGCCAGCGGCGGCCCCGCTGCCGGCGTGACCAGCCAGAACCTGCCGGTCAGCGAGAGCAACAGCAGCGCGGTCGGCAGCTCGCTGCAACTGACCGGCACCGGCAGCAGCGCGGCCAATTTCAGCTGGGCCGGCTCGTCGGCGCAGACCTTCGGCGCGTGCAACCGCGGCCAGAGCTTCAACGGCAGCGGCGGTGGCGGCGAGACCGGCGCGGCACCGACGATCACCAGCACCACCCCGACCCAGGGCGCGACCGGCTTCCCCGCCGCCGGCGACCTGAGCGTGGGCTTCAGCGAGGCGGTGACGCTGGGCAGCGGCGCCTTCGCGCTCAGCTGCGCAAGCTCCGGCACGGTGGCGCTGAGCTACCCGACCAGCGGCACCCGCTTCAGCCTGTCGACCAACACCGCCCTGGTCGGTGGCGAGCGTTGCACCCTGGCGATCACCGCCAGCGCCATCCGCGATGCCAGCGGGCTGAGCCCGGCGGCCAACCAGTCCATCGCCTTCACCGTGGCCACCGCCAGCGGCGGCGGCACCGGCTACTACGCACGGGTCAACACCGCCGATGCCAGCCAGCTGCGCTGTTCGCTGCATACGGTGATCAAGGGCCACACGGTCTATCCGTACAGCGGCTCGGGCACCAGCACCTGGACCATCCTGGAAATGGCCGACGAGGACCCCAACAACAGCGGCCGGATCCTGGACGCCTACCGCAACCGCAGCTACGCCAAGGGCAGCGACCGTGCCGGCACCGGGAGCGGGCTGACCTACAACCGCGAGCACACCTGGCCCAACTCGCTGGGCTTCGGCAGCGCCAGTGGCGACAAGGGGCTGCCGTATGCGCCCTACACCGACACCCACATGCTGTATCTGACCGACACCGCCTTCAACGCCGACCGCGGCAACAAGCCCTACGCGGCCTGCACCAGCAGCTGCGGCGAGCGGGTCACCGAGGTCAACGACGGCAGTGGCGGCGGCAGCGGGCGCTACCCGGGCAACTCCAACTGGGTGCGCACCCCGGACGGCAACGGCGGCACCTTCGAGGTGTGGGGCAGGCGCAAGGGCGACATGGCGCGCGCGGTGATGTACATGGCGATCCGCTACGAAGGCGGCATTGATGCGGCCACCGGGCAGTCCGAGCCGGACCTGGAACTCACCGACGACCGCAGCAAGATCGTGCAGACCTCGGCCTCGCCGGCCTATATGGGCCTGTTGTCCACGCTGCTGGCCTGGCACCAGGCCGACCCGCCGGACGATGCCGAGCGGGCGCGCAACCAGGTGATCTTCAGCTTCCAGGGCAACCGCAATCCGTTCGTGGATCATCCCGAATGGGCGACCTCGAGCCTGTTCACCTCGGCCAAGCCGGCCAGCTGCCAGCTGGCCGATTGATCCGGCCCCGGCCCGGCGCCCCAGGCGCCGGGCCGGGAGACGGCCTGCAGCGGCAATCCACGTGCCCGACCACGCAGCAGGCGCGCGAGTCGTCGGCCTGCGACATTCAACATCAGCGGGCAGGCGCAGGGCCGGTATCGCCGGCCAGCCGCCAGGCTCAGCGAACTTGACGCCCTGTTCCGGAATCTACGGTCGATCCCCTGCAGACAGGGGATTACACTGCGCGGTCACATGAGCGCCTCTTCTCTCCATCTGTTGTTCAGCACCTGCCCGGATGCCGACAGCGCCGAGCGCATCGCGCGCGCGCTGCTGGACGAGCGCCTGGCCGCCTGCGTCACCCAGTTGCCCTGCGTGCAGTCGCTGTACCGCTGGAACGGGGCGATCGAATGCAGCCAGGAAGTGCAGCTGTTGATCAAGACCTGGGAAGACCGCCTGCCCGACGCCATCGCGCGGCTGCAGGCGCTGCATCCGTATGAACTGCCGGAGGCGATCGCGGTCCAAGCCAGCGCCGGGCTGCCGGCCTATCTCGATTGGGTCCGGGCCGAAACCCGCAAGGAATCCTGACGTCCATGAAGTCTCTGTCCTGCTGGATCGCCCGCTGCGCATTGCTGGCCGTACCGTTGCTCGCCGCGCCGCTGGCGCTGGTGGCGCCCCTGCCCGCGCAGGCCGCGGTCACCGAGGCCGACCTGCTGCCGGTGGATCAGGCCTTCACCCTGAGCGCCGCCGCCGACAGCCGCGACAGCATCGCGCTGCGCTGGAAGATCGCGCCGGGCTACTACCTGTATCGCCACCGCATCAGCGTCAAATCCGGGCAAGGCTTCGCCGCCGGCGAGCTGGCGCTGCCGGAAGGCGAGAGCAAGCACGACGAGTTCTTCGGCCAGGTGCAGACCTACCGCAAGCAACTGCAGGCCACGCTGGCCGGCAAGGCCGATGCCGGGTTGCGGACCGCGGTGCTGCAGGTGCAGTACCAGGGCTGCGCCGACGCCGGCGTGTGCTACCCGCCGCAACGCCGCGAACTGCGCGTGCGCCTGCCCGATGCCGCGGCTCCCGCCGCGACGCCCGCTGCCCAGCGCGAGAACCTGGGCGCACTGGTGCCGCGCGCACCGGCAGGTCCGCGGCTGTTCGGCAGCACCGGTCAGGCCGCCGGCGTGGACGCCCTGCCGCTGCCGGCCGAACAGGCATTTACCTTCGAAGCCATCGTCGGCGACGGCAATAGCCTGCTGCTGCGCTTCACCCCCGCGCCCGGCTACTACATCTACCGCGACCGCACCTCGCTGGCGCTGGAAGGCGCCGGCGGCGTACGACCCGGGCTGCCGCGCTGGCCGCAGGGCAAGGCGCACCGCGATGAACACTTCGGCGATGTGGTGGTGTATTTCGACCAGGCCGAAGTCACCCTGCCGCTGCTGCGCGAGCACGCCGAACCGGTCAAGGCGACCCTGGTGGCGACCTTCCAGGGCTGCCAGGCCGACGGCATCTGCTACCCGCCGATGACCCGTCGCGTTGCGCTGGAGTTGCCCGCCGGCACGGTGTCGCCGCAGAACCAGGCGCAGGCGGCACCGCTGATGATTTCGCCGCTGCCCGCCGGGCAGCTGCCCGCAGAGCCGGAGCCGGAGCCGGCACCGACGCCCGCGGCGACTGCAGTGCCGGCCGCGGATGCCTCGGCCGACAATCCGCAACGCACCCAGCCGCCGCACACCGACAGGGGCTTGCTGGCAATGCTGGTGCTGGCCCTGCTCGGCGGGCTGGTGTTGAATCTGATGCCCTGCGTGCTGCCGATCCTGTCGTTGAAGGTACTGGGCCTGGCCCACAGCGGCGAAAGCCACAGCCACGCGCGTAGCCATGCGATCTGGTACTCGCTGGGCGTGCTGGTGTCGTTTGCGGCGATCGGCGCGCTGGTGATCGGCCTGCGTGCGGCCGGGCAGGCGGCCGGCTGGGGCTTCCAGCTGCAGCAGCCGTGGTTCGTCGCGGCGCTGGCCTATCTGATGTTTGCGGTGGGCCTGAGCCTGTCGGGCGTGTTCACGCTGGGCGGCAACCTGGGCGGCATAGGCCAGTCGCTGGCAGCGCGCAATGGCCCGCTGGGCGATTTCTTCACCGGCGTGCTGGCCTGCGTGGTGGCCAGCCCCTGCATCGCCCCGTTCATGGGCACCGCACTGGCGTACGCATTCACCGCCCCGGCACTGCTGGCGATGCTGGTGTTCCTGGCGCTGGGCCTGGGCCTGGCGCTGCCGTTCCTGCTGATCGGCTTCATTCCCTCGCTGGCGCGGCGCCTGCCCACGCCCGGCGCGTGGATGGAGACGCTCAAGCAGGTGCTGGCGTTCCCGATGTATCTGACTGCGGTCTGGCTGCTGTGGGTGCTGGGCAAGCAGCGCGGCGTGGACGCGCTGGCGCTGATGCTGGTCGGCGCCACCCTGCTGGCGCTGGGCCTGTTCTGCTTCGAGCGCAGCCGCTGGAAGAGCCATCGCATCGGCATGGGCCTGGCTGCGGTAATGCTGGTGCTGGCGATCGTGCCGGTGGTCGGGGTCACCCGCCTGCGCCTGCCGGCCGCCACTGCCGCCGAAGGCGTGGTGGCGTTTTCGCCGCAGCTGCTGGACCGCCTGCGCGCCGACAACCGCGTGGTGTTCGTCAACATGACCGCCGACTGGTGCGTGACCTGCAAGGCCAACGAGAAGAACGTGTTGAGCGGCGCCGACTTCCGCGATGCGCTGCGCCGCGTCGACGCGGTCTACATGAAAGGCGACTGGACCAACGTCGACCCCAGGATCAGCGCTTTCCTCGACCAGCACCAGGCCGTCGGCGTGCCGCTGTACGTGGTGTACGGCCCCGGCGCACCACCGGCGGTGCTGCCGACCGTGCTGACCAACGCGATCACCGAGGATGCGTTGTTGCGCGCGGCGCGGTGAAGTGAAGCGCTGAGCATCGTTTCAACCAATGGATCAGGCGGTATCGGCGGCAGCACTCTGGAAGCGATCGCGGTAGTCGCTGGGTGTGACTCCGAACATCCGCAGAAAGGCGCGCCGCACGGTTTGCTCGTCCGATAGCCCGGTGATGCCGGCAATGCGCTTGATGGGCAGGCTGCCGCCTTCCAGCAAGCGGCGCGCCGCTTCCAGCCGCAGTATCGCCACGGCCTTGGCCGGGGTTACGCCACAGGTGCGTCGATAGGCGCGGGCGAAGGTGCGCGGCGACAGATTCATGCGCTCGGCAAGTTTTTCTACACGCAGATCGTCGTGCAGGTTGGCCGCCATCCACGCGTGCAGCTCGGCGAAATCGCCGCCGGCCAAGGATTGCGCCGACAGCGGCGCACTGAACTGCGACTGGCCGCCGGCGCGCTTGACGAACACCACCAGCTGACGGGCCACATCGATCGCAAGCCGGTGGCCGTGGTCGTCCTCGATCAGCGCAAGCGTCAGGTCGATGCCGGCGGTGACGCCGGCCGACGACCAGACGTTGCCATCACGCACGAAGATCCTGTCGGCGTCCACGCGGACGCCGGGATACAGGCTGGAAAGCCGGCCTGCCCAATCCCAATGGGTCGCTGCACGCCGGCCATCGAGCTGACCGGCGGCGGCAAGCAGAAAGGCGCCGGTACAGATCGAACACAGCCTGCGCACGCTGGCGCCGCGTGCGGCCACCCAGGCGACCAACCCGTCGGACACCTCGTAGACGGCGCCACGGCAGCCGCCTGGAGCCATCAACGTATCAATTGCCATGCCGTCCAGTGAAGCAAGCGCCACGGACATCAGCTGGAGACCGGCGCTGGTGGTCACCAATCCGCCGTTCTCCGACGCAACGGTGATGTCGTAGCGCAGGCTGCCGACGGCCGCAGGCCTGCATTGATTGGCCGTGTGCAGCGCCTGGACCGGGCCGGTCAGGTCGAGAACATTCATGTTCTCGTGGGCAAGCAGCACCACATGACGCGAAGGGACGGAATCGGACATGGGAGCCTTGTGCGGTCAGCGCAGGTAATCGGGATACTCGAACGCCAACGCAACGCCGGTGGCCGTCGCTTGACCATAGCGCTTCAGGATGCCATCGAGCGCACCCTCCAATGCCCGCACAGGCATCGGGTCGGCCGGGACCAAAAGCACCGCTGCGTCGCCTGGCGTCCGCTGTCGATCGGGAACAAGCACGAGCCCATGGCGTGTCACAACGGACGCGCCGGTGTCGGAGACCAGAGAGGTGTGGCCGCGGCCGGTGCTGGCATAGGCGTCCACCGTCAGCGCCAGCGTTGCTTCATCCACTCCAGTGCTGCCGAGTACCTCGATCCGGTCAGGCCCATGCAGCCATCGATTGGTGTACAGCACCTTGGCCAGCGGCCATGCGGCTGCAATGCCTCGGGGGCGGAACGCATCGCTGTTGTGCCGCGATGACCACTCGCGTGCGCCGACCGTAGAAGCCAACTCCTGCGCTTTTTCGCGACCACTGATGGCCTCCACTAGCGCGATCGATGCGGGAATGGCTGCACTGACGCCGGCGGTCGATATCCAGTTCCCGTCCGCGATGTAGCGCCGATTGGGGGTCCAGCGAATGCCGGGGAACGACTTTGCACGGCGTGAAGCGGTCGACCAATGCGCCGTGGCGCGTCGCCCGTCGAACATGTCCATCTGCGCGGCGATGAGGGCACCGTTGCAGATCGTGACGATCGTGGCCCCCTGCCCGGCCTGCTGCGTCAGCCATGCGATGAGCCGCGGCGCCGCTGCCTGGGCGGGGACAACGATGTAATCGGCACCTTGTGGATGGCTGGCATCGAAGCGGGCCACGGTCATGTCCGTGGCGATTCGGAAGCCGGCGCTTCCAAGATCCGTGAAAGTTGAAAGCGGCCCCGTATCCAGGGTCACCGCCAGCACGTCCATGGAGCCGGCACGCGAGAGGAGACCGAAGGGCACCAGGAAATCGCTGACTTCCACGCCCGCGTTGCCACCCACCACCACGACCACCGGGCGGGCACGTCCTGCGCGGGCCCGATAGGGCGGTATCAGTTCCTGCACGGTTACCGAGCCATCCACCCTCGCCTCCATGGGCGATACCGGCTTGGACAGTGGTTTCGCACAGCCGGCCAGAACGACACACATCGCCCAGGCAGCATGACGGGCCAAACGTTGAACAGTGGAGGGTGCCATGTGCATTCGCAGGTGATGAAGAGTGGCGATTCTTCACGTACGCGGGGTGGCCAGCAACGACGTTAAAGCGTCATTTCCTGCCAGGGCGAGTGGTTTGGCCAGGCCCCGGCACGCGTCCTTGCCGGATCGCAGGGACACCGCCGCGATACGTTCGCCCTCGGGCGCGGTGCCGATGCAGACACAGCGACCAGAGGTGCATGCGCATCGTCGCCGACGATTGCCCGCAGCTTCAACCGAGCCACACTGCCCCACCGACACAGATTCGGCCGGCCTGCACGTCCAGATTTAAAACATACGTTTAAAACAAGCATAACTTCGTCTATCTGGACAGCATCGGCCACATCGCGCAGACTTCCGGCCTTTCCGCTCTCCGGGATGTCATGGCCCACCTGCTGCTGTTGCACGGCCCCAACCTCAACCTGCTCGGCACCCGCGAGCCGGATGTCTACGGGCGCACCACGCTGGCGCAGATCGATGCGGCCCTGGTGGACCGTGCGCAGGCCGCCGGGCATACGCTGGCCTGCCTGCAGTCCAATGCCGAGCACGTGCTGGTGGAGCGCATCCACGCCGCGCGCGAGGACGGCACCGTCTACATCCTGATCAACCCGGCCGCCTTCACCCATACCTCGGTGGCGCTGCGCGATGCGCTGCTGGGTGTGGGCCTGCCGTTCGTGGAAATCCACCTGTCCAACCCGCATGCGCGCGAGCCGTTCCGCCACCACAGCTATCTCAGCGACAAGGCCGATGGCGTGATCTGCGGCTTTGGCGCCGACAGCTACCGGCTGGCGCTGGAAGCGGTGATCGCGCGGCTGGAACGCGACGCATGACATCCCGCTCACCCACGCCGGCGCCTGCGCCGACGGCCTGACCCCATTCCGCCGGCAGCCGCCGGCAACCTCCACCGATTCACCTCATGAGGCCCGTATGGATCTCCGCAAAATCAAGAAACTGATCGACCTGCTCGAAGAATCCAATCTCGCCGAAATCGAGATCAAGGAAGGCGAAGAAAGCGTGCGCCTGGCGCGCGTGCCCAAGGGCACCACCGTGATGAGCGCGCCGGTGCAGCAGTACGCACCCGCCCCGCCCGCGCAGGCCCCGGCCGCGGCCAGCATGCCGATGCAGTCGCCCACCGAGGCCTCCACCGGCGGCGCCAAGCAGGCTGCCGCCCTGCCGGAAGGCCACGTGCTGCGCGCGCCGATGGTCGGCACCTTCTACACCTCGCCCTCGCCGGACAAGCCGGCCTTCGTCAGCGTCGGCCAGCAGGTCAAGGCCGGCGAGACGCTGGCGATCATCGAGGCGATGAAGATGTTCAACCCGATCGAAGCCGACGTCTCCGGCACCATCGTGGCCATCCTCAGCGAAACCGGCCAGCCAGTGGAATTCGATCAGCCGTTGTTCGTGATTGGCTGAGCGGCGGGAATCGGGAGTGGAGAATCGGGAATCGGCAAAGCGGCCTCATGAACGCCTGGAGGCCTGGCGCGATTCCATGCAGCTTGTGGAAACGATCTATCGGTTCACCGAGGTCTTTCCCGAGCAGGAACGCTACGGCCTGACGGCGCAACTGCGCCGTGCGGCCATCAGCGTCCCGTCGAATATCGCCGAAGGTGCGGCGCGACGCTCAACTCCCGATTACGCGCGGTTTCTCTCGATTGCGCGCGGCTCGCTCTCCGAACTGGATACACAGGTCCAGATCGCCGTACGACTGGGCTATAGCAACACCGAAGACGAAGTCATCGTCAGCCAGCAGGTCGACCAGGTCTTTGCCAAGCTCACCGCATTGATGAATGCCTTACGCAAACGTGGAGCCGCACCATGATGCCCGCTTCTACCCATTCCCCATTCTCGACTCCCTATTCCCATGCTCGATAAAGTCGTCATCGCCAACCGAGGTGAAATCGCGCTGCGCATCCTGCGCGCGTGCCACACGCTCGGCATCCGCACGGTCGCGGTGCATTCCACGGTCGACCGCAACCTCAAGCACGTGGCCATGGCCGACGAGTCGGTGTGTATCGGCCCGGCTGCCTCCAGCGACAGTTATCTCAACATCCCGGCGTTGATCGCCGCGGCCGAGGTGACCGATGCGCAGGCCATCCATCCCGGCTACGGCTTTTTGTCGGAAAACGCCGACTTTGCCGAGCGCGTGGAAGAATCCGGCTTCATCTTCATCGGCCCCAAGGCCGACACCATCCGCCTGATGGGCGACAAGGTCGAGGCGATCCGCGCGATGAAGGCCGCCGGCGTGCCGTGCGTGCCCGGTTCGGGCGGCCCGCTGGGCGAGGACATCGTCGCCAACACCAAGGTGGCGCGCGAAATCGGCTACCCGGTGATCATCAAGGCCGCCGGCGGCGGCGGCGGGCGCGGCATGCGTGTGGTGCATTCGGAGGCCGCGTTGAAGGCCGCCATCGAAACCACAAAATCCGAAGCCAAGGCCGCCTTCAGCAACGATCAGGTCTACATGGAGAAGTTCCTGGAAAATCCGCGCCACGTGGAAATCCAGGTGCTGGCCGACGGCCAGGGCGGTGCGATCCATCTGGGCGAACGCGATTGCTCGATGCAGCGCCGCCACCAGAAGGTGGTGGAAGAAGCGCCGGCCCCGGGCATCACCGAAGAGCTGCGCAACGAGATCGGCAAGGTCTGCGTGGATGCCTGCATCCGCATCGGCTATCGCGGCGCGGGCACCTTCGAGTTTTTGTTCGAAGACGGGCGTTTCTACTTCATCGAAATGAACACGCGTATCCAGGTGGAGCATCCGGTCACCGAGCGCATCACCGGCATCGATCTGGTCTGCGAGCAGTTGCGCATTGCCGCCGGCCGCAAGCTGACCATCAAGCAGAGCGACATCGTGCTGCGCGGGCATGCGATCGAGTGCCGCATCAACGCCGAGGACCCGGAAACCTTCATGCCCAACCCGGGCCTGATCACCGCGTTCCATCCGCCCGGCGGCCCGGGCGTGCGTGTGGACACGCACATCTACGCCGGCTACAAGGTGCCGCCGAACTACGACTCGATGATCGGCAAGCTGATCGTGCATGGCCCCGACCGCGAGACCGCGATCGCGCGCATGCGCGTGGCGCTGAGCGAGATGGTGGTGGACGGCATCAAGACCAATATCCCGCTGCAGCAACGCATCATGCGCGACAAGGGCTTCCAGGCCGGCGGGCAGAACATCCACTATCTGGAAAAGCGCCTGGCCGAGCGCAAGAACAAGTCGATCGCGCTGGTCTGATCGCACTGGCCAGTGCACCGCGCAACAGGCCCGGGAAACCGGGCTTGTTGCGTTGTTTCCCGGTGCATCGCGCCGGCAGTGCTTCACGCAGGCCAGGCACGCGGCCCGACGACACCCCGCACCGGCAACACTATGCGGCCAGCCGACCCATGCGTAGGAGCGCACACGGGCGCAACGAGGTTCCACCGATAAAGCGCGGTCGCGCCCGGGTGCGCTCCTACCGTATCCGGGGTGCTGCCGGATCCGCTGCGCAGATCTTCAGTCGTCCGCGCGGATGCGCATCGCGCCCGCATCGGGACGCGATGCGCTGCATCGTTCAGCGCCGCGGCGCAGGCTGCTGGCTGCCCGGCACCGGCACGATGCCGCTGGAGGAGGCCGGGTCGACCACGGTCATGGTTTCGGTGGACCCATCCGGCCACACCACCTGGAAGGTGGAGCCGGCCGGCAATGTCGAAAACGGCATCGCGCTGCTGGCGCGGTAGACCGCAGCCACCTGGCTGGCACCGTGCCGTCGCTGCTGTTCGTCGGCGGCGACCGTGGTCGACTTGACCGACAGCGGCTGGTAGCGGTGATCGGCGGTGTCGATCATCACGATGCCCACGGCCGCGGCCGAATACGCCACAAACAAGGCGACCCAGAACCAGAACTTGGCGCCATGCGCCAGGCGACGGTAATTCATGACTGCGCTCCCGGCTCGGAGACCAAGCTATCGACCATCTCATCCACTCTGTCTGCTCCCTGCCGCGGCACCGCGGCATCGAATACGAACGACACGAAACCCTGTGCGCTGTCGCGCGAACAGATGCCCGCGTTGGCGCAATAACTGGTGACCAGGGTGCTGTCCGCGCTGCAATCCAGCCCGAGCCGGCACGCAGCCACCTGCCAGGCCAGCTCGGCGAACTGATCGCCGGCCACATATCCGTCGAGGCTGTCATCGCCACTGGCGCGCGCGCCCATTGCCGGCGCCAGCGCCAGATAGGCCTCCGGATCGCGTGAGGCCAGCACGCGCTGCACCAGCGCGCGCTTGTAGGTCGGTGAACGCTGCAGCGGTTCGCCCAGCGCCAGCAATGCCGCCTCGGCAGCCAGATTGCCTGCACGCGCGGCCGCGTGACGCTGCTGCGCCACCAGCCGCGGACTCAGGCCGTCGCTGGGCGCAAAGCCGGCGCAGCGTTGCGCCACGCGGGTGCGCGCCGCATGCATCGCCGCCACGCCGGGTGTGGGTTGCGCGGCGATCCAGGCGCTGTCGGCGGCGTAGCCGGCCGGGCTGGACGCATATGGCGCGCAGTAATCGTAGACGCGGCTCAGGCGCCACCCCGCCTGTGCATCGCCGGCGCGCACCTGCCGCTGCAATTGCAGCGCATAGCGGTACAGGTCCGGCTGCGCGTCCACCGCATCGCGGTACGGCAGCTGCAGGGCAGCGCTGCGTTCGGCAGGCGAGTGCGCCACCGCTGTAAGCGCGCCTGCGCGGGCACTGCCGGTAGCCGCTGAAAGCGCTGCGGTGGGCGCGGCGCTCGGTTGCGCGCGCACATGCCACCAGGCCGCCGCCGCGAGCGCGACGGGAGCCAGCAACAGCCAGAGATGGCGGGCACGAGCAAGCGGCATGGAAGGCGACGACCCTGCTGCGGAAAGTCCGGCAGCGACGGCGCGGAGTCTAGCACCCGCATCCGCACGCGCTGGCGCGCAAGCGGACGCTGCCGATGCGAACCAGGCAGGTGCAACGTATGAGGACGGTGCGCTGCACGCGTGGTGCGAATGGCGCGCAGCGGCAGGTCGGTTGCCGGCGCGTGCGCGTGATGCGCCGGCAGCGGCCGGCGCCACGGCGCTGCATCCACCGATCTGACGACGGCATCGGCCGTTGTCGCGCGCTCGACACGTCCGCTCGCCGAAACACCGTCGCGCAGGAGTCCGCCTGTACGGATGGTCTACGATGCACGCTTTCGAATTGCCCGACTGCCACGATGCCGTTTCTTGAACTGACCCTGCCCTGCTCCGACGCCACCCAGCCCCGTTACCAGAATGCGCTGGACGATATCGGCGCGCTGGCGGTAACGCTGCTCGATGCCAATGCCGATACCAGCAACGAGCGCGCCATTCTCGAGCCTGGCGTCGGCGAAACACCGCTGTGGAACACGATGGTGCTGAACGCGCTGTTCGACGGCGACAGCGATGCGCTGGTGCTGCTCGCCGCGCTGGAAGCCTTCGATCCCGGGCTGGACTGGAGTCAGGTCGCGTTCCGCACGGTCGATGACAGCGATTGGGAACGTGCCTGGATGGATCAGTTCAAGCCGATGCAGTTCGGCGCGCGCACCTTCATCGTGCCGTGGAATCACGCGCTGCCCGAGGCCGCGCAGGCGCCCGACGCCGCAGTGATCCGTCTGGATCCGGGCCTGGCGTTCGGCTCGGGCACGCACCAGACCACCGCGCTGTGCCTGCGCTGGCTGGACAGCCTGGCCGGCAGCGGCGAGCTGCAGGGCCGCAGCGTGCTCGATTTCGGCTGCGGCTCGGGTATTCTCGCCGTCGCCGCGCTGAAGCTCGGTGCCGCCAGCGCGGTGGGTGTGGACAATGACCCGCAGGCGCTGCTGGCCACTGCCGACAATGCCGAGCGCAACGCCTTGCAGGCCCAGCTGGCGGTGTACCTGCCCCAGGACGAACCGGTGCAGACCTATCCGGTGGTGGTCGCCAACATCCTGGCGTCGGCGCTGGATGCGCTGGCCGACATCCTGTCCGCCCGTGTGGCACCGGGCGGGCGGATTGCGCTGTCGGGCATCCTGCACGGTCAGGAAGAAGAGCTGCTGCACCGCTACGCGCCCTGGTTCGAGCAACTGCGCTGCGAACGCGACGAGGACTGGATGCGCATCGACGGCGTGCGCCGTCACTGATGCCGCGCTGTGTCAGCGGGGTGGCCGGCCGGCGCGGATCTGCGCGGTGGTCACCGCATCGGCCACACTGATGGCGCGCAGGCGGGTCACCGCCTGCCAGCCGGCGCGCCGCAGTGCCGCGCTGCGCCACGGCCCGGCCTGCCGGGCCAGCTGCACGCGCAGGCCCAGCTCGGCCAGCAGCAAGGCTGCCCAGGCCGGCAGCGACCACGTCCGCGGGCCCAGGCTGGCCAGGCCGCCGGCCAGCGCCAGCAAACCCACACTGAGCGCCAGTAGCCGCCAGTGCCGCTGGCGCAACGCCCACCACCGCGGCGCCAGCCCGGCTGACCATTGCGTGCCGTCGGCCACCGCGGTCCACGCGTCCTGGCGTTGCCAGACCTGGTAACACGGCGCGCCCCGAAAGCGGGTGATCGCCGGATCCAGCGGCGAATGTGCCGGCCATGCGGCGGGCGGTGGCGCGGCGGGCGGCGTTGCCGGCATGGTGGAACGGGCGGATTTAGGAGCGGCTGGCTCGACCATGGATGTCCTCCTTGAGTTCGCTGTGATCCCGTCATCATTGACGCCCGGACAGTATCGCAAACATATCGGCATATGAAAGGTATACGAACTATCCCTGATTGCTGCTAGGGCTATATCTCCCGGCCCGTTCCCCACTCACGGTGCCGTGTGAGCAAGTTGTATGAGCGAGTCCGTGAGGCTCGCGCGCTGACCAAGCTGACCCAGGAAGCCCTGGCCGGCGAGCTGGGTGTGACCCGCAGCGCAGTGGCGCAGTGGGAGATGGCCGAAGGCACCGCGCCCTCGGTGGAAAACCTGATCGGCCTGGCCAAGCGCAGCGGCATGGCGTTCGAATATCTGGCCACCGGCCGCGGCGAGCGGACCTTCGGCCCGCCGGTGTCGGCGATCGCCGAAGAACCCGCGCAGTACCGCCGTCTGGACGACCAGCAACGGGTGCTGCTGACCCGCTTCGATACGCTGGCGCCGCGCCAGCGCAGCGGCCTGCTCGATCTGCTGCTGGCCGAAGGCAAGACGCGGCGCAGGCGTTGATTCGGGATTCGGGATTCGGGATTCGGGATTCGGGATTCGGGATTCGGGAATCGGGAATCGGGAATCGGGAATCGGGAATCGGGGGCAGGCTGCTTGGGGCGTCATTCGTGAGGCAAGCTCGGCGCCGGCAGCGCGACGGTTGGCCAACCAATGGGAATGCGTGCGCGCAGTCGATAGCAGCGGCATCTGCGCTTGCGGCTGCGTGCCGCACGCATGACGCGCCCGGGTTCGCCCATCGGCGTGCGCGTGGTTGAATAGGGTTCTTCCCGCTGCACGCCTGCCGATGTCCCAGACTCCGCCACCGCGCCGCCCCCTGGCCACGTTCCTGCGTGCGACGCCGGCTGCCCCCTCGCTGATACCGACCCCGGTGGTACCTGCTGCCGAAGCGCCGGCGCACGCGCCACCGGTGCCGGCCAGCGACCTGGTGCCGGCGCCGTTGGCGGAGCCAGTGGCCGCCCCGGCGGCGCCGCTGGTCCGGCCACCGGCTGTGCCACCTGCGACCACGCCGCGCAGCGACGCTGCGCCGGCGGACATCACCCTGCCACGCGGCGATTCCGGCCAGACCGCGGCAGACGCCGGGATGGATCGGCTGGCATGGACCACATCGGCCACTCGCCTGCTGCCCGGCGATCCTGCGGACGGCCAAGCGGCCGGCCCCGGCGATACCCGCGCCGCGCTCGCCGGCACTCCCACCGCACAGCCGACCGATGCAGATCCCAATGGCGCAGCTGACGGCGGCATGACAAGCGCAGACCGGGAGCGTGAGCACGGCGCCGCATCCAATCTCGCGGTCACGCCCGCGTCCGGTACCGATCCGGACAGGGACGCCGCGGCAAGCGGCGGCGGCGCGGGCGCTGCCGGCGCAGCGGCGCATGCCCAGTTCCAGCCGCTTCCCGCCCAGGCCGCGCCTGCGTTCGCACGCCGCCCACTGGCCCGGCCACGGCTGCGCGCCAGTGGGCGTCAGTGGGCATTGCTGGTCGGGCTGGTCGGCCTGCTGGCGTTGCAGATCGTCATCGCCGACCGCGCGCAGCTGGCCGCCGACGCGCGTTGGCGCCCGCTGGTGAGCGCGGCCTGCGCGGTGGCGCGCTGCACGCTGCCGGCCTGGCGCGAGCCGGCCGCGCTGACCCTGCTCAACCGCGATGTGCGCCCGCTTCCCGGAGTGCCGGGGGTGCTGCAGATCCAGGCCAGTTTCCGCAACGAGGCGCGCTGGGCGCAGGCCTGGCCGTGGCTGCAGCTGTCGCTGTCCGACGCCGACGGGCGGGTGATCGGCACCCGCGTGCTGGCGCCGCAGGAGTATCTGGGCCAGCCGCCGGCGCCGCAAGACACGCTCGCGCCAGGCCAGGCGGTGCAGGTGGCATTTGTCGTGCGCGAACCGGCCGCGAGCACGGCAGCCTTCAGTTTCGACTTCCGCTGAGCAGACGCGACCTGCACCGATGGCCACACGGGCGTGGCGAGCGGTGAGGTCACGCGCTAGACTCACTCCCCCTCGCCGGCCACGCGTCCCGGCTTCGTGACACTGGGAACCTCCTTTGAACGCAGCCCCCTCTCGTCCTGACACCAGTCGTGGCGCACCGAAGTCGCCGCTGCGCGAACACGTGGCCCAGTCCGTCCGCCGCTATCTGCGCGACCTGGACGGCAGCGACGCCGACGATGTTTACGAAATCGTGCTGCGCGAGATGGAGATTCCCTTGTTCGTGGAAGTGCTCAACCACTGCGAGGGCAACCAGAGCCGTGCGGCGGCAATGCTGGGCATTCACCGCGCCACGCTGCGCAAGAAGCTGAAAGAGTACGGGCTGACGTGAGCCGGGATCGGGAATCGGGAATCGGGATTGCGGAATCGTAAGCGCGTTGCCGCGTCGGTGAGCGGCACTGCGCGCCTGGTGAACGTTGAGGTGCTGGGGTCTTACGCCCAGCCGTAGCGGATCAGATGGAAGAACACCGGGGCGGCGAAGCACACCGAGTCCAGCCGATCGAGCACGCCGCCGTGTCCTTCGATCATGTGACCCCAGTCCTTGATGCCGCGATCGCGCTTGATCGCCGACATCACCAGGCCACCGAAAAACCCCATCAGGTTGGCCACCAGCGCCAGACCGAAGGCATGCCACGGCGCGAACGGGGTAATCCACCATAGCGCCATGCCGAGCAGGCTGGCCGACAGCACGCCGCCGATGAAACCCTCCACGGTCTTGGACGGCGACAGCCTGGGTGCGATCAGATGGCGGCCGGCCAGCTTGCCCCACACGTACTGCAGCACGTCCGAGGACTGCACCACGATCACCAGGAACGCGATCAACAGCAGATTGCGCCCGGCATAGCCGGGAATGTCCAGATTGAGCAGCGCCGGCACGTGCGAGATGCAGAACACGCAGATCATCAGCCCCCACTGCACCTTCGCGGTGCGCTCCAGATAGCGCGTGGTGTCGCCGCCGATGGTGGCCAGGATCGGCAAAACCAAAAACGCGTAGACCGGAATCAGCAAGGTGTACATGCCGTACCAGCCAGTCCACACCAGCCCGTATTGCCACGGCAGCACGATGTAGAACGCGGCCAACAGCGCATAGTAATCGCCGCGCCGCGTCGGCGTCAGGGTGATGAATTCGCGCAGGGCGAACAGCGACACCAGCGCGAACAGACCGATCACCCCGGCGCGCCCGAACACGAAGGCAATGCCGACCACCGCCGCCATCACCCACCACGCGCGGATGCGTGCGACCAGGTTGTCCAACACCGCGCTGGGCTGCGCACGTGCGCGCCAGCGCAAGGTCTCCGAGATCAGCGTCGCCATGACCAGCACCAGCGCGATACCGCTGAATAACCATATGGTCTGCTCATGCATCGACGACCACTGCAGCTGCCCGCTATAGACCATCAGGCTCATGCACGTGCCTCCAGCTGATCCGGCGACAACGCCAGCAGCGCCTCACGCGCACGGGCCAGAAACGCGTGCCTGTCTTCGTCAGCCGCCAGCCGCAGCGGCACGCCGAAGGTGGTGGTGCACAACAGCGGCAGCGGCAGCCATTTGCCCTTGGGCATCACGCGCTTGAGGTTGTCGATCCACACCGGCACGAACTCCAGTTCCGGGCGCTGCCGTGCCAGGTGATACAGCCCGCTCTTGAACGGCAGCACGCCTTCGTCGGGATTGCGCGTGCCTTCGGGAAACAGGATCAACGAATCGCCTGCATCCACCGCATCGCACAGACAGGCGATCGGGTCGCGCGTGCGCTGCGCCGGGTCGCGCTCGATCAACACGCCGTTGAACACCGCATGGATCAGATAGCGACGCAGGCCATCGCGCTGCCAGTAATCGGCCGCCGCCACCGGGCGCACCTGGTGCCGCAGGCTGGCCGGCAACGACGACCAGATCAGCACGAAATCGCCGTGGCTTGCGTGGTTGCCGTAATACACGCGGCGTTCGTTGGAGGGCGCGCAGCCGCGCCACAGCGCACGCGCACCGGTCAGCGTACGGATGGCGCCACTGCAGGCACGCGCGATCAAACGGGCAATCATGTCCACTCCACTATGCGCACGCGCGTGCGCAACCGTAATCCCACCGTCAACAGCGCACCGGCGATCAACACCGCCGTGCGCCGACCAGCCTCCACGTCGCGCGCTGCGCGTGGCCCATCCATTGCACCGGCATGGCCAGCGCAGTGCCCAGCGACAGCCAGCGCATGCGCTGCCCGCGTGCCATCGGCCCCTGGCGCGGCTCGGGCGCACCGCGGGCAGCCCGAGCATGCGGACATCGGCCCTCGCCACTCGATACAGCTCCGCCCACGGCGCAGCGGATGCGTCGTGGGCGTGCCATCGTGCGTGTCGGTGCAGGCAAGAACGCAGCATTGCCGGGACTCGCCCACCAGCTGCTGCGCCTGCGACACCTGGCCGCGGGACTGCCTGGCGACGCGCTGCACGACCGCCGGCAACGCGCTGTCATTGCGACCGAAACGGCAAGCCTGCAATCGCTGCCACAGCGCCGGCTGCGCTGGCGTGGCCTGCATCGGCTCGCCCTGGCCGGCGCGATGCGTGTGCGTCATCGCAGTACCCGCAGGGCCAGCGCCGCGCCCAGCGCCAGTGCCTGCACCGCCAGGCACAGCACCTGCCGACGCAGCAGGCGGCGCATGCCGGCCCAGCGCGACGACCAGTCGCGTACCGGTGGCAACCGCGCCAGCAGGCCAACGGCGTACAGCGCCGCATCGAGCTGTTGCGCAGCGTCCTCCTCGCTGCCGCCACGGCGCTCGAGATGTGCGATCACGCTTTCCAGCAGGTCCACGTCCAGCCCCACACGCAACGCCCAATAGCGTTGGATCAAGCCGGTCACGATGCTGAGCGCATAGCTCAACTGGATCAGCGGCGGTGCCTGCGCAACCCCCAGCAATACGATGGCCGCGGCCAGCAGCAACAGTGAACACCGGTCCAGCGGCGCGCCTTGGCGCAGCACCGCGCGCATGGTCGCCAGCCGCATGAGGGCGTTGTTCATCGCGGCCTCCAGTCGGCCACGTCGTCGCCGGTGCATGCCGCCCGGATGGCCGCGCGATGGGCTTGCCCAAGCACGATCGACGCGCGCACGGCGCGCAGCTGCGCAATGGCCGCGTCCACGTCATGCGCGCGTCCGCTGCGGATCAGCCAGGTGGCGACCCCGGCGGCGCTGCGCGAGTAGCCCAGCGCGCAACACACCAGCACCGGGCCCTGAGCGCGTGCGGTCGCGATGGCGCGTGCGGCTGCGCACAGGCTGGCAGGCGTCGGTGCCACCAGATCCAGCATCGGAATCACCGTGTCGTGCGTGCGCGCCGCGTGCAGCGACAGCTCGGCGCTGAGGTCCACCACCACGGCAAATGCCGTGCGCTGCGCAGGCAGCGGAATACGCCCCAGCCATACGTCGTCGCAGACCATGCGCGGCAGCGGGTCGCGACGCGTCCACAGCCGCGAGTTGCACCATGCGGCCAGCAGGTACGGGGCGAACAACCAGCGCGCGGCCAGACTCAGGCGCCCGTCGCTGCGTTTCTGAAATCCGGCCGGGCCCAGCGCTGCATAGTTGAGCGCGACCAGGCTCAGCGACAGGCTTAGCCACAGCGCCCACAACCCGGCGCCGCCCATCCCTACCGCCAGCGCCGCGCTGACGAGGGCGCCCGCCAGATACGCCACTGCCAAGCGCCAGCGGCGCGCATCGCGCGTCAGTCGCGCCTGCGCGAACGGTGCGACGATGCGCTCCGGCCACAGCCATACGCACAACCAGCCCGCGGCCAAACCAGTGGGGATATCCAGGAAATGATGCTGGTAGGTGGTCAGCACCGAAACACCGATCAAGGCGAACCAGCCATGCAGCGGCACGCGCCACATGCGGCCAAGATGCCGGGCATAGCGCACCCACAACACCACCAGCAACACGATGTGCAGCGACGGCGCCTGATTGAACGGCTTGTCGAAGCCCAGCAGCACCGCAAACAGCCAGCCGAAGATGCCCTCGGTCTGCGGCCGCACGAAGCTGTAGCGCAATGGCCACAGCAAGAAACAGGCAACGCAGATCAGCTGCGCGCTCAGCAGACGCAGCGCATGCGTATCCAGTTCGCATCGGGTACGGCAGACGAAGAACGATGCCGCATAGAACAGGTCGATCGACCAATACGGCACGATGGTCCACGGCACGAACGGCAGGCCGTACTCCCAGCCGAACACCACCGACGGCAGCTGTGGCGCGCGCCCGGCCAGGGTGTTGGCCAGCCCGTAACTGAGGAAGAACAACGGCCCCAGCAACGCCAGCCACAGCGCGGCACGGCCGAGCGGACGCGCGGCCTCGCTCATGCGCCGATCCGCTGCGCCATCGACACGGTGAAGATGCCGAAGGCATCGATGCGCTGCTCGACCTTGCGAAAGCCCGCCGCCTCTACCAATGCGTCCATCTCCTGCTGACTGCGCCGGCGCATCACCCAGGCCACGCCATCGCGGTGGCTGGTCAACGCACGCGCAATGAATTCCAGCTGCGGATGCCAGGGCTGCCCGGTGTAGAGCAGATAGCCGCCCGGCTGCACTGCGGCAGCAAGGCCGGCCAGCGAACGCGCCACCTGGTCGTTGTCGGCAAACAGCTCGTACAGGCCCGACACCACCGCCAGGGTGGGTGCCGGCCGTACCGCCGCCAGCGCCGCAGGATCGAACGCATCGCCCTGCTCGAAGCGCGCGATATCGCCTGCGCCCAGGCGGTGGATCAACGCGGCGCCCTGGGTCACGTTGAGCGGGCTGAAGTCGCGCAGCACGATCGTCTCGGCGCGCTGCGCGCCGCTGCCTAGCGCCTCGAGCACGTAACGGCCATGCCCGGCGGCCACATCCAGCACGCGTACGGGCATGCCGGCGTCGCGCAGCCGCGCCGCCGCATCGCGCAGCAGCTCGCCCAGATGGATGCCGCGGATACGGATGCCACGCCAGCCGATCGCGTTGAGATAGTTGCGGTCGATCATGCGCCCCAGCGGCCCGCGGCCACGCGCCTGATTGCGATAGATGTAGTCGAGCGTGCTGCCGGAATCGAAGCCGGTCTGCAGACCCAGCGCGATGCCGTCGGACAGCTTGCCGCCCAGCCGCAGCCCGGCGCGCACGCCGCGCCAGCGCAGGTTCTGCACGCTGTTGCGTTGCGGCGGCCAGGCCAGCCGCTCGGCTTCCTCGAAGCTGGGCCCGGCGCGATGCGCATCGCGCAGGTCGGTGCGCACCGGCGCTTGTGCAAAGCGTTCTTCGATGAACTGGCGGATGGACGCAATGGCGATGGCGCGGTCACGCTCGCCCAGGGTGTCGTGGAAAAACCCCGGCAACCAGTGCCGCTGCTTGACCGGCGAGCGCAGGTTCTCGTAGAACCGATCCTGCGGGCCGCGATGCACCACGAAATCCGAGCCGGACACCAACAACTGGGTCGGCACCGTGATCGCCTGCGCATCGGCCACCACGCGCGCGGCGGCCGCATACAGCCCCAGCAACACGCGCACCGAGATCGGCCGGGTGATCAGCGGATCGCTGCGATAGCTTTCCACCCGCTGCGCATCATGGGTGAGCCATTGCGGCTTGACGTAGCTGTTGACGAAGAAATTGCCGCGCAGCGCTTGCATCAACGCCAGTCCGGCGCGCGCGAACGGCACATACAGCTTCACCTTGAACGCCGGCGAGGCCAGCACCAGCGCGCGCAGCGGCGGGGCGTAATCGTGCACCCAGGTGGCGGCCACCACCGCGCCCACGCTCTGCGCGATCACCACGATGTCCTGCACCGCGATGCCGTGGCTGGTGCCGATATGGGCGATGAAACGGTCCAGATCGCGCACCAGCGCCTCGAAACCGGGCGCATCGCCGCGCACCCCGGGCGAGCGCCCGTTGCCGCGCGCGTCCCAGGCAAACAACGCGGCGTCAGGCAGCTGCAGTTCTTCGGCCAGATGCATCACCCGGCCGGAATGCTCGTGCCCGCGATGCAGCAGCACCACCGCCCTGGGCGTGCCGCCAGCGGCATCGGCCACCGGCCAATGCCGGTAAAACAATGGCGTTCCATCGAAACTGGCGAACTCGCGCTCTACGACTGTGCGCATCGCATCATCCTGAAAGTAGAAGGGGGAAATTACTGCGTGGCCGCCTCGGCCAGACCGGCGCGCACGCGCCGCCACACCGTGGCAAGGCAGGCAAGACCCAGCGCAATGGCGGCCCAGGTGACACCGCGCGCGCCGAGCAGGCCCAGCGCCAGGCCGAGCCCGAGCACGCCGATGACGAAGGCGCGGTCGCTCTTGCCCATCGGCCCGTCGTAACGGCGGCTGGCACCGACCATCAGGCCGAGCACGCCGGCGTACTCGGTCAAGGCGGCGAAGGAGGCAAAACTCCACAGCGCGGTGGCATCGACGCCGGGCACGCCGAGCAGGCTCACGTACAGCGCCGCATCGGCCACCACATCGCACAGTTCGTTGAGGTAGGCGCCCAGCCGCGATTGCTGGCCGAACTCGCGCGCCAGCATGCCGTCGACCGCGTTGAGCGCCATGCGCAGCAGCATCCAGGCCGGCAGCAGCAGATACAGCAGCGGCCAGCTTGCGCCACCGCGGTAGACCACCGCGGCGACCACCAACGACACCGCAGCGGCCGTGAGCGTCACCTGGTTGGCGGTGACGCCGCCACGATACGCCACGCCCACCATCGGCCGCAGCAGCGCCTGGAAGCGTCCTTTCAGAGCATAGATCGAAGCCATTGCGGGGTGTTGAGTCCATTCGAGCGCTGGCGCAGCCTACAATATCGGCTGCCCCGCAACGACCTCCCCCCACCGATGGCCTCCGATTTCCTGCCCGTGCGCCGGGCCCTGCTCTCCGTTTCCGACAAGACCGGCCTGATCGATCTGGCCCGCGCGCTGGCAGCGCGCAACGTCGCGCTGCTGTCCACCGGCGGCACCGCCAAGGCGATCCGCGAGGCGGGCCTGGCGGTCACCGACGTTGCCGAGCTGACCGGTTTCCCGGAGATGATGGACGGCCGCGTCAAGACCCTGCACCCGCTGGTGCACGGCGGCCTGCTCGGCCGCGCCGGCATCGATGAGGCGGTGATGGCCGAACACGGCATCGTCCCGATCGACCTGCTGGTGCTGAACCTGTATCCGTTCGAGTCGGTGACCGCCAGGGCCGACTGCACGCTGGCCGATGCGGTGGAAAACATCGACATCGGCGGCCCGGCGATGCTGCGCTCGGCGGCCAAGAACTTCGCCCGTGTGGCGGTGGCCACCGACCCGGCGCAGTACGCCGAGCTGCTGGCCGAACTCGATGCCAACGACGGCCAGCTCTCGGCGGCCAGGCGCTTTGCGCTGTCGGTGGCCGCGTTCAACCGCGTGGCGCAGTACGACGCGGCGATCAGCAACTATCTGTCGGCGGTGGCCGACAGCACCGAAAACGTGCCCACGCGCAGCCCGTTCCCGGCGCAGATCAATTCCAACTTCGTCAAGGTGATGGACCTGCGCTACGGCGAGAACCCGCACCAGGCCGGCGCGTTCTACCGCGACCTGTATCCGGTGCCGGGCACGCTGGCCACCTTCCAGCAGTTGCAGGGCAAGGAACTGAGCTACAACAACCTGGCCGATGCCGATGCGGCGTGGGAATGCGTGCGCCAGTTCGACGCGCCGGCCTGCGTGATCGTCAAGCACGCCAACCCCTGCGGCGTGGCGGTGGGCGCGGCCTGCGGCGATGCCTACGAGCTGGCCTATGCGACCGACCCGACCAGCGCCTTCGGCGGCATCCTGGCCTTCAACACGACCCTCGATGCAGCCACTGCCAAAGCCATCCTGGATCGCCAGTTCGTCGAGGTGCTGATCGCCCCGGACTACGCGCCGGGCGCGCTCGACTATGCGACCAAGAAAGCCAACGTGCGCGTGCTCAAGATCCCGCACGGCAACGGCCTCAACAACTACGACACCAAGCGGATCGGCTCGGGCCTGCTGATGCAGTCGTCCGACAACCGCGGCATGTCGCTGGGCGAGCTGAGCGTGGTCACCCAGCGCGCGCCCAGCGAGGCCGAGCTGGGCGATCTGCTGTTCGCCTGGCGCGTGGCCAAGTACGTCAAATCCAACGCGATTGTCTACGCCAAGGACCACCGCACCATCGGTGTGGGCGCCGGGCAGATGAGCCGCGTGGTCAGCGCCAAGATCGCCGCGCTCAAGGCCGAAGAGGCAAAGCTCACCGTGGCCGGCTCGGTGATGGCGTCGGATGCGTTCTTCCCGTTCCGCGACGGCATCGATGCCGCCGCTGCGGCCGGCATCAAGGCGGTGATCCAGCCCGGCGGCTCGATGCGCGATGGCGAAGTGATCGCCGCTGCCGACGAACACGGCATCGCGATGGTGTTCACCGGCGTGCGGCATTTCCGGCACTGACGTGCCGGGAATGGGGATTGGGGAATAGGGAATCGCAAGAGCGGCTCCCTAGATGCCATTCCACATCGTACGGCCTGCACGAGCAAAGACTTTTCTATTCCCCATTCCCTATTCCCCATTCCCCAATCTCGGCACTCACATGAAAATCCTCGTCATCGGCTCCGGCGGCCGTGAACATGCCCTGGCCTGGAAGATCGCGCAGTCCGCGCGCGTGAGCGAGGTGCTGGTGGCACCCGGCAATGCCGGCACCGCGACCGAAACCAAGTGCCGCAATGTGGCGATCAAGGTCGACGACCTGGACGGCCTGCTCGCGCTGGCGCAGCGCGAAGCCGTGGCGCTGACCGTGGTCGGCCCGGAAGTGCCGCTGGTGCTGGGCGTGGTCGACCGTTTCCATGCGCTGGGCCTGCGCATCTTCGGGCCCACCGCCAAGGCCGCGCAGCTGGAAGGCAGCAAGGCCTTCGCCAAGGATTTTCTGGCGCGTCATGGCATCCCCACCGCGTATTACGCGGTGCATACCGAGGTGGACGCAGCGCTGGCCTACGTGCGCAGCAAGTCTGTTGAAAGCGGGGGCGCGCCGATCGTGGTCAAGGCCGATGGCCTGGCCGCCGGCAAGGGCGTGATCGTGGCGATGACGCTGGGCGAGGCCGAAGACGCGGTGCGCGACATGCTCTCGGGCAATGCGTTCGGCGATGCCGGCGCGCGCGTGGTGATCGAGGAATTCCTCGATGGCGAAGAAGCCAGCTTCATCTCGATGGTCGACGGCACCCACGCCTTGCCGATGGCCACCAGCCAGGACCACAAGCGCGTCGGCGATGGCGACACCGGCCCCAATACCGGCGGCATGGGCGCGTACTCGCCGGCCCCGGTGGTCACGCCCGAGGTGCACGCGCGGGTGATGCGCGAGGTGGTCGAGCCGACCGTGCAAGGCATGATCGCCGACGGCGTGCCGTTCACCGGTTTCCTGTACGCCGGGTTGATGATCGATGCGCACGGTGCGCCCAAGGTGATCGAGTTCAACGTGCGCTTCGGCGACCCGGAAACCCAACCGGTGATGCTGCGCCTGCAGTCGGACCTGGTGGATCTGCTGGAAGCGGCCATCGACGGCAAGCTCGACACCGCGCAGGCGCAGTGGGATCCGCGTCCGTCGCTGGGCGTGGTCATCGCCGCCAAACCGTATCCCGAATCCCCGATCACCGGCGAGGTCATCAGCGGCCTGGACGCGGTGCCTGCCACCGCCAAGGTCTTCCATGCCGGCACCGCATTGAATGCAAATGGCGAGGTCGTCAGCGCCGGTGGCCGCGTGCTGTGCGTTGCCGCGCTGGGCGACAGCGTGCTGGAGGCGCAGCGCAACGCCTATGCCGGCCTTCAGCCAATCCACTGGGCCAGCGCGTTCCAGCGCAGCGATATCGGCTGGCGCGCGATCGCCCGCGAGCAGGACGCACAGGCCTGAGCGGCTTGCTCCGGCAGCTGGCACCGCGCGGCTACTGACAAAGAACTAGCCGCCCTCCACCCGGATGGCGCGTGCCTGCGGCAATAATGCCCGGGCACCTTGCCTTGCAGAGACTGTGGCCACTTCCTCCTTCGAAACCCGCCTTAGCCGCCTGTGGGCCCATGAAAAGGCCAGCTATGGCCTGCGCGTGTTCATCGCGCTGGCGGTGGCGATGGGGGTGTGCTGGCATTGGCAGCAACTCACTGCGGTACCGGCACTGTTCCTGGGCGCGATCGCCAGCGCCATCGCCGAGACCGACGACAACTGGCTGGGCCGCATCAAGTCGGTGCTGCTGTCGCTGCTGTGTTTCGCCGCTGCTGCGGCGTCGGTGGTGCTGCTGTTCCCGTATCCGCTGGCATTCGTGACCGGCATGGCGGCGGCGACCTTCTCGCTGACCCTGCTCGGCGCGCTGGGCGAGCGTTACGCCTCGATCGCGCAGGCCACTGTGGCCTTGTCGATCTACGCCATGATCGGCATGGACCAGCACGGCAGCCACGATCCGTCGATCGCCTGGCACGGCGCGGCACTGCTGCTGATCGGCGCCACCTGGTACGGCGTGCTGTCGATCCTGTGGACCCTGCTGTTCGCCAATCGCCCGGTGCGCGAGCGGCTGTCGCGGCTGTTCTTCGAGCTGGGCCGTTATCTCAAGCTCAAGGCCGATCTGTTCGAACCGGTGCGGCAGAGCGACCTGCATGCGCGCCGGCTGGCGTTGGCCGAGCAGAACGCCAGGGTGGTTGGCGCGCTCAACGCCGCCAAGACCGCGATCATGAGCCGCTTCGGCCGGTCGGGGCGGCCGGGCGTGCAATCGGGCCTGTATTTCCGCCTGTACTACATGGCGCAGGAATTCCACGAGCGCGCCAGTTCCTCGCACTATCCCTACGAAGCGCTGACCGAGGCGTTCTTCCACAGCGACGTGCTGTACCGCTGCCAGCGCCTGCTCGCGCTGCAAGGCAAGGCCTGCGCCGCGTTGGGCGAGGCGATCCGCCTGCGCCATCCGTTCGATTACGGCGACAACAGCCGCCTGGCCACCGAAGACCTGCGGCAATCGCTGGACTACCTGCACGCGCGTGCCGATCCCGCACTGGCGCGCCTGCTCGGTGCGCTGGAATTGCTGGTGACCAACCTGCAGAGCATCGAACGCAAGCTGTCGGAAGCGGCGCAATCGGACTCCACCAGCGACAACCTCGACACCCGCCTGCGCGACTCGGCGCCGCACACCTTGCGCGAAATGGCCGCGCGTCTGATGCAGCAACTCACGCCCGGCTCGGTGCTGTTCCGCCACGGCCTGCGCATGGCCATCGCACTGGTGGTCGGCTACGCCATCATGCAGTCCATCCATGCCGACAACGGCTACTGGATCCTGCTCACCACCGCCTTCGTGTGCCGGCCCAATTACGGCGCCACCCGCCTGCGGCTGGTGCAGCGCATCGCCGGCACCCTGATCGGCCTGGTCGCCACCTGGGCGCTGATGCAGCTGTTCCCCGGCACCGAGGTGCAGCTGCTGTTGGCGCTGGCCGCCGCGCTGATCTTCTTCATCGCCCGCACCGATCGCTACATGCTGGCCACCGCCGGCATCACCGTGATGGCGCTGTTCTGCTTCAACCTGCTCGGCGATGGCTTCGTGCTGATCTGGCCGCGCCTGATCGACACGCTGATCGGTTGCGCGATCGCCGCGGCGGCCTCGTTCCTGATCCTGCCGGATTGGCAGGGCCGCCGCCTCAACCAGGTGATGGCCACGGTGCTGGCCAGCTGCGCGCGCTATCTGGCCCAGGTGCTGGAGCAATACGCCAGCGGCATGCGCGACGACCTGCCCTACCGCATCGCACGCCGCGACATGCACAACGCCGATGCCGCCTTGTCGGTGGCGTTGTCCAACATGCTGCGCGAACCGGGCCGCTATCGGCGCAACCTGGATGCGGGCTTCCGCTTCCTGGCGCTGTCCAACACCCTGCTCGGCTATCTGTCTGCGCTCGGCGCGCACCGCGCCGCACTCGATGGCGAACACGACCCCGCCATCGCGCAGGCCGGCGACTATCTTCAACACGCGCTGGGCGAAATCGCCACCGCCTTGCGCGAACGCCAGCCGCTGCCGGCGCACGACGAAAGCGAAGAAATCGCCACCGCCGAAGCGCTGGAGCAACACGCCGTGCAGTTGCCGCCCAAGCAGCGCCTGGTACGCGACCAGCTGGCACTGACCCTGCGGCTGCTGCCCAAACTGCGTGCCGCTGCCCTGGCGGTCACCACCGCGCCGGCAGAGGGCGCAGCGCGCCTGGCAACCAGCAAGGCCTAGTGCGTCGGCGGCGGCGGCGGTGCGCGTATGCGCCGCGCAGTCACTGCCGCATCCACATCAGCGACGAAGCCGAACCCTCCGATGCGCGCGCAGGTCCCACCTGCATCCGATCGCCATGGCGTCGTTCCGGCAGCCGCGCCTACTTCCAGTGCTTGCGCGCCACGCTCAGCCCCACCCAGCCCAGCGCCGCCACCGCCAGCACCGCCCCACCGATCACCACGCCGTTCCAGCCGGCCTGCGCATAGGCCGCCGTGCCCAGCGTGGACCCCACCGCACCGCCGATGAAGTAGCAGGTGATGTAGGCCGAGGTGATGCGATTGCGTGCATTCGGGTTGCGCTGGTAGATCACGCTCTGGTTGGCGATATGCACCCCTTGCACCGCGATATCCAGCAGCAGCACGCCGACGATCAGCAGCGCGATCGACTGCGGCGCAAACGCCAGCAAGCCCCACGACAGCAGCAGCATCCCCAGCCCGCCCCAGCTGACGCGGTCGCCATGGCCGTGATCGGACCAGTGACCGGAGCGGTTGGCCGCCAGCGCGCCGGCCGCACCGATCAGGCCGAACAGCCCGATCACCGCCGTGCCATAGCCATACGCAGGCCCGGACAACAGGAACGCCAGCGTGGTCCAGAACATGCTGAAGCCGGCAAAGATCAGCCCGCCCAGCACCGCGCGCGCGCGCAGCACCGCATCGTCGCGCAGCAGCGTCAGCACCGAGCCCACCAGCTGCGGATACGCCAGCTGCGCATTACCCGGGTGCCGCGGCAGCCCGCGCCACAGCAGCCAGGCGGTGACCACCAACAGGCCGGAGGCGATCCAGTACACCGTATGCCAGCCGCCAACGCCGGCCAGCACCCCGGCCGCGGTGCGCGCCAGCAGGATGCCCAGCAACAGGCCGCTCATCACCGTGCCGATCACCCGCCCGCGCTCGTGCGGGGCGGCCAGGGTCGCGGCAAACGGCACCAGGATCTGCGCCGCCACCGAGCTGGCACCGGTGAGGATCGTGCCGGCCAGCAACATGCCGAAGCTGTGCGAGGCGGCGCTCACCAGCAGGCCCAGCGCACTGAGCACGAACAGGCCGACGATCAGCCCGCGCCGCTCCAGCCGGTCGCCCAGCGGCACCAGCAACAGCAGCCCCGCCGCGTAGGCCAGCTGCGCGGCGGTCACCACCGCCCCGGCACTGCGCACCTGGATCCCGAACGCCTGCGCCAGCGTCTCCAGCAAGGGCTGCGCGTAGTAGTTGCTCGCCACCGCCAGCCCGGTGGCGGCGGCCATCAACACGACCAGCCGTCGGGGCAGGGGCGGATAGGGAGCGGTTTGCACACTCATGGCAGGAGCCTGTTGAAAGAAGGGGCGCAGTGTGGGCGGTGACGCGGCATCTTCCAAGCGCGCCTGGCCCACGCACCAGGGCGCTGCGGAAGCCTGCTAGGCTGCGCGCGTTCGCAAAGGAAACTGCATGTCCGGTCACAGTCAGTTCGCCCTGCTCAGGCAGCGCCGCTTCTTGCCGTTCTTCGCCGTGCAGGCGTTGGGCGCATTCAACGACAACGTCTATCGGCAGGCCATCATCGGCCTGCTGTTCTACCTGGGCATCGATGCGGCGCAGCGCACGCTGTACACCAATCTGGCGCCGGCACTGTTCATCCTGCCGTACTTCCTGTTCTCCGCGCTGGCCGGGCAGATCGCCGAGAAGCTGGAGAAGCAGAAACTCATCGTGATCACCACCACGATGGAGATCGCGATCATGTCGCTGGCGGCGGTGGGGTTTGTCACCGAGAACATGGCGATCCTGCTCATCGCGCTGTTCTGCACCGGCCTGCAGTCCACGCTGTTCGGGCCGGTGAAATATTCGATCCTGCCCTCGGTGCTGAAACCGGAGGAACTCACCGGCGGCAACGGCCTGGTCGAGATGGGCACCTCGATCTCGATCCTGTGCGGCATGATCTTCGGTGGGCTGATCTTCCAGATCGCCGGCAGCCATGGGCCGATCGCCGCGGCCACCGCGGTGATCGCGATTGCCGTCACCGGCAACCTGGTCGCGCGGCTGGTGCCCAGGGTCGATGCCGGCGCGCCCGAGCTGACGATCAACTGGAACCCCATCCCCGAATCGCGCGCCATCATGCGCCTGACCCGGCGTACGCCGGCAGTGCGCAACGCCGTGCTCGGGGTGTCGTGGTTCTGGTTCGTCGGCACCGTGCTGACCGCGCAGTTGCCCACCTACGCGCAGGTCAATCTCGGCGGCCAGCAGGATCTGTACGTGTTCGCGCTGGCGCTGTTTTCGATCGGCACCGGTGTGGGTTCGCTGCTGTGCGAGCGGCTGTCCGGGCGCACCGTGGAAATCGGCCTGGTGCCGCTGGGCGCGTTCGGCATCAGCGCATTTCTGCTGGACCTGTACTTCGCCCGCCCCGGTGCCGCGCCTGCCACCGCTCTGTCGATCGGCCAGTTCGTGCAGCAGGCCGGCAGCGTGCGATTGATCGTGGATCTGGTCGGCATCGGCCTGTTCACCGGTTTGTTCGTGGTGCCGTTGTTCGCCTTGATCCAGAGCCGCACGCCCAAGGCCGAACTCTCGCGCGTGATCGCCGGGCTCAACATCCAGAATTCGTTGTTCATCGTCACCGCCGCCATCATCGGCATCGCGCTGCAGTTGCCGCAGCTGGTGCTGTTCGGCGTGCGCATTCCGTTGCCGGGCCTGAGCATTCCGCAGGTATTCCTGGCCCTGGCGCTGGCCAATACGCTGGTGGCGCTGTGGATCTTCACCCTGGTGCCCGAGTTCCTGATGCGCTTTCTCAGCTGGGTGCTGGTGAGCGTGCTGTACCGGCTGCGCGCGCGCGACATCGACCGCCACGTGCCCGACGAGGGCGCCGCGCTGCTGGTCTGCAACCACGTCAGCTACATGGACGCGCTGATCCTGTCGGCGGTGATTCCGCGCCCGGTGCGCTTTGTCATGTACTACAAGATCTTCCGCATCCCGGTGATGCGCTGGATCTTCCGCACCGCCAAGGCGATCCCGATCGCCGGCGCGCGCGAAGACCCCGCGCTGATGCAGCAGGCCTTCGACCGCATCGATGCGGCGCTGGCCGACGGCGAGCTGGTGTGCATCTTCCCCGAGGGCGCATTGACCAGGGATGGCGAGATCGCGCCGTTCAAATCGGGCGTGGAGAAGATCCTGCAACGCCGCCAGGTACCGGTGATTCCGATGGCGCTGCGCGGCATGTGGTCGAGCATGTGGAGCCGCCGCGACACCCGCCTGGGCCGCATGCGCGTGCCGCGCCGGATGCGCGCGCAGATCGACGTGGCCGCAGCTGCGGCGGTGCCCGGCAACGCGGCGACCGCCGCGCTGCTCGAACAGCAAGTGCGGGCGCTGCGTCAGGATCACCCCTGAGCCCGGCGGGCGCAGGCTTTGCGTCCGTCGCGCGCCGCGAGTAGCCTGTGCGCCATCACACGTTTTGCCGCCGCGTTCGTCTAACGAACGCGACAGATCGTACCGGGGGAAGTCGTGCTCAACATCATCGCGCCTGAGGCGTCTGCCGTGATCGGCAGCTGCCGCTCATTCCAGCGGCCAGCCATCGCCTCGTCAGGGGCGTGCGGCCGTTGTCTGCGCACCCCTTCGACTGTCGCTCTTGCTGCGGCACGCACCCGATAATTCTCCCACTCACCCATCAGTTCGCAGTCGTTTACCACCCAAGGAGCTTCACCATGAGTGCCATCCCACCGCCGATCCATCCCTCGTCCAGCGCCGCACCCGGCCCGGTTCCCAATCACCTGATCTGGGCGATCGTCTCCACCGTGCTCGGCTTCTGCCTGTGCTGCCCGGCCCTGATCAGCGGCATCGTGGCGATCGTGTTCTCCAGCAAGGTCAACGGCCTGCTCAACCAGGGCGACATCGACGGCGCACGGCGCGCCTCCAACACCGCCAAGACCTGGTGCATCGTGACCAGCGTGTTGGCCGTCATTGGCCTGCTGATCAATATCGGCATGGTCGCCACCGGCGGCATGCAGGGCTACATGGACTACATGCAGCAGTTGCAGCACATGCAGTAATGGAACTGCGTCCACGCCATTGGCTTGGACTGGGGGCGGCCACCAGCGTGGCCGCCTTCGGCGTGAGCTTGCTGTATCGCTTCGATCCAAACGCGAGCAACAGCCCGTTCCCGCCCTGCGTATTCCGTGCCGTGACCGGTTGCTACTGCCCCGGTTGCGGCATGACCCGCGCGCTGTATGCGCTGGTGCACTTCGATCTGCCCGGCGCCTTCGCCATGAACCCGGCCGCCGTGCTCGGCCTGTTCACCTTGCCCGGCCTGATCGCCTGGAAAGCCGGCTGGCGCGCACGCTGGTTTGCACCGGTGGTGGCGGTGATGTCCGAACCCAAGTTCTGGTTGTGGGCGTTGCCTACGTATTGGATCGCCAGGAACTTGCCGTGGTACCCATTTACCTTGCTGGCGCCGGGTTAGCCGCGAACAGCCGCTTGCCGCGGTGCTATTCCTACGCGCGGCGACGCACCACGCATCGTGGTGTTACCGCACCCACCCGGCAATCACCAGCAACGCCAGCACCACCATCCACAGCAGCAGCACGCGCCAGACCAGACTCATCGCATCGCGCACCTCCGGCAGGCGGCGCCACACCGGCACCAGCCCCGAATCGGTGTAGTCGTGGGCTTCCTCGCGCAGCTCGGCGCTGACGCTGGCACGCGCCACCGCACCGAGAAAATGCGGCTCCAGCGACCAGCGGTTGCCATGCGCCTGCCGCCAGGCGCGGAACACCGTGTCGAAATTGCCCACCAGCGCCATCGACACCGTGATCAACTGCGCCACCGGCCATTCCAGCGCGGCCAGCAACCAGCGCGCGCCGGCCAGGTTGCGCGGCGGCTGCAGTACCGACAGCGGGCTCTCCACCGCCAATGCCGTGAGCCGATACAGCACCGCGCCGAACGGCCCCAGCAGCAAAAACCACCACAGCACCGCGAACCAGCGCCGCAGGCCGTTGACCACCACCGCTTCCACCAGCGACGGCGCATCCTCGTGCACGCTGCCGCCGGCCGCCTGCAATTGCGCGATCGCATCGCGGCGCGCGCCCGGTTCGTCGGCGTCGATCACCGCTTCCACATCGCGGTCCAGATCGCGCGGCCCCCAGGTCCAGGCCAGCACCGCCACGCCGAACAGCAAGGCCAAGAAGCCGCGCCAGACATCGTCCAGCAGCCATTGCAGCAGCAATACCACCAGCAAGGCCGGCAACAGCGCCAGCGCGACGCCATAGCGCCCCTGCCACGCACCGCGCCCGGCGGCATGGCCGTCCAGCCGGCGCAGCCACTGGCCGAACCATTCGAAACGCCGCAGCCGCGCCACCTGGGCGGGCGCCAGGTGGCCCAGCGCAAGTGCGACGACGACAGCAACCAGGGTGGTGAACATGGGTGGGCCTCCTCAGCCGAGTCTAGCCGAGCCGATGCATGCGCACCTGGTCTGCCCGCGCTGCAGCGCTCGCCCCGGCTCAGCCATGGACGCGATGCCAATGCTCGATCAGCGCCCGCGCGATGGAAATGCGCGGCGGCAGCCCGATCTCGCCTTCGCCGGCCAGTGCTGCAGTGACTTCGGCATGGCTGAACCAGCGTGCGTCTTCCAGCTCACCGGTGACCTGCGGCACTTCGCTTGCCGCAGCGCGCGCGGTGAAGCCCAGCATCAACGCGCCCGGAAACGGCCACGGTTGCGCGCCCAGATAGCGGCAGTCCCGTACCCGCACGCGGGTTTCCTCGAACACCTCGCGCGCCACGGTCTGCTCCAGCGACTCGCCGGGTTCGACGAAGCCGGCAATCACCGAGTAACGCCCCGGCGCCCAGCTTGCCTGCCGCCCCAGCAGCAAGCGCGCGCCATCGCTGACCGCCACGATGATCGCCGGGTCCACGCGTGGGTAATGCTCGGTCTGGCAGTGCGTGCAATGGGCGATGAAGCCGGCCCGGCCGAACGCGATCGCCCCGCCGCAGACGCCGCAGAAACGCGTGCGCGACTGCCAGTGCAGCATCGCGCGCGCGTAGGCGAACGCGGTGGATATGTCTGCCGGCCAGTCGGCGGCGGCCTGACGCAGGTCGATGCGCTGTGGCGCTTCCACACCCAGCACATCGGCTGGCAGGCAGAACCAGCCCACGTCATCGCGCAGCCCAAGAAAGATCGCCCCGTCCGGCCCGTCGCCAAGCGCGGCACCGTCCATCAGCAGCGGTTGGCCATCCGCGTCGGCCAGCGCAGTGCCCTTGGCATCGAGCAGCAGCACGCGGCCTTGCGACCACAGGCGCGCCAGCGCATCGGGATCGTCACGCAACAGATCGCCACGATCCAGCGGCGCATGGGTGAAGGCAAAACCGGAGGTTGAAAAAGAAGACTCTGACATCGGCGCAAGCCTGCCGATAATCGGCATTGCCCGCAAGCAGCGCACCGCGGATGCGGGCGTGGCTGGCGGCACGCGTTCAGACGTCGGCACAGCCCTGCCCTCGCCGGCACGCAGGGGCCGGCTCGCCATCGACGCCGATGATTGCAAAGGTGACTCCGCTACGCGCGCTGCATCTGGCTGCCCGGCCTGCAGCTCGGAGATGAGCAATGCGGCCATCGCATCCCGGCGGCTACTGGTCAGAAAATGGCTGCCGAGCAAACTGCCGCGTGCAGGCGAGGCCTGTGCGCTGGCGCAAGCACTGCGCTGGCGATGCCAAGCAAGGCTGGCAGACCCGACACCGGTCCGGATCTGGTCTGCGACATGATGAGACGTTCTCTCGTGGATGACTGCAGTGGGCGCGGCGACTCGCGTGAGGACGGGGCGAGATCTTTTGCGCGGCAGAAGGCAGCAGTTCGCCCGCGACTCAACTGCACCATCAGACACGAACACCCAGGCGCCAGCAAACGCACCGATTCAGACGCTGAAGCTGCTACCGCACCCACAGGTGGTCTTGGCGTTCGGATTGCGGATCACGAACTGCGCGCCGGTCAGGCTTTCGGTGTAGTCCACTTCTGCGCCCATCAGGTACTGCAGGCTCAGCGGGTCGACCAGCAGCGTCACCCCGTCGGTGGCCACGGCCAGGTCGTCCTCGGCACGGTTCTCGTCGAACTCGAAGCCGTACTGGAAGCCGGAACAGCCTCCCCCCTGGATGTACACACGCAAGGCCAGCTCGGCATTGCCTTCTTCCTGGATCAGCTCGCGCACCTTGCTGGCGGCAGCCACGGAAAAGTTCAGCGGCCGGTCGATGGACTGATAGTCCGGAGCCGGGGCGGCGGTAGGGAGCGAAACGAGCGTACTCATGGCCTCAGCATGGGGGCCAGGCGACCCCACTTCAAGCGCTGCTTGCCAAATCCGGCGCCCCGCTTTAGCCGGGGCCACGCCCTAGGCGTCGGCAGTTTCGGCCCGCAAGGCCTTGACCGGCTCGGCACAGCCGGCCTCCGGCGCCGGCAATGCGGCGGTCGCGCCAGCGGTGGCGGCATGGATCAGGCGGCCGGTGAGCTGCGCGCCGGCGCTCATCTCCACCACCTGGTAATGCACATTGCCCTGCACCCGCGCGTTGGCGGCCAGTTCGACCCGCTCGGCAGCATGCACATCGCCGGTCAGCTGACCGTTGATGATCACCACCGGCGCGCGCACCTCGCCCTCGATGCTGCCCTGCTCGGCCACCGTCAAGGTGGCGCTGGCGCCGTCTTCGGCAATCACCTTGCCCATCACGCGGCCTTCCACATACAGCCCGCCGCTGAACATCAGGTCGCCGCGGATGACCACCTGCGGCCCGATCAAGGTGTCGACCACGGTCTGCGCACCACGGTTGGATTTGTTTCCGAACATGAGCTACTCCCCCGCGCCATTCCCGGCGACTTTCCAGTCGAATGTCTGAGTGACCGGCGCCCCATCGCCGCTCAGGAGGATTTTGACACGTTGCGGAGTGAATTCCTTCGGCAGGATCACACTGCCGTCCAATTGCTGGAAATAGCGGAACGAGTACGGCTGCCCGGCCGCGTCAGGCCTCTGGTGCAGCTCGTTCCAGCTCACCGTGACCAGTTTGCCGGCACGCACGCCCTCCACCACAAAGCGCAGCTGGCCCTGGCTGATCGCACCGCGGTTGAGGTTCTGGGTCAGCACCACGCTGTAATTCCAGGTGCCGCCGGCCTCGGCGGTGAATTGCACCGAGTGCGCGTTGAGTCCCTTGCGTTGCGCGGTGGAGCCCACTAGGCGCTCGTAAAACGCCACATCCGCGCGCAGCGCGGCGATCTGCTCGTCGCGCTCGGCCAGCGAAGCCTGCACCTCGGTATTGGCGGCGCGGCTGATCTTGTCGGACATCGCCAGGTTGACCTGGCGCTGCTGCAACTGCGCGATCTGCCGACGCTGCTGGGCCTGGCTGCGCTGCGCCCGCTGCAGCGCAGCCTCGGCCTCGACCAGACGCGGCGCCGCAGTGCGGCTGGCCATCCACCACGCCCCGCCCAACGATGCCAGCCACGCCAGCGCGATCACCAGCCACAGCCAGCGGCCGCTGAAACGGCCCCCCCCGGCGTCACGTTGGACGATCTGAACGCGTGCTGCTGGTCGCATGGGCATCGGGTCCGGACGGGCCGGCGCAGTCATGGGCGGCGTAGTGTGCCAGAGCGTCGGCAACCGTCGCGCTGGCGCTGGACCGGCGGTTATCCGATAGTTCCGTATTGTTCGCAGGAAGCAACGCCATGAGCGAAGCACATCTGTTCGTGATCGGCATCCTGCTGGCTTGGCTGGCCGGCATCCGTGTCTATCTGACCGTGTTCGGTGTCGGCCTGGCCGGCCTGCTCGGCTGGATCGAGCTGCCCCCCGCCTTGCACCCGGCACAGTCGTGGTGGGTGCTGGGCACGTCCGGTGCACTGGCGGTGGCCGAATTCTTCGCCGACAAGATCCCCGGCGTGGATTCGGGCTGGGATCTGCTGCAGACCCTGGCACGCGTCCCGGCCGGCGCCTTCCTGGCCGCGGCCACGCTGTCGCCGGACGGTGACCTAAGCACGGGCGTGCTGGCCGCCGGCGCCGGTGTGGCGCTGACCAGCCATACCCTCAAAGCCGGCACCCGCGCCTTGCTCAACACCTCGCCGGAACCGGCCAGCAACTGGGTCGCCTCGTTGGCAGAAGACACCATCGCCACCGCCGCGCTGGCGCTGGCATTGGCGCACCCGTGGCTGGCACTCGGTGTTGCGGTGGGTTCCAGCGTGCTGGCCACGCTGGTGGTGTGGTGGGTGTGGCGATGGCTATGGCGGGGCATGCGCCGGCTGGTCGCACCGATGCGCTCTACCACCACGCCGGCTGCACGTCGCTCCCCGCTATCGTGAAGTTCATCGCATAATCATCGCGACTGCAGGGAGTATCGATGGCCGCCCGAGATCCGGTTCCTTTCACCCGTGACGACACTGCCACGCGTAATCGTCCATTGCGCGCCGAGACGCCGCCGGCGGACTACTGGCGCCGCTGGGCCGACGAGGCCGCGGTGACGTCCAACGATGCCGAGCCGGTGAGCGCGGCCATCATTCCGGCACCTGCGTTGGCTGTCGCCCACGCATCGATCGTTCCGCTGGCAGCGCAGGCCGTCGCAACAGGCAGCACCGCCCACTCGACTGGCGCGGCGGCGCGCGACGGCGGTGACAACGTCGCCGCCGATGCGCCGTACCGCGTGCTGATCGTCGAGGACGATCGCTCGCAGGCGCTGTTTGCGCAGAGCGTGCTGCACGGCGCCGGCATGCATGCGCAGGTGGAAATGACCGCCGCCAGCGTGCCGCAGGCGATCCAGGACTACCACCCGGATCTGATCCTGATGGACCTGCATATGCCCGAGCTGGACGGCATCCGCCTGACCACCCTGATCCGCCAGCAACCGGGCCAGCAGTTGCTGCCGATCGTGTTCTTGACCGGCGACCCGGATCCGGAACGTCAATTCGAAGTGCTCGACAGCGGCGCCGACGATTTCCTGACCAAGCCGATCCGCCCACGTCACCTGATCGCCGCGGTGTCCAACCGCATCCGTCGCGCACGCCAACAGGCGCTGCAGCAGGCCGGCGAACAGGTCAGCGTGCGCAGCAATCCGGAGACCGGCTTGCCGACGCGCGGTCATGTGATGGAACTGCTGGCCGATGCGCTGGCGCGCAAGCAGGCCGGTGGCCTGTTCTTCATCGAAATCGCCAGCGCGCTCGGCCTGCGGGAGCGCTACGGCTATGCCGCCTACGAGCGCCTGATGACCCAGGCCGGGCATCGCCTGGCCAGTGCCGGGCACCCGTATCCGCTGGCGCGCCTGAACGACAACAGCTTCCTGCTGCTGGGCGCGGACATGCCCGAATCCAGCCTGGAACAGCACGCGCTGGAAATCCGCCAGCGGCTGTCAGCCAACGCCTTCCCGGTGCGCGAAGAAGAATCGGTCCACGTGCGCTGCGCCATCGGCGTGGCACCGTTGAGCCTCGGCTTCGACGACACCGGCAGCGCGCTGGAAGCGGTCGAGCGCACCGCGCTGCAGGCCCGCCTGCGCAGCGACGGTGTGCAGGCCTATCTGGCCCCCAGCCAGGCCGAACAACAGGAGCAACTGCGCCTGGTCGAAGGCCAGCTGGAACTGGCGTATCAACCGATCGTGGCGGTGGCCGGCGGCGACACTGCGCAGTACCAGGTGCTGCTGCGGTTGCGCCAGGCCGACGGCACGCTGCTGTCGGCCGGCCAGGTGATTCCTGCCGCCGAAGCGGCCGGACGCATCGCCGATCTCGACCAGCAGGTCATGGACCACGCGCTCGGCCTGCTGCATCTGTACCAGCATGCCCATCCGCCGCTGCGCCTGTTCGTGTCGCAGTCGCCGCGCACGCTGGCGCGCGATGCCTTCGCCGACTGGTTGCTCAAGGCGCTGGTCGAACGCGGCGTGGCCGGACAATCGCTGATCGTCGACCTGCGCCTGGACGATGCCCTGATCCACGCAGTCACCGTGCAGCAGTTCTGCGCCAAATTGATGCCGGCCGGCGTGCAGTTCTGCCTGAGCCAGTTCGAGCCCGGCGACGAGGCCAATGCGCTGCTGAGCCAGTTGCCGCTGAGCTTCGTGCGCATGGCCAACCGTTTCGCCGATGCCCATGGCAACGCTGCAGTCCGCGATGAACTGCGCGGCGTGATCGATATCGCCCATCAGCGCGGCCTGTTGATCATTGGCCAACGCATCGAAGATCCGCAGGCGGCCGCGGCGATGTGGATGAGCGGCGTGGACTTCATCCAGGGCAACCTGGTGCAGACGGTGGGCAAGGAGCTGGACTTCGACTTCACAAACGCGGTGCTCTGAGTGACAGCGCAGGCAGGAGGCCTTCGCGCCTGCAGCAGTCTGGCCACGCTGACCGCGCTGGTTGCAGCGCTGGGAGCGGGCCTGCAGTGGTGGGCCATCGACGGACCGTGGCGCGCAGTGACGGCGGTCTCTGCAGCGCTGGCAGTGGTGTTCGGTCTATGCACCGCGGCTGGGGCCTACCGCAGTGCGCGCGCGCAGCACGCCCTGTCGCGACGTCTGGAGGACGCCGACGTCGCCTGTGAGCGCCTGCAGCAGGAACTGCAGCGCCACGGCGAGCTCGAGCAGGAACTGGTGCGCGCCAAGCAGGCCGCGGAGGCCGCCACGCTGGCCAAGGGTGAATTCCTGGCTACCATGAGCCACGAGATCCGCACCCCGCTCAACGGCATCATTCCGATGCTGGACCTGATCTCGCGCGGTCAGCTCAGCCTGGACCAGCGCGACATGCTGCAGACCGCCACCGGTAGCTCACTGCAGCTGCTGCGTATCGTCGACGACATCCTCGACTACTCCAAACTCGAAGCCAACAAGCTCGAACTGGAGATCACCACCTTCAATCTGCGCGAGTTGCTCGGCGGCGTCGTGCAGCTGTTGCAGCGCACCGCCGAAGGCAAGCAACTGCGCCTGGGGCTGGATATCGAGCCGTCGGTGCGCCTGCTGGTGCGCGGCGACCCGATCCGCCTGCGCCAGGTGCTGGGCAACCTGATCGGCAATGCGATCAAGTTCACCGAACGCGGCAGCGTCGACATCCAGCTGCGTCGCCTGGGCGAGACCCGCGCCCAGCATCTGCTGCGCTTCCAGGTGCGCGACACCGGCATCGGCATCGCCCCGGATCAGCAGGCGCGCCTGTTCCGCTCCTTCGCACAGGCCGACGCCTCCACCACGCGCCTGTACGGCGGCACCGGGCTGGGACTGGCGATCTGCAAACGCATCATCGATCTGATGGGCGGCCGCATCGGCGTGGAGTCCGAGCCCGGGCGCGGCGCCACGTTCTGGTTCGAGATTCCGCTGCTCAAGGTCATCGGCGACCTGCAGCACAACACCGGCGCAGATACCGCCCGGGTGCTGGTGATCAGTTCCGACATACGCCTGTCGCAACGCCTCAAGCGCCTGCTCGACAGCTGGGGCGTGTCGCACGTGCTGATGGAAACCACCCAGGAAGCGCTGGAGCGGGTGCGTCGCCACAGCGACAGCGAAGGCTTCCGCTGCGTCATCGCCGACCACGACACGCTGCGCTACAGCGCGCGCGCCGTGCATCGCGCGCTTGCCCGCCCGGACGACCTCAGCGGCTCGCACCTGATCTGGCTGTATGGCGACGAGCCGGTGCCTGCCGAGCTGCAGGACAACGCCACCCTGGTATCACGCCAGAGCCCGGATGAAACCCTGCGCTCGCTGGTGCTGCCACCCGATCCCAAGCCGGCCCACGCGGCCACGCTGGCTGCGGCGATGATTCCCGAGCCGATGGCGCCGGCGCAGGCCAATCCGCGCGAAGTGCGCATCCTGCTGGTGGAAGACAACCCGGTGAACCTGCTGGTCGCGCAGAAGCTGTTGGCCGTGCTCGGCTTCGACGCCGACACTGCCACCGATGGCGAATTCGCGCTGAGCAGCATGGAGTCCACCCGCTACGACATGGTCTTCATGGATTGCCAGATGCCGGTGCTGGACGGCTATGCCGCCACCCGCCGCTGGCGCGCGATGGAAACCGAAAGCGGCGGCCGCCCGATCCCGATCGTTGCGATGACCGCCAACGCCATGGCCGGCGATCGCGAACGCTGCCTGGCCGCCGGCATGGACGACTACCTGTCCAAACCGGTCGCCCGCGAGCAGCTCGACGCCTGCTTGCAACGCTGGCTGCCGCGCCAGCCGCTGCTGCCTGGTCCGACCACTGGCAGCCCAGCCGCAGTCGACCCCGAAAGCACCAGCAGCACCGCGCATGCGCGCGCCCTGCCGATCCTGGACAACAGCGTGCTCGATGAGCTGTACGAGGTGGCGGGCACGGACACCATCACCATCCTGCAGCTGTTCCTGGAAGATGCGCCAGGCATCATCGAACAACTGGAAACCGCTGCCGCCAACCGCGACAGCATGCAGCTGCGCGATCTGGCGCATACGCTCAAATCCTCTAGCGCCAACGTCGGCGCCCAGGCGCTGGCCAATGCCGCGCGCCGGATCGAACTGGCCGCGCGTACCGGCACCATCGAACGCCCCTCGGTGATGGTGGCGTTGGTCATCGCCGAATACGCACGCGCCCGCCTGGCACTGCTCGGCCAGGTCGCGCGCCTGCAGACCAAGACCCGCGCCGCCCGCTAGGAGCAGCTGACAAGACGTAGCGAGCGGCCGTCAGGCGGGTGCGGACGACACGCAAGCGCCGAAGCGTGCGAGTGGTACATGCCGATTCCAGCACCGAACGCGCCCGCCTGACGGCTGCGCAGCAGTTCGATCGGCGGCCCTCAATCGTCCAGCTTGGTCAACAGGTAATTCGGCTCGCCGATGCGCGCTACCAGATCCAGCTGCGTTTCCAGCCAGTCGATGTGCTCTTCTTCCGACTCCAGGATGTCCACCAGCAGCTGACGGCTCACGTAGTCGTTGACGGTCTCCGCATAGGCCACGGCCTCGCGCAGCACGGCAACCGCCTCGCGCTCCAGCGCCAGATCGCAGCGGAACATCTCGGTGGGGTTCTCGCCGATACGCAGCTTGCCCAGCGCCTGAAAATTCGGCAGTCCTTCGAGAAACAGGATGCGGTCGGACAGCTTGTCCGCATGCTTCATCTCGTCGATGGATTCCTTGTACTCATGCTCGGCCAGTTCTTTCAGGCCCCAGTTCTTCAGCATCTTGGCGTGCAGAAAGTACTGGTTGATCGCAGTGAGTTCGTTGTAGAGCACCTTGTTGAGGTACTCGATGACCTTGGTATCGCCCTTCATGCGATGTCTCCGAGACAGTGAGCCGGCCGCACTGTAACGCGTTGCCGCGGCGCATGAAGGAACGCGAATCGTGATCAGTTGCGCGACGCCTGCCCGATCCCCGACCGCCGTCATGCGGCCTGCCGCAAGAGCGGAGCGTGCCTCGATCGTTCGCCGAGCACCCGCTGCAGACTGCCGATCGCACTGCATTCGGTCCCGAACCGACTGCGTGGCCGGCAGCCACGAAGACGACCTGTCGACAGCGCTTCGGTAGCGCGAGGAAGGGAAAGCTTCAGCAGGAGCCAGCAGCCCTGGCAATCCGCCATGACAGCGCGCCGGAGGACGCTCAGGCAGCGCTGGCAAGTCCCAGCATGGGCAGCGGCAGGGCGCGGCTTGCATGGGCCTGGCTCAGCACGTCGCCCGCCATTTCCAGGCACGAGCCACAGTTCGAACCACAGCCGGTGCGCATGGTCAGCTCGGCCAGGCTGGCGCAGCCATTCTCGGCCGCTTCGCGGATCTGGTGGTCGGTGACCCCATTGCAGATGCAGACGTACACGGTATCGGTCGGGTGCTGACGATCCGGAAAGGACCGGCACTGATTGCACCGCAAACGAGAATAGGTGTCAATTCCAAACGTTAATCATTATTAATCCGCACCACACGAGCCCCGCCCCGCTTGCGTGGACGCTTGCGTGGGCTGTCGTGCCCGGCCGCACTGCTGCCCGGCAACCAGGCCTCCAGCGCACGCTCGGGCATCACCCCGACCGCCGCCGAGCCAGCGATGGTCTGTGCCAGTGGAGCCAGATGACGCAGCGCGCGCGCATAGACCCCGCGCTTGAACATCACCACATGCTCGACCGGATACCAGAAATCCACCCAGCGCCAATGATCGAACTCCGGCGTGTCGGTGTGGTCGAGCTTGAGATGGGATTCGTGGCCGGTGAACTGCAGCAGGAACCACACTTGCTTCTGGCCAATGCAGACCTGACGCTCGTTGCGCCGTACAGCCCGGCTGGGCAGGCGATAGCGCAGCCATCCGGGAGTGGCACCGAGCAATTCGACATGCTCGGGCAACAACCCGGTTTCTTCGCGCAACTCGCGGTACATGGCTTCTACGGGTGTCTCATCGGTATTCATGCCACCTTGCGGGAACTGCCAGCCGTCCCTGCGCACACGTCGTGCCCAGAACACCTGACCATCCTCTCGCATCAGCACGATGCCGACGTTTGGCCGGAAACCGTCCGGATCGATCACGATGCGGACTCCTGAAAATCTACTGTCACCGACTCTGCCACGGCGAGGGCCGGCTCACAAGCTGAAAACGAAATGCTTGACAACACGCGGGCGCTTGGTAAGAATTACCGGCTCCCTAGGCTATGTAGCTCAGCCGGTTAGAGCACAGCACTCATAATGCTGGGGTCGGTGGTTCGAGTCCACCCATAGCCACCAAGGTGTTCATGCGCGTGCAGGCATGCAATAATCTTGGCCCAATACGTTTTATTGCCCCGTCGCCAAGCGGTAAGGCACCTGACTCTGACTCAGGCATCGGTGGTTCGAATCCATCCGGGGCAGCCATACACAAAAGGTCCGATCTGACGATCGGGCCTTTTTTGTTGCCCGATCACGCCCATTGGGATTCGCGTAGCCCTCGCCACACAGCACGTCGCAGACCGCCGCTTGCAGGCTCCCGATGCACCGACCCTAAAAACGACAAAAGCCCGGCATGGCCGGGCTTTTGAAGCAGGCGCCCCGGCGAACCGGAACGCAGCAAACGCGATGGATCAGCGCTTGGAGAACTGGGTCGCGCGACGGGCCTTGTGCAGACCGACCTTCTTACGCTCGACTTCGCGGGCGTCACGGGTCATGAAGCCAGCCTTGCGCAGCTCGGACTTCAGGGTTTCGTCGTACTCGACCAGCGCACGGGCGATGCCCAGACGGATCGCACCGGCCTGACCGGTGGTGCCGCCGCCGGAGGCGGTGACCAGGATGTCGAAGCTTTCGGTGTTCTTGGTGAGTTCCAGCGGCTGACGCACGATCATGCGCGCAGTCTCACGGCCAAAGAACTCGTCCAGCGGACGGTCGTTGACGGTGATGTTGCCGGTACCCTTGCGCAGGAACACGCGAGCGGTGGAGGACTTGCGGCGGCCAGTGCCGTAGTTTTGCGTGATAGCCATGATTAGATATCCAGAACTTGCGGCTGCTGGGCGGCGTGCGGATGCTCGGCACCCGAATAGACCTTGAGCTTGCGGTACATGGTGCGGCCCAGGGGGCCCTTCGGCAGCATGCCCTTGACGGCGATTTCGATCACGCGCTCCGGATGGCGCTGCAGCGCCTGCTCCAGGCTCTCGGTCTTCAGGTTACCGATGTAGCCGGTGAAGCGGTGATACTTCTTGTCTTTCAGCTTGTTGCCCGTGACCACGATCTTTTCGGCATTGATCACCACGAGGTAATCGCCGGTATCGACGTGCGGGGTATAAACCGGCTTGTGCTTGCCGCGCAGACGGCGAGCCAGTTCGGTGGACAGACGGCCGAGCGTCTTGCCGGCGGCGTCAACGAGATACCAGTCGCGCTGGACGGTCTCGGACTTGGCGGTGAACGTAGTCATGAGAAAACTCTTGAGTGGTCGGGCGGATTGCAGCGGCAATGACCGCTGGAACTTTGCCACGCGTTGTGAAGGCGAAACAGAAGAGGCGGGATTGTACGGGACGGCACAAGGCCACGCAAGTCGCCGGCCGGCCGGCGCTCTGGCGGTTGGCAGCGGCTCGGTCCGGGGCCAGAATCGGCACATGACCCAGATCTCCTCTTTCCGACTGCATAGCCCGCTCGACCGGCTGCTGGTCGAAGCCCAGCGCGCGCTGGACACGGTATTCGGCAATCCGCCCGCCGAGCGGCCCAATCCGGCCGCCGACACTCCCGACGTCGCGCTGGAACCGGACCAACGTCGCCACGCTGCCGGGTTGATGCGGATCAACCACGTCGGCGAGGTCTGCGCACAAGGCCTGTACTTCGGCCAGGCCGCCGTCGCCCGCGACGCCCACACCCAGCACCATCTGCTGGAGGCCGCGCAGGAGGAAACCGACCATCTGGCCTGGTGCGCGGACCGCCTGCACGAGCTGGATAGCCGCCCCAGCCTGTTCAACCTGCTCTGGTACGCCGGCAGCTACGCCCTCGGCGCCCTGGCCGGGTTGCGCGGCGACGACTGGAGCCTGGGCTTCGTGGTCGAGACCGAGCGCCAGGTAGAAGCCCATCTGGACGAACACCTGGAAACCCTGCCGGAGGTCGACCAGCGCAGCCGCGCGATCCTGCGCGTGATGAAGATCGACGAGGCGCGCCACGCCGATCAGGCCGAACAGGCCGGCGCGCGCATCCTCCCGCCCCCGATACCCGGCGCCATGGCCCTGGCCTCCAGGCTGATGAAAGCGGTGGCGTACCGGCTGTAGCCGGTGGGATTGGGGATTGGGGATTGGGGATTGGGGATTGGGGATTGGGGATTGGGGATTGGCTGGCGGCTGGCGGCTGGCGGCTGGCGGCGCCTTAGCAAACCAAGCCCCACACCTCGCAACACTCAACTGGAGCAGAGCCCCCTTTGTTAAGGGGGCGCGCCAAGCGCGCGGGGATAGGATGCTACGAAGTGGGGCCCAAGATTTGCGTAGCAAATCTTGGGGTCAGGCCCACGTAGTGGGACTGACTACGAGGGGCAGGCCCACGCAATGGGACTGACCACACGCGGGCCTGACAACCACTACCCAACCAACTTCAATCCGATCACCCCGGCCACGATCAGGCCGATGCAGGCCAGACGCGACCACGACGCGCTGTCGCCGAACAGGGCGATGCCGGCGATTGTCACGCCCAGCGCACCGATCCCGGTCCAGATCGCATAACCGGTGCCTACCGGAATCGTCTTCAGCGCCTGCGTCAGAAACCACAGGCTGATACCCGCCAGACCGATCGTCAGCACGGTCGGCCACAGGCGGGTGAAGCCGTCGCTGTACTTCAGGCCCATGGCAAAGCCGATTTCGAACAGGCCGGCCAGCAGCAGATAGATCCAGGGCATCGCATCACTCCTCAACTTGAAAAACGCACAAAAAAAAAGCGGCCCAGTGTCTGCACACTGGGCCGCCGTCGGCTGTGGAACGCGAGGTCATCGCGTGGCGGGCCGTCCCGCCTTGATTCTTCGCGCGCCTGCAGGCAGGTCGCACAACAGCTCGCTCGCTGCGCTTATTCGCTCAGGTTACGCCCGTGGAACAGTTCTTCGATCTCGCGCTTGAGCAGCGTTTCGATCTTCATGCGCTCCTTGAACGAGAGGTTCTTGGCGCGCTCCTCGAACAGGTACTGGTCCAGGTCGAAGTCCTTCAGGTGCATCTTGGTGTGGAAGATGTTTTCCTGGTAGACGTTCACATCGAACATCTCGTAGCGCGACTTCACGTTCTTGGCGAGGAAGTGCTGGATCGAGTTGATCTTGTGGTCGATGTAATGCTTCTTGCCCTTCACATCGCGGGTGAAGCCACGGACGCGGTAATCCATGATCACGATGTCCGACTCCAGACTCTCGATCAGGTAGTTCAGCGCCTTCAACGGCGAGATCACACCGCAGGTGGCGACGTCGATGTCGGCGCGGAACGTGGCGATGCCTTCCTGCGGATGCGTCTCGGGATATGTATGGACAGTGATGTGGCTCTTGTCCATATGAGCGACCACGGCATCGGAGATCAGCTCCTTGCCGGCCTGCTTCTTGTCGATGACGGGCTCTTCCGAGATCAGGATCGTGACCGACGCGCCCTGCGGATCGTAGTCCTGACGTGCGATATTGAGGATGTTGGCGCCAATGATCTCGGCAACATCGGTCAGGATCTGCGTCAGACGATCGGCGTCGTACTGCTCATCGATGTATTCGATGTAGCGCTGACGCTCCTCTTCGGTACGCGCGTAACAGACGTCGTAGATGTTGAAGCTCAACGCCTTGGTGAGGTTGTTGAACCCCTGTAGCCTCAGGCGAGGCAACGGCTTGACCACGTCGGTCTGTCCTTATGGAAGGCGGGAAAGGAAACAATTATGAGCCAAAGATCCCAGCAACGAAATGCCGATGTTAAGAATGGTTTACCTTGCATGACTCATGCCGTTAAGCTTCAAGAACTACACGCGGAACTGCCATGAGCCCAGGAAACACGACGGTTGTCACTACGACGGTACGTAACGCTACCCCTTCTCTGGCGCTGGACGCGGGCACGATCGAGCGTTTTCTGGCGCACAGCCATCGCAGGCGCTATCCGACCCGGACCGATGTGTTCCGGCCAGGAGACCCGGCTGGCACCCTCTACTACGTGATCAGCGGCTCGGTGAGCATCATTGCCGAGGAAGATGACGATCGTGAGTTGGTGCTGGGCTACTTCGGTAGCGGCGAGTTCGTCGGCGAGATGGGGTTGTTCATCGAATCCGATACCCGCGAGGTGATCTTGCGCACCCGCACCCAATGCGAGCTGGCCGAGATCAGCTACGAGCGGCTGCAGCAGCTGTTCCAGACCAGTCTGTCGCCGGATGCGCCCCGCATCCTGTACGCGATTGGCGTTCAGCTGTCCAAGCGGTTGCTCGACACCACAAGGAAAGCCAGCCGCCTGGCGTTCCTGGACGTGACCGACCGCATCGTGCGCACCCTGCACGATCTGTCCAAGGAGCCGGAAGCGATGAGTCACCCGCAGGGCACCCAGCTGCGCGTGTCGCGGCAGGAATTGGCACGGCTGGTGGGCTGCTCGCGCGAAATGGCCGGGCGCGTACTCAAGAAGCTGCAGGCCGACGGCCTGCTGCATGCACGCGGCAAAACCGTCGTGCTCTACGGGACCCGCTAAGCGGTGGCGGTCGCGGCTGGTGCAGCACTGCACCAGCCGCAGGTTGAACCGCATGTCGCACGGCATGCGGGCTGATGCAGTCCGGCACGCTCGGCCACCGACTGCCGGGCATGTCGACGGCCCGGCATCCATTGCTGCCGCCAGGCATCGGAGCTAACGGGAATCACGCAGCTTGTTGCAGCCGTGCCTGGCTGGAGCTGCGCACGAAGCGCGCCGCTACCGGCGCCAAGCGCTACAGCGCCTTGCCACCGCGATCGCGACATCCCCAGTTGAGGATCGGCGTGCCCGCAGGCAACACTTGCCGGAACAGCGCTTCGCGATTGACCTTCGGATTGACCACCACCGGCGCACGCGCCGCCTTCAGCAACGGCAGATCCGCAGTGCTGTCCGAATAGGCAATGGCGATGTCGGCATAGCCGCGCTCGCGCAGCATGCGCATCTTCTCTTCGTTGTGGCAGTGCCGTCGCGCAGTGACAGCACCCAGGCGAGGGCCGACCAGGCTGCCGATCACCGGCACGTCCTGATGCGCGACAAAGCCGAGAATCGCGCGTGCCAGTTCCGGCGGCGCGCCGGTGGCCACCACCACACGGTCGCCGGCAGCGCGGTGATCGGTGAACACCTTCAAGGCGTGCGGCAACAAGCGCTGCCGGATCTGCGCTTCATGCTTGAGCACGTATGCATCGATGAAGCGGTTGAACTCGCGCGTGCGGTGCAGACCGAAGGTCGCGATCCACACATAACCGGACACGCCGCGGCGGCGGGTCGGCAGCATCGCCACCATCGGGCCGAGGATCGGTGACGCCAACAGCGCCACCAGCAGACGCAACGGGTTGCGCTTGATCAACCAGGCGAACAGATGGCTGCCGGAGTCGCCGTCATACAGCGTGTGGTCGAAATCGAAGACCACCAGCGGTGCGTCGTCGCGCGGAATGGGATACGCCTCAGTCATGCGCGAAGAATAGCTGACGCAGCGCCTCGCCGGGTTCGGGCGCGCGCATGAAGGTCTCGCCGACCAGAAACGCGTTCACACCGTGGCCGCGCATCAATTGCACATCGGCCGGAGTGACGATGCCGCTTTCGGTGACCAGGATGCGGTCGCGCGGCACGGCGGCGCGCATGTCCAGGGTGGTCTGCAGCGACACCTCGAAGGTGCGCAGGTTGCGGTTGTTGATGCCCACAAGCGGCACCGGTACCTGCACCGCGCGCTCGAGCTCGTCGATGTCGTGCACTTCCACCAGGACGTCCAGGCCCAGTTCCATGGCCAGGCCGGAGAGCTCGGCCAGCTGCGCATCGTCCAGTGCCGAGACGATCAGCAGGATGCAATCGGCGCCGAGCACGCGCGCTTCGTAGACCTGGTAGGGGTCGACGGTGAAGTCCTTGCGCAGCACCGGCAGCGTGCAGGCCTCGCGCGCCTGGCGCAGATAGGCATCGGCGCCATGGAAGAAGTCCACATCGGTCAGCACCGACAGGCAACTGGCGCCGCCGAACTCATAGCTGACCGCGATGTCGGCCGGGTGGAAGTCGGGGCGGATCACGCCCTTGGACGGGCTGGCCTTCTTTACTTCGGCGATCACTGCCGGCTCGCCGGCGGCGATGCTGGCCTGCATGGCGGCGGCAAAACCGCGCGTGAGCGGCAGGTCGGCGCTGCGCGCAATCAGCTCGGCCAGCGGCACGCGCGCACTGCGCTCGGCGATTTCTTCGGCCTTGCGGGCGAGGATGGTGTTGAGGATGTCGCTCATCGTATCGGGTCCTGGCGGGCGGGCATTATCGGTCAAGACGGCCGCAACTGACCGCCACGCGCCAGCGATCAGCATGCCAGCGGTATTGTGGGATGCCGACGCGTGCTTGCCGGCGCATGGCGGTGGACAGCGATCAGGACTGCAGGGCGGCCTGTCGGGTGAAGGCGACGTAGGCGTCCAATCTTGCACGCGCCGACCCATCGGCCAGGACCGCACGCGCACGCACGACGCCGTCGGCGATGCTGTCGGACACCCCTGCCACGTAAAGGGCCGCACCGGCATTGAGGGCGACGATGTCCAGCGCCGGGCCGGGTACATTGTCCAGCACCTGCAGCAGCATCGTGCGCGACTGCGCGGCATCGGCCACCTTGAGGTTGCGGCTGGCCGACATGGCGATGCCGAAATCCTCCGGATGCACTTCGTACTCGCGCACCTGGCCATCGCGCAGCTCGCCGACCAGGGTGCCGGCGCCCAGCGAGAGTTCGTCCATGCCATCGCGCCCCCACACCACCAGCGCGCGCTCGGCGCCGAGTTCCTGCAGCACGCGCGCCTGGATGCCGACCAGATCCGGATGGAACACGCCCATCAGGATGTTCGGCGAGCCGGCCGGGTTGGTCAGCGGGCCGAGGATGTTGAAGATGGTGCGCACGCCCATTTCGCGACGCACCGGCGCCACCACCTTCATGGCCGGGTGATGCACCGGCGCATACATGAAGCCGATACCGGTCTGCGCCAGCGCGGCGGCGACCTGCTCGGGCTGCAACTCGATCGCCGCGCCCAGCGCCTCCAGCGCATCGGCACTGCCGGACTTGGAAGACACGCTGCGGTTGCCGTGCTTGGCGACCTTGGCACCGCCGGCGGCGGCCACGAACATCGCGCAGGTGGAGATGTTGAAGGTATGCGAGCCGTCGCCGCCGGTGCCGACGATATCGACCATGTGCCGGCGATCCCCCACTTCCACGCGCCGCGAGAACTCGCGCATCACCGTGGCTGCGCCGGCGATCTCGCCGATGGTTTCCTTCTTGACCCGCAACCCGGTGAGGATGGCGGCGACCATCATGTCGGAGACCTCGCCACGCATGATCTGACGCATCAACTCGACCATTTCGTCGTGGAAGATTTCGCGGTGTTCGATGGTGCGTTGCAGGGCTTCTTGCGGGGTGATGGGCATGGACGAGGACCGTGACAAAACGTGAGAAGGATGTGCGGGAGCGAGGTTGATCGATCAATCCTGGCGATGCAGGCGCAAACGGCGGCAATGCCATGCAGCGATGCGGCGCGCGGCGCTCACTGGCCCGGACGCCGCATGCGGAAGCGCGCCTGCGCCTGCACCTCGAAATAATCGGCGGCACCGCCCGCGCGCAGAATCGTCTGCACGGCTGCGGGATCGTAGATACCGTCCTGCAGCGCCGCGTGCGCCAGATGCACGCCGACCACTTCGCCCAGGACCAGCCAGGTTTCGATGGCCTGCCCGCCTGCGCTCTGCAGCGGCAACAGCTGGCTGAGCCGGCATTCGAAACTGACCGGGCTGGCCGCCACACGCGGGGCACCGATCAGCCGCGACGGCGCCATCTGCAAGGCGGCCAATGCGAACTCGTCGACCTCCGCCGGCACCATCGCCGCACTGGCATTCATCGCCTCGGCCAATGGGCGCGTGGCCAGGTTCCAGGTGAACTCGCCGGTGGCTTCGATATTGCGCAAGCTGTCCTTGCGGCCGATGCTGGCGAAGCCGACGATCGGCGGCACGTAGTTGAACGCATTGAAGAAGCTGTAAGGCGCCAGATTGGCGACGCCCTCGGCGCTGCGCGAGCCGATCCAGCCGATCGGCCGCGGACCGACGATGGCGTTGAACGGATCGTGCGGCAGACCGTGGCCCTGGCCTGGTTCGTAGAAGTGGAAGCTGTCGCTGGCGGTGCTCATCGTGATCCGGGTGCAGGCATGAACGAAGCGAGGTGGGAAACCCGCCGCACGGCGACGCGCGGGTGACTGCGGGTACTGCGCGCGTGGGCCGCCGGTGCAGCGATGGTGCTGACGACTGCATCGAGACTGACGAAGGTTGCAGCGACACTGGCGACGTGCGCGGTGCGCATTTCGATCAACGCTGCAGGAAGTTTTTCAGCAAGGCTTGACCGTGCTGGGTCAGGATCGATTCGGGATGGAACTGCACGCCTTCGACCGGAAACTGGCGATGGCGCAGGCCCATGATCTCTTCGATCGAGCCATCCGGATTCTCGGTCCAGGCAGTGACTTCCAGCGCCTCGGGCAAGGTGGTCTTGTCCACTACCAACGAGTGGTAGCGGGTGGCCTCGTAGCTGTCCGGCAGGCCGGCGAACACGCCCTTGCCCTGGTGGCGGATCGGCGAGGTCTTGCCATGCATGATGTTGCCGGCGCGAATCACATCGCCGCCGTAGACCTGCCCGATGCTTTGATGCCCCAGACACACGCCCAGGATCGGCGTGGTCGGGCCCAGCTGCTCGATCAGCTGCAGCGAGATACCGGCCTCGTTCGGGGTGCACGGGCCAGGCGAGATCACGATGCGCTCGGGCCTGAGTGCGGCGACCTGATCGACGCTCATCGCGTCGTTGCGCACCACCGTGACCTCGGCACCCAGGGCCTGCAGGTACTGCACGAGGTTGTAGGTGAAGCTGTCGTAGTTGTCGAGCATCAGCAGCATGGCAGGGGACTCATTGCGCGATCAGGAAGACCGCATAGATGTTTTCGGTATAGGTGATGGTGCCGGTCAGCAGGCTTTCGCCGAGGCCTTGCACCTTGCCATCTGCACCAGGTGGCGGCGGCGGTGGGGGTGCCGGTGGCGAGGGCGGCGAAACCACGGAGCTGGGCGTTGGCGCTGCAGGCGCAGACCAGGTGCCGGCCTCGACGCCATAGGCAAAACTGGGCGCCACATCGGAGATGCTGTAGATCCCGCCAAGCCGCACACCATACGCCGCGGCGAGTCCCTGAGCCGATTCGCGCGACTGCGTGGCGGCTTCGCGCTTGAGGTCTGCACGCAACGCAGCGGCATCGGCGTAGGCGCTCTGCATGGACAACACCTGGACATTCTCGTTGGCGTCCAGCCCACCCAGAAAGGCACGCACGTCCTTCAGGGACGAGAAGGTACCGCGGATCTTGCGCTCCACGCGGGTTCCCTGGAATACCGACTTGCCATTTTCGTAGCGCGACTGCGGAGAGATCGATAGCGACGAGGCATAGAGCGAATCCATCAGCACGTGGTTGCGTCGCAGGCCATCCAACACCGATCGGGCGCGTTCCTCGACGAATTTGCGCGCCAGGTCAGGCTGCAGGTCGGTGTTGCTGACCTTGAGATCGATGATGAAGCGGTCCGGGTCGACAGTGCGGAATGCCTGGCCTTTCACCAGCAAATGCGGCTGCGACGGCAGGCTGTTGATCTGCGCTGTCGCGGCGGGCGGCAGCATCAACAGGCTTGCGAGAATCCAACCGGCAATTCGCTTCATTGGGTCCTTCCTTGATGGGAGACGTGGTTATGCACGTGCATCGGCGTGAGCGCGCATTGCGACGTCCGCACAGAGCCGGTCGACCGACGCGGCCGTGGTCGCCCACGAGGTCACGAAGCGGATCACATGACTGCCATCGGCGCGCACTTCCCAGCGCTCGAAGTCGTAGCAATACGCCAGTTGCGCGGCCTGCTGCGCACTGACGGCGATGAACTGCTGGTTGGTCGGCGAGTCGCTGGTGAACTGCGCGCCAGCGGCCAGCAATCCTGCGCGCAGTCGCTGCGCCATCGCGTTGGCATGCGCAGCCAGCTCGAAGAACAGGCCATCTTCGAACAAGGTGGCAAACTGCACCCCCAACAGCATGCCCTTGGCCAGCAGCGCACCGCGTTGCTTGATCAGATAGCGGAAGTCGGCCTGCAAGTCGGGATTAACGATGACCAGCGCTTCGCCGAGCAAGGCGCCATTCTTGGTGCCGCCGATATAGAACGCATCGGTCAGCGCGGCAATGGCGGGCAGATCCAGATCGTTGCCATCGGCGGTCAGCGCGGCGCCCAGGCGTGCGCCATCCAGATACAGCAGCAGGTCGCGCGCGTGGCAGAAACGCGACAGCGCATCAAGTTCGGCACGGCTGTAGATGGTGCCGCTCTCGGTGCTGTTGGAGATGTAGACCAGGCGCGGTTGCACCATGTGCTCGTTGGCGTGCACATCCAGCACTGGCTGGATCAGCGCCGGCGTCAGCTTGTCGTGCGGCGCGGGCACTGTCAGCACCTTGTGGCCGGTCGCTTCGATGGCGCCGGTTTCGTGCGTGGCGATGTGCCCTGCCTCCACCGCGATCACCGCCTGATGCGGGCGCAGGAACGCCGCGATCGCGGTCAGGTTGACCTGGGTGCCGCCGACCAGCAGATGCACATCGGCCTGCGCCTGCGCGACCGCGCTGCGGATCAACGCAACCGCACGCGCGGTGTGGCGATCGGTGCCGTAGCCGGCGTTCTGCTCGGCGCTGGCCTGCGCCAGCGCCTGCAGCAGGCGCGGATGCGCGCCCTCGCTGTAGTCGTTGCGGAAGCTGATGCGCGCAGCGCTGCCCTGCCCGACCATCACAGCCCCTTGGCCGCCTGCGCAACCGCACGGAACAGCGCGCGGCCCTTGTTCATGGTCTCCTGCCATTCCAGATCCGGGTCGGAGTCATAGACCACGCCGCCGCCGGCTTGCACGTACAGATAACCGTCCTGGATCACGGCAGTGCGGATCGCGATGGCGGTATCGGCATCGCCGTGCCAGCCGATGTAGCCGACCGCGCCGGAATAGACGTTGCGCTTGACCGGCTCCAGCTCGCGGATGATCTCCAACGCGCGGATCTTCGGCGCGCCGCTGACGGTGCCGGCCGGAAACGTCGCACGCAGCACGTCGCTGTAGTTCAGGCCGGCCTTGAGCGTGCCGGTGACCTCGCTGACGATGTGCATCACGTGGCTATAGCGTTCGATCACGAACTGCTCGCCGACCTTGACCGTGCCCGGTTCGGCAACGCGGCCGACATCGTTACGACCGAGATCGATCAGCATCACGTGCTCGGCGCGCTCTTTCGGATCGGCCAGCAGCTCGGCTTCCAGCGCCTTGTCCTGTTCGGGCGTGGCACCGCGCGGACGGGTGCCGGCGATCGGCCGCACGGTGACCACGCCATCGCGCAGGCGCGCCAGGATTTCCGGCGAGGAGCCGACCACCTGGGTGCCACCGACGTCGAGAAAATACATGTACGGCGAGGGATTGAGCGCGCGCAGGGCGCGATACACATCCACCGGACGCGCACGGAACGGCACGCGCAACCGCTGCGACGGCACCACCTGGAAGATGTCGCCGGCGCGCACGTATTCCTGCGCCTTGCGCACCACCGCGTGATATTCCTCGCGGGTGAACGAAGAGTGGAAGTCCGACTCGTCGATCGCATCGGAAATCTGCGCCTGCGGATACCCGGCACCGCCCTGACGCAGGCGGTGCGCCAGTTCGTCCAGACGCCGGTTGGCGCGCACATAGGCCTGCGGCTGGCGCGGGTCGGCGTGCACGATCAGGTACAGGCGGTCCTTGAGGTTGTCGAACACCGCCAGCTCTTCGGACAGCATCAGCAGGATGTCCGGGGTGCCCAGCTCGTCGGGTTTGTCGCCACTACCCAGGCGCGGTTCGATGTACTGGATGCACTCGAAACCGAACCAGCCGACCAGCCCGCCGGTGAAACCGGGCAGGCCGTCGAGCTGCGGCACCGAATGTTCGGCGCGCAAGGCGTCCACTTCGGCCAGCGGGTCGGCGACCTCGCGGGTTTCCAGCACGTCACCATGCTCGCTGATTTCCAGCGTCTGCCCGCGGAAGCTGTACACGCGCCGCGCCGGCAGGCCGATGATGGAATAGCGCCCGAAGCGTTCCCCACCTTCGACCGATTCGAACAGATAGGTGTAGGCGCCGTCGGCGAGCTTCAGATAGACCGACAGCGGCGTGTCCAGGTCGGACAGCACTTCGCGGACGACGGGGATACGGGTGTGACCTTCAGCGGCCTGGCGCTGGAACTGCTCTGCAGTGATCAAGACGACTTTCCTTCCGGGACTCTGTGGCGGGGCGGACGACGGCAACGGGCCACCATCGCCACCAGCGGCGAGCGGAAGAGAAGGAGCGTGGAGTCGTCAGGCGGGACACACGGCTACTGTAGCGCAACTGCCGCGCCAGGGCAGCAGGCGCAAGGCGAAAGCCGCGCAAATTGCGAAGCCGATCCGGCCAGCCTGGCTGCCGTACACCCAGCCCCCGCTCTACCGATTCCCCAATCCCGATTCCCGATTCCCCGCCCTCAAGCGCTCCGCAACGGGCACTCCAGCGGCAAATGCATCCGCAACCGCGCCGGCACGCATTCGGTACGGAAATGCAGCGAGGTTTCCGGCTCGCCATCCAGGTTCAAGGTCAGCGGCTGATGCGAGACGATTTCCAGCCACGGCAGCCGCGCGCGCACGGCCACACGTTCCAGCGCGGCTTGTTTGCCCCCGGTGACCAGTGTGCCGAGAGTGGCGGCCACCTCGCCATTGAGCGCGGGCACGATGGTGACGTCGAGCAGCCCATCATCAATCAAGGCCTCCGGACACAGCGCCTGGCCGCCGCCGGCCTGCCGTCCGTTGCCAAGGCCAAGTGCGATGAACTCGCCTTCCCAACTGAAATCCGGGCCGCTGAAGCGGGCGCTGATCGGGTCGATCCGGCCCAGGCGCGACATGCCGGTGATCAGATACGCCAGGCCGCCCAGCATCTTCTTCAGGCCCTCGTCGGTTTCGACGGTGACCTGGGTACCGAACCCGCCGCTGGCGACGTTGGCGCACCAGTGCGGGCCGTGCTCGGCGTCGATGCGCAGCAGGTCGATCGGTTCGGCGGCGCGCTCGGCGATCAGGGTCAACGCGCCGAGCGGCTCGATCGGCAGATTGGCAGCGGTGGCGAAGTCGTTGGCGGTGCCCAACGGCACCAGGCCCAGCGATGGCAGCGTGGCGGCATCGGCCGTGTGATGCGCCAGCGCGGCGGCCACTTCGCTCAAGGTGCCGTCGCCCCCGGCCGCGATCACGGTGTGCACGCCGTCGGCAACCGCTTCGCCGACATAGCGCTCGGCATCGCCGTCTTCCCAAGTGACCCGAACGTCGAGCCGTATGCCACGCGTGCGCAGCGTTCCCACCGCCTCACGCAGGTCCGGATTGTCGGTGGACTTGCCGTTGAGGATCAGACGCCAGTGGGACGCGGCCATGCACGCTGCCAATGCTGTGAGGGTGGTGGACGCAGGCTAGCAGCGGCCCGCTGCGTGCATCGTGAATACGCGACGTCGCAGGGCTGTCATCGGCATGTCATCGATGACCCGGAGAGTGGAAGGCCATAGCAGGGACGACGGGCGGAGGCAGGATCAGCCTCCAATTTTCTCGAAGGCCGCTCCAAGGGGAGCGGCCTTCTCTTTGCGTGCACGGCTGCGCGGCAGGCCGCGCTCACGCGCCAGCGGCGAAGGCGGCCAGGCGCTCGCCGTCGAGCCGGTAGACCGTCCAGCCGTCCATCGGCTGCGCACCGGCTGCCTGATAGAACGCGATGGCCGGCTGGTTCCAGTCCAATACCGACCATTCGAAACGCCCGCAGCCACGCTGCACGGCCAACCGGGCCAGATGCCGCAACAACGCCAGGCCGGCCCCCTGCCCGCGCGCCTGCGAACGCACGAACAGGTCTTCCAGATACAGGCCATTGCGGCCGAGCCAGGTCGAGTAATTGAAGAAATACACCGCAAATCCCAGCGCCTGGCCGTTTTGCTCGCAGATCAGCGCATGCGCGGTGGCGCCGTCGCCGAACAGGCTGACGCGCAAGTCCGCCAGGCTGGCCTTGACCGCATCGGGCTCGCGCTCGTACACCGCCAGTGCGGTAATCAGCTCGTGCAGCAGCGCCACATCGTCGGGCGTGGCGGCGCGGATCTGCAGCGCGGGCTCGCTCATCGCACCGCATCCACCGCCGCATGCATCTGCGCGATCACCTGCGCATAGTCGGGCGCATTGAAGATGGCCGAGCCGGCGACGAAGGTGTCGGCACCGGCGGCAGCGATCGCGCCGATGTTGTCGGCCTTGACCCCGCCATCGATCTCCAGCCGGATCGGCTTGCCCAGGGCATCGATCCTGTTGCGGATGGCACGCACTTTCTCCAGCGCCGAGGGAATGAAGGCCTGCCCGCCGAAGCCGGGATTGACCGACATCACCAGCACCAGGTCCAGCTCGGGCAGCACCCAATCCAGGATATCCACCGGGGTGGCCGGGTTGAGCACCAGGCCGGCCTGGCAGCCGTGCGACTTGATCAGCTGGATCGTGCGGTGCACATGGCGGCTGGCTTCGGGATGGAAGCTGATGATGGTGGCGCCGGCCTCGGCGAAGTCCGGCACGATGCGGTCCACCGGCTCGACCATCAGGTGCACGTCGATCGGCGCAGTGATGCCGTGCTTGCGCAGCGCCTGGCACACCATCGGGCCGATGGTGAGGTTGGGCACGTAATGGTTGTCCATCACGTCGAAGTGCACCCAGTCGGCGCCGGCCTTCAGAACGTTGTTCACTTCCTCGCCCAGACGGGCGAAATCGGCGGACAGGATGGACGGGGCAATCGCCGTCGGTTGCATGGGCAGCTCGTCAAAGAACGGGGAACGCATTGTCGCAGGCGCGCACAGCCAGTGCATCCGCAACGGGCCAGCCTGCGTATGCACCTGACCGGCGCACCGCGCCCTTTCGCCAAGGACACCGCATGAAGACCACCGCGCTCGCCTCCGCTGCGCTTGTTTTGATGGCCCTCGCCCCGTCCGCCTGGGCACAGACCGGCCCGGCCGACTGGTCGGGTTTCTCGATCGGCGCCACTGTCGGCGGTGCCGACGTCAGCGGCGTGTCCGGCGGCCGCTTCGGCTTCGACACCAACCTGGACGGCCGCGACGGCGACCAGGTCAGCACCCCGACCGGTGCCGATGCCTTCTCGCCCGGGTTCTGCGGCGGCGCGGCGGCCGGGCGCACCCCGGCCAGCGGCTGCAGCAAGGACAAGGGCGGCGCCGAATACGGTGCGCGGCTGGGCTACGACTGGCAGGCCGGCAACTGGGTCTACGGCGTGGTCGCCGAGTACACCCGCAACGATCTGCGCGACAGCGTCAGCGCCTTCAGCACCACCCCGGCGTTCTACACCTTCACCCGCCAGCTCAACCGCACCGCCGCACTGCGCGGCCGTATCGGTTATGCCTTCGGCGCGCAGGGCGACGTTCTGGCCTATTTCACCGCCGGCGTGGCACGCGGCGAGTTCGACCACAGTTTCTCCAGCAGCAACACCGCCAACAGCTTCACCAGCAGCGGCGGCGATAGCGCCGACGGTTACCAAGCCGGCCTGGGCCTGCAGCGCCGCTTGAGCGACAACGTCTCGGTCGGTGTGGAGTACCTGTTCACCCGCCTGCAGGACGAAGACACCCGCGTGCGGGTCGGGCCGGGCACCGCGCCGGCGACCAGTCCGTTCCTGCGCGTCAATCCGGCCGGCACCGACCTGCGCCGCAGCGATACCGACTTGTCGTCGAATGCGGTGCGCCTGACGGCGACCTATCGCTTCTGAGTCCTGGCGCCTGCGTGACCACGCCTGACCTGCAACGGGTCGGGCGTCTTTTATTGGTGGCGCCAATGCAGATCCTGGTGCAGGCCGCCATATCGCCTGGCGCCGAGATCTGGGCGCAGGGCTGGATCAGCGTTTGCGCAGGCGCTGGATCCGATCGTAGGCCGCATTGATCTGGCTGGCCTTCCTCTCCGCCTGGCGGCGTGCTTCCGGCTCGGCGTTGGCCACCTTGTCGGGGTGGTAGCGCGACATCAGCCGGCGGTAGGCCAGATCGATCTCGGCAGTGGTGGCGTCCGGCTCCAGTCCCAGCGCTTCGTACGGGTTCTCGGCGCGGCGCTTGAACCAGCCGGCATCCACCGCATGCCCGATCGCCAGGCCGATCATCAATCCGACCACCGGCGCGCCGCGGAACAGCAGGGCGCCGGCCAGGGCGCCGAGCAATTTTCCGTACCAGGACATGGGCGATCGGGGGCAGGAGGCGGGGCTGGCGATCTTACCCGAACGCCCGCCCGGCCTGGCTGACGCGGCCTGCACGCGGCCGCCCAGGCCGGGCCCAATAAATACAGCGGCGCACGCCGAAGCGCCGTACACTACGCGGCCCGCTGCCCACCCGCGGGCCCGCCGGGTCCCGGGGACAGCGTCATTGCGACGTCCTTAGGAGTGCCTGTGTCGACCACGCTGTTGCAATCCGATCTGCCCGGCCTGCCGTTGCGTCACCGTGGCAAGGTCCGCGATGTCTTCGACATTCCCCGCGAGCGCCTGCCCGCCGATGCGCCCCCGGGCGATTATCTGTTGATGGTGGCGACAGACCGCCTGTCCGCGTTCGACGTCGTGCTGCCCGACCCGATCCCCGGCAAGGGCGAGATGCTGTGCCAGGTCTCCAACTTCTGGTTCCACAAGACCGAACACCTGATGCCCAACCACCTGGTCGACATCACCGTGGAGCAGGTGTTGCCCGAAGGCGTGGACCCGGCGCTGTATGCAAAGCGCGCCGTGGTCACGCGCAAGCTCAAGCCGGTGCCGGTGGAAGCGATCGCACGCGGCTACCTGATCGGCAGCGGCTGGAAGGATTATCAGCGCACCGGCAAGATCAGCGGCATCGAACTCCCCGACGGCCTGCGCCAGGCCGAGAAACTGCCCGAGCCGATCTTTACACCGTCGACCAAGGCCGCGGTCGGCGACCATGACGAGAACATCGACTTCGATGCGATGGTCATGACCGTCGGCGCCGAGCTTGCCGAACGCGTCCGCGATGCCACCTTGCGCATCTACCGTTTTGCCGCCGACTTTGCCGCCGAGCGCGGCATTCTGCTGGCCGACACCAAGTTCGAATTCGGCACCGATGCCGATGGCCGGCTGTACATCATGGACGAGATGCTGACCCCGGACTCGTCGCGTTACTGGCCGGCCGACCAGTACGAACTCGGCACCAGCCCGCCCAGCTACGACAAGCAATTCGTCCGCGACTATCTGGAAACCCTGGACTGGGGCAAGACCGCACCCGGCCCCAGCCTGCCGGCAGAAGTGATCGAACGCACTCGCGCAAAATATGCCGAAGCATTGCAGCGGTTGGCGGGTATTTCGGTCGATTGATCTCCAAGGCCCCGCTCCCGGGGCTTTGAGGCTGTATTAAAGCAACGATGGCGGGCAGCGCTCTTTATCGAGCGCTGAAAGACGCACCCGACGCGGTCTGTTGCCCAAGGAAGTCGCAATGGCTCTCCCGTTATTTGGCGTTCCGCAGATTGCCCGCGTTCGGCAACGCATTGCTGCACGGGTTGCTTTTGCGGCAAGGGCGTCCACCTGCCACATGCCGGCCAGTTTGGGCGATCCTGGACTCCGCAAGCCTTCACATAGCTGCAAGCGGCGCGCGTATAGCATCCCGCCCGCGCTCCAGTTGCCCGCCATGATCAGGAGGATCCCTTGGCCCTTTTCCGAACGTCCCTGCACGCCCTCGCACTGAGCTTTGCGCTAGTTGCCTGCAAACCGCCAGCAGAGCCAGCCGTCACTGCGATGCCTGCTGCAACGGCCGCACCCCCGGCCTCGGCACCCGCCACTGCTCCGGCAACGCCTGCACAGGCGACAACCTGCCCCAGCGCCGACTTCTCTGCGTTTCTGAAAAGCTTCAGTGCAGACATTGCGGTACAGGAAAAGGCCACGGCCGATCCACTGACGATGATCCAGCTCGACCCGGACGCACAGCCCGAGCCCGCCCCGGTAACCCGCACGGTGCCGCTGGCCAAGGTCGAATGGCCCGTCATCCCCAACCTGGAGGCAGCCCGCAACGGCGGCCGCGAGGTGACGATTTCCGAAGAAGCCGATGGCCGCCAAGTACTGGTCCGCACACCGGACACCAGCGATCAGCAGGTGTACCACTTCGCCCAGCGCCCTTGCTGGATGCTGGTCAAGGTGGACGATCAGTCTTTGTAAAAACGTCTGTGAGCGCTGGAAGCAGTTTCTGCCGGCCTGATACCCTCACCTACACCTTAAAACCGTCAAAGAGGCGACCTGATGCGACGCTTCATCTCCGTCCTACCTGCGCTCGGCCTGAGCCTGGTGCTTGCCGCATGCGGTGACAAGCCAGGGCCCGCAGCTGCCACCACCAGCGCGCCCGGTACGCCACCTGCCACTACCCCATCCCCGGCTTCGACAGAAGCAGATACACAAGGACGGAACGACATGATCAAGGAATGCTCCGGCGTGCGCCTGCACCTGAGCGCGTTGCCATCCGGGAGCGGCGGCTCCACCAAAACCCACCTGAAAATGGAGCGTGATGGCCAGCGCCAGGAAGTGGCAGCGCCTCCAGAGATGGCGGACTACACCGCAGTGGGCCTGGGTTGCGCGGAAGACGCAAAAGGAAGCGCGTATTTTGTCGTTCAGTACGGCGAGCTTCCTTACGGCTGCGAATTTTGCGAATGGTTCTTCCTGTATGACATCAAGGGTCAGTTGCTGAATCACGCAACACCACCGCTGCATACGCAGGACGGCCAGCAGAGCCCGAACAACGATGAGTACGAACACAAACTCGAAGAGTTGGGACTGAAGCACCCGGAACTGGTGCCTTTCCAACCCTGAGCAAAGGATGCCCGTGCACCGATGGCGGTGCATGGCCAACGCAGTACGCAGTACATGGAGCAGCACCCGTTACAAGGAAGAATCTGTCTCATAGAAAGGAACGCACGACATGACCGACACCACGATCTATACCGAAATGCTTCAGCCACGCGGCGCTGCATACAGCAGTGACCGAATCAAGCCCTGGAGCCATTACCGCGAGCCCATCGACAGCGGAGATGGCCGATTGCATGGCGAATCGCGTCGCTGGGGCGATGCCAGTCCACAAACCCAATCACGGGTAATCGACAGTCTTATCGACGCCTCGCGGGATGCCGGGCTTTCATCGCGCGAGACCGCTTACGTCCTTGCCATCGCCCGAGTTGAATCAGGCTTCAATCCTGATGCTGCTGCGGGCACGACGTCTGCCTCGGGCCTGGGTCAGTTCATCGACCGCACCGGCACGCATTACGGCGTCAACGCATCCAACCGCTTCGACGTGCAAACGCAGTCGCAGGCATTGGTGCAACATTTCATCGATAACCGTGATCTTGCGCGCAGCCGCGGCCAGGACGAGGACTACATCTACAAGTATCACCACGATGGCCCCAGCAAGGATTATGGCGGCCTTGCGCTATCGCGGCGCGAGATTGCCCCTCATCTGGACAACTACACCCAGTTTGTCGAACAGCGTCTTTCCCAGACGCAGGGCAATGCCGTGGACCGGCCGGCACCAGCGATGCACCCGGCCGAACCCAGCCATGGCGCTCGCAGCAATTTCCAGCAAACGATGGAACGCATGCTGCCCGGTCAAGGCAGTACCGATCCGCATATCACCGGTCATTACGGCGAGCACCGCGGCAGCCACGGACAGCACGGCGGTACCGACTTCAACTACCAGGGTGGCCAGACAGGCCGCAACATGCAGCACCCGACGGTGCATTCGCCGGTCGCCGGAACCGTCACCTTCGCCGGCGGCAACTACGGCACTGTCAAGATTCGCGATGCACAGGGCAACTCGCACGAGATCCTGCATCTAGACGCACTCAAGGTGAAAGAGGGTCAGACACTGTCCGCCGGCGATGCCATCGGCACGATGGGCGGACGCGGCCCGAACGGTAACAGCCAGTACGCGCAGCATGTGCATTACCAGCTGCGCGATGCCAACGGCAAGCTGACCAGTCCGGAGACGTTCTGGAATCAGGGCCATCAGCAGGAGTCCGGCGCGCGCCACTCCCAGCCGGCGACAGCGGCCGGCAACGACACGCTGCGGCATGGCGAGCAAGGCGGCGATGTCGGCAAGCTGCAGCAGGACCTCAACCGTCTCGGCGTGCGCGATGCGCAGGGCAACCGGCTTGCCGAGGATGGCCGCTTTGGCGACAACACGCGTGAGGCGGTGATTGCGTTCCAGAAGCAGCACGGGTTGCAGCCCGATGGCGTGGTGGGGCGAAACACGCAGGCCGCGTTGTCCGCACAACCGGCTCAGGCACAGGCAGGACAGGCGCCGGCCGCTGCGCCCAAGGGCCCGTCGCTCGACGATGCCGCGCATCCGGACCATGCCTTGCACAACGCGATCCGCAGCAAGCTGCCCAGCATGATCTCCAACGAGACCGCGGCCCATGTCACCCTGCAGGCCAAGCAGAACGGTATCGATTCCGCGGACAAGCTGCAGAACGTCACCGTGCAGGATGGCAAGGCATTCGTCATGGGCACCACGCCGGGCTTCCGTGCGGCGGTGGATCTGAACCAGCCGGCTCCCACGCTGGAGCAGACCAGTGCGCAATTGCTGGCTGGCCAGGCTTCGCAGCAGCGCGCGCAGGATGAGCAGCAGCGGGTCGCGATCGGCGGCCGCTGACGGTTCGACGCCGCAGCACGAAAAACCGGCCAGTGGCCGGTTTTTTTGTGCCTGTCTGCTCTCGACAGTAGCGCCGAGAGCGGCGCTGCGGCCGCGCCCGACTGCACACGCCTGCGCGGATTGCCTGTCGTTGCCAGCGGATTGTGCGTCGCTGGAGGTTGGTGCACCCTGCAGACCGCGACAGGACGACATGCATGAAGCGCTGGCGATGTCGCACACGCAGCGATACTCCTGCTGCTCTGCGATGCCCTCCACACCGCAAAGTGGCGCGGCGCACAGAACGCAACACAGCTGTAACTTTTACTACTGTGCTGTCAGGGACTGTGCAAGTTTATCTGCCGGCACCTGTTGCCAGTCGCGATCGGCCGTGATGCGTATCGCCGCCGATCTTTGCATTGCACGTTTTCTGGGAGAGAGTCGTCATGCAAGTTCATGTCCTGGGCGCGGCGATCTGCTGCGCGCTATCGTTTTCTAACATCGCCACTGCTGCGGATCTTTCCGCGGATGCCGCGGTGACGCGCGCGCAATCCTTGTTGGGCAATCGCGCTGCGGCGCTGGCCAACCGTGCAACGGCCGATGCGTTCGTGCCGCGCGACAGCATTGTCGATGCCGATGGCAGCGAGCATGTGCGCTTCGATCGCACGTATCGGGGCCTGCCGGTGATCGGCGGCGATGTGGTGGTGCATTCGCGACGCGGGGTGATGGATCAGCTGAGCCAGAGCATGGACACCAGCGTGCGCCCGAGCATCGTGCCGGGCATCGATGCGGACACGGCAGTGCGCGCGGCCGGTGCGCAGTTCGATCTGGCACCCGATGCCGCGCCGCACGCAAGCCTGGCCTTGTATGCGCGCCAGGGCGCACCGCGGCTGGTCTATGAAGTGATCTACAGCGGCATCAAGCCCGATCAGACGCCGACCGAAATGCATTACATCGTCGACGCAGTCAATCAACGCATTCTCGAATCCTGGGACACGGTGCACACCGCCTGCGCGGGTGGCACCAGTGCGGCCGGCACCGGGCGTTCGCTGTATGCCGGCAGCGTGGCATTGGCAACCACGCGTTGCAGCAGCGGTTACGAGTTGACCGATCTGGGCCGCGGCAGCGGCGCCACCTACAACATGCGCAACAGCACCTCCGGCAACGGCACGCTGGTCACCGATGCCGACAATGCCTGGGGCAGCGGCGCCAACAGCGACACGGTGACCGCAGCGGTGGATGCACACTACGGCGTGGCGTTGACCTGGGACTATTTCCGCACCACCCATGCGCGCAACGGCATTGCCAACGACGGTGTCGGTGCGCGCAGCCGCGTGCATTACGGTAGCCGCTACAACAACGCGTTCTGGCAGGACAGCTGCTTCTGCATGACCTTCGGCGATGGCGACGGCAGCACATTCACGCCGTTGGTGTCGGTGGACGTAGCCGGCCACGAAATGACCCATGGCGTGACCAGCCGCACCGCGCGCCTGGTGTATTCGGGCGAGTCGGGCGGCTTGAACGAAGCCACGTCCGACATCATGGGCGCGATGGTGGAGTACTCCGCCAACAACAGCGCGCAGCCGGGCAATTACCTGATCGGCGAGAAGATCGTCCCGGGCAACAGCAGCGGGACGCTGGCCCTGCGCTACATGTTCAAGCCCAGCCTGGATGGCGATTCGCCCGATTGCTACAGCAGCAGCCTGGGCTCGCTCAACGTGCATTACAGCTCGGGCGTGGCCAACCATTTCTACTATCTGCTGGCCGAAGGCGCGGTGGTGCCAAGCGGCTTCGGATCGGGCACCAGCTGGAACGTGACACCGGCCGGGCTGGTCTGCAACGGCAACACGGCATTGACGGCGATCGGCCGGTCGGCGGCGAGCCGCATCTGGTACCGCGCGTTGACGGTCTACATGACCTCCTCGACCAACTATGCGGCCGCACGCCGGGCGACGCTGAGCGCGGCCACCGATCTGTACGGCAGCACCTCCACGCAGTACCGCGCGGTTGCCGCAGCGTGGAGCGCCGTATCGGTCAACTGATGCATGCCGGCCCCTGCCACGCGCACGGTGCGTGGCAGGGAGCGCGGCTGCCACAGTGCCATTCGCGCGCGTATGCTTGGGTCATTCCTGGGAGGGAACATGACCGAACGCACCAAGACCGCGCGACCGATCGACCGCTATTTCGCCAGCTACGCCGACGATCACCGCAACACGACCAATCAGCAGATCCACGTGCTGGCGGTGCCGGCGATCCTGTGGTCGGTGGTGGCCCTGCTGTGGTGCATCCCGGTCGGCGGCACCTGGTTCAGCAGCGGCGTGTGGGCGGCGTTGGCGATGTTCGCGGCCTGGTCGTACTACAACCGCCTATCGCGTCCGCTCGGGCTGGGCATGCTGGGGATCTTCTTTTTCTTCGGCTGCCTGTGCCGGTTGATCGAAGGCAGAGTCGGACTCACCGGTCTGTTCGCCACGGCGCTGACGGTGTTCGTGCTGGCCTGGATCGCGCAGTTCGTCGGTCACCGGATCGAAGGCCGCAAACCGAGCTTCCTGACCGATCTGACCTATCTGCTGATCGGGCCGATCTGGGTACTGGCCAAGCTCTATCGTCAATTGGGCTGGCGGTACTGAGCGCGAGCGACTGCAGAATGCCGCCATCGTCGGCTTGATCATGATTTGAAAGCGGCGTCGCGCTGCCGTGGCTGACACTCAGGGCGCATCGCCCTGCGGCGGACCGTGCGCCATGCGGGTCTTCCAAGCACACAGGCCCGGACGGGCCTCACTCGCCGATACCGAGCTCTTCGGGCAGGGGACGGAAGGCGCGCGGCGCATAACCGAAGTCGCGACGCGCCGGTTCCAGGTCGAACACCAGGTCATCGCGCATGCGCTGCAATGCCGCCGTATTCATGCCACGCAGGCGCCCCAGCCGCTGCGCAGCGGTCAGCGCAAGGCCGAACAGGCCGGGCGGCACCTGATACAGCCGCGCCGGTCGCGGCAGCGCCGCCAGCACGCGCTCCACCATCTGCGTATAGGCCAGCACTTCGCCGCCGCCCACGGCATAGCTGCGCTGCTGTGTCGCCGGCTGGGCGACCACCGCCAGCGCGGCGCTGGCCAGATCGTCCACATGCACCGGCTGGCGCAACCCGGTCGCGTTGGCCGGCAGCACGAAGGCGCCGGTGCGCTGCGCCAGCCCGGCGATCTGGGTGAGGGTGCGGTCGCGCCCGGCACCATAGACCAGCGTCGGGCGCAGCACCGTGGCCGCGGCGCCACGCGCCTGGGCTGCGGAAAACAGCGCCTGCTCGGCATTTGCCAGGCGCTGCGCGACATCGCGCTCGGCCGCGTCGATCGAGTGTTCCTTGACCTGCAGACTGGTGGAACCGAACGCCACAATGCGCGGAGCCCGCACCGGATTTTCGGCGTACCAGCGTGCGAAATGATCGAGCGGACCGCAGCTGAAGATCACCTCGAATGCCTCGCCCGCGGCAGCCGGCACGGCCAGATCGCCTTGCCGCCAGATCAGCCCGGAACGCGCGGCGCGCGGCTGGCGCGACCATGCCGTCACCTGCCAGCCGCGGCCGAGCAGCCGCGTCAGCAGGCGTTCGCCGATCTGGCCGCTGCCGCCGAACACCAGGGCGCGCGGCGCAGAAACGGCAGTGGACGGAGCGGGATCGGCAGCGGTCACGGGGCTCGGATGCAGTCTGGGTGATCCCAGCATAGCGAGTGACACGCAGTGGCGCGACGCCAAGCCGGCGGCGATTTGCGCATGCGTGCAGCCACGGCGTTGACGCGGACGTCAGTCAACGGTTTGTTAAGCTCTCTGGCCTGCTCGCGAATCTTGTGTTCCCTGCATGCCTTTCTCGCTGGAAATCCTGCTTGCGCTGCCATTTGTGATGGCGGCCGCCACTGCGCTGCTCTGGCGCACCGCCCGTTCGATCACTGCGTGGTTGGCTGCGGCCGCGCCGTTGGGCGGGCTGGTCATCCTGGCAACACTCACACCGGCCGTGCTGCGCGGCGAGGTGATCGGCAGCCAGTACGCGTGGTTGCCGCAGATCGGCTTGATCTTTTCGTTGCGGCTTGATGGCCTGGCGTGGATGTTCGCGTTACTGGTGCTGGGCATCGGTGCGCTGGTGGTGCTGTATGCGCATTACTACCTGAGTGCACGCGACAGCGCATCGCGCTTCTTCGCGTATCTCATGCTGTTCATGGGTGCGATGCTCGGCATGGTGCTGTCGGGCAACCTGCTGTTGCTGATGGTGTTCTGGGAACTCACCAGCATCAGCTCGTTCCTGTTGATCGGCTTCTGGTCGCACCGCAAGGATGCGCGCGAAGGCGCGCGCATGGCCTTCGTGCTGACTGCCGGTGGCGGCCTGGCCCTGCTCGGCGGCATCCTGATGATCGGCCGCATCGTCGGCAGTTTCCAGCTGGATGCGGTGCTGGCGGGCGGCGATCTGATTCGCGCCAGTGCGCTGTATCCGTATGCACTGGGGCTGGTACTGCTGGGCATCTTCACCAAGAGCGCGCAGTTCCCGTTCCACTTCTGGCTGCCGCACGCGATGGCGGCGCCGACGCCGGTATCGGCATATCTGCATTCGGCCACGATGGTGAAGGCCGGCGTGTTCCTGCTGGCGCGCCTGCATCCTGCCCTGGCCGGCACCGATCTGTTCTTCTACACGGTCACCAGCATCGGTGCGATCACGCTGTTGCTCGGCGCATGGCATGCAATCTTCCAGCACGATCTCAAGGGCGTGCTGGCGTATTCGACCATCTCGCATCTGGGCCTGATCACCATGCTGTTCGGCCTGTCCACGCCGATGGCGGTGGTGGCCGGCGTGTTCCACATCCTCAACCATGCGGTGTTCAAGGCCTCGTTGTTCATGGCCGCCGGCATCATCGACCACGAGACCGGCACGCGCGACATGCGCAAGCTGGGCAATCTGCGCCGCCTGATGCCGGTCACCAGCCTACTGGCGATCACCGCCTCGCTGGCGATGGCCGGCGTTCCGTTGCTCAACGGCTTCCTGTCCAAGGAAATGTTCTTTGCCGTGGCGCTGGAAACCGATGCGCCACAGACGATGCGGGTGTTGGCCGGCATCGCCGCACTGCTGGCCGGCCTGCTCGGGGTGGCCTACAGCCTGCGCTTCGTGCACGACACCTTCTTCGGCCAGGGCCCGCGCGACCTGGACACAACCCCGCACGAGCCGCCACGCTGGATGCGGATTCCGGTGGAGGTGCTGGTGCTGATCTGCGTGGCCGTGGGCATCGTGCCGGCCTGGACCATCGCGCCGGTGCTGCGCGCCGGTGCCGCCGCCATCCTTGGCGAGCGCCTGCCCGACTACAGCCTGGCGCTGTGGCATGGCTGGAACTGGCCGCTGGCGATGAGCATCGCCGGCATGGTGGGCGGCACCCTGTTGTACATGGCGCTGCGCCGCACGCTGGACATGTACGCGATCCAGAACCGCTCGCCCGGCAAGGCGCTGTTCAACTGGAACCTGCGCGCGTTGTTCGCCGGCACCGTGCGCATGACCGATGCGGTCACCAACGGCAACCTGCAGCGCATGCTGATGCTGCTGGTGCTGAGCGCTGTCGTGGTGGCGCTGGTGCCGTTCCTGCAGGGCGGCGCATTGCCGGCCTGGCCGGCGCCCACCCCGCTGCCGCTGCTGGGCTGGACGATCTGGCTGCTGATGATCGCCTGCGCCCTGGGCAGCCTGTTCCTGTACAAGCAGCGCCTGCTCGCAGTGCTGGTGCTGGGTGGTACCGGCCTGGCCGTCAGCATGACCTTCGTGTTCCTGTCGGCGCCGGATCTTGCGTTGACCCAGCTGCTGGTGGAGATGGTGACGCTGGTGCTGATGCTGCTGGCGATGAATTACCTGCCCGAGCGCTCGTTGCCCGAGCCCGCGCGCCTGCGCAAGCTGCGCGATGCCGGCATCGCCGTCGTTGGTGGTGCCGGGCTCGCCGCATTGGCCTACACCTTGATGACCCAGCCCAGCCACACGGTCGCCGGCGAGCTGCTGCAGCGTGCGCTGCCGGAAGCCTACGGGCGCAACGTGGTCAACGTGATCCTGGTGGATTTCCGCGGCTTCGATACCTTCGGCGAGATCACCGTCTTCGCGATCGCCGGGCTGGTGGTGCATGCGCTGCTGCGGCGCTCGCGGATGGCGCCGGAGCGCAGCATGCCCGGCCCGCCGATCAAGTTGCCGGTGCCGGCCGATCTGGCGCAGATCATGTTCCCGCTGACGCTGACGGTGTCCCTGTTCCTGTTCCTGCGCGGCCATAACGCACCCGGTGGCGGCTTCATCGCCGGGCTGGTGCTGGCGGTACCGTTGCTGATGCAGTACGTGATCCAGGGCACCGCGTCGGTGGAATCGCGCTTCGGCTTCGACTACATCCGCCTGATCGGCATCGGCCTGCTGTGCGCGCTGGTCAGTGGCGCCGGTGCGCTGGTGTTCGGCATGCCGTTCCTGAGCAGCGGGCATCTGGAGATTCCGTTGCCGCTGCTGGGCGATCTGGAGCTGGCCAGCGCGCTGGGCTTCGACATCGGTGTGTATCTGGTGGTGTTCGGTGCGGCGATGTTGATGCTGTCGATGATGGGCACGATCAAACCCTCGCGCACGCGCAGCTCGCAGCGCGGCGAGATCGACCCCACCCAGCGTTCGACACGCACCGCGGAGCAGCATTGATGGAATTGGCAGTGGCAAGCGCGATCGGCGTCCTCACCGCATTGGCGATCTACCTGTTGCTGCGCGCGCGCAGCTTCGACGTGATCCTGGGGATGACCTTCCTGTCGTACGCGACCAACCTGCTGATCTTCGCCGGTGGGCGGTTGCGCAGCGGCCAGGCGCCGGTGCTGCGCGAGGGCGTGCCAGCCGACCTGCTGCACTACACCGACCCGTTGCCGCAGGCGCTGGTGCTGACCGCGATCGTGATCGCCTTCGCGATGACCGCGGTGAGCCTGGTGCTGGCGATCCGCAGCCGCAGCGACAACGGCAGCGATCATGTGGATGCGCATGAAGACGCCACCACCGGCGTGGACACGCGCGAGGCCCGGCGATGAGCCATCTGCTGATCCTGCCGATCCTGATCCCGATGCTGGGCGCGTCGGCGTCGCTGTTCGTCGAACATCGGCGCTATGGGCCGCGGGTGCAGCGCACGGTGGCATGGGCCAGCATGGCCCTGCTGGCCGTGTCGGTCATCGCCTTGTTGGCGCGCGCCGCCGAAGGCCAGGTGCTGGTGTACCTGCTCGGCGACTGGCCGGCGCGCATCGGCATCGTGCTGATGGGCGACCGCCTGTCGGCATGGATGCTGTTGACCACATTGATCCTGGGCGCGGCCTGCCTGCTGCATGCCTGCGCCGGCTGGGACCGGCGCGCGCCGCATTTCCATGCCCTGTTCCAGTTCCAGCTGATGGGCTTGAACGGCGCATTCCTGACCGGCGACATCTTCAACCTGTTCGTGTTCTTCGAAGTGATGCTGATCGCCTCCTATGGCCTGCTGCTCAGCGGCGGGCGCGGGCTGCAGATGCGTGTGGGCCTGCATTACGTGGTGTTCAACGTATGCGCGTCGACCCTGTTCCTGATCGCGCTGGGCCTGCTGTTCGGCGTGTTCGGCACCTTGAACATGGCCGAGCTGTCGCAACGTATCGCCGCGCTGCCGGCGCAGGACCTGCCGCTGGCCAAGGCCAGCCTGGGCCTGTTGCTGCTGGTGTTCTGCAGCAAGGCCGCGTTGCTGCCGCTGTACCTGTGGTTGCCGGAGACCTATTCGCGCGCACCGGCGGCGGTGGCGGCGTTGTTTGCGATCATGACCAAGGTCGGGCTGTACGCGACGCTGCGGGTGTCGGCGCTGTGGTTCGGCGCCGGTGCCGGCGCGCTGCAGGGCTTCGGCCGCCACGCATTGCTGTGGCTGGGCATCGCCACGCTGCTGATGGCCGCCTTCGGGGTGATGGCCGCATCGCGGCTGCGGGTGATGGTGTCGTATCTGGTGGTGTTCTCGGCGGCGACGTTGTTCATCGCCTTTTCGCTGGACGATGCCGGCGCATTGGGTGCGGGGCTGTACTACCTGCCGCACAGCAGCTTCGTGGCCGCGGCGTTGTTCATGGTGTCGGACCTGATCCGGCGTCGCCGCGGCAGCGCCAGCGACCGCAAGGAAGTGGTCGCGCCGCTGCCGCGGCGTGGGATCCCCGGCGCGATGTTCATGGTCGCCGCGGTGGCGGTCGCCGGACTGCCGCCGTTGTCCGGCTTCCTGGCCAAGGCCGCGTTGCTGCAGCACGTGCCCGAGGGCCTGGTCGGGCCGGTGTGGTTCGCCATCCTGGGCAGCAGCCTGCTGGTGGTGATCGGCCTGACCCGTGCCGGCGTGCGCCTGTTCTGGCGCGTGCCCGAAGCAGTGCAGGACGTCCCCGAGCTGCAGCCGCAACGGCGTGCGCGCATGCGCCCGGTGGAGACTGCCGCCACGCTGCTGTTGCTGGGCGGGCTGGTGGCGATGACGGCCGGTGCCGGCCCGTTGATGCGCTACACCGACGCGGCCGGCGTGCAGCTGCGCGATCCCGGCGCCTACGTCGAGCAGGTACGCGCCACCACGCCGCAACGGAGGCAGCCATGAGCACGCGCTTGCCGCTGCGCAGCCGGCTGCTGCCCTCGCCGTCGCTGAGCGTGACGGTCTTCATTTTCTGGCTGTTGCTCAGCGACAGCTTCGGGCCGCAACAATGGGTACTGGGCTTGTTGCTGGGCTGGGTGGTGCCGATCTTTGCGGCGCGCCTGGACCGCGAGTTCGCCCGCATCGGTTCGCTGCGTTCGGTGCCGCGCATGTTGCTGGTGGCGGCCGGCGACATCGTGCGCTCCAACATCAAGGTGGCTGGCCAGGTGCTCGGCCCGGAGTCGCGCATCCACCCCGGCTTCATCTGGGTGCCGCTGGACATCGCCAACATCCACGGCATTGCCGCGCTGACCAGCATGATCACGCTCACCCCCGGCACGGTGTCGGCGGCGCTCTCGGACGACCGCAAATATCTGCTGGTGCACGTGCTGCACCTGGACGATCCGGACGCCTTGATCGCCGAGATCAAGACCCGCTACGAGAAGCCCCTGATGGAGATCTTTCCATGACCGGCCACATGTTCATCGAATCGACCATCGTCCTCTGCATGCACGCGGTGGGCCTGGCCATGCTGATGGCGCTGTGGCGCCTGCTGCGCGGCCCGAGCGTGCCCGATCGCATCCTGGCGCTGGACACCCTGTCCATCACCGCCATCGCCGAGCTGATGCTGCTGGGCATGTACCTGGATTCGCCGATCTACTTCGAGGCCGCGCTGGTGATCGCGATGCTGGGCTTCGGCAGCACCGTGGTGCTGAGCAAGTTCGTATTGCGTCGGGACATCGTCGAATGATCGCGCTGACCGAATATCTGCTCAGCGCGCTGTTGCTGGTCGGCACCTTCTTCATCCTGATCGGTGCGTTCGGCCTGGTGAAGCTGTCGGACTTTTTCAAGCGCCTGCATGCGCCGACCAAGGCCAGCACGCTGGGCGTGGGCTGCGTGCTGCTGGCATCGGTCGGCTATCACCTGTTCCTGGGTGTGGATCCGCAACCGCGCGAGTTGCTGATCACCGTGTTCCTGTTCATCACCGCACCGATCAGCGCCCATCTGATGGCCAAGGCCGCGCTGTCGCTGATGATGGAAAACCGCCCGGAAGTACCCAATCATGGCGAGACGAAGAAGGAAGGCCTGCCCACGCCGCAGACGCAAGGCGATGTGGGCGAAAACGCCGAAACCGCCAGGCAACACGCCGAGCCCGATGGGGGTCCGCACTGAGGTGTTGCAGCTGCTTCGACACCGCTGCCGGGAGATCTCGACACCTTGCGCTACGCGACACACGCTGCCAGCCGGATCTGATTGCGCGAGCTATGCAGTCGGATGCCGGTGTCGCCGATTCGGCGCCGCGGCAGCCATGACGGGTCAGCCGCAGCCTTCCGCATAATCCACCTGCGGCGGCTGCCCGACCCGCCAGCTGGCGACCTTGCCGTCGGCATCGGTTTCGAACACCAACGCGGACCCGGTGGCCGCATCGGCCATGCGCAGGGTGAACGCGCCGGGGACGTACTTGTGCGGCTGTTCGGTCAGACCTGCCGGATACAGCGCGCGCAGCTGCGCCAGCGTCATGCCGACCGTGCCGCCGCCCGGTGCGAGTTCCTTGGGTTCGGTGGTCTGATAACGCACGAGGCGATCGCCTTCGAACATGAAACCGAAGCGGCGCGCATCGTCGGCCCACTGCGGCCGTAACAGATAGCAGCCGCCATCGCTCGCCGGTTCGCCGCGCAGGTCGCCGCCCCAGGCAGCCCGCGCCTGCGCTGCATCCATGCCCAGGCGCAGATCGCCGTATCCATCCAGGCGCGCAAGCGCAGCCGGCTGCTGGCGCAGGTGCGGCGGAAACGTGCCGGCCGGCGCAGTGGCTGGCGGAACCTCGCCGGCTGGCTGATCGTTGGCGGCTGCCACCGGCGCAGGTGCCGCGTCGGGCGCGGCCGTGGTGGCGTCCTCGGCACGGTTGCAGCCGGTCAGCAACAGCAATGCGCCCATCAAACCGAGCCATCTGGTGGTCATGCATGCATTCCTTACGGGTCCGCCACAGCCTACACAGCCCACATCGCGACGGTGTGCAGAACGCGATGCGTTGCCTCATGCCGATGTCATCGGCGCTTCATTGGCGGCGGGCAAGCTGGGCGCCTCGCAGGACCGCCGCCATGACCCCACGCAAGACCGAGCTCGCCCTCACCGCGCTGCAATCGCACCGCAGTCCACTCACCCTGCTGCAGCGACGCGCGCTGATCCTGGCCGACGGCCAGCGCGATCTGGCAACGTTGGCCGTGCTGCTGGGCGGCGACGGCGCCGCATTGGTGCATGCGCTCTGCGCGATGGGCTATCTGGAGTCCGGCACGCAGGCAGGGAGTGCGACACGCACTGCCCCGGCGTCTGATTCCTCACCGGCAGGCGTGCCCGGTACCCACGTGACGCAGCCAGCGGCACCACCGAGCGAAGAAGACCTGCAGCGCCAGCGTCGTCGCGCGGCCACCAACGCACGGCTGTACCTGCTCGACATCCTGCAACTGCAACGTGGCCCGGTGGCCGCCGCGCTGCACCGGCAACTACAGGCCGCACGCGCCGAAGACGCCATCGGCGCCGCCATTGCCGAAACGCTGCGCGCGTTACCGCAGATCACCTCGGCAACCTACGCCGAGCGCGTACGTGCCCGGATCGGCGAATTGCTGCCGGATGCGCTGCAGGCGGCTTGAGCGGACAACCGGAACCCCCAATCCGACACCTGCGACCTCTGACCGCCGTATTGCCTGATCAGCACATTCGGCTAGCTGCCTGAGCTACTGCGCACCATCGGAGCTGGGCGCCTGAAACGCCGCGCACAACCCGGTCCAGCACTGCTGGTAGTCACCCTGCCGGTGCGCGGCCTGCAAGGCCTGTTGGGTGGGGCGCAACACCGCACGCGTTTCGAACATGAAGGCCATGGTGTCGGCGATCACATCCGGGCGCGTCAGGTCCGCGTGCGAGGCCTTGTCGAAGGTCGCCGCATCCGGGCCATGCCCGCTCATGCAGTTGTGCAGCGAGGCACCGCCCGGCGCGAAGCCGTCGGCCTTGGCATCGTAGACTCCGTGCACCAGCCCCATGAACTCGCTGGCCACATTGCGATGGAACCACGGCGGGCGGAAGGTGTGCTGCGCCACCAGCCAGCGCGGCGGGAAGATCGCAAAATCCATGTTCGCCGTGCCATGCGTGTCGCTGGGCGAGGTCAGCACGGTGAAGATGCTCGGATCCGGATGATCGAAGCTGATCGAGCCGATGGTGTTGAAGCGGCGCAGATCGTAGCGATACGGTGCGTAGTTGCCATGCCAGGCCACCACGTCCAGCGGCGAATGGCCGATGTCCGCACGCCACAGGTGGCCCTGGAATTTGGCCACCAGCTCGAAAGCGCCCTCGCGCTGTTCGAAGGCCGCCTGCGGCGTTTCGAAATCGCGTGCATTGGCCAGCCCGTTGGAACCGATCGGCCCCAGGTCGGGCAGCCGCAGCAATGCGCCGAAGTTTTCGCAGACATAGCCGCGCGCATCGCCATCGGGCAGCTCGACACGAAAGCGTACACCGCGCGGTATCACCCCGATCTGCTGCGGCTCCAGCTCCAGCACGCCGAGCTCGCTATGGATGCGCAGGCGGCCCAGTTGCGGCACCAGCAGCAGCTCGCCGTCGGCATCGTAGAAGAAGCGATCGTGCATCGATGCGTTGGCCGCATACAGATGCACGGCAACACCGGCCATCGCCTCCGGCCCGCCGTTGCCGGCCATGGTGTAGAGACCATCGACGAAATCGGTTGGTGTGGGCGGCAGCGGCAACGGGCTCCAGCGCAATTGATCCGGCGGCACCGGGCCGCGACCGAAGTCGTTGTGGAAGGCCGATTGCGCGATCAACGAGAACGCGCCATGCACCGCCGCCGGGCGGATGCGATAGAGCCAGCTGCGCCGGTTCTCGCTGCGCGGCGCGGTGAACGCGGTGCCAGACAACTGCTCGGCATACAACCCGTGCGCCACACGCTGCGGCGAGTTCTGCCCGAGCGGCAAGGTATCGACCACTGCCTCGGTCGCGAACGCGTTGCCGAAACCGGTCATGTAGTGCTGGTTGTTATGCATGGCATGCGTCCGGATCTTGGCCCTCCCTCCCCGGATGCAGAAGGTTGGGATTGAGTTGAATCAGGCCGCTTTCTTATCGAAGAAGAGCTAAGGCCTGGCGGATTAAGCCCCTCTCCCCGCGGGAGAGGGGTTGGGGTGAGGGTACGGCGTAGCGACCACCTTGAAGATCATCTCGACCACCGCATCCAGCGAAAGCAACACATCGTTGTTCCAGAACCGCAGCATTCTCCAGCCCTTCGATTGCAGCCACCGCGTTCTTGCCTGATCGCTGGATGTCTGATGCTGCGATCCATCCAGTTCAACAAGCAACGCCGCATCAATACAACAAAAATCTGCGATGTACGGCGGAATCGGATGCTGACGCCTGAATTTGAAACCTTGTAGCTGATTGCTGCGGAGACAGCGCCAAAGTGCGCGCTCTGCTTCTGTCATCCCTGTCCGTAGCGCACGCGCGTTGGTGAGCGCAACGGTGGGTAATGGCGGTTTGATTTTCATCGCTCCACCGTACTCTCACCCCAACCCCCGCTCCGCGCCCCGGTCCGCGCCAGCAGCGCGGGCGCTCCAAGGCACGCGCGCCAGTGGCGCGCAAGGTGTGCCTTCTCGCCCCGTGGGGAGAGGGGCTTTAACAACGTGCGTCTTGGTTGCCCCGAATCCCGAATCCCGAATCCCCGCCCTCAAAGCACCCCACGCTTCATCTGGTCGCGCTCGATGCTCTCGAACAGCGCCTGGAAATTGCCTTCGCCGAAACCCTCATTCCCCTTGCGCTGGATGATCTCGAAGAAGATCGGGCCGATGCAGTTCTGGGTGAAGATCTGCAGCAACTTGCGCTGCTTGGTGTCCACGTCGGCATCGATCAGGATCTTGTTGCGGCGCAGGCGTTCGACATCCTCGCCGTGGTCGGGGATGCGCAGGTCCACCACGTCGAAATAGGTGTCCGGCGTGTCCAGGAATGTCACGCCGGCCTCGCGCATCTTTTCCACCGAGCTGTAGATGTCGTCGGTGAAGCAGGCGATGTGCTGGATGCCTTCGCCGTGGTAGGCGTCCAGATACTCGTTGATCTGGCTCTTGGGGTCGGAGGATTCGTTGAGCGGAATGCGCACGATGCCGTCCGGGGCGGTCATCGCCTTGGACACCAGGCCGGTCTTGGCGCCCTTGATGTCGAAGTAGCGGATCTCGCGGAAGTTGAACAGGCGCTCGTAATAGTCCGACCAGCGCTGCATGTTGCCGAAGTACAGGTTGTGGGTCAGGTGGTCGATGAAGGTCAGCCCGAAGCCGGCCGGATGCTGGTCGGCGCCTTCGATCGGCTCGAAGTCGGCGTCGTAGATGCTGCCCGCATCGCCATAGCGGTCCACCAGATACAGCATGCAGTCGCCGATGCCCTTGACCACCGGGGCCGGCACGGCGCGGGTGTCGGCCTTGTCCTGCACCGCTTCGCCACCGTTGCCCAGCACGGTCTCCAGCACGGTCTGCGCCGGGGTGCGGAAGCGGATCGCAAAGCCGCAGGCACTCGGGCCGTGCGCGGCGGCGAAATCGGCGGCAAACGAATCCGGGTCTTCGTTGAGCAGGAAGTTGACCCCACCCTGGCGATAGACGGTAATGGCACGGCTGCGGTGGCGCAGCACCGCGCTGAAGCCCATCTTGCGAAAGTAGTCGTGCAGCTGCGCCGCCTGGTCGGCGGGCGCGGCGAATTCGACGAATTCGAACCCGTCGATCCCCATCGGATTGTCGAAGGTGGTGACCTGCATGCCCAGGTTCGGGCGGGTCGCGGTACTGCTCGGTTGTGCGCTCATCGTCGTTTCTCCACGCTAGGCCGTCCGCAGGGCTATGCGGGGTGGCAGAAGACCCGCGAGAATGCGCAGGCCACCCAAGGTTTGTAGTTGCAAATGAAACCAAAATCAAGACACAGTGCAGCATGAGCGATCTCGACGCCCCTACCCCGCCGCAACATCCTGTGCTGCTCAACCTCGAGCAGTTTCTGCCGTATCGCCTGAGCGTGCTGTCCAACCGCATCAGCAGCAACATCGCCAAGGTCTACGGCGATCGTTACGGCATGGCCATCCCCGAGTGGCGGGTGATCACCATCCTGGCGCTGTATCCGGGTTCCTCGGCCAGCGAGGTCTCCGACCGCACCGCGATGGACAAGGTTGCCGTCAGCCGCGCCGTGGCGCGTCTGCTGGAGCGCGGCTTCATCCGGCGCGAAACCCATGGCGACGACCGCCGCCGCTCGATGCTGGCACTGTCGCCGGCCGGCCGCCAGGTCTACGAGACCGTCGCCCCGCTGGTCAACGAGATGGAACAGCGGCTGATGTCGGTGTTCAGTGCCGACGAGCAGCAGATCCTGGAAAAGCTGATCGACCGGCTGGCCAAGGACGGGCTGCCGCGCATGGCCGGCAAGGACTGATAAAAAAACCCCCGCAGTGCGGGGGTTTTTGCATGACGCGGCAACGACGGGTTACGCCTGCGGCGGCGCCCACTGCTTGAGGAAATCGAACAGCTTCCGGCGGTCGAAGCCCTCGCCCTTGCGCAGGTCCGGGCCAGCCTGGGTGGTCAGCAGCTTGCCGTCGTTGTCCAGCACCAGCAGCGACGGATAGTCGTTGAGCTGGGCGAACTGCGACAGGAACGCGGCGTTTTCGTTGGCCGCATCGCGATTGACCTTGACCACCACGAAGTGCGCATCGCGGAAGCTGCGCAGCTCCGCATCGCCGCCCATCAGCTCGTCCAGCGCCTTGCACGGCTCGCAGGCCGCATTGCCGACATTGAGCACGATGCGCTTGCCGCCGCGCTTGGCCTCGACCTTGGCGGTCTCCAGATCGGCGGCCGGATCGCGCGAAGGGTCGTACTGCGCATTGAGCGCCGCCGCCGCGGCGATGTCCGCCGCAGTGGGCGTATTGCCCGAGGACACCGGCTGGCTGGGATCGGCGCTGGGCGGCTTCTGCATCGAGGTATCCAGCGGCCGTGGCGCCTCCTGTTGCTCGGTGGGCTGCCCGCAGGCGCTCAACAGACCTGCCAGCAGCAGGCCACAGACAGTGGGTTTGATCGGCATTGCTGTTCTCCTCACTTCACACCATGCATCAGTTTGTTGATCAACGGCGCGATCAGGAACAACACCGCGCCAGCGCCCAACAGCGCCCAAAATCCGAAGGTATACCCGCTCAGGGCCGAGGACACGCTCATCCCTTCGTTTCCGCTGACATGCCCGGCAAAAATGCCCGACAGGTTGTTGCCGATGCCGGTGGACAGGAACCAGCCGCCCATTCCGAAACCGACCAGGCGCACCGGTGCCAGCTTGGTCACCATCGACAGGCCGATCGGCGACAGGCACAGCTCGCCCACCGACTGGATCACGTACACCATGAACAAGGTCCAGAACGGCACCTTGCCAGCATCGTTGACCAGGCTCGACAGTGCAAACATCAGCAGCAGGAACGCCAGGCCGTTGAACAGCAGGCCCAGGCCGAACTTGCGCGGAATCGACGGGTTCAAGCGGCCGGCCTTGACCCAGATCCAGGCGATGATCGGCGCCAGCGTGATGATGGCAATCGAGTTCACCGACTGGAACCAGGCGGTCGGGAAGGTCCAGTCGCCGAAACCACGGTCGACGATGTTGTCGGCCAGGAAGGTGAACGAGCTGCCGGCCTGTTCGAAGAACATCCAGAACAGCACGTTGAAGGCGAAGATGATCAGCATCGCGATCACCTTGTCGCGCTGCACCTTGCCTTCGCGGATGCCTTCGACCAGCAGCATCACCGACAGGCCGACGAACAACACGGTCAGCACGATCTGCAGCACGTCCGCACCGACGGCGAGCAGGAAGTACACCACCGGGATCGCCAGCACACAGCCGACCAGCACCATCAGCACGCGGCCGATGCCTTGCGCGTTCGGTGCCGGTACGCCGATGCCCTTGAGCTGCGCGCGGCCAATCCAAAACCACACCAGGCTGATCAGCATGCCCACGCCGGAGGCCATGAACACCATCTTGTAGGACGGCATGGCGTCGGTGCCGAACACCTTTTCAGCCAGCAGCTGGGTCAGCACCGGCGAGATCATCGCGCCGAGGTTGATGCCCATGTAGAAGATGGTGAAGCCGCTGTCGCGGCGCGGATCGGCTACCGAGTACAGCTTGCCGACCATGGTGGAGATGTTGGGCTTGAACAGTCCGTTGCCCACCACCACGGTGGCCAGGCCGATCTCGAACATGGTGTGGTCGGGAATGGCGATCAGGAACAGGCCGGTGGCCATGACGGCCGCACCGACCAGGATCGAGCGTTGGTAGCCGAGCACGCGGTCGGCCACGTAGCCACCGAAGATCGCTGCCGCATACACCAGCGCCAGATAGGCGCCATAGGTGCGTCCGGCCGGCGCCTGGCCGGTGGCATCGCCGTTGAAGAACTGCGCCACGATGTACAGCACCAGCGCCCAACGAATGCCGTAAAACGCAAAGCGTTCCCAGAATTCGGTCATGAACAGCATCCACAGCGGCCGGGGATGACCGAGCAGCGTGGGGAACTCTGGCGGTGCCGGCGGCGGCGGAGTGGCGGCGGAAGTCGGCGCGGTCGCGTCAACGCTCATGGAATGTCCCTTGCGTATTCAGTAATGGCTGGGTGCCCGGAGCGTACCCCGGGAGACGCGCGAGGATCACTTAGACGTCATGTACGCGTCAAATTCGCAGGATTCGCCGGCCTGATGGCGGCCGGTCTGCGGGGATCAAGCCCGCACCGATCCGCTCAGCCCTTTTCAGGCTCACCGCGACCACCAACCGTCGGCTCACGACCCTCCACGCCCACCGAGGTGCGCACGTCGAACAGCTCCGGGAAGAACGTCAGCGCCAACGCCTGCTGCAGAAAGCCCACGCCGCTGGACCCGCCGGTGCCGCGCTTGAAGCCGATCACCCGCATCACCGTGCGCATATGGCGGAAGCGCCAGAGCTGCAACTGGGTTTCCACATCGACCAGGTCCTCGCATAGCGCGTACTCGCGCCAGTAGCGGTCGGTATTTTCGTAGATGCGCTCGAACACCGGGTGCAGGCTGTCGTCGGCCACGTGCGCACAGGTCCAGTCGCGCGCCTGGTATTGCGGCGGAATCGCATGCCCGAAGCGCGCCAGGTAGCGCAGGAACTCCTCGTACAGGCTGGGCGCTTCCAGCACCTCGCGCAGCCGCGCCTGCCCCTGCGGGTCGTACGCGAACACCTGCAGCATCTGCGGGTTCTTGTTGCCGAGCAGGAACTCGATATAGCGGTACTGCAGCGACTGGAAGCCGGACGAGGGGCCCAGCACATCGCGAAACCCCATGTACTCGCTCGGCGTCAGCGTTTCCAGCACCGACCACTGCTCGGTGAGCTGGCGCAGCACCTGCTTGCTGCGCGCCAGCACCTTGCGGCACTGCCAGACCTGGTCGTTCTGCAGGTGCCCCATCGCCGCGCGCAGTTCGTGCGCCAGCAGCTTGAGCCACAGCTCGGCGGTCTGGTGCTGGATGATGAACAGCATCTCGTCATGGTGCGCCGGCTCGGACAAAGGCTGCTGCGCCGACAGCAACTGGTCCAGCCGCAGATAGCCGCCGTAGGTCAGCCGCCCCTCCAGATCGGTGTGGATGCCGGGTTCCAGGTCACGCAGGTTCTTGTCGACGGGCATGGCAGTGCAGATGGATCGGGCCTGTCAGGGTAGCTCAGCGGCGGAGATTGGGGATTGGGGATTGGGGATTGGGGAATCGGGATTCGGGATTCGGGAGGCAGGAGTTGCAGCGCGCGGCCTTGATGCATGTCGCTGCGTTGCGCTGTGTCGCGCTGCCGTAGCAGCGTCCGGTTTGCCTGGGTGGCCTGCCTACTTGGCAGCCTGGCAGTGCCGTGGCGTACGCGACCGGTACTTCACATCTGAAAAATCCGGCCGCTTTCGACCGTGCGGTCGCAGCCGCTGCGCCGGTGTCACCGTATCGTCAACCAAGGTCTGCAAATTCATGCAGAATCGAACGGCGCTGCCGGCCAGGGACGTGGCCGGACCAGGGGAGCGCTTCACGTCTCATGGATCAGGGGACTCTCATCTCATGCATGTGTTGCAGCGTCGTGCAGCCTTACTTTTCTGTGCGCTGGCGATTGCCGGCCACGCCGATGCCCAGGTCGTCATCAGCCAGGTCTACGGCGGTGGCGGCAACAGCGGTGCCACCTTCCGCAGCGATTTCATCGAGCTGCACAACATCGGCAGCACCCCGGTCAGCCTAGACGGCTGGTCGGTGCAATACGCCTCGGCCGCCGGCAGCAGCTGGCAGGTCACCCCGTTGGCAGGCACTGTGCCGGCCGGCGGCTATTACCTGGTCAAGCAGGCCGATGGCAGCGGCGGCAGCGTTGCGCTGCCCACGCCCGACGCCACCGGCACCATCGCCATGGGCGGCGGCGCCGGCAAGGTGGCACTGAGCAACAGCGCCTCCGCGTTGAGCGGCGCCTGCCCCACCGGCAATGCCGATCTGGTCGGCTATGGCAGTACCGCCAGCTGCGCCGAAGGCAATGCGCCCACACCGGCGCCCAGCAATACGCTGGCAGTGCTGCGCGGCGGCGATGGCTGCACCGACACCGACAACAACTCGGCCGATTTTTCCACCGGCGCGCCGGCCCCGCGCAACGCCGCCAGCCCCGCACGCCTGTGCAGCGGCGGCGGCCAGCCGATCGCCACGCTGGCCGATGTCAGCCAGGCCGAAGGCAACAGCGGCAGCCGCAGTGTCGTTTTCACGCTGAGCCTGAGCCAGCCGGCCGGCGCAGGCGGGGTGAGCTTCACCGCGGCCACCGCCGATGGCAGCGCCACGGCCGGCAGCGACTATGTCGCCCTGCCCGCCTCCAGTTTCCGGATCGCCGCTGGCGAGCGCAGCGCCAGCATCGCCGTGGAGGTGCTGGGCGACACCACGCCCGAGCCCGACGAGACCTTCGCGCTGCAGATCAGCGGCCTCACCGGCGCGTTGCCGGCCACGCTGAGTGCCACCGGCACCATCCTCAACCACGACTTCAGCCTGCTGCCGATTCACGCCATCCAGGGCAAGGGCGCACGCTCGCCGCTGGAAGGCCAGATGGCCGCCACCTCGGGCATCGTCACTGCCCGTCGCAGCGCCGGCTTCTTCCTGCAGGCGCCGGATGCCGAAACCGATGGCGATCCGGCCACCTCCGAAGGCGTCTACGTCTACACCGGCAGCGCACCGCCGGAGGCCGCCGCCATCGGCAACCGGGTGCGCGTGCAGGGCACGGTGCTCGAGTACGTGCCCACCGCCGACCCGACCCAGCCGCCGCTGACCGAGATCGGCGGCAGCCTGACCGTGCTGCTGGATTCCACCGGCAACCCGTTGCCGATGCCGGTGGCGTTGAGCGCGAACTTCCCCAACCCGAACGGCGCCTTTGATCAGCTCGAGGCGCTGGAAGGCATGCGCGTCACCGCCGCCAGCCTCACCGTCAACGCGCCCACCGGCGGCAGCGTCAACGAGGTCAATGCCACCGCCACCAGCAATGGCGTGTTCCATGCGGTGGTCACCGGCCTGCCGCGCGCCTTTCGCGAGCCCGGCGTGCAGTTGCCCGACCCGCTGCCGGCCGGCTCGCCTGCCGGCGTGCCGCGCTGGAACACCAACCCGGAAGTGATCGCCGTCGGCAGTGCCGGCGTGGGCGCCGAACGGCTGGATCTGGCCTCCGGCTGCCTCGTGCTGGATGTCACCGGCCCGCTGGACTACAGCTTCCGCCGCTACACGCTGTATCCGGAACGCACCCCGCAGGTGAACTGCAACGGTGCCGACCAACCGCGCCCGGCACCGTTGCCGCAGGCCGACGACGTGGCGGTGGCGACCTACAACATGGAGCGCTTCTTCGACGACCAGAACGACCCGGCGATCGGCGAGCCGGTGCTCACCCCGGCCGCGTTTCAGGCCCGCCTCAACAAGGCCTCGCTGGCGATCCGCAACGACCTGCACACGCCCGACATCCTGGGCACGGTGGAGGTGGAAAACATCAGCGTGCTGCAGACGTTGGCTGCGCGCGTCAACGCCGATGCCATCGCCTCCGGCCAGCCCAATCCGCAGTACGTGGCCTACCTGCAGGAAGGCAATGACGTCGGCGGCATCGACGTCGGTTTCCTGGTCAAGACCGGTACGGTGTCGGCCGGCGTGTCGCGCGTGGAAGTGGTGTCCATCGCCCAGGAAGGCAAGACCACCACCTGGACCGAACCGGCGGGTGGCGTGAGCCTGCTCAACGACCGCCCGCCGCTGGTGCTCAGCGCCAGGGTGCACCAGGCCGATGGCCGCGTGTTGCCGCTGACCGCCATCGTGGTGCATCAGCGCTCGCTCAACGGCGCCGAGACCGACGATGCGGCCGGCACCCGCATCCGCGCCAAACGCCAGGCCCAGGCCGAGTACCTGGCGCGTCTGCTGCAGACGCGCCAGCAGCGCGACCCGGCCGAGCAGGTGCTGGTGATGGGCGACTTCAATGCCTTCGAATTCAACGACGGCTATGTGGACGCGATGGGTACCGTCACCGGCAGGCCGGCGCCGGATGCGCAGACCGTGGTGAGCGGCGATGGCGTGGACCTGGTCACCCCGGACTACACCGATCTGACCTGGTTCAACACGCCCGACCAGAGCTACTCGTACGCCTTCGACGGCAACGTGCAGTCGCTCGATCACATCCTGGCCAACGAGGCGCTGATGCGCGCACCCGGCATCGCCTCGCTGTCGGTGGGCCACGCGCGCATCAATGCCGACTTCCCCGGCACCGCGCGCAATGATGCCGATACGCCCACGCGCTTGTCCGACCACGACCCCACCGTGGTGCTGTTGCGCATGGCGCCCGCGTTGCGTGCCGACCTGGGCGCAACGGTCACTGCAGCACGCGCACAGGTCACCGAAGGCGAGCGCATCGACTTCACTGTGGATGTGGAGAACCGTGGGCCCGACAGCGCGGCATTTGCAGCGGTGGCACTGGCCTTCGACGCCGCGGTGAGCCCACGGGTCACCGCGGCACCGGGCTGGAGCTGCCAACCGCCGGAAACAGCGACCCAGACGGTGGTCACCTGCACCATCGCCTCGCTGGCATCGGGCAACGCACAGCGCTTTGCCGTGCAGGTCGACGCTGGCGCGGAACTGGCAGGACGCACCCTGACCCTGGCCGCCTCGGTCGCCTCGCAAACGCCCGACCCGCAGCCGGACAACAACACCGACACCGCCGCAGTGAGCGTGCAGCCAGCGCTGCGCAGCGATCTGGCAGTGCGCCTGGAAGGCCCCGCCACGCTGCCCACCACCGCCTTCAATGCCACCTACCGGGTGTTGCTGGACAACCGCGGCAACGCAGCGGCCACCGGTGCCAGCGTGCGGATCGAAGGCAACACGGTGTCGGCGCTGTCACTGCTGGTGCCGCCCAGCGGCTGGCGTTGCGCCAAGCAGCTGCAATCGTTGCGCAGCGCGATCTTCGTGTGCAGCACCGCCGCCGCAGTGCAGCCGGGCGCGCAGGCCACGTTCCAGCTGACTGTCGCGGCAAAGCCGATCCCGGCCGAGCGCGCGGTGCGGGTGCAGGCCAGTGCCAGTTCGACCTCCCCCGATGCCAACCCGGCCGACAACGCGGCGCTGATCGTCACGCCGATCACCGCAGGCGCCGGCCGCCGCTGATCGCAGTGCAACATGTCGCAGTTCTGTACTGCGATAAAGGGCGCGGCCTGGTCCGCGCCCTTTTTTTTGTGCAAGCCAGCATCATTGTGTGCTGCGGTGCAGGACAGCTTTTTGCTGCGTGGTCCTTAACATCGCAACTCATATCATTTGAAACTTCTTGGTGAAGGTGTCGCCGCAATGAGCGTAGCCGCGCAGTTCGAGATCGAATATCTGCAATACATGGACGCGGACGGCCAGTTCGTCCGCGACGACCTGCCGGCCGACGCCGCCAACCCGCAACAGTTGCTCGCGCTGTTCAAGCGCATGCTGTTCGTGCGCACCTTCGACAGCAAGTCGGTCGCGCTGCAGCGCACCGGCAAGCTGGGCACTTATGCGGCCTGCCTCGGCCACGAAGCCACCCACGTGGGCATCGGCGCATCGATGCGCAGCGGGGATGTGTTCGCGCCCAGCTATCGCGAGTACGGCACCATGTTCGAACGCGGCGTGCGCCCGCGCGATGTGCTGCTGTACTGGGGCGGCGACGAACGCGGCAGCGACTATCCGCGCGATGCCGATGCGGCAATCGACTTCCCGATCTGCGTGCCGATCTCCACCCAGTGCCTGCATGCGGCCGGTTCGGCGCTGTCGTTCAAGCTGCAGGGCAAGCCGCAGGTCGCAGTGGCCTGCTGCGGCGATGGCGGCAGCTCCAAGACCGACTTCTACGCCGCGCTCAATTCCGCCGGCGCCTACAAGCTGCCGCTGATCCTGTGCGTGATCAACAACGGCTGGGCGATCTCGGTGCCGCGCTCGGCCCAGACCGGCGCGCAGACGCTGGCGCAGAAGGGCCTGGCCGGCGGCCTGCATTGCCTGCAGGTGGACGGCAACGACCTGATCGCCGTGCTCGAAGCGATGCGCCAGGCGCGTGCGCGTGCACTGGCCGGCGACGGCGGCACGGTGATCGAGTTTTTGACCTATCGCCTGTCCGATCACACCACCGCCGACGATGCGCGGCGCTACCGCGGCGAAGAAGAGGTCAAGCAGGGCTGGGCGCGCGAGCCGCTGCTGCGTCTGCGCCGCTATCTCACCGCGCAGGGCCTGTGGGACGAGGCGCAGGAAACCGCCTGGAAAGCCGAATGCGGCGCGCGCGTGGACGCAGAGGTCAACGCCTATCTCAACACGCCGGTGCAGCCGGTCGAAGCGATGTTCGATTACCTCTACGGCGACCCGCCGGCCGAGTTGCTGGCCCAGCGCGCCGAGGTGATGGCGCAGGAGGCCCGTCATGGATGAGCTCAACCAGTCACACCTGGCTGCGACACAGCAGGCCAGTGCCCCTTACCACGCCGCAGCCACGCGCGGAGAGATCGCCATGAGTTCGCCCATCACCCTGATCGAAGCCATCACCCAGGCGCTGGCCTGGGAGCTGGAACACGACCCCGCGGTGCTGGTGCTGGGCGAGGATGTCGGCGTCAACGGCGGCGTGTTCCGCGCCACCGCTGGCCTGCAGCAGCGTTTCGGCAGCAAGCGGGTGCTGGACACGCCGCTGGACGAAACCACCATCGCCGGCCTGAGCGTCGGCCTGGCCGCGCAGGGCATGAAGCCGGTGGCCGAAGCGCAGTTCGACGGCTTCGTCTACCCGATGGTCGATCACCTGATCTGCCACGCCGCCCGCCTGCGCAACCGCACGCGCGGGCGCCTGCACTGCCCGATGGTGCTGCGCGTGCCGTGGGGCGGCGGCATCCGCGCGCCGGAACATCACAGCGAAGCCAACGAGGCCATCTTCACCAACGTGCCCGGCCTGCGCGTGGTGTTGCCGTCCTCGCCGCAGCGCGCCTATGGCCTGTTGCTGGCCGCGATCCGCGACCCGGACCCGGTGATCTACATGGAGCCCAAGCGCATCTACCGCCAGTACAAGGAAGTGGTCGCCAACGACGGCGAGGCGCTGCCGCTGGACGTGTGCTTCGTGCTGCGCGACGGCACCGACGTCACCCTGGTGACCTGGGGCGCGCAGGTCAAGGAAGCGCTGGAAGCGGCCGACAAGCTCGCCGGCGAAGGCATCAGCGCCGAGGTCATCGACGTGGCCACGCTGCGCCCGCTGGACTTCGACACCATTGCCGAATCGGTGGCCAAGACCGGCCGCTGCGTGATCGTGCAGGAAGCCCCGCGTACTGCCGGCTTCGGCGCGGAGATCGCCGCGCAGCTGGCGGAAAAATCGATGTACGACCTGCTTGCGCCGGTCGAACGCGTCACCGGTTACGACACGCATATCCCGCTGTTCCGGCTGGAAATGAAGTACCTGCCGAGCGTGGAGCGCATCGTCACCGCCGCCCGTCGCGCGGTGGCCGCCGGCTGACATGCGCGCCCGTCTGCTCTGCGATTATCGCGCCGCGTACGCCAACCCGATCCGCTTCCACGCCGGCCAGCAAGTGACCGTCGGCGTGCGCGATGAGGAATGGCCGGCCTTTGCCTGGGTCAACACCGGCGACGGCCATGCCGGCTGGGCCCCGGTGGCCTGGCTGCGCCCCCTGGGCGACGGCCAGGCCGAAGCCCTGCGCGACTACGACGCACGCGAACTCGATGCCCACCAGGGCGAGGACGTGTTGCTGCATTACGAACATGGCGGTTGGTGGTGGTCCGAGCGTGCCGATGGCATGCAGGGCTGGCTGCCGGCCGCCGACCTCGAACTCCTCGACGACACCACGCCGCCGCTGCCTGCGGCGCAAGAGAACCTGCCATGAGCGAAGCCAAGAATTTCCACCTGCCCGACCTGGGCGAAGGCCTGCCCGACGCCACCATCGTCGAATGGTTCGTCAAGGAGGGCGACACTGTACGCCTGGACGATCCGCTGGTCTCGATGGAGACCGCCAAGGCGGTGGTCGAGGTGCCCTCGCCGTTTTCCGGCACCGTGGTCAAGCTCGCCGGCGCCGCTGGCGATGTGATCGTGACCGGCGCGATGCTGGCGCAGTTCGCGCTGGACGCGTCGCAGCCGCAGCGCGCCGATGGTCAGGACACCGGGCACTCGCACGGCCCTGCATCCACGCACACGCCCAGCACCGGTGACAGCGCCGCCGGCCCGACCACGCGCGTGGTCGCGTCCGACAACGGTGGCGAGATTGCCGACGCCGATGCCAGTGGCGAGAGCGAGCGTGACGACGCCGGCACGGTGGTCGGCGCGATGCAGAGTTCCAATGCCGTACAGAGCGAACAGGCGATTGCCGTGGGCGGCGTGCGCGCGATGCCGGCAGTGCGCTCGCTGGCCCGCAAGCTGCGCGTGGACCTGGGCCAGATCCGGGCGAGCGGCCCGGATGGCACGGTGACGATGGCCGATGTGAAGCAGGCCGCCGCGGCCGGCAGCGCGCCGTTGTCTGCAACGCGCGCTGGCGCGCCGGTCACGCCGACCAACGGCAGCAACGCGCCGGCAGCCGCGCCGCATGCCGCTGCCGGCACGCACTCGGCAACCAGCGGAGCCGGCAACGCGCAACCACGTGCAGCGCTGTCTGCCAGCGGCAAACCGATGCGTACCCAGTCGCCAGGCGTGGTCGCAAAAGGGCAGCCGGAGCAGCTCAAGGGCGTACGCCGCAACATGGCGCGCGTCATGGCCGATGCGCACAGCAAGGTGGTGCCGACCACGCTCAACGACGATGCCGACATCCACGCCTGGCAGCCCGGCAACGATGTCACCGTGCGGCTGGTACGCGGCATCGTGCGTGCGTGCCAGGCGGTGCCCGCACTCAACGCCTGGTTCGATGGCGAGGCACTCAGCCGCACCCTGCACACCCAGGTGGATATCGGTATCGCGGTCGATACCGAAGAAGGCCTGTTCGTGCCCGCGCTGCGTAATGCCGACATGCTCGACGCGCACGGCATTCGCGAAAGCGTCAACCGGCTGCGCCAGCAGGTGGAAAACCGCAGCATCGCCGCGTCGGAGCTCAGCGGCTACACCATCTCGCTGTCCAACTTCGGCATGTTCGCCGGCCGCTACGCCACCCCGGTGGTGGTGCCGCCGTGCGTGGCCATTGTCGCCGCCGGCCGCGCGCGCTACCAGCTCACCCCGGTGATGGGCGGGGTGGAAACCCACAAGGTGATGCCGCTGTCGCTGACCTTCGACCACCGCGCCGCCACTGGTGGCGAGGCCGCGCGTTTCCTGCGCGCACTGCTGGACGATCTGGCGCTGGCCAACTGACGCACGGGCAGCAAACAGCCGCGTCTACCACCAGGTGGGCGCGGCCGGCCGTGTGGCGGCCATTCGCACGCGCCTGGGCCCGCGGTTGCGTCCCGCGATGGTGAGCGGGCAAGGACCCGTCGAGATGGTCAGTGTGCGTGGTTACAAGCAGCGCGTGAAAGGCGGCATTTGGACTAGGCGCACCCGATCGGTTGCCAACGCCAGGTGATCGACAAGCAGGTTTTCGCCAAGCCACCGACCAACATCCTGGTGCGGTGCCCTCGCCGGTTGCGGGACCCTTGGCGGCATGGATGCCGCCAAGGAGCCTCCACGGACGGATTTACGGCGTGTCCCGCAAGCGGTGAGGGCACTGCACACTCGACGGACAAGGCTTTTGACTTAAGCATCTGATCGCGCCTAAACGACGCCACCGTTTTCAGTCTCGCTTGCTTTAAGTGTCGTGCTCCAAAGACCTGGACAGCGCGGATAGATTAGGTTGCAAAGCGGATGATCTGCGGCCTGGCTGCAGGGCCCTTTGCCCGCCCACCATCGCAGGACACGCCGCGAGTACGTCCTTGTAGGCTCTTACGCGGCATCCATGCCGCGTAAGGTCCCGCGACGGTGGGCGGGCAAGGACCTGTCGAGATGATCGGTGTGCGTGGTTACAAGCAGCGCATGACATGCGTTGTTTGTATAGCAAGCCCAATCAGTTGCCCAAGACGAGCCGAGCAAGAAGCAGGCTTTCATTGAGCAACCTAGAAACTTCCTGGTGCGGTGTCCTCGACGGTTGCGGGACCCTTGGCGGCATGGATGCCGCCAAGCAGTCTCCACGGACGGATTCACGGCGTGTCCCGCAAGCGGTGAGGGCACCGCGCACTCCACGGACCAGTCTTCTTGATTCAAACATCTGATCGCGCCTAAGAATCCACGGGTCGAAGTCTTGGTTGCGGTATGCGTTGTGCCGGGATGGACTTGGACGATATGGAAGGATGAGCTGCCACGCGGCAGCGCTGCGCTCTGGTTGCAGCGCCCTTGCCCGCCCACCGACGCATTGTTCAACGGCAACCTCGCATGACGTACTACCGACCATTGCAGCGCAAATGCCTGGATAATCGGCCCATGTCATTTGCCCATCTCTCGCTGTCGCCTCAGCTGCAGCCATTCTTCGACACTGCGCTGGCACGCGCCGGTTACCGTACGCCCACACCGATCCAGCAGCAGGCGATTGCGCCGATGCTGCAGGGGCGCGATCTGATCGCGATGGCGCAGACCGGCTCGGGCAAGACGCTGGCCTATGCGCTGCCGCTGCTGCAGCAACGTTGCCTGGCCCCGGATACCGCACCGCGTGTGCTCGGTGCGCTGGTGCTGGTGCCCACGCGCGAACTCGCCGCGCAGGTCGAAGACACCCTGCGCCAGCTGGCCGCGCATCTGCCGCGACGGCTCAAGATCGTTGCGGCCACCGGCGGCAGTTCGATCAATCCGCAGCTGCTTGCCCTGCGCGGCGGTGCCGATATCGTGGTCGCCACGCCCGGCCGGTTGCTGGATCTGGTCGATCACAACGCGCTGCGCCTGAGCGAGGTCGCCACACTCGTGCTCGACGAAGCCGACCGCCTGCTCGAGCTGGGCTTCGGCGCCGAGCTCGATCGCATCCTGGCCTTGTTGCCGACGCAGCGCCAGAGCGTGCTGTTTTCGGCCACGTTTCCGCCCGCGATCGCCTCGCTGGCCAAGCGTCGCCTGCGCGACCCGCTGCGCATCACCATCGCCGCCATGCCGGAGGCCGCGCCTGCGATCGAACAACGCGCAATCGCCGTCGATGCCGGCCAGCGCACGCAACTGCTGCGCCACCTGCTGGAGGAGCACGGCTGGTCGCATCTGCTGGTGTTCGTCGCCAGCCGGCATACCGCCGAAAAAGTCGCCGAAAAACTCGGCAAGAGCGGCATCAGCGCGCAGCCGCTGCATGGCGAACTGAGCCAGGGCCGCCGCGAACGCAGCTTGTCCGCCTTCAAACAGCGCGAACTGCAGGTGCTGGTGGCCACCGATCTGGCCGGGCGCGGCATCGATATCGACGCGCTGCCGGCAGTGATCAATTACGACCTGCCGCGTTCGACGGTGGATTACACCCACCGCATCGGACGCACCGCACGGGCCGGCGCCAGCGGCCTTGCGATCAGCTTCGTCACTGCGGAGAGCCAACCGCAATGGCGCTTGATCGAAAAACGTCAGGGCCTGCGCGTGCCGACCAGCGTGATTGCCGGATTCGAACCGACCCTGGCAACAGCTGCCCCTGCGTCGCAGACGCCGATGACCGGCACGCGCGCGCCGGACGACAACGGCGGCATCAAGGGCAGGCGGCCAAGCAAGAAGGACAAGCTGCGCGCAGCGGTAGCACAGGCTGGCAAGCCGGACTGAGCGTTCGATGCGGTGACGGGCACGCGCATTGCTGACGACGGCCACGCAACGCGTGCCAACGCAGCGCAATCCACCGTCACGCCGGTGCGGCGAAGACTCAGTCCTGCTCGAAGTCCAGTTCGCCGCCCGGGGCGCTGTCACCGTCCGCACGCGCGGTGCGTTTGCCGGGCTTGCGCAGGATTTCCACGAAGAACTGCTCGCCACCTTCGCTGGTGAGCGCATTGATCGACCGGATCAGCTCGGCCGGCGGCAGCGGCGCAGCGCTGGCTTCGTCCACCCCGAAGCGCGTGTCGAAGTCCCAATAATCCGCACCTTCCGGCAAGTCCTTGCGACGCTCGCGGCGGATGTACTTGCGGATATCGTGCTTGCTGGACTCCAGCAGACGATCGCGGTTCTTGCCTTCGAGGTTGAGCTGATAGGTCTTGCGCATGGCGACATCGGTTGGGAACTGGCCGCCTATTGTGAGGCCACACGAGCATTCTGCGTGAATGCCGGCGCTGCGGGTGGACGTCGGGCCTGCACCGCGACGAGGTCGGGAATCGACCGCCAGCGCATGCCGGCCCTGCCTCTCGCAGCAAGCCCGGTCATTGCCGCACAGACGCGGCCACGCGGATTCGGGGAGGGAATCGAGCAGGTGGCACTTCTTTGAGCTCTGCGACGGGACCACGCCATCGTCGCAGACATCGCTCATGGGCTCGTAGAAACCGTGCTGGTCGGACGGGAGCGACGAGCCGGCGAGCGCTCGCGGCGCGAGTCAAGACATCCATCGAGATGTTGGAGTGACGTTAGACCTGGCTATAGACGCGCATTGGCCTCGCGCGGCACCTGTTCCGGTTCTGGCTGTAACGCCGGCATCGCACCCAGCAACAGACGCTCTGCCAGGGCACGTGTGGCCACGCGCAACTCCGGCACGGCGGTGATTTCCCAATAGCGCCCGCGCAGCAGCGGGCCCACGCAATACAACCCTGGCACGATCTGCCCGGCGCCATCGCGCACGCGCAGTTGCGCATCGGTATCCACGCCCAGACCCAGCGGATCGGCACGCAACAGCCCCGCCTCGCGCATGCCGGCGATCAGCGGGTCGCTGGTGCGGTCGATATCGGTATCCAGACCCGTGGCGCGGATCACCGCATCGTAATGACCGGTCTGCGCGTCGGCCGATCCACGCGGGCGGATCACCGCTTCCACGCCGTCGGGTACCCAACGCGCACGCAGCAGGCGCGCTGCGACGATCTGCAGTTGCCCCGATTGCTGCAAGTGCGCCAGCTGTTCCGCCGCGCCCGGCGCAACGCGGTGCCGCGCCACCTCCCAGTACGGGCGCAGATGGCGCAGGAAACGTGCACGCTGCGGCAACTCCAGCCGCTGCCACAGCGGTTGCAGATGCGGGCGCAAGGCATCCACCACGCGTCGCCAGTCGTCGACCACCGCACTGAGCTGACGCACACCGCGCAGCAGGCCACGCAGGTCGGCATCCTTGAGTGCGCGCTGCAGATGCGGCGGCAATTCCAGCGCCGCGCCCGGCTGGCGCAGGTGCGCTTGCGGCGCCAGGCCGCGTCGCGAGATCGCCAGCAGGCGGCCGCGATGCCCGCGCGTGTGCAGGGTCAATGCCACGTCCACCATGGTCAGCCCGGTGCCGACGATCAGCACATCGTCGTCCGGCGACAAGCGCGCCAGGGCATCGCCCTGCCACGGCCAGCCGATATAGCGCGGATGCACGCTCAGGCGCGGGCCGATCCCGGCCAGCGCCTGCGGCTGCAGTGCGCCCACCGCCAGCACCACCCGATCGCTGTGGAAGGCATCGCCATTGGCCAGGAACACGCGAAAGCCCTTGCGCGCACGCTCCACCGCCACCGCTTCCTGCGACAGCCGCACGATCGACGCTTGCGCGCCACTGACAGCGGTGTCCAGCTCGCTGCGCAGATAATCGCCATAGGCAAGGCGCGGCAGGAATTCCAGTCGCCCGTTGTCGCCCAGGTGCAGGGTGTCGGCGAAGGCGCCTGGTGCCTGCGCGTCGATGCCCAGGTCCTTGGCGCGCACGTTGAGCAGGTGCTCCGGACGGGCGGCGCCGTAGGCGATGCCGCTGCCGAAGGTCTCGGCCACGCCGACCAGGGTGATGCGCACCTGCGCATCGGCCGTCTGCGCCAGCGCACGGACCAGCGCGGTGCCGCAGAAGCCGGCACCGATGACGGTGATATGGGTTTCCATGTGCAACTCCCACTGAATGACCCGCACGTTGTGCCCGCAGCGCGGCGCAAACGTGTAAACAAATGGTTAGCGGCGAGCAACCGAAAACGCATGAGCTGATCATGCTTGGTGATGAGGCTTGCGTCGCAAGCGGCGTACGGACGGCATTGCACAAAGATGACAGCGCACGCGACCGCAGCCAGGTGCCGGTGCATGGCTCCCAACCTGGCTCGCAGCGCAGCGCTGCGCACCGCGATTTAGGGTGGCTGACAAAACGTAGCGAGCAATCGCTCGGGGCGTGTGGACGGCGCGCTCAAAACCCGAGTGTACGAGTGGCACATGGCAATTCCGAGCACCGGCCGCGCGCGCCTGGGGATGAGCGCAGTAGATCGCCAGCCCGCTACGCGCGGTGGCGGCGCGTCGTTGGCAGAAGCGGTGGAAGTGGTGAAACGGACAGCAGACATTGCGATGCTGCGTTCAACACTGCAACGGCACCGAGCACCGCGTCACGACCGGGCTGCTCGATAATGTCGGTTTCCGATCGAGTGTCCGCCATGTCCATTTCCGCAGCATCCAAGCAAATCTCGCCACGCAATCAACGCGTGCTGATCGCAGGCGGCAGCCGTGGCATCGGCCTGGCCATTGCCGAAGCGTTCGTGCGCAACGGCGCGCAGGTCTCGCTGTGCGCACGCAATGCCGATGGCCTCGCACAGGCCGCCCACGCGTTGGCGCCTCATGGAGCCCCGGTACACACCTTCGCCTGCGACCTGTCGGACGCTGCGCAAATCGAGGCCTATGTGCAGGCCGCAGCGCAGGCACTGAATGGTCTGGACGTGGTGATCAGCAATGCCTCCGGTTATGGACACGGCAACGACGATGCGAGCTGGCAAGCCGGCCTGGACGTGGATCTGATGGCAGCAGTGCGCTGCAATCGCGCCGCGCTGCCGTACCTGCGCAACAGCGATGCGGCAGTGATCCTCAATATCAGCTCGATCAATGCGCAACGTCCCACGCCACGTGCGATCGCCTACTCCACCGCCAAGGCTGCCCTGAATTACTACACCACCACGCTGGCCGCCGAACTCGCCCGCGAGCGCATCCGCGTCAACGCGATCGCACCGGGCTCGATCGAATTCCCCGACGGGCTATGGGCCCGCCGCCGCGATGAAGAACCGGAGCTGTATGCCCGCATCCGCGACAGCATCCCGTTCGGGGGATTCGGTCACGTGCAGCACATCGCCGATGCGGCGTTGTTCCTGGCATCGCCACAAGCACGCTGGATCACCGGGCAAGTGCTGGCAGTGGATGGCGGGCAGTCGTTGGGTGTGTGAGCACGGTATTTCTGCTGGCGGAGATGCCAATCGGCCGCACGCCGATCCATAGCAGCGTGCCTGCGCGCGACGAGGCGTTATCGATAAAACTCCGTCGCGCGCAGGCACGCTCCTACGAATAGCGGACAACCAGTTCCTGCATACGCGACACGCTAGCGACGACGGGCAGGTGCTGGTTGATGGCGGGCAGCCGTTGGGGTGTTAGCGGGGTTTGGGCTGGCGAACATGGCGATCCGCTGCGCGTAAACCTGTAGGAGCGTGCCTGCGCGCGATGAGGCGTTACCGATAAAGCTCCGTCGCGCGCGGGCACGCTCCTACGACACGGCGGCTCCTCATATCTATCCGACTGCCTCGCGACAAGGCGACAAGGCGACGTTAGTCAGTCAGCTCCGCAGCCTCGACGCTGTGCTCCCCACGCGCCGGTGCCAGCGCGGCGCTGACCATGGCGGCGGCGATGCGTTCGGCCGGGTTGATGCGGAAGCGGCGTGGCAGCAGCGGGCCGAGCGCGCCCAGCACGAGGCTGCCGATATGTTCGCCGGTGCGGCGCTGCGTGCGCTCGCCGCCGATCAGGCCGGGGCGCACGAAAGTGAGCGAGGGGAAGCCGACCGCGCGCAGGTCGCGTTCCAGTTCGCCCTTGACGCGGTTATAGAAGATGCGCGACCGCGCATCGGCACCGGCGGCCGAATTCAGTACGAATACCGAGGTGCCTTGCGCGCAGACAGCACGTGCCAGCGCCATCGGGTAGTCGTGATCGATGCGATAAAACGCTTCGCGCGAGCCGGCCTGCTTCATCGTGCTGCCCAGGGCGCAGATGGCCACTTCCATGCGCGGTGCGGTCCAGTGGTCCAGGCGCTCGAAATCGATCACCTGGTTGCGCAGCTTGGGATGAATCTGCGAAAGCGGCCGGCGCGTGATCGCCACCACGCCGGTACAGCGCGCATCGGCCAGCAGTTGTTGCAGGACATGTCCACCGACCAGGCCGGTGGCTCCTGCCAGCAGCACATCCATCAGGCCACCCCGGCCATCAGCGCGCACCCTCGGAAACGATGCGCGCACTGCTGGCGATGCGATCGCGCTCCACTGCCAGCAAGGTCAGCGAGTGCGCCGGCGCCTTCCATTCGCTGCCGCCGGCCACCACGCGCCCGCCATGGCGCGCGGTATCGATCAGCACGCGCCAGTGTTCGTCGTGCATCGCCGGCAGTGTGAACGACACGCCGGTGGAGGCGGCATTGATCAGCATCAGCAAGGTCACGTTGGCGGCGATCTCGCGCAAGCCGGTGGTCGGCGAACGACCATCCAGCCGCAACATCAGCGCGCGCGCTTCCGGGTCGTGCCAACCGGCTTCGTCCATCTCGTGGCCGTCCGGTGCCAGCCAGGTGAGATCCTTCAGGCCCAGCGCTTCGTCGAACTTGCCATCGAAGAAGCGGGCGCGATGCAGCAGCGGATAACGCTGGCGGATACGGATCAGCCGCCGCACGAACGCAGCCTGATCGGCGGCGGCGGCCTTGGTGGCGGCGGTCCAGTCGATCCAGGTCAGTTCGTTGTCCTGGCAATACGCGTTGTTGTTGCCATTCTGGCTATGGCCAAACTCATCGCCGGCCAGCAGCATCGGCGTGCCCTGCGACAGCAACAACGTGGCCAGCAGGTTGCGCATCTGCTGACGGCGCAGTTGCTTGATGGCCGGATCGTTGGTGTCGCCTTCGACCCCGTAATTGGCCGAGATATTGTGGTCGCTGCCGTCCCTGCCCTCTTCGCCGTTGGCCAAGTTGTGCTTGCCTTCGTAGCTGACCAGATCGCGCAGGGTGAAACCATCATGCGCGGTGACGAAATTGACCGACGCAGTGGGGCGGCGGCCGCTGTGGTTGAACAGGTCGGCCGAGCCGGTCAGCCGCGTGGCCAGTTCGGCCAGCTGACCGCCCTCGCCACGCCAGAACGCGCGCACGTTGTCGCGGAACTTGTCGTTCCACTCCACCCAGCCCGGGGGGAAATTGCCGACCTGGTAACCGCCCGGGCCGATGTCCCACGGCTCGGCGATCAGCTTGGTCTGGCTCAGCACCGGATCCTGGCGCACCGCATCGAGAAAGCTGCCCGACGGGTCGAAGCCGTAACGCTCGCGTCCAAGGATGCTGGCCAGATCGAAACGGAAGCCGTCGACATGCATTTCCTGCACCCAGTAACGCAGCGAATCCATCACCATGCGCAGCGCGCCGACATTGGTCAGATCGAAGGTATTTCCGGTACCGGTATCGTTGATGTAGAAGCGGCGATCGTCGGCCAGGCGGTAGTAGCTGGCGTTGTCGATGCCCTTGAACGACAGCGTCGGCCCCAGCTCGTTGCCTTCGGCGGTGTGGTTGTAGACCACGTCCAGCAGCACTTCCAGCCCGGCGTGATGCAGCCGCGCCACCATCTGCTTGAACTCGGCCACGGTGCGCGTGGCCATGTAACGCGCCTGCGGTGCGAAAAACCCCAGCGTGTTGTAGCCCCAGTAGTTGCGCAGGCCTTTTTCAAGCAAATATTGATCGTCGACGAAGGCGTGAACCGGGAGCAGCTCTACCGAAGTGACGCCGAGTAAGCTGATATGGTCGATCAGCTCGTCGGTCTTCAGGGCCGAGAAGGTGCCGCGGTTTTCCGGCGGCACTGCCGGATGCAGCATGCTCAGACCGCGCACGTGCGCTTCGTAGATCACCGTGCGGTTCCACGGCGTCTGCGGCGGGCGGTCCTGGCCCCAGGTGAAAGCCGGGTCGATCACCGCGGATTTGGGCATGAATGCGGCGCTGTCGCGGCGATCGAAGCTCAGATCCTTGTCGCGGTGGCCGATGGTGTAGCCGAACAGATGCGGTGCCCATTTGAGCTCGCCGACGATCTGCTTGGCATACGGGTCCAGCAGCAGCTTGTTGTGGTTGAAGCGATGCCCGGCCTCGGGCGCATACGGTCCGTGCACGCGATAGCCGTACAGCTGGCCGGGGCGTGCGTCGGGCAGATAGCCGTGCCAGACCTCGTCGGTGTACTCGGGCAGCGCCAGGCGCTCCTGCTCGCGTCCACGCTCGTCGAACAGGCACAGTTCCACGCGGGTGGCATTGCGCGAGTACAGCGCGAAATTGACCCCCAGGCCATCCCAGGTGGCGCCGAGCGGGTTGGGACGGCCTTCGCGGATGCGCGAGCGCTGAGTGAACTTGCGGGTGGCCATCGGTAACTCCTGAGAACGGTGAACTCAAAACGCTGAGCGAATGCGGGTGCCTGCGTGCCTGTGTACGCTCACCCCGACACGGCGCCGCCTGCAGCGTGCACCATGCAAGGTGACAGAGGGACCGTTACTGGCGTGCAGTCGCCGGCAGGCCGGCCTGCTCGGCGGCGCGTTCTTCGGCATCCACCAGGCGCTCGGCCATGGCCCAGTGCCGATCTGCGTGGCCGTCCGGGCGGCCTTCGGCCTCCCAGATCTCCTGTGCCAACTGGCGAAGCCGCGCTTGCCGTTCCATGTCGTTCATTGCGTACGTTCTCTTAGGGGGTCAACAACACTGCCACTGGCGCACGTGCAAACAGCGTGGATATCGCCACGCGGCCGCCTTGTGGCTGCAGCGTGCTGCCATCGAGCACATTACGATACGTGGCGTGCGGCAATGCCAACGACGCCTGACCCCAACTGGCCGGCGGCACCAGCAGCGGCAGGTCGCCATCGCCTGCGTTGCCGGCACCCAGCCGCGTCACTGCCACCACCAGCGACTGGCCGCGGTACTGGCGGCGGAACGCAAGTACCTGTGCATCGCCGCTGACGGCCACGGCCAACGGTTGATAATCGCCCTTCGCAAACAGCGCCGGATGTTCGGCCCGCAACTGCAACAGCAGTGCAGTCAAACGTGCCTTGACCGCGCCATCGCGCCAGCTGCGCAGCAGCGTGTTCCAGTCGCGCGCCTGTTGCAGCCATCGCTGGCGCTGCGCATAGTCGACCGGGCGGCGGTTGTCCGGATCCACCAGCGACAGATCCCAGCCTTCGGTGCCCTGGTACAGGTCGGGCACGCCCGGCACGGTCAGGCGCAACGTGGTCTGTACCAGCGCGTTGCGCGCACCGGCGGCGGCGATATGGTTGCTGGCGCGCAGCAGCGCACGCCGCAGCGGCAACCCGGCGCGGCTGCACAGCACCTGCTCCACGGTGGCCTGCACGGCCTGCTCGTAGGCCGGCGAGCCGTCGGTCCAGCTGGTGTGCAGCTTGGCTTCGCGCACTGCCTTGAGCAGCCACTGCGCAACGCGCTCGGCGTACTCGGCCAGCGGCTCGGTCTGGTCGGCACCCAGGCCGATCGGCCAGGCGGCCACCAGGGTCTGCCAGAGCATTTGCTGGTCGCCCCCGGCCAGTGCCGGCGAGTCCAGCGTCTCGGTCAAGGCATCGAACTGGCTGCTCTGCTCGATCCACCAACGCGGCTGCTCGGACAGCACCGCCAGCCGCATGCGCAGGTCTTCGCCGCGCTTGTGGTCGTGCGTGGCGGTGGCCAGCAACGCGCGCGGGAAGTGCTTGGCGCGTTCGAGATTCTGCGCGTGGAACTCGGCAGGCTCGTTGGCGAAGTGGGTCGGATGGCTACCGACCTCGTTGCGCGACAGCAGCACGCCATGCCGGTAGAACGCGGTGTCTTCCACCGACTTGGCATTGAGCGGTGCGGACAACTGCTCCACGCGACGACGCAGGATGCGGCGCAAGGCGACCTGCGCGCGGTCGGCGCCGGCATCGTCGAGCAGCCAGCGCTCGATCGCGTCGACGGCCGCAACGATGGACTCCGGCATGCCCTCGCGGGCACGCGCGGCGGTGGCGCGCAGGCGCTCGGCTTCGCTGCCGGTCACGCCCTTGGCACCGGCGTAGGTGCGGTACACCGGGAACCAGCGCAGCAACACGCACAGGCCGCGCGCCAGCATCTGCGGGCTGAACTCGCGCGTAGGCGGGTCCAGCCGCGCCAGTGCCGACAACGCACCCACGGCGCGATTGAATTCGGTCTGCAGCGGGCCGCGCAGGATCTCGTCGCGTGCGCTGCGCTCTTCCTGAGCAAAGTCGCCACTGCGCCCGCTCACCTTCTGCCAGGCACGCGCCAGTGGCTTGAAGCCGGCCGCGTCATGCAGCACGCCGCCCACCTGGTCCATGAAGTCGTAGCCGGTGGTGCCATCGCAGGGCCAGTCGGCCGGCAAGGCTTCGCCGGGCGCCAGGATCTTTTCCAGATACAGCCCCAGCGTGCCGGGCTTGAGGCCACGCGTGCGGCCGGCCGCATCCAGCCGGCTGCGCAGCTTGCGCACGTAGCCGGTGGGGTCGGTGAGCCCGTCCACGTGGTCGATGCGCAAGCCGTCCAGATGGCCTTCGGCCACCAGCCGCAGCGGCAGCGCATGCACCGCATCAAACACCGCCGGCAGCTCCACGCGCAATGCCACCAACGAGGTGATATCGAAAAAGCGACGGTAGTTGAGCATGTCGTTGCCCACGCGCCACCAGTTCAAGCGGTACGGCTGGCGTTCGATCAGCTTGTGCAGACGGCCATCGCCGCGCTTGGCGCCGTCGTTGTAGTCGCGCAGCCATTGCGCACGTGCGGCCTTTTCCGGCACCTCCAGCGTCTGCGGACGGATCGGGTAGCGCTGGTCGTAGTGCGCCAGTGCCGCGCTGCCGTCGTCTTCGACCACCAGGGTGATCAGGCCTTCGGCCAGTGCGGTGGCATACGGGCGGTCCAGCACCGCCAGCCACAACTTGCCGTCGCGGCCCGGGGCGCGCCAGTCGATGTCGAACCAGTCGGCATGCTTGGCGCTGCGGCCGTTGCGCAGCACATCCCACCACCACGCGTTGTCCGCGTGCGTGGCCATGTGGTTGGGCACGATGTCGGCGATCAGGCCCATGCCGTGTTCGCGCGCGGCCTGCGACAAGGCGATCAGCGCCTCTTCGCCGCCGAGTTCGGGATTGACCACGGCCGGGTCGATATTGTCGTAGCCGTGCGTCGAACCCGGCACCGCAGTGCCGATCGGCGACAGGTACAGATGGCTGATGCCAAGCCCGGCGTAATACGGCACCTGCGCGAGCGCATCGTACAGGGTGAAGCCGACATGCAGTTGCAGGCGGGCGGTGGCGCGAAGCTCGATCATGGATGCGGTTCCGAAACGGCCGCGACGCGACGCGCCTCGGCAAAGCCCTGCAGCGCCGTACTCAGGCGCGCATGCGGCAAGGGATCGGGCAGGCGTCGACGCCAGTTGGGATGGACCTCGACGGTGCCCGGCAGATTGGGTTGTTCTTGCAGCGCCAGCGCGTCTTCCACCGGCAGCAAGGCCAGGGGCGACACGCTGGTGGCGGTGAAGCGCAGCGCGCCCAGCAGCGGGTCGTCCGCCGCGCTGAGGCCGGCGTGTTCGACTGCCGCATCCAGGCGTGCCAGGTCCTTGCTGCGCGCGGTGGCGTCATCGCTCGCCTGCGCGGGCTGGATCAGTTCCAGCTTGCGTCGCCAGTCGATATCGCGGCCTTCGCGCCAGCCGGTCAGGGTGGGCAAATCGTGCGTGGTGGTGGTGGCCACCGCGTCCGGCCGCCACAGCGCCGGCGAGACGAAGGCGCCATCGTCGTCGCGGGTGAACATCAACACATCGATGCCCATCACCCCGCGCCGCGACAGTTCCTCGCGGATGCCCGGCGGCACCACGCCGAGGTCTTCGCCAATGACGATCGCCCGATGCCGCCACGATTCCAGCGCGAGCAGATTGAGCAGATCGTGCAGCGGATAGGCCAGATACGCGCCCTCGTTGGAGCTGGCACCTTCCGGCACCACCCACAGCCGCAACAACCCCAGGATATGGTCGATGCGAATGCCGCCGCGATCGCGCAGCACTGCGCGCAGCAGCGCGATGTATGGCGCATAGCCACTACGCCGCAACGCCGTGGGCGAATACGCACCGATGCCCCAGTGCTGGCCGTCCGCATTGAAGGCATCCGGCGGCGCGCCCAGCACCAGGCCGCGCAGCACGGTGTCGGCGGCCGCGGCGGCTTCGGCGCCATTGGGATCGAAGCCGACGGCCAGATCGGCGATCAAACCGATCTTCATGCCGCGCTCGTGCGCCTGCCGTTGCGCATCGGACCAGCTGCGCGCGGCCAGCCATTGCGTGAACACGTGCAGCTGCGGATCGCCATCGCCGAAATCCTGCGCGGCAAACCGTGCAAAACCCGCCAGCGCATCGCCGCCCTCGCTGCGGAAGGCTAGCAGATCGGGGTGATCGGCGCGCACGCGGGTATAGAGATGACGCAGCAGCTGCAACTTAGCCTGCGCCGAGGCCGGCCAGTCGATCAGGGCGCTGTGGTGCAGCGTATCGAAGCGCTCGCGCAGGCCGGGCACCTCGTTGATCGCCTCCAGCGCGAGCTCGCCCAATACGCGCACTGGCGCTGCATGCAGGGGATCGAGAAAACGCCGGTCGCTGGGCGAATACGGGCTGTAGCCGCCGGTGACCGGGCGCGCGGCATGCACCGGGCTCAGGGCCAGGGCATCGGCGCCGGCCAGTGCGGCATGCCGCACCCATTCCACCGTGCCCGATGCGTCGCCGATGCCGGCGTCGTCGATGCTGCGCGCCGAATACACCTGCAGCGCCATGCCCCAGGCACGCGGTGCCGGCAGGCCACAGGCATCGGCCACGCTGAAGCAGCGTTGCGGGGCGACCGCGACCTGCTGGGTCAGGCTGTCGATCTGCAGCGTCCAGTAGCCGAAGCGCTGCGGCGCACGCACCTGCCCCTGCGCATCGGCATGCGCCGGCTCGCTGGCGCCGCTGTCGTCCAGCCAACGGCCGCTGGCATTGGCGGCAACCGATACCGGCAGCAACCCGGCCACCTGCACGGTCAGCAGCGGCGCCGGCTCGGTGGCCTGCGCCTTGCAGCGACGCAGGCTGTCTTGGCGCTGCGCAGCGGTGCCGGCGGGCAGCTCCAGCGCGGTGAGCACCGCATGCAGCGAGTGATCGGACACCTGCCGTGGCCGGTCGCTGGCATCCACCCAGTCCACCATCACCCCGGCCGCGCCGGCCAGCGCATGCAGATCGCTTCTGCTCAGATCGCGGGTGCTCATGCGCGCGCCTCGTGCCAGGCGATGAAGCCATCGACCGGCAACTGTTGCGCGTCGGCAGCGACGTTTTCGACATGCGCCACGCGGCCGCGCAGCGGCGGCATCGGCACCGCCGAGGCACCGACGTTGAAGGCGATATGCCACAGCCCGTCGGGCAATTCCCAGCTGGCGGTCACTGCACCGTCGGCCAGCACGCTGGCACCCACCGCGCGCGCCTGTGCAAGCCCCGGTACCAGCCACTGCCGACGCACGCCCAGCAGCGCCTTGAACCAGGCTGTCCACTGCACGCCTTCGCCCTGCGCGGCGTCTTCGATCGGCGAGCGCGAGGCGGCAAAGGTGTCGTGACTGTTCGGATCGGGGATGGTGGCGCGCTGCGCTTCGTCGGCGAATGCGGCGAAATGCGCGAATTCGCGGCGCCGCCCTTCGCGTACCGCATCATCCAGCGGCGGGCCGAAATCGGTGAAGAACAGGAACGGCTGCGTGGCGCCCCACGGCTCGCCCATGAAGAACAGCGGAATCATCGGCGTCAGCGTGGTCAGTGCCAGCGCAGCACGCAGGCGCTGCGGCGATACCAGCACGCTCAGCCGCTCGCCGCGCGCACGGTTGCCGATCTGGTCGTGGTTCTGCGCAAAGACCACGAACTTGTGCGGCGGCAGCGCCCCACTGGGCTCGCCACGCACATGCCCGCGCGGGTCCGGCTCGCCCTGGTAGGCGAAGCCTTCGCCCAGCACGCGCGCCAGGTGCTGGGTGGGTTTGTCGGCGAAGGCGGCGTAATAGCCTTCTTCTTCGCCGGTCAGCAGCACATGCAGGGCGTTGTGGAAATCGTCGTCCCATTGCGCCGTGTAGCCGCGTTGCAGCTGCGAGGCCTGGTTGGCCTCGTTTTCCAGCACCAGATGCACATGGCGGCCGGCCGGCAGGCTGGCCGGCAGGCTGGCCTGCACGGTCTGCCGCAAGGTATCCAGGAAGGCATTCGGGGTGATCGCGTGCACCGCATCCAGGCGCAGGCCGTCAAAGCCGTATTCGTGCAGCCACATCAGCGCATTGTCGAGAAAGTAACGCTGCACCTGCGGCTTGCGGAAATCGATCGCCGCGCCCCACGGAGTGGGCTTGTCCTCGTTGAAGAACGCGGCGGCATAGCTGTGCAGGTAATTGCCGTCCGGGCCGAAGTGGTTATAAACCACGTCCAGCAACACCATCAGACCGTGTCCGTGCGCGGCGTCGATCAGGGCCTTCAATTGGTCGGGCGTGCCATAGGCTTCCACCGGCGCGTACGGCAGCACGCCGTCGTAGCCCCAGTTGTGCGCGCCCGGAAATGCGCTCAGCGGCATCAGCTCGATCGCGGTGATGCCCATCGCCGCCAGCTGCGACAGTTGCGCCTGCACGCCGGCGTAGCCGCCGCAGCTGCCGACGTGCAATTCGTAGATCACCGCCTCGACCCACGGCCGTCCCTGCCAGTGGGTGTTCTGCCAGGCGTAGCCATCGCTGCGCTGCACGGCGCTGGGGCCGTGCACGCCCTCGGGCTGCCAGCGCGAGGCCGGATCCGGCACCGGTTCGCCGCCATCGACGCTGTAGCGATAGCGCGCATACGCCGCGCATTCGATCACCGCGCTGAAGAAGCCATCCTGCGCGGCCTGCAACGCGACGCGCGCGCCGTCGTCGAAGACCACGTCCACGCTCCCGGCGTCCGGTGCCCAGAGCGCGAAGCGCACCTGTCCCTCACCCGCTGGCCATGCACCCCATGCCGGCGTGGTGTCGTTGCGCTCGTTCATTCTTACTTCTCCGCTTGCAGATAGATCGTGGCCAGCGGCGGCAGGGTCAGGCGCAGGCGTTGTGCGTGCCCGTGCATGCCCATCGGCTCGGTCGCCAGGCGACCGCTGTTGCCGAGGTTGCTGCCACCGTAATGGGCACTGTCGGTATTGAGGATTTCGCGCCAGCCGCCGGCACGCGGCACCCCAACGCGATAGTCGTGGTGCGGTTGCGGGGTGAGGTTGCTCACCGCCAGCAAGGGGGCGCCGCCATCGGGATCGTGGCGGATGAACGCCAGTACGCTGTTGCGCGCGTCGTCGGCCACGCTCCAGTCGAAACCGTCGGCGCGATGCGTGCCGCGATACAACGCCGGCACCCGGCGCAATGCAGCGTTGAGATCGCCGACCAGTTGCTGCACACCGCGATGCGCGGCACCGTCGAGCAGATGCCAGTCCAGCGATTGGTCGTGATTCCAGTCGTTCCACTGGCCGAATTCGGCGCCCATGAACAGCAGCTTGTCGCCCGGGTGCGCCCACATCAGCGCCAGATACGCGCGCAGGTTGGCAAAGCGCCGCCAGTCGTCGCCTGGCATCTGCCCGAGCAGGCCACCGGTGCCATGCACCACTTCGTCGTGCGAGATCGGCAACACGAAACGCTCGGAGAACGCGTACACCAGGCCGAAGGTGAGCTGGCTGTGGTGCTGCGCGCGCTCGGCCGGGTCGCGCTGCATGTAGCTCAGCGTGTCGTGCATCCAGCCCATGTTCCATTTGTGGGTGAAGCCCAGGCCGCCCGCGCTGATCGGCGCGGTCACGCCCGGCCAGGCGGTGGACTCTTCGGCGATGGTCAGCACACCGGGAAAGCGCGTGGCGATCTCGTTGTTGAGCTGGCGCAGGAAGGCGACCGCTTCCAGATTCTCGCGGCCGCCATGCGCGTTGGGCACCCACTCGCCTTCGGCACGGCCATAGTCGCGATACAGCATCGAGGCCACCGCATCCACGCGCAGACCGTCGAGGTGGTAGTGGTCGATCCACTCCAGCGCGCTGCCCAGCAGGTAGGCGGTCACTTCGGGCCGACCGTAGTTGTAGATCAGCGTGTTCCAGTCGCGATGCATGCCTTCGCGCGGGTCGGCATGCTCGTACACCGCGGCGCCGTCGAACTGCGCCAGGCCATGTGCGTCATCGGGGAAGTGCGCGCTGACCCAGTCCAGGATCACGCCGATGCCGGCGCGATGACAGGCGTCGACGAACTGCGCAAAGCCATCCGGGCTGCCGTGGCGCGCAGTCGGCGCATACAGCCCTAGCGGCTGATAGCCCCAGGAGCCGCCGAACGGATGCTCGGTGATTGGCAGCAACTCGATATGGGTAAAGCCGAGCTGCTGCACATAAGGAATCAGTTGTGCGGCCAGCCCCGGCCAGTCCAGCGGCTGATTGTGCCCATCGCGCCGCCAGGACGCGGCGTGCACTTCATAGATCGACAGCGGCGCCGGCGCGGCACTGGCATCGCGTGCGGCCATCCAGGCGGCGTCGGTCCAGGCAAACGCTGCCGCGCCCGGCACCACCGAGGCGGTGGCCGGCGGCAACTCGCTCTGGCGTGCCACCGGGTCGGCCTTGAGCAACACGCGGCCATCGGCAGCGGTAATGGCGTACTTGTAACGCGTTCCGGCTTCCACGCGCGGCAGGAACAGCTCCCAGAAGCCGCCGATGCGCGGGCGCATCGGATGCCGGCGCACGTCCCAGCCATTGAAATCGCCCACCACCGCCACACGCTGCGCGTGCGGCGCCCACACCGCAAAGCGCACCCCGGGCACATCGCCGTCGCGCAGGTGCTGGGCACCCAGGGCGCGACGCACTGCCTGGCCGTCCCCGGCAGCGATCTGCAGCAGGGCGGATTCGTCCAGCGTGGCGGCAAAGGCGTAAGGGTCTTCGATCTCCTGCACCACGTCCGGCCACACGATGCGCAGCCGATACGGGCCTTCGACCGCCAGCGTGCCCTCGAACACGCCATCGACCGGGCCGGCCTGCATGCGCGCCAGCAACTTGCCGCGCGGATCGATCAGGCCCAGGGCGTCGGCGCCGGGCGCCAGCACGCGCACCAGCCGGCGGCCGTCTGCCTGGAGATGCGAACCCAATACCGCGAATGCATCGGCAGGCAGGCCATCGGCCAGCGCCTGCACGCTCTGCACCAGATCCGACATCCCGTCCATGGTCACCGCCGTCGCTTCCGTCTCCTGCCCCTGCACGCCCAGCCGTTCGCTCATGACACCGTCGCGAACGCGGGAGCGGTCGCGGCGGTGCGTTCGTACAGCGAGAGGTATTTCTTGCCCGCCACGTCCCAGCCACTGGGACGCAGCATCGCCGCGCGGCGCATCGCCGACAGCAGGCTGGGCAGGCGGAAGGTGCGAAACGCGCGTTCCAGGCAGCGGCGCAAGGCCTCGACGCTGGCGTGCTGGAACAAAAAGCCGGTGACGCCGTCATCCACCGTGTCGATCAGACCACCGGTGGCGTGCGCGATCGGCAGGCAGCCAAAGCGCTGCGCATACATCTGGCTCAAGCCGCACGGCTCGAAGCGCGAGGGCATTAGCAGGAAGTCGGCGCCGGCAAACATGCGCCGCGCCAGGCCTTCCTCGAAACCGATGAAGGCACCGACCTGGCCCGGATAGCGCCGGGTCAGCTCGGCGACCTGTTGCTCGATCTCCGGCTCGCCGCCGCCGATCACCGCGATCTGGCCGCCGGCCGCCACGATCTGCGGAGCGACCTCGCAAATCAGGTCCAGGCCCTTCTGGTGCACCAGCCGCGATACCACCGCAAACAGCGGGCCGGTGCTCTCGCGCAACCCGAAGGCCTTGCGCACCTGCGCAGCGTTGGCCTGACGGCCCTGCCACTGATTGACGCTGAAGTGCGTGTCCAGATATTCGTCGGTACGCGGGTCCCAGCTGGCGTCGATGCCGTTGACGATGCCGGTCAGCGCGCCCTTGGCGGCGCGGCCGGCCAGCAGGCGGTCCAGGCCGCAGCCCTGCGCCGGGCCGGTGATCTGCTGGGCATAGCTGACGCTGACCGTGTTGACGTGGTCGGCATGCACGATGCCGCCGCGCAGGAACGACATCTGCCCATAGAACTCCAGCTCGGCCACATGCTCGGCCGGAATGCCCAGCGCAGCGGCCATCGAATACGGCACCAGGCCCTGGTAGGCCAGGTTATGGATGGTCAACAGGCACGGCGTGGTGCCGCCGGACCAGCGCACATAGGCAGCAGCCAGCGCGCACGGCCAGTCGTTGAGGTGCAGCAGGCGCGGCTTCCAGCCCAGCCCGGCATGGCCGGCGGCGATCTGCGCGGCAGCATGCGACAAGGTGGCAAAGCGGATCGCGTTGTCTTCGAACTCCGAGCCGCTGGTGCTCACGTACGGCGAGCCATCGCGTTCGAACAGCTCCTTGGACAGCAGGATGTAGATCGGCAGGCCGTCCGATTGCACGATGCGACCGATGTCGCAGGCCGGCAATGCGGCGTGCGCCAGTACCCGTCCGACGATCTCCACCTTGCCCGCACGCGCCAGCACCGCACGGTAGCCAGGGATCAGCACCCGGACGTCGTAGCGATGGCGCAGCGCGCGTGGCAGCGCCGCAGCCACATCGCCCAGACCGCCCGCCTTGATGAAGTCCGCCATCTCCGACACCACAAACAAGGCACCGCGGGTATCGGCCGGCGACACCGGCAGGCGCTCGTGATGGCGAATGAAGCGACCGCGTGCATCACGCGGTCGCCCGCTCTTCTTGAGAGTGGGGAGCATCGTGCTGCGCTCGAAGCGTGCAGTAGTGGCGTGAAGCGGCATCATGGCAACCATCTAAACGTCCGTCGTAAAGTGGGTGGAGACGGAAAACAGCGAAGCGACAACCATCATCTGCCGATTCAGCCAGACGACCTGCTACGAATGAGGAGCGGGGCCAACGCGCGTACTCCACGTTGTCCTTGGGACGAATCTACACCCCGGGCAAATAAAATATGCGTGAATACGTGCTGACTTTTCCGCGACACCAACATGCCCATGCGCATGGTTACGCATGCCCACTGGCATAAGCGGCGCATTGCAGTGCGATGACATCCCTGCCGTGGTGCGCGATTATTGAAACGCACCGAAAGCGGGCGACGGCGGTGGCGCCCGCCATCACCCGCCTGACTTGTTCAGGCATGCATGCAGGTCGCGCATCGCCCACTCCCTGGCATTGGGCGGGCATGCCGGACCAGCCCAGACCTGTCCAGACCGCTTAAGCGCAACGCCTGCGCGCCGATAACCAGCGGGAGCACCAAGACTTTCCGAGATCCCGGCGCATGGCAGACCAGCCTGAACTTCCAAGCCGCCCACGTGGCGGGCTGCGCCGCCTGTTGCCCTGGGGCGGCGCGGACAGCGCACGCCCGGCCGCCGCCCTGCCCAGCGTGATCGGCAGCGAGCGCAGCGGGCACGGCTTGGCCGCGCATCAGCTGGTGCCGGCCAAGAACAAATCCGGCGCGCACGACCCGGCCGCCGCCACCGCCTTGCTGATGCGCCTGTTCTCGCATGCCGCGCATCCGGAGGCCTTGCTGCTGGCCTTTGCAGAGGGCATCACCAGCCTGCACGGCGAACTCGGCGACATGGGTGTGCGCCTGAGCGCGGCCTATGCGGCCGGCGACTGGCCAGGCTACGGTCGCGCCTTGCGGCAATTGATCGACAAGTACATCCGCACCATCGATACCGGCGATTCGCTGGCCGAAGGACGCACCGAAGCCGAACAACTGCGCGACCTGCTGCGTCACGCGCTGGGCAATGCATTGGCCACGCTGCTGCAACGCAGCCCGGAATTGGCCGAAGAAGCACAGACCCTGGCCTCGGCACTGCGCCATTGGCGTCCCGGCCATGAGCTGATCACCCTGGAACAGCGCCTGCGCGAACTGAGTCATCAGATCGGCCTACGTGCCGAAGATGCCAGCGAGCAGCAGAATCTCCTGCTCGGCTTGTTCGACCTGTTGCTGGAGAACGTTGGCGAACTGCTCGACGATCGTAGCTGGCTGCAGGGGCAGATCTCGGTGGTCCGCCAGCTGATCTCCGGGCCGTTGGACGTCGGCTCGATCGAGCAGGCGCGCGGCACCTTGCGCGAGGTCATCTATAAACAGGGTCTGCTCAAGCAGGGCATTGCCGACTCCAAGACCGCGATGCGCGAGATGATGGTGTCCTTCGTCGAGCGGCTCGACGGCATGGCCACCAGTACCGGCGAATACCACGACCGCGTTGCCGGCTATTCGCAGGCGATCGGCGATGCCCGCAGCATTCCCGACCTCAACCGGCTCCTGCAGGACGTGTTGCAGGACACTGCCGGCGTGCAGGCGCAGGCGCTGGCCGCGCGCGACGAGCTGCTGGCCGCACGTCGCCAGGTCGAAGACTCCGAGCAGCGCATCGCCTTGCTCGAACAGGAGCTCAAGGACGTGGCCGGCCTGGTACGCGAAGACCAGCTGACCGGCGCGCTGAACCGGCGCGGCTTCGAAGAGCTGTTCCAGCGCGAGGCCGCACGCACCCAGCGCGGCGGGCAACCGCTGTGCGTGGCGATGCTGGATCTGGACGACTTCCGCCGTCTCAACGAGACCCACGGCCACGCCGGCGGCGACGCCGCGCTGCGCCACACCGTGGACGTGGCCAGGTCGGTGCTGCGCACCACCGATGCCATCGCCCGCTTCGGCGGCGAGGAGTTCGTGCTGCTGTTGCCGGACTCCACCATCTTCGAAGCCAGCGCGGCGGTGATCCGCCTGCAGCGCGCCCTGGCCCAACGCTCGTTGCTGCACGACGACGTGCGCGTGTTCGTCAGCTTCAGCGGCGGCGTGGCGCTGCGCCATCTCGACGAAGCCCAGGACGATGTGATCCGCCGTGCCGACCGCGCCATGTACGAGGCCAAGGCTGCCGGCAAGAATCGGGTGATCAGCGCGGATTAGCCCCGCACACCCCGGTCTGCAGCGTCGATCGGTCGGACCAGGCACCCGGCGCACAACCCAGATGCGCCGGAGGTTCTTCGATTGCCTTGCCGGGCCCCGATCACGACCAGCCGCTGCAGTGCGGCAGCCAGGTGCTCTCCCGGCCCGCCGCATTACGGCGTCAGTGCGCCGCCGGCTTCCCGCGCAGCTTCTGGAACAGCATCACCGCGCCCAGCACGATCGCACCGGCAATCACGCCGACCAGCATGTTGCCCAGTGCATCGACCAACCAGCCCAGGCTGCCGGCCGACTTGGCAAGGTCCTGCACGATGTGATGCAGCGCCGGGATGTTGTGCACCAGGATGCCGCCGCCGACCAGGAACATCGCCAGCGTGCCGGCCACCGACAGGAACTTCATCAGCCACGGGGCGGCCACCAGGATGCCGCGACCCAGCGCAGCCAACGCTGCGCCCTTCTTGGTCAGGTACAGGCCCAGGTCGTCCAGCTTGACGATGGCCGCGACCAGGCCATACACGCCGATGGTCATCGCCAGCGCGATCGCCACCAGCACCGCGACCTGCTGCCCGAACGAGACCCCGGCCACCACGCCCAGCGACAGCACGATGATCTCCGCCGACAGGATGAAATCGGTGCGGATGGCGCCCTTGACCTTGTCCTTTTCCAGCGCCACCACGTCCACATTCTGGTCGGCCAACGCGCGGGTGCGCTCGGCATGCCGCTGCGCTTCGTCTTCCTCGTCGTGCAGGAACTTGTGCGCCAGCTTCTCCACGCCCTCGAAGCACAGATAGGCACCGCCGATCATCATCAGCGGCATCACCAGCGGGATGTTGTAGCCGCGCCCGCGCAGCCAGGCCTCCAGGGCGCTGATCGCCAGCGCCGCCGGCACCAGGATCACCTTGTTCATCAGCGAGCCCTTGGCCACTGCCCACACCACCGGCAGCTCGCGGTCGGCGGTGACACCGGTGACCTGCTGCGCGTTGAGCGCCAGGTCGTCGCCAAGGACGCCGGCGGTCTTCTTGGCCGCGACCTTGGTCAGGATGGAAACGTCGTCCAGCAGCGTGGCGATGTCGTCGAGCAGGGTGAACAGGCTGGCACCGGCCATGCGGAGATCCTTCGTGGGTGGCAGTGGATTCTCGCCGATCCTGCACCCGTATGGAGTAATGGCAGACCGTTGCAGGCCATTGCCGACCGGCGAGGCGTGATGCCGACCCCCGCCGGCCGCACGCACCGGCCATGCCCGCTGACCTCGCGCCGCACACCCCTGCGCCATGGCCACATGCCTGGATTCACCGCCTGACGACCCGCCGCTGGCCACACTCGCGCTCTTGCACGACCGCCGGAGATGGCCTTGAGTCCGAACGACCCGTACCGCACACCGGCCCCGGCCGCGATCCCGGCCGACACCGGCGTGGTGGGCGGCATGAGCCGTCGCACGCAGATCCTGCGCCTGTTGCTGCGGTATCGCGGGTCGGGCGTGTTTGCCGGCATGAACCTGGATCCGGCCGCGATCAACGAATACGAAGTGCCCGCCGAAGGCACGCCCGACCAGTTCGTCTCCGACCTGGAAGCGCTCGGCCCCACCTTCGTCAAGCTCGGCCAGATGCTGTCCACGCGCCCGGACATCGTGCCGCCGGAGTTCGCCACGGCACTGGAGCGCATGCAGGAGAACACCAGTTCGGTGCCGGTGGAGCGCATCCGCCAGATCATCGAAGAAGAACTCGGGGTGTCGGTCAACAAGGCGTTTTCGTTCTTCGATCCGGTGCCGCTGGGCTGCGCCTCGCTGGCGCAGGTGCACCGCGCCGCCTTGCGCGACGGCACCCCGGTGGCGATCAAGGTGCAAAAGCCCGAAGTTGCCGCCCAGGTACGCTCGGACCTGGACGTGCTCAAGAGCTTTGCCACCGCCGCCGACCGCCTCACCGGCATCGGCCGGCGCGTGCGCTTTGCCGACTGGCTGGGCGAATTCGGCAAGACCCTGCGCGCTGAACTCAATTACGAAGACGAGGCCGAGACGCTGGTGCGCTTCGGCAAGCATCTCAAGCCGTTTGCGCTGTTGTGGATTCCGCAACCGGTGTGGGACCTGAGCAGCCGCAAGGTACTGACCATGCAGCTGGCCGAGGGCGTGCGCGTGGACAAGATCTCCGGCCTGCGCCGCACCGAACAGCCGATGGACAAGCTGGCCGCAGAACTGGTCAAGGGCTACCTGGACCAGATGTTCGTGCATGGCGAGATCCATGCCGACCCGCATCCGGGCAACCTGCGGGTGCTGCAGGACGGGCGCCTGGCGATCTTCGACCTGGGCATGGTGGCGCACGTGCCGCCGCGCCTGCGCGAGCGTCTGCTCAAGCTGCTGTTCGCCGCCGTCGATGGCCGTGGCGAGGAAGTCGCCGAAGAGACCATCGCGCTCAGCACACGCCTGGAGGATTACGACGAAGACCGCTATCAGCGCGAAACCGGGCAGATGATCGCCCGGTACGCCGCGCACGACACCACCTCCGAGGGTCGCGTGGTGCTGGATCTGGTGCGCATCGCCACCGCCAACGGCCTGCGCACGCCGCCGGAGCTGAGCCTGCTCGGCAAGACCCTGTTGAACCTGGAAGGCGTGTGCCGCACGCTGTCGCCACACCTGGACACGCGCCGCATCGTCGAGCGCCACCTGCAGCATGTGATGCGCGCGCGCCTGAAAAAGTCGCTGTCGGCCGCCAATCTGGCCAGCGAGGCGATGGAACTGCAGCATCTGGTGCGCGAAGGACCGCGCCGCATGTCCGAGATCCTGTCGCTGGCGGCGGAGAACCGCCTGCAGATGCGCGTCACCGGGCTGGAAGAATCGCATCTGATGGAAAGCCTGCAGAAGATCGCCAACCGCGTGGCGGCCGGCATCGTGACTGCGGCGCTGATCATGGCCTCGGCGCAGATGATGCGTATCGAAACCGGCTTGAAGCTGTGGGGCTATCCGGCGATCGCGATGCTGCTGTTCCTGCTCGGTGTCGTGTTGGGCCTGGGCATCGTGCTCAGCGCCCTGCTGTTCGACCGCCGTGTACGTGCGCGCGAAGAACGCGGGCATCGATAGCGCTACACACAAACCACACCTCCGCGTAGGAGCGCACCCGGGCGCGACATGGCTTCATGCGGCGTCGCCCGCCGAAACCGCCGCGTCAGGCTGTCAAAGTGGATCGGGCGATGTGGCGTTATCGCGACGTCGCCCATGTGCGAGAAGCGCGCCAGGTGCGGAATGCAGATGCCGCCCGCCTCCGTCGATCGCCACCGCGACCAGGCGATCGTGAGCGCACGCGTTGCGGCAAACGCTCGACGCCAACAAACATTTCAGTCAGCTTCAACGCGGCATAGTCTGTCATCCGGGCGTCACATTGAGTGTGGCGCACAGGACATGGCGGGCAAGGCGTCCGGTACGCGCTCGCATCATTCCCCCACGGACGCTGCCGCATGCATTGGATGTTGCTGTTTTCGCTGTTGCTCCTGCTTTGGCTATTGGTCGCCTCGCCGCGTCTGGCGTGGCTGAAGGCCGGTCTGTTGTCGTTGCTGCTGCTGTTGCTCAGTGCCTGGGGCCTGGTGGATCGGCTCAGCGGCGACGGCATCAATGCTGCCACGCTGTATCACCTGCGCGCGGACATGGACGGTGCCGGCGTCAGCGATTTCTCCGGCTATATCGCCGTGTTTATCGGCATGGTGCTGCTGTCGCTCAGCCCGCTGGTATTGCTCAGGGTGCAACGTTTTCGTCGCCCACGTGGAGGCAACGCGGTGTTCGGCGGCTTCGTGGCGATGTTGCTGGTGAGCATTGCAGTCAGCCCCTTGTACCGCGATGGCAAACGCCTGTACTACCAGTTGCGCCCGGTGGATTACGCCACCGTGGTACCGGAATATCTGGTGCCGCAGCAGCCCCTGCAGAAGCGCAAGAACATCGTGTGGATCTACGGCGAGAGTCTGGAACGCACCTATTTCGACGAAGACGTGTTTCCCGGCCTGATGCCGAACCTGCGCGCGCTGGCCGGCGAGGCGGTGGACGTGCGCAACCTCACCTCCACCGAGGGCAGCGGCTGGACCATCGCCGGCATGGTCGCCTCGATGTGCGGCGTGCCGCTGACCACCGCGCCCGGCGATGAGAACAGCATGGGCCGCATGGGCCTGTTCCTGCCGGAAGCGCGCTGCCTGGGCGACTATCTCAAGGACCAGGGCTACCGCAATCACTATGTCGGTGGCGCCGATGCCAGCTTTGCCGGCAAGGGCAGTTTCCTGTCCAGCCATGGTTTTGATGTGGTGCACGACGTCGGCTACTTCCGCGACAAGGGCGTGGCGCCAAAACACTTTTCCGCCTGGGGCGTGCACGACGATGTGCTGCTGGACGATGCCTGGGACAGCTTCCAGACGCTGTCGCGCGCCGGCCAGCCGTTCATGCTCACCACGCTGACCATGGACACCCACCATCCTGCCGGACACCTGCCGCTGGCGTGCAAGGGCCAGCACTACGACAGCGCGTTGGGCGATATCGGTTTGCTGCATGCGATCAAGTGCAGCGACCGGCTGATCGGCGAGCTGGTCGCGCGCATTCGCAACAGCCGTTATGGCAAGAACACCATCATCGTGATCGCCTCCGATCACCTGGCCATGCCCAATGATCTCAGCGATGTGCTGGCCAAGCAGAAACGCGAGAACCTGCTGCTGTTCCTGGGCAAGGACATCGCCCCGCAGCAAGTGGTCACGCGCGCCGGCAGCACGCTGGATTCGGGGGCGACGCTGTTGCAGTTGCTGGAGCCGGGCATGCGCACGCTGGGCTTCGGCCGCTCGCTGCTGGCCCGCGATGCGTCCCCCAGCGCCAGCATTGCGGCCAGCCGCGACAGCGGCAAGGACTACCCGCGCTATCTCGCTTACGCACGCACGCTATGGACCGGGCGCAGCACCCGCATGCTGCGCATCAACGGCAATGGCGATGTGGTGGTGGGCGTGCAGCAGGTGCGCCCGCCGGTGTTGCTGGAATACGACGACGACACCAATCTCAAAACCGTCTATCTTGAAAACACCTCGCGCCAGTTCGACCGCACCCGCACCGAGGGCACGCTGGCGTATGTGGATCGCTGCACGGCGTTCGAGGACGGCTCGGCCGATGGCGACTGGTGCGCGCTGGTGGTCGACCGCCACCAGAGCATGAAGCTGTACCGCGACCCGGACCTGACCCGCGGCATCGCTGTGGACGCGCCGCTGGAGGCCAGCCAGCAAGGCCCGCGTCCACGCGTGCGCCAGCCGATCATGCTCACCCAGGCCGCGCGCAAGACCGAGGCCGGGCGTTACATGCTGGAGCTGTACGCCAAGCGTCGGCCCACCCGTGCCTTCTGGGTGGAGGCAGTCTCGTCGGAGCGCAAGGTGGTGCTGGCCCAGCAATGGGTGGTGCCGGATGCGGCCGGTCGCATCCGCATGCCGGTGGGCCTGGAACATGCGGTGGACGATCTGGAAATCCGCGCCTGGCTGGACTACACCGAAGACGTCAGCGTGGACGACCTGGCCCTGGTGAAGCAGACCCAGGTCGCCGATCGCTCCTGAGTCTGGCCGCCATTCGGGTCCTAGGCCGGGCGATTTGGATGAGGCAAAGGCAAAGGCAAAGCCCAAGAGCAACGTCGAAGCGTGCGATCTGTGGCCTGGCTGCCGGGTCCCCGCCCGCCCACCATCGCGGGACACGCCGCAAGTACGTCCGTGTAGGCTCTTACGCGGCATCCATGCCGCGTAAGGTCCCGCGACGGCGGGCGGGCAAGGACCTGTCGGGATGGTCGGTGTGCATGGCGCAAGCAAAGCAGGACGTGCGTTGTTCGGATCACTGTGCGTCCGACCGGCGTCTCGTCGAAAACCAAGCAGAAACAGGTTTCAACACGCGGCTACAAATCTCTCATCTGCCTAGTGCCATGCAAACCGGGCAACACGCTTTCAAAAAGGCAGCCGAGCGACTTTCTGGTGCGGTGTCCTTACCGCTTGCGGGACCCTTGGCGGCATGGATGCCGCCACGGAGCCTCCACGGACGGATTCACGGCGTGTCCCGCAAACGGTGAGGGCACCGCACGCTCGACCAACCACGCTTTTGACCTAAGCGTTTGACCGTATCTAAACAACGCCAACACTCGAAATCCCGGTTGTTTGGAACGGTTGGACGGTTCGGATAACTCAGTTGTAGCGCGGCAGATCCGAAGCCCCACTGCAGCGCCCTTTCCAGCGCACGGCATCCACGCGCCGACTCAATCTTCCGATGCAGGTGTGCCATCGGCTGGATCGCGCGCCACCGCAGCACCTGCACGGCTGAAGCGGATTTCCTGCGGCGATTGCAACGCAATGCCCACCGTTTCCATCCGCTGCAACAGCGCAAAGAACAGCTCGCTGCGCACCCCGTACGAATCGCGCGGGCTGCGCACATAGGCGAACGAATTGAAATTGACGTGCCCGCCGGCCAGCGAATCGATGAACACCGAGGGGGCAGGATCGGCCAGCACCTTGGTGTGCTCAGCGAACAGCTCCAGCAGCATGTCGCGTACCTTTGCCACATCGGTTTCCAGCGGCACCGAGAACTGCAGCTGCACCCGCCCCATCGGGTTGGACAGGGTCATGTTGCGCACGCTCTTGGTGATCAGTTCCGAGTTGGGCACAATCAGCGTGGAGCGGTCGCCGACCTGGATCTCGGTCGCACGCACGCTGATCTTGCGCACGTCGCCTTCCTGGTCGCCGATGCGTACCCAGTCGCCGATCTTCACCGGCCGCTCGGCCAGCAGGATCAGGCCCGACACGAAGTTTTGCGTGATCGCCTGCAGACCGAAACCGATACCCACCGACAGCGCGCTCAGCACCAGCGCAAGCCGCTTCAGATCCAGGCCCAATGCGGTCAGGCCCCACACCACCACGATCAGCCAGCCCAGATAGCGCGCCACCGTACTGATGGAATTGCGCGCACCGTCATCGAGCTCGGTCTTGGGCAGATAGGTGTTGAGCAACCACTGCTGCACCACGTGCACCAGCCCCATGCCGAGCAGGAACACGCACAACGCCCTGAACACATCGCCCGGGGTGATCACCAGCTCCTTGCCGATGGTGATGCCATGGGCGATGTTCTCCGCCCAGTCGGTGACCACGCTGATGTTGGCGCCATACGGCGTCAGCAGCACCGCGATGCCCAGCAGCACCAGCAGCACCCGGGTCGCCGCCGATATCAGCAGCCCGAGCTGCACCAGGCGTCCGCTGCCGATGCTGAGCGCATGCGACAACGCCCGGCTGAAGCGTCCGTCCGGCTTGAACAGCCAGGTCATCAGATCGTCGGCAAAGACGACCAACACGCCGAGCAGACTGCACACCAGGGTGATCCAGATGATCTGCCGCTCCACGAACAACGCCAGATTGAGATAGCCGAACAAGGCCGCGATCAGCGCGAAGATCACGGCCAGATGGCCCAACAGGCGGATCAGCACGATGAAGCCGCCACCGCGCGAGACCACCGGCGGCGGCGCGTCGCCGTCCGGATCGGCCACCCCGGCATTTGCTGCATGCGCGCGCAAGGACAGACTCAGCCCGGCCAGCGCCGACAGGATCAACCCTGCGTACAGCAACGCGGCCAGTGCATCGGTGGCGGTGATCAACGCGGGACTGCTGCCGGCCACCTCGTTGACCTTCATCGCCATGCCGCTGAACCAGATCACTGCCGCGGTGGCCAGGCAATGCACGCGCAGGCGGTCGACGGTGGCATCGTCCAGCGGGAACAGGCGCCAGCTGGGCTGGTGTTTCATCAACAGGCTGGCACTGAGCGAACCGACGAAGGCAGCCACCACACTGACGGCGATAAATCCGGTCAGCAGTTGGTCCAGATCGTCGGGCAGCTCGCCGAGCGCGCGGATACCTTCGACCAGCACGAATGCCGCAACCCCCAGGCTCAGCGTGCCGACCAGCAGAAACCACAGTGCCAGCCCCGAGCGTCGCAGGCGTCCACCCGGCGCACGCGAGGCCGCATAGCGACGCCCCAGGTGGCGCAGGAAGATGCGCAGCGGGAGTGCCAGCAGCAATGCCACCACGGCACTGGTGATCAGCCCGCCCACGCCGTTGGTTGCGACGCCTGCCTGCAGCATCTGCACCGTCTTGTCGGACAACGCCCGCAGGCGCGCACGATCGTCTGGCCATTGCTGCCCGATCTGATTCCACAAGGTCGGCGACAACGGCGAGGCCACCCGCGTGGAAAGCTTCACGCTGAAGCGTTGCACGCGCTCGCGTTCGAGCCGGTCGGCCAGGTCCTTGGCATTGGAGACCAGCAGCGTGGCCCGGATGAACTCGGCATTGAGCTGATCGCGCTCCTTGATCAGCGCCCTGCGCTGTTTTGCCAGGTCGGCCGGTTCGTTCTGCGCCGCGACACCGAGCCCCTCCAGTCGCCCGTTGAGATCTTTGAGCGGTTGCTCCAGCGTGCGGACCAGATCCTGCGCCTGTCGCTGCGCGCCGGCGACATCGTCGGTCAGCTTGCCGAGCTGCTCGGTATCGGCCTGCTCCATGCCCGCGTCGGCCTGGGACAACACCTTCTGCATGCTGTCGAGCTGAGTCTGTGCGTTCTCCAGCAGCGTGTCGTCGTCCTGCGCCACGGCGGCGCCCACGCACACCATCCACAACGCGACCAGCAACAGCACACGCTGCAGTACGCCGCGATGGGCACCCGGGGCAACTCGGTATTTAGACACAGGCAGACATCGGACAGGCGCAAACCAGCGCGGTGCGGGCATCTTAAGCCACTGCTTCCAGCCAGGCAGATCGAAGCTGCCGCGAGGGTTCAGCCTGGCAAAGCTCGCCAGGAACGATTGCCACCGTGCGATTGGAGGTTTTTCCGCGATCCAACCTGCAGTGCCGGCCGTTGCAGTGGGCATGCCTGCCGGACATCCCGACCTGCGCATGAACGCGGTGCAGCTTGTCACCTTGCGGCAACGGTGCGCTGTCGCAGAATCGAGTCACCGCTACGACAGACGCAGCGGATGACCGCGAAGGAGACACTCTATGCAGATTCAGATCCAGACCGACAAGCACGTGCCGCATGACCCCTCCGTCGTGCAGCATGTCGAGAAGACCTGCTCCGCCCAGCTGGCGCATTTCGCCAACGACATCACCCGCGTCGAGGTGCATTTGCGCGATGAAAACGGCCAACGCGGCGGCGCGGCGGATCGAACCTGCAGCATCGAGGCGCACGTCGCCGGCCTGCCGCCGATCGCGGCCACCAATAGCGCCGACACCACCGCCTCGGCGGTCACCGGCGCCGCGCGCAAGTTGCGCACCGCCATCGAACACGCGCGCGGCAAGCAGCACGCCAAGGCCACCACACCGCCGCCGGAAATGCTCTGATCCGCGCCTTGGCAGGGTGGCGCCAGGCGCTCCCCGCCAACCGATGCACCGGGTGGCATCGCAGTGCAACGACGTGTCGATGCGCGAGCCGGCGTCCAGACCCTGATCCAGAAATGCCATCGGCCCGCTGCAGTGTCACTGCAGCGGGCCGATGTGTCTTGATCTGGTGCGCCCGGAGGGATTCGAACCCCCGACCAATGGCTTCGGAAGCCACTACTCTATCCGGCTGAGCTACGAGCGCCTGGTCGGGCATTATGCCAGAACCGCCGCCGCGCGCGTGACAGCCGCATTGCGGGCCTGCCGAGCGGCTGTTGGGCACCACCGGGCCGCCGAGCCGGGCTCAACCCGGATCCAGCGTTCGTACAGGCCAGCATGGCACGACGTCGTAGAGCCGCCTGACAGGCCGGGCGATGCCTGGCTCGATCATCGACCAGCGCATGACCGCAGCCGAGCCGCGCTGCTACCCTTTGCAGCATGAGCAAGCATGGTGTTGAACAGCTGCCGACAGCGCCCGCGCTGACCTGGCCGCAGCGACTGGGGCAGTACTGGACGTTGGTCCGCGGCGATCGTCCGATCGGCAGCCTGTTACTGCTATGGCCTACCTGGTGGGCATTGTGGCTGGCCGCCGGTGGCCTGCCGCCGCTGTGGACGCTGTTCGTGTTCACCGCCGGGGTCTGGCTGACCCGCTCGGCCGGCTGCGTGATCAACGACTATGCCGACCGCTGGCTGGACCCGCATGTGGAGCGCACCAAGTCGCGTCCGCTGGCCACCGGCGCGGTGTCCGGACGCGAGGCGCTGTGGGTGTTCGTGGCGCTGATGCTGGTGGCATTTGCGCTGGTGCTCACGCTCAACTGGCTGACCGTGGCCTTGAGCGTGCCGGGTGTGTTCCTGGCCGCCAGCTATCCCTATCTCAAACGCCACACCCACCTGCCCCAGGTCTATCTGGGCATGGCCTTCGGCTGGGGCATTCCCATGGCCTTCGCCGCGGTGCAGGGCAGCGTGCCATTGCTGGGCTGGCTGCTGTACGCGGCCAACATCCTCTGGGCGACGGCCTACGACACCTGGTACGCCATGGTCGACCGCGAGGACGACATCCGCATGGGAAGCAAGTCCACCGCCATCCTGTTCGGCAGGTTCGACCTGATCGCGCAGGGCCTGCTGTATGCAGCGATGGTTGCGGTGCTGGCACTGGTCGGCCTGCGCGCCGGTCTCGGCACCGCGTACTGGGCGGGACTGGGCATTGCCGTGCTGCTGGTGGCCTACGAGTTCCGCCTCGCCCGCCATCGCGAACGCGGCCCCTGCTTCCGCGCCTTCCTGCACAACAACTGGGTCGGCCTGGCGATCTTCGTCGGCATTGCCGCGGCCCTGGCGGTGCGCTAACGCGCAGGCAGGTAAATCGCCCCGGTTTAAGCCCCTCTCCCGGCGGGAGAGGGGTTGGGGTGAGGGTACGGGCGAAGCCCCATGGTGCAGCTCACACTCCGTAGCCCACCCAACCTCACGGCACCCGCGCGCACACCCACGCATCCACCCGGTGCACCCCCGCGCGCCGCAATGCCTGCGCGGCCGCATGCAGCGTGGCGCCAGTCGTCATCACGTCGTCCACCAACGCCACATGCGCCGGCAATGCGCCCCGCGCGATGAAGGCGTCGCGCAGATTGCGCTGGCGCTCGGCCGCATCCAGCTCCGATTGCGGCGCAGTCGCACGCACGCGGCGCAACAACGGCAGGCAGGGCAAGCGCAGCGCATGGCCCAGCGGTTTGGCCAGCTCAAGCGCCTGGTCGTAGCCGCGCTGGCGCAAGCGCTGCCGGTGCAGACTCACCGGCACCAGCGCCTGCGGACGCGGCAGGCCTGCACAACGTCTGGTCATCAACTCGCTGAGCAAACGCCCGGCAGCCAGATCCTGCTGAAACTTGAAACGCCGCAGCAAGCCATCCACCGGCCAGCGATAGGTGAAACACGCATGCACGCACTGCAGCGGTGGCGGATGTTGCAGGCACTGCCCGCACAGCAGCGCGTCATCGAAGGAATCCAACTGCATTGCGCAACACCGGCAGGCGTGCCGGTGATCCGGCAACGCGGCGCGACACGACGGGCACAGATCGCAATCGGCGCTGCCTGCTTCCGCGCACACCAGGCACCTGCTCGGCAGCAGCAGCCGCAACACCCGGTGCGGCCACCTGTAAACCGAACGCACCCCATCGAAGTTGACAGCTTCTCCCATGCTCACCAGACTGCCTGGCTTCCAAGCCGCTGACTGTCAGGAAACCCCGATGTCTGTTGTCGTACGCCATGACTGGGATCGCAAAGAGCTGCAGGCGCTGTTCGATCTGCCGTTTCCGGAGCTGCTGCACCGCGCCGCCAGCGTGCACCGCGCCCATTTCGATCCGGCGCAGGTGCAAGTCTCCACGCTGCTGTCGGTCAAGACCGGTGGCTGCCCGGAAGACTGCGCGTACTGCCCGCAGGCGCAGCGCTACGACACCGGGGTGACGGCGCAGAAGCTGATGGAGACCGAAGAAGTCGTCGCCAAGGCACGCCAGGCCAAGGCCGCCGGCGCCTCGCGCTTCTGCATGGGCGCGGCCTGGCGCTCGCCCAAGGAGCGCGACATTCCCAAGGTTGCCGCGATGATCCGCGAGGTCAAGGCGATGGGCCTGGAAACCTGCGCCACGCTCGGCATGCTCGACGCCGGCCAGGCGCGCGCGCTCAAGGACGCCGGGCTGGACTACTACAACCACAATCTGGACACCGCGCCGGATTACTACGACTCGATCATCCACACCCGCCAGTATCAGGACCGCCTGAACACGCTGGAGCACGTGCGCGATGTCGGGCTGAAGACCTGCTGCGGCGGCATCGTCGGCATGGGCGAAACGCGCGAGCACCGCATCGGCCTGCTGCTGGCGCTGGCTACGCTGCCGGCGCATCCGGATTCGGTCCCGATCAACCAGCTGGTCCAGGTTGCCGGCACCCCGCTGCACGGCACCCAGCAACTGGATCCGTTCGAATTCGTGCGCATGATCGCGGTCGCCCGCATCACGATGCCGCATTCGATGGTGCGCCTGTCCGCCGGCCGCGAAGCGATGAGCGACGAACTGCAGGCGCTGTGCTTCCTGGCCGGTGCCAACTCGATCTTCTACGGCGAAAAACTGCTCACCACCGGCAACCCGGACACCGAACGCGATCAGGCCCTGTTCCAGCGCCTGGGCCTGCGCCCGATGCAGATCACCGTCGACGCTGCCGACCACGACCACCCCGGCACCGTGCATGCGGAGATCACCCGCAACACGGCCTGCGAGCACGCTGCCTAACCGCGAATCGAGCGCCCGGCACCGATCGTCGGTGCCGGCTGGGCGCGCCAAGCGCGGCAGGCTACGCTAACGGCCCTTTCTGTCGTTGAACGCTCCCATGGCTCGCCCCGATCTTCACGAACGGATTTCGTCGCTGCGCACATTGCGTGTGGCCCAGGAACGGGTGCGGGTGCGGCGGCTGGTGGGGCGTCGCGATGGCGTGCGGCTGGAAGTCGACGGCCGCTGGCTGACCGGTTTCTGCTCCAACGATTATCTGGGCCTGTCGCAACAGTTCGAAGTGGTCGCCGCGTTGCAGGATGCCGCCGCGCGCGATGGCGCCGGCGCCACCGCCTCGCATCTGATCTGCGGCCACCACACCGCGCACGAGACGCTGGAGCGCGAGATCGCCGACTGGCTCGGCTATCCGTCGGCGCTGCTGTTCGGCAGCGGCTTCATCGCCAACCTGGCGGTGCAGCAGGCCTTGCTCAGCGAGGACGACGATGTCTGCGTGCAGGACCGGCTCAACCACGCCAGCCTGCTCGATGCCACGCGCCTGGCCGGCTGCCGGCTGCGCCGTTATCCGCACTTGGACGTGGAAGGCGCGATGCGTCAACTCAAGGGCTCACCCGAGGGTGCGGCGATGCTGGCCAGCGACGGCGTCTTCAGCATGGATGGCGATGTCGCGCCGCTGCGTGCGCTGAGCCTGGTGGCGCGCATGCAGCAGGCGCTGTTCTATGTCGACGACGCCCATGGCGTGGGCACGCTCGGCCCGCAGGGGCGCGGCTGCGTTGCCGATGCCGGACTGGGCGTAGCCGAAGTGCCGCTGCAGTTGGTGACCCTGGGCAAGGCGCTCGGCGGCTATGGCGCGGTGGTGGTCGGCGATGCAGCGCTGGTGCGCCACCTGGCCGAAACCGCGCGTCCCTACATCTACACCACCGCGTTGCCGCCGGCGCAGGTCGCTGCGACCCTGGCGGCCGTGCGCCTGGCGCGTCGCGACGATTGGCGGCGCGCCAAACTGGTCGAGTCGATCGGCAGTTTCCGCGATGGCGCACGCCGGCATGGCTTCGAACTGATGGCCTCCGATACACCGATCCAGCCCCTGCTGTGTGGCGAAGAAGCCACGGTGATGGCGATGTCCGCCGCGCTGGAACAGGCCGGTTTTCTGGTCGGCGCGATCCGCCCGCCCACCGTGCCCGAAGGCAAAGCACGCCTGCGTGTGACCTTGTCGGCATTGCATACGCCGCAGCAGGTGCAGGCCTTGATCGAGGCCATCGTGCAGGCGCGCGATGTGGTCAGCCGGCAGCCGCTGCGTGCGTCTGCTTGAGGGCCACGATCAAGACGGTTGCGCAGTAAACACGCCGCCGCAGTCGATGTTCGAGGTGGCAGCGTACGCGTCGTTGATGTCGCCGGATCGCTGGGTTGGCACGGCCATGCAGGCCCGTAACGGGCCTGGTGCGCAGCGCAGATCAACGCCACGCGCAGGCGCATGCTGACGCAGCACACCTCGCGCCGCACGCGCCGACCCCTGCGCCAGACAGCGACAATCAGCGACAATCCCCGCATGCATATCGATGTCATCGGCCACGGGCCTGCGCTGGTTCTTCTGCACGGTTGGGCGTTGCACGGCGGCGTGTTTGCGCCGTTGGTGGAACGCCTGGCCGCGCGGTATCAACTGCATCTGGTGGATCTGCCCGGGCACGGTTTCAGCCGTGGCGACAGTACGCCGCTGGCGCTGCCGGACGTGGTCGCCGGCATCGCCGCCGCCACGCCGCCGGCGGTGTGGGTCGGCTGGTCATTGGGCGGGCTGTTCGCGCTGCATGCCGCGGCCACCCAGCCCAAGGTACGCGGGCTGGCGATGATCGCGGCCACGCCGCGTTTCGTGCGTGGCCACGCTTGGCCGGACGCGGTCGAGCGCGAGGTGTTCGTGCAATTCGGCCAGGACCTGGCACGCGACTATCGCGGCACGCTGGAGCGGTTTCTGGCGCTGGATACGCTGGGCTCGGCGCATGCCCGCAGCGAGTTGCGCAGCCTGCGCGAGACGCTGGTGGCGCGTGGCGAACCGGCTGCCGAGGCGTTGCAGAAAGGCCTGCGCCTGCTGGAACGCAGCGACCTGCGCCGCGCACTGCCGCAACTCGCCCGTCCCAGCCTATGGATTGCCGGCCAGCGCGACCGGCTGGTACCGGCGGCCGGCATGCACGCCGCCGCCGCGCTGGCGCCGCACGCGCAGGCACTGTCCATTACCGGTGGCGGGCACGCACCGTTTCTTGGCCATGCCGATCAGGTCGCCGAGGCGCTGCAACGCTTCGTTGCGTCCGTGCCGTGAGCGGATCGTCGATCATGCGGCATCGCTGATCGAGGACACACGCATGGATCTGGGAATCGCCGGGCGCTGGGCACTGGTGTGCGCCGCCAGCAAAGGCTTGGGGCTGGGCTGCGCACGCGCACTGGCCAGCGAAGGCGTCAACGTGGTGATCGTCGCGCGCGGCCGCGATGCCCTGGAGCAATCCGCCGATGCATTGCGCGCACTGCCGGGCGCCGGCGAAGTGCGCAGCGTGGTGGCCGATATCGCCACCCCTCAGGGACGCAGCGATGCGCTCGCCGCCTGCCCGCAGGTGGATATCCTCATCAACAATGCCGGTGGCCCGCCGCCCGGCGATTTTCGCCAGTGGGAACGCGACGACTGGCTGCGTGCACTGGACGCCAACATGCTGGCGCCGATCGAACTGATACGCGCCAGCGTCGATGCGATGCGCGCACGGCGCTTCGGCCGCATCGTCAACATCACCTCCAGTGCGGTGAAGGCGCCGATCGACATCCTGGGCCTGTCCAATGGCGCGCGCGCCGGCCTCACCGGCTTCGTCGCCGGGCTGGCGCGCAGCACGGTGGCCGACAACGTCACCATCAACAATCTGCTGCCCGGCCAGTTCGCTACCGACCGCCTGCGCGGCAACTTCGCGGCGATTGCGCAACAGCTAGGCAGCAATGCCGAAGACGTCGCCGAGCGCAAGCGTGCGGGCATTCCGGCCGCACGCTTCGGCGAGCCGGACGAATTCGGCGCGGCCTGCGCGTTCCTGTGCAGCGCGCAGGCCGGCTACATCACCGGGCAGAACCTGCTGATCGACGGCGGCAGCTATCCCGGCACGTTCTAGCGCGCATCAGCCACGCCGCGGGCGGTGGCGACTGCGGCGGCCGCGCGTTCGTTTTCGGCCACCATCCGGTGCGTCGAAACCCATTGCCGGTTGCCGCGCAGTCGCCGGCAGACCGACCGCTTGCAGGACTCTCCAGACCGATTGCCAGGCCGCACCCCATAGCGATTCCCTCCGCCCCGGCCACAGGCGACAATAGCGCCGCTCATGACCAGTACCTTCGACCCCCGCCACGTCCGGCGCGCCTTTGCGCGTGCCGCCAGCAGCTATGCCGCCGCCGCCGCGCTGCAGCGCGAAGCGCAAGCGCGCCTGCTCGAATCGCTCGACTACCTGGGCGAGCAGGTGCCCAAGGTGGTGCTGGATGTCGGCGCCGGCCCCGGCCATGCCAGCGGCACAATCAAGAAGCGCTGGCCCAAGGCGCAGGTGATCGCGCTGGACCAGGCCATGCCGATGCTGCGCCAGGCGCGCAAAGCGGCGGGCTGGTGGAAGCCGTTCGCACAGGTCTGCGCCGATGCACGCGCCTTGCCGGTGGCCGACGGCAGCGTGGATGTGATCTTCAGCAACCTGTGCCTGCAGTGGGTGGAAGACCTGCCGGCGGTGTTCGCCGGTTTCCGCCGCGCGCTGCGGCCGGGCGGCTTGTTGCTGTGCTCCACCTTCGGCCCGGAGACGCTGATCGAGTTGCGCGAGGCCTTCGCCCAGGCCGACCCGGCCCCGCATGTCAGCCGCTTTCCGCCGATTGCCCAGTTCGGCGATGCCTTGCTGATGTCCGGCTTCCGCGACCCGGTGCTGGACCGCGACCTGTTCACGCTGACCTATAGCGACCTGCCTGCGTTGATGCGCGAGCTGCGCGCGATGGGCGCCACCAACGCACTCAGCAATCGCCGCGCCACCCTGACCGGACGCGGCCGCTTTGCCGCCGCCAGCGCCGCCTACGAGCCCTTGCGGCGGCCGGACGGCACCTTGCCCAGCTCCTGGGAAGTGATCTATGCCCACGCCTGGGCACCGGCGCCGGGCGCGCCCATCCGCGAGCAGGGACACGATGTCGCCAGCGTCCCGGTGGCCTCGATCCCGATCCGCCGCCGCATCGACTAGCCGCGGTGCAGATCGGGGCCAGCAACGCAGCGGTTGCTGGCGAGACACACAGTTTTGCGACGACACCAATGCTGACCTGTCAGGCTCGGTCCTGACACCCGGTAGAATTCAGCAGTCAACGGCCGCATGTTCCTGTTGCGGCTTGTCTTTTCGACGCCTGAACCGGCGTGGCTAGCAAAACGCAGCGCGCAGCCGTCAGGTGGCTGCAGACGGCGCGCAAGAACCTGCATGTACGCGTGGTACATGCAGGTTCAGAGCACCGGCAGCGCCCCGCCCGGCTGCTGCATTGTCGTTTTGATAGCCGCTCTTAAGGTTTTCGGCCCCCGTCCCCCAATCGGCTTTCCCAATGTTGAAGTGGCTCATCATCGCGCTGTTCATCGCATCGGCGTTGTACATCCATTACCGCGGTCGCGTGCGGCACCGGCTCAGCCGGCAGCTGCTGGACCATTCCACCTTCATGGCACCGATCAACACGCTGATGTATCTGTGTTCGCGGGTGCCGACCACACCGTTCATCGATCCCGGCAAGGAATTCCCGGAGCTGGCACCGTTGCGCGCCAACTGGTCGCTGATCCGTGATGAAGCGGTGGCCCTGCAGCAGATGCAGAAGATCCGCGCCGCCGATGGCTATACCGACATCGGCTTCAACTCGTTCTTCCGCCGCGGCTGGAAGCGCTTCTATCTGAAGTGGTACGGCACCGCGCACCCGTCGGCGTCCGAACTGTGCCCGCAGACCACCGCGTTGCTGAAGTCCATCCCCACGGTCAAGGCCGCGATGTTCGCCGAGTTGCCGCCGGGCAGCGAACTGCGCCCGCACCGCGACCCGTTCGCCGGGTCCATGCGCCTGCACCTGGGGCTGGCCACGCCCAACGACGACCGCTGCTTCATCGACGTCGACGGGCAGCGCCACAGCTGGCGCGATGGCGAGTGGACGATGTTCGACGAGACCTACATCCACTACGCACGCAACGACACCGACCAGGACCGCATCATCCTGTTCTGCGACATCGAGCGCCCGATGCGCTGGCGCTGGGCCGCGGCGGTGAACCGCTTCGTCGGCCGCAGCCTGCTCTCGGCCGGTGCCTCGCCCAATCAGGAAGGCGACAAGACCGGCGGCATCAACCGCGTGTTCCGCTATTTCTATGCCGCCCGCCTGAAGGCCAAGGCGCTGAAGGAACGCAACAACCCGCTGTACCAGACGCTCAAGTGGGGCATCTTCATCCTGGTGGTGGTCGGGATCGTGTTGCTGTAATCCCCAACCAACCACGTAGGAGCGCACCCGGGCGCGACCAGGCATTGCCGGTAACGCCTCATCGCGCCCGGGTGCGCTCCTACGCCGTGCCGGTCGATGCGCTCAGCGCGACACCTGCGCGATCCATTCCTGCAGGTTGTAGTAGTTGGTGACGCGGGTGAGCTTGCCGTCGCGCACATCGAAGAACGCACCGCCCGGCAGCACATAGGTCTGCCCGTTGGCCTCCGGCAGGCCTTCGTCGGTGGTGTGGTAGACCCCATGCACCACGTACTCGGCACCGACCCGCGTGCCGTCATCGTTGGCGGTAACCACGATGTCGCGCAGCTGCTCGCGGTAGCTGTCGTTCATGCGCTGCAGGAAGGCGGCAAATTCCGCCCGGCCGATCTCGCGCGGCCCCTGGTTGAGGTCGTGCGCGACGTCGTCGGCCAGGAACGCCAGCATGGCGTCCCAATCGCCGCGGTTGAATGCCGCGTAATAGGCCTGGACCAGGCCGGTGGCGTGTTGCCGATTGCGCTCGCTCATGCTCGAACCTGCCGCTGGGAAAGCCGCATCATAGAACGCGTCTTGCGCTTCAACACGCCTGCCATGCGGCATACCCGGCGTCAGGCGCCCTGCACCACCAGGTCGCGATGGAAGTAATAGACCTCCTGCAGCAGGAAGCGCCAGCTGGTGTGGAAACTGCGAAAGCGCGTGCTGGGCGTGGAGGAGGCCAGCGCGTCCACCCCCAGCTCTTCGCTCAGCCGCAGCGCGCGCGCCATGTGCAACGGGTCGCTGACGATGATCGCCCGGTGCATGCCGTGCCGGTCCATCAGCGCACGTGCCTGTTGCAGATTCTGCCGGGTGGTGCGCGAGACCGTCTCGATCACGATCGCCTCCGGCGGTATGCCGTGGCGTAGCGCATAGCGCCGCGCCACCTGCGACTCGGCAAAGCGCGCACCGTTGCCGAAGCCGCCGGTGAACAGCAGCCGCGGCGCGTAGCCCTGCGTGTACAGGTCCAGCGCATGCCGGATGCGCTCTTCGAACACCGGCGAAGGGCGCGCATCGTAGGCCGCCGCGCCCAGCACGATGATCACGTCGGCCGGCGCGGCCTGGTCGCGATCGCCGACCCAGACGATCCAGCCGGCCACGCCCACCAGCCAGATCAGGGTCAGCATGCACAGCCGCCAGCACCAGCCCCACAGACCGATCCCGCGCGACCGCCTGCTCACGCAGCAGCCCAAGGCAGCGCATCCAGATCGACATTGCCGCCGGACAGGATCAGCCCGACCCGCCGCCCGGCAAAGCGCGCCGGGTCGGCCAGCACCGCTGCCAGCGCAATCGCCGAGGACGGTTCCACCACCTGTTTGAGCACCTGCCAGATCAGCCGCATCGCCTGCACCACCGCCGCATCGTCCACGGTGATCACCTGCGCGCCGGCGGCTTGCAACAGCGCGAAATTCGGTGCACCCAGAGTGCCGCGCAGGCCGTCGCAGAGCGTGTCTGGCACGAAGTCGACCAGGCGCTCGCCGGCCGCCAACGAGCGCGCCGTATCGGCCGCCCCGCTCGGCTCGGCCAGCACCAGCGCGCAGCCCGGCGCCGATTGCAGCGCCAGCGCAGTACCGGCGGCCAGCCCGCCGCCGCCGACCGGTACCACCAGCACATCCAGCCCGCCGCTCTGCTGCAGCAGCTCCAGCGCGGCGGTGCCCTGCCCGGCGATCACCGCCGGGTCGGTATACGGATGCACCAGCGTCGCACCGCTGCTGGCCTGGACTGCGGCACACATCTGCTCGCGCGCCGCGATGGTGGGCGCGCAGCGCCACAGCGTGGCACCGTGACGGGAAATATTGGCCAGCTTGGCGGCCACCGCGCCTTCGGGCACCACCACGTGGCAGCCGATCCCGCGCGTGTGCGCGGCAAGCGCCAGTGCGGCGCCGTGATTGCCGGACGAATGGGTGACCACGCCGCGCGCGGCCAGCTCTGCCGGCAACGCCCACACCGCGTTGCAGGCACCACGGAACTTGAATGCGCCGCTGCGCTGCAGGTGTTCGGCCTTGAAGAACAGCTGCGCACCGCAGAGGGCGTCCAGGCTGTGCGAGGTGAGCACCGGTGTCTGCGCGCACTGCGGCGCGATGCGCGCAGCGGCTTGCAGCACGTCGGAATGGGCAAGAGGGGCCGTCTCGATCATGCCTGCAAGATTAACGTATCGCCTCCACCTTCACGGCTGTCCGCGCATGGCCCGCGCATGCTGGATCGATGCAGAAGCACCACATTGCGGCACAGTTAAGGACCGATTCAATGCATCGGCTCGAAAGTGGCACCATGGTTGCAGGAGGGCACCATCCATGAAATTCCGTCTGATCTTCGCCGCCGGGCTGTTGGCCCTGGGCGGCTGCGCAACGTACGACTACACCGGCGCTGGGTCGGGCGGCTATTACCGCGGCGCGCCTGCGGTGCAGTATCGCTACCCGCCGGGATACTCCCCGTATTTCTACGGCAACCCGTACGGCAATCCTTATGGCGCCGGTTCGATCGGGCTCTACGACTACCCGGTGTATCCGGTCTACCGCGGCGGTGGCGGCTATTACTATCGCCAGAACGATCGACGCCCGCAGTACCGGCCGCCACGTCCAAACGGATCGTTCAACAACGGCGCGCGTCCAAACGGGCCTCGTCCCAACGGGCCACGCCCGCAGCAGCCCAATCGTCCACCGGCGACCGGTGCGCCGCCTTCGCGGCCGCCTCCCCGCATCGGTGCGCCGCCGCGGGTGATCCGGGAGATTCAGCGGCAGACTGCGCCCCGCAGCACGCGTGAGCAGACCCCCTGAGTTGCTGACTGCGACGTGGCCCACAAATGGCGATGTTGAGGGCTTGCGTTCAGCCGGCACTTGGTCGCAAGCTAGGTGCTCTGTGTGACCCGCCACGTCATGTTTTGACCTGGCCCGCCTCACTGACCGACTTATGTCGATGTCCGACAGGGAAATCTGGATCCCCCCTGTTCCGGCCCTGTCGGATATCGGCGCCTCCAACGCATAAAGCCCCGGCATGCCGGGGCTTTATGTTTTTGTCGTCCGGTCCGCTCTGGCTCGCCCAGGCATACCCGTTCGAGAAGGCAGGGTTGCGGCTGGCGTTGGATCGCGGAAAAAATAAGGGTCGGCAGTCCCCCGACTACCGACCCTTACGCTACCCCGTCGCACGCGTGGCTGGCCCCTGTTCCAATTCCAGCCTTGCGCCCATGTCGCAATGCCACGACGGGTGCAGTAGGGATATCCGCACGGAACATGCCAACTTGAGGGTCAGTGTTCGATAATGTGATTTACATCACAATTTTATCCGTCGAGTGACCTCGCTCCCCCTTCAGCCGATACTTTCGCGGCCGCCAACCTCCTTCTGCTCCCGGTCCACGCCCATGTCCGACACTTTCTATCGCTACGACGTCATCGTGATCGGCGGCGGCCATGCCGGCACCGAGGCGGCGCTGGCCTCCGCGCGCGCAGGTGCACGCACCTTGCTGCTGACCCACAACATCGAGACGGTGGGCGCGATGAGCTGCAACCCGGCCATCGGCGGGATCGGCAAGGGCCATCTGGTCAAGGAGATCGACGCGCTGGGCGGGGCGATGGCACGCGCGGCGGATCAGGCCGGCATCCAGTGGCGCACGCTCAATGCCTCCAAGGGGCCGGCGGTGCGCGCCACCCGTTGCCAGGCCGACCGCAACCTCTACCGCAACGCGATCCGCCGCATCGTCGAGGCGCAGCCCAACCTGACCGTGTTCCAGGCGGCGGTGGACGATCTGATCATCCACAACGGCGCTGCCGAACCCGACAGCGTGCGCGGCGTGGTCACCCAGACCGGGCTGCGCTTCGAAGCGCCCTCGGTGGTGCTGACCGCCGGCACCTTCCTGGCCGGCAAGATCCACGTCGGCGAGACCCAGTACGCGGCAGGACGCATGGGCGACCCGCCGGCCACCACGCTGGCCGCGCGTCTGCGCGAGCGGCCGTTCGCGATCGACCGGCTCAAGACCGGCACCCCGCCGCGCATCGACGGGCGCACGCTCGACTACAGCGCGATGGCCGAACAACCCGGCGACGATCCGCTACCGGTGATGTCGTTCATGGGCCAGATCGGCGATCACCCGCGCCAGGTCAGCTGCTGGATCACCCAGACCACCGAGCAGACCCACGACATCATCCGCAGCGCGCTGCATCGTTCGCCGCTGTATTCCGGGCAGATCGAAGGCATCGGCCCACGCTACTGCCCGTCGATCGAGGACAAGGTGGTGCGCTTTGCCGACAAGACCAGCCACCAGATCTTCGTCGAGCCCGAAGGCCTGGAAGTGGCCGAGATCTATCCCAACGGCATCTCCACCTCGCTGCCGTTCGACGTGCAGCTGGCGCTGGTGCGCTCGATCCACGGGTTTGCGCAGGCGCATATCACCCGCCCCGGCTATGCGATCGAATACGACTTCTTCGACCCGCGCGGGCTCAAGGCCTCGCTGGAAACCAAGGCGGTGGGCGGGCTGTTCTTCGCCGGGCAGATCAATGGCACCACCGGTTACGAGGAGGCCGCCGCACAGGGGCTGCTGGCCGGGCTCAATGCCGCGCGCCATGTGCAGGGATTGCCGGCGTGGTCGCCGCGTCGCGACGAAGCCTACCTGGGCGTGCTGGTGGACGACCTGATCACCCACGGCACCACCGAGCCGTATCGCATGTTCACCAGCCGCGCCGAATACCGCCTGCAGCTGCGTGAGGACAACGCCGATGCGCGTCTGACCGGCGTCGGCCGCGCGATGGGCCTGGTCGACGATGCGCGCTGGGCGCGGTTTTCGGCCAAGCAGGAAGCGGTGCAGCGCGAAAGCGCGCGCTTGTCGGTGCTGTGGGCGACCCCGGGCAATGCGCTGGGCCGCGAAGTGGCCCAGACCCTGGGCGTGGCGGTGAGCCGCGAAACCAACGTGCTGGACCTGATCAAGCGCCCCGAACTCAACTACGCCACGCTGATGCGCGTGCCGACGCTGGGTCCGGGCGTGGACGATGCGCAGGTGGCCGAGCAGGTGGAGATCAGCGTCAAGTACGCAGGTTATCTGGATCGCCAGCGCGACGACATCGCACGCCAGCAACGCCACGAAACCACGCCGATTCCGCAAGGATTCGATTATGCCGGCGTGCGCGGGTTGTCGATCGAAGTGCAGCAGAAACTCGAGCGTGTGCGCCCGCAAAGCATCGGCCAGGCGCAACGGATTGCCGGCATGACGCCGGCGGCGATTTCGCTGTTGCTGGTGCATCTGGAGCGCGCGCGCCGCAGTCAGGTGGCGTAAGTGGTCGCCGATGCGCCGGCAGGTGAATGTCGGCCGTGCGTTCGGACTCCTGCGTTTACATGCTGAAAACGCGTGGATGATGGTCAGCAGACGTCACGGCGCGACTCCATGCCGCCGCGTGCGAAGCAAGCATGCCGCTAGCGCGTCGGCGTCGACGATGCCGGAACGTTTGATGGAGGTCACGAGGTTTTCAGCGGCGGAGGGTATCGGATGCGCCAGATGATCGGAGCCGTCCGGCCCGGCGCAGGGTCTCCGCAACTGTCGTGGGTGGCGCTCGACGAACTGTTCGTCAGTCCTGTGCAACGGCGTGGTCGGGCAATCGACACCGATTGAAGACGCGCACCACCTGTGCGGTCGACGGCGGCAGGCCGGCCTGTTGCGATCGCGACGGCGGTCTAGTCGTCGTCCTCGGCAGCGGCCTCGCGACCCTGCTGACGGATGAGGTTTTCCTGGCGTGCGTCTTCGATCGAAGCGCGGATGGCACGCACGTCGGCGCGGCGGGTGTCGAACTTGAAGCGGCCGGTCAACACGCTGTCCGGGCGCAGCTCGCCCTTTTCGAACAACGCCCACATCTCTTCGCCGTAATGGGTGTCCAGCAGCTCGGGGGCGAAGCGGCCGAGGCAGTCGCGCAGGTTGTGCACGTCGCGCAGCAGCATGTCGCGGGCGGCGTTGTTGCCCGCAGCACTGACCACCTGCGGGAAATCGATCAACACCGGGCCCTCGGGCGAGACCAGCACGTTGTATTCGGACAGGTCGCCGTGCACCAGGCCCAGCGACAGCATCTTGACCACATCGCCGATCAGGCTGGTGTGGAAGCTGCGCGCCTGCTCCGGCTCCAGCTCCACTTCGCCCAGCCGCGGCGCACTGTGGCCGGCCTCGTCGGTGACCAGGTCCATCAGCAGCACACCGTGGAAATAGCCGCGCGGCTTGGGCACGTGCACGCTGGCATCCATCAGTTGATAGAGCACCTCGGCTTCGGTGTTCTTCCACGCGGTCTCGGCTTCGCGCCGGCCGAACTTGGTGGCCTTGCCCATCGCGCGCGCCTGGCGGCTGCCACGCACCTTGCGGCCTTCCTGATATTGCACGCGCGCCTGGAAACTGCGTTGCGCCATGTCCTTGTAGACCTTGGCGCACAGGATGTCGGCGCCTGTGCCGACCACATAGACGGATGCTTCCTTGCCGCTCTTCAGTGGTCGCAACACTTCGTCGATGATGCCGTCGTCGATCAGCGGTTGCAGGCCCTTGGGGGTTTTCATGGACTAAGGGGACCGATCCGAAACAAACCAGCAGCGATTATGCGGCAACCAGGGTGAAGCGCTTACATGTCCAGGCACAAGCTGCGACCGGGCGCATGCATCGGCGCGAGCGCTTACCATGCGCGGACCCGTCCAACCCGCGATCCGATGCCCGAGCACGCCCCCAGCCGCCGCAAACGCTCCGCCACCGTGGTCACCGCCGGGAGCGAACGCGGCCTGCCGCATGAGTTGATGCAGCAGATCGCCGCCGCCCAGGGCGACCCGGACTTCATGACCTCGCTGGGCCGCGGGCTGGTGGTGCTGAGCGTGTTCGCCCAGCACGCGCGCGAGGTGACGATGTCGCAGATCAGCCTGGAGACCGGCATCTCGCGTGCGGCGGTGCGGCGGGTGCTGCATACCCTGGCCAGGCTGGGCTACGTGGGCGAGCAGGGCCGCGGCTACGTGCTGCTGCCGCGCGTGCTGGGGATTGGCGGCGCGTATGCGGCGTCTTCGTCGATGACTGCGGCGGCGCAGCCGGTGCTGGACGGGCTGCGCGACCAGTTGCACGAATCCTGCTCGCTGGGCGTGCTGGACGGCGACGACCTGCTGTACGTGGCGCGCGCCGAGACGGTGCGCATCATGTCGATCGGGCTGCGCCCGGGCACACGCCTGCCGGCCTACTGCACCTCGATGGGCCGCGTGCTGTTGGCCGCCCTGCCCGGCGACACCTTGCAGGCGTACCTGGAGCGCACCACGCTGCGCCCGCGCACCGACCGCACCGTGACCCAGGCATCGACGTTGCGGGAGGTGCTGGCACGCACGCGCCGCGAAGGCATGTGCCTGACCGACCAGGAGCTGGAAATCGGCCTGCGCTCGATCGCGGTACCGGTGCGCAACCTGCGCGGCGAGGTGATCGCCGCGCTCAACATCGGCGCCCAGGCCGGGCGCGTGAGCCTGCAGACCATGCAGACGCAGTTGCTGCAGCCGTTGAAGCAGGCCGCGCAGCGGCTGGGTGCGTTGTTGAGCTAGTGGCCGCCGGGCGCGCTCAGCGCGGCCGGCGCAGGAAGCTCACCACCGTATCCACCCAGGCGGCATGGGTGTCCTCGACATGCGCCACGTGATCGGCGTGCGGCAGCGTGACCCAGCTGCGGTCTTCGCTGCGCAGACGTGCGTACAGGTGCGCGTTGTCCGACTGGGTCGCGATGGGATCGTCGACGCCACGCAGCAGCAACACCGGCAGCGTGGTCACTTGCTCCGGCTGGAAGGCGAACTGCTCCATCGCGCGCCAGTCGGTGCGCACCGGGTCGGCCGATACCGCCTGCGCCACATAGGCCGCACGCACGCTAGGCGGTGCGGCGTTGGCGGTGATGAAATCCTCGCCGGCCGCCGCGGCCGTGGTGCGCGCACGCAATGGCTGCGCCGGCGCCGGGGTGGTATCGGGCGCTGCGTCGACATCGTCCGGGAAGCCGTACAGCACCAGCGCCGACACCGCTTGCGGATGTTGCTGGGCGACCAGCAGCGCCACCCGCGCGCCATTGGAATAACCGAGCAAGGCCGGCGGCGGCAGCTGCGGATGCTGGCGGGCGACCCAGCTCAGTACCGCATCGACATCGGCCACCGCGCGCTCGGGCGTGTTCCAGCCGCTGCGATCGCGCGCACTGCCGCCATAGCCGCGCAGATCGACCGCGTAGGCGGCATAGCCGGCCTGCGCCAATGCCGCCAGCACCGAGCGCGCATCGCGCGGTTCGTCGGGAACCTGCAGATCGAAATTGGGCAACGCACTCCAGGTGCGCCCGTGCACCAGCAGGATCGTGCCGCGCGGCTGCGCCGGGACGCGCGACCATACCGCCAGCGTCTGGCCATCGTCGGTGCGCACCTGCGCCAGCTCGGTTCCGGGGCCGGGATGCGGTCGTGCCTGCAGCCCGGATACGGTGAGCAGCAGCAAAAGCAAACAAACGGTACGCAGCAGCATCGGCAACCTCGTGGGCAATGTCCTGTGCGAACGGAAGCGGTGGTCCGTTGCGGCACGTCCATCATCCCGTCGTGGACGGGTGATGTCATCAGCGGCGATGTGCATACGGAACGGCCAGGTTGCAACGCAGTGCGCGCGTTGGATCGCCATCCTGCCCAGCGCGCCATGAGTGCAGGCCACGGCCGCAGCCAACCGAACCGGTCGCATTGCCCGCCGCATGCGGTGCAAGCGCAGCGTGCCTGCTGCATTTGCGCCTGGCCGTGCCGTCAGCCTTCGCTCGCCGGCTGTTCTTCGCCTGCCTGCTCTTCGAGGATGGGTTTGGCCAACGCGAAGGCATGGTTGGCCGCAGGCACGCCGCAATAGACCGCGGCCTGCAGCAACACTTCCTTGATCTGCTCGGGCGTGACGCCGTTGTTGCGCGCGGCGCGCACGTGCAGCTTGAACTCCTCGTCGTGGCCCAGCGCCACCATCATCGCCAGGGTCAGCAGCGAGCGGGTGTGCGCGGGCAGGCCATCGCGGGTCCAGACGGTGCCCCAGGCATAGCGGGTGATCAGCGCCTGGAACTCGTCGGTGAACTCGGTGCGTGCGGCCAGCGAGCGCTCGACATGCGCATCGCCCAGGACGCGTCGGCGCTCGCGCAAGCCCGTCTGGTAACGCTCGTCTTCGTGCATCGGAATCTCTCCTGCGCGGGGGAATGGGGGAATGGGGGAATGGGGAATCGGGTGCTGGCGGCCGCTGCAGGTCAGCTGCGGCCGCGCGGTGCGCGCTGACATATCAGGCGCATGGGTCGCCATCGACATGGCCGGCAACAGACAGCCGGCTGTGGCCAGCTGGGCGCAGATGCAACGCATGAGCGGGAATGCCGAGCGCCGTACCTGCCGGATCGGGGTACCGGCTCCACGCGTCCGGCAGTTGCCTGGCCGGGTGGAGGGTCACCCGTGGTCGGCCTTCAGAAAGCCCAGCACGCTGTGGTTGAACGCGGCCGGCGACTCCAGGTTGCAGATATGCCGGCCGGGCACCTGTGCGAAGTGGCCGTGCGGGGCGGCGTAGGCGATCTCGCGCAGATCTGCCGGCGGACAGACCGGGTCGTCGTCACCGGCCAGTGCGAGCAGCGGCAGTTCCAGCGTGTCCAGCGCACCGCGGAAGTCGGCGTGGGCCACCGCCTGGCAGCAGGCGATATAGCCCTGCGGCGATGTCGACACGAAGGCGGCCACGATCATGTCCAGGCGCTGCGCATGGCTGAGCGCAAACGACGGCGTGAACCAGCGCTGCAGGGTGGCATCGACCAGCCCCGGCAGGCCTTCGCTGCGCACCTGCTCGATGCGCGCATTCCAGCTCTCGCTGCTGCCGATCCTCTGCGCGGTGGCGCACACCACCAGCCGGCGCAGGCGCTGCGGCGCATGCAGGCCCAGCCATTGCCCGGTGAGTCCCCCGATCGACAGGCCGCAGAAGTCGCTGCGTGCGATCTGCAACGCATCCCACAGCGCCAGCACGTCCTGACCCAGGTCGGCAACCCGATACGGACCGGGTGGCGTGTCAGAGTCGCCATGGCCGCGGCGGTCGTAGCGCAGGATGCGGTAATGCGGCGCAAACGCGGCGATCTGCACGTCCCACATGTGCAGGTCGGTGCCCAGCGAATTGCAGAAGGTCAGCCAGGGGCGGCCTTCGGTGCCGTCGAGGCGGTAATGCAGGCGATGCGTGGGCAACTGGAGATAAGCCATCGGAGCACCGTCAGCGGGATGAAGAAGCAGCCAGCACGCGATCGATCCAGACCGAGGACATGCCGCGCCAGCTGTCCACATCGAACACCGCCTGCAGTTGCGCCTGCGTGAGTACCGCGCTCACCTGCGCGTCGTCGCCGAGCACCTCGCGCAGATGGCGCTGCTGCGCCTGTGCGCGCGCCACCGCCTGTTCGACCAATGCATGCGCCTGCGGCTTGCCCAGCCGTGGTGCCAGCGCGAACACCGCCGCCTCGGCATACAGCGCGCCGCCATGGCTGTGCAGGTGCGCGCGCATGGCCTCGCGGTCCAGTTGCAGGTCGGCCAGGCAGCCTTGCATCTGCGCCAGGCTGCCGGCGGTCAGGCGCACGATCTGCGGCAAGGTCTCCCATTCGGCATGCCATTGCCCGGCGGCGCGTTCATGCGGCTGCGCCATTGCGCTGAACAAGGTCGCCACCAGGCCGGGCACGCGGGTGGCAGCAGCGACCGCGGCGACGCTGGAGACCGGATTGCGCTTGTGCGGCATCGCCGAGGAACCGCCCTTGCCGGCTGCGGCCGGCTCGAACACTTCGCCGACTTCCGACTGCATCAGCAGCACCACGTCGCCGCCGATCTTGCCCAACGTGCCGGCCAGCAGGCCGAACGCACAGCCGACCTCGACGAGGCGATCGCGCGCGGTATGCCACGGCATCGCGGGCAACGGCAGCGCCAGCGTGGTTGCCAGCGCCTGGGCGACATCGAGTCCGCGCGCCTGCAACGACGCCAGCGTGCCGGCCGCACCCCCGAACTGCAGCACCAGGCCATCGTGCTGCAAGGCTTGCAGGCGGCGGTACGCGCGCTGTAGCGCATCCAGCCAACCGGCGACCTTGAGCCCGAACGTGATCGGCACCGCCTGCTGCAGCAAGGTACGTCCGGGCAGGCCGGTGTTGCGTTCGCGCGCGGCCAGCGCAGCCAGCTCGGCGCACAGGCCTTGCAGGCGCGGCAGCAGCAGGTCGAGCGCGGCGCGCAGCTGCAGCACCGTGCCGGTGTCGATGACGTCCTGGCTGGTGGCGCCCCAGTGCACCCAGCGCGCGGCCTGCGCATCGTGGGCGGCCACGCGTGCGGTCAGCGCCTTGACCAGGGGAATGGCGGGATTGCCGGCAAGTGCGGTGGCCTGGGCCAGCGCGGCCAGATCGTAATGCTGCACGTCGCATGCGGCCGCAATGGCCTGCGCGGCCTCGGCGGGAATCACGCCGCACTGCGCCTGTGCGCGGGCGAGTGCGGATTCGAATTGCAGCATTGCCTGCACCCGCGCCGTGTCGTCGAACAACGCGTCGCAGGCAGGCTCGCCAAACAAGGATCCCAACAGGGAAGACGTTACAGTCATGCATGGCCTCGGGTGGCATGCCGGCAGCATGGCACCGATGCGCGGGAGTGCCAACCGGCGGGCGCGGCGCTTGGTGGTGTGCACGCGCGGTTGTCCAGGCCGGTCATGTGCGCGTGCTGCATGTTTGGCCAAGGCGCGTGTCGCGGCGGATCACCGCATTGCACGCAGGTGCCACGCGATCGCGATGGATCACTGAGGGCAGCGCGCGCTGGCACCTGCCTGCCCGGCGCGCGGCGACCGGTGTGCCGCATCTGCACGCAGGTGCAGGTGTGCTGCTCGCACGGAGACAACCCTGCATGGCAACCCGCGCACCGACGGCGCGATCAATAGTTGAAGAACACCGTTTCCGCATCGCCCTGCATGTGGATGTCCCACACGTAATCGCTGCCACCGCGCGATTGCGCCAGCAGCGTGTTGCGGCGCTCGCCCGGCACCAGGGCCAGGATGGGGTCGCTGCCCAGCTGCGGATCGTCGGCGAAGTACAGCCGCGTCGACACGCCGCGCAACAGCCCGCGCATGAAGACCAGCACGGTCAGGTGCGCGGCCTGCAGCTTGCCGTCCGGACCGGCGACCTGGCCCGGCTTGACGGTGCTGAAGGAAAAACACCCCTGCGCGTCGGTCGGCACGCGGCCCCAGCCATCGAAGCCGGGATCGTGCGCCTGGCAGCGCGCATCGGCGGCATGCGCATAGATGCCGGCCGCATCGGCCTGCCACAGTTCCAGCACTGCGTCGGCCACCGGGGCGCTAGCGCCATCGAAGACGCAACCACTGATCCGCACGTGCGTGCCCGCGGCCTGCGCAGGCGCGAGTTGCGCGCGATACAGCGGCTCCAGCCCGAGCCGGTAGTACGGGCCAACGGTTTGCGAGGGGGTGGTGTGCAGGCTCATCGATTCACTCCCAGACCGTTTGCTTGCGGCCGCGCAACACGATGTCGAAGCGGTAGGCCAGCGCGTATTCGCTCACCGCGTTTTCCCAGTCGAAGCGGGACACCATGCGTTCGCGTGCCTGCGCATCGTCCACGCAGTTGTAGATCGGGTCGTGCGCCAGCAGCGGGTCGCCCGGGAAGTACATCTGGGTGATCAGCCGCTGCCCGATGCCATCGCCGTGCAGCGAAAAATGGATATGCGCCGGCCGCCAGGCGTTGTAGTGATTGCGCCACGGATACGCGCCCGGCTTGATGGTCTTGAACGCGTAGCGGCCGTGGTCGTCGGTGAGCGCCTGGCCGGTGCCGCGGAAGTTGGGGTCCAGCGGTGCGTCGTGCCGGTCGCCGGCATGTTGATAGCGGCCGGCGGCATTGCATTGCCACACCTCGACCACGCTGTTGCGCACCGGCTTGCCGTTTTCGTCGAGCACGCGGCCGGACACGATGATGCGCTCGCCCAACGGCTCGCCCGCAAAGCCGGCGGTGAGGTCGGCGGCATGCTCGCCCAGGGTGAGCCGATTCAATCGTGGGCCGGTGACTTCCGACAGCGTGGCCGGGAGTTCGATCGGCGCGCGCGTGGGGCCGCGCAATGCGGTGGATGCGTAGGGCAGATGCAGGTAGGCCGGCTGCGTGCCGATCCGCGGCCGGCGATAGCCGAGCAGCGGATCGATCGACGTGTCAGAGCTGGGGTCGCGCATGCGGGATCTCCATCGGTTGCGCTACGGCAGGATCAAAACGTGGGTGTGCGGTCTTGGCAGCGGCGGTTGCAATCGGCGCACTACACGCGCTCGATCGCCAGCGCCACGCCCTGCCCGACCCCGATGCACATGCTGGCCAGCCCAAGCCGCCCGTTGCCCGCCTCCAGTTGCCGCAACAAGGTCAACGCCAGCCGCGCGCCGCTCATGCCCAGGGGATGGCCGAGCGCGATGGCGCCGCCATTGGCGTTGACATGCGCGGCATCGTCGGCCAGGCCGAACGCGCGCGTGCAGGCCAGCACCTGCGCGGCGAAGGCTTCGTTGAGTTCGATCGCGTCGAACTGCGCGATGCGCAGGCCCAGGCGTGCCAGCAGGCGCTGCGTGGCCGGCACCGGGCCGATGCCCATGTAGGCCGGCTCCACACCGGCCGAGGCGAAGCCGAGCACGCGTGCACGCGGGGTCAGTCCATGCGCGTGCACGGCCTGCGCAGAGGCCAGCAGCAAGGCGGCAGCGCCATCGTTGAGACCGGCCGCATTGCCAGCCGTCACCGTGCCGGGCTGGCGGAACACCGGCTTGAGCTTGGCCAGCATCTCGGCGGTGGTGTTCGGGCGTGGATGCTCGTCGCGATCGACAGTGGTCGCCTCGCCCCCTTTGCGTGCGGCCACCGCCACCGGGGTGATTTCCGCATCGAAGAAACCGGCCGCCTGTGCGGCGGCGGCGCGTTGCTGGCTGCGCAGCGCGAACGCGTCCTGGTCTTCGCGTGCGATGGCATGGTGCTGTGCCACGTTCTCCGCGGTCTCGCCCATCAGCTCCACGCCATAGGCGTCCTGCAGGCGCGGATTGATAAACCGCCAGCCCATCGTGGTGTCTTCCAGCTGTTGCGTGCGCGCGAACGCGCTCTCGGCCTTGCCCATGACCCAGGGCGCGCGGGTCATCGATTCGACCCCGCCGGCGATCGCCAGCCCCAGCTCGCCGGCACGGATGCCGCGCGCCACCGTGCCAACCGCATCCAGCCCCGAGCCGCACAGGCGATTGAGCGTGCTGCCGGGCACCGAACTGGGCAGCCCCGCCAGCAACAGACTCATGCGCGCGACATTGCGATTGTCCTCGCCGGCCTGATTTGCGCAGCCCAGGTACACGTCGTCGATCAGCGCCGGCTCCAGTTGCCGATTGCGTGCCATCAACGCGGCGATCGGTAGCGCGCCCAGGTCGTCGGCGCGCACGCTGGCCAGGGCGCCACCATAGCGGCCGATCGGCGTGCGGATGCCATCGATCAGATAGACCTCGCTCATGCCTCGGCTCCGGCTGCCTGCTTGCCATGCGCTGCATCGGTGCGTGCCTGCAGCGCGCGCAGCGCCTGCAATTCCGCAACGCTGGGTGGCATGGTCTGCGCCAGATCGGCGGCGAAGCGGATCGGCCAGCCGGTGGCCGCGCGCACCTGCTCGCGGGTGCTGCCGGGGTGCAGGGCGGTGACGGTGAGTTCGCGGGTCACGGGGTCGGGCTCCATCACGCACAGGTCGGTGACGACCACGGTGGGGCCAGCGCCGGGCAGGCCGGCACGCTGCCGCGCATCGCCACCGTCCAGATGCCCGACGGTGGTGACGAAGTCCAGCGCGGGCACGAAGCTGCGTCTGGATTGGCGAATGATGATGAACACCTGTTTGGCGCTTGCCGCGATCTCCGGCGCACCGCCCGCGCCGGGCAGCCGCGTCCTGGGCGCGTCGTACGGGCCGATCACCGTGGTGTTGAGGTTGGCATGGCGATCGATCTGCGCCGCGCCCAGGAAACCCACGTCCACGCGGCCGCCCTGCAGCCAGTAGCGGAAGATTTCCGGCGTGGAGACCACGGTGTCGGCGGTGTCGGCCAGTTCGCCGTCGCCGATCGACAACGGCAGCACCTCCGGGCGCGCGCCGATCGGGCCGGATTCGTAGATCAGGGTGACATCCGGCGCATGCGTCAGCCGCGCCAGGTTGGCGGCGGTGGACGGCAGGCCGATGCCGACGAAGCACACCGCGCCATCGGGCAGGCGCCGCGCCGCCGCCACGGTCATCATCTCGTTGGTGCTGACCTCGCTCATGCGGCCACCTGCAGCAGCGAGTGCGCGTACACGCGCTGGAACGCAGCAAAGTCCTCGGTGTCGAGGATGTGCGTCTGGATCCAGGCCTGGAAGCGTGCACGGTCGCGCGCGATCGCATCCCAGGCCAGGTAGAAGCGGTTGTCGCGGGCGTAATAGCCATGCGCGTACGACGGTGCCGCACCACCGGGCACGTGGCAGACCGCATCGACCACCCAGCGCGGCAGGATGCAGGCGTTGGGCGGCGCATCCAGCGTGTCGACGATCGCTTCCACCGTCACGATCACCTTGCGCGCTGCCAGCGCGGCTTCCTTCTGCACGCCCAGGATGCCCCACAGCAGCACGTTGCCGCGGCGGTCGGCCTGCTGCGCATGGATCACGGTGACATCGGGCCTGACCGCCGGCGTGGTGGCCAGCGTCTCGCCGGTGTACGGGCATTGCAGGAACCTGATGCTGTCGTTGACGCGCGGCAGGTCCGAGCCGACATAACCGCGCAGCACCGCGAACGGCAGGCCCGAGGCACCGGCCACGTACGCGTTGGCCATGTCGGCATGGCTGTGTTCGCGGATCTGCAGCGGCTGCGGCCACGCATGTTCGACCGCATCGCGCAGCCGGTGCAGCGAGCCGACACCGGGATTGCCGCCCCACGAGAACCGCAATGCCGATGCACAACCGGCACCGATCAGCTGGTCGTAGATCAGATCCGGGGTCATGCGCACCAGGTGCAGGTCGCGCTTGCGCTGGCGGATCACCTCGTGGCCGGCCGCATGCGGAATCAGATGGGTGAAGCCTTCCATCGCCACGCAGTCGCCGTCGGCGATCAGCTGGGACACCGCTTCTGAAAGGGGGACGATCTGGGCCATTGCTTCGGTCCTGCACAGCGAGCGTGTGGTCACGTTAGGCGCAGCTGCACGGCCCGGTCAATTCGATTATCGGTTCATCAATTCGATAATCGCACAATTTCGGCGAGCAACCGACGCCTCAACATTGTCTCCGGTGTATACATAACTCCACTTGCAGGCAGACGCCAGCGCCGGCATGCGCGTCAACTGGTCGCCAGCCGGCGCACCGCTGCCGATCCGCACCCCAGGTTGTCTACAAACCCCAGGAGCCACGGTCATGTCCCAGTCCAAGCAGCTGTTTCCCCGCAACGCGTGGTACGCCGTCGCCTGGGACCACGAGATCAGGCACGCGCTGACCCCGCGCAAGGTCTGCAACCTGGATGTGGTGGTCTATCGCACCACTGCCGGGGCGGTGATCGCACTCGAAGATGCGTGCTGGCATCGCCTGGTGCCGCTGTCGATGGGCAAGCTGCGCGGCGACGATGTGGTGTGCGGCTATCACGGGCTGGTCTACAACAGCCAGGGCCGCTGCGTGCACATGCCCTCGCAGGAGACCATCAATCCCTCCGCGTGCGTGCGCAGTTTTCCGGTGGCCGAAAAGCATCGCCATGTATGGATCTGGCCGGGCGACCCGGCGCAGGCCGATACCCGCCTGATTCCCGACCTGCACTGGGCGCACGATCCGGCCTGGGCCGGTGATGGCCGCACCATCTATGCCAAGTGCGACTACCGGCTGGTGCTGGACAACCTGATGGACCTGACCCACGAGACCTTCGTGCACGGCTCCAGCATCGGCCAGGACGAGATCGCCGAAGCGCCGTTCGAGGTGATGCATGGCGACCGCTCGGTGGTGGTGTCGCGCTGGATGCGCAACATCGACGCACCGCCGTTCTGGGCCAGCCAGATCGCGCGCCATCTGGACTACCGCGGCAAAGTCGACCGCTGGCAGATCATCCGCTTCGAAGCGCCCGGCACCATCGCCATCGACGTCGGCGTGGCCATCGCCGGCACCGGTGCGCCGGAGGGCGACCGCAGCCAGGGCGTCAACGGCTACGTACTCAACACCATCACGCCGGAAACCGACACCACCTGCCACTACTTCTGGGCGTTCATGCGCAACTACGCGCTGCACGATCAATCGCTGACCACGCTGACCCGTGCAGGCGTCACCGGCGTGTTCGGCGAGGACGAGGCGGTGCTGGAAGCGCAGCAGCGCGCCATCGACGCGCATCCGGATCACACCTTCTACAACCTCAACGTCGATGCCGGCGGCATGTGGGCGCGCCGCGTGATCGATCGGCTGATCGCCCAGGAGCAGCGCGCGCAGGAACTGTCGCTGCGCATGGTGGGCTGAGCACCGCATCGGAGGTGTCCATGTCACCCGCCACCCCGTTTCGCAGCAGTGCCGCGCAGACCACGCGCGCGCTGCTGTCGCTACGCGAACTGATCCGCGACGGCACCGCCGGCCGGAACGCGCTTGCCCGAGCTGGCGGTGGGGCAGCGGCGGGGCATGTCGCGCACTCGGTGGCACGGCGTTGCAGCGGCTGTGCGAACAGGGCCTGGCCAGCGCACTGCCGGGCGGCGGCTAGGCGGCGCAGGCCTTCGGCGAACGCGAGGTGCACGATGCGATCGAACTGCGCGGCACGCTCGATCGAAGACCGCCAGGGCGCGTGCGCCGAAGCGCTGATGCGCGAACACGCACGGCTGGCCCATCGCAATCTGCGCCACGTGCTGCAGACCCCGGCGGCGATCACCCAGGTGCGCGGCGGCGCGCTGATCGGCCGCGCCCATCCCGCCACTGCCGGCAGCACCCGGCCCACCCCTCTGCCTGGAGTTTCCCATGCGTAAAGACACCCGGTGGCACCGCGCCCATGTGGTCAGCATTGCCGACGCCTGCGAGGGCGTGCGCGAAATCGTGCTCGACCCGGGCACCGCGGCGCGCGGCTTCGAGGTCGGCAGCCATCTGGATTTTCGCGTGCAGCTGCACGGCCGCGCCGACGTGCGCTCGTACTCGCTGGTGGGCGAGCCGCGTGCCGATGGCTACTACCAGATCGCGGTACGGCAGATGCCCGACAGCCGCGGCGGCTCGCGGCACATGTGGACGCTGCAGCCCGGCGACGTGGTGGAGATCTCCCCGCCCAGCAACAACTTCGCGCTGGACGAGGGCGGCGAGGAGATCCTGCTGATCGCCGGCGGGATCGGCATCACCCCGATCATCGGCATGGCGCAGCGGCTGGCGCGCCGCCACCGCGCGTTTCGCCTGCTGTATGCCGGGCGCACGCGCCGTGCGATGGCCTATGTCGACGAACTGGAAGCGCTGCTCGGCGAGCGCCTGCAGCTGCAATGCGACGACGGCGCCGGCCCGGCGGATCTTGCCGCCGCGCTGGCGCGGCTGTCGGCCAATGCCGAGGTGTACGTGTGCGGCCCGCTCGGCATGCTCGAAGCGGTGCGCCAGCACTGGCATGGCGCCGGGCGTCCGCGCGCGCGGCTGCATTTCGAAACCTTCGGCAACAGCGGGCGGGTGCCGGCGCAGGCGTTCGTGGTCAAGCTGCCCGGGCTCGGCCTGGAAGTGCCGGTGGCCGAGAACGAATCGATGCTGGATGCGCTGGCCGCCGCCGGAGTCGAGCTGATCGCCGAATGCCGGCGTGGCGAATGCGGGCTGTGCGCGGTCGAGGTGCTGGACAGCGCGGCCGATATCGATCACCGCGATGTGTTCTTCAGCGACGAACAGCGCCGCGAGAACCGCAAGCTGTGCGCCTGCGTCTCGCGCGCGGTGGGCGGCAGCATCAGCATCGATACCGGCTACCGCGGCGCGCTGGGCTGAGCGCGGCCATCGACACGCCGACGCGCGTGCAGCGCGTGTTTGCATCCTCACGCGCATGCGCGATCATCTGCGCATGGAGTCGACTCACTACAGGACGGTCCCGGCGCCGGCACTCAACCCGCGCCAGGAACAATTGGTGGCATTGGTGCGGCAGCAGGGCTTTGCCGAGGTGGAAGGGCTGGCGACGCGCTTCGAGGTGACGCCGCAGACCATCCGTCGCGACCTGACCCTGCTGTGCGATGCCGGCGTGCTGCGCCGCTATCACGGTGGCGTCAGCATGCCCTCGAGCGTGGAAAACCTGGCCTACACCGCACGCAAGGCACTGCAGGCGCGCGAGAAGCAGCACATCGCCGCGCGGGTCGCCCGCTTCATTCCCGACGATGCCTCGTTGTTCATCAACCTGGGCACCACCAACGAAGAGGTCGCGCGCGCCTTGCTGCAGCACCGCGGCCTGCGCGTGATCACCAACAACCTCAACGTGGCGGTGATGCTCAGCGCCAACCCCAGCTTCGAGGTGATCGTGGCCGGTGGCGTGGTGCGCGGGCGCGACCAGGGCGTGACCGGCGAGGCGACGGTGGAGCTGATCCGGCAGTTCAAGGTGGACTTCGGGGTGATCGGCATTTCCGGCATCGATCTGGACGGCACCTTGCTGGACTTCGACTACCAGGAAGTGCGCGTGGCCCAGGCCATCATCGAACACTCGCGGCAGGTGCTGCTGGCGGCCGACCACAGCAAGTTCGGCCGCAACGCCATGGTGCGACTGGGCGCGATCGCCCAGGTGCACGACTGGTTCACCGACCGGCCGCCACCGCAGGAACTGGCTGCCGTGCTGGCCGAGGCCGGCACCCGCGTGCATCTGGCCGAGCCTGGCGACGCCGGCTGAGCCAATTGTTCGTTTTTGTGCGTTTGCGGCATGGGCATGTCGATCGGGCTGCTTTCATGATCCTCCTTGACTATCGAAATGCCGGCTTCGATAGGCACTTCTATTTCCCAAGTGCTTGATTCCCACGTCTAACGGCTCTTCACGCCCCGAAAAGGTTTGATGTTCGAATATGTTCGAACATGACAACTTGGGTTCGCTGCTGGCGCGCCCGGACGGAGACACCGATGGGCGAGACATACGATCTTCTGGTGATAGGCGGCGGCATCAACGGGGTCGGCATCGCCCGCGATGCGGCCGGGCGCGGCCTGTCGGTGTGCCTGTGCGAACAGGACGATCTGGCCGCGCATACTAGCAGCGCCAGCACCAAGCTCATCCACGGCGGCCTGCGCTACCTGGAGCAGTACGAGTTCGCGCTGGTCGGCAAGGCGCTGGCCGAGCGCGAGGTGCTGCTGCGGCTGGCCCCGCACATCATCTGGCCGCTGCGCTTCCTGCTGCCGCATCAACCGCATCTGCGCCCGGCCTGGATGATTCGCGCCGGGCTGTTCCTGTATGACCATCTCGGCGGCAGCAAGCGCAGCCTGCCGCGCTCGCGCCGGCTGTCGCTGCGCACGCACCCGGTTGGCCAGCCGCTGCAGGAATCGCTGCGCACCGGCTTCGTGTACTCCGATGCCTGGGTGCAGGATGCGCGGTTGGTGGTGCTCAATGCGATGGACGCCGCCAGACGTGGCGCACAGATCCACACGCGCACGCGCTGCGTCGGTGCCTGGCGCGATGCAGGCTTCTGGTACGCCGAGCTGGAAGACCGCGACGGCCGCCGCCGCACCGTGCAGGCGCGTGCGCTGGCCAATGCGGCCGGCCCATGGGCGGTGTCGTTCCTGGACACGGTCGCCGCAGTGCCGCACACGCACGCACTGCGCCTGGTCAAAGGCAGCCACATCGTGGTGCCCAAATTGTTCGACCACGACCATGCGTACATCTTCCAGCAACCGGATCGGCGCATCGTGTTCGCCATTCCGTACGAGCATGACTTCACCCTGATCGGCACCACCGACGTGGATTACCAGGCCGACCCCGCCGCGCCCAGGATCGATGCGGCCGAGGTGCAGTACCTGTGCGATGCGGTGAACCTGTATTTCCAGCAGCAGATCGCTCCCGGCGATGTGGTGTGGAGCTATAGCGGCGTGCGTCCGCTGCTCGACGATGCCGAGGACAACGCCGCCGAAGTCACCCGCGATTACCAGCTGGAAATGCTCACCGATGGCGCACCGTTGCTCAACGTCTTCGGCGGCAAGCTCACCACCTATCGCAAACTGGCCGAAGAAGCGGTCGACCGCCTCACCCAGGCGCTGGGTGCACGCAAGCCGGCATGGACCGCGCGCGGCGATGCATTGCCCGGCGGCGAACAACGCGATATCGCCAGCCTGCTCGAGCGCGTGCGCAACGCGTACCCGTGGCTGCCGGCGCCCACCGCGCAACGGCTGGTACGCAACTACGGCACCTGTGCGGAACAGCTGCTGGGCCAGGCGCAGGACATCGCCGCCCTGGGCACGCACTTCGGTGCCGACCTGTATCAGGCCGAGGTGGATTACCTGCGTGCCCACGAGTGGGCCGTGACCACCGACGACATCCTGTGGCGCCGCAGCAAACTCGGCCTGCGCATCGACGCAGCCGGGCGCGAACGCCTGGAGGCATATCTGCAGACACACTCGGTCCGGCAGGCGGACGGCGTGCCGGCCTGATCGAACCACGCTGCCGGCGAGGACGGGTCGCGCGGCAACGTATCCTGGCGCATTTGCCGGCATCATCCTGAGTCACGTGGAGGGCACCCTGATGAGCATCACCGAAGACCCCTGCGCGCCAATGCGCGCATCGCACCACCCTGGCTGCGTCATCGCCATCGGCACGAGGACGCGCGCATGAGCCGCCAACTCGTGGGTGAGTTGATTTCCGAGGCGGTGGCGATGTTCATCATCATCGCGCTCGGCGATTCGGTCGCGGCGATGTACGTCCTCTACGACCCCAGCCCGTACCAGAACGCCTACTGGGGCGTGTGCATCGCCTGGGGCCTGGCGGTGACGCTGGCGATCTATGTCACCGGCTCGGTGTCCGGCACGCATGCCAACCCGGCAGTAACGCTGGCGCTGGCGTTGTTCCGCGGTTTCTCATGGAAGAAGGTGCTGCCGTACTGGGGTGCGCAGGTGATCGGTGCATTCCTGGGCGCGGCCATCGTCTACCAGTTGTACGGCCCGGTCATCGACCACTACAACCAGGTGCAGCAACTCACCCGCGAAGCCGGTGGCGCCGCCGGGGTGTTCTTCACTGCACCCGGCCTAGCGGTGACGCCGATGCATGCGCTGGTCGACCAGATCATCATCACCGCGTTCCTGATCTTCGGCATCTTCGCCATCACCGAACAATTCAACGAAGCCGCGCCGACCGCCAACTCCGGCGCGCTGATGATCGGCCTGCTGGTGGCGACGCTGGGCGCGTCGATGGGCTATCTGGAAGCCTGGGCAATGAATCCGGCACGCGACTTCGGCCCGCGCCTGTTCGCCTACCTTGCCGGTTGGGGCGAGGCCGCGTTGCCGGCCAAGGACAACTACTGGTGGATTCCCATTGTCGGGCCGTTGATCGGCGGCCCGATCGGCGCGCTCGCCTACCAGTGGCTGATCCTGCCGTTCCTGCCGGCACGCGTGCGCCATCTGCAGGGCGGCAAACCGCCGCTCGATCCGCGCTGATCGTACTGCGGCACGACTGACAGCACGGCCCCGCTGCCGGGCAGGCCATGGGGTTATCGGCCTCTCCAGCAGCGGCGTGCACCGCCCACTTTCTCGCCGTGCGCCAGCGCCGGCATTGTTCGAGGAATCTCCGATGGAAAAGCAATACGTCCTTGCGATCGATCAAGGCACCACCAGTTCGCGCGCGATGCTGTTCGATCGCAACGGCAAGGTGGCCGGCGTGGCGCAGCGCGAGTTCGGCCAGATCTTTCCGCAGCCGGGCTGGGTGGAACACAACCCGCGCGAGATCATGACCAGCGTCTACACCACGATCACCGAGCTGCTCAACAACGCACAGATCGATGCGCGCTCGATCGCCGGTATCGGCATCACCAACCAGCGCGAGACCGCGGTGGTGTGGGACAAGGCCACCGGCCAGCCGATCTACAACGCCATCGTCTGGCAATCGCGGCAGACCAAGGACATCTGCACCCAGCTCAAGGAGGCCGGGCACGAGCAGATGGTGCGCGACAAGACCGGATTGCTGATCGATGCATATTTTTCCGGCACCAAGGTCAAGTGGATCCTCGACCACGTCGACGGCGCCCGCGAACGCGCGCGCAACGGCGAACTGGCCTTCGGCACCATCGACAGCTGGCTGATCTGGAATCTCACCGGCGGCAAGGTGCATGTCACCGACTACACCAATGCCTCGCGCACGCTGATGTACAACATCCACACGCTGGAGTGGGACGCCGAGCTGTTGGCCATGCTCGACGTGCCGAAGGAAATGCTGCCGGAGGTGCGCTCGTCCAGCGAAATCTACGGTATGACCCAGACCCAGTATTTCTACGGCGAGCAGGTGCCGATCGCCGGGATCGCCGGCGACCAGCAGGCGGCGCTGTTCGGCCAGGCCTGCTTCGAACCGGGCATGGCCAAGAACACCTATGGCACCGGCTGCTTTGCGCTGATGCATACCGGCGACAAGGCGGTTGCGTCCAAGGCCGGTCTGTTGACCACCATCGCCTGGGGCATCGACGGCAAGGTCGAGTACGCGCTGGAAGGTTCGATCTTCGTCGCCGGCTCGGTCGTGCAGTGGCTGCGCGACGGCCTGCGCATGCTCGGCAAGGCCAGCGACTCGCAGGCCTATGCCGAACGTGCCGGCGACAACGACGGGGTCTATCTGGTGCCGGCCTTCGTCGGTCTGGGCGCGCCGTATTGGCGCAGCGATATCCGCGGCGCGGTGTTCGGGCTGACCCGCGGCACCACCAAGGAGCACTTCGTGCGTGCGGCGGTGGAATCGATGGCGTACCAGACCCGCGACGTGCTGACTGCGATGCAGGCCGATTCGGGCATCGAGCTGAAGGAGCTGCGGGCCGACGGTGGCGCGATCGCCAACGACTTCATGGCGCAGTTCCAGAGCGACATGCTCAACGTGCCGGTCCTGCGCCCGGAAGTGGCCGAAACCACCGCGCTCGGTGCGGCGTATCTGGCCGGTCTGGCGACCGGCTTCTGGAGCAGCCGCGAAGAGATCGCCAAGCAGTGGGCGGTGGATCGCCGCTTCGAGCCGGCCATGGCCGACGACAAGCGCGAACAACTCTATGCCGGCTGGCAGCAGGCGGTGGAAGCGACGATGGGCTTCCGCATCAGCTGACCCCGCTGCCTCAAAAGACGACGCCCGCCACCACGCGGGCGCTGTCCTTTTTCGTCAACCGCTTGCATGGTTGCCGACGACCTGCATGGATCACGCATTGCAGGGCTGCACGCTGCAGCCCTGCAATGCAGCAGCGATTATTGTCCGCCGGTATTGGCGCGGCCGGCAATCGTGTCCGGATCCCAATGCTCCTTGATCAGGCCTTTTTCGATGCGAAACATGTCGAACCAGGTGGTGGTATAGGTCTTGCCGGGATCACGCGGATCCGGCAGCGTGCGCACCGACACCAGCGTGACCAGATCGCGATCTGCAGTGATGGCCACCAGCGGCAACTGCACACGTGCCTGTACCGGCGTCGGCGGCACGAACGCGGTCAGGAACGCGATGAAGGCGTCGCGACCGTTCGCCACGTTCGGGTTGTGCTGGATGTAGTTCTTGTCCATGTATTTCGGCGCTTCCTGCACCTGGCCAGCCTCGAATACGATGCGCCAGAAATCGTAGACCAACCGCTTGTTGACGGTTTCGGGCCAGGTGGATCCGAGCAGCATCTTCTGGTGGTCGGGATTTTCAGTCACTGCGGTCTGCGCGAAGGCAGCCACCGGCGCCACCAGCATGACCAGCAGCAAGGCGCGGGAAAACAGCTTATTCATGGAGGAATCCTTACGTGGAGACGGGCGCTGCGCCGGCCGGAATGCCAACACGGTGCACCGTTGATTGAGGGACGACGCGCCTTGCACACAGGGTTTTTCCACGCGTCGCCGCCAGCCTAACGGCCGCGTCCGCTCGCCCGCTAGCCGCCCTGGCGTGCACCAGGGCACCTGCAGTATTGATGGTAATCAGAAGATAACCACGGCAGTCGATTTTCTCTCCCGCACGCATGTGGCATCTCGACGGCGGCCAATGCTGCGCTCAATCCGGCAGCTCCACCAACGGCAACCCCGCATAGTTTTCCGCCAGGGTGGCGCGCCCGGCCTCGCTGCCCAGCAGATAATCCAGCTCTGCGGCATGAATGCGTGCGGTGAACGCGTCCTGGTCGTCGAAGGTATGCAGCAAGGTGGTCATCCACCATGAAAACCGTTCGGCCTTCCACACCCGCTGCAGCGCCAGCGCCGAATACTGCTGCAGCACCGTGGTATCGCCGTGCGCGTTCCAGCGCTCGAACAAGTGCGCCAGCAACCCGACATCGGCCAGCGCCAGATTCAGGCCCTTGGCGCCGGTGGGCGGCACGATATGCGCCGCATCGCCAGCCAGGAACAGGCGCCCGTACTGCATGGGTTCGGCGACGAAGCTACGCAACGGCGCGATGCTCTTTTCGATCGATGGAGCGGTGACCAGTTGCGCAGCCAGCGCCTCAGGCAACCGCGCACGCAACTCGTTCCAGAATGCCTGATCGCTCCATGCCTCCACCCGCGCATCGGCCGGTACCTGCACGTAGTAGCGTGAGCGCGTGGGCGAGCGCATCGAACACAAGGCAAAGCCGCGTGGGTGCTGCGCGTAGATCAACTCGTCGTGGACCGGCGGGGTGTCGGCAAGCACGCCAAGCCAGCCGAACGGATACACCCGCTCGAACAGGCGCAATCGCGCGGGCGGAATGCTGGCGCGGCTGATGCCATGGAAGCCGTCGCAGCCGACGATATAGTCGCAGTCGATACGCAGGCGCCGGCCGTCGTGGGTGAATTCCACTGCGGGCGCATCGCTGTCCACCGCGCGCAGCGTCACGTCCTGGGCGCTGTAATACGTCGGTGCAGCGCTGCGCGCACGGGCGTGCATCAGATCGGCGGTGACCTCGGTCTGACCGTAGACGGTGACACTACGCCCGCAGCCGCGCAGCAGATCGATGCGCTCCCGCCGGCCATCCAGCGACAGTTCGAAGCCGTGATGCGGCAAGCCTTCGCGCTGCACGCGTGCGCCAACGCCTGCTTGGTGCAACAGCTCCACACTGCCCTGTTCCAGCACGCCGGCGCGGATACGCCCCAACACATGCTCCGGGGTCTGTCGCTCGATTACCGCGGCATCGATACCGGCCCGCAGCAACAGCTCGCCCAGCAACAGGCCGGAGGGGCCGGCGCCAATGACCGCGATCTGGGTTCGCATGCAATGCTCCTGCCTCAGCCGACGGATGCAGGCCAGTGTGGGTAGCCAAGCACGTGCTTTGAAGGGATGATTGCGCGCAGTGCTTGGACTTTTCGACGATGCCCACACGCGCGCACGCCAACGCCGCAGCCACAGCGGTCCCCGCCTTCGGCCTGTATGGCGAGCAGCACGCCGACACCCGGAGTTGCTGCACTGGGAGTCGATTGCCGCACGCAGCCGGCTGCATGACTGGCGCATCGCTCCGCACCGGCACGAAGACCTGGCGCAACTGCTGTACGTGCAACGCGGGCCGGCGACGCTGCAGCTGGATGGCCGCAGCCAGCGCGTGCGTGGCGCACGCGTGATCTGGCTGCCACCGCTGTGCGTGCATGGTTTCAGATTCGATCCACAGGTACGTGGCCACATCATCACCTTGTGCATGCCGTTGGTACGTAGTGCGTTGAGTGCCGCGCCGCTATTGCAGCGTGCACTGACCATCCCCCAGGTCCTGCAGGCACAGCACGCACGCGGATTGCTCGACGCGCTGTTCGCCAGCATTGCCGACGATCACGCATACCGGCGCATCGGCCACGAGGCCGCATTGCACGCCGCCGCAGCGCAACTGTTGATCTGGACCGCCCGCACGGCGCTGGAGCACGCGCAGGATGCGGCTGCGGTGAGCCCGTACGCCGACCCGGCATTACGCCATCTCCGTGGCTATCAGGCGCTGATCGACCAGCACTACCGAGCGCATTGGCCGATCTCCCGCTATGCCGGGCAGCTGGGCCTGACTCCGGGTCATCTCAACGCGTTGTGCCAGCGGCTGGCCGGCGCCTCGGCGCTGCAATTACTGCAGCGCCGGATCATGCTCGAAGCACGCCGCAGCCTGCGCTACACCAGCCTGAGCGTGCAGCAGATCGCCGCCAGCCTAGGATTTTTCGACGCTGCATACTTCAGCCGCTACTTCGCACGCCATGCCGGCTGCTCGCCGACGCAATTCCGCGCTGGCGATTAAGAGCGGCTGACAAAAACCACTGAAGCGCGAGATCTCGATCGTCTTGAAAGATGATTGAACGATGGGGATGCGTTGGTTGAAGAGCGGCTGGTCTGGAGATTGGCTGCAGGGCCCGCCCGCCCACCATCGCGGGACACGCCGCAAGTACGTCCTTGTAGGCTCTGGCGCGGCATCCATGCCGCTCAAGGTCCTGCGACGGTGGGCGGGCAAGGACCCGTCAAGATGGTCGGTGCGCACAGTTAAGAACAGTAAGAGCAGTACGTGATGCGCGTTGTTTCGATAGTGATGCGCTGGCTCGAGGTCCGACACATGTTCGACAAGCGGCTTTTCACCCAGCCACCGACCAACTCTCTGGCGCGGTGTCCTTGCCGATTGCGGGACCCTTGGCGGCATGGATGCCGCCAAGGAGCCTCCACGGACGGATTCACGGCGTGTCCCGCAAGCGATAAGGGCACCGCGCCCTCGACCAACCAGGCTTTAGACGTAAACGTCTGACTGTCTCGAAACAATAAAGACACTCGAACGCTTGGTTGCTTTGCCTAAAAGTAATTGAACATTGCGGATAGATCGGCCCCGGAGCGGCTGATCCACGGCTCGCCTGCACCCCCACCGCCCAGTATGTTGCGCCGCACCGGTCAAAACGGGTACTGCGGTACTTCGTTCTTGATCGTCAGCCATTGCCAGTGGGTGTACTGCTCCCAATCGGCCGGTCCGCCGACACTGGTGCCGTTGCCCGACGCACCGGTCCCGCCGAAGGGATTAATGACTTCATCGGCCACGGTCTGATCGTTGATGTGCAACAGGCCGGTGTGAAGCTTGTCGCCCAGGCGCATCGCACGCGACACCGACGCCGACAGGATGCCCGCAGCCAGACCGTACTCGCCATGGTTGGCCAGGTCCGCGGCTTCTTCGTCGGTATCGAACACGGTGATGTTGATCACCGGCCCGAAGACTTCTTCGTCGAAGGCACGCATGCCCGGGCGCACGTTGGACAACACCGTCGGCGCATAGAACAGGCCTTCGTTGCTGGCACCGGCTTCCACCACCGCACCGGCGGCAACGCTGTCTTCCACGATATCGATCACGCGCTGCAGTTGGCGCTGGTCGATGATCGGCCCCAGTGCCACGGTGCCGCTAACCGGATCGCCGACCGGCAGATGCCTGGCTTTTTCGGCCAGCCGCTGCGTGAATGCATCGGCAATCCCGCGCTGGACCAGCACCCGGCCGGTGGCCATGCAGATCTGCCCCTGATGCAGGTAGGCGCCGAATGCCACTGCAGAGGCGGCCTTGTCCAGATCCGCGTCGTCGAGCACGATCACCGCGTTGTTGCCGCCTAATTCCAGCGACACCTTCTTCAAATGCCGGCCAGCGATCTCGCCGATGCGCCGGCCGGCCGCGGTGGAACCGGTGAAAGCAATCATCGGGACATCCGGCGACTCGACCAGCGCCTGTCCGATGGCTGCATCGCCGTGCAGTACATGCAGCAAACCCTTCGGCAAACCTGCTTCTTCCAGTACCTGCGCGATGACCACGCCACCGGTATACGGCGTGCGCGGGTCGGGCTTGAGCACCACCGCATTGCCCATCGCCAGCGCCGGGGCGACCGAGCGCAGCGACAGGATCAGCGGGAAATTGAACGGGGAAATCACTGCGATCACGCCCAGCGGCAGGTGCCGGGCCAGGCTGAGCTGGCCGGCGCCCGTCGGCAGCACCTGGCCAACCGCCTGCAGCGGCAGCGCCGCAGACTGCTGGTAGATCACCACCGACTCGTTCACTTCGCGCTGGGCCTTGGGCAGGATGCCGCCGGTTTCGCGCGCGATCAGCAGCGCCGCTTCGGCACTGCGCGCTTCCATCAGCTGCGCGGCCCGGTGAAACACCGCAGCGCGCTCGCGCGGCGCAGTGGCTGCCCAGGTACGTTGCGCTTTCTTGGCCAGCGCCACGGCAGCGGCGACATCGGCCAGGTCGGCCTTGCCGATTTCGTGCAGCAGCGTGCCGGTGGCCGGCTCGATGATCTGCACGGTGCCGCCGTTGCCGGGCACCCAGTCGCCATTGAAGATGCAGCCATGCCACGCCGGAGCGGCGCTTGCGGCAATCGCGGTATTGGGGAGAGCGTTCATGGTCTAGCCTCCTGCTGAGGGGGTGGTGTTACAGAGTGGTGGACGCCAGCCCGCCATCGACCGGCAGGGTGATGCCGTTGATCCAGCGCGCCGCATCGGAAGCGAGAAACACGATGGCCTCCGCCACTTCGTCGGCATACGCCGGCCGCGTCATGCGCCTGGCATCTTCCTTGACGCGCTCCTCGCCGAGCATGCTGACGAAGTCGCCAAGAATCGGCGTAAACACCGGCCCCGGCGAGACGTTGTTGACGCGTACGCCGTGCTCGGCGAACCAGGGCCGCGACTGCAGCAGCGTCCACACGATCAGCGCTTCCTTGAAGTACTGGTAGCAGGTGGCGTGCGCCACCGGATGCGCCTGCAGCCATGCATCGCCAGACGCAAAGCTGTCGGTGGCGGACAGTTGCTTGTGCAGTTCCAGGCGCTGCGGCCACTCGGCACCCAGGATGGAGGCCACATTGATGATGGAACCGCCGGGCGCCATGCGCGGCAGCAGCGCCTGGCTCAAATGGCGCAGGCCCAGATAGTTGACGCGCGCCACCGCCTCCAGCGGCGCGGTACCGGGAACGCCAGCCACATTGGCCAGCGCATCGACACGCGCCGGCAAGGCCTGCACCAGCGCATCGATGGACGCCGGGTCGCCGAGATCGGCCTGGTGGAACCCGTGCAGCGACATCTGCACCGGCGTGCGATCGACGCCGATCACCGTGGCGCCATGGAAGCGGGCCAGGCGCGCGACTTCGGCACCGATGCCCGATGCCACGCCGGTGACCACGATCGTCTTGTTCTGCAAATTCATTGCCACTCTCCGAAGAGGCCGGATGTACCGGCGCTAGAACACATGGACGTACTGCAGGTTGACGTTGTTGCCGGAGGCGGCGTTCTTGACCTCCACCGGCAGATACACATTGGCAAACAGCATGTTGTTGGCATCCATCCGCCACACGCCACCGGGCCCCGCATAGAACACGCTCTGGCGGGTGTCGGCCACGCGTTGCCCATTGGTGCGGTTATCGCGGAACTGGGTGAGGTAATAGGCATTCACGCCAAGCCGGATATTGGGTACCACTTCCCAGGAGGTGGCGACGTTGATCCAGCCCGCGTCGCCGGCCTGACCGTTGCGGAACTCGAAGCCCGGTGGCAGGTTCGGCCGCCGCTCGCTGCGAAAGTTGTAGATGTAGTTGATGCGTGCGCTGACTTCCCAGTTGGGCATCGGGAACACGGTGAACGCATATTGCGGCACCAGCGACCAGTAGCCGGCGCCCTGATTGAGGTCGCGATCGCGGTCGAACTTGCCGATCGGCGCGATCGCATCGATTTCGAAACGCTGCGAAAACACCGGCCTGCCATTGCGGATCACCGGCAGCATCTGCAGATACGGGCCGAAGGTCAGGTCGCCCACGCCGGCGCCGTTGTCGCGCAAGCTGGCAATGCTGTTGCGCCCGAACGAAGCATCCAGGTTGATCAGCGGCAGCAGCGTGTTGATGCCCAGTGCGCCCCGGAAGAGCTTGTACGGGGTGACATAGGCGACCTGGGTCAGCAGCAGCGTGGAATCGATGCGTGGGCGGTCGAACACCGGCACGTCGTTGCCGCGGGAATCCTTGATCGCGTCCAGTGAGCTCTGGCGCAGATAGGTGATCACCGCCCAGCCGGGCGTGGTGCGGGTGAAGCCGTCCAGATAGCTGGTGCCGCCGGTATTGATGCCGTTGGTCAGCGTCGTAATCTGGGGCAGGCTCTGTGCGCCGGCCGTGCCGGCAGCAAGCAGCGACAGCATGCCAAGCGCTGCACGGCGCAGCGCCGACGCGCGGGAAGACAACCCAGACAGGACCGATCGATAGCTCACTGCGAACATCTCCAGCATTGGGAGGGACAGCGGGAACTGCGGCGGAACAACGGTCAGGCAGGCGCGATCGACACGCCGGCAACGGCGCGTGCGCAGGTCAACAGGAAAGCTGGCCGTGCGCCTGCACGGCAGCGGCGGGTTACGCGGTGTCCAGACGGTCGAGCCGGTCGAGTGCGCGCAGCAACGGCGCCTCGCTGCTGCCAAGCACCGCGCTGAGTTGCTGTTCCATGCGCAGCACCTCGGCCTCGGCAGCGCACAGCAGGGCCACGCCGGCGCTGGTCAGCGACAGATGCTGCATGCGCCGGTCCTGGCGCCCCCGTACCTGCCGCAGCAGGCGGCGCTTGACCAGGCGTGCCACCACGATCGCCAGGTTGGGCGCCGACACGTGCAGCACGTCGCCGATCTGGCGCTGGTTGATGCCCGGGTTGCCGTCCACCAGCATCAGCAGCGAGAAGTCGACCGGCTTGAGATCGAACGCAGCCACGCAGTCCTGAAACATCCGCCGTACCAGCAACTCGGTGCGGGTGATGCGGTAGCCCAGCAGCCGCAGCAGGCGTGCCTGATCCACCGTGGTGACGGCATCCTGCAGCGATGCGGCAGTGGCAGTGACGGACATGACGGTTCTCGCAACGAAGACAACGGACGAACCGGTGCGCGCAACGCTCGCCGCCCGCAACGCCGATCCGCGGCATGAGCTGCATTGTAGACGCGCGCAGGCATGCCGATGTGGGCGTGGCCGCCAACCGCGTGGCACCGCCGTGCAGGCAGGCCGCCACAGGCTGACGCCAGTCCGGCGCTTGCACATGGCGGCCGCATGCGACGGCAGGCAGGTGTGAGAAGCGACGGTCATCCAGGCAGAGCTGAGGCATGGGGTCCGGGGCCGGCAGGTGATTGCGTTGCACAATAGTTATGGATCATAACTATATTGCCAAGCTGCAGCGCAGCATGGTCGTGCTCGCCAGGTTGACCAGGTGGGCCGATGGGCCTGGCGGGCGTGGCGGCAACCGCCTGTGACCGGCGAGCCTGGCGCAGGTGCGCGCGGGGTATGCCGGGCCTGGCAGCGATGGTGGCAATTACGACGGCAAGGCTGCCGCCGTCGCCAGACGACGCCTGCGGACCCAGCCCACTCGCCCAGCGCATCTCCGCGCCAGGTAGGCCGCGTGCATGCGCGCGGCCTGTGGCCAGCGGATTACGGACTACGGATTACGGCAGCCAGAGCTTCTCAAGATCGCGGAAACCCCAGTCGGTGGGGCTTTCCATCTGCGCGATGCGGTCCTGGCAGTCCGGGCGCGACAGGTCGATGTCCTGCACCAGCACATGGCTGCGCAGCTTGGCCGAATAGAACACGCGCACCCTGGGCTTGAGCAGCGCATCGGGGGTCTGCTCGATCACCACTGCCAGTTTCTGCGACTCCAGCCGCACCAACGAGCCGACCGGATAAATCCCCAGCCGGCGCACGAAGGCCTGGAACACTGCCGGATCGAAATGTCCCTGCCACGACGCCATGCGCTTGAGCGATTCGGCCGGATCCCAACCGCGCTTGTAGGGACGGTCCGAACTGATGGCGTCGTACACATCGCACACCGCGCCCATCCGCGACATCAGCGCGATGTTCTCGCCCGCCAACCGGTTCGGATAGCCGCTGCCGTCCATTTTTTCGTGATGGTGCAGCGCGATCTCCAGCACCACCGCGTTCTGCACGCCGCCGGCCAACAGCAGGCGATGACCGTCCAGCGGGTGCTGGCGCATGATCTCCATTTCTTCGTCGGTGAGCTTGCCGGGCTTGTTGAGGATGTCCAGCGGCGTCACCGCCTTGCCCATGTCGTGCAGCAGGCCGCCCATGGCCGCCTCGACGACCTGCCCTTCGGGCAGACCGAGCTGACGCGCCAGCCCGCTCATCAGGCCGGCCACGGCCATCGAATGCAGATAGGTGTAGTCGTCGGCGGTCTTGAGCCTTGCCACGCTGATCAAGGCCTGCGGATGCCGCAGGACCGAATCGTTGATGGCTTCCACCAGCGGCATCGCCGCCTCGGTGTCGACGGTGCGTCCCAGCCGCACATCGCGGAACATCGCCTCGACCATGTCGCGGCCGTCTTCGAAGATCTTGCGCGCGCGCACCACTTCGGACTCGATACCGACCTGTGCGGTGACGCTATTGGTTCGCGCGGTGCGCGCGGTGGTGGCCGGCTCGGGGGGTTCCGGTGCCGGCGGCGGCGGTTGCTCCGGCTCAGGCTGCGGATCGAGTGCGCCCGGCGCTGCCGTGTCCAGGTCCAGCCCACGCGCGGTGTCGATCACCAGTTGCTCGATCCGGCTGCCATGGATCTTCTCCACGTCGTCCGAATCGACCAGGAACGAGGTCTTCCAGAACGGATGGTGCACCCACGCGCCCAGCAGCTTGTAGACATACATGCCGGGGCGGAGTTGATCTGAGTCGATGGTTCTGAGCATGCCGGCGCTGATCTGCAAAGGGTCCGCGGAAGAGCCCGCCATGACGATGGAGGGTCTGTCGGGTTATCGGCAGTGCGCGGGATTTCTTTGGTAAGGTCGACTTCGCTAGCGCCATGCGACGACCGCCGGCCGAGCAGTTCAGCGCACCGGCTGGCGCATACCCAGCACGGCGATGGCCGCACGCATCGGCGACACACTGCAGGCCAGATCCGGGGCCGCCGGCAACCGGCCAGCGTCCACCAGTACGCCCCCCGCACAGCGGCGAGGCGATCGCGCCGAAGCGGCCCACCCCGATCTCCCATTCTCTACTTGAAACGGCGTGATGCACTCCAGCACGAACTTGCAGGTGTCATGGCGCGCTGGGTCAACGGATGATGCTGGTGCAGGAAGCGCAACGGCATTGGCAGCCTCACGCGTGACCACGCGACCACGCAGCGCCACCACGATCAAGACGCAAGCACGCTCGCAACTGCGACGGCCTTCGACAGTGCATCGGCACTGCAACACAACAACGACCACCGTCCTGCAAAAACGCACCGGCACGCTAGGCCGATCGCAGGGGCGTTCAAGACAGCGGCATGCATGGCTGTGCGCTTGTCGGGCAAGGCGGCAGAGCGCTTCGCCCGGCTCTCCAGGCATTCGTTGGCCTGTCTGCACAACGGCATTTGCGGTGTGCGCATTGCCTGCGCGGAAGCGATCAACCTTGCGCGTCGTTCAACAGCATATAACTGTTGGTGGCAGTGCGTTGAACGCCGCTGGATGCGTATGACTGCAAATCGCCACGCGCAGTGCTGCAACGCGATCCATTCGAAGCTGCAGCAAGAGTGCCGGCGTAGCCTCACAGATTCTGGCGCCGGCTGTTCCAACACGCTGGGCCGCTGCGTCATGCAGGGCCACAGCCAGATGGTTCCACTGCCACGCCAGCGCCTCCCGCGTGCCGGCGCTCGCCCGCTATCATGCAGGCAGTGCCCCGCACCGGGCGGCCCGCCGACATGCCGGAGATCATCGTGACCCCGATTCGCTCGTTCCTGGAACATACCCCGCAACTGGGCGCACGCGTCTATGTCGATCCTGCCTGCACCATCATCGGCAAGGTGAGCCTGGGCGATGACGTGTCGGTGTGGCCGGGCACGGTGATTCGCGGCGACGTCAATCATGTGCAGATCGGCGCACGCACCAACGTGCAGGACGGCACCATCATCCACGTCAGCCACCACAGCCCGTTCAATAAGGCCGGCTACCCGACCGTGATCGGCGCCGACGTCACGGTCGGCCACGGCACCATCCTGCATGCCTGCACCATCGAAGACCTGTGCCTGATCGGCATGGGCGCGTGCGTGCTCGACGGCGCCACCGTCAAGCGCTACGGCTTTGTCGGCGCCGGGGCGGTCGTCGGCCCGGGCAAGATCGTCGGCGAAGGCGAGTTGTGGCTGGGCAATCCCGCACGGCTGGCCCGCACGCTCAGCGACAAGGAAATCGAGAGCCTGCATTATTCGGCGCAGCATTATGTGCGGCTCAAGGACCAGTATCTGGGCCTCTCCAGCACCGACTGAATCCTTGTCCCTGCGCTACGGCTGCAGACCGGCACCGGCATCGTGCGATGCGGATGCGCCGTCATGCGCCTGCTGCATACACTCTTGTCTGACGCGGCCGGCATGCCGGCGCGCAGAGGTGACGGCAGGAACACGCGGCAGGCCGCGCCGCCCTGGCAGCGCGGACCCGCAGCCAGGCGCAATTCACGTGGCGCCAGTCAGGGGCGCCGGTGACCTGCCGCGGCTCACGGCCGCGTGGCGTGCTCCAGTGCCGTCAACGTGATCAGCACCTGGGCGCGCGATGCGCCGCACATGTCCTCGGACGGACGCAGGCTGGCGCACACCGCCGGCCGCGTCGGCAACCCGAACAGGCGGCAACGGCCCTGGCCGTCGAGCTGCACGCAGGGCACGCCGGCTTGCCCTGCGGCATGCCGGGGATGGCCGAGCTGATCGACGGCGCGATGCAGCAGGCCGCGCAGCCGGCGCGGCACGGGATGTTCTTGCGCATGCCACCAGTGTAAACCGCCGCCACCTGCCGGCAGCGGCAGCGTGGCTAGCGCGGAGGGATGTAGCTGGACAGGCGCACGTCGAAAAAGGCCTGAACGGCAGCGAGATTGCTCTTGGCCTGGATGTCCGCGCCCACGTCGCGGCTCATGCCGAGCACGTCGTCATCCGGCCAACCGGGGCCGAAGCACCATTGCGTGCTGGGGATATTGTTCGCCTGCAGATGGGCCAGCATGCGCGTGGTGGCGACCTCCGCGCTGCGGTTGCCGGCCGGGTAGCCGTGCTCGCCGAGATAACCGCGCTTGCCGGCATCCCGCAGGGCGTCGATGAAGGGCGTCACCATCGTGATGCCGGTATCGGGCTGGATCACTTCGTTGCGCCCGCCCGGTCCGACCCAGTTGCCGCCGCCAGCCCCGTTGTTGTCCAGATAGTTGTGCGCTTCGTAGACGATGCGGTTGTAGGGATCGGGGATGTCGAACAGGCCCATCGAATCCTTCTGCCAGAGCCGGGCACTGGCATAGCCGTTGCCGCACACGAACACGAAGTGGTCGCGGTCGCGATCGATGATGGTCTTGCAGCACGCGGTGGCGGTGTTCTGCCAGTGCGCCGCCATCGACAGCACGCTGCCGTCGGCGGCGCGCTCGTCGCCCTGATAGGGCTCGTTCATCACGCCCCAGCCGAACACCGCCGGGTGCTGCCGGAACCGGTTGACGATGCGTGCCCACAGGTCGGGCAGGCCGGACGCGTTGTAGAGCGTGCACCCCGGCGTGCCGATCACGCGGTACTCGTACAGCTTGAGCAGCCCGTCGCGGCGATCGAAATAGCCCTGGTAGCCGAAGTTGCGCAGCGGATAGGTGTCGGCCCAGACCGCGGCGGCCGCCGCATCGTCGATGCGGTTGCCGCGCGCATCCACAAGCGCGCCGCTGGCGTCGCGCCGATAGCCCGACTTGACGGCCACCCGCTGCGGCAGGCGCATGGAGTCGTGCAGCTCCACGATGGCGCGCTTGCCGCGGGCGGCGATGTGGTCCAGCGCATCCTGGACCTGGCTGCAGTAGGTCTCGTTCAAGGCCAGGCCCTGCCCCCGCGTGAAGCGCGCGGCGGTGGTCGGCAGCCGGAACAGCGGGCAGGCGCCGGCGGCAGCCACGTGCTGTGCGGTAATGGCGCGGTAGTGCGTGCCGATCTCCGCATTCTCCACATAGCTGTTGGAGGCCAGGCCCGACAGGTTCAGGCCCGCGAACGGCAGGGTGGCGCTCTGCGCAGCCGCGCGGCCGCCCCACCCGAGGCCAGCCAGTGCCACCGCGCCGGCTGCGCCCTGCAGCACGCGACGGCGGGTGATGCCGGCTATTGCTGCCGGCGTCTGGTCGATGGGGTGCGAGGCTGCCGGTGCCGTGCGGCGTGGGTGTGGATGGTCGGACATGGGCGCCTCCTGCGGTGCCGTTGGTGGAGATCCTTGGCGGTGGTGCTCCCCTCTGCCGCACCGGTCTGACGGCGATGGTGCAGGTGTGGCAGCGGCGCGATCTGCGCTCCGGTTTGCACTCCGGGCACTGCATGCAACCCCGCATACGTTTACATCGCATTACATGCCACGCCGACGAGCGGGCGCCGCGTGCGGGAGGCGCGTGTTCGAGCGCCGTGCCGGCGAACGCTCCGGCGCTGCCTGTGCAATGCGCGCCCTGCCCGCGCCCTCCCCACCGGCACGGCGTGCCATCGCTCGCGTGCTACCGTGCCGGATCACCGGAGCGCGCCGCGACCGTTGCAGCAGCAACAGTCACGACGCGGTCTAATTGCCAGCCACCGCTCGCCGATCACCGCTGAATTCGCCATGCCCGAGTACCGCTCCAAGACCTCCACCCACGGCCGCAACATGGCCGGCGCCCGCGCACTGTGGCGCGCCACCGGCATGCGCGATGGCGACTTCCACAAGCCCATCATCGCCATCGCCAACTCGTTTACGCAGTTCGTGCCCGGGCACGTGCACCTGAAGGATCTCGGCCAGCTGGTCGCGCGCGAGATCGAACGCGTCGGCGGCGTGGCCAAGGAGTTCGACACCATCGCCGTGGACGACGGCATCGCCATGGGTCACGACGGCATGCTGTATTCGCTGCCCAGCCGCGAGATCATCGCCGACTCGGTCGAATACATGGTCAACGCGCATTGCGCCGACGCGCTGGTGTGCATTTCCAATTGCGACAAGATCACCCCCGGCATGTTGATGGCCGCGCTGCGGCTCAACATCCCCACCGTGTTCGTCTCCGGCGGGCCGATGGAAGCCGGCAAGACCAAGCTGGCCGAACACAAGCTCGACCTGATCGACGCGATGGTGATCGCCGCCGACGACAGCGCCTCCGACGAAAAGGTGGCCGAGTTCGAGCGCAGTGCCTGCCCCACCTGCGGCTCGTGCTCGGGCATGTTCACCGCCAACTCGATGAACTGCCTGACCGAGGCATTGGGCCTGTCGCTGCCGGGCAACGGCACTGTGGTAGCCACGCACGCCGACCGCGAGCAATTGTTTTTGCGCGCCGGACGCGTGGCGGTGGAGCTGTGCCATCGCTGGTACGGCGGCGAAGACCCCACGGCGCTGCCGCGCGGCATCGCCACCTTTGAGGCCTTCGAGAATGCGATGACGCTGGATATCGCGATGGGCGGCTCGACCAACACCATCCTGCATCTGCTCGCCGCCGCGCAGGAAGGCGACGTGCCGTTCGGCATGCGCGATATCGACCGCCTGTCCAAGCGCGTGCCGCAGCTGTGCAAGGTCGCGCCGAACACGCCCAAGTACCACATCGAAGACGTGCACCGCGCCGGCGGCATCATGGCCATCCTCGGCGAGCTGGCACGCGGCGGGCTGCTGCATACCAACGCGGCCACGGTGCACGCACGCACGCTGGCCGATGCCATCGCGCAGTGGGATGTCACCCAGACCGACGCGGAAACCGTGCACACGTTCTACAAAGCCGGCCCGGCCGGCATCCCCACGCAGATTGCCTTCAGCCAGGCCACCCGCTGGGACAGCCTGGACACCGATCGCAGCGAAGGCTGCATCCGCGATGTCGCGCATGCGTTCTCGCAGGAGGGCGGCCTGGCCGTGCTGTACGGCAATATCGCCCGCGACGGCTGCGTGGTGAAGACCGCGGGCGTGGACGAATCCATCCACGTCTTCGAAGGCAATGTGCGCGTCTTTGAGAGCCAGGATTCGGCGGTCAAGGGCATCCTGGCCGACGAAGTGAAAGCCGGCGACATCGTGGTGATCCGCTACGAGGGCCCCAAGGGCGGCCCCGGCATGCAGGAAATGCTCTACCCCACCAGCTATCTCAAATCCAAGGGCCTGGGCAAGCAATGCGCCCTGCTCACCGACGGCCGTTTTTCCGGCGGCACCTCGGGCCTGTCGATCGGCCACGCCTCGCCGGAAGCCGCCGCAGGCGGCGCGATCGGCCTGGTACGCGACGGCGACAAGATCCTGATCGACATCCCCAATCGTTCGATCAATCTGCTGATCTCGGACGAGGAACTTGCTCTTCGTCGCGCAGAGCAAGATGCCAATGGCTGGAAGCCGGTCGAGGTGCGCCCACGCAAGGTCACCACCGCGTTGAAGGCGTATGCGTTGCTGGCGACCAGTGCGGATAAGGGTGCGGTGCGCGACAAGGCGTTGTTGGACGGCTGAGGCGTTGCGATGAAGACTGCGGATTCTCAGCGGTCTTCATCGCATCCGGGCATCGGACTGTGGAAGGCCTTCAGTCCCGACGCCTGACCGCAACCGCCACAGCGGGTTGGCTTTGCTTGCCCGCAGCGTCATCCACCGCCGATGCGCAGCCCATCCACTGGGCTGCGCATCGCCGACGCCCCGCGCCCCAGCACATGCGTGTGGATCTGCGTGGTCGCCACATCCTGGTGGCCCAACAGCTCCTGCATGGTGCGCGCGACATCCTTGGCCGAGAGCACCACCGGAATGGGCCGCGCTCGCTTGGCGCGCTGCAGTTTCTCCATCCAGGGCAACTCCGCCCCCAAGACCTCGCGATACAGGAACAGCAGCGCCGCCAGCGCCTGATGTTGCGTGCCGGCCGACACCTTGCCCTGCGTCGCCAGTTCGGTGAGAAACGCCTCGACCTCTAACCGCCGCATCTGTCCTGGATTCCGTTTGCCGTTTTCCAGAATGAAGCGTCGGATCCAGCCCACAGACGCCTGCTCGGTACGCAGGCTGTAGTGAAGCCGCAGCCGAACACGGACCTGATCCAACAGCTTCGGAGTCAGATGCGTCATTGCGCTTGCATCGCCACGGGTGTAACGCATACGCCTGCGCAAACGTCGGATCACGCTACCAGCATCGGCGCAAGGACTGCCGGTGGCCATCCGGCAAGTTATTGCCGCGGAATAGGAATCCTCCTTCCCAGACCTCCGGCCTTAGTCGATACTTGGCGCAACACCGCTCTCAGGCGGTCCAATCGTGGTTAGGCACCGCATGCAGCTAATTGGCTTTTCAATTGCTGAAGACTTTATCGCGCTTGAGCGCGGGCTTGACCGTTTTGACCTACACAACAACTTTGACTTTCAGGGCATGTCATACGCCCCAGCGCAACAGACGTTAGAGCTACATTGGCACCGTGGCACCGGCGATTGGGTAAAGCCATCAGACCCGCCTGAGCTCTCACTCAGCTTTGCGGGGGTGTACTTGTTCAAAGCCCAGGAGCGAGACCCGACAGTTCCATTCTCCGAGGATAACTGCTTGGACTCCCTTGGATTCATGTGGGACGACGTATTGGCTGAGATGCGTGCATTCGCCTCAAGTAGACCGTCTGAGGGCTGCAACCACCTTACGGCCAACTTCATGAGCGGCTTTAGCATCAAAGTGGGCGCCGTATCAGCGACTCTGCGTGTTTCGGGAGGTGCCTAACAATTCATTCAAGCTGACGCCGCTTCGCGGCGCGGCTTAACTCAGGTGTTAGGCCTCACAGGGGACTCTCTTGCAAGCTCTCAAATTCTTCGCGCTATCGTGTTTGGCAGTGATCGTGTTTGATGCGATCGCATCTCTCGCGTCCCTCGTCCTCGGCTTTCCTTACACCTACGCAGCGTTGGGATCCGCTATCCTCTACATCGCATTTTCATTCTTCGCTGCTCGTAAGTTTGGGTTCTGGGCTGCAGTTTTTCTCGGTGTAGCTATGGGCATGACTGATGCAACGCTTGGCTGGGCCATCTCTTGGGCCACTGGTCCAGGCCGCCTTGCCGCAGGTACTCTTACCCTGTCAACTTGGCTCTACACTGCAACATTCGTCGTAGTCTTGGGCGCAATTTACGGGCTTATTGGCGGCGGCGTTGGTGCGTTCACGGGGCGGCGGCGTGCGGCCTGACAATTCATTCAAGCCGAACCGCTTCGTGGGTTGGCTTAACTCGGGCGCTAGGACGCATGAGCAAGAAAGTTTGGCCCCCAAAATTCTGGAAGCTCGCGCTAGTTCAACTGGCGATGGTGATTGCTTGTGCAGCCATTTGGTTCTACTTCCAAGCGAAGGCCTTGCTGGCTGGACCGCCAATCGGCGACCTCTACGTTTACACTTGGCAATTCCAATTGACGATCTTTTTCATGTTCTGGCTTCCGGCCACTGTTCTGGCCTGCGGCTCTCTTCTTGGCGTTGAGTATTGGCTCTCAGATCACACTACAAAGTGCAGCAGCTAGAGGGCGCGCGGCACGCGCGCTAACATTCGTTCAAGCCGAACCCGCTTCGCGGGACCGGCTTAATTCAGGCGTTAGCCCTCGGGAAAAAATGCCGACGGACCCATCATTTTTCAGCTTGCCCACCGTTATTTGGTCGGGAATTGTCGCCGCCGTGATCTCGCTGGGCAGCGTTCGCCACACGGGTAGCCCCGGTAATAGTCAGGCGACTTTGGAGGCTTGGATGGAGTTGATACTTCTATTGGGTGTGGTACTTGCTCTTGGCAATATCGTCGCATCGGTTGCCGTGCTTCGCGTTTCGGTGCTGTCGCCATCACAACGCGCATTGCAAGTTGCCCTCATCTGGCTTGTTCCAGTCATTGGCGCGGTGGTTTGTGCGGCATTTGCTTCTTCTCAGGCAGCTGGCTCCACGTCGTCCGATACAAGTGACCCGCTCTATCTGTCATCCGATGGTGGCGCATCGGGTGGTCAGGACGCTGGTTTTTCCGGTTGCGATGCGGGGGACTCTGGCTGTGCCGGGAGCAGTGACTAGTGGCGACGCCTGGCAAGTCGTTCAAGCCGGATCCAGTTCGCGGTTCTGTTTAATCCAGTTGCTGGACCGCTAAGGATATTTCGAGAGAGACAGATGATTCTTTGGGGATGGGGCGAGCGTGTGCTGACCTTCGACCTAGCAGAGCATGAACACTGCCAGAGATGCGAGCAAGAGCAAGTCTTTACACTGCGTCTCAAGTACACGTACGGACACTTCTACCATCTTTTCGGATGGGTTATCTCCAAGCAGTACCAGCTCATTTGCCCCGTTTGCTCCCACGGCTGGATAGTTAACGCTTCGGCGGCGGAAGCGCAGATTGGGTGCAACCCAGTGCCGTTCCATCAGAGATCAGGCTGGATTGTCATGCTTGTCCTTGCAGCAATCATTGGATTTGCCGCCGTGACGTATCAGCATGCGGCCTGACAATTCATTCAATCCGAAGCCGCTTCGCGGACCGGCTTAACCCAGGTGTCAGTCCCTATGAGAAAGATCGTTGCAGCTGTTGCTTTCCTCCTCTTCGCATCAGGCGTAGCCTGCTCGGCATCCACTCCGACGCTTGACGTCTCTGGCCTCTCCGAGGCTTCCATGAACTTCGATCAAGACGGAGTTGGGCCATTCCTGCATGAGTTGTCTAGCTCCGTCAGTACCAGCCTCGACCCCGACGCACTCACAAATGCAATAGATGCGTTGCCGGTTGAGACAAGCGGAAACTGGGAGTTTTCTGTCAACTTGAATGGCAAGCACGAGCGCTTGGTGATCGTTGCGTTCAAGGATGACGTGGACGCTCCTGATCTTGCGTTCTACACGTCACCCGAGCTAGCTGCCAAACTTCAGCGACACCTTGAGTCATTTGCCCAGGCTCAGGGGTGGTAGGGCCCAACACTTCATTCAAGCGTTAGGCCGCTCTGCCCATGCGCGCACATCCGAAATCAACAAAGACGTCAGTTGGATATCGCGCGCTTCGGCTATTCGTTGCGCTACGCGTGTTCTTCGGTGTATCCGTCGCTCTCACCTAGTGGCATCACACCAGGACTCTCTTGCCCTGCGCCGCCGCTGCCTCCATCGCAAGAGACCCAGTCGCATGTCATGCTGGCTTTTGGCTATTCGGCATATCTTGGGCCGGGCTTGCCACCTTTTTGTTTACGCTCTTTGGCGTCTGCTTGCTCCTTTCATGGGGATGGTCTCTGACTCGCCGCAAGCGGAGCTAAAGCTTTAAAATTTATCCAGTTGCCAAGCGCTCCGATCTACTACTCACGCACTGCCGCCATGGAAAGCATGTTCTCCATCTTCAAGAAGAAAGCCGCTCCGTTATTGATCGTTCGCGCCGATGGGCGAGAGTTGTGCCGCGTTACCGAGAGCGATGTCCCGTGTGAGATCAAGCCTTCCGCACGGTTGAAGGCCAATAGCGTCCTGGAGTTTGCCGACTCGGCGGGAGAGGTGCATCGGCATGAGCTCGGTGATGCGACGGGGTGGTTCCACTTCTCCGTTCGTGTGCATCCCAACCTCGGGTGCCAGGCAGACTGCGTCATTTCGCAAACCGAGCAGCTTGATCCGGATGCGTTTGCGAATGGCCAAGCATCCGGGATCAGGTTTCAGCCGTTCTTTCTGCCGGGCGCCAGCGTCAGCAGTGCCGCGCTTGCAGGCAAGGGGTTGTTTGCCAGGGGGCTGCACTTCAATGGAATCGTCACCAGTGGCAATGTGGTGCTTTCCTGTGAGTGCGACCACTGCAAGCGTTCGTTCCTGATCCGCTCCTATCACGCGGGCTTTAGCGACGCGGGATACTTCTACTCGGGGTCCGGCAAGTACACCATCACCGTCGATAGCCACCTGCCTGGCAGCCCTGCAGCGCTGTCCGAGCCGGATGCCGAAGCGCTTGCTGCGCTGGAAGACGCATTACCGTTGGCGCCGGATAGGTCCAGCTACGCCTACCTCAATCCGTTCCGCTGCCCGCATTGTTCCGAGCCTTACATCGATTTTGAGGCGAACCCGGGGTTGAGGGCGAGCGAGTACTACGGGAATTACTTCGAGGGCTCGACGCTGCTGCGATACGCGCCGCCCGATGTTCAACATCCTTCCTGATGACTCCATTGTTGCGTTGCCGCTGGTCTGTCCGAGGTCGCAAAGCAACGCTTTTATAACGAGCCCGAATGCGCTTGAGCAGGCGTGCATTGCCGTCTCACGTGCTGAAAATCAGCCCTGTCTGTTGGCGTGATGTCACGCTTCCGCTACGCAGCGCGGAGTTCCGGAGTTGCATCGCGAGTCCAAGACATTAGAACCAGTACGCGTAGTACGGGTCAGTATCCGCCTGCGCAATGCAATCGCCAGGTGGATCGGTTCAACTATCAACGAAGGAATGCTCATGTTGAAGCCAGCAGATACCAAGCTCTATTCCAAATTGGTCGGCACCAGCATTGCCATCGGCGCAGGCATGGGGTCGGCCCTCGGGGCAGCATTGGGCAACCTGCCTCAAGGCATCGGCCTGGGTCTGTCGCTTGACTCCGTGTTCGGCATTGCCTGGGCGCGTCGGCGTGGTGCCATCTGACGCCTGCATGACGTGACACGCGCATGTCGTTCGTTCGACTGCGCTTCGCCGCCGGAGCCGACGTTAATACCGCATGGTACCAGCTGTGAAATGCAGCCTTGGCAGCCGATTCGCAGCTTTTGTCCCCCCCTCCATGCGGTCGGCAAGGCGCTGTCATGCGCTACCAGTCGGTCGATGAACGTTAGATCGTGTCTTGCAGTGTTCCTGCTCAGTGCCTGCGCATCAGTTTCAGCCCAGGGGATTTCGTCCGCCACCACGCGCGAGGTCGATCAGCTTTTCAAGGTTCTTGCGCAATCCAACTGCGAGTTTTCGCGCAATGGGTCGTGGTACGCGGCTCCGAAAGCCAGTGAACATTTGCAGCGAAAGTACGACTACTTGCAGAAGAAGGGGCTGGTGACGTCTACCGAGTCCTTCATCGAACTTGCCGCTACCAAGAGCAGCATGTCGGGCAAGCCGTATCAGGTGCGTTGCGGCAACGCTGCGCCGGTATCCAGCCAATCCTGGTTCACTGGCAAGCTGCGGGAGCTACGCAAGTAATCGGCAGGCGTCGGCATCAGGCCCCGCGCTGCAGCACCTGCCTTGCAGCGTTGCCTGATGAAGGCGCTGGCAACTGCCGCTGGACCGCTTCTGTGGATTGGCCAGCCGAGCGCGCTGATTGCACTATCGGCTTTGGAAAATCACGCGTCAGTTCCAGCGATCAGGCAAGATCATCCGTGACACTATCGCGCGCCAACGATGCGCGAGTGTAGATCAGGCAACGCGCAGCCTCTGCACTGCCTCAGCGCTGCCATTGCGCTCATCGGCCACAAACGCACTCACTGCATCTTCCAGCTGCGCGGCATGGTCGCCCATGGCGCGTGCGGCGGCGCTGGCGTCCTGCATGCGGGTGACGCCGTCGCGCATGTCGGCGTCTACGCCGGCGAGTGTGTGATGCACCTGCGCGATGCTGCCGGCTTCCTGTTGCGAGGCGACGGCGATCCTGCTGAGCGTGCTGCTGACCTGGCCGATGGTGGCGACGATGTGCTGCATGCCTTCGCCGGCGTGGCGCACCTGCTGCACGCCGGCCTGCATATGCGTGACCGATTCGCCGATCAGCGTCTTGATCTGGCTGGCGGCGGCGGACGAGCGCAATGCCAGCGCGCGTACCTCGCCGGCAACCACGGCAAAGCCGCGGCCTTCTTCGCCGGCGCGTGCGGCTTCGACGGCGGCATTCAGGGCCAGGATATTGGTCTGGAAGGCGATGCCGTCGATGACCGAGACGATGTCCTGGATGCGGCGCGAGGCCTGTTCCATCTGCTGCATGGTGCCCATCGCCTGGTGCATTGTGTCGCCGCCGCTGCGTGCGGCCTCGGATGCGGCGGCGGTGAGCTTGTCGGCGTCGGCCGCCTGCGCGGTGTGCTCCTGCATGGTGCCGAGCACGGCCTGCATCTGGGTGGCGGTGCGGCCCAGGGTGGCCGACTGCCGCTGCACCTGCTGCTCCAATGCATCGTTGCGGGTCAGGATGTGGCCAGCGGCGTGATTGATCGCGGTGCTGGAGCTGCGGATCTGCGCGATGATGCGCGCCAGCTCGTCGGCGGTGGCGTTGGCGTCGCGCTTCATCTGCTCGAACACGCCTTCGCAGTGGCGGTCGATGCGCTGGGTCAGATCGCCACGCGACATCGCCGCCAGCATGCGGCGCATGTCCTGCAGGCTGTCGTCGGTGATGGCCAGGAACTGGTTGACGCCCTCGGCCAGCTGGCCGAGCGTGCCGCTCCTTGCATCCCCCTGCAGACGGGCACCGAGCTCGCCACGCGCAGCCTGGGCAATGACGGTGGCCAGTTGCTCCTCCAGCGCCAGGTCCTGGGTGCGGTCCTGCCACTCCACCACCACGCCCAGCGAGGCGCCGCCGTCATCGCGGACCGGGGTGATGTTTTCCTGCAGTTGCAACGCCGCCAGCGCGCGCGTTGTGCTGCTGCCTGCGTCATGCCCCAGCTGCACCGCATCGGCCAGTGCGGTGTGCAGCACGTGCGCATCGACCTGCGTGCTCAGTTGCTGGAACGATTGATTGCGATAAATGGCAGCGCCCTGCCCGTCGACGATGGCCACCGCCATTGCCGATGCATCCAGCGCCAGGCGGATACGGCGATTTTCCAGCAGCAGTTGCTGCTGTTGGGCGATGCGCTCTTCCACCTGCACGCTCATGCGCACCAACGCCTGCGCCAGCGAGCCGCTGCGGAAGGGCTGCTGCAGGATGGCCGGCGGCAAGGTGGCGCCGGTGGCAAGGGTGTCGGCCAGTTCGGCCAGCGATTCGGCCTCGTGGTCTAGGGCATCGACCTGGCGGCGCAGCTGGATGGCCATCACACAGACGAAGGCGGTTTCGACGATCACGTAGCCGGCATGCAGCACCACGATGCCGAAGCCGCTGCCGACGGTGAACGCCTGCACCGGCATGCCACGCGATTGCAGCCAGTAGAACGCCAGGTGATGCACGGCGATGGCGCCTGCGGCGACCACCACCGGCAGCCAGTCGCGGTAGTACAGCAGCAGCGCCAGGATCACGAACACGCCGAAGTGCATTTCCACAAGGCCATGCGCCTGCTGGATGGTGGCCGCGACCAGGGCCATCAGCACCAGCGCGTTGGTGATGCGGGTCAGGCGCGTGCCGGGGTTGGCCTGCACTTGCCAGGCCATCAGCAACAGGCTGGGCAGCGTGACCGCCGCAAACGTGGTCCATTGGCCCTGGTACCAGGCCAGGCCCAGCGAGCCGACGCTCTGCAGCACGGCCAGCCACAGAAACAGCCGGTCCGCCTTGATCGCCAGGCGGGTGGCGTAGGTGGAGGTCGGCGGCGCCGATGCGGACAGTTCCATCATGACAGCGACTCCACGGCACAGGGACAAGGGGACACCAGCGCGGCACCTGGGGTGCGCGCCAGGACATCGGGTAACCAGCGCGACCAATCCGCCGCGCCGGCGGTGCCGCACACCGCGCCGCCGTCTGCGGGGCCGGCATAGCGCGGTTGGCCGTCGGCGCCGAGCAGCCACACGGCATAGCCGCTGCCACGCAGTGCGGGGGTGTCGAGCATGCGCACCTGGCCGCCAAGCGCACGTACCACGCTGCTGAGCAGGGCCCAGGCGCGATCGGCGGCCAGGTCGGTGCAGGCGCAGGCACCTGCGACGCCGATCAGCATCGGCGCCCGCTGCGCGGCCGGCAGGCTGGCCTGGACCTGCGTCCATGCACTTGCGACGTCGGTGGCTTGCGCACGTGGCGTGGTCCAGGCCACGGCGATCCAGCCGCACCACAGCGCGAGCAGGGCAGCGCCCAGGGTGCGTCGCGTTGAGGCGGACAAGGTGCCGAAGACAGGCATGGCGCAGCGGATTCGCGAGATAAGGTGAGCCCCTTATCGGATGCCGGTGCATACGCTTGAGCCGGCTTGCGATTGAAATTAGCGATGGCAGCGATAGCACACGGCAGGCCCGTTACGCCGCAAGGGTTTGCGGGCGACGCGTGGCGTGGTTGCACTGGCAGACGTTTATCCGGCGCGGGATTTTGTGAGCACGCGTTCACAGATCGACGGCGGCTCCACTGCATGCGCGGCAGGCCTTGGTTGCCGCGATGTCGTCACTCTGGAGTCGGACCCAGGTGTCGGGTCGTACTCTCGACAGCAGCGATGCATGGCGAACTCACCACAGCGCCGCCCACGCTTCCGACCCGAGCACCGATGCCTCAACAAAGCACCCTTGGCGAACATGGAATCCATCCACCGCTGCGCCTTGTGCACGCGCCTATGCAATCCACCAACGCGCCGAGGCGCCCACCTGCAGTCAGCGCCGTCAGCTCGCTTACCGATGCTGCAGGCCGACGCTTACGCCAGCGCTTCGTCGGCATCCAGCGCAACCGCCGGCTGCTGGGCATGATCGAAACGTTCGCGTGCGGAGCGGATGGCCGCATGGTTTTCGCCTGCCCAGTTGAGCAGCTGCGAGATCGGCCCAAGCAGCGCCACGCCGAGCTTGGACAGGGCATATTCCACGCTGGGCGGCTTGGTCGCGTAGACCTTGCGGGTGATCATGCCGTTACGCTCGAGGTTGCGCAGGGTCTGGGTCAGCATGCGCTTGGAGATGTCCGGCACGGCGCGCTGGATGGCGCTGAAGCGGGAAGGGCCGGGAATCAGCGTCAGCAGGATCAGCATGGTCCATTTGTCGCCGATCTGATCGAGCACGTCGCGCACCGGGCACTTGGTGGCGTCGAACGGCATACCTTGCAGGGACGGCGGCGGTGGAAACAGAGCAATCGCGTTCACTGGGAGATCTCACGGTAACCAGGGGGTGAAAAACTGCCTCCTTGCGGAGGTTCGAACGGCCCTGACAATAGGTGCGCGGACCAAGAGTCTAAATAGTAGACCACACCTCTTATCAATACCTACTGGAGTTCACCATGGCACACACCTCCCCCCTGATCCTCGTCACCGGCGCCAGCGGGCAGCTGGGCGCATTGGTGGTCGACGCATTGCTGGCGCGTGTCCCGGCCGCTCGGATCGTAGCAACGGCCCGCGACACTGCGTCACTCGCGCAGTTCGCAAAACGCGACATCACCGTGCGTCGCGCCGACTACGCCGACCCCCAGAGCCTGGATCAGGCCTTCGCAGGCGTGGGCCGGGTGCTGCTGGTGTCGTCCAATGCGGTGGGCGAACGCGTGCCGCAGCACCGCAACGTGATCGAGGCCGCCAAGCGGGCCGGCGTGGACCTGCTGGCCTATACGAGCGTGCTGCATGCCGATACCAGCACGCTGGCGCTGGCACCCGAGCATGTGGCCACCGAGGCGCTGCTGCGCGAGAGCGGCGTGCCGCACGTGCTGCTGCGCAATGGCTGGTACACCGAGAACTACACCGGCTCGATCGCGGCCGAGGTGGCGCATGGCGCGGTGATCGGCAGCGCCGGCGAGGGCAGGATCAGTGCGGCCACGCGCGCCGACTATGCCGAGGCCGCCGCAGCCGTGCTGGCCGCCGACACGCCGCAGGCCGGCAAGGTCTACGAGCTGGCCGGCGATACTGCCTTCACGATGGCCGAGTATGCCGCCGAGGTGGCGCAGCAGTCGGGCAAGCCGGTGGCCTATCACGACCTGCCCGAAGCCGATTACGCGGCGGCCTTGGTGCAGATCGGCCTGCCGGCTGCATTCGCACAGGTGCTGGCGCAGTGCTCGGCATCCTCGCGCGGCGGCAGCCTGTTCGACGACAGCCACACGCTGAGCCGGCTGATCGGCCGCCCGACCACCCCGCTGCGCGATGCGGTGGCGGCGGCACTGCAGGCGACGCCGGCCGGCTGAGCCCTGGCACGGTGTTGCGCGACACCGTGCAGCCGCACCGGCCCGGCGCTACGCCACACGGTGCGTGATCCGGCAAAGGCGGGCGATGACCCGCCTTTGCCACGTGTTGATTCATCGTCCCTCGCCCACACGTTGGCGACGACGACAGCACGCCATGGCCGTGCCAAGCACGCGCTTCGGCCTTTGCGTCGGCAGCTGCTCCTAGCGGCACCATCTGCCCATGGCACCGCAGGCCGATGGCCGGCGGCAGCAACCAAAGCGTCACATCGGCGCCCCGTGCCCACGCCGCGCGCCGCTGGGCCCGCCTTCTGCGCGTCGCATAACTGACACGCGTCAGACATGCAGCTGACACAGCGTTGCGCTGTGCGGGGCCGCCGATGTCACCAAACTGACATCAAATCTAAATATAACTGCACGCATTGCCGCACCGTCAGGACGACCGGGCGCCTGGTGGGCGTGCCGGCGCCGTGTTCGCCGCCCGCCGGGCAGCGCCGGCCTGACGCTGCCGCCGACCCGTTTCCCTTGCACGAGCCGGACCAATGAAAAAACGCAATCTCGCCACCGTCCTGTGCGCCCTCAGCGCGACCGCCAGCGGCAGCACGCTGGCCGCCGAGCTGGAGCTGTACGTCGACCGCAAGACCAAGCAGATCTTCGCCGAGCCGGCCCCGGGCCGCGACAAGCTGGGCACCTTCGTGCAGGTGGACGAGAACGGCAAGCTGCCGGCGTCGGCGATGCCGGCCGCACCGGCACTGCCGCCCGCCCCTGCGGCGCCGGTGCCTGCCGACACCGCCATTGCCCAGGCCGCACCTGCACCCGTACCGGCTGCGGCACCGGCCAAGGCGGGCGAGGCCGGCAAGAAGTGGTACGACAAGCTGAGCCTGCGCGGCTACACGCAGATCCGCTACAACCAGGGCATCGGCGGCGACGCGCAGGATCTGCGCGCACCCGGCGACCGCTTTATCGGCAACGACCAGAGCCTGGGCATCCGGCGTGCGCGCCTGGTGCTGAGCGGCGATCTCAATGAGCACGTGTCGCTGTACTTCCAGCCGGATTTTGCGAGCACGCCGACCGGTTCGACCACTTCCAACTTCGCGCAGCTGCGCGATGCGTATGCCGACATCTACTTCGACAAGAAGCGCGAGTACCGCGTGCGCGTGGGCCAGTCGAAGATGCCGTACGGCTGGGAGAACCTGCAATCCAGCCAGAACCGTCTCACCCTGGACCGCGCCGACGCGCTCAACTCCGGCCTGCGCGACGAACGCGATATCGGTGCGGTGTTCTACTACAGCCCCACCGTGGCCAAGGGCCGCTTCCAGGACCTGGTCAAGTCGGGCTTGAAGGGCTCGGGCGACTACGGCGTGATCGGTGCCGGCGTGTACAACGGCCAGGGCGCCAACCGTGCCGAGCGCAACGACAGCATGCATGCGGTGGTGCACGCCACCTACCCGTTCAAGTTCGCCAACGGCCAGTACCTGGAAGTGGGTGCCGATGCCTACAGCGGCCGCTTCGTGCCGACCGCGGCGGCAGTCAACATCGGTGGCCGCAGCTTCACCCCGGCCATCACCGACCCGAACGGCTACACCGACCAACGCGTGGCCGCGCACATCATCTACTACCCGCAGCCGTTCGGCCTGCAGGCCGAATGGACGGTGGGCCGCGGCCCGGAGCTGGATGTCGCACAGCGGCGCATCCGCACCCGTTCGCTGAGCGGCGGCTACGTGCAGGCGATGTACAAGCACGATGGCAGCTACGGCACCTTGCTGCCGTACCTCAAGTGGCAGACCTACCGCGGCGGCTCCAAGTTCGACACCAATGCGCCACGCATGCGCCTGGACGAAGTGGAAGCCGGCGTCGAGTGGCAGCCGATGGATGCGCTGGAACTGGTGTTCGCCTATTCGAAGATGAAGCGCACCGACGTCACCGCCGCGCCGTATCCGGTGGTGGAAGGCGACTTGCTGCGGCTGCAGCTGCAGGTCAATTACTGATCCCTGCACCATGATGGAAGACCAACAGGCTCCCGCATGCGGGGGCTTGTTGGTTGTTGTGTCGCTAGCCGTGGTGGCGACTTGCGTCGGCAGGATGGCGCTCGCCGCGGCCCTGCTGCTTCGGCCGCCGACCCAGCGCCAGCACCGGCGCGCTAGCGGGCTGCCAGTTCTGCGCGGATGATGTCTGCGCCTGCGCTCAGGGCCTTGAGCTTGCCTCTTGCAACGTCCCGGGCCAGAGGCGCCATCCCGCAATTGGTGGACGGGTAGAGCTTGTCGGCATCGACGAAGCGCAGCGCCTTGCGCAGCGTATCGGCCACTTCTTCCGGCGTTTCGATCGTGTTGCTTGCCACGTCGATGGCTCCAACCATCACCTTCTTGCCGCGTACCAGTTCGATCAGGTCGATCGGCACGTGCGAGTTGTGGCACTCCAGCGAGATGATGTCGAGCGTGGATGTCTGCAGCTTGGGAAACGACTCTTCGTACTGACGCCACTCCGACCCCAGGGTCTGCTTCCAGTCGGTATTGGCCTTGATGCCGTAGCCGTAGCAGATATGGACGGCGGTCTCGCACTTGAGCCCTTCGACCGCACGCTCGAGGGTGGCAACACCCCACTCGTTGACCTCGTCGAAGAAGACATTGAAGGCCGGCTCGTCGAACTGGATGATGTCCACGCCGGCCGCTTCGAGCTCCCTGGCTTCCTGGTTGAGGATGACGGCAAATTCCCACGCCAGCTTTTCGCGGCTTTTGTAGTGCGCGTCAAAGAGGGTGTCGATCATCGTCATGGGGCCAGGCAACGCCCATTTGATCGGCTGGCGGGTCTGCTGGCGCAGGAACCTGGCATCGTCCACGAATACCGGCCTGGGGCGGCTCACCGCGCCAACGACGGTGGGGACGCTGGCGTCGTAGCGATTGCGGATCCTGACGGTTTCGCGCTTTTCGAAATCGACGCCGCTGAGGTGTTCGATGAAGGTGGTGACGAAATGCTGGCGGGTCTGCTCGCCGTCGCTGACGATATCGATGCCGGCGTGCTGCTGTTCCTGCAGCGACAGGCGCAATGCGTCCTGCTTGCCTTCGATCAGTTCTTCGTCCTGCAGCTTCCAGGGAGACCAGAGTTTTTCCGGCTGTGCGAGCCAGGACGGCTTGGGCAGGCTGCCGGCGGTGGAGGTAGGGAGCAGCTTTTTCATGATGAGTGGTGTCTTGCGTTCTTGTTGATTAGACAGCGTGGTGGGAAACCCACTGCGCGAGAATCTTGCCGTAGGGCCTGATGAAGTGCTCCTCGGTGAACTTGCCCTGCGTCACCGCGAGCTGGCTGCGCTCTTCCCGGTCGTAGACGATCTGGGTAGCCGAATAATCCTGGTGCTTCAGGCTCGGCTGGTAGATGGCCCCCGCCGCGGAGTTGGCGTTGTAGATTTCCGGCCGGTAAATCTTCTGGAACGACTCCATGGTGCTGATGGTGCCGATCAGTTCCAGATTGGTGTAGTCGTTGAGCAGGTCGCCGAAGAAGTAAAAAGCCAACGGGGCGACACTGTTGGGAGGCATGAAATAGCGCACCTGCAGGCCCATCTGTTCGAAATACCGATCGGTCAGGGAAAATTCGTCCTGCCGGTACTCGATGCCGAGCACGGGGTGCCGGTTGCCGGTTCGGTGATAGACCCTGCTGCTGGAGACGCTGATGCAGATGACCGGTGGCTTGGCGAAATGCGCCGTGTAGGCGTCCGAGCCCACGAAGTGCTTGAACAACTTTCCGTGCAGGCTGCCGAAATCGTTCGGGATGCTGAAGCCGGATGCATCCTGATTGTGCGCCGGCAGCAGCACGCTGAAATCGTAGTCGCGCACGTAGGAGGAAAAATTGTTCCCTGCAATGCCATCGATGCGCGCGCCGCTCGTCTTGTCGAGGATGCTGGGTTTCAGTATCTCGATCAGCGGAAATGCATCGCCGCTTTCGTTCTCACCGATGTTCATCTCGACAGAGATGATGTCCAGTTCCACCGCGTAGCGGTCGCGGGCGGGGTTATCCCAATGCGCCAGGTCGTTGCAGCGGTTGTCGATCATCGCAAGCGTGTTGCGCAGGTTTTCCTGACGACGCTGCCCCCTGGCCAGGTTGGCAAAGTTCGTCGTGTTGCGCGTGTTGGCCGCGGGACGGTAGTCCTCGTCGAACCGCTGACGTTTGATGCTGAAGGTGAATTCTTGAGTCATTGCAAGCTGACGCCTTGTTTGCGAAATTGAATACGAGCGCAGGTCTGGGCGCAGGGGTGGGTCCCTGCTGGATGGATGCCGGAACTTTGGATCTGCGGACAGTTGCCAACCGATCCTGTAGCCGGCGCGCACTGTTGACCCGCCGAGCAACCGTGGCCGGGTGCCTCAGGCTGCGGCCACGTTTTCTGCGGCGGTGGCACCTGCCTGCCGCGTCACTGCGATCAGCGGCAATGCACGCTGCACCGCCAGCCTGGCCCGCTCGGCCAGGGCCTCGTTGTGCACGCGGTAGTCCAGGAAGTCGCGGTCGGTGGCGTAGACGCCCAGCGGCAACGTGCGCGCCTGGAAGAAACTGAAAAGCGGCCGCAATTGGTGGTCGATCACCAGTGCGTGGCGCTCGCTGCCGCCGGTCGCCGCCAACAGCACCGGGGTGTCGATCAAGGCATCCTGGTGGATGAAGTCGAAGAAGTGCTTGAACAGCCCGGTGAAGGAGCCGCGATACACCGGCGTGGTCACCACCAGCACGTCCGCCTGCTCCACGGCCGCAAGTTCCTGCTCCACCGTTGCCGGCAGCTGCGAGCGCCAGACCGCACCGGCGAACTGCGGTGCCAACGCCCCGAGTTCGACCAGCTGTTGCTCGCACGGCACCGCATCAGCGATCAGCGCAAGCAGGTGTTCGGCCAGGGCGACGGCCCTGGAGGGGCGCTGCAGCCCGCCGGAGACCGCGACGACGCGGAGGGGGTGTGGCACGTTGACAGTCATGTGGGTTGACCTGAAGCGACGAACCCCGATGCTAGGGCTCGCATTCAATGAAGTAAAATGGTGTTATTTCAACAATCCATGAATTCGGATCATCTGAATGCTTGAGCGCATCCATCTCACCATCGTCCAGCAGGTCGAGCAGCAAGGCTCGCTGACCGCCGCCGCCGGCGTGCTGAACCTGACCCAGTCGGCGCTGAGCCACAGCATGAAGAAGCTCGAGCAACAGCTGGGCACCGACGTGTGGCTGCGCGAGGGACGCAACCTGCGCCTGACCCAGGCCGGCCAGTACCTGCTGGCGGTGGCGAACCGGGTGCTGCCGCAACTGGATCTGGCCGAAGAGCGCCTGGGCCAGTTCGCACAGGGCGAACGCGGTGCGCTGCGCATCGGCATGGAATGCCATCCCTGCTACCAGTGGCTGCTCAAGCTGGTGGCGCCCTATCTGGCCACCTGGCCGGATGTGGATGTGGACGTCAAGCAGAAGTTCCAGTTTGGCGGTATCGGCGCGCTGTTCGGCTACGAGATCGATCTGCTGGTCACGCCCGACCCGCTGTACAAGCCCGGGCTGTGGTTCGAGCCGGTATTCGACTACGAGCAGGTGCTGGTCGTGGCCAAGGGCCATGCGCTGGCGTCGGCCGCCTACGTCAAGCCCCAGCAGCTGACGCGGGAGGTGCTGATCAGCTATCCGGTGGACCTCGAACGCCTGGACATCTACAGCCAGTTCCTGCTGCCGGCCGGTGTCACGCCCAGGCGCCACAAGGCCATCGAAACCACCGACATCATGATGCAGATGGTGGCCAGTGGCCGCGGCGTGGCCGCCATGCCACGCTGGCTGGTGGAGGAATACGCCGCCAGGATGGACGTGGTGCCGGTGCGGCTGGGTGCGCGCGGCATCCCCAAGCAGATCTTCCTGGGCGCACGCGAGGCCGATATCGGCGTCGACTACCTGCGCGCCTTCATCGAACTGGCCCGCCAACCTGCCAATGGCACCTCCACGACATCCGGAGCCCACTGATGGACACCACCGCAACGCGCACGCCACTTCCACTGCCTGCCGGCCACGACAAGATGTTGCTGCATTCGTGCTGCGCGCCATGCTCCGGCGAGGTGATGGAGGCCATGCTGGCGTCCGGCGTCGACTACACCATCTTCTTCTACAACCCCAACATTCATCCGCGCAAGGAATACGAGCTGCGCAAGGACGAGAACATCCGCTTTGCCGAGCAGTGCGGCGTGCCCTTCGTCGATGCCGACTACGATCGGGACAACTGGTTCGAGCGGGCCCGCGGAATGGAGAACGAACCCGAGCGCGGCGTGCGTTGCACCATGTGCTTCGACATGCGCTTTGAACGCACCGCGCTGTATGCGCACGAGCACGGCTTCCCGGTGATCACCAGCTCCCTGGGCATCTCGCGCTGGAAGAACATGCAGCAGATCAACGACTGCGGCGTACGCGCTGCGGCCAGGTATCCGGGTCTGATGTACTGGGAATACAACTGGCGCAAGGGCGGCGGTTCCTCGCGCATGGTCGAGATCAGCAAGCGCGAGAACTTCTACCAGCAGGAATACTGCGGCTGCGTCTACTCGCTGCGCGACACCAATCGGCACCGCGTGGAAAGCGGGCGCAGTCGCATACAACTGGGCGTGAAATTCTACGGCGATGCGGAACAGGACGATTGAGTGCCGGCTGGGCCACGACGCCACCGGGATTTCAACGTTCTCCCTGGCCCTGCCCGCTCGATCAGGGCTGACGCAGCGGCGCAGCCACTCACCACCACAGGACGGCAACACCCTTGATCGATCCGGACACGCCCAGCCTCGCCAGTACCATCACCGAGGCCTATTCGCTGGAGGTCGGCGCAAGGCACATTGCCGGGCTGGCTGCAGCGGCGCCCCGGATCATGCGTGGCGCAACCATTGCCATCCCCTACCTGCCCAACCAGGACGACGACGCGCGGCTGGCCGCGGCACGGATGGTGCGCACACTCGGCTTTCAGCCGATGCCGCACCTGTCCGCGCGCCGTGTCGCCTCGCGCGAGCAGCTCCACGCCTTCGTCAGCCGCGCCGTCGAGGAAGCCGGCGTCGAGTGCTGCCTGCTGATTGCGGGCGATCCGCCTGCTCCGCTCGGGCCGTTTCCGGACAGCTTGTCGCTGATCGATACCGGGGTGTTTGAGCGCTCCGGCATCCGGACCATCGCCGTGGCGGGGCATCCGGAAGGGCATCCGAGCATGCCTGCAGCCGATCGATGGGAGGTGCTGCAACGCAAGTGTCGCAGCATCGCCGAGCGCGGCATGGCGCCGCTGATCGTCACCCAGTTCGCGTTCGATGCCGACATCGTGCTGAGGTGGCTGCAGGCGCTGCGCGCGCACGGCATTGCACATCCCGTGCGTGTGGGCGTACCCGGCCCTGCCGGCGTGGCGGTGCTCGCACGCTATGCCGCTAGCTGCGGTGTCGGCGCATGCGCATCGATGTTGTCCAAATACGGCATCTCGCTCGGCAAGCTATTGGGCATCGCCGGGCCGGATCGTTTTGTGGAACGGCTGGCCACTGGCCTGACTGATGCGCACGGCGAGGTCCGCATGCACTTCTATCCGTTTGGCGGCATCGCACAGACTGTCGCGTGGGTGGAGCAATACCGCACCCTTACCGCGCGCGTCCAGGCGGACTGACACTCGCCGAACCCTGCGCTGCACAGCGACCGCAGACCTTTGGCTTTCATCAAGCAATGCGTCGTGGACCTCGACATATCCACGACCCCGATCACAGTCTCTACTTCTTACTTCTGGCGTTTTGTTCGCTGCGCGTGAGGTGCTGCAGCGCACAGCAGACCTGTCACACGCGCGCGGTATAACCATCGGCGAATCGCGGCGAGGGGGCGCTGCATCCGATGCCGTTGCCATGCGCGGCGGCATCGCTTCTGCAACGTTCAAGGAGAGATGTCGCCATGCCGAAGCCGTCGCTGTTGTCCTTGCTGTGCACCCTGTCGCTGGTCTCCACGCCGCTTGCCGCGGCCGAGCTGCAGCCCAAACAACTGGCTGGCCCACCGGAGGAGTTCGCGCAGATGCGCGTACCCGATCCGGCCGAGTCGGCGATCCTGTCCAAGAGCGCCTTGCTGCCGGTGGAGTTGGCGCCGGCCGGCAAGTCCGCACGTTGGCAAGGCACCTTGCCGGTGGAAAACGGCCATCTGCGTTTCATGGTGCTGGCCGGCGACCAGCCGTGGGAGGCGGCGGTGACTGCACCACGCACGGCCGGCGCGCGCACGGCGGCCGTTGCACCGCAACTGCAGGCACAACGCACGCTGCTGGGCAGCGCCGAGAGCGGCACTGGCGGCATGCGTTACGCGGTGGACTCCGCGCAGAACGGCAACTGGGCGCTGACCCTGCAATCGGCGGCACCGGTGGCGCAACGCGGGTATGTGCTGATGGAAGGCGATGCGCGCACGCAGCTGGCGTCGTACCCGCGCCATCGTCGGCAGCAGGTCGGCCAGTCGCTAACGCTCAACGCCTTGCTCAGCGGCAACGATGCAGCCGGCGCGAGCTTGCTGGCCGCGCAGGCGGGGCAGATCGAGACAGCGAGCCTGCGTGTGATCGACCCGCAAGGTGGCATCCGCATGCTGCCGATGGCCGATGACGGGCAGCACGACGATGGTGCTGCCGGCGATGGCGTGTATGGCGGCACGTTCCAACCGACGGCCGAAGGCACCTGGATCGCACAGGTGATCGTGCGCGGTCGCGACCAGGCCGGACAGCCATTCGTGCGCACCAGCGAGCATGTGTTGCCGGTGCTGGATACGTCCCTGCGCCTGCTCGGCAACGCGCTCAGCGCACGCGCTGCCGACGGCACCCGGCTCAGCATCGCATTGCCGGTCGCCGCACGCGGCAAGGCACCATCGCATTACCGCGTGTTCGGCCAGGTCTGGGGCACCGATGCCAAGGGCAAGGACGTGCCGGTGGCGTGGATCGGCGGCATGCTGACGCCGCAGCAAGGCCAGCTGCCGCTGAGCCTGGACGAACGCTGGGTCGCGCGTGCGGGCGCGCGTGCGCCGTTCACGCTACGCGGGCTGCGCATCGAAGACCCGGACCATTACATCCCGCTGGTACAGGCCGACACGCTGCCGTTGCAGCTGCCCACGTTGCGCCGCGCCAGCATCGCGCGCTCTGCCGCTGCGATCGACGAGAGCATGCGCATGGGGCCGCGTCCGACGACGCTGGCCCGCGCCAGTGCGATGGCGCAACCGCAGGCCACGGGGTCGCAACTGGTGCTGGTGCACGGCTATTGCTCCAACGGCGTGTGGCCGCAGGCGCAGTTCACCAACGCGTCCTCTTTCATCGATGCCAAACAGAACCGCAGCAACGACCAGTTCGCACAGCGGTTGGCGCAGTTCGCCAGTCAGTGGTCCTCGTTCGCGACAGTGGCGCACAGCCAGGGGGGCATGGCCGCGCTGCATCTGTACACCTACTACTGGAGCGGGCTGGATAACGCCACAGGGGGGCGGGTGATGCAGTCGGTCGGCACGCCGTACCAGGGCACCAATCTGTCCGGCATTCTGGCGGCGGTGGGCTCGTGGTTCGGCGTGGGTTGCGGCACCAATGCCGACATGACCTACGACGGCGCCAAGGCCTGGCTGGCCGGCATTCCGGCCGATGCGCGCGCCAAGGTCAACTACTACACCACCTCGTTCGCCAAGACCAACTGGTACACCAACGACTACTGCAATGCGGCTTCGGACCTGGTGTTGAACGATCCGGAAGACGGCACCGTGGAGCAGGTCAACGCGCAGCTGCCGGGCGGCGTCAATCGCGGCCACACCACCGGGCAATGCCACACCACCGGCATGCGCGACCCGGCGCAGTATCTGGATGCCAGCCGCAATGCGGTGATGAACGCCAACGCGGCGAAGTGATGCGGTTTCAGCAATGTGCAATGCGATGGCCGGCGTCTGCGTCGGCCATCGCAGCATGCGTGGGAACACCGATCTATTGGTTGTAGTCAACGCGGCGAAAAACTGCTGCGTTCACCGATAGGTGGGTGCGGCGCGATGTCCTTATCGCTTGCGGGACACTTGGCGGCATGAAGGTGGTCGAACGTGCGTACACGTCGGTCGCAGAGCGGATGACCTGTGGCTTGGCTGCAAGGTCCTTGCCCGCCCACCATCAAGGGACACACGGACGTACGTCCTTGTACGACATCGAGGCTCGGATCGCGCCTTAACGACGCTGCGGTTCGAAGTCTTGGTTGCTCTATGGGTCGTGTCTCAATGCATTTGGACAGCGCGGATAGATCAGGTGTAGAGCTGCTGATCTGCGGCTTGGCTGCAAGGCCCTTGCCCGCCCACCATCGCAGGACACGCCGCAAGTACGTCCGTGTAGGCTCTGGCGCGACATCCATGCCGCTCAAGGTCCCGCGACGGTGAGCGGACAAGGACCCATCGAGGTGGTCGGTGTGCATGGTTGCAAGCGGTGCATGACGGGCGCTGGTCGGATCACCGTGTGTTCGGTCAACCCCTCACCCTTTTTCCATCCCAACACGAGCAGCAGGCGGGCTTTCAACACACAAGCTACAGACTGTTGATTTGCCACCGCAAGCCGAGCAACAAACTCTCAAGAAAACATCCGACCAACTCTCTGGTGCGGTGTCCTTGCCGGTTGGGGACCCTTGGCGGCATGGATGCCGCCAAGGAGCCTCCACGGACGGATTCACGGCGTGTCCCGCAAGCGGTGAGGGCATCGCACGCTCGACTCACCTAGCTTTTGATTCAAGACTCGGAGCGCGCCTTGACGACGCTAAGGTTCGAAGACTTGGTTGCTTTATGCGTGGTGTTTCGATGCACTTGGGCTATGCAGATAGATCAGGCGCAGAGCAGACGATCCACTGCTTCGCTGCAGGGCCCTTGCCCGCCCACCATCGCAGGACACGCCGCAAGTACGTCCGTGTAGGCTCTGGCGCGGCATCCGTGCCGCTCAAGGTCCCGCGACGGTGGGCGGGCAAGAACCCGTCGAGATGTTCGGTGTGCATGGTTGCGGGCTGTGCGCACCGCGTGGCTGTCTGATGAGATGCGATCTGGTCCGCTCCTTTGACCTTGGCAGTTTCACTGCCGTTGCGGATCTGGCGGCTGCGCTTGCGCTTGCGCATCCGTACAGGGCTACTGTTGCGCAAGCGGTTGCGATTGCGCATCGGCGCCGCCGCCGAGCACCTTGTACAAGGTCACCCGGTTGCTCGCTTCGGTCAGCCGCAGGCTAATCAAGGTCTGCTGTGCGCTGTAGAGCGAGCGCTGCGCGTCCAGCGCCACCAGATAACTGTCCACGCCATTGCGGTAGCGCGCATCCGACAGGGTAAAACCGCGTTGTGCCGCGTCCACCAGGGCGCGCTGCGCGTCCATGCGTTCGTCCAGCTGGGTGCGTTCGGCCAGCGCGTCGGCCACTTCGCTGAAGGCGGTCTGGATGGCCAGTTCGTATTGGGCGATGGTGATGTCCTTCTGCAGCTTGGCCACGTCCAGTTCGGCCTTCAGGGCGCCGGCCCGGAAGATCGGCAGGCTCACGCTGGGGGTGAACGACCAGGTGTGGTCGCCATCGAACAGGCTGGACAACGCATCGCTGCCGCGCCCGACATTGCCGGTCAGCGAGATGGACGGGAAGAACGCCGCACGCGCCGCGCCGATGTCGGCATTGGCGGCCTTGAGCGTGTGCTCGGCCGACAATACGTCCGGGCGCTGCAACAGCACGCGCGATTCCAGCTGCGCCGGCAACGGCGCCAGCGCCACGCCGGTCTCGATCGCATCGGCAGCCGGCAATAACGCCGCCGGTACCGGCGCGCCCACGACCAGATTCAAGGCATTGCGCGACTGCGCCAGCTGGGTGGTGAAGCTGGCCACGTCGGCGCGCGCGCTTTCCACGCTGGTCTGGATCTGCGCCAGATCCAGCCCGGAGACGATGCCATTGTCGTGCTGCAATTCGGTCAGGCGCAGCGTCTTGCGCTGGCTCTCCAGGGTCTGCTGGGCAAGTGCCAGCCGCTGCTGATCGGCAGCCACGGTGAGCCAGTCGCTGGCCACTTCGGCCACCAGGCTCAGGCGGGTGCTGCGCTGGGTCTGCTCGCTGGCCAGATAGGTCTCCAGCGCTTCATCCTTGAGGCTGCGGATGCGCCCGAACAGGTCTAGCTCCCAACTGCTGATCCCCACCTGCCCGGTGGCGCTGCGGATGATCTGCGGCGCGCCGGTGAAACTGGTCGCGGCCGCAGCACGTTGCGCGGTGTGCGACACGGTGGCGTCCACTGCGGGAAACAGGTCCGCACGCTGGATGCGGTACTGCGCGCGTGCCTGCTCGATGGTGAGCACGGCCACGCGCAGGTCGCGGTTGTTGTCCAGCGCCAGTGCGACCACCTGTTGCAGGCGCGCATCGACCAGCACCTGCCGCCAGTCCAGTCCAGCCGCAGCGATAGTGCTGCCATCGGCACTGCCGCCGTGGGGCGCGCTGCCGGTGTCGCCGACCACGCCGGGCACCGGTGCGTCCGGGCGCGCATACCGCGGCGCCATGCTGACGCAGCCGCTCAATGCGATGGCGCAGGCCACTGCCAGACCAAGGGTTGTCGTGCGCATCATGGAGTCACCTCGGAGGTGGAAACGGCGGTGGGGTGCGCGGCAGCCTTGCCGGGAAACAGGCTGCGCACCATCACGTAGAACAACGGCACGAAGAAGATGCCCAGCACGGTGGAGGCCAGCGTGCCGCCCAACACGCCGGTGCCCAGCGAATGGCGTCCGCCGGAGCCGGCGCCGCTGCTGATCACCATCGGCAGCACGCCGAGCATGAAGGCCAGCGAGGTCATCAGGATCGGGCGCAGGCGCATGCGTGCGGCATGCAGGGTGGCCTCGATCAAGGGCTGGCCCTTCTCTTCCAGCTCCTTGGCAAATTCCACGATCAGGATGCCGTTCTTGGCAGCCAGGCCCATCGTTGCCAGCAGGCCGACCTGGAAGTAGATGTCGTTGGACAGCCCGCGCATCCAGGTCGCCAGCAGCGCGCCGACGATGCCCACCGGCACCGCCAGCATCACCGAGATCGGAATCGACCAGCTCTCGTACAACGCGGCCAGGCACAGGAACACGAACACCAGCGACACCGCATACAACATCCAGGTCTGGGTGCCGGCCGCCTGTTCCTGATACGACATGCCCGACCAGGCGTAGCCCACGCCCTTGCCCATGCTGTCCACTTCGCCGGCGACCGCGGTCATCGCATCGCCCGAGCTGATGCCGGATGCAGCGCTGCCGGTGACTTCCATCGATTCGCTGCCGTTGAAGCGGGTCAACACCTGCGGTGCATAGGCCCAGGCGCTGCTGGCGAATGCCGAGAACGGCACCATGGCGGCGTCGCTGTTGCGCACGTACCAGCGGTCGATATCGCCGGGCAGCATGCGCGCGGACGCTTCGCCCTGCACGTATACGCGCTTGACCCGGTTGTTGTTGAGGAAGTCGTTGACGTAACGCCCGCCCATCACCGTGGAGAGCGTGGTGTTGATGTCGGCTGCGGCAACGCCCAGGGCGCCGGCCTTGGCATCGTCGATCTGCACGCGATAGGTCGGCGCATCGTCCAGGCCATTGAAGCGCACCGCCGTCAGGCTCTGATTGCCGTTGGCCAGCTGCAGCAACCGCTTGCGCGCTTCCACCAGCGCCTCGTGGCCGTTGCCGGCAGCATCCTGCAGCTGCAGGGTGAAACCGGAACTGGTGCCCAAGCCATTGATTGCCGGCGGCGTCAATGCGAACACCTGTGCGTCGGGCAGCGTCATCATCATCGCGCCGGTGATGCGCTGGGCCACCTCCTGCGCCGAGCCCTCGCGGTCGGCCCAATCCTTCAGGCGGATAAAGCCCATGCCCGAGTTCTGGCTGCTGCCGGCCAGGCTGAAACCGGAGATGGTCATGATGCCCTGCACTTCCGGCTGCTTGAGGATGAACGCGGTGGCCTGGTCGATCGACTGCTGGGTGCGTTGCTGGGTGGCACCGGCCGGCGCGCTGAACATCACCATCAGCATGCCCTGGTCTTCTTCGGGCAGGAACGCGCTGGGCAGACGCCAGAACAGCAGGCCCAGTACCACCAGCAGCAGCGCATAGACCAGCGAGCCGAGCTTGCGATGGCCGACGATGCGCCCCACGCCACGCCCGTAGCCCTCGGTGCCGCGATCGAAACGCGTGTTGAACCAGCCGAAGAACCTGCCCAGCACGCCCTTGCGCGAGACATGGCCGCCCTTGTCGATGGGCTTGAGCAAGGTGGCGCACAGCGCCGGACTCAGGGTCAGCGCGACCACCAGCGACAGGATCATCGCCGCGGCAATGGTCACCGAGAACTGCCGATAGATCTCGCCGGTGGCGCCGCCGAAGAAAGCCATCGGCAGAAACACCGCCGTGAGCACCAGCGCGATGCCGACCAGGGCACCGGTGATCTGGCCCATCGAGGTATGCGTGGCCTCGCGCGGCGACATGCCCTGCTCGGCCATCAGCCGCTCGACGTTTTCCACCACCACGATCGCGTCGTCCACCAGCAGGCCGATCGCCAGCACCATGGCGAACATGGTCAGCGTGTTGATCGAAAAGCCCAGCAGCGACAACACCCCGAAGGTGCCCATCAGCACTACCGGCACCGCGATCACCGGCACCAGCGTGGCGCGCCAGTTCTGCAGGAACAGGTACATCACCACGACCACCAGCACGATCGCTTCGATCAGGGTCTTGACCACTTCCTCGATGGAGATGCGCACGAACGGCGTGGTGTCGTAGGCCACCTCGTACTTCAAGCCAGCCGGGAAGTACGGCTTGAGTGCATCCAGCTTGGCTTCCACCAGCGTGGCCGCGTCCAGCGCATTGGCGCCGGTCGCCAGCTGCAGGCCCATGCCCGAGGCGGCCTTGCCGTTGAACTTGGAACTGGAACCGTAGGATTCCGAGCCCAGCTCCACCCGCGCGACATCGCGCAGGTAGACCGTGGCGCCGCCGGCATCGGACTTGAGCACGATGTTCTCGAACTGCGCCGGCGTGCGCAGCTTGCTGCGCGAGGTCACCGTGGCGTTCAACTGCTGGCCCTGCAGCGCCGGCAACGCACCCAGCGCACCGGACGAGACATCGGCATTCTGCGCGGCGATCGCGGTGCTGACATCCGAGGGCATCAATGCGTAGGTGTGCAGCTTTTCCGGATCCAGCCAGACCCGCATCGCGTACTCGGCACCGAACACGTTGACGCTGCCGATGCCGTTGAGGCGGCTGATCGGGTCCTGCAACGAGGACACCATGTAGTCGCCGATATCGGTGCTGTCCATGCTGCCGTCTTCGGATGTGAAGGCCAGCACCATGAACATGCTGCCGCTGGCCGACTTGGTCACGGTCACGCCGTTGGTCTTGACCTCGTCGGGCAGCAGCGCCTCACCTTGCGACACCTTGTTCTGCACCTGTACCTGCGCGGTATCCGGGTCGGTGCCGGAGTCGAAGGTCAGCGTGATCTGCGCAGTACCCGCCGAGCTGCTGCTGGACGACATGTAGAGCAGATTGTCCAGGCCCGTCATCTGCTGTTCGAGGATCTGTGTGACCGAGTTCTGCACGGTCTCTGCGGAGGCGCCGGTATAGGTCGCGTTGACCGTGACCGAGGGCGGTGCGATGTCCGGATATTGCTCCAGCGGCAGCGAGAAGATCGAGATCGCGCCCGCCAGCGTGATGACGATGGCGATGACCCAGGCGAAGATGGGGCGGTCGATGAAGAAACGTGCCATGGGAGTTCCTCAGTCGGCCTTGGTCGTGGCGCTGGCCGGCGCTGCGGGCGTCGGCGTGGCCGCACGCGCAGCGGCGGCAGGTGCACTCGGTGCGGCTGCAGCAGCTGCATTCGGCGCTGCCGCTGGGGTAGCTGTGGTGGCGGCCACCTCGCGCGTCTTCACCGACATGCCGACCTGGATCTTCTGCAGGCCCTGCACGATCACGCTCTCGCCCGCAGACAGCCCTTCGCTGACCACCCAGCGATCGCCCACCGCATCGCCGGTCTTGAGCACGCGTTGCGCCACCTTGCCGTCGGCGCCGACCACCATCGCCACCGCCTCGCCCTTGCTGTTGCGGGTGACGGCCTGCTGCGGCACCAGGATCGCCTGTTCGTCGACCGCCATCGACAGTACCGCCTTGACGTACATGCCGGGCAGCAATAGGTGGTCGGGGTTCGGAATCACCGCACGCAGTTTCACCGTGCCGGTGGTGGCATCCACCGCGGTGTCCACCACCTCCAGCGTGCCGGTGCGCGCGTAGGCAGTGCCGTCTTCCAGCAACAGCTGGACCTGGGCCTTGCCATCGACCGCCTTGAGCTGGCCGGCATCGAGCTTGCGCCGCAACTGCAGCAGCTGCGCGCTTGACTGGCTGACATCCACATAGATCGGATCGAGCTGATTGATGGTGGTCAGCACATCGGTCTGATCGGCGGTGACCAGCGCGCCGGGGGTAAAGCTCGAGGTGCCGATGCGGCCGCTGATCGGCGCGGTGATGCGGGTGAAATCCAGATTGAGCTTTGCGGTCTGCAACGCCGCCCTGGCTGCGGTGACTGCGGCCTCGTTCTGGCGCAAGGTGGCGGTGGCGTCATCGCCGTCCTGCTGGCTGACCGCATCGAGCTGGACCAGCGTCCGGTACCGCTGCGCCTTGGGCCTGGCCGACAACACCGCCGCTTCGGCCTGCGCCAGCTCGCCTTGCGCGGACGCGTAGGCGGCCTGGAACGGCGCCGGCTCGATCTGGTACAGCACCTGCCCGGCCTGCACCTGCTCGCCTTCGGTGAACAACCGCTTGCGCAGGATGCCGCCCACTTGCGGGCGCACCTGCGCGCTTTGGTAGGCCACGGTACGGCCGGGCAGCGTCTGGTCCAGCGCCAGGCGCTGCACGTCCACGCGTTGCACGCCCACTTCCACTTGCTGCTGCTGCGGCGCTTGCGCAGGCGAACACGCCGCCAGCGCGACGGTGATCATGGCGGCCAGCAGCCACTGACGCGGCACCATGGCAGAACGGGAGGAAGCAACGCAACGCATACGGCGCACCCGGAAGTGATCGGAGGATACGCACGCTACGCTGCGAATATGGAGCAAATTTGAAGATTTGCGTCGGCAGACAGCAGGCGCTTGCTTTCGGGGTTTAATGAAGTCCCAATACGGTTGTGCACGACACGCGCTGCACCCGCAGTCGCCGCTGCTGCAACCTGGCGCAACTGCAGCAAGCGCCCGTGCATGACCTCATTCGCAACAAGGTTGTCCCAGCCTCGATGAAACTCGGAATCACCGCCAAGCTCTTCCTCGCCATCCTCAGCGCCTGCATTGCAGTGCTGCTGATCAATGGCCTGGCCGGGCAGCTCTTGCTCAGGAAGCAGTTTCTCGATTATCTCAGCGAGCAGGGCGTCGAGCGGATGCTGGAAGTGTTGCCGCGCGTGCAGGCCGACTATGCCAAGCACGGCGACTGGAACTTCATCCGCGACAATCCCGACGCCTGGTTCGTGCTGATGCGCCCGGAGCTGCCGCAGAACCTGCCGCCGTACGCACCACCGATCTCCGATCAGACCGGCGCGGTGTTTCGTTTCGCGCTGCTCGATCGCGACTACCGCGTGATCATCGGCAACCCCAACGTCAGCCGCACCGACACGCTGCGCCCGGTGGCGGTGAACGGGCAGACGGTGGGCTGGATGGGCATGCTGCCCTTCGAGAAGGTGCTGACCGCCAACGACGCGCGCTTCTACCAGGCCCAGCAACGTCTGTGGTGGACCGTCGGTGCGGCGTCCATCGGGGTGGCCGCGCTGTTCGGCTGGTTGCTGTCGCGCACCTTGCTGCGGCGCGTGCGTAGCCTGACTGCGGCAACCCATCGCCTGGCGGCCGGCGACTACGGCACGCGACTGGAGGCGCGCATGCGCGATGAGCTCGACCAGCTCGCGCGCGACTTCAATCAGCTGGCGCAGGCGCTGGACAACAACGAACGCGCGCGTCGCGATTTCATGGCCGATGTCTCGCACGAGTTGCGCACGCCGCTGGCAGTGCTGCGCGCCGAGCTGGAAGCGCTGCAGGACGGCATCCGGCCGATGACGCGGGAATCGCTGACCTCGTTGCACCAGGAGGTCGGCCAGCTCGGCAAGCTGATCGAGGATCTCTACGATCTGTCGCTCACCGATGTCGGCGCACTGGCCTACCGGCGCGCACCGATCGATCTGAGCGTGGTGCTGCAGTCCACGTTGGCCGGCATGCACACGCGCATCGCCGCAGCCGGGCTCACGCTGCAGGCCCACGGCATCACTGCGCCCTTGCATGTCGACGGCGACGAGCGTCGCATGCAGCAGCTGCTGTCCAACCTGCTGGAAAACGCGTTGCGTTATACCGATGCCGGCGGCCAGTTGCGGGTGCAGTGCGCACGGCGCGCGCACCTGGTGGAGATCGTGATCGAAGACAGCGCGCCCGGCGTGCCGGCAGACAAGCTCGATCGCCTGTTCGAACGCTTCTACCGCGTGGAAGGCTCGCGCAATCGCGCCAGCGGCGGCAGCGGGCTGGGCCTGGCGATCTGCCGCAATATCGTCGGCGCACACGACGGCGAGATCCACGCCACGGCTTCGCCCCTGGGCGGCCTGCGCGTGACGCTGCAGCTGCCGGCCCTGGAGGCCTGATGGACGACACCGCCACCACCACAGCACCGAACGCACACGTGCTGATCGTCGAAGACGAACCGCGCCTGGCTGCAGTGCTGGGCGAGTATCTGCACGCGGCCGGCTATTCGCATCATTGGGTGGCCGATGGCGCGCTGGCGATTGCGGCGCTTCGCGCACAGGCGCCGGATCTGGTCCTGCTGGACCTGATGCTGCCCAATCGCGACGGTATGGACATCTGCCGCGAGCTGCGCAGCCTTGGCGCGGTGCCGGTGATCATGGTGACCGCGCGCGCCGAAGAGATCGACCGCCTGCTCGGGCTGGAGATCGGTGCCGACGACTACATCTGCAAGCCGTTCAGCCCGCGCGAGGTGATTGCCCGGGTGCGTGCGGTGCTGCGCCGCCACCGGCACGATCCCAACGCGGTGCCCACGCATGGATTGCTGATCGATGACGCCGCCTGCCGCGCCAGCGTGGCCGGGCGCGACCTGGACCTGACCCAGGTCGAGTTCCGCCTGCTGCGCACGCTGTGCGCGGCGCCGGGGCGTGTGTACTCGCGCGAACAGTTGATGGACCACGTGTATGTGGACCACCGCATCGTCACCGACCGCACCGTGGACAGCCACATCAAGAACCTGCGCCGCAAGCTGGCCGAGGTGGACGGCGAAGAATGGGTGCGCTCGGTCTACGGCGTGGGCTACCGCTTCGAGTATCTACCCACCGAAGCGTAATCAATATCAACCCCCTCGTAGGAGCGTGCCTGCGCGCGACGCATGACCGACACCCCAGCAACCACAGGCGCGCGACCACCAACACTCACACCTTCAACCAACGCGTCGAGACCGCCACCGCCACCATCAGCACCGCAACACCGAGCAAGGCGCCGACCAGGCCGATGCCATGCGCGGCGAATCCGATCAATGCCGGCCCGGCCAGGATGCCGGCGTAGCCCAGGGTGGTGACCGCGGTGATGGCGATGCTCTCCGGCATGCGCGTCTGGTTGCCGGCCAACGAGAACAGGGCCGGCACGATGTTGGCGCAGCCCAGGCCGACCAACACGTAACCGGCCAACGAGGCCTGCCACGGGCTCACCAGCGTGAGCACGCAGAAGCCCGCGCTGGCCAGCAGCGCGCCCACCACGATCGAGCGGATGCGCCCCAGGCGCTCCACCACCGCATCGCCCAGCAGACGCGTCACCGTCATGGTCAATGCAAACACCACATAACCCACGCCGGCGGTGCTCGGGTCGACCTGGTGCACATCGGCCAGGAACACCGAGCTCCAGTCCAGAATGGTGCCTTCGGCCAGGAACACCACAAACGCCAGGATGCCGATGAACAGCACGATACCCCTGGGCAGCGCCAGCAACGGCCCCTGTTGCGCCACGCGCTCGGTCCGCCAGTGGCGCACCGACGCCACCCCGACCAGGAGCATGGCGATCACCCCGGCGAGCGCCGCGCCCGGCGGGGAGACCTGCGCCGACAGCAGCAAGGTCATCGCGCCGGCACCGACGAAACCGCCGATGCTGAAGAACGCATGGAATCCCGACATCATCGCGCGCCCGGCATCGCGCTCGACCACCACCGCCTGCATGTTCATCGCGCAATCCATCGCGCCCACGCCGGCGCCGAACACGAACAGCACCGCACCCAGCAACCACGGATCGGCGACAACCGCCAGCAACGGCAGGCTCAGGCAGATCAGCGCCGCCGTCACCGCCATGACCGCACGGAAACCGAAGCGCGCCGACACCGCGCCGGCCAGCGGCATCGCCAGGAACGAGCCTGCTCCCAGGCACAGCAGGATCAGGCCAAGCGCGCCATCATCCACGCCGGTCCTAGCCTTGGCGAACGGCACCAGCACCGCCCAGACCGCGGCAGCAAAGCCGGGAATGAAGAACGCCGCGCGGGTGGCGTGCTGTTGCGCGCGAGCGCTGGAGCCGGGGACAAGCGACATGCAAACAATTCCAGGAGGAAGCGGCGAGGAGAGTGCGACGGTGGCACCAGGCCGGCGCGTGCGCTGGCCGGACCTGGCCCGGCCACCGCTCCATTGCGCGTGCTGCAACCGTCCGTGGGGATGTGCGACGGCGCTAGCGAAACACCACCGTGCGATGGCCATTGAGCACGATGCGGTGCTCGACATGGCGACGCACCGCACGCGCAAGCACCAGCGACTCGGTATCGCTGCCCAGCCGCACCAGATCGCGCGGTGTCATCGCGTGATCCACGCGTGCCACGTCCTGTTCGATGATCGGGCCTTCGTCCAGATCTTCGGTGACGTAATGCGCGGTGGCGCCGATGATCTTGACGCCGCGTGCGTGCGCCTGGTGATACGGCTGCGCGCCCTTGAAGCTGGGCAGGAAGCTGTGATGGATATTGATCGCCCGCCCCGCCAATGCGCGGCACACCTCGGGCGAAAGAATCTGCATGTAGCGCGCCAGCACCACCAGATCGATCTGCAGCGCCTCGACCAGCGCAAGCAACTGCGCTTCCTGCGCGGCGCGCGTGTCGGCGCTCACCGGCAGATGGTGGAAGGCGATGCCGTAGGAGGCGGCCAGCGGCGCGAAGTCGGCGTGGTTGGACACCACCGCCGCGATATCCACCGGCAATTGCCGGCTGTGCATGCGGAACAGCAGATCGTTGAGGCAATGCCCCTGCTTGCTCACCAGCACCAGCAAGCGCGCGCGGCGGCGCGCATCGTGCAGCTGCCAGTCCATCCGGAATTCATCGGCCAGCTGCGCAAAACGGCGTTCCAGCCCGGCAATGTCGGTGCCCGGCGGCTTGTCGAAGTGCACGCGCAGGAAGAAGCGGCCACTTTCGTCGTCGCCGAACTGCTGTGCGTCGAGAATGTTGCAGGCCAGGTCGAACAGCAGCCCGGTCACGCGATAGACGATGCCGGTGCGGTCGGGGCAGGACAGGGTGAGGATGTAGTCGGAGCGCATCGGCACAATGATAGCCAATGCGCCTGGCTGCGGGCGCAGTGCTTGCGCCCGTAACTTTCCGCTGCGACTCAGCGCGGCGGCAGGCGCAGCATCAGCCGCCGATTGATCTCGTCCAGTTGCGCCATCGAGGCCTCCACCGAGGTCTCCATCGCTTCCTGGGTGGTGATGTGCGCGCGCAGATGCGCCGGGTCGGCCAGTTCGCCACGCACCAGAAACACGTTCTCGCCCACCTCGCCGACGTGCCGGCTGAGCACCACGTAATCCACCTGGTCAAAGCCATGCTGCTTGGCCAGCGGCAGCAGGCGCGCGGCCATGCGGACGCTGGCTTCGTCGGTGGGTTTGTTCAACTCGGCATCGAGCGCGGCCACCGCTTCGCGGATCTGCGCGAACAGATAGTGGTCCGGATGGTCGGGGTGGTCCGGGCCCACCGGGCCCTGGTCGACGACCGGTACGGCGGTCATCGTGTACCACCGGCGCAGGTCGGTGCGCGCGGTGTGCGCGCGGTCGAACCGCGCGTGTTATGCAGGTGTCGCATCGCATCCTCCCTGGAGCGGCGGCTGTCACGAGCCGGCATTTTAGAAGGTCTGCTGCATGTTGGGGTGAGCACGAGGTGGGCTGTGTTGCTGTGAAGCGAAGGGGCCTGAGAGCGGGTAGCAGATGTAGCTGACGGTGTGCGAAATCTGCTGCACGTGTGCGTCGCCTCGTCCGCTCACCCCAACCCCTCTCCGCGCCCCTCTTCGCGCGCCGGCCTGCGCTGGCAGCGCGGGCGCTCCAAGGCGCGCGCGCCAGTGACGCGCAAGCCGTGTCGTCCCACCCCGCCGGGGGAGCGGCTAGCTCCGCTTTGCGGAGGCTGCGATCAGGCCTGCCCGGCCCGCCGCGCCGACACCTCTGCCAGCACGGCCCAGTCGGCGTTGCCGTCGCCATGCGCGATGGCCTCGTCCAGGCCGGCGCGCAGCAACTCGCCCAGCGGCATCGGCACCTGCTTGTCCGCGCCGGCCTGGATTGCCAGATCCACGTCCTTGCGGCCCAGGGTGGCGGTGAAGCCGGCCGGCAGGTAGTCGCGCTGCATGATCAGGCGGCCGTAGCCCTGGTATGCAGGCGCAGCGAACAAGGTGCTGGTGAGCATGCCCAGGAACTGGGTGGCGTCCACACCGTGGCCGCGTGCCAGCGCGCTGGCTTCGGCCATCGCGCCGATCGCGCTGGCCAGGCAGAAGTTGGCCGCCAGCTTGACCGCGTTGGCCTGCTCGGGGGTGCGGCCGATCTCCCAGGTGCGTTGACCGAGCACATCGAACATCGGCTGCACCCGCGCCAGCGCCGCCTCGTCTCCGGCGGCCAAAATGTTGAGCTTGCCGGCTTCGGCCACATCGACCCGGCCGAGCACCGGTGCGGCCACGTAGGCCACGCCGCGCTCGGCATGCAGGGCGGTCAGCTCGTGCGCCAGTGCCACCGAGATGGTGGCCATGTTGACGTGCACGCTGCCGGCCGGCAGCGCGTCCAGCACGCCTTGCTCCAGCACGGTGGCACGCACCGCGTTGTCGTCGGCCAGCATCGAAAACAGCAACGGGCCGTGCGCGGCGTCGCGCGGCGCATCCATCACCGTGGCACCGGCCTCGCGCAGCGACTGCGCGCGCTGCGGCGAGCGATTCCACACACTCAGTTCGAAACCGCCGCGCAGCAGGTTGTGCGCCATCGGCAGGCCCATCGTCCCCAAGCCCAGAAATCCTATCGGCATGCGTTGTCCTTGTTCGTTATGACGTCTATCGGATGGATCAGCTGGCGAATACGCCACGCGCATCGCGTGGCTCGCAGCGCAGGTATTGCGGCGAGGGCGTGACCGATGCGCCAAGTGCGGCGGCGGCATGCCAGGGCCAGCGCGGGTCGTACAGGATGCCGCGCGCCAGCGCGATCGCATCGGCCTGGCCGTCCTGCAGGATCGCCTCGGCCTGCGCCGGCTCGGTGATCAGGCCCACACCGATCACCGGCGTGTTGACCTGCGCCTTGATCTGCTGCGCAAACGGAATCTGATAGCCCGCCTGCACCGGAATCTGCTGGCGCGGATCCAGCCCGCCGCTGGAGACATGGATGTAGTGCGCACCGCGCGCATCCAGCGCCTTGGACAGCGCGATGCTCTGCTCGATATCCCAGCCGCCCTCCACCCAATCGGTGGCCGAGATGCGCACGCCGATGGCAATCTTGTCCGACACCGCTGCGCGCACCGCGTCGAAGATGCGCAGCGTCAGCCGCATGCGGTTTTCCAGCGAACCGCCATACGCATCGCTGCGCCGATTGCTCAGCGGCGACAGGAACTGATGCATCAGATAGCCATGCGCGGCATGCAGCTCGATCAGCGCCAGGCCCAGGCGTTCGGCACGCTGTGCCGCATCGACAAAGGCCTGTACCACCGCATCGATGCCGGCCTCGTCCAGTGCCTGCGGCAACGGCTGACCGTCACGGAACGCCAGCGCCGATGCGGACACGGTCTGCCAGCCATGCGCGTGCTCCGGTGCGATCGCCTCGCCGCCGTTCCACGGCAGATCGGTGGAGGCCTTGCGCCCGGCGTGCGCCAGTTGGATGCCGATCGGCATCGGCGACCACCGCCGGACCGCGTCCAGCACCTCGGCCAGCGCCTGCTCGGTGGCATCGTCGTACAAGCCAAGGTCGGCATAGGAGATGCGCCCCTGCGGCTGCACCGCGGCCGCTTCCAGGATCAGCAGGCCGGCACCGGATTGCGACAAGGTGCCCAGATGGATGCGGTGCCAGTCGCTGGCGCGGCCGTCCTGTGCGGAGTACTGGCACATCGGGGCGATGACGATCCGGTTGGCGAGCGCAAGCGGACCGAAGCGGATGGGGGAGAACAGCTGGCTCAAGGGGGCATCCACAGATGACACGGGGGGTGCCCATTGCACTGCGCAGCGCGCGTGGACACAACCGCTGCGATGGATCACTGCGTCATGCCGGGCGCGCGCTGTTGTCATTGACGCTGCGTGCACGCAGCGGATCGAACGGGGTGTGCAGGAACGCCAGCGCCTGCGCGCACGACTGTTCCACCTTCAGGCTGAGCAGCTCGTCCGCACGGGTGCGCCCGAAGTTGAGCGCGGCGATCGGCAGGCCGTTGCGTGCAGCGGTCTGCACGAAACGAAAGCCCGAATACACCATCAGCGACGAGCCCACCACCAGCACCGCATCGGCCGCCTGCAGATGCGCAAATGCACGCTCCACGCGCTCGCGCGGCACGTTCTCGCCAAAGAACACCACATCCGGCTTCAGCACGCCGCCGCACACCGGGCACGGCGGCACCGCAAAGCTGTCGAAAGCCACATCGTCCAGGTCCGCATCGCCATCGGGCGCCTGCGCCGCGTCCAGGTCGGCCCAGCCGGGGTTGGCCTGCTCGAGCAGCCGCTGGAATTCGGTACGGGGCATGCGCCGCTCGCAGCCCATGCAACGCACCACATCGAGCCGGCCATGCAGATCGATCACCGCCTGACTGCCGGCCGCCTGGTGCAGGCGATCCACGTTTTGCGTGAGCAGCACTTCCAACTGGCCACGCGCTTCCAGTGCAGCCAGTGCGTGATGGGTGGCATTGGGTTGCGCCAAACCGAAACGCGGCCAGCCGACCAGACTGCGCGCCCAGTAGCGCTGCCGCGTGGACAACTCGCCCATGAACGCCTGGAACGTCACCGGTTGCGGACGCTTCCAGCCGCCTTGCAGATCGCGGTAATCGGGAATGCCCGAATCGGTGCTGCAGCCGGCGCCGGTAAGCACGAACAGGCGCCGATGGCGCTCGACGAAGTCCTGCAGCGCGCGGGGGTCTTGGGTAGGGACAGCAGTCATCTGGTAAGTCCGGAAGCGACGGGATCACTTTGCACCAGCGGCAAACGGTTTGCCCGCTGCGGCGCGGCGTCGACGGTGGGAACGGTTCGGCTTGCGCGAAGCGCGTCGCACTGTCGCATGACGCACGGCCGCCGCCGCGTGCGGGTCAGGACGTTGTACGCGCCACGCACCGGACCGGATGCATCCGTGAAGCCGGTACGGCATCACGCCGCGGCCGCGCGCAACTGTTTCAACCCATCGGCGCTGCGGGCCAGGGACGCTGACGCTCAGTGTGCAACCCGCGCCTGCTCGACAAACTGCACCAGGTCCCGATTGAAGCGCACGCTGTCCTCCAGGAATGGCGCGTGACCTGCATCTGGGTAGAGACGCGCCTGCGCACGCGGCTGCAGCTGCCGTGCACGCGCCAGCGTCGGCCCGGTGCTCACCAGTGCATCGCGTGCGCCGTACATCAGCAACACCGGCAGCTGTGTGCGTTGCAGCCCGGCGACGTCGATCGACATGCCCTGCACGGCACGCTGCATGTCCCACGAGGCCAGTGACGCATTGGCCAGCAAGGTGGCGAACACCGGCGCAGGCGGCTGGGTGGCAAAACACAGCCGCAGGAAGTCCTGCACCGCCTGCAGGTGCGTACGCAGGTCGTCGGAGACCAGATCGCGATAGATCGCCGGATGCGCGCCCAGCTGTTCTGCACGCAATTCGATTACGCCGTCGACATACACCACGCCACCAAGCCCCGCATCGCCATGGCGGGTGAGGTAGTTGCTGATCACCGCACCGCCCAGCGACCAACCCACCAGCACCGCATCGCGTGCGTTTGCGCCCTTCAACACGGCGGCAAGGTCGTCGGCCCAGCGCATGCCTTCCCGATACGCGGACGCTGCGGCCGGTTTGCCGGACAGCCCATGCCCGCGCAGGTCGTAGGTGATCAGTCGATAGCGTTGCAGGCGCGGATCGGCCAGCTACGCGTCCCAATCGATGCGGCTGCCGAGCAGGCCGTGCACGAACACGATTGCCCGGCCATCGGCGGCGCCATGCTCCTGCACCGCCAGGGTCACGCCGTCGGGCGCGGTAACGGTGTAGCTGCGGGAAGCCGGGGTGTCCGCCGGGACCGCCGCAGCCAAGGTTGCAAGGACCAGCAGCAGGCAGGCCAGCAGGCAGCGCATCGGCAACACGCCAATGACGGGAAGAAAGCGAACAGGCATCGGAGTGAGCTCCAGACAATGGGAGCCTGCATCCTCGCGCCTCACACCAATGTGAGGGTCAAGCGTTACGTGCAACGTATGCTGGGCGCATGGCCACATCGTCCGAACCATCGCTGAGCATTGGCGCGCTGGCGCTGCAGACCGGCGCCAGCGTGCGCTCGCTTCGCCACTACGACGCGCATGGCCTGCTGACCTCCTCGCGCAGCGCCAATGGCTATCGGGTGTTTCCCGCCGCCTGCGTTGCACAGGTGCGGCAGATTCAGCGGCTGATCGCCACCGGCTTCAGCCTGGACGACATCCTCGGCTTCCCCGATTGCATGCGCCTGGTGGAAGGCGCGCAGATGTGCCCGGAAACCGCGCAGGCGCATCGGGCACGCTTGCAGCTGATCGAGCGCCAGCTGGCCGACCTGGAACGGCGCCGTGCGCGTTTGCTGGAAACCCTGGCGCAGGGTGCGGCGGATGCAGTGGCCACGCTGCCGCCTGCAGCGCAGACCAAACGCAGCAAGCGGGCGCGCTAGAGCGGCTGACGAATACCGCGCAGTCGTGGTGTCAGTCGCTCTTGGACGCGTCGGCCGATCTGCGTCACTCGCCGCGTGCAGGATGCGGCGCAAGGCGTCCATAGGGCCGCGCGTCGTCGGCGCGCTGGCGCAGCACGTAGGCCGCCGCGAAGGCGAGCGCCAACAACGTCAGGCACATGCCGACCAGCGCACCCCAGCCGCCGTGTTGCCAGAACCAGCCGCCGAGCGCGCCGATCACACTGGAACCGGCGTAATACGCCAGCAGATACAGCGATGCGGCGTGGCTGCGGTGCGCGCCGCCGAGCCGGCTCACCCACGCGCTGGCCGCCGAATGCGCAATGAAAAAGCCGATCGTCAGCAACACGATGCCGCCTACCACCAGCGCCAGCACATGTGCCAGGGTCAGCGCCACGCCGAGGATGCACAGCACGATGCCGGTGGTCACCACCGGGCCGCGCCCGAAGCGATCCGATGCCGCACCGGCCACCGACGAACTGACGATGCCGAACACATAGGCGCTGAAGATCATGCCGATCTGGCTCTGGCTCAAGCCGAATTCCGGCCCGCCCAGCCGAAAGCCCGCATAGTTGTAGAGGCACACGAACACGCCCATCAACAGGAACGGCAGCGCGAACAGGAACGGCAGGTTGCGGTCGCGCAGATGCCCGGCCCAGGCGCGCAGATGGAAGCGCAGGTTGATGCCGTGCCGGCGCACGAAGTTGCGCGACGGCGGCAGCAACCAGAAGAACGCCAGCGCGCACAGCAGGTCGAACACGCTCAACACCGCCAGTGCGGTGCGCCAGTCGTAGTGATCGGTCAGCACGCTCATCACGATGCGCCCGCTCATGCCGCCGAAGGCATTGCCGGCCACATACAGGCCGGTGGCCGCGCCCATCTTGTTGGCCGGCAGTTCCTCGCCCAGATACACCATCGCCACCGCCGGCACCCCGCCCAGCGCGATACCGGACAAGGTGCGCACCAGTACCAGCGCGCCCCAGTGCGGCAGAAAGGCGGCGATCAGGTTCAACAGCGCGGCCAGCGCGATCGACACGAACATCAGACCGCGCCGGCCCAGGTTCTCCGACACGGCGCCGGCGCAGAAGATCGCCAGCGCCAGCGCACCGGTGGCCAGCGACAGCGGCAGCGAGGCGCTGGCCGCGTCCACATCGAAGACGCGCGCAAACTCAGGCAGCACCGGCTGCACGCTGTACAGCAGCGAAAAGGTGGCGAAGCCGGCCAGGAACAGGGCCAGGCGGATGCGGCCGCTGGCCGGCGCATCCGCGGCGGCTGCGTTGTCGGCAGGGCCGGCGGTGGCGCCCGGCAGGCGGCCGGTGCGGCGATCAGGAGAGGACACGGAAGCAGCGACGAGACACGGGACGGCGAGTATTCGCCTGCCATGACCCCCTGTCCAATATATGATGCTTGCAGTTGCCATATGCAGAACAGATAGCATGGAACTCCGCCACCTGCGCTACTTCCTCGCCGTTGCCGAGGAGGGCAACTTCACCCGCGCCGCAGCGCGGGTCGGCATCGGCCAGCCGCCGTTAAGCCAGCAGATCCAGGCGCTGGAGCGCGATCTGGGCACGCCGCTGTTCCGGCGCACCCACAGCGGCGCCGAGTTGACTCCGGCCGGCGAGGCGTTCCTGGTCGAGGTGCGTCGCGTGCTCGCCGATGTAGAGCGCGCTGCGGAAACCGCACGGCGGGTGGCGCGCGGTGAATCCGGCCGGCTGCGGCTAGGCTTCACCGCCTCGGCCGCATTCAACCCGGTGGTGTCGCACCTGATCCGCGACTTTCGCCGACAATGGCCGCAGGTCGAGTTGCTACTGGAAGAAACCAACACTGCCGGGCTGCTGCTGGCCCTGGCCGATGGCCGCCTGGACGCGGCCTTTGTGCGCTACGGCCTGAGCACGCCGCCCGACCTGCAACTGCTGCGCTTTGCCGACGAACCGATGAAAATCGCCGTGCCTACCGCGCATCGCCTGGCCGCCCGCAACCGCGCGCCGCTGGCCGCGCTGGCGGGCGAACCGTTCATCCTGTTCCCGCGCAGCTTCGGCTCCAGCCTGTACGACGAGATCCTCGCCGCCTGCCGGCAATCCGGCGTGACCCTGCGCATCACCCAGGAGGCGCCGCAGATGTCGTCCATCGTCAACTTGGTCGCCGCCGAGCTGGGCGTGTCGGTGGTGCCGGCCTCCACCGCGCAGCTGCAGCTGCCCGGCGTGCGCTATCTGGATATCGAAGGCCAGATGCCGCGGGCCCGGCTGGCCCTGGCAGTCGCGCCGGGCGCCCTGGACACCGCGCCGCTGGTGCGGCATCTGTGGGCGCTGGCGGACGTGCTGTGAGCCTGGGTGGTCTTGAGCCGACAGCACGGTTTTTGTAGGAGCGCACCCGTGCGCGATGTGGCTCTCCCGGTAACGCCCTCGCGCACAAGTGCGCTCCTACACCTGCTCATGCGGAAAGATGTTGGATTGCGTTGCCCGCCATCAGCGATGGCGCTGGTTCTCTTGCGCCGAGGTCTGATCGACACACCCTCAGCCACACCAGCGGCCGTTGATCCTTTGGATGCGCACATGCCCGCGATGCTGTTTGCGTGGCGACATCATCGCGGCCAGGGCCTTCGCTGCAGACAGCATGCACGTTGCCTGCGCACGCACGTGCCCTGCCGAATCAGTGCACGCCATTCCGGCACACCGCTTGACCTCAACCGCGATTGAGGTCGTTCAATGCCTGCACCTTCCATCACCTGCGCCCACCATGCATCTTCGCCATCTGTTGCTGCCCTGCCTGGACCCCGACCTCAGCCTGCGCTTCTACCGCGAGGTGCTGCAGCTGCCGCAGCACGGCAGCACCATTCGCATCGGCTGGAGCAGCCTGGAATGCGTGCAGGCGCAGCAGCCGGTGGGCAGCGTGCATCTGGCGTTCAACGTGGCGCCGTCGCGCTTCGACGCCGCTACGCAATGGATCGGCGCACGCAGCACCCTGCTTGCCGATCCACACGGCCGTCGGCAGTTCCAACTGGACGGCGTATGGCAGTCGCAATCGGTGTATTTCGCCGGCCCCGATGGCGCGGTACTCGAGTTGATCGCGCGTCGGGCGGTGCAGGACGTGGCCACCGGCGACGGTGCGTTCCACGGCGACGAGTTGCTCTGTGTGAGCGAGATCGGGTTACCCAGCAACGATGTCGCAGTGGTGACCAGCAGCGTCGCCCATCACTTCGGCGTGCGGCCGTTTGCGCCGGTGCTCGAGGGTTTTGCCGCGCTGGGCGACGATGATGGCCTGTTGATCGTGGTCGATCAGGCGCGGCGCTGGTTTCCGCAACAGCGGCAGCTGCCATGGGCCACCGGCGTGCGGGTCAGCGTGGATGCACCGCAACCGGGGCTGCGTTTGCGCGATGCGCAGGGCTGGGAGTTGCTGGCGGCGTGAGCGCCCACGCCGCGCAGGTCATGCCGCGGCTGCAGGCGCGGGCAGGCGGAAGAACGTACGCGCCGCCGCGGTGCTGTTGGCCGCGGTCAGCGCCACGTCCTCGCCGCGATCGCGCGCGAGTTCTTCGACGATATGCGACAGGAACATCGGCTCGTTGCGGCGGTCCTTGGGCATCGGTTTGAGGGTGCGCGGCAGCAGGTACGGCGCGTCGGTTTCGATCATCAACCGGTTGGCCGGGATGTTGCGCACCAGCTCGCGCAGATGCACGCCGCGGCGCTCGTCGCACAGCCAGCCGGTGATGCCGATGTAGTAATCGCGGTCCAGGTAGTCGAACAGCTCTTCTCGGGTACCGGTGAAGCAATGCACCACCGCCGGGCCCAGGCGGCCGTCGAAGCTGCGCATGATCGACAGGAAATCGTCGTGCGCTTCGCGTTGATGCAGGAACAGCGGTTTGCCGTTGTCGGCAGCCAGTTGCAGCTGGCGCTCGAAGGCCTTGTGCTGGGCCGGACGCGGGGCGAAATCGCGGAAGTAATCCAGCCCGCATTCGCCCACCGCCACCACCTGCGGGTGCGCCTGCAGCGTGCGCATTTCGGCCTCGCATTCGGCGGTGAACTCCACCGCGTGGTGCGGGTGCACACCGGCGGTGGCGTAGAGGAATCCGGGATGCTGCTGGGCCAGCTGCAAGGCCAGCGGCGAATGCTCGCGGCTGGCGCCGGTGATCACCAAGTGCGCAACGCCGGCGTCGCGTGCGCGTTGCAGCACCGCGTCGCGGTCGCGGTCGAAGGAGTCGTGGGTGAGGTTGGCGCCGATATCGATCAACTGCATGCTGCGGTGTCGTGTGGGGAGAGCCGGGCAAGTGTAACGAGTGGGGGTTGGCCGCGCTCGCAGAGCGGCTACTCCACCACCGGCACCACCATCGCATCGATCTTCGCCGCCAGCGCCTGGATCGTCAGTAGCGCCGAGCGCGACAGCTGCCGCTGCGGGGCAACGCACAGCGCCAGCGTCATCGGCTTGGTCAGGTGGCGGCGGAACGGCACGAATGCCAGGCGGCCGTCGGCCACATCCGGCGCGGCGTCCAGCCACGACATCAGGCCCACGCCGGCACCGGCACGCACCAACCCGCGCAGCGTGCGCACATCGTTGCAGTGGGTCAGCCGCTTCACGTCGATGTGCTGGCGCTGGTACAGCACCTTGGCATGCTCGCCGACGATCAGCGGGGCGGCCGGCAGCAGCAGGCGGTGTTCCAGCGTTTCGCTCAGCTGCAGCTCGCGACGGGTGCTGAGCGGGTGGCCGACCGGCATCGCAATGCCCAACGGGATGTCGGCAAATGCGCGCACCTCCAGGTCCACGCTGCTCACCGGGTCCAGCAGCAGGCCGATGTCCACATCGGCCGAGGTCACCATTTCCATCACCCGCTGGTTGCGCGCGGTGGACAGGTTGAAGGTGATGCCGGGGTATTCCTGCACCAGCGCCGCCACCGCCGCCGGCACCACGCCCTCGCTGAGCGCGTCGATCATGGCGATCTCCACATGCCCGCGGCGCAGCCCCTTGAGCTCGTCGAAGCGCTCCAGGGTGCGCGCGTAGGCCTTCTCCCAGCCGCGTACGTCCACCAGCAGCAGCTCGCCGGCCGCGGTCAGCCGCAAGCGGCCCGGCAGGCGTTCGAACAGCTGCGCGCCCAGCTCTTCCTCGGCCTTGAGGATCTGCCGGTCGATCGCCGACGCCGACACGTGCAGCACGTCGGAGGCCTTGCGGATGCTGCCGCAGCGGGCCACTTCGATGAAGTAACGGGTGAAGCGGGAAAAGGTCAGCATGCGGCAGGGCTCGGTTGGCGTTGCATTTTTTGCAATGGCTTGGCTGAAAATCGATGTTTGATAACACACCCCCGGCTTCCTAGAGTCAATCCGGCACCGCTCCCGCCCTACGCCAGAGACTGCACCCATGGATGTCGCCGTCCCCACCCTGCCGCTGCACTGCACCTTCGAGGCCGCCGACTGGCAGCGCCTAGCCCAGCACTGGCATGCGGTGGCGCTGAGCAGCGAGGTCGGGCAGGCGCCGTTCAAGGCCACCCTGCTGGACGAGCCGCTGGTGCTGTACCGGCTGGGCGAGGAACTGGTGGCCGCGCGCGATGTCTGCCCGCATCGCGGCGTGCCGCTGAGCATGGGCACTGCCGATGGCGGCGGCGTGGTCTGCGCCTACCACGGGCTGCGCTTCGGCTCGGGCGGGCGCTGCAACCACATCCCCGCCAGCCCCGGCCAGAACATCCCGGCCAAGATGCGCCTGCACACCTACGCGGTGGCCGAGCGCTACGGGTTGATCTGGGTGTGCCTGGCCAAACCGGCCGGCGTCAGCGCGGCCGAGGTGCAGATTCCACCGATGCCCGGCTGGGACGAGGACGGCTTCCAGCAGATCGTGTGCCCGGCCTTCGACATCGGCGGCAGTGCCGCGCGCCAGCTGGAAGGCTTCATCGACGTGGCGCATTTCGCCTTCGTGCACACCGCCACCTTCGCCCAGCCGGACAAGCGCGAGGTGCCGGCCTACACCACCACCGAGACGCCGACCGGCTTCAATGCCGACTACCTGAGCGCGGTGGCCAATTATTCGGTGGACATGCCGCTGCCGGACGTGGACCCGGATTTCCAGTGGCTGCGCCATTTCGAGGTGCATCTGCCCTTCACCGCCACCCTCACCATCCACTTCCCGGTGCCGGGCAAGCGGCTGGTGATCATGAACGCGGCCAGCCCGGTGTCCAAGCACAGGACGCGCCTGCTGGTGCCGATCGCGCGCAACTTCGACACCCACCTGCCGGTGGAAGACGTACACGCCTTCAACCTGCGCGTGTTCGAGGAAGACCGCGCCATGGTCGAGGCGCAGCGCCCCGAATACCTGCCGCTGGACCCGCTGCTGGAAGTGCATATCCCGGCCGATCGCAGCTCCATCGCCTACCGCCGCGGCCTGCGCAGCCAGGGCTACAGCGACTTCTTCCTCCGTTGACCGCCGAGGAGCACGCCATGCAGCTGCACGAGGTCCGCGTCGCCGAGGTCTTCGACCAGGGCCATCGCCAACGCGCGATCCGGCTGGAGCCGGTGGGTGCGGAATTGCCTGCCTTCGAGGCCGGCGCGCATGTGGACCTGCATCTGCCCGACGGCATGATCCGACAGTATTCGATCGCCAGCGCACCGCATGTGCGCGACCACTATCTGCTGTGCGTGAAGCTGGCCGACGCCTCGCGCGGCGGCTCGCGGCATCTGTGCGAGCAGCTGAGCACCGGCGACCGCCTGCGCATCTCCACACCGCGCAACCTGTTTCCGCTGCATCCGGGCGAGCGCCACGTCCTGCTGGCCGCCGGCATCGGCATCACCCCGCTGCTGTCGATGGCCGAAGCGCTGGAAGCGCGCGGCGAACCCTTCGTGCTGCACTACTACGCGCGCCGGCACGCCGATGTGGCGTTCGGGCAGCGGCTGCAGCAAGGTTTCGCGCATGGCCAGGTGCAGGTGCATCTGAGCGATGGCGGCGAAAGCCCGCGCGTGCATGTGCCCGAGGAAGTGGGCCAGGCGCGTGCGCGCGATCAGCTGTATCTATGCGGGCCGGCTGCGTTCATGGACCACTTCATGCTGCTTGCCAAGGCGCACGGCTGGACGGCGCAGCAACTGCACCGCGAGCACTTCGCCGCCGCCGAGCCCGGCATCGCCCACGATGCCGACAGCACCTTCGACGTGGAGCTGGCCGCCAGCGGCCGCGTGGTGCAGGTGCCGGCCGACCGCAGCATCGCCAGTGCCTTGCTGGATGCCGGCATCGAGGTACCGCTGTCCTGCGAGCAGGGCATGTGCGGCGCCTGCCTGACCGGCGTCCTGGCGGGCACCCCCGATCACCGCGACAGTGTGCTCAGCGACAGCGAACACGCGCAGAACCGGCAGATCACGCTGTGCTGTTCGCGTAGCCGCTCGCCGCGGCTGGTGCTGGATCTTTGAGGCGGTCTGTGTGCGGCGGTTGCATACGCAGCGATGCCGTGAACGCGGACATGCACTTATGCAGGCGACCCTGCCGATGCGACCGCTAAGCCGCATATGACAAGGCGTTGTGCCAGCGATCGTCACGGCCTGCACGCCGCTGCGCCTCCGCAATATGTCGCGTGCCCGGTGCCGGAAACGGCGTGGTGGTTGCAGCGAGGTTTGTGCGTTGCTCTCGTCTGGAGAGTCAACACTAGCGTGCCGCTGCGCAGCGTATCGCGTGTGGATCTGCAAGGCACGGCGAAGAAAACTAGGTACCGCACTTGTCGATCCGCAGGCATTTCTGGTGATGCGTTGCCTCATGCAGCCACAAGTGTCTTGCAACCTCACCCAGGTGCCTGGCGACCAACACGATCTTCAGCGCCAGCAAAAAAACCACTCCAGCGCTGGCCGTCCACCACGCTGCAAGGCATGCTTCGCATATCGGCGGCGTGACTGCGCCATCGCTTTTTCTCTCCGAGTTCTCCATCGCATGTCCACCGTTCATCGCAGTCTGATTGTGGCGCTATGCCTGCTGTTGCCCACCGCCGCACAGGCACGCAGCCAAGCCACCCCTGCACAGCAACGCGAGCAGCAGGTGGCGCAGCAGCTGCGCACCGCCGCCGATCAGCCTGCGCAGCTGCGTGCCTGGCTGCAGGCGATGCCCAAGGGCGGCGACCTGCACAACCATCTGTCCGGTTCGGTATATGCCGAGGACTACCTGCAGTGGGCCAGCGACGATGGCGCCTGCGTGCAACTGGACGACCTGAGCCTGCGCGCGCCGCCGTGTGGCAACGGCCAGGAGCCGGCACGCGACCTGGCAACGCGCAATGCCGCGCTGTATGGCCGGGTGGTGGACGCCTTGTCGATGCGCAAGTTCCTGCCCAGCCCGTCGCAGCCCACCGGACACGATCAGTTCTTCGGCACCTTCGGCAGGTTCGATGCGGTGGTGCGCGTGCGGGTTGCCGACACCGTGGCCGCAGTGCTGGAGCAGGCCGCACGCGACCGCGTGCCCTATATGGAAATCATCGCCAATCCGCCGCAGATGGATCAGGCGGCAAACCAGATGCAGTCCCTGCCCTGGAAGGACGGCGACGACGCGGCCAACCTGCGCGCCTTGCAGGATGCCTTGCCGCCGCTGGTGCAGGCCGCACAACGCGCGCTTGCCGACACCGATGCCCAGGTGCGCCGCGTGCTGCACTGCGACCAGCCCGATGCACGTCCCGGCTGCCGGGTCACCTACCGCTACGTGCCTTACGTGCTGCGCGTGTTGCCGCAGCCGATGGTGTTCGGGCAGATGGCGCTGGCGCACGCCCTGATCGCCGCCGGCGGCAGCCGCGCGGTGGCATTGAACATCGTCGCGCCCGAAGACAACCCGGTGGCGCTGGCCGATTACGCGCGGCATATGGCGATGTTCCGTTTCTTCGCCGCGCGCTATCCCGACGTGCCGCTGTCCCTGCACGCCGGCGAGCTGGCCCTGGGCCTGGTGCCGCCGGCGCAACTGCGTTCGCATATCCGCCAGGCGGTGGATGCCGGTGCACGCCGTATCGGTCATGGCGTGGACCTGCCTTATGAAGACGACGCCGATGGCCTGCTGCAGCGCATGCGCCGCCAGCAGGTTGCGGTGGAGATCAACCTCACCAGCAACGATGTGATTCTCGGCGTCAAAGGCCCCGCACATCCGCTGGCGATGTATCTGCGCGCCGGTGTGCCGGTGGTGCTGTCCACCGACGATGCCGGCGTCTCCCGCGCGGACATGACCCACGAATATCAACGCGCAATGCAGGAACAAGGCATCGATTACCCCACGCTCAAGCAGCTCGCCCGCAACGGCTTGACCTACAGCTTCCTGCCCGGCACCAGCCTGTGGGATGCCGACGGTCGCGCTGCGCAGGCCTGCGCCACTGCGTTGCAGCGCGAAACCGATGATGCTGCCTGTCGCGCATTCCGCCAGGGCAGCGAGAAGGCACGGCTGCAATGGCAACTGGAAACCGACCTTGCCCTGTACGAGCGCACGCTGTTGCAGGTAGGAGCGCGCCCGAGCGCGAACGGGCTTTACCGGTAACGCCCCGTCGCGCGCAGGCACGCTCCTACCAACGCGACTTCCGATCCATCGCCGTTGCAATGTATTAAACCTCCACGACAAAAGCGCAATGACCGACCCGCACGCCACCTCATCCAGACGCCGCGTCATTCTCGAAGACGACATCGACGGCTTCACGCCCGCGCAGCTGCTGCTGTTGCAGTCGCCCGAGGTCCAGGTGCTGGGCATCAGCGCGGTCAGCGGCAACATCTGGCGCGACGAAGTGCTGGCGCATAGCTGCCGCCTGCTGGAACTGGCCGGGCACCCCGACATCCCGGTGCTACCCGGCCCGGTGCATCCGCTGCTCAACAGCGAACGGGCCACCGAGCGTTGGGAAGCGCTCTACGGCAAGCTGGTCTGGAAAGGTGCCTGGACCAGGCACTGGGTGGATGGCGACACCGTGCAAAGCGCGCCGCGGTATCACGCCCACGACGTGGTGCCCGACCTGCCGTTGGGCAATCCCAGCGTGGTGCGCGCGTCCGACGAGCCGGCCGCATTGTTCATGCTGCGCATGGTGCGCCAGTATCCGGGCGAGGTGAGCATCATCGCCACCGGCCCGTTGACCAATCTGGCAATCGCGCAATCGCTGGATCCGGCCTTCGCCACGCTGGCGCGCGAGCTGGTCTACATGGGCGGCAGCCTCAACCCGCGCCAGCAACGCAACAGCATCAGCGCCCAGCAATTCGCACGCGAGTTCGTCAACTCGCCACGCCGCGAATTCAATATCCGCTGGGATCCGGAAGCGGCCAGCATCGTCATGCGCGCGCCCTGGCGCAGGATCGCCATGGTGCCGGTGGATCCATCGACCGCGACCGAACTCACGCCCGACCTGCTGGCGCGCATGAGCGCGGCCGATACCAGCATCGGCCACGCGTTGCGCCGCCGCGAAGCGGGCTTTCCGATGTGGGACGAGCTGGCCACCGCGGTATGGCTGCGCCCCGAGCTGGCGACACGGACCGAGACGCTCTACGTCGATACCAACACCGCCTTCGATGCCGGCTACGGCGACATCCTGTCGTGGGCGCCGGGCTATCAACCGGGGCTGGGCGAACAGGCGCAGACGGTGGTGCACGCGGTGGATATCGAGGCGTTCGAACAATTGCTGGTAGACCATCTCACCGCGCCGCAACCACCAGCAGTCGGCTTGCCGCTTCCCCCTCTCCCCTCGGGAGAAGCGGCCCGAGGCGCGGATGAGGCTGCGGCGCCCCAATCCCGAATCCCAACTAGCGAATCCCCGCTCCCAACCAGGTGACCCCATGCAACTCCCAGCGCAGTGGCAGGCCGGCATCGATCGCAATACCGAGGTCCTGCGTGGCCACGCGCAGCTGCTCGCCAGCTTCAACGCGCCGCGCCCCGCAGCGCCGGACACCACCACCCCGCGCGGGCTGATCGACTCCATCGTCAGCACCACCCGCGGCCAGCCCACCCTGGCCGCACGCCATGCCACCCAGACGCTCACGCGCATCAGCCAGGCCAACGACCAATTGCGCGCGATCACCCGCCTGCTGCCCGCACGCGCCGCCGCCGATGCCGCGCGCGTGCAGGCCGCGCTGGCCGGAGGCAGCGACGGCGGTGCGTTGGCCGGCGTGCCGTTCGTGGTCAAGGATCTGTTCGACGTCGCCGGCCAGGTCACCACCGCTGGCGCCGTCGTGCGCGCGCAGTGCGCGCCCGCCAGCCGCGATGCGGCCGTGGTGCAACGGCTGAGCGACGCCGGCGCGGTGCTGGTCGGCACCGCCAACATGGACGAGTTCGCCTACGGCTTCGCCACCGTCAACGCGCATTACGGCACCACCGCCAACCCGCACGATCGCCGCCATCTGGCCGGTGGCTCATCGGGCGGCTCGGCCGCCGCAGTGGCCGCCGGGCTGGTGCCGTTCGCGCTGGGCTCGGACACCAACGGTTCCATCCGCGTCCCGGCCGCGCTATGCGGCGTGTACGGCCTGCGTCCCACGCACGGCGCGTTGCCGCTGGATGGCGTGTTCGGCTTCGTCGATGCGCTGGACGTGGTCGGCCCGTTCGCCACCTCCATCGCCGACCTGCGCCGCGTCCATGAAGTCATGCTCGGTCGCCCATTGGCGTCGTGCAATGCCGGCAGCCTGCGCATCGCCCGCCTGGGCGGCTGGTTCCAGCGCAACCTGGATCCCGAGCTGGACGCCGGCCTCGGCACATTGCTGACCGCCTGCAACAGCAGCACCCTCATCGAATTACCCGAAGCAGAACGCGCCCGCGCCGCCGCCTTCGTGCTCACCGCTGCCGAGGGCGGCCACCGCCATCGCGCCGGCCTGAGCACGCAGGCCGAGCAGTTCGACCCGGCCACCCGCGACCGCCTGCTTGCCGGCCTGCAACTGCCCGCCAGCGCGGTGGCCGATGCGCACCGCTTCGCGCAGTGGTTTGACGCCGCCATGCAGCGCCTCTGGGACGAGGTGGATGTGTTGATCGCGCCGGCCACCCCCTGCGTGGCGCCACGCATCGACCAGGACACCATCCAGATCGACGGCCTGCCGGTGTCCGCACGCGCCAACCTGGGGATCTTCACCCAGCCGCTCGGCCTGGCCGCCTGCCCGGTGCTGGCCGCGCCGTTGCCGCGCCCCGGTCGCCTGCCGCTGGGCGTGCAGCTGATCGCCGCACCCGGCCGCGAAGACCGCCTGTTCGCACTCGCCGCGCAACTCGAACGCGACGGCCTGCTGGCCTTCAGCCCACCGCCGGAGACACGCTGATGCTGCACACCTTGCGCGCACGCCGCGGCATGGTCGTGGCCCCGCACCATCTGGCCGCACAGGCCGGGCGCGATGTGCTGCGCGACGGCGGCAATGCCATCGAAGCGGCCGTCGCCACTGCCGCCTGCCTGGCCGTGGTGTATCCGCACATGACCGGCATCGGGGGCGACGGCTTCTGGCTGATCCACGACCCCGACGGCCGCGTGCACGCCATCGATGCCTGCGGCCGCGCCGCACAGGCCGCAAACCTGGAGTTCTATCGCGGCCACAGCAACATTCCGTGGCGCGGCCCGGGCGCGGCCAATACCGTCGCCGGCACCGTCTCCGGCTGGGCGCTTGCCCTGCAGCACGCAGGCGGCAGCCTGCCGCTGCAGCGCCTGTTGCAGGATGCCATCCACCACGCCAGCGCCGGCGTGCCGGTGACGCTGGGCGGCGCGCACATCGCTGCCGGCAAGGGCGACGAACTGCGCGTGCAACCCGGCGCCTACGCGGACATCTTCGAACCCCACGGCACGCCGCTGCGCGAAGGCGCATTGCTGCAGCAGGCGCAGCTCGCACACACCCTACAGCGGCTGGCCGACCAGGGCCTGGACAGTTTCTATCGCGGCGCACTGGCCGACGACATCGCCGCCGACCTGCAGGCACTCGGCAGCCCGCTGCGCGCGTCCGATCTCGCAAGCCACCGTGCCGACGCCAGCGTACCGCTCTCGGTCGCCATCCATGGCGCGCGCCTCTACAACCACGCACCGCCCACGCAAGGCCTCGCCTCGCTGCTGATCCTTGCCTTGTTCGATCGCCTGCAGGCCGAACAGCCCGACAGCTATGCGCACCTCCACGGCCTGATCGAAGCCAGCAAACACGCATTCCTGATCCGCGACGCACACCTCGGCGACCCCGCCTGGATGACGCTGGATGCGCAGGCGCTGCTCGATGACAGTGCCGCACTCGATGCGCTCGCCGCACGCATCGACATGCGCAGCGCACGGCCCTGGCCGCAACCCTCGCAAGCCGGCGACACCGTCTGGTTCGGCGCCATCGACGCGCACGGCCGCGCGGTCAGTTGCATCCAGTCCACCTATTTCGAATTCGGTTCCGGCCTGGTGCTGCCGCGTACCGGCATCACCTGGCAAAACCGTGGCTGCAGTTTCCGCCTGGCCCCCGACGGCTGGAACGCGCTCGCCCCTGGGCGCAAACCCTTCCACACCCTCAACCCGGCACTGGCCACCTTCGACGACGGCCGCGTCATGGCTTACGGCACCATGGGCGGCGAAGGCCAGCCACAGACCCAGGCCGCGATCTTCTCCCGCTACGCCCGTTTCGGCGTGCCGCTGCAACAGGCCATCACCGCACCACGCTGGTTATTGGGACGCACCTGGGGCGAAGACAGCACGTCACTCAAGCTGGAAGACCGCTTTGATCCGGCACTGGTGCAGGCACTGCGTGATGCCGGGCACGCAGTGGACCTGTTGCCCGCCTACAGCTCGGTGATGGGACACGCAGGCGCGCTGGTGCGCGAGGTGGATGGCGTGATCAGCGGGGCAAGCGATCCGCGCTCCGATGGTGCGGTGGCCGGCTGGTAAGGGTTGGGCGTGTTGCCGCTTCCTGCAGTTGAGTGCGTGGCGGGCAGACGTTGCTGGCAGCCAATCAAGCTATGGGTCCGCCAGTCACCCTGCAGGACAGTAGAGGCGGGCGCACAGGATCAAGACTCCAGCCCGGGCAGGCCGACAAGGTGCACATGTCATAGACTCTGGGCATGCTCTCCAAGGCGACGATGGCGGACTCAACCACGCCGATCACCGGACAGAATGCATTTGCTTTCTTGGGCATGCGGGGCGATGAGTAGGTACTTCGCCGCGCTTATTTCGACAGACGCATCAACCCTTCCACCAAGGAGAGTCATATGACAGAGCTAGACGACAATCAACCCAACCTGGAAGACGTCAAGCTGGCGTTCGACGGCCAGAGCCTGGACTGGTATCTGCAGAAGCTGGTCGCAACCGTCAACACCTCGAACGTGCAGTTCGGCATCACGCTGTTTGTCGAGGGCATCATCGTGTCCGGCCAGCTGGTCAGCGGCAAGCAGTACTTCGAGGCGTTTGCGCAGGAATTCTCTGCAGCCTATCCGGGCGATGCGGAAGAAAAAGAGGATATCCGTCGCGCCTTTGCCAGCCACGCCAGCATCTACGACACCGAGGAAGATGCGCAGCAAAGCAGCCGGCCGCCGCAGTTCATTCACCTGATCGACTCGCGTTGCTTCTCGCCCGGCGGCCAGCCCCTGCCCAGCAACCGTGGTGTGCTCTGGCGCGGCAAGGTCAATGCCGTCTCCGGCTTCACCCTGGGATCGCTGTCGGCGGATTGAGCCTGGCGCGCTCCACCTTGGTGTGAGGTGCTTGTCATCTCACATCGGACTGTTGGAGATATCCCACGAGCACGCCATGGCCGTACAACGGCCAAGCGTGCTTGCGTTTGCTGACAACGTTGCGCTCGCCAACGTCTTCCGTTGGCTGTAGGCATTGGACCGGTGCGGCTCGCATGGCAGCAGCACCAGCCACGCGACGGTACCTACGCAGCCACCTTGAGCGTGCGTCCCAGGAAGTGGCCGATGTACTGCGCGATCTGCGAGGCATGCGTTTCCAATGCGAAGTGACCGGCATCCAGCAGATGCACTTCGGCGTTCGGCAGGTCCTTGCGATAGGCCCACGCGCCCGGCGGAATGAAGGCGGGATCGTGCCTGCCCCACACCGCCAGCAACGGCGGCTGATACTTGCGGAAATACGCGTGGAAGGCCGGATAGGCCGCGACGTTGCTACGGTAGTCGAGAATCAGATCGAGCTGGATCTCTTCGGCATCCGGACGGGCCATGTATGCGATGTCCAGCGTGTAGCCATCCGGCGACAGCCTGCCCGGGTCGGCACCGGTACCGTACTGCCAGTCGCGAATGGTCTGCGGCGACAGCGAGTCGCGGCATGCGTCGCGAGTGGCCGCGGTCGGCTCACGCCAGTACGCCTGCCAGGGGCCCCATTGGTCGCTGAAACCTTCCAGATAGGCATTGCCGTTCTGGCTGATGATCGCTTGCACCTTGTGCGGATTTGCCGCAGCCAGGCGCAAGCCCACCGGTGCGCCGTAATCGAACACGTACAAGCTGTAGCTGGTGAGTCCCAACGCTTCGGTGAAGCCTTCAATGACTTTATAGAGATTGTCGAACGTGTAATCGAACTGCCCGCGCGGCGGCGCCTTGGTATTGCCGAAGCCGGGCAAATCAGGCGCGATCAGGCGGTACTGGCTTGCCAGCAGCGGCATCAGATCGCGGAACATATGGCTGGCACTGGGGAACCCGTGCAGCAGCAACAGGACCGGTGCATCGTTGCGCCCGGCCTCGCGGTAGAACACGTCGACATCGCCGACCTGTAGCGTGTGGAAACTGACGCGAAGTGCTTCGTCGATCGGCATGGCGTCCTCTTTGAGGTCACTGGCTTTGTTGGAAAGTTCGGTAGCGCCGAGCGCGCCGGCGCCAAGTGCGAACGCGGTGCCTATGCACGATGCCAGCAGCAGGTTGCGGCGACTGACATCCGTTGTGGCGTTATCGATGTTGTCTGCGATGAGCGCATCGGAATGATCCATTGAGATCCCAGCTCGATGAAGAGCCGGCCATGCTAGGCGCGCAGGCTAGCTTCGAGAACCACCAAGGGGGTCAATTCACCATTGCCATTGCTGCAATGCTGCACGCAGGCGCACGCGATCCCCAGGCCGGGGGTGTCGCGCGACGTGCATGGGCAGGCTGTTACTGTGCTGCCACATCCGACGCTGAGACGCACGTGGACCGCATTCAGGAAATGACGCTGTTTGCCGCACTGGCAGGGGAGGCAAACTTTGCCGGCGTTGCGCGGCGTCTTGGCATTTCAACCGCAACGGTCACCCGCACCGTCGCGCAGCTGGAAAGCCGCCTGGGCGTGCTGCTGGTCATGCGCAGCACACGCAAGATGCGGCTTACCGTGGCCGGGCATCAGTACGCTGTCGACTGCCGACGCCTGCTTGCCGATCTGGAGGATGTCGAAAACAGGGCCGCCGGGGTGCACGCACTTCCCAGCGGCTTGCTGACGGTGACAGCCCCGCAGATGTTCGGCGCCTTGCATGTCACACCGGTACTGACGCGATTTCTCACCGAGTATCCGTCGATGACCGCACGCGCCATCCTGGCCGACCGCGTGCTGCCGCTACTGGACGAAGGTATCGATGTCGCCGTGCGCATTGGCGCACTGCCCGACTCGTCGCTGACCGCGATCCCGGTCGGCAGCGTGCGCCGCATGGTCTGCGCCTCGCCCGACTATCTTGCAGCGCAGGGCTCTCCGCAGCATCCGGACGATCTGCCGCAGCACGCCACCATCTCCACCTCATCGGCCGAACGCGCGCACAGATGGCTGTTCCGCATTGATGGGCGCGAGCATCTGGTCGAGGTGGCATCCCGCCTCCACGTGACCTCGTTCAATGCCGCCATCACCGCCGCCGTGCAGGGCTGGGGACTGACGCAGGTACCGTCCTACCAGATCCGCGAACATCTTCAGAGCGGCAAGCTCGCCTGCATCCTGGAGCCCTTCGAGATCGCACCGGAACCGGTGCATGTGGTCTACGTGGAAGGTCGTCGGGGCTCGGCCAAGGTGCGTACCTTCGTCGACTATTGCGTGGACGCATTGCGACAGGACCTGGGTTTCGACGGCCGCATTTGAGCCGGCGGCTCGAGCGGGCGGCGGCCTCATCGAAAGCCGCGCGCAGGAGCGATCGCGTGTTCCGATGACGTTGTAGGCACGTGTCCATCCCGCGTTGTCTGCGCTGCTCGACCGCTGCAACGACGAACGGCGATGCGCATGCACAAGCCGTCGGTCAAGCCGTTGTCGGCCACGATCGAGACCTTGATATCAGCGTGATCACGCAGCAGCCTGGGCAGCTTGGGCCACAGGACCGCGCACGCGGTGTGGGCGGGGCGGTGATGCGCAAGGTACCTGGAGGGGCGTGTCGCGCAATTCGCTGAGCGCAGACAACCCCGCCCTGGTCTTCCGCAACGCGCGGCGCCACCGTCTGGATCTGCTGCTCGCCGGCGTCGGTCGGCGCCACGCAGCGGGCAGTGCGGGTCGGTGTGTCGCATTTTTTGCAACGCGTGCCCCTAAAAAAACCGCTTTGGGGTAACGGGGGCGGTTCGTATAGTCAATTGCGACGCCCGGTGCGCACGCGCCTGTCGCCACGACGACCGGGCAATCAATCGCCCGGCGTGCCTCGTCCCTTCCACACCGCCTGCGGAGGCGTCATGCATCGGTTCCTGTCGCATCGCGGTCCTGGCAGCGCCGGTGCGACACAACGCCCGCACCGCGCCCCATGCTGAGTGCGCAGCTCACTTCCTCCATCCACTGCTCGGGCGCACGCGCGGTCGCCCGTTGCGATGCGCTGGGTGTTGCACCTTACAGCGACACGCCCGGCGGGCTGTTCCGTGCCTGGCTCAGCCCGGCGCACCGCGCCGCCGTCGCCCAGGTGAGCGAATGGATGCGCCAGGCCGGCATGCAGGTGCAGCTGGACGCAGCGGCCAACCTGATCGGGCGCTACGAAGGCGCACGTGCCGACGCGCCGGCAGTGCTGATCGGCAGCCATCTGGACAGCGTGCGCGATGCCGGGCGCTACGACGGCCCGCTCGGCGTCCTGCTCGGCATCGAATGCGTCGCCGCGTTGCATGCACAGGGGCGGCGCCTGCCGTTCGCGATCGAGGTGATCGCCTTCGGCGACGAAGAAGGCTCGCGCTTTCCTGTCTCGATGTTCTGCAGCCGCGCGGTCGCCGGCACGCTCGACCCCGCCACGCTGGCGGTCACCGACGCGGCCGGCACCGACGTGGCCACCGCGCTGGCCGACTGGGATCTGGATATCGCGCGGATAGCGCAGGCCGCACGCGCGCCCCGCAGCGTGCTGGCCTATCTGGAAACCCATATCGAGCAAGGCCCCGTGCTGGAAGCCGAAGGCCTGCCGGTCGGCATCGTCACCGCGATCGCGGCGCAGCGGCGCTTTGCCCTGCGCTTCGATGGCCGCGCCGGCCACGCCGGCACCACCACCATGGCCTTGCGTCGCGACGCACTGAGCGCCGCTGCCGAGGCCCTGCTGGCGATCGAAGGGATTGCACGCGCCGGCAGCGACGACCTGGTCGCCACGGTCGGCAGGCTGCAGGTCGCACCCGGTGCCACCAACGTGGTGCCCGGCCGGGTGGACTGCACGCTGGACGTGCGCGCCGGCGACGACGCCAGCCGCGATGCGGCGGTGCTGGAGATCGAACACGCGCTGGCACGGATCAGCGCGCTCCGCGGCATTGCCATCACCATCGATCCGCTGCAGACACTCGCCGCCAGCCCCTGCGCGCCGGCGTTGCTGAGCCGTCTGGCACACGCAGTGGCCGCACAAGGCATCGCACCGCGCCATCTGGTGTCCGGCGCCGGCCACGATGCGATGGTGATGGCATCGCTCTGCCCCACCGCGATGCTGTTCGTACGCTGCGCTGGCGGCATCAGCCATCATCCGGACGAATACGTGGCCCCGGCCGATGCCGAGCTCGCACTGGCGGTCATGCGCCACTTCATCGAACACCTGGGAGATCCCCTTGCCACCTGATCTGCGTCACCTGCACACCTTCGGCGAACTCGATCCCCCGCAACGGCTGTTGATGGGACCGGGCCCGGTCAACGCGCATCCGCGCGTGCTGCGCGCGATGGCGGCCGATCTGCTCGGCCAGTTCGATCCGGAAATGACCACCTACATGAACGAGGTGATGGCGCTGTACCGGCCGCTGTTCGGCACCGAGAATCGCTGGACGTTTCTGGTCGACGGCACCGCGCGCGCCGGGATCGAAGCGGCGCTGGTATCGCTGGTCAGCCCGGGCGACCGCGTACTGGTGATCAACTTCGGCCGTTTCGGCCTGCTGCTTACCGAGATCCTGGGCCGGCTCGGTGCCGACGTGCACACCGTGGATGCGCCATGGGGCGAAGTGGTGCCGCTTGCTGCCATTGCCGAGGCGATCGAGCGCGTGGCACCCAAATTGGTCGCTACCGTGCATGGCGACACCTCCACCACCATGGCCCAGCCGCTGGATGGCCTCGGCGCGCTGTGCCGCGCGGCCGGCGCGCTGAGTTACGTGGATGCCACTGCCACCATCGGCGGCATGCCCATCGCCAGCGATCGCTGGGACGTGGACGTGGTCACCGGCGGTTTGCAGAAATGCCTGGGCGGGCCGTCCGGCTCGGCGCCGATCACCGTCTCCGACGCGGCGGCCGAGGCGATCTTCGCGCGCCGGCATGTCGAGCGCGGCATCGTGCGCGAGGACATCGTCAACGGCAGCGGGCCGCGCATCGCCTCGAATTATTTCGATCTGGCGATGATCATGGACTACTGGTCGGACAAGCGCCTCAATCACCACACCGAAGCCACCACCATGTTGTACGGCGCGCGCGAATGCGCGCGCGTCGCGCTGCAGGAAGGCCTGGATGCCCGCTTCGCCCGCCATGCCGCCGCTGGGCGTGCGGTGAGCACCGGCATCCGTGCGTTGGGGCTGGAGGTGTTCGGCGACGATGCGCACCGCATGAGCAATGTCACCGGCGTGGTGATTCCGCACGGCATCGACAGCGATGCGGTGCGCCGGCGCATGCGCGAGGATTTCGAGATCGAGATCGGCACCGCGTTCGGGCCCTTGCAGGGCAGGATCTGGCGCATCGGCGCGATGGGCTACAACGCAATGAAGCACAAGGTGCTGATCACCCTGGCCGCACTGGAAGCGGTGCTGCGCGCCGAAGGCCACGCCTGCACACCAGGGCTGGCAGTGGAAGCCGCACTGGCGGCCTGGCACGCGGAGCCGCATGCATGAATACAGCCCGCGACCTGGTCGGCTACGGCGCCACCCCGCCTGCGGCGCAGTGGCCCGGTGGCGCACGCATCGCGGTGCAGTTCGTCATCAATTACGAAGAGGGCGCGGAAAACTGCGTGCTCAACGGCGATGCCGGCTCGGAGGCCTTCCTGTCGGAGATGGTCGGCGCGCAAGCGCAGCCCGGCGCGCGCGCCATGGCGATGGAAAGCCTGTACGACTACGGCAGCCGTGCCGGCTTCTGGCGGCTGCATCGGCTGTTCACTGCGCGCCATGTGCCGGTGACCGTGTTCGGCGTGGCGCAGGCACTGGCCTGCAACCCCGAGGCAGTCGCCGCGATGCGCGCGGCCGGCTGGGAGATCGCCAGCCACGGCCTGCGCTGGATCGATTACCAGCATGTGGATGCGGCCACCGAGCGTGCCCATATCGCCGAGGCCATCGCCGTGCACACGCGCGTCACCGGCAGCCGTCCGCTGGGCTGGTACCAGGGCCGCACCAGCCCCAACACCGCGCGGCTGGTCGCCGAGGAAGGCGGCTTTGTCTACGACGCCGACAGCTATGCCGACGATGTGCCGTACTACGACCATCGCCACGGCCGCGCGCAGTTGATCGTGCCGTACACGCTGGACGCCAACGACATGAAATTCGTGGCCTATAACGGCTTTGCCGACGGCGAGCCGTTCTTCCGTTATCTGCGCGATGGCTTCGAGCAACTGCGCAGCGAAGGCGGGCGCATGCTGTCGGTCGGCCTGCACGGACGCATCGTCGGCAAGCCGGCGCGCGCGGCGGCCCTGGCACGTTTTGTCGATCACGTGCTGGCCAGCGGCGATGCCTGGATTGCGCGCCGCATCGATATTGCGCGGCATTGGCTGCAGGTCCATCCGGCATGAGCATCGACAGCGCCGCCATCGACCTGCCCGAGGTGATCGCGCAAGTGACCGCCGCCTTCCACAGCTACGAGCAGGCCCTGATGCACGACGATATCGCCGCAATGGATGCGCTGTTTCACGCCGCACCCAGCACGGTGCGCTACGGCGTGGGCGAAGTGCTGTACGGCATCGATGCGATCCGCGCCTTTCGCATCGGCCGCGGCGGCTCGCCGCAACGCCGGCTTGTGCATGTGCAGGTGCACGGCTTCGGCCACGACTTCGCCACCACGCATGCAGAATTTATCCGCGACGGCAGCAGCGTGCGCGGCCGCCAGAGCCAGAGCTGGGTGCGTTTTGCCGACGGCTGGAAAGTGGTCGCTGCGCATGTCTCGCTGCAGGGAACGCATGCATGAGCGTGATCGACGACAGCGTGCTGGACGATGCCGCCTTCGTGGCGCGCTACCGCGAGCTGTTCGAGCATTCGCCGTGGGTGGTCGAACGCGCTGCACGGCGGCGCCCGTTCGCCGATGTGTACCGCGGGCTGATGCAGGTGGTGTTCGACGCGTCGCAGGAAGACCAGGTTGCGTTGATCCGCGCGCATCCGGAGCTGGCCGGCAAGGCGGCGATCGACCACACGCTCACCGCCGCGTCGGCCGCCGAGCAGGCCTCGGCCGGGTTGGACCGGCTCAGCGAAGCCGAATTCAAGCGCTTCCACGCGCTCAATCAGGCCTATCGCCATCGCTTCGGATTTCCGTTCGTGATCTGCGTGCGGCTGCACGACAAGGCCGGCATCCTGGCCGCGCTGGAACGCCGGCTGGACGCCTCGCGCAGCGAAGAGATTTCCACCGCCCTCGCCGAGATCGGCAAGATCGTGCAACTGCGCCTGGAGGCACTGCCATGAGCCTGGCCCAACTCGAACGCGAGCTCCACCACGACCTGCAACGCCTGGCCCACGGCGGCGATGCCTGGGTGCAGCCGCGCGTGCATCCGGCAGGGCACGTGTACGACGTGGTCATCGTCGGCGCCGGCCAGAGCGGCCTGGGTGCGGCATTCGCACTGCAACGCGAGCGCGTGCACAACGTGCTGGTCATCGATGAAAACCCGGCCGGGCAGGAAGGCCCGTGGGTGACCTACGCGCGCATGCAGACCTTGCGCACGCCCAAGCAGATCACCTCGATCGACCTGGGCGTGCCGTCGCTGACGTTCCGCGCCTGGTGGGAAGCCCAGCACGGCGGCGCCGGCTGGGACGCGCTGGACAAGATTCCGCGCAGCAGCTGGATGGACTATCTGCGCTGGTACCGCGCGGTGCTGCGCCTGCCGGTGCGCAATGCAACGCAGCTGGCGCGGGTGGAGCCGGATGTGGCGCCGGGCATCCACCGCCTGCATCTGGCGATGGGCGCGCCATTGCTGACGCGCAAGCTGATCCTGGCCACCGGCATCCAGGGCGGCGGCCAGTGGATGGTGCCGGACTGGATCAGCCGCGCCCTGCCCGCACAGCGCTATGCGCATACCTCCGGCCACATCGACTTCGCCGCGCTGGCCGGCAAGCGCGTGGGCATCCTGGGCGGTGGCGCCTCCGCGTTCGACAACGCCTGTTTCGCGCTGGATCAAGGCGTCGCCAGTGCCGAGGTATTCGTGCGCCGCAGCGCATTGCCGCGCATCAATCCGTTCCGCCACATGGAACAGGCCGGCATCATCCCGCGCTTTCTGACGCTGCCGGATGCGGATAAGTACCGGATGATGGCCAGCTTCTTCGCGCACAACCAGCCGCCGACCAACGACACCTTCCAGCGTGCCTGCGCGCATGCCGGCTTCGCGCTGCACCTGGGCGCGCCATGGCTGGAGGTGGCCGAGCGCGATGGCGAGGTGGTGGTGCGCACGCCACAGGGCGAACACCGCTTCGATTTTCTGGCCGTTGCCACCGGCCTGGTCACCGACCCGCAACTGCGCCCGGAACTGGCCGCGCTGTCCGGGCGCATCGCCTGCTGGGGCGACCGCTACCAGCCGCCGCCGGGCCAGGCCAATCCGGTGCTGGATGCGCACCCCTACCTGGGGCCGGGCTTCGAACTGCTGCCGCGCACGCCTGACGATGCCGCACTGCTGCACGGGGTGTTCGCCTTCAACTATTCGGCGCTGATCAACCACGGCCCGTCGGCGGCGGCGCTGTCCGGGCTCAAGGTCGCGCTGCCGCGGCTGGCCCGCGCGGTGGCCGACCAGCTGTTCCTGGACGACCGCCAGGCCATCGTCGACAGCTACCTGGCTTACGACCAGCCCGAGTTCGTCGGCCAATGGCCGCAGCCGACCCAGGCGGTGGCATGAGCACGCTGTCCACCCATGTACTGGATACGGCAACGGGCCGCCCCGCCGCCGGTATCGCCTTGCGCCTGTTCGCCGGCGCCACGCTGCATTTCGACGGGGTCACCAACCAGGACGGGCGCTGCCCCGAACTGGCCGCACTCACGCTGCAACCCGGCCGCTACCGGCTGGAATTCGAGGTGGCCGGCTATTGGCGGGCCGCCGGCACCGCACTGCCCGACCCGCCCTTCCTGGAACAGGTGCCGATCGCGTTCGGCATTGCCGACGACGGCCATTACCACGTGCCGCTGCTGCTCTCGCCGTACGGGTATTCCACCTATCGCGGCAGCTGAGCGGCCGCCGGTTCGGCAACGGATCGGTGGGGCACACGCCGCGTTCCGCATCGGCCCCGTAGAATGGCGCCTTTCCGGCGACAGGCCGGGGCCCCGGAATTGTCATGATCCACAACGATGTACTGCGCAGCATCCGCTACATGCTCGACCTCAGCGACGACAAGGTGGTGGAGATCACCCACCTGGCCGACCCGGAGTTCGCGCTCGACAAGCCGCAGGTACAGGCCTGGCTGAAGAAGGAAGACGAGCCCGGTTTCGAGCCCTGCACCGACGCAATGCTGGCGCGCTTCCTCGATGGCCTGGTGCTGCGTTTCCGCGGCCGCGACGAGAGCCAGCCGGTGCGCCCGCTGGAAACCCGCGTCGGCAACAACCTGGTGCTGAAGAAACTGCGCGTGGCCTTCGAGCTGAAAGACGTGGACATGCACGCCATCTTCGCCAGCGCCGGCTTCCCGCTGTCCAAGCCGGAACTGTCCGCGCTGTTCCGCCAGCCCGGCCACAAGAATTTTCGCCCCTGCGGCGACCAGTTGCTGCGCGCTTTCCTCAAGGGCCTGACCGCGCGGATGCGCGAAGCGGGTTGATGCCCGGATACTGAGGTCGGCCTGGTTTGGCCTGACTTGGTCGTCCGACGACGCTGCGACTTGAATCCGCAGGTTTTTAGCGCAGTTTTCGTGTGTCTCGAAGTGACTGGATGGTGCGGATAGAGCGATCGTGGAGCGGTCGATCTGGAGCGGTCGATCTGCGGCTTGGTTGCAGGGTCCTTGCCCGCCCACCCTCGCAGGACACGCCGCAAGTACGTCCGTGTAGGCTCTTACGCGGCATCCATGCCGCGTAAGGTCCCGCGACGGTAGGCGGGCAAGGACCAAGCGAGATGGTCGGTGTGCTTGGTGCAAGCAATGCACGACGTGCGTTGTTCGGATTGTGGGAGTCCAGTTGGCCCCTCAATCGAATTCGAGCAACAGGCAAGCCTTGAACGAAGCGATCTCAAACTTCTCGGCACCCCAAAGCAAAACCAGGTTTTCACGCGCCCATCGACCAAAGCCCGGTGCGGCGTCCCCGCCGCTTACGGGACCCTTGGCGGCACGGAGGCCGCCAAGGAGCCTCCACGGACGGATGCATGACGTGTCCCGCAGGTGGTGAGGGCACCGCGCCCTCGACGCACCGGGCTTTTTGATTCAAGCATCTGCACCTGGGTCGCTACAACGCCTCACGCAATCAAGCCGCAGCCGCCAGCGGCGGCCGACGTGCATCCAGACGGAACACCGATACCGCTTCGCTCAGTTCCACCGCCTGCTCTTCCATCGCACGTGCCGCGGCCGAGGCTTCTTCCACCAGTGCGGCATTGCGCTGGGTGGTTTCGTCCATGTCGTTGACGGTGCGGGCGACCTGCTCGATGCCGGAGGATTGTTCGCGCGATGCGGCGGAAATCTCCGCAATCAACGTGGTCACCTGCTGCACCGACTGCACGATCTGCTGCATCGTCTGCCCGGCCTGATCCACGCGCGCGCTGCCGCGCTCCACGCTGTCCACCGAGGCATCGATCAGGTGCTTGACCTCCTTGGCCGCGCCGGCCGAACGCTGCGCCAGCGCGCGCACTTCCGAGGCGACCACGGCAAAGCCACGGCCCTGTTCGCCGGCACGCGCCGCCTCCACTGCCGCGTTCAGCGCCAGGATATTGGTCTGGAACGCGATGCCGTCGATGACGCTGATGATCTCGGCGATCTTCTTGGACGACACCTCGATCTCGCCCATGGTGTCGACCACGCTGGCCACCATCTCGCCGCCACGGCCGGCGATCTCGGCGGCCGCCTGCGCGCCGCGGCTGGCCTGCTGCGCGGTGTCGGCGTTCTGGCGCACGGTGGAGGTGAGTTCTTCCATCGAGGCAGCGGTTTCTTCCAGGTTGGCAGCCTGCTGTTCGGTGCGCTGCGCCAGGTCGTTGTTGCCGGCGGCAATCTCCGCCGAGGCGGTGCGAATGGTCTGCGCGGCCACGGTGATGTCGCCGACGATATCGGTCAGGCGCTGCACCGTGGCGTTGGCATCGTCGCGCATGCGCGCGAATACGCCTTGCTGGTTGCCATGCATGCGCGCGGTCAGGTCGCCATCGGCGATCGCCTTGAGCAGCTGCGACAGCTCGGCCAGATTCTGGTCCACGTTCTGCATCAGGCCGTTGACGCCGCTGACCATGGCGCGGAATTCGAACTGATAGGCCTCGGCATTGCCGCGCGTGGCAAAGTCGCCGGCCGCCGCCGCGTCGACCAGGCCACGGATTTCGCCATTGATCGCCGCCAGGTTGCGCTTGGTGGTGTCCATCGCCTCGGTGATCTGCGCTTTCTCGCCCGGCAGACGCGGCATGTCCACCGACATGTCGCCGACCGCGTAATGCTGCATCACCTGCAGCATGTCGCCGATCAGACCGACCTGCGCGCCGATCAAGCCGTTGGTGTCGTCGACCATGCGGCCGTATGCACCCGGGAAGGCTTGCGCATCCATGCGGTAACTCATCTGCCCGGCCTCGTGGCGCTGCGCCATGTCGGCCTGCGCGGTGGAGACATCGGTGAGCGTGTTGACCACCTGGCCCATGGCCTGGCCAAGCAGACCGATTTCATCGCGATTGCTGACTGCTGCACGCGCCGACAGATCGCCAGCCGCCACCTGGCGTGCCGCACGTGCGACGTTTTCGATCGGGCGTACGATCGAGCGACGAATCCACCAGCCCAGCACTGCCACCAGGCACAGCGCCGCAGCGATCGTGGCCACCGCCGACAGCACCAGCTTGTGCTGCGCCGATTGCGAACTGGCCAGCACCGCCGCATCGGCCAGGGTCTTGCTGCGTTTCACCAGCGCTTCCAGCGTCTGGCTGGGCGCGCGGTCCTGGCCCTTGACCAGCTGGTCGCCCACCTGGGTGTCGTAACCGGCCTCGGCAAACTTGCCCAGCGCCGCTTCGTAATTGCGCTGCAAGGTCAGATGCGCCTTGGCAAAGTCCTGCGCCAGCGCGCGCGCCTGCGGGTCCCGGGTTGCCCTGGCCAGCGCCTCGGTGCTGGCCTGCACCTTCCTGCCCTGCTCGCGGAATGCGCCCAGGTGCTTGTCCAGCAGCGCCGGATCGCGCCCGCGGATCAGCACGTTCTTCCATTCCTGCACCTGCAGGCGGAAATCGCGGGTGATCTCTTCGCTGCTGGAGGCCTGTCCCACCTCCGGCGGCACCCTGCCCGACAGGCTCAGCCACGCCGTGCCCAAACCGCCGAGGGCACACAGCAGGATGACCGACAGACCCAGCGCGAGCGCGCCGAGCAGCTTGCTTTGCAGGCTGACGAATTTCGGGGTGGCAGCAGACATGGTGCATCCAGATCGGGGATTACACCGGTTATCGACCTGCGTATCGCCGATCTGAAGCAGCGCCCGCGCCAAAGTCAGCCTTGAATGCCCAAAAGGTAATAGCACTTCCGGATTCCCTGACAGGCTTCACCCGACGGCCCGACCATCGCGCCATCTGTGGCGTGCCCGTATCCTTCCCGCGCATGACCGAGCCTGCGTTTCCGATCTCTCCCCTGCTGCCGCAGCTGTGCGACAGCCTGGCCGCCCATCCGCGACTGGTGCTGGAAGCCCCGCCCGGCGCCGGCAAGACCACCCAGGTACCGCTGGCCCTGCTGGACGCACCGTGGCTGGCCGGTCGCAAGATCGTGATGCTGGAACCGCGGCGCGTGGCCGCCCGCAGCGCCGCGGTGTTCATGGCGCGCCAGCTCGGCGAGCCGGTCGGCGAGACCGTGGGCTATCGCATCCGCTTCGAGAACAAGACCTCCGCGCGTACCCGCATCGAGGTCGTCACCGAGGGCATCCTGACCCGGCTGATCCAGGACGACCCGATGCTGGAGAGCGTCGGCGCGCTGCTGTTCGACGAGTTCCACGAACGCCATCTGGCCGGCGACCTCGGCCTGGCACTGGCGCTGGACGTGCAGGCGCAGGTACGCGAAGACCTGCGCATCGTGGCGATGTCGGCCACGCTGGATGGCGAGCGCCTGGCCGGCTTTCTCGATGCGCCGCGCCTGAGCAGCGCCGGGCGCAGTTTCCCGGTGGACATCGCGCACTTTCCCGCGCGCCGCGACGAAGCGCTGGAACCGCAGACCCGGCGCGCGGTGGAACACGCCTTGTCCACCCATCCGGGCGATGTGCTGGTGTTCCTGCCCGGCCAGCGCGAGATCGCACGCGTGCACAGCGCGCTGCAGGACATGCTGGACCCGGCGATGCAGGTGCTGCCGCTGCACGGCGAGCTGTCGGTCGAGGCGCAAAGCCAGGTGCTGCAACCCGACCCGTCCGGGCGCCGCCGCGTGGTGCTGGCGACCAACGTCGCCGAGTCTTCGGTCACCCTGCCCGGCGTGCGCGTGGTGATCGACAGCGGGCTGGCGCGCGAGCCGCACTACGACCCCAACAGCGGTTTCTCGCGCCTGGACGTCACCGCCATCGCGCAGGCCTCGGCCGACCAGCGCGCCGGCCGCGCCGGGCGCGTGGCCAGCGGCTGGGCGTACCGGCTGTGGCCGCAATCGCAACGGCTGGAGCCGCAGCGGCGCGCGGAGATCACCCAGGTGGAACTGACCGGCCTGGCGCTGGAACTGGCCGCCTGGGGTAGCGCCGCGCTGCGCTTCGTCGATGCCCCGCCGGCCGGCGCGCTGGCCGCCGCGCAGGAATTGCTGCAGCGGCTGGGCGCGCTCACCGGCAGCGGCGGCATCACCGCGCTGGGCCGGCGCATGCTCGCGCTGGGCACGCATCCGCGCCTGGCCGCGATGCTGGCGCAGGCCGGCGATGCGACACGCGTGGCGCTGGCCTGCGACCTTGCCGCCTTGCTGGAAGCGCGCGACCCGCTGCGTCAGGGTGGCGATGGACTGGCTGCGCGCTGGCGCGCACTGGCCGCATTCCGGCAAGGCCGCAGCGCACACGATGCCAACCGCAGCGGCCTGGCCGCGATCGACAGCGCCGCCAAACAATGGCGACGGCGGCTGCGCTGCGACAGCGCCCCGCCTGCCAGCGTGGAGGCGCACGCGCTCGGCGACCTGCTCTCGCATGCCTTCCCCGACCGCATCGCCGCACGCCACCCCAACGACCCGCTGCGCTACCTGCTCGCCAACGGCCGCAGCGCGCGCCTGTTCGACCACAGCGACCTGCGCGGCGAACCCTGGCTGGTCGCCAGCGAACTGCGTTACGAAGCCAAGGACGCGCTGCTGTTGCGCGCCGCGCCGGTGGACGACGGCTATCTGCGCCGCAGCGTGCCCGAGCGCTTCGTGCAGCAGGATCTGGTGCAATGGGACGCGGACAAGCGCGCCCTGGTCGCGCGCCGGCAATCCAGCTTCGATCGCATCGTGCTCGACAGCCGCCCGGCCGGCCGCGTCGATCCGGCGCAAGCCGCCGGCGCCCTGACCGAGGCCGTGCGTCAGCTCGGCCTGGATGCCTTGCCGTGGACCGACGGCCTGCGCCAATGGCGTGCACGCCTGCAGTCGTTACGCGCCTGGATGCCCGAGCTTGCGCTGCCCGACCTGTCCGACCCGGCGTTGCTGGAGACGCTGGACACCTGGCTGCGCCCGGCCTTCGCCGGCAAGACCCGCCTGGATGCGCTGGACGAGGCCACTCTGGGCGAAGCGCTCAAGGCCGCCCTGCCGTGGGACCGCCGCCAGCTGGTCGACCGCAATGCGCCCACCCGCGTCAGCGTGCCCTCGGGCATGGAGCGACAGATCGTCTATGCCCTCGACCACGCCGAGCAACCGTTACCGCCGGTGCTGGCGGTCAAGTTGCAGGAGCTGTTCGGCCTGGCCGAAACCCCGCGCATCGCCGACGGCCGCATTCCGCTGACCCTGCACCTGCTCTCACCCGGTGGGCGCCCGTTGCAGGTGACCCAGGATTTGAAGAGCTTCTGGATCACGACCTATCCGGATGTCAGGAAGGAGATGAAGGGGCGGTATCCCAGACATCCGTGGCCGGAAGATCCATGGACTGCGACTGCAACCCATAGGGCAAAACCGCGCGGTACCTGATGCATCCTGGCCCGCAGCGGCGGTGAAAAATTGCAGGGATGCAATGGCTCCTGCGGCGCGGCCGGAAGATCCATGGACTGCGACTGCAACCCATAGAGCAAAACTGCGCGGTACCTGATGTAAGCCCTTCTCCCGGCGGGAGAAGGGAGTCGACGTCGATACCGGCCAGGGCAGGCCTCTGTTGCATCCAGGTAAGCACCGATCACAGCGTCGCCCCGCATCGTTACTTAACCGCAACCCAAACAAGCCCTGCCACCGCTAACACCGTCTATACGCACCAGCCCACACACTGCGGCACACGTACTCAGAAAGGAAACGCCTCCAATGAGCAAGCTGACTGTGATCACCGAACGCGCCCTGGAGCGTGCCCTGGAACTGGCTGGCAATGCCGGCGACCACCTGCGTCACGCCGCCTCCAACGCGGGCGATCAGGCCCGTCATGCAGGCAGCAGCCTGCGTCATTTCGGTCCGGGCGCCAGCGAATGGCTGAAGACCGGCGCTGCCCTGGGTGCCGTGCGCACCGGCGGCAAGGTCGTCAGCAAAGTGGTCAAGCGCAACCCGGCCGTCACCGTGGCCGCGGCCGTCGCCGGCCTAGGCCTGATCGGTTATGCCGTGTATCGCAAGCGCCAGCGTGACCAGCAGGTGCTCGGCGGCAACGTCCACCGTCTGGACCGCGAACACGCCAGCAATGCCAGCGCACGTCGCGCCGCCTACCAGCGTCGCGGTGCAGTAACCCCGAGCGACGGCATCGAATAAGCCGTCTTTCAAGGCACAAACAAAAACGCCACGGCCTTGCGCCGTGGCGTTTTTGTTTGTGGACGACGGCCGGTGCCACCATGAAATGGCTAAGCCATCGATGCCCACTCGCGTGGTCGAAGAATGCCGCATTGCATGTGCAGATTAACGTTCGCGTGTGATCGCGTTGCTTGCCCCTAGACGCGCCCTTGTCATTACCACGCTTGTCCTGACCCGCGCCGTCTTGCCGCATCGCAGGGTGGATCGGCCTCCACGCAGACACGCAACCGTTGCATCTGTGCGCGCGTTACCCATCCTGCTGCTCATGCTGCATGGGCGGTGCGGTAAGCAGCGCCGTCCAAAATGCATCGAGCTCAGCGCCACGTGCGGTGCAGCGACTGCTGTACCGAATACAGGATCAGCGTCGCGTCCTGCCAGGGCGCGCGCCATGCGATTGTTCGATGCGCCACTGGCCGGGCGCCAGCGCATCCAGGGTCCAGTCGCCGATCGCCACGCGGATCAGACGCAAGGTCGGAAGGCCCACCGAAGCGGTCATGCGCCGCACCTGGCGATTGCGCCCTTCGGTGATCCGCAATTCCAGCCAGGCATCGGGCACGGTCTTGCGCACGCGCACCGGCGGATCGCGCGGCCACAGCTGCGGTGCCGGATCGAGCCTGCGCACATCGGCCGGGCGGGTCGGGCCGTCGTTGAGCAGCACGCCATCGCGCAAGGCCTGCAGTTGCGCAGGTTCTGGGTCGCCTTCCACCTGCACCCAATAGGTCTTGGGTTGCTTGTGGCGCGGGTCGGTCAAGCGATGCGCCAATGCACCATCGTCGGTCAGCAGCAACAAGCCTTCGCTGTCGTGGTCCAGACGACCGGCCGCGTAGACGTCGGCCGGCAGGCCGAATTCGGCCAGCGTGCGTTTGGGCGGCTGCGAGCGGTCGCTAAATTGCGATAGCACGCCATAGGGTTTGTTTAACAACACCAACATGCCAATCCTGTTGCGCAAGGTCGTTGCAGGGCACGCACATGGCGCGTGAGGTCGTACACCGGGTCAAAGAGGTTTCGCCACGAGCGACAGGTGATGCGCTGCATCTGCCCGTAACGGTATTGAACGCTGAGGCCGCGAGTATCGCTTCGCGAGAGGTTGCGCATCGCTGGCATGCTGGGTGCAAGCGCCGCAGCATCGGTCTAGCAGGCCGTTATTACGCTGCCGGCGCCGTCTATGCAGTCGTGCGCCTGATCGCACCGTCATCGCATGCCGCGCGTCATGACACCACCGACGCACCATCGTGGGCAGCGCCCAAGACCCTGCATGCCGACACGCGATGCGTCGGCATGCAGGCGGCGTCTCACTGCTTGACGAACTTCAAGGTCATGCGGTCGCTCTCGCCGATCGCCTTGTACTTGGCATCGTCGGCCTTGTCGTGGTTGTTGCTCGGCGGCAGGGTCCATACGCCACCGGCATAGTCCTTGGTGTCGCGCGGATTGGCGTTGACCTCGCTCTTGCCAGCGAGCTTGAATCCGGCCGCTTCTGCCATCGCGATCAACTGCGCCTGGCCGACATAGCCGCTCTTGTCGTCGGCCGCCACGTCGGCCTTGGCACGGTGCTCGACCACGCCAAGCACGCCACCGGGCTTGAGCACCTTGTAGAAGCCGGCAAACATCGCCTCGGCATTGCCGGCCATACGCCAGTTATGCACGTTGCGGAAGGTCAGCACCAGATCGGCCGAGTTGTCCACGCCGAACGAAGGCGTCTTGGGCACATAGGAAACGAACGACGGCTTGCCATACACCTCCGGCTTTGCCGCAAACTTCTTCTCCAGCTCGTCGCGCCCACGTTGTGCCGAGTCGCGGCCGCGCCCCTCCGGCACCGCCGCCGGGTCGACCACCGCGGCGACATACCTGCCCTTGTCGCGCAGGTACGGCGCCAGGATTTCCGAATACCAGCCGCCGCCCGGCGTGATTTCGATGACGGTCTGGGTCGGCTTGATGCCAAAGAACGCCAGCGTCTGGCCCGGATGACGATAGACATCGCGCTGCACGTAGACCCGGTCGCGCCAGTTGCCGTCGATGGCTTTTTGCAACGCCGCATCGGGCGCCGGCAAGCTGGCGCTATCGGCCGGTTTCATTGCCATGGCCAGTGGCGCGCTCATCGCCACTGCCATCCCCACCACACACGCATACACCAGCTTGTTGCGGATCATCGCAGCGCCCTTTGCGGGAAAAAGTAGCGCGAGCCTAGCATGCGGCCCGAAGGCTGCCATGTGCATGGATCGGTGCGCCGCATGACGCGCCGCACCAGGCGCGCCGGGCCACATGTTCAAACGACGTGAGTCGATGAGGGCGATCTGCGGAACGCTGAATCCACGCAGGTGTCACACGCAACATCGACACGCATGACTATCCTGTCGGCAGTTCGAATCAGGAGCAACCGTGATGACCCACTCCCGCGCGCTAGGCCGCTCCGGCCTGCAGGTTCAACCGATCGTGTTCGGTGGCAATGTGTTTGGCTGGAGCGCCGACGAGGCGACCTCGTTCGCGTTGCTCGATGCCTTCGTCGATGCCGGCTTCAATCTGATCGACACCGCCGATGCGTACTCCGGCTGGGTGCCGGGCAATCGTGGTGGCGAGTCGGAAACCATCATCGGGCGCTGGCTCGCACGCAGCGGCAAGCGCGACAAGGTGCTGATCGCCACCAAGGTGGCCAAATGGAGCGAGCATCCGGGCCTGTCGCCGGAGAACATCGCCGCTGCGGTGGAAGATTCGCTCGCCCGCCTGCAGACCGATGTGATCGATCTGTACCAGGCGCACGAAGACGACGAATCGATTCCGCTGGAAGCCACGCTGGCCGCGTTCGGCCGCTTGATCGAACAGGGCAAGGTGCGCGCCATCGGCGCGTCCAACTACAGCGCCGCGCGCCTGCGCGATGCGCTGGATATTTCCGAGCAATACACACTGCCGCGCTATGAAAGCCTGCAACCGGAATACAACCTCTACGACCGCTCCGGCTATGAGGCCGAGCTGGAGCCGCTGGCGCGCGAACGCGAGCTCGGCGTGATCAGCTACTACTCGCTGGCCAGCGGCTTTCTGACCGGCAAATACCGCAGCGCCGACGACGCCGGCAAGAGCAGCGCGCGCGGCGCCTCGGTGGTCAAGCAGTACGTCAATCCGCGCGGTCTGCGCATCTTGCAGGCGCTGGACGATCTGGCGGCCACCCACGGTGCAACGCCGGCACAGATCGCACTGGCATGGTTGATCGCACGCCCGGGCCTAACCGCACCGATCGTCAGCGCCACCAGCGTGACCCAGTTGCACGATGTGCTGGCCGCCGCGCAGCTGTCGCTGAGCGCCGATCAGATTGCACAGCTCGATGGCGCAAGCGCCCCCGAGCCGGCCGACGCAGCCTGACGCACCGGCTTGCATCACGCACGCAGGCGACCACGCGCGTCCTCCCGCGCGCAGCCGCCGCCGTGGCTGTATCCCCCCGTCGCGTACGCGCGGCCCTTTCCGCAAGGAATTCCCATGCCATCGATCACCAACCGCCGCATCGTGCTGGCCTCACGCCCGCACGGCGAGCCGAACGCAGCCAATTTCCGCATTGAAGACGTCGCCTTGCCGCCCACCGGGCACGACCAGATCCTGGTGCGCAACCGCTTTCTGTCGCTGGACCCGTCCATGCGTGGACGCATGGACGAAGGCCCGTCCTATGCCGCACCGGTGGAGATCGACGCGGTGATGGAAGGCGGCACCGTCGGCGAAGTGCTCGAGTCGCACCATGCCGGCTATCAGCCGGGCGACCTGCTGGTGCTGCCCGGCGGTTGGCAGAGCCACAGCCTGCTCACGCCCGCCGCACCGTTGCGCAAGCTGCCCAAGGACGATGCCCTGCCGCTGAGCACCGCGCTCGGCGTGTACGGCATGCCCGGCTTCACCGCCTACGCCGGCCTGCACGAAATCGGCAAGCCGCAGGCCGGCGAAACCCTGGTGGTGGCGGCAGCCAGCGGGCCGGTCGGCGCCACCGTGGCCCAGCTGGCGCGTCTGCAGGGGTTGCGCGTGGTGGCCATTGCCGGTGGCGAGGAAAAGGTGCGGTACCTGCGCGAGGTGCTGCGCGTGGATGTGGCGCTTGACCATCGCGCCGACGACTTTGCCGAACAGCTGCGCGTGGCCACCCCGGACGGGATCGACATCTATTTCGAGAACGTCGGCGGCAAGGTCTTCGACGCGGTGTTGCCGCAATTGAACGCCTTTGCGCGCATCCCGGTGTGCGGCGTGATCGCCACCTACAACAGCCGCGGCCAGGCCTTGCCGGGGCCGGATCGCCTGCTGGAGTTCATGGGCCAGGTGCTGCGCCAGCGGCTGACCGTGCGCGGCTTCATCCAGCACGATTTCATCCGCCTGATGCCCGCCTTCCTGCGCGAGATGGGCCAGTGGCTGCGCGACGGCCAGATCCAGTACCGCGAACACGTCCTGCACGGCCTGGACAGCGCCCCGCAGGGCCTGATCAGCCTGCTGCGCGGCGAGAACTTCGGCAAGGCCGTCGTCGCACTGGACTAATGGCTCACAGCGCCCCGCACGACATCAGCGTTTGCGATTCACGATTCCCCATTCCCGATTACCAAAGGAACACAATGACAGTCCCCGCATTCGGCCTCGGCACCTTCCGTCTCAAGGACCAGGTCGTCATCGACTCGGTGCGCAATGCACTGGAGTTGGGTTACCGCGCCGTCGATACCGCGCAGATCTATGACAACGAAGAACAGGTCGGCCAGGCCATTGCCGCATCCGGTCTGCCGCGCGATGAGCTGTATCTGACCACCAAGATCTGGGTCGACAAGTTCGACCGCAGCGCCTTGCTGCCCAGCCTGCAGGAAAGCCTGCGCAAACTGGGCACCGACCATGTCGACCTGACCCTGATCCACTGGCCTTCGCCCAAGGATCAGGTGCCGATGCGCGACTACCTGGAAGCCTTGAACGAGGCCCGGCAGCAGGGCCTGACCCGTGCGATCGGCGTCTCCAACTTCACCATCGCGTTGATCAAGCAGGCCATCGAGATCCTGGGCGCGGAGGCCATCGCCACCAATCAGATCGAAGTGCATCCGTACCTGCAGAACCGTAGCCTGATCGCGTTCCTGCGCGAGCAGGGCATCCATGTCACCTCCTACATGACGCTGGCGGTGGGCGAAGTGCTGAAGGATCCGGTGATCCAGGCGATTGCCGCGCGCCACGACGCCACGCCGGCGCAGGTCACCCTGGCCTGGGCATTGCAGCAGGGCTATTCGGTGATTCCGTCCTCGACCAAGCGTGACAATCTGGAGAGCAATCTCAAGGCGCAGACGCTACGGTTGAGTGCGCAGGACATGGCCGAGATCGCGGCACTGGACCGCGGGCAGCGCCTGGCCAACCCGAAGGCCATCGCACCCGACTGGGATTGAGGTCCCGGTTGCCACGGGTCGGCACTGTCCGGCCCGTGGCATCACCACCGCGACGACCGCTCGTCGTCGCGTGCTGGTTGCACGCGGCAGGCGCTGCTACGGTGCCGGGCACAGGGGGTAGTCTCGGCAACGGAGTCTTACCCATGCACAGCGCATCCGTCTTGACCCGCCGCACCGTCGATCTCGCCACGGAGATCGCCTACTGGCGCGATGTCCACGCCGAAGGCCATCTGGGTGGTTACGCGTTCGCCGATTACGCCCGGCTACTCACACTCGGCTACGACATCTATCTGGCCTATCCGCGCGCCACCGAGGCGCAGCTGTATCGCGTGCTGCAGGACGGCTATTACCACTATCAACCGCTGCTGTCGGTGCCCTGGGACCAGGCGCGCTGGATCGTGCGGCATGCGTGGCGGCATCTGGAAGAGGCCGCCGTTCGGCATTGAAACAAGCATTCTGAAAAAGAATTGGCCACTCGGACGACCGCGCAGCCCTTGCGGCTGCCCGGTACTGTCAGCTCACTGCCCCAGCGCCATCGCCTGGCGATCGATGCGGTGCTTGTCGGCCAGTGCCTGCATGCCCTGCAGGGTGGCGGCGATCAGGCTGGCGTAGCGCAGCCGCCACAGCGTGGCGCGGGCGTTGTCGTCGTGCGTATTGCCCAGGCCGTCGAGCACCTGCGGCAGACGGCGGTCGGCCAGCGCGGAGGCGGCCAGGTAGGGCTTTTCCGGGGCGATCACGTCCACCGGGGGGCGCCAGTCGTTGGCAACCTGCTGGGAAATGCCGGCTAGGTGCGAGAGCTGGTGCATCCCGATCAGCGTCTCGTGCAGCATCTCGCGGCACGCCCACTGCCACAGCGCCACCTTCTCCGATGGGTCCTTGGCAATCTCGGTGAGTGCCAGATCAACCTTTTCGATGCGTGAGTCGAGCATTGCCGAGCTCCGATGCTGCTGTGCAACATAATTCACACCATACACCGTGAGAATCAAGTGAGCCAAACGTTTGCAGGATGTCGGCGCAGCGATGCTCGACCCGGTTCACGCTTTGCGCCGTCGAGGCCAAGAGGCCGCTACGGCACCCTGACTTCCTGCCCATGGCCAGGCGTGCAGCCGCGCGCCATGCTGCCGCATCACCACTCCCGGGCATCCGTCATGCGCATCCGCTCCGTCCTGGCGCCGCTCCTGCTGCTGGCGGCCTGTAGCGCACAGGCCGCAACCGCCAGGCCGCAGGTGTCCGCACAGCAATGCGACGTCAGCACCTCCTACGATGTGCTGGCCGACAGCGGCGGCATCTGGCTGCGTCGCAAGCAAGGCGTGCCGCGCGAGATTTTCTTCCACGGTGGCGAACTCAACATCGATCGCCAACCGCAAGCGGTCAGCGCTGCCGACGCGCAACGCCTGCGCGAACTCGAACAGGGCGCACGCGCGCTGATGCCGGCCGTGACCTCCATTGCCCGTTCGGTGGTCGACATCAGCTTCGACGCACTGGCCGGCGTGGTGCAGATGCTGACCGACAGCGCGCGCCAGGAGCGCAAGGTGGAGCGGCTGCGCGGCACCGCACTCGCGCAGGTCGATGCCACGCTGGGGCGTGGGCGCTGGGAACAGGCGCTGTTCGACGAACGTTTCCAAGCCAGTGTCGGACGCGCTGCCGACGACCTGGCCGGCAGCCTGGCCCGCAGCGTGATGTGGACGGTGATGACCGGACGCGCTGCGCAGCTGGAGCGACGCGGGGAGCAACTGGATGCGCGCATGGAGCAGCAGATGCAGGTACGCAGCCAGGCGCTGGAAGCACAGGCACAGACGCTGTGCACGCAGGCGCAGGCACTGTATGGAGTGCAGCAGGCGCTGGAATATCGTTTCCAGGGGCAGCGGCTGCAGATGCTCGAACTCAACACGCACCGGCAGAAAGACGACGCGGATGCGCCGGTGTCCAACAGCGTTGTGGCGACGGCCGCGCGGTGACGGCGGCGATGCAGCACATGCGGACTTGCACGCCGTCGTAGCAGCCCAACGAGTCGCTTCGGCCAGATGGCTGCCGTGACTGGGTATGACGCAATGCATGCATGAATGCAGGCATTGCGCAGCAGCCGACGGCGCGCTGATCGCCTTCCCAGGACCGCTGCTTCAGAGCCCCTCATCGCGCACTGGTTGATGCCGTCCCGCCGCATGGCGATCGCACGGCGGCAGGCATGGCTACGCCGGCTCGGTTGTCGCTGTATCAGGCGAGCAGCCATTGCCGCAATGCATCCGACACCGCCTGCGGCTGCTCCAATGGCGACAGATGGCCACACGCAGGCACTTGCACCAGACGCGCCTGCACTGCGAGTGCGGCCATTTCCTCGTGCAAGGCAGGCGGGGTGATCGCATCGTCCTGGCCGCACAGCACCAGCAGCGGGCCGGCATAGGCGCGCAGCAGCGCGCGGCCGTCTTCCCGCTCCAGCCGGTTCTGCCGCAGGAACACCTCCACGCCCAGACCCTGGGTCATGCCACGCACCCGCTCCAGCAAGGCCTCGTCCTGCCAGCGCGAGGGATGCACGTAGTGCCGCAGCAGCCGTTCGCCGAATCCGTGGAAGGCACCGGCGCCACGCACACTCGCTTCCTGCGCGCGCCGTTGCGCCGCGCGCTCGGGCGAATCGGCACGTGCGGAGGTATCCAGCAAGGCCAGCCGCTCCACGCGCTCCGGCGCGATACGCAGGATTTCCTGCGCGACGTAGCCGCCCAACGAAAACCCCGCCAGCGCAAAACGCGGCGGCATCTGCGCCAGCAGCTGCGTCGCCAGCGCGCGCATGCGCTCGCCCTGGGTGATGTCGCCGACCACGCAGTCGGCAACCTCGGCCAGGGCCACGCGCTGCGCCTGCCACAATTGCGCATCGTTGAGCAGACCGGGGAGCAGCAGCAAGGTCGGACGCGTTGCGCTCATGCGCAGGAAAATCCGATCGGGATCGCAGAAGCAGGCACTGTCATCGCAACAGTGTGCCGCGCGGTGACGCCCATCGCCAGCGCGTGCATGCGCGCCCGGACGCGGGTGCATCGACTCGTTGGCGTGTCTTGCATCCATGCCAGGTCACGCTGGCACAGCGCCGCCGACTATCTGTTTTCTTCAGGGCAGCGCTCCTGCTGCTGCAACAAAAAACGGCCCGACGCAGGCGCCGGGCCGTTTGTGACTCCACCACGTATTGCGCGTGGTGATGCTGGCGTGGATCAGGCCAGGGTCAGGGTGACGTCGATGTTGCCGCGGGTCGCGTTGGAGTAAGGGCAGACCTGGTGGGCCTTGTCGACCAGCGCCTGCAGTTCGGCCTGGTCCATGCCCGGCACTGCGATGCGCAGCTCCACGGCAATGCCGAAGCCGCCTGGAATCTGGCCGATGCCGACGCTGCTGTCGATGCTCACGTCGCCCGGCAGCTTGAGCTTGTCCTGCGCCGCGACCGCCTTCATCGCGCCGATGAAGCAGGCTGCGTAGCCGGCAGCGAACAGCTGTTCCGGGTTGGTGCCGTCGCCGCCGGCGCCGCCCAATTCGCGCGGCGTGGAGAGCTTGGCGTCCAGCGCCTTGTCGGAAGACACGGCACGGCCTTCGCGGCCACCGGTGGCAGTGGCGAGGGCGGTGTAGAGGACTTTTTCAGGTGAGGCCATGGTGGTTCTCCAGAATGAGCGCTGTCAGCGCGTGATGTAGCTGAATAGTTGGCGATTAAATCGTGTGCGATATTTTTAGGAAACATACAGGCAACGCTGGATCGACTCACCCCGCACCGAGGCCGGAGCGTAACGTCTCCAGTTGCTGCTTGAGTTGACGCAACTCGTCCAACGAACACGCCGAGGCACACAACACCTGCTCCGGCACCGCGCCGGCCTTGGCGCGCAGTGCGCGGCCGGCATCGGTCAGCGCAATGATCACCTGACGCTCGTCGCTGGCGGCGCGGGTGCGGGTGACCAGTCCGGCAGCCTGCAGCCGCTTGAGCAGCGGGGTCAGCGTGGCCGAGTCCAGGTACAGGCGCTCGCCGATCTCCGACACGCTGCGGCCGTCGGTTTCCCACAACACCAGCAGCACCAGATATTGCGGATAGGTCAGGTCCAGCGTCTTCAGCAGCCCGCGGTAGAGCTTGTGCATCGCCAGATTGGCCGAATACAGCGCAAAGCACAGCTGGTTGTCGAGTTGCAGCAGCGCATTGGTCCGGGCGGTGGTGGCTGTGGCGGTGTCCATGGCTGCAATTTACATTGCGCGCAATTTAATTGCAAGCGATTTTATCTGTCGTGTCACCAGGCATCGTCGCCAACCTGGTCCATGCCGCCGTCCCGATCGGTCACGACGGCCTGTGGAATCGCGGGCCGGGCCGCGTGTGCACGTCTACGCCCGATGCGCGGTCGCCAGATACTCGGCGCTCTGCATCTCGATCAGGCGCGAGGCGGTACGCTCGAACGCGCCGGCCAGGCGCTGGCCGCTGTACAACGCAGGCGGTGCGTCCTGCGCGGTGCAGACCAGGTTGACGTGGCGGTCGTACAGCTCATCGATCAGATTGACGAAGCGGCGCGCGGCGTCCTCGTTCATGCGGTCGAAGTGCGGAATGCCGCCCAGCAACACGGTGGTGAATTCGCGCGCTATCTCGATGTAATCGCCCGGGCCACGCGGGCCTTCGCACAGCGCGGCAAAATCGAACCAGGCAATGCTCTTGCCGCGCGCGCGTACGCAAATCTTGCGCGCCTCGATTTCAATATTGCCGCTGCGCGCCTCGGAATGTCCGCTCAGTTCGCCCCACCGCTGCGTCAGCCACGCATCGGCCTGCGCATCCAGGGGTGCGCGATACACCGGTGAGCGCGTCAGCGCGCGCATGCGGTAATCCTCGGTGCCTTCGGCATAGAGTTCCACGCAGAACTTCTGCAGCAGACCGATCGCCGGCATGAAGCTGTCGCGCTGCAGGCCGTTGGCGTAGAGGTTTTCCGGCGCGGTGTTGGAGGTGGTCACCAGGGTCACACCTTCGGCGAACAGGCGTTCCAGCAGGCGCGCCAGCAACATTGCATCGCCGATATCGGTAACGAAGAATTCGTCGAGCACCAGCACGCGCAGATCCTCGCGCCACTGTTGCGCGATCTTGGCAAGCGGATCGCTTTGCCCGGCATGCTCGCGCAGTTGCTCGTGCACTCCGCGCATGAAGCGATGGAAATGGGTGCGGTACTTCTGCTTGATCGGCAACCCGTCGTAGAACAGGTCGACCAGGAAGGTCTTGCCGCGCCCCACCCCACCCCAGAAATACAGGCCGCGCACCGGCTCGGGCTTCTTCCAGAACGCCGATAGCCGGTCCAGCCAGCCGTCCTGCGCGCTGTCCACCAATGCCTCGTGGATGCGGTCCAGTTCCGCCAGGGCCGCCTGCTGCGCGGGATCGGCGCGCCAGTCGCCGCGTTGTACGCCGGCGGCGTAGCGCTGCGACGGGGTCATCTCACTCATCGTGTTCTCCGCGGGCCGGCTGCTGCCTTGCCCGCTCAACGGCGCATCGCCGGGCGATACGCATGGGCCCTGCCGCGGTCAGAGGGTGGCCGGCAACCAGCGCCGGACACCATGCTGGATCGCACCGCGCAGGTCGATCAATTTGCGGTGGAAAAAATGGCTGGTGTCGGGCATGCGTACCAGCTCCGGCGGCTGCTCCAGGGTGTCCAGCCAGTCATACACCGCCTGCGGGTCGACGACTTCGTCGGCATCGCCCTGGATCACCAGCCACTGCGCCGGCGGTTGCACATCGCTGAAATCCCAGCGCCCGGCCGGCGGCGCGATCGAGATCAGCACCTGCGGTTCGAGCGAACCGGCGGCGCGCAACGACACATACGCCCCGAAGCTGAAACCGCCCAGCCACAGCGTGTCGCCGGGGCGCTGGCTGCGCACCCATGCAGCGACCGCACGCAGATCGTCCTGCTCGCCATCGCCATGGTCGAACGCACCGGCCGAGTTGCCGACACTGCGGAAATTGAAGCGCACCACGGTGATCCCCAACTCGCGCAGCGCGCGCGCAGCCATGGTGACGACCTTGTTGTGCATGCTGCCGCCCTCGGTGGAGAGCGGGTGGCAGACGATGGCGGTGACCGGTTGCACGGCAACGTCCGGCTCGGGCAGATCGACCGCAACCTCGAGCGGGCCGACCGGCCCGTCCAACGTCAGTGCAGCCGCTTCGGTGGGGAATAAGGGATTGGACATGCCGTCATAATAGCCGCCCCGCCGGCCGCGTTCATCGCCCTGCCTGCACACTTCGTTGCGTTGCCCATGCATTTCCTGCTGTTTTCCGTCGTTTGCAGTGTCCTGGTGTCGGTGTTGCTGAAGCTTGCGCCACGCCGCGATATCGATGTGTTTCAGGCCATTACCTGGAACTACGCTACCGCCAGCGTGTTGGCTGTTGCACTGCTCAAGCCCTCGTTTGCCAGTCTGGGCGCGCCGGCCACGCCGTGGTTTGCGCTGCTGGGGCTTGCGTTCGCGTTGCCGGGTATTTTCCTGCTGCTCGCACGCTCGATAGGCGTGGCCGGCATCGTGCGCACCGATGTGGCGCAACGTCTGTCGCTGTTGTTGTCGCTGGCGGCGGCCTTCAGCGTCTTTGGCGAAACCGCCGGGCCGTGGAAGCTGGCCGGCCTGGGTGTCGGGCTGCTGGCAATCGTCGGTATCGCGCAGCGCCCGCGTGCTACCACTGCGGTCGAGCCCGCATCGAACGCCGACAACCGCGCGCGCGCGTGGCCGTGGTTGCTCGGCGTGTGGGCCGGCTTCGCGCTGATCGATGTGCTGCTCAAGATCATCGCGCTTTCCGGCACGCCATCGCTTACCGCATTGACGCTGTGCTTTGCGATTGCATTCGCGTTGCTGCTGGTCGCGCAGCTGGCGCGCACGCGGCGCGGCCATCGCCTGCATCTGCGCAGCATCGCTGCCGGCCTGCTGCTGGGTGTACTCAACTTCGGCAACATCCTGTTTTACGTGCGCGCGCACCAACGCCTGCCGCATAGCCCGGCAACGGTGTTTGCGACGATGAACATCGGCGTGGTGGTGCTCGGTGCGCTGGTCGGCATTGCGGTGTTCGGCGAGCGCACCACCGTTTGGACGCGCGTGGGCCTGGCCCTGGCAGTGCTGGCGATCGCACTGATTGCCTGGGGTTCGCGCTGACGCAGCACGCATGCGGTCGCGCAGGGCGTGCGCAACTCGCGCACGCGTTGCGCGGCAGCTTCAACGCTGCCAGTGCGGAAACGGATCGTCCAGCAGTTGCCATTGCGCCGGGCCCTGGCGCAGTTCCTGGTCGCTGAGCAGGCACGCATCCAGCGCTGCGCGCGTGCGCGGTGCATCCATGTCCACGCCGATCACCGCCAGCTCCTGGCGACGGTCGCCCCACAGCGGGTGCCAGAGCCGCTGCATCGCGGCGTATTCGCTGGCATCGCCGACCTCGTGCAAGTGCGGCAGCGGCGCGGTCCAGCACCGGGTCTGCTGACGTTGCCAGCCGATATCGGTGTACGGCAATGGCGTGATGCTGGTCTGCAGCGGCTCTCCGATCGCGTGCGCATCCACGCGATGGCGTGCGGCGAACCAGAAACCGGCCGCATTGGTCTGGGTCGCGCCACCCACGCTGGACAATTCGCCGACCCAATCCATGCGGCTGGCCAGCCAGAAAAAGCCCTTGCTGCGAATCACCTGCGGCAGCCCGCCCTGCACCATGCGCGCGAAACGCTGCGGGTGAAACGGCCGGCGCGCACGATAGACGAAGCTGCTGATGCCGTATTCCTCGGTCTCCGGCGTGTGCTGGCCGCGCAGTTCCTGCATCCAGCCCGGCGCCAGCTGTGCACGGGTGAAATCGAAGCGGCCGGTGTCGAGCAGCTGGCGCAGCGGCACCTCGCCGTGCGCCGCGTCGACGATCGCCGCCTCGCGATTGAGCGCACGCAACACCGCGCGCAGGCGTTGCAGCTGCCGTGTATCGATCTGATCGCACTTGCTGATCACCAGCACGTCGGCGAATTCCACCTGTTCGCCCAGCAACTGCACCAGCCCGCGGGTATCGTCCGGGCCGGCTTGCTGGCCAAGCTCGGCCAATGTGGCCGCCGAGCCGAAATCCTGCAGGAAGCGGCTGCCGTCCACCACCGTCACCATGGTGTCGAGCCGGGCGATGTCGGCAAGGCTGAAGCCGTCGGCATCGCGCACCGCAAAGGTGGCCGCCACCGGCATCGGCTCGGCGATGCCGGTCGATTCGATCAATAGATAGTCGTAGCGCTTCTGTTCGGCCAGCTTGCGTACCTCCTGCAGCAGATCGTCGCGCAGCGTGCAGCAGATGCAGCCGTTGCTGAATTCCACCAGCGTCTCTTCGGTGCGTCGCAAGGCCGCGCCGCCCTCGCGCAGCAGTTGCGCGTCGATGTTGACCTCGCTCATGTCATTGACGATCACCGCCACGCGCAGGCCGTCGCGGTTATGCAGGATGCGGTTGAGCAAGGTGGTCTTGCCGGCGCCGAGAAAGCCGGACAACACGGTGACGGGCAGGCGTGAATCGCGCTTGGGGGACAGGGACATCCTGAGGGCCTGGCTGGAATGGAAGTGTTACTATATAACACTCGCTCGACAGGACACCCCCCGATGCGCGTTACCGCTTCCGTGCTGGACAACTCGGCCATCGCCTTATCCAGCCTGTGCCTGCTGCACTGCCTGGCCCTGCCATTACTGGCCGCCACATTGCCGCTACTGGGTGCCTGGAGCCAAGCCGAATGGGTGCATGTGGTGTTTGCCGCGGCTGCCGTGCCGCTGAGCGGCTACGCGTTGCGGAGCAGCCATCGCCGGCATGCGCTGCCCGCGCCGGTGTGGGCGCTGGCGGTCTTCGGCCTGGCCGGCCTGGTGCTGGGCGCCAGCGGGGTTGCCGACGGCAGCTGGGAAACCCCGATCACGGTGACCGGCAGCCTGCTGCTGGCCGGCACGCACCTGCTCAACCTGCGGCTGCGCCGCCGCGCCGGGAGGTGCGCCAGATAGCGCGCTATAGCGAAAAACCCAGCAGCACCGGGTCGTGGTCGGAACTGCGCCACGGGCCGGGCAGGTTGCGCTTGGCATAGCCGGCGTCGTCCATGACATCGGCGTTGATATGCCATTCCACCGCGCCGCGCAGTTGCTTGGCCATCGCCGGGCTGAGCAGGGCGTGGTCCAGCCGCCCGCTCATGCCATCGTAGACGTAGCTGTAGGGCTGCTTGACACCAGCCACCGCAAAGGCGTCCTGCCAGCCGCTGGCACGCAGGCTGCGCATCGGGGTTTCCATCGCGTAGGCATTGAAATCGCCCAGCAGCACGGCCAGCCTGGTCTGCGCGCCGGTGGGGTCGGTCTGCAGCCACTGGTGCAGGCGCTTGGCCGATTCGGTGCGGGTCGCGTTCCAGCAGGCCTGGCCGTCGCGCTGGTCGGCATCGGCGCCGCTGGCACTGCCGCAGCCCTTGGACTTGAAGTGATTGGCGACCACCACGAAGGTCGCCCCGCGGGTGCTGCGAAACGCCTGCGCCAGCGGCACCCGGCTGTGGCTGTCGAACGGCCCGCCGGTCAGCGTGGCCGGCTTGCCGACCGGAGTGACCTGCGAACTGCGGTACACGATGCCGACCCGGATCGCGTCGTCGCCCGGGCCGCTGCCGGTGTCGACGAACTGCCAGTCCTTGTCCTTGTCGCCCGCGTTGAGCGCGGCGACCAGTTGCGCCACCGCCGCATCGGCGCCATTGCCGTCGTTTTCCAGCTCCATCAACGCGGCCACATCGGCGCGCAGCGGCACGATGGTGGACACCAGCTTGGTCAGCTGCGCCTGGAACTGTTCGTGCGTGCTCGCGCCGCGCTTGGTCGGAAAGCCGCCGCCGCGGCCATTGCCGTTGAAGAAGTTCTCCAGATTGAACGAAGCGATACGCAGATCGCCGCCCACCTGCGGCGCCACCGCGGTCGGCATGGCCGGCAGCGTCAACGGACTCAGGACCTGGATGCGGTAGTTGCCGTCGTAGCGCTGGTCGACGATACCGTCGACCGACTTGAGCAGGCTGCCACTGCGCAGCACCGGATCGGCCGGCAGATAGGCCACCGTCTTGGGGCTGCGGCCATTGCGTGCGTCGTCCAGCAATACCTGGCGACGGGCATTGTCGGCCTCCACCTGCGCGAAGGCCGGGGTACCGGCGGCGGCCACTTCGCTTGGCTGCCACAAGCGCCCGCCGAACGCGGCGACCAACTCGCCATAGGTGTCCAGGCGATCGCTGCCATTGAGCGTCAACGCGGCGATGCGTACGTGCTCGCCTTCCAGCGCTTCCCAGTTGGCCGGCGGCCCGCTGAGCATGCGCACCGGCACCGGCTGGCCGCTGGCCAGTCGCTCGATGCTGCTGGCATCCACCGTGGTCAGGCTCGCCTCGCCACCTGCCGATACCTCACGCACGGTGCCGACGATGCGCACGCGGTCGCCCACGGCCACCTCGGCATTGCCGGCACCGGTGACGAACAGGCCGTGCGAGCGCCGCGGCTCGAAGCCGGGCTGCTGCACGAACAGACCCGCCAGGCCGGCACGCGTATCGGCGGTGACGATGCCCTCGACGTCGACCACACGGCCGTCGTGGGGGCTACGGGTATCTTCGCCCTGCACGTCGGCGATCGACAGACGTTGCGGCGCGCCCTCGGCGGCACTGCCCAGCAGTGGCGCCAACAGACCGATCACACCGAGCACAACCAGCGAGCAACGCGACATCGACACACTCCAGAAGGACGTAGACCACATGCACGCGCCACCCCGAAGGCGGTGCGTGAGAACCGCGACAGGCTAGCAAAACGTTGCGAGTGGCGACCAGTTGCTGCATGGATCTCGTGGCCGTGCGCAGGTGCCGGCAACTGCGTACATTCCCCGAAGCGATGGCGCTGACGTGGCCGCCCGAGGCTGACGTCGTCGTGCAAGCACGTCGTGCAGCGAGTGCAAGCGCTCACGCAATGCCTGCCGCCCTACAAAAGCAAAGCGTGCTCCAGCGCGCGCAAGCCTCGCGATTGACCAGATCGACACGCCCGCGCACGGCAGGCGCTGCCACCTGGCCGCACACCGACCGCTTGCATCAGCCGCTTGTTGCGAGCGCTTGCTGCTGCTTCAGGCGCTTACTTCAGGTTGCCCAGCATCCAGTCGACCGTGGCCCGCACCTGCTCTTCGGTCAACGCCGGGTTGCCGCCCTTGGGCGGCATGATGCCGCCGTCCGGGCCGGTATAGCCCTCGATCGCGTGCTTGTACAAGGTGTCCTTGCCCTGGGCGATGCGCGCGTCCCAATGCGCATGGTCCAGCGTCGGCGCCTTGCCCACGCCGGTGGTGTGGCAGGCGGTGCACAGGTTGTCGAAGATGGTCTTGCCGTCGGTGCTGCCGCCATAGGCAGACTGCGAGGCGGCCTTGGCCAGCGCTGCCGCCTGGGCTGCGGCCTGTGCGGACGCGCCGGTGGTGCCGGCATAGACCGCGCCGGCCGGGGCGATGCGTTGCTGCACGCGCTTGGCCGCGGTGGGCGAGACTTCGTCGGGAATGGCGCGTTGCAAATAGGCTGCCAGGGCAATCAGGCCCAGGGTGATCACCACCAATAGGCCGATCACCATCGAGAATTTCTTCAGGAACTCGAGGTCGTAATTCCGCACGCGCTCACCCCTGGCTGTTGGTCGAAGACCTCTGCTAGCGCCGGAGTATAGAGCACAGTTTGCGCCCGTCTGGCCACTGTGCATGACAGTGATTGCAGCGGTGTGCGCTGCGCCCTGGCGCGCTATGGGTCTTGCGCGCATGCACCGTCTGTACCCGCCGATGAATTGCCGCAATGCCGCATGAGACGTTGGTCTGGCTGGACGGAATTGCGTATCATTCCCATCAATCCACGGTGATGCGGTCCTCGCCTCGCCCGGTCCCGCTGACGAGGAGTCGCCGCGATGAAGTCCTTCCTGCTGTCCTGCCTGGCCTTGGCCAGCATCAGTCTGTCTGCCCAGGCCCACGAGATCTGGATCGAACGCGACGGCAGCGGCCCGGTGCGCATCTACTTCGGCGAGCCGGCGCAGGAAGCCCTGGATCACGGCGAAGACGAGATCAAGCGCGTGGTCAAGCCGACCGTGTTCGGCAGCGCCGGCAAGGCTGGCGCCCTGCAGCGCGGCAGCGAATTCCTCACCGCGCCGTTGTCCGGCACCGGCGATGCCTGGCTGAGCGACGACAGCGTGTTCGAGCCGTGGAAGGGCGAGGCTGGCGGCTTCGAGACGGTGAGCTACTACGCACGCGCCGGGCGCGCCACGCCCTCGGCCAAGCTCGATTTCGAGCTGGTGCCCACCGCCGCCGACAGCAACACGCTGACCGTGCTCTATCGCAACAAGCCACTGCCCAAGGTCGAGGTGACGGTGATCGACCCGCAGAAGTGGCAGAAGACGCTGACCTCCGATGCCAAGGGCCAGGTGACCCTGCCCAAGCTGCGCGCCGGCCGGTACATCCTGGTTGCCACCAACAAGGAGCCGGTGAAGCGTGAGATCGCCGGCAAGCAGGTATCGATGATCCATCACATCAGCACGTTGACCTTCCTGGCCGAGTAAGTCGGCCACACGCCTGGCTGATCCGATGTCTACAGTACCGTCCCTGCCGCTTCCCTGGTTCAGGCGTCCCTGGCTGGGCGTGCTTGCGCGCACGCTGGCGGCAATGTTCGGCGGCTATGCACTCGCCAGCGCCACCAATCTGCTGCTGGCGCTGGTCCTGCCCATGCCACGCAGCGAGGCGGTGCTGACCAGCATGCTGGTCGGCATCGTGGTGTGCGCCTGCGCGCCGCTATGGGCCTTCGCCACCGCCAGCGTGTGGCGCGCCTGGGCCGGCATCGCGGTGCCGGCGTCGCTGATGTTCGCACTGGCCGCATGGCTGCAACGGGGCGTGGCATGAAGCAGGGATTCCGCCAGTCGATGGCGTGGCTGCACACCTGGACCGGGCTGCTGGTCGGCTGGGTGCTGTTGTTGATCTTCATGGGCGGTACGGCGAGTTATTACCGCGACGAAATCAGCCGCTGGATGCGCCCGGAATTGCCCACCACCACGGTGAGCAACTCAACCGCGCTGCGCAGTGCCGAGCAGTATCTGCAGACGCATGCAGCCGATGCGCAGAGCTGGAACATCACCTTGCCGGACACGCGCAATCCGGTAGTCAGCATGTACTGGCAAAACCCTGCGCCAGCCGACGGAAAGCCGGCCAGCCGCCGCCAGATGTACGGCAACGCCATCATCGACCCGGCCACCGGCAAGGAGATCGCCGCACGCGACACCCTGGGCGGCGAATTCTTCTACCGGCTGCATTTCGATCTGCATTATCTGCCGGTGATGTGGTCGCGCTATATCGTCGGTTTCTGCGCGATGTTCATGCTGGTGGCGATCATCAGCGGCGTGATCACGCACAAGAAGATCTTCAAGGACTTCTTCACCTTTCGCCCGGGCAAGGGCCTGCGCTCGTGGCTGGATTTCCACAATGTCAGCGCGGTGACCGCGTTGCCGTACCACGCGATGATCACCTACACCGGCATCGTGACCTTGATGTTCATGTACCTGCCGTGGGGCATCAAGGCGCAGTACTCCGACAACGAAATGCGTTTCTACGAAGAGGCCGCCAACCGGGTGGCCGATACGCGAAGCGCCTCTGGCACGCCGGCGCGCATGCTGCCGCTGGAACAATTGGTGGCGCGTGCGCGCAGCGACTGGCGCGGCGGCGAGGTTGGCAACGTGGCGGTGTCGCTTCCCAACGACGCGCACGCGGCGGTCGGGGTCACGCAGTTGGCCGACAATCTCTCCACCGATGCGCCGTCCATCCTGTTCGATGCGATCAACGGACAGCGCCTGCAGCGCAGCGGGTCGCCGGGCGGTGCCAGCCAGACGCGCGGGGTGATGGTGGGCCTGCATATCGCCCACTTCGCCGGGCCATCGATGCGCGCGCTGTTCTTCGGTTCCGGCTTGCTCGGTTGCCTGATGGTGGCCAGCGGCGTGGTGATGTGGGCAGTGAAGGAACGCCCCAAACATCTGAAGGCCGGGCGCATCGGCTTCGGGCTGCGGTTGGTGGATGCGCTCAACATCGGCACGGTCGCCGGCCTGCCGATCGCCTTTGCCAGTTTCTTCTGGGCCAACCGCTTGTTGCCGGTGAGCCTGGAGGCGCGCGCGGCAATGGAGGCCAATCTGTTCTTCGCCGCATGGGCTACTGCATTGCTGGCAGCATTCGTGTGGCCACGGCGCGCGATGTGGAGCTGGCAGCTGTATCTGGGTGCGGGCTTGTTCGCGTTGGTGCCGGTGGTCAATGCGATCACCACCGATGTGCATCTGGGCGTGACCTTGCCGGCCGGGCAATGGACGCTGGCCGGGGTCGATCTGGTCTGCCTGTTCCTTGGGGTGTCTCTGGGAATGGCGGGGTGGCGCTTGCAACGCTGGAAGGCACCGCAACCGGCGTCGGCACGACGCGCGCGCGCCACTGCCGCCGCGCCTGCGCAAGGCAGTGTGCCGATGCAGGAAAGCGCATGAGCGTGTGGCTGTTGCTGGCGCTGAATTTTTCCGGATTCGCCGCGCTGTGCCTGGCGATGGACAAGCATCAGCAGGACGTACGTGGCCGCACGCTGGGTGCCGCGCGTTCGCGGCAACTGCGCGTGCTGGGTTGGCTGCTGTTGCTGCTCACCTTCGGCCTGGCGGTACGCGCGCAAGGCTGGGGCATCGGTCCGGTGTTGTGGCTGGGCACATTGACCGGCGCCGCCGCGCTGCTGTCGCTGGGGCTGCTGCCGTATCGGCGTGGATTGATTCTGCCGACGGCTGTGGCCGCCCCGGTGCTGGCGGGTGCGCTGCAGCTGTTGGTGGGTTGAAGGACGTCGTTACGCCTCAATCGGCGGATCGCCCCAGCTGCGCCCGTCGCGCGGCAGGCGGCCATCGTCGAGCACGTGCAGCACGTGTTCGGGCTGCAGCATGTCCACAAACAGCACCACGTTGATGCCCTGCGGCAACGCCATGCTGGGAAAGATCACACCGGGGATCTCCGCCTCGCGCAGCATGTCGCCGAGCACCCAGCTCACCGGTTCGATCTTGTTGACCAGGGCCTTGCGCCAGTCCTCGGTCCAATCGGCCCAGAGCGGATCCCAGCTGGCATCGAGCAGGCGCAGATCGGCCAACGCCGGCAGGTCGGCGGCGTAACTGACCAGGGTCAATGGCGGCAGGAACAGCGCGGCCTGCGCGTATTCGGCAGCAGCGGTTTCCAGCTGCAGCGACAGATACAGCGCCGGCTGCCCGAAACGATTGAAGCGCCCGCCCGAGCGCGCCGCACCGGCGCCGCTGAGCGGTTCGGCGGCCCAGCGCGGAGTGAAGGCGCGATACAGCGTGCAGCGCGCCGGGGCGCTCAGCTTCAACCGGCGGCCCCCGAGGCCACGGTGCGCAGATAGGTCAGCGCATCGTCGGTACGGCCCTGTTTGACCACTTCCAGCAAGGTGGCGAATTCGAACGCGGGGATCGGGGTGTTCTTGAGGTGGAACACCACCTGGCGTTCGTCCGGCTGGACCTGCGTCATCGCCACCAGCAGGCGCGACAGGTTGCGTAGCAAGTCCTGCACGCGCGGGCTTTCCGGATGCACGCGCAGGCTGTTGCGATGCACGCCGGCCAGCTCGGCCAGCTCCTGCTGCGACAGATCCAGCAGGCCGGCCATGGCCGTGGGCGACAGGATGGTGCGATCAGGCACGCGCAGGCGTTCGGTCAGGGCCAGGGGATTGAGAACGGCGACCATCGCACGACTCCAGCAGGACGAGTGCACAGTATATGCACAGTCAGAAGCATTCATACAGCCCAGTTAGGCGCTCAGTCAGCGCACTGTCAGTCCGTCGGCTGGTGTGCTCCCACCGCGCGCAGGCAGAACCCGCAGATCGCCTCGACCAGTTGCTCGCCCTGCTGCGGGTCGCCACGACTGGGGGCGATCGGCCCCACCAGCGCCTCGGTGAAGGCGCCGACGATGCAGGCCGCCGCCGCGTCCAGCGACTGCTGCGGGAACTCGCCGGCCGCCACGCCTTCGGCAAGCAGCTGGCGGAACACTTCGCCGAACAAGCGTCGGCCACGGATGCGCTCGGCATCCACTTCGCTTTCCACCGGCTCGGCGATGAAGGCGTACGCCAACGCGGGGCCGGCCAGCGCGCGCCGCACGAAGGTCGCGATCGCATTGCGCAGGCGCTCGGCAGAGCTGGCCTGGGTAGTGGCGATGGCGCGCAGGATGGTCATCTCGCGCTGTATTGCCGCGTTGAGAACTTCCACGAAGAGCTCTGCCTTGGACGGGAAGTGTCGGTAAATCTGCCCGGTGGACACACCGGCGGCAGCGGCGACGGCGGTCACCGGGGCATTGCGATAGCCGCCTTCGGCAATCAGGGCGCGGGCCGCATGCAGGATGCGTTCGCGATTGCCGGCCAGGCGTTCTTCCATCAGGGCGGAGCGTCGATAAGCCATGGTGTGATTCTGGGTTCAATAGTTGAATTTTAGTTCACTTTTTCATTGCGGACCGCTAGGCTGCTTACAAACGCCGTGCGGCCTGCCCGCTCCCACCCGGCACATCCCGATCCCTGCGGAGTCGCTCCATGCACGTGCCGTCCCTGAATTTTGCGCTTGGCGAAGACATCGATCTGCTGCGCGAAAGCGTGGCGGCCTTCGCCAGCCACCATATTGCCCCGCTCGCGGCCGCGGCCGATCAGGACAATGTCTTCCCCGCCCAATTGTGGCGCCTGTTCGGTGAGCAAGGCCTGCTCGGGTTGACCGTGGAAGAAGAGTACGGCGGCAGCGGCATGGGCTACCTGGCACATGTGGTGGCGATGGAAGAGATCTCGCGGGCCGGCGGGGCCATCGGCCTGTCGTACGGCGCGCATTCCAATCTATGCCTCAACCAGCTGCGCAAGAACGCCACGCCGGAACAGAAACAGCGCTACCTGCCCAGGCTGTGCACCGGCGAGCATGTCGGCGCGCTGGCGATGAGCGAGGCCGGCGCCGGCTCGGATGTGGTGTCGATGAAGCTGCGCGCCGAGGCGCGCGGCGACCGCTACGTGCTCAACGGCAGCAAGATGTGGATCACCAACGGCCCCGATGCCGATGTGCTGGTGGTGTACGCCAAGACCGACCCGGATGCCGGCGCACGCGGCATCACCGCCTTCATCGTCGAAAAGGGCATGAAGGGGTTCTCCACCGCGCAGAAGCTCGACAAGCTGGGCATGCGCGGCTCCAACACCTGCGAGCTGGTGTTCACCGATTGCGACGTGCCGGCCGAGAACGTGCTGGGCACGCTCAACGGTGGCGTGCGCGTGCTGATGTCCGGGCTGGATTTCGAACGTGTGGTGCTGGCCGGTGGCCCGTTGGGCTTGATGGCCGCGGCGATGGATGTGGTGCTGCCGTACGTGCACGAGCGCAAGCAGTTCGGCGAGCCGATCGGCACCTTCCAGTTGATGCAGGCCAAGCTGGCCGACATGTACGTCGGGCTCAACGCCTGCCGCGCGTATGTGTATGCGGTGGCGCGCGCCTGCGATGCCGGGCTGACCACGCGCCAGGATGCGGCCGGCGCGATTCTCTACGCCGCCGAAAAAGCGACCTGGCTCACCGGTCAGGCGATCCAGGTGCTGGGCGGCAACGGCTACATCAACGACTACCCCACCGGGCGCCTGTGGCGCGATGCCAAGCTGTACGAGATCGGCGCGGGCACCTCGGAGATCCGACGCATGCTGATCGGCCGCGAGCTGTTCGAACGCACCGCCTGACGGAGCCACCATGAGCGTGATCACCAGCCAGCTGCAGATCAGCGGCGAGAGCTTCCAACATAACGCCGCAGCGATGCGCACCGTGGTGGAGGATTTGCGCCGCACGCTGGCGCAGACCGCGCTGGGTGGCAGCGCCGCCGCGCGTGCCAAGCACACCGCACGCGGCAAGTTGCTGGTACGCGAGCGTATCGATGCCTTGCTGGATCCGGGCAGCGCCCTGCTGGAGGTCGCGCCATTGGCGGCGCATGGCATGTACGACGATCAGGTGCCCTGCGCCGGTGTGGTGGCCGGCATCGGGCGCGTGTCCGGGGTGGAATGCGTGATCGTGGCCAACGATGCCACCGTCAAGGGCGGCACCTATTACCCGATGACGGTGAAGAAGCATCTGCGCGCGCAGGAAATCGCGCAGCAGAACCGCTTGCCGTGCATCTACCTGGTCGATTCAGGCGGCGCGTTCCTGCCGCTGCAGGATGAAGTGTTTCCAGACCGCGACCACTTCGGGCGCATCTTCTACAACCAGGCCAACCTCTCGGCCAACGGCATCCCGCAGATCGCCTGCGTGATGGGCTCGTGCACCGCTGGTGGTGCCTACGTGCCGGCGATGAGCGATGAAACGGTGATCGTGCGCGAACAGGGCACGATCTTTCTCGGCGGCCCACCACTGGTCAAGGCGGCCACCGGCGAAGAGGTCAGTGCCGAAGAACTCGGCGGTGCGGATGTGCATACGCGCATCTCCGGCGTGGCCGACCACGTTGCCGACAACGATCTGCAGGCCCTGGCACGCGTGCGCGCCATCATCGCGCAGCTCAACTGGCGCAAGCCGGCTGCATCGCTGGCACTGCAGGCACCGCTGCCGCCACGCTACGCCGCCGACGAACTGTATGGCGTGATTCCCGCCGATACGCGCAAGCCCTTCGATGTGCGCGAGGTGATCGCCCGCATCGTCGACGACTCGCAGCTGGACGAATTCAAGCCGCGCTACGGCAGCACCCTGGTCACCGGCTTTGCGCATCTGCATGGCTACCCGGTGGGCATCATCGCCAACAACGGCATCCTGTTCTCCGAGTCCGCGCTCAAGGGCGCGCACTTCATCGAGCTGTGCACGCAGCGCGGCGTTCCGCTGGTATTCCTGCAGAACATCACCGGCTTCATGGTCGGGCGCAAGTACGAACATGGCGGCATCGCCAAGGACGGCGCCAAGCTGGTGATGGCGGTGGCCTGTGCCAAGGTGCCCAAGTTCACCGTGGTGATCGGCGGTTCGTTCGGTGCCGGCAATTACGGCATGTGCGGCCGCGCGTATTCGCCGAACTTCCTGTGGATGTGGCCGAATGCGCGCATCGGCGTGATGGGCGGCGAGCAGGCCGCCAGCGTATTGGCCACCGTGCGCCGCGACGGCATCGAAGCCAAGGGTGGCGCCTGGTCGGGCGAAGAGGAAGATGCGTTCAAGGCACCGATCCGTGCGCAGTTCGAGCAGCAGGGGCATCCGTATTACGCCAGTGCACGCTTGTGGGACGACGGCATCATCGACCCGGCCGATACCCGCCGCGCGCTGGGGCTGGGACTGTCGGCCGCATTGAATGCGCCGATCGAGACGACGCGCTTTGGCGTGTTCCGGATGTGAGGTGGTGATGCCCGTTTGCACGTGCTGCGCCTCACTGTCTTGCAGTGCACATGCATCTGCAAGCAGGCTGTTGCGTGTTGTCTGGAGCATTGCATGAGGACGCTCGCGTTGCCTGCTTCGAGCAGCGAATCGCATCAGGGCACAGTGGTGTCAGCTGCCATCGCACCGTGTACCGCGCAATCCATGCATCCGTATCTTCATCGCAGTGCCCGCCACCATGGCGGCGTACAGAGAACTTGGTCATGACCCAGCGCGAACTCACCACCACAGCAAGGCCGCCCTATTTCGACAAGATCCTGATCGCCAATCGCGGCGAGATCGCCTGTCGCGTCATCGCCACCTGTCGCAAGCTCGGCATCGCGACCGTAGCGGTGTATTCCGATGCCGACCGCGGCGCGCGGCATGTGCGGCTGGCCGATGAAGCGATCCATATCGGCGCCGCACCGGCGCAACAGAGTTATCTGCGTGGCGATGCGATCCTGGAAGCGGCACGCGCAAGCGGGGCGCAGGCGATCCATCCCGGCTATGGCTTCCTGTCCGAAAACGCCGCGTTTGCCGATGCCTGCGCGCAGGCCGGCATCGTGTTCATCGGCCCACCGGCGGCAGCCATCCGCGCGATGGGCGACAAGAGTGCAGCCAAGGCGCTGATGCAGCGCGCCGGCGTGCCACTGACACCGGGCTACCACGGCGACGAACAGGCGCCGGCCTTCCTGCGCGCGCAGGCCGATGCGATCGGCTATCCGGTGCTGATCAAGGCCAGCGCCGGCGGCGGCGGCAAGGGCATGCGCCGGGTGGATGCCAGCGCGGCATTCGAAGAGGCATTGGCCAGCTGCCAGCGCGAGGCGCAGTCGGCCTTCGGCAATGCGCAGGTGCTGGTGGAAAAGTACGTCGAGCGCCCGCGCCATATCGAGATTCAGGTATTTGGCGATACCCGGGGCGAGGTCGTCCATCTGTTCGAGCGCGATTGTTCGGTGCAACGCCGGCATCAGAAAGTGCTGGAGGAAGCACCTGCTCCCGGCATGAGCGAACAACGCCGCGCCGCAATGGGCAAGGCCGCCGTGGATGCCGCGCGCGCCGTGGGTTATGTCGGCGCCGGCACGGTGGAATTCATCGCCGGCCCGGATGGTGATTTCTATTTCATGGAAATGAACACCCGCCTGCAGGTCGAGCACCCGGTGACCGAGTTGATCACCGGCACCGATCTGGTCGAGTGGCAATTGCATGTCGCCGCGGGCGAGCCGTTGCCGCTGCGTCAGCAGGACCTGCGCATCCATGGCCACGCGCTGGAAGCGCGCCTGTACGCCGAAGATGCCGAACGCGGCTTTCTGCCGTCGACCGGCACGTTGCGGCAGCTGCAGTTTCCCGCACCCGGCGCGCATGTGCGGATCGATGCCGGCGTGGAGCAGGGCGACTGCATCAGCCCCTACTACGACCCCATGATCGCCAAGCTGATCGTATGGGATGTGGATCGCCCTGCCGTACTGGCACGCATGCGCGAGGCGCTGGCGCAATTCCATGCGGTGGGCGTCACCACCAACAGCGCGTTCCTTGCGCGCCTGATCGGCACGGTGTCGTTTGCGTCTGCCGATCTGGATACCGCGCTGATCGAACGCGAGCAGGCCGTGTTGTTTGCCGAGGCAGTCAGTCCGGCCAACGCCTGGTGGTGCCTGGCGGCGGCGTTGATCGCCGCAACATTGCCGAAGGCGGCCGCCGATCCAGCCGATCCGTTTTCACCATGGCAGCACACCGATGGGTGGCGCATCGGCGCGCATGCGGCGCACACCCTGACGCTGGAGGCCGCAGGCGAACGCCGCCAGTTTGGCGTGCGTCCGCTTGCCGATGGCTGGCAGGTCACGGCTGCGGGCGACACACGCACACTGCGCTACCACCTGCAGGACGATGCACTGCGCGTGGAAATGGATGGCCGGCAATGGCGCATGCAGGTCCTGCGCGATGGCGATACCCTGACATTGCGCGATGCCACGCAGCGCGCGACATTCCGCCACCATGATGCGCTGCTCGAAGCCGATCAGCCGGCGCACGACACTGGTGGCCTGACCGCACCGATGCCGGGCCGCATCGTGTCGCTGGTCGTCCCGGTGGGGCAGTCCGTCACTCGCGGGCAGGCCCTGGTGGTGCTCGAAGCGATGAAGATGGAGCACACCTTGCATGCACCCAGCGACGGCACCGTAGCGGCGTACCTGGTGGCCGAAGGCGAGCTGGTCGCCGAGGGTGCCGCGCTGGTGGAATTTGTGTCCGCGTCTGCGTAGCGGCGCCTGGCGCATTGGCACCTGCACGTGATGTCGGGCCAGCGGCCTGTTGCCGGTCCTTGACCTGAAGGCCATCCAATCAACGTGAGATGGCTCATCCAACAGCGTGAGTCTCCTACACACAGAGCTATTGCTGATCGAGTTGATTGGAATCGCTTACCCCAGCCCAGATCGCACCAGCTGGATCCAGTTCTGTAGTGACCATGGTCTGAGCGCGCCAACCGAAGCCACAGACAGCCAAAACACCTTGCGATATCGGGTCCAACCCTAAAGCACGTTCAAGATGTTTTTCGTTGACGGCGCCGGTGATGAATGCACCCAAGCCCAGATCTGTAGCCGCAAGGTAAAGCGTCTGCGAGAGGTGACCGGCCTCCAATGCGACCACACGATACCCTTTGGCGTGTTGCCGGTACTTCCAGAAGGTTCTATCGAAACGCGGAACCAGCGCGATCAGGACATGCGCATCTGCAAACCAGTGCTGTTGCCCGACAGCCTGCATAACGAAATCGTCGGAGCATTCAACCCCTGCGACAAGCTCGAGTGCATGAACATCTGCACGATAGTGATAAACGCCTGCCGCCAACCCCTCCACACACCTGACCAGAATGTAAGCCTCAATCGGATGCAAGCCGCCGCCAGATGGGACGTTTTTCTTCAAGAAGACCAGATCGTCGCCGACCTTTACCTTAGCCTGTGCGGCAAAAACCCGCTGCAGCATGTGGGAAAACATCTGAAGGGAAACCGCTTTGCGCCGGTCAAAATTACGGCATGTGACCCGGCGGCCCAGCAAATCGTCGAAGTTGTTTCGGGGCGTCGATGGCAAGCCGATCAATGCGTCGTTATCAACGGTCCGCTGGGCCTCCGGAGGTGCGGGGCCGAGCACACGACGCATTGCCACAGCCGTTTCGGTTCCAGAGTCCCGTGTGTTCTTGACCGCATCCACACCATCCCAACGCGTGAACGCATGCAGCACCGCTGCAAGCGGATGCCAATGCGATGCTCTGAGACGTTCATCGTTTCGGGCAAAGAACGCGTCCTGTGCTCGCTCCTCCAGCACCAGGCCTTCGTCGATCAACCCCTCCAGTGTTTCGTGGTCGAAATGCGATCGGTCCGTCCAATGCGAGGGGCTGAGTTCACCCAGTAACCGGCGCTGATCTTCCGTCACTGCCACTGGCGTATCGAGATGGGGCGCGAGCGCGAACCACTCCATCACATGTTGCAGCCCATTGCCTCCCTGCAGAAGACTCTCCAGCGTATAGAACACGGTTTCCCGCGGCTCCAGCATGACGACTGCACAACGTCTGACCCGCATCGGCTTCTCCAGCGAAATGAAATGCACCTTACGCAGGTGTCCCTGCGGTAGCTATAGCGTCTCCTGCCCGCCCAAACTTGAGTCCGTTGCACGATAGCCCTCAAGCCAACAACGCTAAAGCCGCTATGTGATACTTCACCCACTTGAAGAATTCAAAGATGCCGACGCTGAAGCTTGATCCTGCAGTTGCAAGCAAGTTGATCGACCTGCTGTCCACGGACGACGCCTTCCGCACGCTATTCGTCTCAGACACGGTGACGGCGTTACAGCTGGTCGGGCACATCGCCGCACCTGAGGACGACCTTGAGGCCTTTGTGCGCGATTGCGCGAGCAGCATCCAGCTTGCCGACAAGGATGTGATCGCGAGCGCCCGTGAGCAAATCAACACCATGCTTACGGCAGGAACCTCACATATCGTTCCTCAACTGGATGCTGGCTACGGCGGCGATAGAACTCTCAAATAATTCGACGGATGTGCGGCATGGGCAACATGGGTCAGCCCTGGGCCTCCGCAATCCAGGAAGCCTCTGCAGCTTTCAGATCCACTACATTGAGTGACTGCAAGCAGTACCCGCATTCGATTTCCGCGTAGGCCAGGCCCCGGCGCTGCCGCATCCAGTCGTTCTGGATGCGTGCGTCTTCGTTGCGCCGCGCTGATCGTGCCGCGCGCATTGCGGTGGCCCGCGTCTGGAAACGGGATGCCGAATCCAGATAGGGCATAAGCGAGCGGAACGCATCGTCCGGCCTCCGATTTGCCATCAGAATTTCGGCGTCCACTACCGCGCCCAGTTCGACGATCAGGCGGTTGGCATAGGCTAGCGGCGCTGCTCTGACCTGTTCCCGAACCTTCGCCGCACTCGATGTTTCTCCCGCTCGCACCATCACCAACGCTGCGGCCAGAGCAGTAGACAGATTGTCGATGGTATCGATTGGTACGTCCTTGCTTATGTCGTGCAGCGCTAGCTGTGCACCTTCCTTGGCTACCTCCGCAGCTTTAAGGCGCTGCCCCGACGCCAACAATGCAGTCGCCAGGGGAACGTAGTAATTGATGCGGTCCGTCCCTTGCTTGTTCAGGCCCGCGTCCACGCCGGCTTGGGCGTGCGCAACTGCACCACGCAGATCACCCTCGTCCAGAGCGACAGTCGCTCGGGTGATGCCGGCATGGAAATTGGTTGCCTCCACTTTTGCAAGCGCACTGCGTGCACTGGAGAAATCGCGCTTGGCGGCGGCTACGGCCGCCTGGCGGAGCAACGCGCCATTCCAGCCCGCGTTCACTGCTTGTGCCACTGCGTGATCGGCTTGATCGTATTGCCCCAGAGCAAGCAGGATGCGCCCATGCATATCGAGCGATATGCTGGAGAGATCGTACTTGCTTTGCGTCGACATACGCGCATGAGGCAATGCCTCAGTAAACCGGTTTGCAACAAACAGATCCATCGCTGCATTGGCTTGAGCAGGCGCGTAGTCTGGATACAGCTCTGCCATCTGAACCCAGGAATCGGCTGCCTGCGCCGGGTCAAGAATCTGTACACCCCAACTCTTGACGTAAAGCGCCTCACGCGGCGGAAGCCTGGATTTGAATCTTTCAGCGACGTTCAGTGTCTCGGTCGCCTTTCTGTAATCGACATTGGCAAAATGAGCACGCACTTGTCCCAGCCAAGCCAATGCGAAGTGAGGATCTATCTCCACTGCTTTCTGGAAGAAATCCAATGCAGCGGCATATTTTCCCTCCGCATAACGTTTCTGCCCAAGTGCGTAGGCGCGCAGGGCATCCAGACTGGAGGTCGTTACATCTGGCAAAGCGGGACTATTGTTGCGGATGCTCTCGCGGTTTTCGCCGAGCTGGTTTCTTAATTCGCCGGTAACCTTGTCAACTGCAGCAAGAATCGAAGGATTGGAACCGAAAGCAGTGCTTACTGCTACTGTCTGCTGTGTCTTCGGGTCAACGACTTCCACAACAAAACGCGTTCGTCCACCGACGTAGCCGACCGAAGGAAGCAACACCGCACGTGCGCCACTCCGAAGTGCAACGTCTGAGGCGTTCTTGCGATCCAAAGGCTCCTTGTAAGGATCCTTACGCATCAGCGCCAGCAGCTTGAGCGTTCTGTCCTCACTGAGCACATTGACGTAGCGCGACTGTTCCAGACTGATCCGAAAAGCCTGATCCAGAGAACTTTCCAGCATGACGTCGTCGGTAAGGTTGCGTACCGTTCCCACAACCACCCAATCCCGCTCGGCGAACGCAAGCGCCGGCTGCGGGCGTGCAAACAGCCAGACAGCAACACCGATTCCGAGGACCACTCCTAACTCTGCGACTAATGCCGCAGGCCGTCGCCACAGCGGAACATCGCGCCAGGCCTTTGCCGAATTCTTCGGCGTGCGCAACGGCGTCAGGCCGACTTCGCCAACCTCATAGATCTCCATCGGCGTGGGCACGCCCTTGAAGCGCCAGCGGCCGTGGGATTTCCACAGGATGCGATCGCCGCGGTCGCCCAGTTCGCGTGCCGCGCGATGGGTCAACGACTCGGCCACCGCCGACAACAGGATCTGCCCGGGCCGTGCCATCGACATCAGGCGTGCGGCGGTGGGCTTGGCCAGGCCTTCGACTTCCAGCGGTTTGGCGCCGATGCTGACCGCTTCGTCGCTGTTGCGCCAGGTCAGTACTTCGCCGACGTGCAGCCCCTGGCGCGCGCACAGCGTCAGCGCGCGGGCATTGCCCATCGCCTTGAGGCCGCGTGCGTAATCCAGTGCAAAGCCCAGACCGTCGATGGGGCGATCGAACAGCAGCAGCAATCCATCCGAGCGGTCGATCAGGCGGCCACGCCACTGCTGCTGCAGTTTGACGACCAGCCGATCGTGCTCGCGAAACAGCGCGGCGGCGGCGTTGTCACCAATGCGTTCGACCAGCGCGGTCGAATCGCACAGGTCGGTCAGCAGCAAGGTACGCAAGCGCGGCGCCTGGATCGCATCCGACGACGCATCCTTGCGTGCGTGGGCGCGAGCGCTCATTGCTCAGCGATTGTCCGACGTGGTTGGGTTGCCGGATGGCTGTGTGACGCCCGACACCAGCGTTTCATGCATGCACAGCACGTTGCCGCCCTGTCGCTTTGCCTCGTACAGCGCGCTGTCGGCCAGCGTGTACCAATCGTTCCATGCCGCGTCGGCGTCGATCATGCACAGACCCACGCTGACCGAGCAGCCCTGCTCGCCCTGGCCATTGCCCAGGCGCGCCTCCACCGCGCGTACGATGCATTCGCCGATGTGATGCAGCAGCTCCTGGGTGCCCAGTGCGACCAGCACGCAGAATTCGTCGCCGCCGAGCCGGCAGGCGAGGTCGCCGTCGGCGATGACCGAACGCAGTGCATGGGCGACGTTCTGCAACACGCGGTCGCCAGCCAGATGACCGAATTCGTCGTTGATGCGCTTGAAGCGGTCGCAGTCGATCAGGATCAGGCCCACCCCGGGCACGCGGCCGGCGCGTCGGCATTCCTGCAGATGCAGGGCGAGGCCGCGACGGTTGTGCAGGCCGGTGAGCTCGTCGGTGCGGCTGAGTTCTTCGGTGTGGTTGAGCTGGTGCGAGGTGACGTAGAGGTTGTCCAGCGCCGCTTCCAGGTCGTGATTGCGCCGGCGCAACTGGCGGATCAGCAACTGCTCGTTGTTGACCACGCGCACGATGGAGCGGCGCAGAAAATGCGCCACCATCGACGGATTGTGGTCGACCAGGCGCTGGAAGTCTTCATGCGCCAGTTCGATCAGACGGGTGTCGGCGGATGCACTGGCGCCGGCACTGCGCGCATGGTCGCCGATCAGCAGGCCAAGTTCGCCGAAGAATTCGCCCGGGCCCAGGTGCTTGAGCATCAGGTCTTCGCCGAAATCCAGATCGACCTGGCCACTGACCACGATGAACATCTGCGTGCCCACCGCCCCGCGCTCGAACAGCGCCTGGCCGGCAGCCAATTCGCGAGCACGGCCAAAGCGGGCGAAAAACGCCAGCTCTTCGGCAGTCATCAGCGCATGCAGCCCGTCCGACAGCGTCTTTGCAACGCTCCCCGTCGGCTCCACTGCGCCGGCAGTGTTATGGCACGTCATCCAAATTCCCTTAGACCGACCTGCAGCGCCGGCCTGCCCTAGCATCGTACAGGAGCGTTTTGTTCAGCACCAGGTCACACTCTATCTCATTTAACTTGAGACGAAATGACGGGTATTTGCAAAAAAGTGAGGGCTCGGTTGCCCAAGCCCCTTGCTCCCTTCCTGCAGTAGCGCATGGCGCCGCGCGCGAGGCCGGCGCTGTTCTACGGTGCTGGCGCAGACTTGCCGGCGGGCAAAACCACATGCTCCGATCCATCCCGCAGCCAGCTGACGAGCGTTCGCGACGCAGCGTTACGCCGCCTTTTCGCCGTGAAACTGCTCTTCCTCGGTCGAGCCTCGCAGCGCGGTGGTGGACGACTGGCCCTGCTGGATGGCCTGTGTCACCGCGTCGAAATAGCCGGTGCCCACCTCGCGTTGATGCTTGACCGCGGTAAAGCCCATCTCGGCCGCCGCGAACTCTGCCTGCTGCAACTCGACGAAGGCACTCATCTGGCGGCGTGCGTAGCCATGCGCCAGGTTGAACATGCCGTAGTTCAGAGCGTGGAAGCCGGCCAGGGTGATGAACTGGAATTTATAGCCATAGCTCGCCAACTCGGTCTGGAATCTGGCGATGGTGGCGTCGTCCAGGTTCTTCTTCCAGTTGAAGCTCGGCGAGCAGTTGTAGGCCAGCAATTTGCCCGGGAATTTCGCATGGATGGCTTGCGCGAAGGCACGCGCAAATTCCAGATCCGGCTTGCCGGTCTCGCACCAGATCAGATCCGCATATGGGGCGTAGGCCAGCCCGCGGCTGATCGCCTGATCCAGCCCGTTGCGGGTCTTGAAGAAGCCTTCGACGGTGCGCTGCCCGGTGGTGAACGGCTGGTCGTTGGCATCCACATCGCTGGTGATCAGATCGGCCGCCTCGGCGTCGGTGCGTGCGATCAGCAGCGTGGGCACGCCCAGCACATCGGCAGCCAGACGCGCGGCATTCAACTTTTCGATCGCCTCGCGGGTGGGCACCAGCACCTTGCCGCCCATGTGGCCGCATTTCTTCACCGATGCCAGCTGATCTTCGAAGTGCACGCCGGCGGCGCCGGCTTCGATCATCGCCTTCATCAACTCGAAGGCGTTGAGCACGCCGCCGAACCCGGCCTCGGCATCGGCCACGATCGGCTGCAGGAAGTCGATGTCGTCGTTGCCTTCGGCGTGATGCAGTTGATCGGCGCGCAACAAGGTGTTGTTGATGCGCTTGACCACCGCCGGCACCGAGTCGGCCGGATACAGCGATTGGTCCGGATACATCTGCCCGGCCAGGTTCGCATCGGCGGCGACCTGCCAGCCGGACAGGTAGATCGCCTTCAAACCGGCCTTGACCTGCTGCATCGCCTGGTTGCCGGTCAACGCGCCCAGCGCATTGACGAACGGCGTGGCGTGCAACGCGTTCCACAACTTGTCCGCGCCCAGCCGCGCCAGCGAATGCTCGACATGCACGGTGCCGCGCAAGCGCACCACGTCGGCGGCGGTGTAGTTGCGGGTGATGCCGGCCCAGCGCGGATTGCTGGCCCAGTCTTGCTGGATCTGTTCGGCGGTCTGCAGTGTGCTGCTCATGGTGCGTTCTCCTGGCAGGGATACGACGGATGCAACGAGGAAGGAATGGCGCATCAGAGGCGCGCCGGGCATGGCAAGGCCGTCGTTGCGCGCGTGGGCGCAACGGGCGGTGTGGTGCATGACGTTGATGGATTGCAGCGACAGCGCGCGTGCGCTGGCGTGTCGCGGCAGCGTTGGCTCAATCGATCAGGCGATACGCCGGCACGGTGAGGAAGTCGGCCAGCACATCGGCACGGCTGAGTGTGTCCAGCAGTGCAATGGCGTCGTCGATGCGCGCGGCGCCCGGCAGTGCATCGGTCGCACCCAGGCGTGCCGGCAGCGCACGCAACGTGGCCTGCAACAGGGGCTGATCGATCGCAGTGCCGTCGTCCAGGTGCTGGCCGTGATGCAACCACTGCCACAGCTGCGCGCGGCTGATCTCGGCAGTGGCGGCGTCTTCCATCAGGTTGTGGATGGGCACGCATCCATTGCCGTCCAGCCAGGCGGCCAGATAACGCACGCAGACTTCGACATTGCCCTCAAACCCGGCGCGGGTGACGGTGCCCGGCGAAGGCGCGATCAGCATGTCGCGCGTCACCTGCACGTCGTTGCGCAAGACATGCTGCTGATGCGCAGTGGGCATGTGTTCGTCGAAGATCCTCATCGCCACCGGGATCAGGGCCGGATGCGCCACCCAGGTGCCATCGTGCCCGGCGCTGACTTCGCGCAGCTTGTCGGCACGCACGCGTGCCATCGCCTGCTCGTTGGCGGCCTCGTCGTGATTGATCGGAATCTGCGCGGCCATGCCGCCCATCGCATGCGCGCCGCGGCGATGGCAGGTCTTGATCAGCAGTTCCGAATACGCCTTGAGGAAGGGCTGGCTCATGGTGACCTGGCCGCGTTCGGGCAACACGCGGTCGCGATGCGCGCGGAAGGTTTTCAGATACGAAAAGATGTAGTCCCAACGCCCGCAATTGAGCCCGACGATGCGCTCGCGCAGCGCATGCAGGATCTCGTCCATCTCGAACACCGCCGGCAGCGTTTCGATCAGCACGGTCACCTTGATCTGCCCATGCGGCAGACCGAGCATCGCTTCGATATGCGCCAGCGCGGTTTCCCACAGCGCGGCTTCTTCCATGCTCTGCAACTTGGGCAGATACAGATACGGGCCACGGTCCTTGGCCAGCAGGGCGCGGCCGTTATGGAAGGCGAACACCGCCGCGTCGAACAGTCCGCCGGCCAGCGGCTGGCCATCGATGAGCACGTGCTTCTCATCCAGATGCCAGCCGCGCGGGCGCACGATCAACACCGCCCGTTCGGCCTCCGGGCGCAACGCGTAGTGCTTGCCGTTGGGCGCATCGAAGCTGAGATCGCCTCGCACCGCAGCGGCCAACGTGCGCTGCCCGGCCAGCAGATTGCGCCAGGTCGGCGCGGTGGAATCCTCGAAGTCGGCCATGAACACCTTGGCGCCGGAGTTCAGCGCGTTGATGACCATCTTCGGATCGGTGGGGCCGGTGATCTCCACCCGGCGGTCCTGCAGCGCCGACGGCAGCGCGGCGACGCGCCACTCGCCATCGCGGATGGCGCGGGTGTCTGGGCGGAAGTCCGGCAACTGACCGGCATCGTAGTCGGCCTGGCGCGTGCGCCGCTGTGCCAGACGCTGCTGGCGACCGGGCTCGATCGCGCGATGTAGCGACACCAGCAAGGCCAGCGCGGCGGCAGGAAGGAGTTCCACCTGACCTGCGACCTGCATGGTCAGCGACAGACCGGGAGTGGCGCGTTCGGTAGGACGTGGGGCAAAAGCGGTAGAAGACATGTCGGGGAGTCCTTCTGAATCCGGACTTGCACCGTGCGCCGAACGCGAATATTTGACAAAGCAGTTTTATCAATGCTGTAAATAAGCCAGGCTTATATTGCATGCCGGAACGCACTGAGATGGCGCCAACCCCTCGATTTTCCTACAAATCCGATCGACTCAAACCGCTGCGCGCGTTCTGTCAGACGGTGCGTTTGGGTTCTGTCTCACGGGCGGCTGAGGCGCTGTATGTGAGCCAGCCGGCAGTGACCCTGCAGCTGCAGGCGCTGGAACGCGACCTGGGCGTGGTCCTGTTCGAGCGGTCGGGGCGACGCATGGCGCCCAGCCGCGAGGGCCAGCTGCTCTACGACATGGCGCTGCCGCTGGTGGAGAGCCTGGACGGGCTGGAGACGAGCTTCCGCGAGAAGGTGCGCGGGCTGGATGCGGGCGAGCTCAATATCGCCGCCAACAGTTCCACCATCCTGTACCTGCTGCCGCGCATCGTGGCGAACTTCCGCGCGCGTCACCCGGATGTGCGCCTGACCCTGCACAACGCCATCAGCGCCGACGGCACCGACCTGCTGCGCGAAGACGCAGTGGACCTGGCGATCGGCTCGATGCTGGACGTGCCGGCCGACCTCAACTACGCGCCGGTGTATCGCTTCGAACAGCTGCTGATCACCCCGCCCGATCATCCGTTGGCCAGCAAGTCCACGGTCACGTTGCAGGATCTGTCGCCGTATCCGCTGATCCTGCCGCCGCGCCGGCAGGTCACCTATCGGCTGGTCGATCTGATCTTCCAGCAGGCACGCGTGCCCTACACCGTGGCGTTGGAAGTGGGCGGCTGGGAAGTGATCAAGCAATACGTGGCGATGGACATGGGCATCTCCATCGTCACCGCGATCTGCGTTACCGAGGCCGATCGCGACAAACTTGCCACCCGCTCGTTGAAGGATTACTTCCCCACCCGCAGTTATGGCGTGGTGGTGCGCAAGGGCAAATATCTCTCGCCGCAGGCACGCGCATTTATCGAGCTGATCCAGCCGGATCTGTTTACCCCGCGCGGGTATGACGAAAGTGGCGATTCGGAGCGGTGAGCCTCCTGCCTGCTTGTGCGCGTGAGTCCCAGTAGCCCCCGAGCGTGCTCGCCGGGCACTGCGCATGAGATCGCCATGCGTTCTCCATCGGCGATGCCGTGCGCGGCGTGCGGGTCGCCATCCGAAGGCGTCGCTCGATCAAGCCGTGCAAGCGACACGGGGTCGCCCCGACGATCGGCGCCGCATCATCTCGGCTCGATGCGACTGCACGGCGGTTGGTGTCATAGACTAACAACGGGCAACAAAACGCGGCGAGCGGTCGTCAGGTAGGGGCAGAAGGCGCGCTCAGAGCCGGAGTGTACGAGTCGATTCCGAACACCGGCCGCGCCCGCCTGACGGCGGCGCCGTCGTTTTGATAGCCGCTCTCAGCCGATGTTGTGGGTACTGCATGTCATCAACAGCTGGTCAGTCCGGGGAACCATTGGCCAGATGCGCAGCCGTCCCGTACTGCGGGGCGAGCCGACTCAACCAACGCGAAGGGCTGACGCAATGAATCCGACAATGGTGTTGCTGGTGCAGTTGGCGGTGATCCTGGGCGCGGCGCGTGCGTGCGGCGCGCTGTTGCAACGCTTCGGGCAGCCGCCGGTGATCGGCGAGATGGCCGCCGGCCTGCTGCTGGGGCCGATCGCATTCGGCGCGTGGCTGCCGGAGTTGCATGGCGTGTTGTTCGCCTCCAGCAGCTTGCCGCCGCTGTCGGGCCTGGCCAACATCGGCGTGGTGCTTTTCATGTTCATCGTCGGCGTGGAGTTGCGCGCGCCGGAGGGCACCGCCGCGCAGGTGCGCTCGTCGGTGCTGGTGGGGCTGTCCGGTATCGTGCTGCCGTTGCTGCTGGGGCTGGTTGCCGCGCCCTGGTTGTTTACGCGCTTTGCACCGCAGGGCATCGGCTTCTGGCCATTCGCCTTGTTCATTGCCGCGGCGATGTCGGTGACCGCGTTTCCGGTACTGGCGCGCATCCTCAAGGACCGCAACATGACCCGCACGCCTGCCGGCCGGCTGGCCCTGGGCGCGGCGGTGATCGACGATGCCACGGTGTGGATGTTCCTGGCGATCGTGCTCACCCTGACCGGCGGCAACACCCATGGCGGTGTTGCGTTCACTGCGACCGGTGCAGTGGTGTTGATTGCGGTGGTGTTCGGCGTGTTGAAGCCGGTGTATGCACGTGTGCTCACGCCGCGCGCAAGCGATGGAGACTATCCGTCGACTGCGTTGGTGTGGGTGCTGATCGGTGTGCTGGCCTGCGCCGCGGTGGCCGAATGGATCGGCCTGCATGCGATCTTCGGCGCATTCCTGTTCGGCATCTGCGTGCCGCGCGATGACCGCCTGCTGGTACACCTGGCCGGGCGCATCGAACCCCTGGCGATCACCTTGCTGATGCCGGTGCTGTTTGCGGTCGCCGGCCAGGCCACCAGCCCGGGCGTGTTCGTCGGCGCAGGCGCCGCCGGCTTTGCGCTGGTGGTCGGCGTGGCGGTGACCGGCAAGCTGGTCGGCTGCACCCTGGGCGCGCGCCTGAGCGGGCACGATTGGCGCGATAGCCTGAGCGTGGGTTCGCTGATGAACGCACGTGGCCTGATGGAACTGGTGGTGATCAAGATCGGCCTGGACAGCGGTGTGATCGGGCCGGATCTGTTCACCCTGTTGTTCGGCATGACGCTGGTGACCACGGTGATGGCCTCGCCGATGGTGGCCTGGTTCCAACGCGGCCGGCCGGCCGTCACTGCCAGCGGGCTGGGTGCGGGTCGGTCGCCGCATTGACGAGGCAGCACAGGTCATCTGCGTGCGGCCTCGATGGACGCGTCTGCATCGGCCTGCGATGTCCAAGGCATCAGTCGGCGCCACGCACCCTCACCGCTGCGGTCGCCGAGCAGCACCGCATCCACTTCTTGGCACAACGCACTGATGTCCGACCTTTCCGAGTCCTGTTATGCCGAAAGCCCGGCACCGCCGGCATTACGCACGCAGCTGCAGTGCAGTTGGCGCTTTCGCCAGGGCACGGCCACGATGGACCCCGTGCTGGTATTGCCCGATGGCAGCGTGGATCTGATCTGGGATGGCACGCTGCTCCTGGTTGCCGGGCCCGATCGCACGGCCGCCATGGCAGCGCTGGCACCGGGCAGCGCGCTGGCCGGGGTGCGCCTGGCGGCGGGTGCGGCGGCCGGCCTGTTGAAGCTCCCGCTGCACGCCATCGCCGGCCAACGGGTCGCACTGGAATCGCTGTGGGGCGTGCGAGGCCGCACCTGGCAATACCGCCTGGAAGACGGCGCCGACCCGCTGCACACCTTGCAGGCGCTCTGCCGACAGCACGGCACATCGCAAGACCGGCAGATGGCGTGGCTGTTCGATCGATTGACCGCCGGCAACCCTGCGCGGCTGAGCGACTTGACCCAGGTGATGGGTCTGAGCGAACGCTCGCTGCGCCGCCGCTGCCAGGATGCCTTCGGCTATGGCAGCAAGACACTGGAGCGGGTGCTGCGTCTGCAGCGCTTCTTGCGTATCGCCGGCCAGCACCGCAGCCTGACCGACGCCGCGCTGCATGCCGGTTACGGCGATGCGCCGCATCTGGTACGCGATGCGCGCCAGCTCACCGGCCTGAGCCCGCGCGTGTTGGTACAGCGCCACGCACGCTGAGTTGGCCGTTTTCGCCAAGCCAGGCGCGCGCGCCGATTGCATGCTGTGCCTCCACTTCCGCAGGACGCCACGCCATGATCGACAACGCGCCGCAGCACCGCATCGATTACCTCGAATTCGCCGTTGACTCGATCGCCATCGCCAAGGCGTTTTACGGGCAAGCCTTCGACTGGACGTTTCAGGATTACGGCCCGGATTACTGCGAATTCCGCGACGGCCGCCTGACCGGCGGCTTCTTCCACGGCCCCGCCCAGCCCGGTGGTGCGCTGGTGGTGCTGGCCTCCGACGACCTCGCCCATAGCCAGGCACGCATCGAAGCGGCGGGCGGGCAGATCACGCAACCGGTCTTCGCGTTTCCCGGCGGGCGACGTTTTCATTTCACCGATCCGCATGGCTATGCGCTGGCGGTGTGGTCGAAGGACTGAGCACCCAGCACGCGCAGGCTGCAACGGCATGGGTTGCGCAGGCAGCGCGGTGCAGAACGTCTCGGTTGCAGCTGCAGTGCTGCGGCAGACATGCACCTGGCATGCGCATGGCGTGCCATCACTCGCGCCCGTACCGACCCAGGAACATCGCCACCGCCGATTCGGCCACCTGGGTGCGTTGCTGCGGCGACAACGGCGGCTGGCCCATGGCGATCTGCGGCCAGAACGCGAAACCCTTGATCAATGCCTGCAGTTGCTGCGCACCGACGTCCGGCTCCACGCCCGCCAGCCGGCCGTCGGCCAGTGCGGCGCGCACCCAGGTGGTGGTGCCTTCCTCCTTGCTGCCCAACTGCGCGATCAGCGCGCGCGCGCGCTCGGGCGAATGGATGCCTTCGGCGATGGCGACACGCGACAGGTCGATAAATGCCGGGTCGTCGAACAGGTGCAGCTTCTGCTGCAGCAGCTGGATCAGCTGCGCGCGCAGCGGCTGGTCGGGCCGGTAGACCAGATTCACCGCATCGGCGCTGCGTTGCCACAGCCCGCGCAGGATCTCGCCGAACAGCGCGTCCTTGCTGGGAAAATGGTTGTAGACGGTACGCTTGGACACGCCCGCGGTGGCCGCCACGCGGTCCATGCTGGTGGCCTCGAAGCCATGCTGGCGGAACTGGGCAATGGCCGCCTCGACGATGGCGTGGCGCTTGCGGTCGGTCAGCCGCAGCGGCGCAGCCAGGGGAATCGATGCAGTCGACATCGGGCCATTTTACACCGGACAGTTTACTTTTCGCGGAATAAAACTACACTGACCAGTGTAACTTACTCCTGCTGTCATTCCCTGCCTCGGTCGGACTTTCCATGGCTACCTCTCGCCCTTCCCCTTATGCCGATTCACCGCAGTTTCGCGGTGGCCGGTTCCGCAATGCATTGCCGCTGCCGACCACCGTGCTCAGCCTGAGCAAGCAGATCGGTCTGATGTGGACGCTCCTCTTCGACAAGCCCAGCACCACGGTGCCGTCCGCGCCGCTGCCGGTACAGCCGCTGACACGCGCGCAGTTGCTTGCCGCGCCCGATCGCAGCCTGTATCGCCTGGGCCATTCCACCGTGCTGATGAAGCTGGCCGGTGGCCTGTGGCTGACCGACCCGGTGTTCTCCAGGCGCGCCTCGCCGGTGCCGTTCGCCGGGCCCAAGCGCTTTCATGCGCCGCCGATCGCGCTGGACGAGCTGCCGCCGCTGGCCGGGGTGATCCTCTCTCACAACCATTACGACCATCTCGACCGCGCCAGCATCCGTGCCCTGGCCGACCGCGTCGGCGTGTTCGTCGCGCCCCTGGGCGTGGGCGATTTGCTGGTGCGCTGGGGCGTGGACCCGACCAAGGTGCGTCAGCTGGACTGGTGGGACGCGATCACCGTCGATGGCCTGCGACTCACCGCCACCCCGTCGCAGCATTTTTCCGGACGCGGCTTGTTCGATAGCGGGCGGTCGCTGTGGTGTTCCTGGGCGATCCAGGACCGCGAGTTGCGCGTGTTCTTCAGCGGCGACGGCGGTTACGGCCCGCACTTCAAGACCATCGGCCAACAGCTCGGGCCGTTCGACGTGGCGCTGATCGAAAACGGCGCCTACGACCAGCAATGGCCGCATGTGCACATGCAGCCGGAGCAGAGCCTGCAGGCCTACCTGGACATTGGCGGGCAGACCCTGCTGCCGATCCACAACGGCACCTTCGACCTGGCCATGCATGCGTGGCAGGAACCGCTGGACCGGATCGTGGCATTGGCCGACAGCGCCGGCGTTGCACTGGCGACGCCGCGCATGGGCGAGCGGGTGGATCTGAATGCGCCCGGCAATCGCCTGCGCTGGTGGCGGCAGGATGCTGCGACGCAGGCGTCCGATGGCTTGGTGGCGACGCGCTAGCCCGATACATGGCGCCGCCGGCGCATGCGCGGCGGCGTTCGCGTTGCCCTGCGTCATTGCCATCGCAGCAAAGTGCGCGATAACCGCCGGGAAAACCCTGCTTTGCTTCGCTAGCGTAGGGCGCTAACGCCGTCGCTCCTGCTGGCGTGTAAGCGCAGACCACGCATCACAGGCGTTGCCACTCCAGCCCTTGGCCACGCCGGTAATACACCGCCACCGCCTTGCCGTAGACGGCCGGCGCATCGACCAATCCGAAGTAACGTCCATCCAGGCTGTTGCCGCGGTGATCGCCCAGCATCAGCAGCTTGCCGGGCGGCACAGTCAGCCCGACGATGTTCGGGCCGCCGCCATTGCCGAGATTCAACTGCGCCAGGTGCGCCCCAAAACGTTCGGCATCGCCGCCCTCCGCTCCCAGCGGCTTGTCGTTGATCTGCAGATGGCCGTCGATCAACCCGACCCGGTCGCCTGCCACCGCCACCACACGCTTGATCAGGCGTGTGCCATCGCGCGGCGAATCGAACACCACCACCTCGCCACGCTGCGGTCGATCGCCATCGACGAGGATGCGGTTGCTCAACGGCAGTCGCCAGCCGTAGGCATGCATGTCCACCACCACGCGATCGCCCGGCTCCAGGGTGGGCTGCATCGAGCCGCTCGGCACCTGGTAGTGATTGGCGAACGAGGAACGCGCCGCGGTCATCAGCACCAGCAGCACCAACAACGGCAGCAGTTCCCTGCGCGACCAGTGCGCGGCGCGTTGCAGACGTGAGGCCGCCGGAGGGACTTGGCTCATGAGGCACCTGTTGGTTTGAAGGGTGACGGGCGATACCCGATGAAGATGCGCCTACGCGCCGGGCGGGCGGAAGTGACGAAAGGCATGGCACCAGCTGGGTCGTTACTTCGGATGCTGCCTGGGTGGCTGCCCTGCTGTCGCCAGTGCCGCTGCCGGGTGGCGGTTCAAAGGCAACAGCAAAGCACCATCGCCAAGGGCAGTCGCAACACCATCACCTGACCCGCCATCAAAAAAAAACGGGATGACGCGAGGCCATCCCGTTCGATTGCTGAGTGCGGCGATTACACGTGCATGCGCCAACGACGCAGGCGCGTCACCCAGTCGCTCACTCCGTCAGGCCGCGATTTTCCAGCAGCGCCTTGACGCTGGGATCCTTGCCGCGGAAATCGCGATACAACGTGGCCAGATCGACGGTGTTGCCGCGCGACAGGATCTTGGCGCGGAAGATGTCACCGTTCTTGCGGTTCAAACCGCCGTTTTCCTTGAACCATTCGAACGCATCGTCGTCGAGCACTTCCGACCAGAAATACGCGTAATACCCGGCCGAATAACCGCCGCCCCAGATGTGGTCGAAATAGCTGCTGCGATAACGCGGCGGCACTTCGGCCAGGTCCACCTTGAAGCGCTTCAAGGCATCGGCTTCGAACTTGCTCACGTCCTGCAGCGGCGCGCTGGCCGGCTGGGTGTGCCAGGCCAGATCGAGCAGCGCGGCCGACAGGTACTCGGTGGTGGCGTAGCCGCTGTTGAAGGTCTTGGCCTTCTTGATCTTCTCCACCAGCTCGGCCGGCATCGCCGCGCCGGTCTGGTAATGCTTGGCGTAGTTGGCGAAGACCTTGGGATCGGAGGCCCAGTGCTCGTTGAACTGCGAGGGGAACTCGACGAAGTCGCGCGAGGTGCTGGTGCCGGCGATCGAGGGGTACTTCACCTTGGAGAACATGCCGTGCAGCGCGTGGCCGAATTCATGGAACAAGGTGGTGACATCGTCAAAACTCAGCAGCGCCGGCTGGCCGGCGGCCGGCTTGGTGAAGTTGCAGACGTTGTAGACCACCGGCTTGGCGCCGCTGAGGCCGTCCTGCTCGACAAACACATCCATCCAGGCGCCGCCGGACTTGCTGTCACGCTTGAAGTAGTCGGTGTAGAACAGCGCCATCGAGGTGCCGTCCGCGTCGAACACTTCATACACCTTCATGTCCGCGTGATAGGTCGGGATGTCGGTGCGCTGCTTGAAGGTGATTCCGTACAGCTGCGTGGCCGCGTAGAAAACGCCATTCTGCAGCACGTTGTCCAGTTCGAAATACGGCTTGATCTGTGCCTCGTCCAGGTCGTACTTGGCCTTGCGCACCTGCTCGGCGTAGAAGTCCCAATCGGAAGCGGCGAGCTTGAAATCGCCGGTCTTCGAATCAGCGCGCTGCGCGTCGATCACCTTCTGCATCTCGGCCACCTCGCGGCGTGCCTTGGCGGTGGCGGCCGGCACGGTGTCGGTCAGCAGCTTGAGCGCGGCGTCCGGGGTCTTGGCCATCTGGTCGCCCAGGCTGTAGGCGGCGTAGGTGTCGAAGCCGAGCAGCTTGGCCTTTTGCGCGCGCAGCTGCGCTAGGCGCTGGATGGTCTGGCGGGTGTCGTTGGCATCGCCCTTTTCCGCGCGCGTTTCCGACGCCTTGAGCACCTCGGCGCGCAGCTGGCGGTCCTTCAGCGAGGCCAGCACCGGCTGCTGCGTGGTGTTCTGCAGGGTCAGCAGATACTTGCCGTCGAGCTTGCGCGCCTTGGCCGCATCGGCGGCGGCGGCGATGTCGCCCTCGCTCAGGCCGTCGAGCCTGGCCTTGTCGTCCACCACCACCGCACCGGCAGCCGAGGCGGCAACCAGACGGGTGTGGAACTGGGTGGAGAGCGTGGTTTCTTCGATATTGAGCTTGCGCAGGCTGGCCTTGTCGGCATCGGACAGCTGCGCACCGGCGCGTACCAGCTCTTCGTAGTCGCGCTCGACCAGACGCTTCTGCTCCGGCTCCGGCTCCAGGTTCAGCGTGTCGCGTTGGTCGTAGATCGTCTTGACGCGTGCGAACAGCTTGGGGTCGAGATTGATCTCGTCCTGGTGCGCAGCCAGCTTGGGCGCGATCTCTTCCTGGATCTTCTGGCGTGCGTCGCTGGTGTCGGCCTGCACCAGGCCGAAGAAGATGCGCGACACGCGCGTGAGCGTTTCGCCGCTGCGTTCCATCGCCTCGATGGTGTTGTCGAAGCTGGCCGGCTCGGGGTTGTCGGCGATCTTGCGGATGTCGGCCAGGTGCAGGCGCATGCCTTCTTCGAAGGCCGGCAGGTAATCGGCGTCCTTGATCCTGTCGAACGGCGGGGCCTGGAACGGCAGCGTGCTGGCGCTCAGCAGCGGGTTCGGCGCGGCATCCGCGGCCGGGGTGGTGGCGGTCTTTTCGGGCACGGTGGTGGACTCCTTACCGGACGAATCTTTTCCAGAACAAGCAGCCAGTGCCAGGGTGATGGCAGCGGCCAGAACGACGGTACGCGACATGGCGTGTGATTCCTGAGTGGGTAGCGCAGCCGGTCACGCTAGCGGGTTTTCGCAGCGTCGGCATGTGCCGTTGGATTGGGGGGCTGGGTGCGCTTGAGGAGGCGTGTGCTACAGCGTCTCGTCCTTGAAGATCGCCACGTGCGGGGTACCGTCTGCGCCGATCCAGCCGCGGTACATGCCTTCGGTATTGAACGGGAATGCGGCGTTGCCCTGCGCATCCAGCGCGATGGCGCCACCGTCGCCGCCGGCCTTGGGAATCTCCTGGTCGATCACCGTGTCGGCGGCCTGTTGCAACGACTGCCCGGCGTATTTCATGCGTGCGCAGATGTCGTAGGCGGCCACCGCACGGATGTAGAACTCGCCCCAGCCGGTGCCGGACACCGCGCACTGGCTGTTGGCATAGGTGCCGGCGCCGATGATCGGCGCATCGCCGACGCGGCCGTAGCGCTTGTTGGTCATGCCGCCGGTGGAGGTGCCGGCGGCCAGGTGGCCGGCGCGATCCAGCGCCAGCGCGCCCACGGTGCCGAAATGCTTGGCGGTTTCCAGATCCAGTTCGGCCTGCGCCTGACGGTCGCCGGCTTCGGCCTTGCGCGCTTTCTGCAGCTGTTGCCAGCGCTTGTCGGTGCGGAAATAATCCGGGTCGACCAACGTGACGCCCTGCTCGCGCGCGAACTGTTCGGCGCCGTCACCGACCAGCATCACGTGTTTGGAATGGTCCATGACGCTGCGCGCCAGCTGGATCGGGTTCCTGACCGTGTGCGCACCGGCAATCGCGCCGGCCTTGCCGGTGGCGCCGTCCATGATTGCGGCATCCAGTTCGTTCTTGCCGTCGTGGGTGAACACCGCACCGCGCCCGGCGTTGAACTGCGGCGCATCCTCCAGCACGGTGATGGTGGCCGCCACCGCATCCACCGCACTGCCGCCACCTTGCAGCACCGCGTGCCCTGCGCGCAGCGCGCGTTGCATCGCCTCGCGCGCCTGCGCCTGTTCCTCGCTGGAAAGGCTGGATTTCTCCACCCCGGCGCCGCCGTGGATCACCAGCATCGGCGTGGCCGCCAGCACAGGACCGGCAGCGAGCAGGAGGGAGAGCGACAAACACAGTGCGCGTGCGGACAAGCCCATCATGGTGTTTCCTCGATGGAGGTAGCGAGGTGCCCGGCGGCGCCAGTCATGAATGCAGTGGACCAGCAGCGACACAACCTTTCAGCCGCGCGGCAGCATCTTCACAGCGTGTCGCGATGCTTGCCACGCCACGGCCGGTACCAGGTGCGGATGGCGGCGATATCGGCGGCCATGTCGGTACCGGTCCAGAACGGCTCGCCGATACCTACGGTCTTGCTGGGGTAGTCGAAATACACCGGCAGGATCGGCACCTTGGAATCGGAAGCGATCTTCCAGAAGCCGGCCTTCCAGTGCTCCACCCGCTTGCGGGTGCCCTCGGGGGTGATCACGTACCACATCTGTTCGGAATTGCGGATCAGCCGCACCGCCTGGCCGATGGTGCCCTGCGGCGAGCTGCGGTCCAGCGGGATGGCGCCGAGTTTGCGCAGCAGCGGGCCCAGCGGCCACCAGAACAGTTGCGCCTTGCCCAGCACGCGCACATCGAAGCCCAGCGCGAACTTGGCCGCAAAGCCCAGGAAGCCGTCCCAGTTGGACGAATGCGGGGCGACGATCATCACCAGCTTGGGTTCGTCGGGCAGCCGCCCGAGCAGGCGCCAGCCGGTCAGACGCAGTGCCGTGCGCCCCAGCCAGCGGCCGAAGCGGCCGTGCGCGCGTGGCATTTGGGGTGGAGAGGGCTGCAGCAGGATGTTGGCCTGTGTTACCGGTGGCAACGACGGGGCGGTGTGACTCACGCTTACTCCCAGTGGGACGCAGAGCGTCCACGCTTGATATGGCTGCGCTCACGCTTGGCATCCAGCCGCCGCAGCTTGGCACCATGACTCGGTTTGGTGGCGACCCGGCGCTTGGGCACCGACAGGCAGGCACTGATGATCTCGACCAGCCGCTCGCGCGCATCCTCGCGGTTGCGGTCCTGGGTGCGGAAGCGCTGCGCGTCGATCACCAGCACGCCATCGGCGGTCATGCGCCGGTCGCGCCGCGACAGCAGCCGCGCGCGCAGGGGTTCGGGCAACGACGGCGACCCGGCCACGTCGAACCGCAGCTCCACCGCGGTGGAGACCTTGTTGACGTTCTGCCCGCCCGCGCCGCTGGCGCGCACGAAGCGCTCGACGATCTCGCTGGGCGGGAGCGTCAGGCTGGGGGTGATCTGGATCGGGTCGCTGGCCATCGGGCCGATTGTATCGGCACCGGCATGGACGCGCGCGCTAACGCCGGCTTCCCGTATGCTGCGGCCGGTTCCCCGACTGTGCAGGATGCTCCGATGACACCGCCCCGTTCCGTTGCCGCCGCCCGCGCCTTCGCGCGCCGCCTGATCGTGCTGGCCGCGCTGGCGCTGGCCACGCCTGCCGCGTTTGCGCAGGCGCCCAGCGATGCCGACATCAACCGCCTGCTGGCCGCCTCACGCGCGCAGACCATGCTGGACACGATGCTGCCGCAGATCGAGGCGATGCAGCAGCAACAGTTCGCCCAGCTCACCGCCCAGCGCCAGCTCGACGCCGACCAGCAGGCGCAGCTGCAGCGCATCCAGGAGCGCACCCGCCAGACCGTACGCAAGGCGCTGTCGTGGTCGGAACTGCGGCCGATGTATGTGGATATCTACAAGCGCTCGTTCTCGCGCGAGGACGTGCTGGCCATGGCCGAGTTCTACGAGAGCTCGGCCGGCCAGAGCCTGCTGGACAAGACCCCGGCACTGACCCAGAACCTGATGGGCGCGATCCAGCAGAAGATGCTGCCGCTGTTTGCCGACCTGCAGAAGGATCTGGAGAAGATCGTCAATGAGCCGGCAGCGGCACCGCAGAAACCCTGAAGGGCGGGGATGCGGGAATCGGGAATCGGGATTGGGGAATCGGACAGCGTGCCTGCTGCGGCGGTTGCTACTTGCGACGGTGGCGTTGATGGCGTTGACGATGATTGCGCCAACCCGCTTCTCCCACTCGCTGAGGGAGCGCTTGGCCCCTCTCCTGCGGGAGAGGGGTTGGGGTGAGGGTACGGTTGTGCGGATTTCCAGCAGATCGTGTGGGCTTGTTGACCGTCAGCCGCGCGCACCGCATCAAGCCGTCTGCACCACTCCCAGCGCGGCCATCTCCCACCCGAGCAACGCGCAGGCCTTGGAAAATTCCACATCCAGTGGTGCAGTGACGCTGATGCGCCGCCCATCGGCCGGATGCGGAAACCCCAACCGCTCGGCGTGCAGCAGCATGCGGTGGATGCCGAGCATGCGGAAGCTGCGGTTGTGCCGGCCATCGCCATGGCTGGTGTCGCCGAGCATGTGGTGCGACAGGTGTTTCATGTGCCGGCGGATCTGCCGGAACCGCCCGGTCTGCGGCTGGCAACGCAGCAACGCATAGCGCGAGGTGGCGAAGCCGGTGGACGAGATCTCCAGCTCGCCGGTGGCCAGCCGCTGGAAGTGCGTCACCGCCGGCTTCTTGACCGGCTTGCCGGGGCCGCCGTCCAGATCGTGGTCGACGATGAAGCGCTCTTCGGCCGGCCAGCCGCGGCACACGGTCAGATAGTCCTTCTCCAATTCGCCGGCCATCAGGGCCTTGCCCAGCGCGCTGGCGGCCTCGCGGTCGAACGCCAGCAGCAGGCAGCCGCTGGTCGCGCGGTCGAGCCGGTGCACCAGAAAGATCGGCCGGCCCAGCTGTTCGCGCAGGCGGTCGGCCAGAAAGTCGTCCTCCCCGCGCGCCAGCTTGCTGTCGTGGACCATCAGCCCGGCGGGTTTGTCGACGACGGCCAGGAGCTCGTCCTGGTAGAGAATCTGCAAATGCTTGGGGGAGGTGCTCACCGGCGCATTATCCGCGTCGTCGACACCGCATGCCACTGCGTCGCCACGCCGTATGGCGCATGCCGATCACGCGCCTTGAGACCTAAGGGCGTGGCAGCTCGGCGACGCACGCTCAGGCCGCGCCGCACACCGCCAGCAATTCGCCCTTGCCCACCGGCACCACGCTGCAGGTGACTGCCGGATCGTCAGCCAGCAGCGCGGTGAACGCCGCCAGTTCGTCGGCATGCGACAGCGCATTGTCGACCACCAGCAGGCCACCGCCGCGCAGCACGCGGCGCAGTGCCGGCCACCAGCGCACGTACTCGCCACGCGCCGAATCCAGGAACACCAGATCAATGCTGGCGCTGGCCGCCTGAGTCAGCCACGCACCACCGTCGTCATGCACCACATCCACCGACGCCGCCAAGCCGCTGCGCGCAAGCGTGGCCTGCGCCAGGGCCACCTTGTCGGCCGCAAGCTCCACCGTGGTGACGTGCCCACCGATTGCGGCGGCCGCCTCGGCCAGCCACAGCGTCGAATAACCGTTGGAGGTGCCGATTTCCAGAACGCGCCGCGCGGCGGTGGCACGTACCAGCACGGCCAGCAATTGCCCGGTGTCGGGCGTGATATTGAGCATGCGCCGGCCACGCGCCAGCTGCTGCGCATCGTTGTCGCTACCGAACCGTACCAGTTCGTCCTTCAGTGCCTGCAGATCGATCATCACCACCTCGCTCAGTACGGCGTGCCGTCCTTGTGCCGATAGGACCACTGCCCGTCTGCAGCGGTGACCAACATCAGATCGTCGTCCGGATAAGTGACGCAATCGCCGGCGCTGCGGTCGCCCACTTCCAGATACGTCACCGCCGCTTCGCTGCGATTGATAAGGCAATGCGCATCGCCGTCGCCCGCACGGAATCCGGCGCACATGCCCGGTTGCAGCATCTGCTCGCCGGCATTGGTCACCAGGCTCGGCGTGCCGCTGACGATGTAGACGAACTCGTCCTGCAACGAATGCCCGTGCCGCAACGCCGAGCGCGCGCCCGGCGCCAAGGTGGTCAAATTGACGCCGAAGTTGCGCAACCCGAACAGCGCACCCAGCGCGCATTTCTGACGGCCGTCCATCTGCGCAGCGAACGCCGGCGGATAGCTGGAATTTTGCGTGCGCGGCGGCGCATTGAGCGCGACGATCGGTGCGCCGGGTATGACTGCGTGGAATGCCTGGGGCATGGCGGCGCCTTAACGCCGCAGCCAGGCGACCAGCAGGGCCACCGAGCCGGTCGCGCCGCTGACCCAGCTCCATACCGGCACCGTGCCCAGGTACCAGCCATCCGGGTGCAGGCCATACAGCACGGCGGCGACCACCAGCAGGCCGCTGCCGGTGATGGCGGTGACCACGCGTGTCTGCAGCTTGCGCAGGCTCATGTCCAGCGCGCGCAACTCGGCCGAGCGGATGTCGACTTGGTGGCGGCCTTCCACCTGCTGCTTCAACCAGCTGTGCACCAGGCGCGGCATGTCCGGCGCATGCGTCATGATTTCCGGCAGGCGCTTGCGCAACTCGCCGAGCACGCGGCGCGGGCTGTAACGCTCGCGCAGGATGCGTTCGAGCACCGGCCGCGCCACTGCCCAGATGTCCAGCCTGGGGTCGAGCTGGCGGCCGACGCCTTCGATGTTGAGCAAGGTCTTCTGCAACAGGATCAGCTGCGGCTGCAGCGTCAATTCGTAACGCTGCGCGACGCGGAACAGCTTGATCAGCACTTCGGCCAGCGAAATCTCCGACAACGGCCGGGTGAAGTACGGCTCGCACACCGAGCGCGCGGCCGCTTCCAGTTCGTCGATGCGCACGTTGTCGGGCATCCAGCCCGCCTCCACGTGCAGCTCGGCCATGCGGCGATAATCCTTGTGGAAGATCGCCATGAAGTTCTCGGCCAGGTAGTACTGATCTTCCTGCGAGAGCTGGCCCATGATGCCGAAGTCCAGCGCGATGAAACGCGGATTGAGCCGGCGCTCCGGATCACTGTCGACCCAGATGTTGCCGGCATGCGCATCGGCATGGAAGAAGTTGTCGCGGAACACCTGCGTGTAGAACACGCGCACGCCCTTGGCCGCCAGCGCCTTGCGGTCGATACCGGCCGCGTCGAGCTTGGCGATGTCGTCGGACGGAATGCCGTACACGCGCTCCAGCGTGAGCGCACGCTCGGCGGTGTGCGACCAGATCACCTCGGGCACGTACAGATCGTCCGAGCCTTCCCAGAACCGGCGCAGCACGCTGGCGTTGGCGCCTTCGCGCTGCAGATCGAGTTCTGCCGACAAGGTGCCTTCGATCTCGGCCACCACTTCGCGCGGCCGGATCTTGTCCGCACGCGGGTGGGTGCGCTCGACCAATGTGGCCAGCGACTGCAGCAAGGCGATATCGGCATCGATCTGACGCTCGATCTCCGGGCGCAACACCTTGACCACCACCTCGCGGCGCACGCCGTTGGCATCCGGCGGCAAGGTGGCCGCGTGTACCTGCGCGATCGAGGCCGAGGCCAGCGGCACGGTGTCGAATGCGGCAAACGCCACGCTCACCGGCAGGCCCAGCGCCCGCTCCACGATCAGCCGCGCCGCTTCGCCGTCGAAGGGTTTGACGCGGTCCTGCAGCAGGGTCAGTTCATCGGCCACGTCGGCCGGAATCAGGTCGCGCCGGGTCGACAGGATCTGCCCGAACTTGACGAAGATCGGCCCCAGTTCCTGCAACGCCAGCCGCAGGCGTGCACCGCGCGATTGCGCGGCGATCTCCGCACTGGCGCGTGGCACGAACGGCTTGGCCAGGCGCAACCAGCGCTCGGCCGGCGTGTCCTGCAGCAGGTCGTCCAGGCGATAACGCAGGATCACCCGGCCGATGCGGCTGGCCCGCAGCAGCGCCTTCATGCCGCACCTCCGGCCGCGCCCAGGCGCGCGGCGCGCGCGGCCAGCCGTTCGACGTCGTCGCGCAGCTCGTCGACATCGTCGTGGAAGGCGTCCAGTTCGGCACGCGGCACCACGTCGCGCGATTCTTCGGTCACGAACTCGGCCGCGCTATGCGCCAGATCCACCGCGCTGCGGCGCGCCTGCTGCAGCGCTGCGCGCACCGCATTGGCGATCTGCACGCCGAGGATCTCGCCAAACACCGCCACGAACGGCAGCTGCCAATCCGGATCGAAGCGGCCGGCCAGTTGCTGCAGCTGGCGTGCCAGCTCGGCGTCGCCGGAAACCTTGAGCCGCCCGGCCGGTGCGCCGCTGCGACGCGCGTTGGCCAGGAATGGCAGCTGCCCGAGCAAGCCGGCCAGGCTGCTGCGCACGGCCAGATCGGGCTCCTGCGCCTGGTCCACCGGGCCGACCAGCAAGCGGCGCTCGTGCACACGGATCTGCAGGGCCAGCGCGGGCGCCTCCAGGGTCAGTGCGATGCGTTGGCCTTCCAGTGGCAGCAGGGCGTCGCGGGTATCGGGGTCCAGTGCCAGCGCGCGGTTGAGCGCGGCTTGCAGGGCCTGGCCGGCGAGCGGCTTGAGTGAGTTCAACAGGGATCCGGGCATGGGCGCATTCTACCGTCCCCGCAGGTCGCCACTGCTTGACGGCGATGTGGCCAGTGCAAGCCGGAGGCCGGGGTGGCGATCATGGCGGGCGCCTCAGTGGCCCGGCCGTGTGTCTTGGTCATGCAGGGCTTCCTTCGGCGCGCCTGCCGCGGGCATGCTGGCGACCTCATCACGCAGGTGGCAGGAGCAGGCAATGCGCAAGATCCGGGTCGGTCTCATCTTCGGCGGCAAATCGGCCGAGCACGAGGTCTCGCTGCAATCGGCGCGCAACATTCTCGATGCGCTGGATCCACAGCGCTTCGAGCCGGTGCTGATCGGCATCGACAAGCAGGGCCAGTGGCACGTCAACGACCCCGACAGTTTCCTGCTCAATGCCGACGACCCGGCCCGCATCGCCCTGCATCGCAGCGGTCGCGGCGTGGCCCTGCTGCCGGGCGCGCAGCAACAACAGCTGCGCCCGACCCAGCCGGAGCAGGCGCTGACGCAGATCGATGTGGTGTTTCCGATCGTGCATGGCACGCTCGGCGAAGATGGCTCGCTACAAGGGCTGCTGCGCATGGCCAATCTGCCCTTCGTCGGCTCGGGTGTGCTTGGCTCGGCGCTGGCGATGGACAAGGACCTGGCCAAGCGCGTGCTGCGCGATGCCGGGCTTGAGGTGGCGCCGTTCGCCTGCTTCAACCGCCACACCGCCGCACATGCCGATGTGGATGCGTTGATCGCGCAGTTGGGTTTGCCGCTGTTCGTCAAACCGGCCAACCAGGGTTCGTCGGTCGGTGTCAGCCAGGTGCGCAGTGCCGATGCATTTGCCGACGCGCTCGCATTGGCGCTGGCGTACGACCACAAGGTGCTGGTGGAAGCGGCGATCGCCGGGCGCGAGATCGAATGCGCCGTGCTGGGCAATGCCACCCCGCAGGCCAGCGTGTGCGGCGAAGTGGTGGTGCACGACGCGTTTTATTCCTATGAGACCAAGTACATCAGCGAACATGGCGCCGACATCGTGATCCCGGCCGACATCGATGCGCAGACGCAGCAGCGCATCCAGCAGATCGCAGTGCAGGCCTACCAGGCGCTGGACTGCGCCGGTATGGCGCGTGTGGACGTGTTCCTGTGCGCCGATGGCCGCATCGTGATCAATGAGGTCAACACATTGCCGGGCTTTACCCGGATCAGCATGTATCCCACGCTCTGGCAGGCAAGCGGGCTGGACTACCGCAGCTTGATCACGCAGCTGATCGAGCTGGCGTTGCAACGGCATGCAGATGATCGACTGCTGCGCAGCGCGGTCGAGCCAGGCGCATGAGCCAGGCCCGTGTGCGCGCAGTGCAACGGCACGACCACAGCGCACTGCTTGCGCTCAACAATGCGCATGCCACCGAGCTGTCGTTGCTGGATGCCGAAGGGCTGGCTGCATTGCTGCAACTGGCGTGGCATGCACGCCTGGTCGCGCCGGCGGATGGTTTGCTGATCGCGCTGGATCAAAGCGCCACATACGCCAATCCGAACTTTGCGTGGATGGCGCAACGCTTCGCGCGCTTTGTCTACATCGACCGCATCGTGATCGCTGCGCATGCGCAGGGGCGCGGGCTTGCCAGGCAGTTATATGACGGACTCATCCACGCCGCAGGTGCAGCGGGGCAACCGCGCCTGGTCTGCGAGGTCAACCTGGTCCCACCCAATCCGGCATCGCTGGCGATGCATCTGCAGCTGGGTTTCCTGCCGGTCGGCGATGCGCTGCTGGGCAACGGCAAGCACGTGCAATATCTCGAAAAACGGCTGTGAGACAGATGCCGCCCGGCTGCAGAGCGTCCATAACGCACATGGCCCACCTCCTTGCGGAAGCGGGCCATGTGAGCGCCGACCGGCAGCGCCGCTGCCGTGGCGTATCGCAACTAGGCGTTATACCTTGCCGCGACGGAACATCGAGATCACTGCCAGGATCAGGAACACCACGAACAGGATCCAGGCGATGTTGGTCGCCGCACCGGCGATGCCACTGAAGCCCAGCACGGCGGCGATGATGGCGATGACGAAGAAGATGATGGCGTAATGCAGCATGGCAATGATTCCAGAAGTTGTCGTGCCGAATCGGCGCAGACGTATCCTGAAGACGTGGCGGTCTTTATCGGGTGATGGCGATGTCGTTGGAAGATGAGGATCGCAGCCGTTGCAGCCCTTCCTCGATGCTGATGTGCGGCACATAGCCGAAGTCACGATATGCCGGCTCCATGCTGTACCAGTGCGGCGTGCACAGCTGTTCCACCAGAAAACGCGTCAACGGCACTTCGCCAGGCAGACGCAACATTGGCCATATGGTCTCGCATACCGCACCGATTCTGTATGCGGTCTTGAACGACAGCGAACGTGTCACTGCAGGCGCATCCACCGCGGCCAGCAGGCGATTGAGCAACTCGCGCATCGGCAACGGCTCGCCGTTGGAGATGAAGTACGCCTTGCCCGCACACGCAGCATCTGGAGCAAGATGCGCGAACGCATCGAAATGCGCCTGCGCGGCGTTGTCGATATAGGTGCTGTCCACCAGGTTGCTGCCATCGCCGACCATGCGCAAGCGGCCAGCGCGCGCACGTGCGGCCAGGCGCGGCAACAGATGATTGTCGCCCGGGCCCCAGATCAGGCGCGGACGCAAGGCCACCGTCGCCAGTTGCGCATCGTTGGCCGCCAGTACCGCGCGCTCGGCGATCGCCTTGGTCGCCGCGTATGCCGCGCGCAGGTTTTCGCCGTACGGCACGTCGTCGGCGCCCAGGCCCTCCACCGGATTGGTGGCGCGATGGGTCACGCTGGGCGTGGAGGTATAGATCAGGCGCGACACACCATTGGCCCGACACGCGTCGAGCACGTTCTGCGTGCCCACCACATTGGCCTGGTGATAGCTGTCGTAGCTGCCCCACGCGCCGGCCTTGGCGGCGTTGTGGAAGACCGCGTCGATACCGGCGAAAGCATGCCGCACCGCTTGCGGGTCGGCCAGGTCGCCACGGATCTGGCCCACGCCCAAGCGCTGCAGGACCGGATAATCGCCGCGCTGGAAACTCACCACCTCGTGCCCGCGCGCGCGCAAGCCGCGACACAACGCCTGGCCAAGAAAGCCACCACCACCGGTTACCAGGATGCGCACGCACCACCTCCATCGCAAGGACGCACACGATAACGGGCGCGGCCGGAATTGGCGATGCGGCCGGGTGCCTGCGCGCTACGCATCGACAGGTCAGCCACGTTGCTGCGCCGCCCAGATCGCCAGCGTTTCGCGGCCGATCTTGGCATTGTGGCGGATGTCCACCGGAAACCCGGAATGGCGCAGGAAACGTGTGATTCCAGCCGTGTGCGGGTGCGCAGCGCCCAGCGCGCGCAATGCGGTTTCCACTTGCGCAAACGCCGACGCCGCAACGCCTGGCTGCAATTCCACGCACAGCACCGGCTGCTGCTGTCCGGGCGCGCCGATACCGACCAAGGCGGTGCGCCGCACCTGCGGATGCACGTTGAAGACCGGTTCCACCTGCTCGGTATAGAGCGGGCCGCTGGCGGTTTCCACGCGATGGGTCTTGCGCCCGCAGAACCACAGGCGTCCTTCGGCATCGAAGTAGCCCACATCGCCCATGCGATGCACGATGCGTTCGCTGCCATCCGCGTTGCGCTCGCGGATCTTGGCAATCCGCGTGGCCGCGTCGCGGTTGAAGTAGGTGTCGGTGGTGGTGGGGCCGGCGACGGTGATCTCGCCGACCTCGCCCACCGCCAGCACGCGCGCGCCGCTCCACTCGGGAATGGCCGCATCGTCGATGGCGATGATGCGGACCTCGTTCGGCGCCACGACCTGGCCGACGCAGGTGCCCGCACCGGCTTCGGTGGCCGCGCGCGTGGCGTCCAGCGTGCGCCCTTCGATCGCCGCCACCGGCAGACATTCGGTGGCGCCATACGGCGTCCAGAATTGCGCATCTGCCGGCAGCAGCGCGCGGATCTTGGCCACCACGTCCGGCGGCACCGGCGCACCGGCCGAGGTGGCCAGGCGCACGTTGGGCAATGGCTGGCCATGGTCGGCCAACACGCGCATCAATGCCGGCGAGCCGAACAACTGCGTCACTCCGAAGCGGTCGATCGCATCGTGCAGCTTGCGCGGATCGGCAGTGGCCGGGCGGGTGGGGTCCATGTCCGGAATCACCGAGGTCAGCCCCAGTGCCGGATCGAACAAGGCAAACGGCGGAAACGTCGGCAGATCCACGCCGCCGGGCCGCATGCCGAAGGCATTGCGCAGCAACTCGATCTGGCCGACGAAATGGCGGTGTCGGTACACCACGCCCTTGGGCACACCGGTCGAGCCGCTGGTGAACAAGATGGCGGCCACATCGTCCGCCCCGGTGTCGGCCAGCTGACTGCCGGCGCCGGCGCCATCGCGCTCCACGCGCGCCAAGGTCACCCCGCCCCAGCTGTAACGGCCACCGACGCTGACGATCTGCTTGGCAGAGCGCGCCCACCGCAGCAGGCGACGCGCCAGCTGCGCAAGCGGAATGCCGATAAACGCCTGCGGCTGCGCTTCGTCCAGGCATTGCTTGAGCGCGCGCTTGTCGATGCCCGGATCCACCAGCACCGGCACCGCACCGGCCTTGAACAAGGCAAACATCAGCAGGAAGAATTCCGGCGACGGACGCACCATCACCACCGCGCGCGCACCGCGTCCGATGCCGTGCAGGGCCAGTCCGGCAGCAATCGCATCGCTGCGCGCGTCCAGCTCGGCGTAGCTCAAGGTCACATCGTAGGCGGCAAATCCATTGGCGGCGCGGCGGCCCGGGCAACGGATGGCGATCTGCTCGGGGCGCTCGCGCGCAAGTTCCGGCAGGGTGGCGGCGATATTGCAGAGAGTCGTCGTAGTCATTGCCGCATTATCACCCACGCGACGACGGTACCGGCCGCTTGTTCGCGCTCAAGTCAGCTGCGCTGCGCGTACCCGCATTGCAGCTGCGCCTGACGCGGTGATTGCGCGTCATCTGGCCGGATCGATGCGGCGCCGTGTTCGCACGACATGTCCTGCTCTGCGCGGGGTGCTCCGCATTGCGCGCGCACGCGCTGCTTCGAGGTGCACAGATGAACCGCTAACCGGCGCGCGGTGGTGCCACTTGTATCGTAGCGCGGTTCGGTCAGAATGCCGCGCTCTCCACGTTGTTTCGCCGCGCAAGGCCCGGCATTCCATGGCACATCCCTGCCTTACCTGCGGCGCCTGCTGCGCCTACTTCCGCGTCAGTTTCCACTGGAGCGAAGCCGACCCCGCATTGGGCGGCAGGGTGCCGATCGAGCTGACCGATGCGCTGCGCACGCACGAGCGCGTCATGCGCGGCACCTCGCAATCGCAGCCGCGCTGCATTGCGCTGGACGCGGACATCGGCCGCTACAGCCGCTGCAGCATCCATGATCGCCGGCCCTCCTCCTGCGCTGCCGTGCCGGCCTCGCTGGAATTCGGCCAGCGCAGCGCGCAATGCGACAAATCCCGGCTGGCACACGGCCTGCACGCGCTGACCGAAGCCGATTGGCTGGGCGTGGACGAGGCCCAACGCAATCCGCTGCCGCCGTTGTAACGGCTTTCGCTGCGAGTGAGCGCAGCATCCATTCGCAACGGCCAACAGAATGACGGCATGCCCGGTCGCATCCATTGGTGCATCCGATTTATGCGCGCCGCTTGCATTCACCTGCCGAGCGCCTGCGCGGCAACGCCAGCAGTGCTTACAGCCGATTGCGCTCCAGAAACGCACGGATCGCCGGCACCAGCACTTCATGCTTGTCTTCCAGCACGTAGTGGTTGGCATCGTCGAACGCGGTGACTTCGGCATTCGGCAATGCCTTGCGAAAGCCGGCCAGAAAATGCTTGTCGAAGCAGATATCGCGCAGGCCCCAGGCGATGAACGCCGGCCGGTCGGCGAACGACGGCAATGCCTGCGCCGAGCGCTCCAGCAGCGACCAGGCCTGGTCGGCGGGCGACAGCGGAATATCCTGCATGAAGCGAATGGTGGAGATGCGGTTGCGCCAATTGTCGTAGGGCGCCACATAGGCACCACGCACATCCGCCGGCATCCGCCGCGACACCCCGAACCAGGACGCGCCGGAGGAAAACGCATTGAACGTACGGATGAACCACTCGCCCGGGCCCCAATGCCGGCCCATTGCGATCTGCCACGGCATCGGTTTTTCCGCCGGCAACGGGAATGCAGCGGTGTTGGTGATCACCAGCCGCTTGACCTGCGCATGATGCGACAACGCCCAGCCGAACCCGATCATGCCGCCCCAGTCGTGCACCGCCAGCGTGACCGGGCCGGCGATGCCCAGATGCCGCAACAGCGTGTCCAGATCATCCACGCGCGACTGCAGCGTGTAGTCGTAACGCGGCTGCGCGTCGGGCGCATCGTCCGGCTTGTCGGACAGCCCCATGCCGATATGGTCCGGCACGATGCAGCGGTAACGATCCGACAGGCCACTCACCAGGTGCCGCCACAGATAACTCCACGACGGATTGCCGTGCAGCATTACGACCACCTCGCCATCGCGCGGACCTTCGTCCAGGTACGACATCGCAATGCCGGGACGCACTTCAAGGCGCTGGGGAGTGAAGGGATAGCCGGGGTAGTTCATGGATCTCTCTATTTGCTAAAGCTTGGACTGGGTGTGTCTGGCAAGTCGCCAGCTACATCGCCACGACAGTATCGAAAATACGCTGGATGTCTCTGCATCGTCGGCAACGGCCGTGCGCAAACGAAACGCTCACAGCGGCTGCGCCCCTTCGCTGAGGATGTCGAGATAGGCGTGATAGGCAAAAATACGGTGCCGCTGCTGGCCGGTGAGTTCGTTGACGATTTCCAGCTCCTGCAGGGTGCGTACTGCGGCACGGATGGTGGGCGCACTCAACGACAGGGCGGGCGCCACTTGCGGCACCGCCAACACCACGCGCCGCGCGAACTGCTCAAACACCAGGCCGACGTTGCCTGCTCGCTGGCCCAAAGCGGCAATGCGGGCCCGATCACGCGCCAACAGTGCCAGCAGGCGCTGCGCGGTGTCGACGGCTTGTTGCGCGGTCTCTGCCACACCATCCAGAAAGAAACCCAGCCATCCTTCCCAGTCACCGTTGAGTCGCACCGCATTGAGGCGGTCGTAGTAATCGGCACGACGGCGCTTGAAATACAGGCTCAGATACAGGCTGGGCTCCCGCAGCACGCCTTCGCTGCACAGGATCAAGGTAATCAACAGCCGTCCCAGGCGCCCGTTGCCATCGCTGAAAGGATGGATGGTTTCGAACTGCACATGGGCAAGCGCCGCCTTCACCAACGGCGGCATCTGCTCCTGCGGCGCATGCAGAAACTGTTCGAGTGCCGACAGCGCGTCGGGCAATGCATCTGGCGGTGGCGGAACAAAGTGTGCAAGTGCAGGCGAGGCCCCGCCTACCCACACCTGACTCCGGCGGAATTCACCTGGCTGCTTGCCGGCACCACGCCCGCCCTGCAGCAACAGCGCATGCATCTCGCGGATCAAACGCAGCGACAGCGGGAAATCGTGCTCGCGTAGGCGCCGCAAACCATGGTTGAGGGCCGCGACATAGTTGGATACTTCTTCGACATCGTCGACAGGCACGCCCGGCGCAGCATCCATTTCAAACAGCAGCAGATCCGAGAGCGATGACTGGGTTCCTTCAATCTGGGACGACAGCAAGGCTTCCTTGCGGATGTACTGATAGAGAAACAGTTCCGGGTCCGGCAGCATCAGCGTGATGCCGTCCAGTCGCCCTAATGCCTGGTCCGCGCGCTCTTTGCGCGCCACCAGTTCGGCCTGTGCGAAATCCAGTGCCGGCAATGGCGGCAACGGATCAGGGACGAACGCCTGGTAACGGCTCCCCGCGAGAGCGCCAGCAACATGGTGTCCAGTGATGCGCTGAGCCATCGTCTTTCCTTACAGACCGCAACTGTCCCTGCAAGGAAACTTAGATACCACTTTTTTACTTAAACAGCGATATTGCCCGGCTCGCAGCAGCACCTGCCGGGCAACACTAGCCTGTCACCACACCACTTCCGCCATCGAGCAGTTCAGGCCAGAACCAATCCCCATCAGCGCGATCCGGTCGCCCTTCTTCAAGCGGCCGAGCTCCTTGAGCTTGCTCAGCACGATCGGTACCGAAGCCGGGCCGATATTGCCGTGTTCGCCGAAGATGGTCATGACCTTTGCCGGGTCGATACCGAACGACTTCACGAACGAAGCGGTATGCGGGCGGCTGACCTGGTGGATGACGAACTGGTCCAGCTCGTCCACCGCCCAGCCCATTGCCTGCTTGGCGGCCAGGAAAGTCTTCTGCGCCAGCTTGATGCCTTCGATCAGCAGCAGGCGGGTGTCGGTGACCATGCGATCCAGGTTACCGCGGCACAGCCTGTTCCACTCGGTGGCCGAGCGGGTCACGCCACCCTTGTAGCGCGGGGCGTCGGGCACCAGCTCGGTGCGCGCCATCACCATGGCCGCGGCACCGCAGCCCAGGGTCAGCGCAGCAAGTTCGTTGCGGAACTCTTCTTCGGTGACGTCGGGCGAGGTCATGCGCTCGAGGGTCTTCTCGTAGACCAGGTTGGCGGTTTCGCCATCGACGACCAGCGCGTAGTCGATCTCGCCGCGCTCGAGCATGCGGGCGGCGATGTCCATGCCGTTGATGAAGGCAAGGCAGGCATTGGCGACATCGAAGGTGACGCAGTGGTCGCCGACCCCGAGGTTGCCGGACACGATGGACGCCGTGGACGGCTCCAGGTAGTCGCGGCTCACCGAGGTGTTGACCAGCAGGCCGATCTTCTCGATGCCGATGCCGGCGTCGAGCAGTGCCTTGCGCGCAGCCTGGGTGGCGGCGTCCGAGGCCTGGACATCCTGGTCCCACAAGCGCCGTGCATGGATACCGGCAACGTCGCCCAGCACGTCGGTTCTAATCCCGAGGCGGTCGTAGGTCGGTTGCAGGCGCTCGTTGATTTCCTTGGAAGTCAGGGTGTGCGGCGCATCAATATGCGCCAGTCCCGCGATGGAGACATTCTGGAAGAGCATCGAAGTAGCGCCATGGCGTCAGGCGAGGGGGCGCTAGTCTAGCCGCTGGCTGGTTTTACCGCATCTTTACAATTGCAGCGGCCGCGCCCCAGCCCAACGGTTCAGCGCGGCGGGCAGCGGAAGGCGTTGAAACGCTGGCTGCCATCGGCCGGCTGGCCCTGCGCCTGGACCGCATTGGCATTGGCGCCCGGCGCCTCGTTGCGTGCCAGCGTTTCCAGCTCTTCCTGCACCCGCAACGGGTTGCGGTTGTAGAAGCCGACCTTGCTCTTGACCGACACCACCACCTCGCCCTGCTGCTGACAGCCAGCCGGCACAGGGCCTGCGGGCAGTACCTGCACGCCTTTGCCGCTTTGTTCGATCGGCACCCAGGTGCAGGCCGTGGCGGTGGTGGCAACCAGAACAGACAGCATCAGCACGCGCATAAGTCTTAGACACCCGAGGACAAAGCCGGATTGTGCCGCAGTTACCGGCCGGCGATCGGCGTGTGCTGTTTGGCCACAGGCCGCGCATTCAGCGCACTGAACATCGTGTGGATCGTCGTGTTCTCTGGCCTGCAGCAGTGTCCGGCGCCTGCCATCGCGTCCGGGTGTCCGGACACGGACACCGCTGCGATGCATAAATCCCTTTAAAAACAATCTTCTAAAACTGGCACGCCGTTTGCTGCATGGCATGGGCAAGCAGCGGGCAGCAACCTCGATCAGTAAAAATGACTGCCAGCTGAATAAATAAACTTGCGCCACGAAAGTTGTTGCACTTACCGAAGCGGTGTACTACCTTACTACCACACCACTGATCGCCCACACCAAGAGACCTCGCCATGACGACCCAGACCCTGCGCATCGCCCTCTCCGCCGCCCTGCTTGCCGGTACCGCCCTGGCCGGTTTCGCCCAGGCCGCCAGCCTGACCACGCTGGACACCGTGCAGGTCCGCCCGTCTGCCGACCAGATCGCCCAGCAGACGCTGGAGCGCAACAGCGACATCCGTACCCTGTCCGCCGTGCAGGTGCGTCCGTCTGTGGAGCAGCTGGCCACCCTCGCCGCCGGACAGGCCGGCCCGCGCATCGTCACTCTCGCTGCGGTGCAGGTGCGTCCGTCCGCCGACCAGCGCGCCGACCTGGTGACCCGCAGCACCGCTGCCACCGCGCAAAGCACCGCCGGCCAGGCAGCTGCTGCCATCGGCGCGCTGATGGGCCAGGTCATCGTCAACCTGCCGGTGCCGCAGCTGCAGCCGTCGCCGGTCGAACTGGAAGCGCTGGTCAACGCCGCCATCAGCCTTTGAGCACGCGCGCAGCTACACTGCGCGCATGTCAGCTCCCGTCCTCGATGTCATCCTGTTTCAGCCGGAAATTCCGCCCAATACGGGCAATGTGATTCGCCTCTGCGCCAACACCGGCGCGCGCCTGCACCTGATCGAGCCACTCGGCTTCGACCTCAGCGACAAGCAGCTCAAACGCGCCGGCCTGGACTATCACGAATATGCAACCCTGCAGGTGCATGCCGACCTGCCCACCGCCCTGGCCGCGATCGCGCCCAAGCGTGTGTTTGCCCTGAGTACGCGCAGCACCGTGCGTTACGACACACCTCAATTTGCCGATGGTGATGCCTTCCTGTTTGGACCGGAAACACGCGGCTTGCCCGCCGACGTGCTGGAGTCGATCCCGCCACAGCACCGGCTGCGCCTGCCGATGCGCCCGGACAACCGCAGCCTCAATCTGTCCAACACCGTTGCGGTGATGGTGTTCGAAGCCTGGCGCCAGTGGGATTTCAGCGGCGGCCGATAACCGCGGCAATGCAGACGGCTGGCTGACTGCCAAATCCTCCGCCCCGATCCCGGTGCGCTGCATGGTTCCCGTACCGGTCTGTCGTTCAAAGCGTGCTCCGCGCGTATGCCAGTCCCGGGCATTGCCGTTTGCCTGCTGCTCCATGCCTGGCATCACTGCATCACCTGGACCTCGGCCGCTGCCTGCAACATGCCGCGGCAGCCTGCCGATAACGCCACCGCCAGCACGGCGATGGCGCCCAGCGCCAGAAACGCGATGCGATAGCCGAAGGCGTGCGCCAGCCAGCCACCCAACGTCGGGCTCAGCGCCGCGCCCACACCTTGCATTGTCATCACTGCGTCCTGGCCGACATTGATGCGCCCGGTGCCCTAAAGCAATTGCGCCACCAGTGCCGGCACCGCCAAGGCCTGCAGGCCGGCGAGTCCATCGAAGATCTGCACCAAAAACATGCCCCCAGCCATAGATCAGCGACGCTGCCACCAGTGCACCCACCAATGTCCGTGCACGCGGATCCAGCGCATCGCCAACAACGCCACCACCATCATGCCTGCACGACCATGATGGTGGTGGCCGTCAGCGCACTCGCATCGCCCGCATGCGCAGCCACGATGGCCATGCCATAGAGCGGCAGTATCGCCGCATTGCCCAGTGCAACAGCCCCGGGGCGATGCCGGCAACGCCAGCGGACGGCAGGTCTGCAGTATCCGCCAGTCGCGACCCGATTGCGGTCGCACTGCGCCAACACGGCAGTCGCATTGCAGGCTGCTAGTGCTTCGGCTTCGGCTTATGCCCACCCGGGCCATGCGGATGCTCGATCTGCTTCAGCGACGCGGCCTTGGTGCCCAGCCCATGCGCGTGGATCAGCACGCCGTGCGGGGTGGTCCTGGTATCGCCTTCGGCCACCAGCGTCTTGCCGACAACCAGCTGCCTGGCGAAGTCCGCACCGGCGTGCGGCGGGAACCGCACCGTGGCCCCGTCGTCCAGCAACACGCCATGCACCTGCCCGTGCGGACCGTGCAGCAACCGCGCAATGGTGCCGCTGTACTGGGTGATTTGCGGCTTGGGCGGCTTGTCGGCGGGCGGTTTGGGCTTGGGCTTGGCGTGCGGCCCGTGCGGGCCTTCATCGACGATGCGTTTGCCGCCTTCCGGATCGATCGCCAGGGCCACCAGCATGTCCACATCGCGCGGCTTGAGGCCGCGCACGGTCAGGGTGCTGCCTGGCTTGAGCGCCTTGAGCAAGGCGGCGGACAGGTGCGGCGGCGTGTGCACCTCGGTGCCGTCGGTCAGCAGCAGGCCGTCGATATCGGCCTTGGGATTGAGCAGAAAGCGCGCCAGCGTGCCGCGGGTTTCGGGGAGGAAATCAGGATCGATCCAATGCATGCAAAAACTCCAGAGAAGTGAGAACCGGCCGATGCCGGCAAGCCGCGCCCGTTGCCACGCATGACGCGTGGTGAACAGGCGCGTAGAGGGGAACGCGATGTGCGCGCGCCAGCGCGTGGCCGGCGGCGCCCTGGATCAACGCGGCGCCGGAGCCGGAGCCGGCGGTGCAGCCGGTGGGACAGGTGGCGCTGGTGGTGCGGGCGGCACCGGGCCGTCCGGGCGCGGCGGGCTGAACAACGCACGCTGCGAGGCGCGATCGCGGCCCAGTCGGGTGGCTTCGATGGCGCGGCCGTTGGCGGTGGCAACCCCGAAGCCGCTCACGCTCAATGGTGCGCCGGCCCGCAGCAGATCGCCAAACTGCAGCGCCAGATGCGGCGGCATCCGCACCAGCGTGCCATCGCTCAGCAACGCGCCATTGGTCTCGCCACCCGGGCCGTAGACCAGCCGCTCGATGCGTCCTTCCGCCTGCAACGGCGTCAACGCGGCAGGTGCCGGCGGCGCCGGCGGCATGGCGCCAGTGGGCGGCTGGTCGACCACTTCGCCCCCACCACGACTGGAGCGGATGCTGCTGGCGCGCAGCACCGGCAGGCTGCCCAGGCGATAGCCCTGCACGCTCACCGTATCGCCGCGGCGTATCGCGGCCTGCAACTGCGCGGACAGATGCGGTGCAAACGCCACCTGGGTGCCATCGCGCAGCCACAGGCCATCGACCTCGCCATTGGGATTGAGCATGAAGCGCTCGACCGTGCCGGTGATGCGTACCGGCGTGGCGGCCAACGGCGCAGGTGGGGCAGGCGGCAGCGGTGGAGCCGGTGGTGGCGTGCCGACCGGCGGACGCGGCGCTACCGGTGCCGCCGGCGGTGTGGGAGCCTGCGCGGCGGCGGTCGCCACGCTGCAGGCCAGTGCGAAAGCAAGTGCGGTCTGACGAATCATGCGATGTCTCCAACGCGGCAGGAGCGCCGCTCGCCCTGAAGACAAAGCAGCAATCGTGCCAACCGCGAATCCGTTGTTTTACAAGGGTTTTGCGTGTGCACGTTCACCGACAGTCGTCTTCGTTTCATACACCACTGTCCGCTTTGCAGACACTTGCAGCTTGGGTTGTGCGTCCCTGCAAGGCAAGAACGTGCCGGGCACGCTCGACGGTGGCGTGCGCGTGCGGATTCCCGGGCTGGATTTCGAGCGCGTGGTGCTGCGCTTTCCGGCTGCACTTTGCTGGTGGACGGCCATTGGCCAATGCTGCGAGTGGCAGCGGCGGCATGCAACCAAAAGGTGCGCACGACAACAGGTGCACGTGCTGCTGTGCGCGTACTGCGTGGTGACCGAAGCGGCAGCCTGCAACCATCGCGTCCGGTCTGATCGCTGCGACTACTGCAAGCCGTACTCATCAAGCTTGCGGTACAGCAGCTGGCGATGAATCCCGAGCCGGCGCGCGGCTTCAGCGCGGTTGCCGCCACTGTGCGCCAGGGCGGCCTGGATCATCTGCTTTTCCAGCCGCGCCACGGCTTCGGGCAAGCTGCCTTCCGGTGGCGCTTCAGTCATGGGCTGCTCGGCATCGTACTCGAGCGCGTCGTCCAGATCCGCGGCAACGATGCTGTGGCCGCGCACCAGCAGCTGGCTGCGTTGCATGAGGTTACGCAGCTCGCGCACGTTACCGGGCCACGGGTAGGCCAGCAGCCGCGCTTGCGCGTCCGCCGACAACGCACGCGCCGCGCCTTCGCCGGTGCGCAGAAAATACTGCGCCAGCAGCACGATGTCCTGCCCGCGTTCGCGTAGCGGCGGCAGTTCGATCGGCACCACATTCAGGCGATAGCGCAGGTCGCTGCGGAACTGCCCTGCCGCCGCCCATGCCGCCAGATCGCGATGCGTGGCCGCCAGCACGCGCACATCCACCTTCTGCGCGCCGCGCCCGCCCAGCGGCGTCACTTCGCCTTCCTGCAAGAAGCGCAACAACTTGGCCTGCATCGGCAGCGGCATGTCGCCGATCTCGTCCAGAAACAGCGTGCCGCCATCGGCTTCGCGAATCAGGCCGATGCGGTCGCCGGTCGCCCCGGAAAACGCGCCCTTGCGATGGCCGAACAATTCGCTTTCCATCAACTCCAACGGAATCGCCGCGCAGTTGACTGCCACGAACGCCGCATTTGCGCGTGCGCTGGCGCGATGCAGGGCGCGCGCGACCAGTTCCTTGCCGGTACCGGTTTCGCCGGTGATCAACACCGGCAGATCGGACGCCGCCGCCAGCCCGATGCGTTTATGCACGGTACGCATCGCCGGACTGTGGCCGACCAGGCCGTCGTCGTCGGAAGGTTCGCTCGCTGCGGCATCGGCGTCGGCATCGGCATCGGCGCGACTTGCCAATGCACGCTCCACCACATCGACGATATCCGCACGCCCCACCGGCTTGACCAGGTGATCGAACGCACCCAGCGTCATCGCCTCGATGGTGTTGCCGCTGGATGCGTACGCGGTGAGCATCACCAGCGGCACCTGGCGCGCGCGGGGATCGTCCGCACGCGCACGCATCAGCTGGATCCCGTCCATGCCGGACATACGGAAGTCCACGAACGCCAGCTCGATGTCGCCCTCGTTCAAGCGCATCAGTCCCTCGGCGCCGTTATCGACCGCGACCACCGCATGGCCGAGCGAGCGCAGCGTTGCCTGCAAGGTGGCCAGAAACGCCGCATCGTCGTCGATGATCAGAATGCGCGCCATGGCAGCTCCAGAATGAAATGGGTCAAACCGTCGGTGTGTGCGTAACGCACCTGCCCGCCATGTGCACGGGCGATCTCGCGCACCAGCGCAAGCCCCAGGCCATTGCCGTCGGCGCGACCGCTGACGAACGGCTCGAACAACTGCGCTGCGATAGTTGGGGCGATGGCCGCGCCGCGATTGCCCACCTGTAGCTGCAGCAACCCATCGCGGGCGCTGGCATCCAGTGTCACCGCGCTGCCTGCCTCGGCATGTTGCAGTGCGTTGCGCAGCAGATTGTGCACGGCGCGTCCGAGCTGCTGCGGATCGAGCGTCCACTGCAGCGGCGTGTCAGGGACGCACAGCTGTGGCGTCGGCGTGCCTGGCGGCAGCAAGGCCGGATCGAGCAAGGCCGCCAACCAGTCCTGCACCACCACCGTTTCCAGCTGCAGGCGGATCGGCTGCACCATGCCGAGCAGACTTTCGACCACCCCATCCAGGCGACGGATCTGCCCCAGCATCAGCTCGCCGTGCGCGGCATCGTCCGGCGTGCCCTGGCGCGTGGCGATTTCGTTTTCCACCGCCAGGCGCATCGTGGCGATGGGGTTGCGAATCTCATGCGCCACCGTGGCGGTCAGGCGCCCGAGTGCGGCCAGCCGCTCGTGCCGTGCCAGTTCGTCGGCCAGCCGCCGCGTCTGCGCCAGGGCGTGCGCATTGCGCTGTGCGTAATCGCTCACCGCAGCGCCCAGCCGGTCCAATTCGGGCGCGCCGGTGACCGGAATCTGCGGAAGTTCGGTGTCGGCGGCCAGCGCCTGCTGGATGCGCTGCAGGCGCTGACTCCAGCGCCGCACCACCACGCCCAGGGCAATCGCGGACACCGCCACCATGGCGAAAATCAGCAGCATGCCGATTACCAATGGCCGCCAGGCATCGGAGGTGCTCGCCGGCACCCGCGACATGGTCCATGCGGCGGTGCCGGCGGCCAGCGGGCAGGCGCTGATCAGTACCACTTCGCGGCTGCCATCGCGACGAAAATCCACGGCCCTGTTGCCCACCGCACTCTGCCGTGCGGTACTGACGATCGTGGTCCACTCGGCAGCCGGAATATCGGTCTTGTGATCGCTGCCGTCGTAGGTGGGATAGGCGTAGGCAACAAACCCCTTGTCAAGATTCCACACCCCGCCCTCCACGCCGGGCGCATCGGCTAGCACCAGTTGCACGACCACCGCGGCCAGCCCGGCGCCGTTGTCGCCGCTGCGTGCCGCCTCGCTTGCACCGGCGTAGCGCTGCACGATGCGTGCGCATTGCGCGGTCAACTGCTGGTGCGCATCGTCCAGTCGCACGCCTTCGGTCTGTCGGTACAGGCCATACAACATGGTGGCCACGCCCACGCAGGCAGCCAGGACCACCACCCAGATCAGCAGCAACTGGCGCAACAACGAACGAGGCATGCGAGGGTCCGAAAAAACGTGCAGTGGTGGAGCGTGGCGATGGCGTCAGCGCATATTGGTCTTGACCAGATCGATCACCTCATCGCCGCGCCCGCTCATCACTGCCTTGAGCAGATACAGGCCCATGCCCTTGGCCTGTTCCAGCTTGATGGCCGGCGGCACCGCCAGTTCCTGCGTGGCGATACGCACATCCACCAGCGCCGGACCCGAATGCGCGAAGGCCTGCCGCAACGCCCGCTCCAGTTGCGCGGACTCATCGACCCGGATGCCCAGGATGCCCATCGCATTGCTCATCGCAGCGAAGTCCGGATTGCGCAACTCGGTGCCGGTATCCAGATAACCGGCGGCCTTCATTTCCATCGCCACAAATCCCAGCGAGGCATTGTTGAACACCACGATCTTCACCGGCAGGCGCAGCTGCGCCAGCGAGATGAAATCGCCCATCAGCATCGCAAAACCGCCATCGCCGGACAGCGCAATCACCTGACGGCCCGGATACGCCGACTGCGCACCCAGCGCCTGCGGCATCGCATTGGCCATCGAGCCGTGATTGAACGAACCGAGTAACCGGCGTTGCCCATTCATGCGCAGATAGCGCGCAGCCCACACCGTCGGCGTGCCGACATCGCAGGTGAATACCGCATCCTGGTCGGCGATCTGGCTGATCATGCGCGCCACGAATTGCGGATGCAGCGGCTCGCCTGGATCGGCCGGCACCGCCAGATCGTCCAGCCCCTCGCGCGCCTTGCGATAGTGGGCAAGCGACTTGTCCAGGAAGTCGCGTTTCTCGCGTCGCTGCAGCTGGGGCAGCAAGGCGGCGATGGTTTCACCCACATCCGCTGCGATACCCAACTGCAACGGCGTGCGCCGTCCCAGCGCGCTCGGGTCGCGGTCCACCTGCACGATGGTCGCGTCCTTCGGATAGAACTGCCGATACGGGAAATCCGTGCCCAGCATGATCAAGGTGTCGCAATTGAGCATCGCGTGGTAGCCGGAGCTGAAACCGATCAGGCCGGTCATGCCGACATCGAACGGGTTCTCCCACTCCACGTGTTCCTTGCCGCGCAAGGCATGCACGATCGGCGCGCCCAGGGTGTCGGCCAATGCCACCACCGCATCGTGCGCACCCGCGCACCCGCTGCCGCACAACAGCGTGATCGCTTCGCTTTGCTGCAGCAGCTCAGCCAGCTGCTGCACATCTTCGGGAGCCGGCAGCACGCGCGGTTGGCGCAATTGCGGCCAGGCCGTGGGGATGTGCTTGTCCACTTCCAGCAGTGCGATATCGCCGGGGATCACCACCACCGCCACGCCTTGCTGCAGGATGGCTGCACGCATCGCCCGGTGCAGCACTTCCGGGAGCTGCGCCGGATTGGTCACCAGCTCCACAAAGTGACTGCACTCGCGGAACAGTTCCTGCGGATGCGTCTCCTGAAAATAGTTCAGCCCGATCTCAGACGAGGGAATATGCGCGGCAATCGCCAGCACCGGCTGGCGGCTGCGATGGCAATCGAACAGCCCGTTGATCAGGTGCAGGTTGCCTGGTCCGCAGCTACCCGCGCACACCGCCAGCCTGCCGGTCACCGCCGCCTCGGCGCCGGCGGCGAACGCGGCCACTTCTTCGTGGCGCACGTGCATCCACTCGATCGTCTGCATCTCGCGCAAGGCATCGGTCAAGCCGTTGAGGCTGTCGCCGGTCAATCCCCAGATCCGCTCCACCCCCGCGCTCTGCAGCGTCTCGGCCAGAAACCGCGCCAATGTCTTCTTCTTCGCCACGATGCAGCTCCACGCTTGTTCGACAAGCCTGGCATGCTCCCAGTCGCGGCGTCAGCGCAATGTGCTTGCACGCTGCAAACGCGGTAAAAACCCCTGAAAAACAGCTGCTGCTATACATGCGCGTGGTAACGACCGATGTAAAGCGCCAATGCATCACGCTTTTCGTGTGCGCTACGCGCGTTGCAAGTTAGTGACAAGGAAGCGCAGCTGAACCGGGTGCGATGATTCATGCACCAGTCAGTCCAAAATTCATGTCGCGTTCCATCGAATAACGGAGAATTTACATCTCGGCAGCGAACGGCATCCGCCTCAGCGCCGGCCCAAACCATAAGTACAGGTATCGATCATGAAGACTTCACTGCTGGCCCTCGGCCTTCTCGCAGCCCTGCCGTTTGCGGCCTCCGCTGCTGAAAACCTCTCCTACAACTTCGTCGAAGGCGACTACGTGCGCACTCCGACCGAAGGCCGCGACGCCGATGGTTGGGGCGTGAAGGCGTCCTACGCCGTCGCTCCGAACTTCCACGTGTTCGGCGATTACAGCAAGCAGAACGCTGACGACAACGACAACGTGTTCGAAAGCTCCAACTCCGACTTCCAGCAGTGGGGCGTTGGCGTGGGTTACAACCACGAAATCGCCACCAGCACCGACTTCGTCGCCCGCGTTGCCTACCGCAAGCTGGACCTGGACACCCCGAACATCAGCTTCGATGGTTACAGCGTTGAAGCTGGCCTGCGCAACGCCTTCGGCGAGCACTTCGAAGTCTACGCCCTGGCTGGCTACGAGGACTTCTCCAAGAAGCGCGGCATCGACATCGGCGACAACTTCTACGGCCGCCTCGGCGCCCAGGTCAAGCTGAACCAGAATTGGGGCATCAACGGCGACATCCGTATGGATGGCGACGGCAACAAGGAATGGTCGGTCGGCCCGCGCTTCAGCTGGTAAGCCGCACGTTTGACTGCAACGCGACTCTCTCTCCCGCGTTGCATTGGAAGCCCGGTCCCCCGACCGGGCTTCTTTCTTTTGGGCGATCGGCTGGTGACGCGCACATCGCTTCATAGCGGCATGTGCGCAATGCCGCTCCTGTAGAAGCACGGTGCATCGCGCTCAGCTGCTGCGTCCTGCCGCCAGCCTTTGCGATCCGTGCCAACAAAAAGCCCGGCAATGCCGGGCTTTTTGTTGATTTCCGCACAGTGCGCCAACACGCGACGCCGCAATCAGGTGAACAGGGTCTGCGGATACTCGGGCTTGCGCTCGCGTGCCAGCAATTCCTTCAAGCCCGCTTCCGGGGTGATCTCGCCATGCAACACCGCACGCACGGCATTGGAGATCGGCAGCTCGATGCCGTGATGCTCGGCCTGACGCATGACTTCGTCGGCGGTCTGCACCGATTCCACCACCTGGCCGATCTCGCGGATCGCATCGTTCAGGCTCTGTCCGCGTCCCAGGGCCAGTCCCAGCCGTCGGTTACGCGACAGATCGCCGGTGCAGGTGAGCACCAGATCGCCCAGACCCGCCAGACCCATCAAGGTCTCCGGACGCGCACCGATCGCCGCCGCCAGACGCAGCATCTCGTTCAAGCCGCGCGTGATCAGACCGGCACGGGCGTTGAGGCCAAGCTGCATGCCATCGGCCACGCCGGTGGCCACGGCCAGCACGTTCTTCATCGCGCCACCGAGCTCGGCGCCCACCATGTCATCGCCGGTGTAGGCGCGGAAGGTCGGGCCATGCATGGCATCGGCGACGACTTGCGCAAACGCCGCATCGTCGCCGTGGACAGTGATGGCGGTCGGCAGGCCGAGCGTGACTTCCTTGGCGAAGGACGGCCCGGTCACCACGGCCAGAGGAACGCTGGAGCCGAGGATGTCGCGCGCCACTTCGTGCAGGAAACGCCCGGAACCGGGCTCGAAGCCCTTGGTCGCCCACGCGACGCCGGCACCGGCCGGACGCAACGGTGCGATCAACCGGATCGTCTCGGTGAATGCATGCGAAGGCACCACGACCAGGATCCAGCCGGCATCGGCAATGGCCAGTTGCAGGTCGGTGGTTGCGCGCAGGCTCTCGGGCAATGCGATACCCGGCAGATAGCGTGCGTTTTCGTGCGTGCGGTCGATGGCATCCACCATCGCCGCATCGCGTCCCCAGAGCACGGTCGGGTGACCGTGCCTGGCGAGCAGCGCGGCCAGGGCCGTGCCCCAGGAGCCGGCGCCGAGAACAGCGATCTTCTGTTTCGAATCGCTCATCGGCGCACGCAAGGCTTAGGCGTTGCCAGCCGGCTCGGAATCGGCCAGCGAAGTGCCTTCGCCCTGCGAACGCTGGCGCAGGGTTTCTGCGTACAGCGCTTCGAAGTTGATCGGCTGCAGGTAGAACGGCGGGAAGCCGCCGGCCTGGATCAGGTCGCTGACCAGGGTGCGCACATACGGGAACAGGATGTTCGGGCACTGGGTGCCGAGCAGCACGTCGATCGCCTGCGGCTCCAGGCCGACCAGGCCGAACACGCCGGCCTGCTGCACTTCGGCCACGTAGGCGGTCTTGCCACCGGCGGTGCAGGTCAGGGTCACGGCCAGCACGACTTCGAAGGCGTTGTCGTTGAGGCGCTGCACCTTCTGGTTGAGGTTCAGCTGCAGCTCGGGCTGGTTGGCGTCATTGAAGACGGCCGGCGCGTTCGGCGATTCGAAGGAAACGTCCTTGACGTAAATCTTCTCGATGGTGAAAGCGGGGCCAGCAGCGGCGTCGGCCGGCGCAGCCGCGCCGTTGATGATTTCGTCGGACATTCCTAACTCCAGAAACGGTTCGGTGGATGCAGCGTTGAATGATGCAGACGTGAAAGCGCGAGTCTCTCACGCCAGCAATGGGGACTTGCCTGGCGCCTCACAAGGTGCGGTCAGGCGCGGCCCTTGACCAGCGGCAGCTCGGCCATCTGCCAGGCAGCCACGCCGCCATCGAGCCAGTAGACCTGCTCGAACCCGGCTTTCTTCAGCGTCTTGGCCGCGCCTGCGGAGGCGTTGCCAGTGCGGCACACCACCACCACGGGCGAGGACTTGGCGTTGGCGAGCAGCTTGCCGGCCGGGTCGAATTTGGCCAGCGCCACGTTGCGGCTGCCGGCGATGTGGCCTTTTTCGAAATCGGCGGTCGGCGACAGATCGATCACCAGCGCGTTCTCGCTATTGATCAAACGGGTCAGCTCGGCCGGCTTGAGTGCGCGATACCCACGGAACAGGCGCGCGACCTCGGTGACGATCAGGGCGATGGTCAGGCCCACCAGGGCCAGCGACAACATGGGGTTGCGGCCGACAAAGGCCTGCAGCTCTTCGAAATTCACGGGGTCAGGGTCAGTCAAGCGGGCGGGAATTGTCGCACAGCTGGCGCACGCGACGGCCAAGCACCCCTGCGGCGGGCTATTGGCCCTGCCACAGATCGGGCAGGCCGCTGGCCAGCCACCAGCGTTTGCGCTCGGCGTCCCAGCGCCACAACTCGATGCTGCGCACCAGCCGCTCGGCCTGGGTATTGCGGTTGATCACCCGCAACTCGACCTCGCGGCGCAGGTCGCCGTTGCCGTCTTCGCCCACCCGCAGCTCGCGGTAGCCGGAGATCTGCACCTGTTCATAGCGCGAGCGTTCCAGATCGCTGAGCGGATGCGCCTGGGCGTAGGTCGGTTCGACAAAGCCCTGCGCGGCATCGAAATCGCTCCAGCGTATGGCGGCCGTGTAGGCGGCCTGGGTGGTTTCCAGCGCGCGTGCCTGGGCGCGGCTGCCGGCAGATACCACCCCGCTGACCATTGTCAGCCCGAGCAACAGCATTGCCCCGATCACTGCACGCATGCGCATTCCCCCAAGTCCAGCGCGCATCCTACCGTTTTGGAAACGCCACGAAACGCCCGCTCAAGGTGGCCGCCGCCGCGCCGGAACCCAGCGCGATCTGCGCACGCATGCCGATACGCGCCTTGCCGCGCTGCCGGAAGGTCGCAAGGAACGCCTCCCAGCCACCGAGTTCGGACGGCTCGGCATTGGCCACCAGGTCTTCGTAGACCGGGGCGACGTAGCGCAGCTGGCTGTCGGCCACATAGACATCGGCGCTGTGCCCGGCCAGTTGCAACTGCAGCGTCAGCCAGCCCCAACTGGCCAGCGTCATCAACGAAGCCAGGCTGCCGCCGAATGCATTGGCTTTGTCGTTGACGTTGGCCTGCAGCGGCGCACGCAAACGTAACGCGCCGTCATGCAAGCCGTCGACGGCAATGCCCATCGACAGGACCGGCGGCATGGCGATGAACTGTTGCTGCAGCGACTGCAGGGCGGATGCGAGCGTGCACGAAGGAGTCATCGGCGAAGGCTGGAAGACGGCGAAGGGCGGCATCATGCCGCAATGTTCCGCGGGCGTCTTGTGCACTGGAATGACATGCGGTACCGCATGGTGAGACGCGTACGGCGCCGCGGCGCCACACGCCTCGATTCTGCCCCGCTCAGGGTACGAATACGACCTCGCGATAGCGTTGCGCCACCATTGCAGAAATGCGGCGACCCCGGCCTTCCAATGCGCGCGGCGGCGCTTCTGCGCATGCGTCAACGGCACATCGATGTAGTGCCGGTGAACACGCTCTGCTCCGGCGCGGCGTGGAAGCACTTGTCCAGGAAGCAGACGGCCGGCGACAGACGACAGATGGAATGTGCAGGCGTCCAGGTGGCGCCATCGACCGCAGGCATCCGCTCGGGCAGATGCCCAGCGCCTGCCACCGCACCGACATCGCCTGCAGGCAGTCGCGCTGCGCTGCATGTCGATGGGATGGACCTTGATCGCGGTGTCACTCCAGCTCGATTGTCGTGGCCAATCGTGGGCGGAAGCAGTCATCGGTACGGACCCCTTCGCCAGATTCTGGCCGCAGAAGCGCAGGCGTCACGCTGATGCAGGCACGCAAGGCCAGACCATGCGCAGGAATCTGATCGTCGTCAGCCTCATCGCAGCGCGCGACACCCGCCCCGATACGTCACGGCTCTCGCATAATCACCCGATGACACGTCCCGCCCCAGCTGCCGCCGCCTGGACCTTGATCTCGTTCCGGCCCAGCGGTGAACACGCGCCATTACGGCGGGCCGCCGCGCGACACGGCGGACGGCTGCTGGCGCTGTCGCCGTGGCGGCTGCAGACCAACGACACCGCACAGGCACTGGCCGCATTGCGGCAGGCCTTGCAAGCGCCGATCGCGGTGTTCACCAGCCCGGCCGCGGTGCACGCTGCGCATCGCCTGGCACCACTGCAGCGGCCGGCGCAGGCGCAATGGGTGAGCGTGGGAGACGGCACTGCGCGCGCGCTGCAGGCCTGTGGCATCGACACGGTGATACGCCCGGCACGCATGGACAGCGAGGGCCTGCTCGCGCTGCCGCTGTTACGGCAGCCGCTGCAGGCCGTGGGGCTGATCACCGCCCCGGGTGGGCGCGGCATGCTGGCGCCGGCCCTGGAGCAGCGTGGCGCCCGCATCCTGCGCGCCGATGTCTATCAGCGCGTGGCGCTGCGCCTGCGCGCATCGGCAGTCCGCGCGCTGGCGGATGCGCTTCCTGCTAGCGTGTTGGCGCTGAGCAGCGCCGAAGCGCTGACGCTGGTGCTGCAGCAGTTGCCCGGACCGCTGGTCGACACCTTGCGGCAACGGCCAGTGGTGACCTCCAGCGAGCGCATGCTGCAATCCGCACACCTCGCCGGCTTCCGTCATGTGGTGCGCGCCGCAGGCCCCTTGCCCGAGCAGTTGGCCGCTGCTGCCGCGGCGATCGTGACGCCATTGCGACCTTGCTGAACTCCAAACGCAAGCACCGCTTGCGAGTGTCTGCCGCTGCACGCCATGCTGTGCCGGATGACTGCAGCACCTGCACCCGTCGTGACCGCGCGAGGATGGACGAATGACCGAAATGCCCGCTACCACGCGACGCTTTCCCCTGGCATGGCTGCTGCTCGTCGTCGCGCTGGTCGCCGTGGGCGTGGCGCTGCTCCTCGGCTGGCGCGCATGGCAGGACTATCAAGGCGCGCAGCTGCAGGCGGCCGAGGCGCAGCAGCAGCGCTGGGACGGCACGCAGCAGATGCTGGAGACGCTGCGCCGCGACCAACGCCTGGCCAACGAACGCCTGGCGGACGCGGCAGCCACCAACCGCGTGCTGCGCGACGAGATGCTTGGTCTGAGCCAGCGCAGTGCCTTGCTCGAAGACACCGTACAAAGGCTCGCCGACACCAATCGCCACGGTGCGCAGGCGCTGCGGCTCGATGAGGTGGAGCTGATGCTGCGGCTTGGCCAGCAGCGGCTGAGCATTGCCGGCGACGCCGACGGTGCCCGCCGCGCCTACGCACTGGCCAATGCCGCACTCAATGGCATCGACGATCCCGGCTATCTCAATCTGCGCCAGGCGCTGGTGCAGGAACGCGACGCACTGGATCGCCTCGGTGCCGGTCCGCAGGCGCAGGCCGGTCAAGCCCTGGATCAGTTGGCCGGCGACCTGCTGCGCCTGCCCGAACAGACCGCAAAAGACAGCGAAGCGGCGCAGCCGTGGTGGCAGAAAGCACTCGCACCGCTGGTGGACATCCGTCCCAGCCGTGGCGATGCGCTGCTGACCGGCGGCGACCGCCACGCCGCGCGCGACGCCTTGCAGATCGAAGTCAGCCTGGCCCGCGCTGCGGCCGAGCGCGGCGATGTCGCCGGCTTTGTGCAATCGCTGCGGCGCGTGGACACCTGGACCAGCCGGCTGTGGCCGGATTCGCCACAACGTCGCCAGGCACGCACGCGCCTGCGCACGCTGCAACAAGCGCCACTGCGTCCGCGCCTGCCGGAACTGGGCACCACCCTGCTGCAACTGCAGGCCATGCGTGAAGGGAGATCCATCCAATGAAAGTGTTGCGTACCGTCTTGATCCTGTTGGTTGCCGTGGCGCTGGGCGTGCTCGGTGCGCAATGGCTGTCGCATCAGACCAGTTACGACCTGGGCAATGTGGTGGTCAGCGTCGGCGGCAACGACTATCGCGCCGCCATGCCGCAGGCGCTGCTGATTCTGGTCATCGCGCTGTTGGTGCTGTGGCTGGTTTGGACGCTGGTCAGCCTGCCGTTCCGGGTCTGGGGCAAGTACCGCCGCAAGAAGGGCCGCGCCCGCCTGATCGAAGGCCTGCGCGCAGCCGATCACGGCCAATGGCAGCGTGCCGAGCGCCTGTTGGTCAACGCCAGCGAGGATGCGGACGTCAGCGGCATCGCCCTGGCCAGTGCGGTGCGGGTCGCCGATGCACGCGGCGATGAGGTGGCGGCGAACGCGCTGGCCCAGCAATTGGCCGAGCGCGATCCCACCGCGCATGCGTTGCTGCAAGGCGAGCGGCATCTGGCGCGGCAACGCCCGGTCGAGGCGATCAATGCGCTCGACAGTGCCGATGCGCAACCGCTGCCGGCGCGCGGCTTGCTGCTGCGCACGCATGCTTTGGCGCAGATCGGTCGCGCCGACGAGGCCTACGGTCAGCTGGGGGCATTGCGCCAGCAGGCGGTACTGGCACCGGAGGCCTACAGCGCACTGGAAGCCACGCTGGCCGAGCAGACGCTGTTGCAGGCAGGCGATGCCAATGCCCTGGCCGAACGCTGGGAAGCGCTGCCCAAACCGCTGCGTACCTATCCCGCGGTGGTGGGTGCCTACGCACAGCGCGCGGCAGTGCTGCACTGGGACGATGCAGCGGTGCATAGCCTGGAACAGGCGCTGGATACGCAGTGGGACGAGTCGCTGGTGCGCCTGTATGGCGTGCTGCCGCTGGAAAAATACGATTCGCGCCGCGCCAGTGCGCAGCGTTGGCTGACCCAGTACCCGGACAGCCCGGGCCTGTTGCTGACCCTGGCACGCCTGGCACGTCACCAGCAGCAGTGGTCGCAGGCCGAAGAGTTTCTGCATCGCGCGGTGGCCAATGGTGCGGGCAGCGAAGCCTGGGAAGAACTCGGCCACGGCTTTGCTGCCGCGGGCGATCTGCTGTCCGCGCAGCACTGCTATGCCAACGCCCTGCGCGCCGCGCGGGGCGAGCCGGTGCACGAGGGCTTGCCGCAGCAGTCGCTGCGCGGGCCGATCGTGTCGGCGTATGCAACGCCGCCGGCCGATCCGCTCGCACCGGACGATCGCGTGCTTTGATCTGACCTCTGATCGCTCCTGGAGCGATGCGCGGATTCACCAAGGGCCCCGGCATGTCCGGGGCTCTTGGTTTTCTAGATCCGAGCAAAAGCGCTACCGGCAACGCTTGCCGGCCTGTCATCACGCCTGCAGGGACGGCACCGCGCGGACGTTACGACAGCATCTGCAAACACAGCAGCGCAAATCACCAATCGCGCGATCGCCGGGGCGGCGCCGGCAATGCGCGCAAAAACGCCTCACAGGCACCGAGATAACGCGCCTGCTCGTGATCGACCGATTGCGCCGACAACACGCGCGAACAGCGCCTGCCGATCAACAGCATCGCCGCCATCGCACCGGCACCGGTCAGCAAGCCGGTCGCGCCATCGATCCACAGCACCCCCACCAGCAACGGCACGATCGACGCCATCGCGATGGCGACACAACGCACGCGGCGGCGCTCATGCCGCGCGCACAGGCTCAGCACGTGCGCACTGCGCTTGCGCAGCACGATGGCCAGGATCAGATACGGCAGCACCCCCATCAATAGGGCCAGATAGATCGCCGGGTGATGCCAATGAAAGATGTAGCGGCGCGGCGAGATGTCCGCCGGCGCATTGCACTTGACGCAACGTGGCGGCAGATCGGCGCCTGGCGTGCACACCAGCACGTCGCCCTCGCGCCACACGGCGCCGTGCGCCGGAGGCAGATAAAGCGTAGGGGGTTGGCGTGAATCAACGTTCGACATCCATGCGTCCTTGCAGGTTGGGGATTCGGGATTCGGGATTCGGGATTCGGGATTCGGGATTTGTAAAAACCAGGGGTCCGCTTCCGCCTTGCGAATGCCCTATCCCGAATGCCCAATCCCACGCTGCGCAGCAGCGTCAGCGCTCGACGATGGCCACCACGCCCATGCCGCCGGCGGTGCAGATGGAAATCAACGCACGCCCGCCGCCGCGTTCTTCCAGTTGCTTGGCGGCGGTGGCCACCACGCGCGCGCCAGTGGCGGCGAAGGGGTGACCGGTGGCCAGCGACGAGCCCAGCGGGTTGATCTTGTCCGGGTCGATACGGCCGAGCGGCGCCTCCAGCCCCAGGCGATTGCGGCAGTAATCCTCGCTTTCCCAGGCGCGCAGCGTGCACAGCACCTGGGCGGCGAAGGCCTCGTGGATTTCGTAGATGTCGAAGTCCTGCAGGGTCAGGCCCTGGCGCGCCAGCATCTGCGGCACCGCAATGGTCGGCGCCATCAACAGGCCTTCGCCATGCACGAAATCCACCGCAGACACCTGCGCATCGCGCAGGTAGGCCATCGGCGTGTGGCCATGCGCCAGCGCCCAGGCCTCGCTGGACAGCAGCACCGCGGCCGCACCATCGGTGAGCGGGGTGGAATTGGCCGCAGTCAGCGTGCCGCGGCCGGAGGTCTTGTCGAAAGCAGGGCGCAGCGTGGCCAGCTTTTCCAGCGAGGTGTCGGCGCGCAGGATGTTGTCGCGCGAGACGCCGCGGAACGGCGCGATCAGCGTGTCGAAGAAGCCGCGCTCATAGGCGGCGGCCAGCTTGTGATGCGAGGACACCGCCCATTCGTCCTGCGAATCGCGCGAGATGTTCCATTCCTTGGCCATGTCCTCGCAGTGGTCGCCCATGCTCTTGCCGGTGCGCGGCTCGGCCACGCCTGGGAACTCGGGTTTGAGCTCGCTGAGCTTGAAGCCGCGCAGCAGGGCCTTGAGCTTGTCGCCGGTGGCCTTGGCGCGGTTGGCGGCCATCAACCGCGCGCGCAGCTTCTTGCCGTAGACGATGGGTACTTCCGAAGTGGTGTCCGAGCCGCCGCCGATGCCCGAATCGATCTGGCCCAGCGCGATCTTGTTGGCGATGGTGATCACCGAGTCCAGGCTGGTGCCGCAGGCGCGCTGCAAGGTGATGCCCGGCGTCAGCGGCGACAGCCCGGACGACAGCGCCGCTTCGCGGGCCAGGTTCCAGTCCGAGGAGTGCTTGATCACCGCTCCCATCGCCACTTCGCCCAGTTGCTGCCCGTGCAGCCCGAAGCGCTCGACCAGTGCGCCCAGCGTGCGCACCGACATGCCCAGGTTGCCCACGTCCGCGTAAGCGGTGTTCTGACGACAGAACGGGATACGAACGCCGCCCAGAATGGCGACGGGACGGGCTGCGGGCATCGGTTGACCTGGCATGGAGGACTCGGGGACATGGCCTGCACAGGGCCGGCAGGCATAATGGCCGCAGTGTAGCTTCGACCCCGTGATGGGCCAACCGCGAATCATGAGCAAGACCGAACACGGCGTGACCGCCATGGGTGTGATGGCGCTGGAATTGACGGGCGGCACCGTCCCCGAGCGCGGCGCCCTGGCGCCGGAACAGGCCGGCATGCTGGCCGAACGCATCGGCCGCGACCTGGCGCAGTGGATCCCCGAGGTCCGCGAGCTCGAGCTCAGCGTGGCGATGGCGCACTTCGACCCGGCCGAGGCGCTGCGGCCCGGCTGGCCGCTGCATCGCCGGCTGGAGGAGCTGCATGCGCGTGCGCCCGGGCGCGATCAGGGCCCGCGCGTGCTGGCGTTCGGCGCCGATGCGCAGGGCGAGATTCCCCTGCCCTTCCAGGCCGACCCGCAGCTGACCGGTGGCGGCCTGCGCGTGCTGCCGTTCCTGCTCTCCGGCGATCCGCAGATCGTGACGACGGTGGCCGATGCGATGGAAGACGTGCTGCTGGCCCAGGGCATGGCGCAGGCCGATACCGCGCTGCTGGCGCAGGAAAGCTTCGGCGCACGCATCGAACATGCGCGGTATCTCACCGCGAACGATCTGGCCGCAATGATTTCGATGCAGTACGACAACCAGGGCCTGGCCCCGTTGTGGCCGCTGATCGAAGCCGCCCTGCTGGCGCCGCAGTCCGAAGAGTGGCTGGAACAGCCGCCTGAGCCGGTGCTGCGCTACGTCGATGGCGAAGTGCGCATCGCGCTGTTCGACCCGGCCGGCTGGTGCGATTACTACGCGCACGACCGCGACAATTGCGAGCGCCTGCGCGGGGTGTACGAGCAGTATCTGTCGCGTCAGCGGCAGATGGCCGCAGTGCTGGAAGCGCATGGCCTGCCCGTGCTGTACGTGCACGTGGAACCGGGCCAGGATCCGCGCCTGGCATTGGCCGCGTGAGTCAGGCGCCGGCTTCCACGGCGCCGGCGTTGCAGGGCGTCTTGGAAACCGGCGTGTATGTGGCAGATCTGGAACGCGCCTGCGCGTTCTATGTCCGCGTGCTGGGACTGGCAGCCATGTACCGCGACGCGCGCATGGCCGCGTATGCAATCGCCCCCGGGCAGGTGCTGCTGCTGTTCCTGCAAGGCAGCACCGCCACCACCGTCACGCTGCCGGGCGGCACGATTCCGCCGCACGATGGCAGCGGGCGGGCACATTACGCACTGGCCATCGCCGCCGATGCGTTGGCCGGATGGGAGGCACATCTGCAGGCCTGCGATGTGCCCATCGAAGGCCGCACCCAGTGGCCGGGCGGCGGGCAGAGCCTGTACTTCCGCGATCCGGATGCGCATCTGCTGGAGCTGGCAACGCCGGGGCTGTGGCCGAACTATTGAATCGCTGATGACGCGGTGCCCACGGCGCCCGGCACTTCGATGCGTGCGAACAGGAAGCATTGAGCATGCCGCACCGCATGACCGGATCGCTCCCACCGCAGCACAGGAACAACAACGCCGCGGTGATCGATCACCGCGGCGTTTGGCCTGGCCGCTGACTTGCCCTGCTTACCTGGCTGCAGCCGGCGCGTTGTCGGTGGTGATCACGCCGCAGGCCAGACGGCCGCCGGCGTTGCCGGTGGGCTGGGTCTTGTAGTCGTCCGCATCGGCATGCACGATCACCGCGTGGCCGGCGATATCGAACTGGTCGGCCTTGCCGAGATTGACGTTGCTCGACACCGGGCCGTCGACGCTGGCATTGCCCTGCGCATCGGCCTTGATGTTGGGCATGTCGCCGCCGTGGTGCGGGTCGGCACTGACGGCGCCGTGATCGGATTGGGCCGGATTGAAGTGTCCGCCGGCGCTGCTGCCGTCCGGTGCGCTGCAATCGCCCTTCTCGTGGATATGGAAGCCGTGTTCGCTGCCGGGCTTGAGGCCACTGAGCTGGCCGGTGACACGCAGCGCGCCGTCGACGATCTTGAAGCTCACCGTGCCTTTGACATCGCTGCCCTTGGTCGGCTTGAGCTCGGCGGTTGCGGTGGTGGTGGCCGCCGCTTCGGTGACCATGGACGCGGCGTGCTCGCCGCCATGCGCCGCTTCGGCCGCTGCACCGGCCTGCGGTGCGGGTGCAGGGTCGGCCGGTGCGGGTTCGTCGCGCTTGCACGCGGTCAGCGCCAGCGCGGTGGCAAGGAACAATGTCGTTGGAAGAATGCGCATGAAAAAACTCCTGTAGAAAGGCCGCAGCTGCAGCCAGGGGTGCCCCGACTCAGGGCTGCGAAGGGGGTGTGCGCCACTGGGTGACGCGGATGACGCCGCAGGCCAGGCGTGCGCCGGCATTGCCGCTGGGTTGGCTGCGGTAATCGTCGGCATCGGCATGCACGACCAGCGACTTGCCGACCACGTCGGTGGGTGCGGCATCGCCGAGGGTGATACCGGCAACGATCATGTCCAGATGCGCGACACCTTCGGCATCGGCACGCAGATTGTCCATGTCGCCGGCGTGGTGGGGAGCACTGCCGGCACGTCCGTGCGCCGCACCGGCCGGATTGAAATGCGCACCGGCGCTGCTGGCATCGGCGGCGCTGCAGTCGCCCCGTTCGTGCACATGGAAGCCGGCCACGCCGCCCGGACGCAGGCCACCGACCGTGCCGGTGATGCGGATGCCCTGCAGCGCGGGGACCAGCACCACCCGACCGCTGACCAGACTGCCCGACGCCGATGCCAGCGCCGCCTCGGCCTGCTGGACTGGACGCACGGGCACCACCCGCGCCGCCGGGGGTGGTGGCGGGGGCGGCGGGGGCGTGCTGCTGCAGGCGGCCAGCGCCAGTGCGGTAAGGGCAACGATCGTGGACGACCGGTAACGCATCGAGCTGTTCTCCTGATCAGGCTGAAAACCTATGCGGGCGCATGTTCACATGTCATGAAATGCAACCGCTGGCAGCACAGGAGTTTACGGGGTTGGTGTGGTGAGTCGGGTTGTTAGATGTTGTGCGAGGTGCCAGCCACGGTGCGCAAGCTGCCTGGACGATGGCGTCGGCATGTCAGGGCTGCGCTGGCGTCATCGACGGCACGGGATGCGGCGGCGTGCCACGCATCAACGCTTGCCGCGGGCAATGTCAGGCAGCCTCGGCGCGATCAAGGCATCGTTGGAATAGCTGCGCGTGCAGTAGCGCTTTCATCGGCACAGGGACCCTCACCCTCCTCTCCCATAGGAGAGGGGCTTGGACCCAGATCAGCGGCGCTTGCGCCCCGGGCCGAGTTTGCGGGTGACGGTGTTGCGGCCCAGCCCCAATCGGGCGGCGGCTTCGGCACGGCGGCCCTGGGTGAGTTGCAGGGCGGCTTCGAGCAGGGTCTTGTCCAGGCGTTCGCGGGCTTCGGCGTGCAGGCCCTGGGCGCCTTCGCTCAGGCGTTGCGCGGCCCAGCTGGAGAGCATCTCGTCCCATTGCCCGTCGCCGCGGCCGGCACGCTGGCGGCGGCCGCCGCGCGCCAGTGCCGATTCGACGTCGACCACGTCGATGATGTCGGCAGTGGCCAGGGCCGCCAGGCGCCAGCAGACGTTTTCCAGTTCGCGCACGTTGCCGGGCCAATCGTATTGGCGGAGTTGTTCCAGTGCGGCCGAGGACAGCCGCTTGGGCAGCATGTCGAGCTTGCGCCCGGCCATGGCCAGGAAATTCTCGGCCAGTTGCGCGATATCGCCACGGCGTTCGCGCAGCGGCGGCAATTGCAGGCGCACCACGTCCAGGCGATGCAACAGGTCGGCACGGAAGCGGCCTTGCTCGACCAGCGCCTCCAGGTCCTGGTGGGTGGCGGCGATCACGCGTACATCGACGCGGATCAGCTCGCGCCCGCCGACCCGGAAGAATTCGTTCTCGGCCAGCACGCGCAGCAGGCGGGTCTGCAGCGGCAGCGGCATGTCGCCGATTTCGTCCAGAAACAGCGTGCCGCCGTCGGCCTGTTCGAAGCGGCCGATATGGCGTTTGGTGGCGCCGGTGAAGGCGCCGGTTTCGTGGCCGAACAATTCGCTTTCCAGCAGTTCCGCCGGAATGGCGGCGGTGTTGAGCGCGACGAAGGGTTTGCGCGCGCGCGGCGATTCGTTATGCAGCGCGCGCGCGACCAGTTCCTTGCCGGTGCCGGTCTCGCCGTTGATCAGCACCGACAGCGGTGCCTGGGCCAGCCGGCCGATCGCGCGGAACAGCGCCTGCATCGCCGGGGTGTCGCCGATCAGCGCCGCCGAGCCTTCTGCCAACGGAGTCCCGACGATCTCCTCGACACCGGCATCGGCATCCGGCAGCGCCCGTGCGGCCAAGGCCACCGCATCGTCCAGATCGAAGGGCTTGGACAGGAACTCGTGCGCGCCGCCGCGGAAGGCGCCGGCGGTACTGGCGACATCGGTATAGGCCGACATCACGATCACCGGCAGTTGCGGGTGCCTGGACTTGAGCTTGTCGAGCAGGCTCAGGCCGTCTTCGCCCGGCATGCGCACGTCGGTGAACAACAGATCCGGCGTAGGCCGCATGGCCAGTGCCTGCAATGCGGCGGCGGCACTCTCGAAGCCATCCACGGCATAACCGGCATCGCGCAAGGCGGTGGACAGCACGAAGCGGACCGAACGGTCGTCGTCGACCACCCAGATGTGGTGGGATGCGGCGGCGGCCTCAGCCATGCGGATGGTCCTTGTCGTGATTGCCGGCCAGCTCGGGCAACAGCAGGGTGAAAACGGTATGCCCCGGCCGCGAGCGGTAGGTCAGCGTGCCGTGGTGTTCGCGCGAGACCTGCTGGGCCAGCGCCAGACCCAGCCCGCTGCCTTCGGCACGTCCGCTGACCAGGGGCAGGAACAGGTGCTCGGCCAGTTCCTCCGGCACGCCACCGCCGTCGTCGATGATCTCCAGCCGCAGCGACATTGCATGCACGCGGTCGCGGATGCGCTGGCCGTGCTCGACGCGGGTGCGCAGGGTCACCCGCGTGGCGCCGGCCTGGAACGCATTGCGCACCAGATTCCACACCGCCTGGGTCAGGCGGTCGCCATCGCCGAGGATCTCGGGAATGCTGGGGTCGTAATCGCGCTGCACCTGCACCGACCAGCCGCCCTCGGCCTCGGCCAGGCGCAGCACGCGTTCGAGCACGACGTGGATGTTGAGATGGTCGTGCGGGCGCGCCGGCGTGGGCGAGAGCAGGCGTTCGAGCAAGGTGTTGAGGCGTTCGATCTCGGTGCCGATCAACTCGATCAGCTCGCGCTCGTCTTCGTCGCGCCCGGCCGAGCGCCGCGCCAGCAGCTGCGCCGCGCCCTTGAGCCCGGCCAACGGATTGCGCAGTTCGTGCGCCAGGCCCTTGAGCGCGGCGCTCAAGGCGTTGGGCAGCGCATGGGTGGGATCCAGCGCGGGGAATTCGTCGACCGGATGGGTTTCCAGCAGCCAGCCGCCGTCGTCCAGCCGCGACAGCCAGCCTTCGGCAAAGCGCGGTGCGTCATTGGGCAGGCCCAGTGCCAGCCGATGCAGGCGCAGCACGTCCCGCTCGTCGTTGAGCAGGAAACGCGCGAGCGCATCGCCCTGTACTTCCAGCGCGGCCAACGGTTGATCGACCAGGCGCCGCGCACTGACCCCAAGCCAGCGCGCGAAGGCGGGATTGACGCCCAGCACGCGACCTTCGCGGTCGGTCCAGGCCACCGGCGTGCCCAGGCTGTCCAGCGACGGGAGTAGGGACGACATCAGCATTGCACCAATTTAGTGCAAACACGATCGGCCTGCGCATGTGACGCGCAGAATCGAGCATGCAGGGAAGAACTCGGGGCCGGACGGCGGCAGGTCGCACCGATCCAGCGGGCATCCGCGCCGACCGTCACAGGCGTGGGGCTGGTCATGCAGGCACCTCGGCAGTTGGTCCGCCGCCAGCGCGGCAGCGGGGAAAACGGACCCGGCACTGCTCTCCCGGCCGGGTCGTTGCGCCACCCGCGGCAGCGTGGCCGCGGGTGTGCATGCTCAGGACTCGTATGCCGCTTCGCCGTGCGAGGTGATATCCAGGCCCTCGCGCTCGGCTTCTTCGGTGACGCGCAGGCCGAACACCAGCTTGGCGACCAGGAAGCCCACCACCGAGACCACGCCGATCCAGACCAGGGTGATACCCACGCCCAGCGCCTGGATGCCGACCTGATGCAGCATGTCGTAATCGCCGCCCTTCTGGCCGCCCAGCGAAGCGGCCGAGAACACGCCGGTCAGGATCGCGCCGATGATGCCGCCCAGGCCGTGCACGCCGAACACGTCCAGGCTGTCGTCGGCGCCCAGCAGGCGCTTGAGGCCGGTGACGCCCCACACGCACAGCACGCCGGCAGCCAGGCCGATGACGATCGCGCCGAACGGACCCACCGTGCCGCAGGCCGGGGTGATGCCGACCAGACCGGCGACCATGCCCGAGGCCACGCCCAGGGCGGACGACTTGCCCTTGATGATCTTCTCGGTCAGCGACCAGCCCAGGATGGCAGCGGCGGTGGCCAGCAAGGTGTTGAGGAAGGCCAGCGCCGCACCGGCATTGGCTTCCAGGTTGGAGCCGGCGTTGAAGCCGAACCAGCCCACCCACAGCAGCGAGGCACCGACGAAGGTCAGGGTCACGTTGTGCGGCTTGATCGCCTCACGCCCCAGGCCGGCACGCTTGCCGACAAAGTAGGCGCCGACCAGGCCGGCGATACCGGCGTTGATATGCACCACGGTGCCGCCTGCAAAATCGAGCGCGCCCAGGCCGAACAGGTAACCGCCGGTGGCCCAGACCATGTGCGCCAGCGGCAGATAGCCGAAGGTGAACCAGATCACCGAGAACAGCAGCACCGCGGCGAACTTGGCGCGTTCGGCGAAGGCGCCGACGATCAGTGCACCGGTGATGCCGGCAAAGGTCGCCTGGAACGCCACGAACACGTATTCCGGCAGGCTGACGCCCTTGGTGAAGGTGGCCGCCAGCGTTTCGATGGTCACGCCCTTGAGCAGCGCCTTGTCCAGGTTGCCGATCCATGGGCCTTCGCCGGAGAACGCCAGGCTGTAGCCATACACCACCCACAGGATGGTGAGCAGCGAGAACACCACGGCGACCTGGATCAGCACCGACAACACGTTCTTGGCGCGCACCATGCCGCCGTAGAACAACGCCAGGCCCGGTACCACCATCAGCAGCACCAGCAGCGTGGAGGTCAGCATCCAGGCGACATCGCCCTTCTCCACCACCGGGGCGGACTCGGCCGCGGCCACCGGTGCGGCGGGCGGCTGCGCCGACGGCAGCGGTTCGGTGGTGACCGGCTCGGTCGGTAGCGGGGTGACCTGCGGGGTGGACTGCGCGTGCGCGCTGCCCATGCCGCCCGCCACCAGCGCGCTGAACAGCATCAACATGCAGACACTGTAGAACCGGGCTTTCCACCCGGCGAAAAGGGCTGTCTTCATAAGGACTCCGGGGATGGGGAACTCAGAGCGCATCGGCGCCGATCTCGCCGGTGCGGATGCGCACGACTTGCTCGATCGCGGTCACGAAGATCTTGCCGTCGCCGATCTTGCCGGTGCCGGCGGCGTTCTGGATCGCCTCGACCACTGCGTCCAGCCGGTCGTCGGTCACCACCGTCTCGATCTTGATCTTGGGCAGGAAATCGACGACGTACTCGGCGCCGCGGTACAGCTCGGTGTGGCCCTTCTGGCGCCCGAAGCCCTTGACCTCGGTCACGGTGATGCCCGACACGCCTGCTGCGGACAAGGCCTCGCGGACCTCGTCGAGCTTGAACGGCCGGATGATGGCGGTGATCAATTTCATGCGCATACCCCGAATGGTGGAAAAGACCGGCCGGCATTGCGCCGCCCGGCGGTGTCATTCACCTGGATGCCAACCCCGGCATCCGCGCGTTCGCGATGACGCAGACCTCGGCCGATGCCAATGCATCCGCCTCGTGGGAGAGGTCAGGCCCGCGCCCCGCGAACTGTGTGCGCTCTCAATACCCCTTCAATCCACGGCCGATGCCGTGGACCGATCGAACATGTGCGGCGATGGCGGAGGTGGGAGGGGGGGCCTCCGCCATCACCGCGGTGGAACTCAGTTGCCGTAGTACAGCTGGTACTCCAACGGGTGGGTCGCAGCACGGAACTTGGTGACTTCCTGCATCTTCAGCGCGATGTAGCCGTCGATGAAGTCGTCGCTCATCACGCCGCCGGCCTTGAGGAACTCGCGGTCCTTGTCCAGCGCTTCCAACGCCTGATCCAGGCTGGAGCAGACCTGCGGGATCAGCTTCTCTTCTTCCGGCGGCAGGTCGTACAGGTCCTTGTCGCTCGGCGCGCCCGGGTCGATCTGGTTCTTGATGCCGTCCAGGCCGGCCATCATCAGTGCGGTGAAGGTCAGGTAGCCGGACTGCAACGGATCGGGGAAGCGCATTTCGATACGGCGTGCCTTCGGGTTGGTGACCCACGGAATGCGGCACGAGGCCGAACGGTTGCGGGCCGAATAGGCCAACATGACCGGCGCCTCGAAGCCCGGGACCAGACGCTTGTAGCTGTTGGTGCCGGAGTTGGAAAAGGCGTTGATCGCACGCGCGTGCTTGAAGATGCCGCCGATGTACCACAGCGCCATCTGCGACAGGCCGCCGTAACCGTCGCCGGAGAACAGGTTGACGCCGCCCTTGGTCAGCGACTGGTGCACGTGCATGCCCGAGCCGTTGTCGCCCACGATGGGCTTGGGCATGAAGGTTGCGGTCTTGCCGTTGCGGTAGGCGACGTTCTTGATGATGTACTTCATCGTCAGCAGTTCGTCGGCCTTCTGCACCAGCGAGCTGAACTTGGTGCCGATCTCGCACTGGCCGGCGGTGGCCACTTCGTGGTGGTGCACTTCGGTCTCGATGCCGACCTGTTCCAGCGTCTTGATCATCTCCGCGCGCAGGTCGTGCAGCGTGTCGGTCGGCGGAACCGGGAAGTAGCCACCCTTCACGCCAGGACGGTAGCCGCTGTTGCCGCCGTCGTACTTGGCGCCGGTGTTCCAGGCAGCCTCTTCCGAGCCGACCTGGAAGAAGGTGTGGCCCATGTCGTTGGCAAAGCGCACCGAATCGAAGATGAAGAATTCCGGCTCAGGGCCGAAGAACGCCTGGTCAGCGGTGCCGGAGGACTTCAGGTAGGCCTCGGCGCGCTTGGCGATGCCGCGCGGGTCGCGCTCATAGCTCTGCATGGTGGCCGGATCGAGGATGTCGCAGGTCAGCACGATGGTCGGATCGGCGAAGAACGGATCCAGATACGCAGTGCCGGCGTCCGGGAGCAGGACCATGTCCGACTCGTTGATGCCCTTCCAACCCGCGATTGAGCTGCCGTCGAACATCTTGCCTTCTTCGAACAGCGCCGGCTCGATGATGTTGGCCGGAAAGGTGATGTGCTGCTGTACACCACGCATATCGACGAAGCGCAGGTCGACAAACTCGACCTTGTTGTCCTTGATCAGCTTTTCAACATTTTCCACGGACATCGGAAGAAACCTCTGCAGGAGTTAAGTGGCTCGTGAGCGAACTACAGCAGGGACCATGCCAAACGCTGCATCTTCACAAGTTGTTGATTTTGCTCGCATCGCTTGAGGTCGCTCACGGCTAATTAGCACCCTTAATGTGCTAACCAATTTCATAATGCACCAATATGGTGCATGCCGCTATGCACTATCCTGACGCCTCCCCCATCCCCCTCTCCAGTCCGATGTCCGATCTGATTTCCGCCCTGCTGTTGGGCATTCTCGAAGGCCTCACCGAATTCCTGCCGATCTCCAGCACCGGCCATCTGCTGATCGCCGAACAATGGCTCGGACGCCGTTCTGACTTCTTCAACATCGTCATCCAGGCCGGCGCGATCCTGGCGATCTGCCTGGCGCTGCGGCAGAAGCTGTGGACCCTGGCCACCGGCCTGGGCCAACGCGACAACCGCGACTACGTGCTCAAGATCGGCGTGGCCTTCCTGGTTACCGCGGTGGTGGGGCTGATCGTGCGCAAGGCTGGCTGGCAGCTGCCGGAAACCGTGCAGCCGGTGGCCTGGGCGTTGCTGATCGGCGGGCTGTGGATGCTGGTGGCCGAGCACTTTGCCGGCAAATTGCCCGAGCGCGATGTGGTGACCTGGAAGGTCGCCATCGCGGTGGGTCTGGCGCAGGTGGTGGCCGGTGTGTTCCCCGGCACCTCGCGCTCGGCCTCGGCGATCTTCCTGGCCATGCTGCTGGGCCTGAGCAAGCGCTCGGCGGCGGCGGATTTCGTGTTCATGGTGGGCATCCCGACCATGTTCGCGGCCAGCGCCTATGCCCTGCTGGAAATGTACAAGGAAGGCGGCGTCGGCAGCGAGAACTGGGCCGATGTGGCGGTGGCCTTCGTGGCGGCGACCATCACCGGCTTTGTGGTGGTGAAGTGGCTGCTGGGCTATATCAAGAAGCACCGCTTCACGGTGTTTGCGGTCTACCGCATCGTGCTGGGCGCTGCCCTGCTGTTGTGGCTGCCGGCGCTGGCCTGAGACCGCCATGCGGTCGCGTGCCGTGCCGGTTGAGCCGGCGCGACATGCAGGGCACGTGGCCGGGCAGTGACGTGCATCATTGCCCTGGCCGCGCGGTGGCGGTATCACTGACATATCGATCACCGGGAGCCGCCGCATGCGTGCCGTGTTGTTTGCCCCTGCACTGCTGGCAGCGGGCGTGACGGCCTGCGGGTCGAACACGCCGCCGCAGGCGCCCGGATCCAGCGCCGACCCCGCTGCCGCCGAGCCGGCCGCGAGCACCCCAATCGCCGCCGACAATGCGCCGTTACAGGCCGCCTTGCAGGCGCAACACTGGCAGCTGCAACAGGCCAGCGATGCGCACGGCACCGCCTTGCGCAGTCTGTTCGTCGCCGGCACCCCGCCCTTGCAGCTGGATTTCAGCGATCAACGCATCCAGGTCAGCCAGACCTGCAACGCATTGGGCGCCGACTACAGCGTGGCGCAGGCGCATTTGCAGATCGGCCGGGTGGTGTCGAGCAAACGCCTGTGCCCGCAACCGCGGCGGATGGCCCAGGAACGCGCCGCCAGCGCGTTGCTGTCCGGGCGCTTCGCGGTGGCACTGAACGCCGCACAAAACGGTCGGCAGCTGACCCTGACCCGCAGCGACGGCACCCGGCTGGTGTTCGGCGGTGTCGCCACGGCCGCCACACGCTATGGCGGCCCCGGTCAGACGCTGCTGATCGAAGTGGCGGCCGACACCGTGCCATGCGGGTCCGATCCGGCACGCCAATGCCTGAAACTGCGCGAACAGGATGCGGCAGGGCAGCCTGTCACCCGGACCTGGCAAGTCTTCGAGGGCAAGATCGAAGGCTTCGAACACGAAGCCGGCATCCGCACCCTGCTGCGCGTCACCCGCTACCCGGCTGCCGCAGGCACGGACGGTGCGCCGGTGTACGTGCTCGAGCAGATGATCGAAGCCAACGGTTAGCGGGTGTGGCGGCGGTGGTGCGAGCGACGCCGCACGCACCAGGGGCACCGCTGGCCGCACCGGCCCCGGGCACCCTAAGCGGTTGCGCAGGACCGTTCGTTGCCGTCAGCGCAGCGCCGGATTCAGCGTGTAGGTGCCGTGCAACGCCGCCTCGGCCAGCACGTGGCCCTGGATCGCCGCCAGCACATCGGCCGCGGTGAAGGTCTCGGGCAGGCCGAGTTGCGCCACGTCCAGCGCAAACACGCGGAAGAAGTAGCGGTGCACACGCAGGTCGTTGAACGGCGGGTACGGGCCGTCGTAGCCCAGATAGTTGCCGGCCATGTCGGCATTGCCGGCGAACCATTCGGTATACGAATTCAGGCCCTGGCGCGCACCGGCCGGGCCGGCCGGCTGCTGCTTGCCCTTGGGCACGAAGCCGTCGCTGCAGCTGCCTGCGGCGATCGCATGCACGTCCGTAGGGATATCGGCCATCGCCCAATGCACAAAATCGGTGCGTGGCTGATCGACCGGAATCTGCACGTCGTCGCGGCCCACGGTCTCCGGCACGGTCGGCACATCCGGGTCCAGGCACAGCAGCGCGAACGAGCGCGTGCCGGCCGGTACCTCGCTCCAGGCCAGATGCGGGTTGCGGTTGGGCGCAAAGCCCTCGGGCGTTCCGGCGGCAAATTCCGCCGCGATGGACTTGCCGTTTTCGATGCTGTTGCTGGTCAGGCGCATGCGGGGGTCTCCGAGGGAATGAGGCCGACCAGGGTGCCTGGGCCCGCGCCGCAGAGGAAGCCATCGCCATGGAACCCTCTGGTGCGCCCGGCCGGGTTTATCGCTGCCGGTTCACCACACCAACGGACACCGCGGCCGCGTGATCGTGCATCGGTAACATGGACGCTGCAGCGCCCGCGTGCCGCGTCGCGCGCCGTCCGCGTGCGCTCGGCAGGCAACGCCATAGTCAGTCAGTGCTGGCGCCGGCCAATCCGCACCGACCGTAGGAGCGGACCTGGCCGCGACGGGGCGTTCTCGGTAACGCCACATCATTCGGTGGCGACGCATCGTCGGTAACGCCTCGTCGCGGCCGGGGCCGCTCCTACGAGGCGGTGCGAGCTGCGCCGCCGATGGCATGCCGCACCCACGCAGCCGTGCTGGGCGGCGCTCAGTCCTGCGGGTAGCCGAAGCGCACCGCGATCAGCGTAAGCAGATCGAATTGCGCGCCCAGTAAGTTGCGGTAGTTGCGCCAGCGACCCGCGGCCAGGCGGGCCGGGCCGCGCGGTTCGACCAGCGGGAAGCGCAGGCCGAACGCCTGTTCCAGCGCGGTGGAGATGCCTTGCGGGTCGCTCTCGATACCGTCCAGGCGGATGATCCGGTGCGGATACAGATCGCGCTCATGCAGCACCGCGAGCTGTTCGAGCGCCGTCAGCAGCCAGTCGGCGGCCTGCTGCGGCGATTGCACGGCCAGCGGTGCCGGCGCGCCGGCCGACAGCCAGTCCAGCAGCATGTCGCGCGGGTCGCGTAGCGCGATCGCCAGCCGGCCTTCGGGCAGATGCGGGCGCAGCGCGGTCAGCAAGGTGTTGTCCCACCACAGCAGCCAGTCGATGACGTTGCCGTCGTCGATGCCGCGCCGCGGCAGCTGCGCCTTCCAGCCTTCCACCAGCGCCATCGGCGCCAGCTCGCCGGACGCCAGCTGCTCGACGGTGCGGTAGCTCTGCAGCGCGTCGGACGGCGGCGTGCTGCCATAGCGGTCGTCGCGCACCAGCGGGGTGGCCGCGCCCATCACCGCGACCAGGCGTTCGACATGCGAGCCGGGCGTGCCCCATACGAACAGCGGCCGTGCCGTCACCGTTTCAGGAATGGTCCCCAGCTCCGGCCACTGCATCGGCTGCTTGGCGGCCTGCGGCGGCAACGGCAGGCGGTGCTGGGCCTGTTCGCGCTGGAACTGCATCCAGGTCGCCACGGCAGCGTCGGGTTGGCCGGCGCGGTCCTGCACGTTGCCCAACCACGGCCGCAGCACGGTCTGCTGGGGTTCGGGCAGCGAGTCGATCAGCGATTGCACGCAGGCGATCGCCGCCGGCGGGTCGCGTTCCAGCAGCGCCTCGACGATGCGTTGCTCGCCGCTGATGCGGCCCGGCTCCACCGCCACGATCTGGCGCGCCACCATTTCCGCCTGTTCGGCATGGCCCTGCATGTCGTGCACGCGCATCAGCGCTTCCAGCGCCGGCAGATGCTCGGGCATGCCCAGCAGCCAGCGCTCGATCACCGCCTGCGCCTGCGGCCCGCCGACTGGCTCCACCGCCAGCCGCGCCAGCCACAGGTCGTGCGCATTGGCCGAGGTGGCCAGCGCCGCGTCCAGGGTGTCGCGCGCATCGTCCACCGCGCCCAGCCGCTCCCAGGCGGTCAGCAAGGCATGCAGGGTGCGGCGGTCGGCCGGCCAGTGGGCCAGCGCCAGGCGCAGGTGCGCGGCGGCCTGGTCGGGGCGACCGGCCTGCAATTCCATCTCGCCGGCGAGCCGGCGCATGGCCGGGAGATCGCCGCCGGGCTGGGCGAACACGCCCTGCATCGCGGCCAGCGCGTCGTCCAGGCGGCCCTGGCGCTGGGCGAGCTGGGCGATGAAGGCGCGCAGCGCGGTACCCGGCGGATTGAGCTCCACCACGCGCTCGAAGGCGCGCTCGGCAAACGCGAAGTGCTCCTTCTGCAGATACGCAAAGCCCAGCGCGAACATCACCCGCGGGTCGTCGGGCAGTTGCTCGGCGGCACGGGTCAGCAGCGACAGCGCGCGCTCGCCCTGGCCGCGACGCAGCTCCACCACGCCATCGACGGCCAGCAGCTGCGGGTGCTCGGGCGCCAAACGTGCGGCGGTGCGGCTCAGCCGCTGCGCCTCGTCCAGATCGCCGCGCGCCACCGCCAGATGCGCCTGCATCACGTAGGCGTTGAACTGGTTGGGGTCGAGCGCGGTGGTGCGCGACAGCGCATCGTCCGCCGCGGACAGCTCGCGCATCGCCAACAGCAAGCCGGCGCGCAGCAGGTGCAGGTCGGCATCTTCCGGCGTCAGCGTCAGCGCGGTTTCGATGCTGGCCAGCGCCAGCGCCGGTTGACCCTGCTGCTGCAGGGCCAAACCCAGCCAACGATGCGTGGCGGCGGTCTCGGGCGCGCTGAGGACCCACTCGCGGGCCAGCGCCACCGCATCGTCGGCCGCATTGCGGCGCAGGGCTTGAAGAATGGCGTCTTGCATGGCGGAGGGCGTGTCCAGGACAAACGCCTATTGTAACGATGCGCGAGGTGGCGCCGACTTACGCCTGCGCCGCCAGCCGCTCGGCCACCCAGCGTTCGGCAAAACCATCGCCGCGGGCGTTTTCCAGAAAGCCGCAGTGGCCGCCCCAGCGCGCGATTTCCAGCTGTGCGTGCGCCGGCAGCTGCCAGCCGGCGAAATCCTCGAACGGAATGACCGGGTCGTCTTCGGCCATCAGGATGTCCACCGGCACCTGCAGACCGGTCAGGCGCTCGCCGGCGATCGAATAACTGTCGAAATACGCTTCCAGCGTGCCATGCCCGGTGTGCTGCTCGGCCAGCCAGGCCATCAACCCGCGCATGTCCAGCGCCAGGGTGGCGTCGTCGTAGCCGTGCTGATCGGGGAACAGCTTGCGCTTGCGCAGCAGCGAGTCGCGCCACTTGCGGCGGAAATACCAATCGTAGAACTGCGGGCCTTTTTCCAGCTGCAGCATCGTCGCCGCCGGGTCCAGCAGCGGGCACACCGCCGCCACGCGCGCCAGCGGCAGACCGGCCGCCGGTGCACGCAGTGCCAGCCGCAACGCGAAATTGCCACCCAGCGAATAGCCCGCCGCCAGCAGCTGCGGCGCGGGGAACCGTCGCCACAGATCGCCCGCCGCATTGACCACTTCCCCGATCCGATCGGAGTGGAACAGGTCCACGTTGAGGTGGTGCGTGCCGCCGTGGTCGCGGAAGTTCAGCCGGAACACCTGATAGCCCAGGCCGAGCAGGCGCGCGGCGGTCAGCCGCATGTAGTTCGAGTCGGCACTGCCTTCCCAGCCGTGCAGCAGCAGCACCGTGCCGCGTACCGGCGCATCGCCGGGCGGGATGCTCATCCAGCCCTGCAGGCGCACGCCGTCGCCGCCGTCGAGAATATGTTCGCTGGTCACCGCGCCGCTGGCGGCCAGCACCTGGCGGCTGCGGATCCGGCGCAAGGCACTGCTGCCCAGCACCGATTGCACATGCGGATTGCGCAGCCAGCGCGGCGGCAGATAGTCGGAGGCGTTCATGCGCTCATCGGGCCAGACAAGATGGTGCTGGCCGCAGGGAGGATGAGCGTTTGCATCGTCGGCTCAGGACTCCATCGCCGCGATGATGCGTTGCCGCGAGGTATCGGCCAGGCGGCGACGGCCTTCGATATCCAGCGCGCGGATCGGCTCTAGAAAATGCACCTCGGCCAGCCGCGACGGCTCGCCGAGCAGCCGCACGATATTGGCGAAGAAACTCTCGCGCTCGCCGAACGCCACCACCGCCTGCGCATTGCCGCGCTCGCCGTAACGCAGCGCCACCGGCTGCACCGGCACGCCGGCCTCGACCGCGGCCTGGAAGATGCGCGCATGGAACGGGCCGACTTCGGTACCGCCACGGGTGCGGCCTTCGGGAAACACGCCCACCGGCTTGCCGCTGCGCAGACGCAGCAGCATTTCCTGCAGCACCCCGCCCAGCGATTCGGTATTGCCGCGCTGATGGAAGATGGTCTGGCCCTTGGTCGCCAGCCAGCCGACCAGCGGCCAGCCGGCGATTTCGCGCTTGGCCACAAAACCCATCACGCGCTGGCTGTGCAGCATCGAGATGTCGACCCAGCTGACATGGTTGGCCACGAACAGGGTCGCGCCCGGCAGCGGGGTGCCGAAGCGACGCAGGCGAAACCCGAAGATGCGCATCAGGTTGCCCTGCCACCAACGGATCATCAGCTCGTCCAGGGTGTCGTCGCGCCCGGTACGGATGCGCGCCAGCGGCGGTGCCACCACGCACAGCATGGTGATCGGCAGGCAGATGCTCAGATGCATCAGCAACAACGGCACCCGATACAGGTACCGGAACCAACGCAACACGCTGCCAGCATCGCGCGTGGCGTCCAGGGATGACTCGCTCATTGACGGAACGGGACCGGTACCAGGGGAAGGAAGCGCAACTATTGTGACAGCAGCGTGGCCTGCGCGCAGTGCCCGCCGCGGGTGGCGCTGTTCCACCCATGCACTTGCACGGCGTGCTCAGCCATTGCTGCGCGGGACCACGGCCAGGGTCAGCCGCGAGACGCAGACGCGCTTGCCGGCCGGATTCTCGATGGTGATGTCCCACACCTGGGTGCTGCGTCCCACATGCACCGCACGCGCAGTGCCGGTGACCAGGCCGTCGGTGGCGGCGCGCAGGTGATTGGCATTGATCTCCAGCCCCACGCACATCTGGGCGGTCATATCCACGCACAGGTTGCCGGCGCTGCTGCCCAGGGTTTCAGCCAATACCACCGACGCACCGCCGTGCAGCAGGCCGTACGGCTGCTTGGTACGCGCATCCACCGGCATGGTGGCGCTCAACCAGTCGTCGCCGGCGGCGGTGAACACGATGCCCAGATGGTCGATCAAGGTATCGCGGCTGGAGGCGTTGAGGGCGGCCAGGTCGACGGGTTCGCGGAAGGTCATAGGCTGGGGATTGGGGATTGGGGATTGGGGATTGGGGATTGGGGATCGGGAATCGGGAATCGGGAATCGGGAATCGGGAATCGGGAATCGGGAATCGGGAAAGCATCTGCGGCGCTGGGGTTGGATGCAACTGCCTTTGGCTGGTGCTGCAAGTCAGGCCGCGATGGTGACTTCAGCTGGTTGGCGGTGTGCGGCGCGCCGCTTCCCACGTCGGCGCACCGCGCCATTGCAGCGGTACGTCACTCCACGATGCACCAGTTACCACGCGTCGCTCGATGCTGGCCCCGGACCGGCGCGGCGATCAAAGGATCGGCACCAATCCTGCACCGAAGGCGGTCAGCATCCGCACCAGCAGCCACTTCGGGCCGACGTTGACCTCGGGGAAATCGCCTACCGCCACATAGCACTGCCGGAACTGCGGGTCCTGGCGCTTGAGCGGAAACGGGCAACCCGGCCCCGGCTGGAACTCGTAATTGGTGGCGTAGCGCCAGGGCCAGAAATCCAGCACCGGCAAGGCTTCGGACACCTTGCCCACGCTGTAGTTCAATCCGCTCAGCACCGGCGGCTTTTCGCGCGAGGCCACGGTCCAGGCGTTTTCCGGCGCCATGTCGCGTTCGATGCTGGCCGCCAGCGCCTGCGCAAAGCGCGCATCGTCGATCACCACCGCCGCCTCGGTGTTGTAGTTTTCGCTACGCGGATCGAAGTTGTGCGTGCCGATCACGCCGATGCGGCGATCCACCACCAACGACTTGGCATGCAGGCCCATGCGCGCACCGGCACGGGTCACCGGCAGCGGCTTGTTGACCGCCCGCGTGCCCAGGAACGAGGGCCGTGTCTCGGTGCGCAGCACGCGCCGATCGACCTCGCTGCCGCCAGGCGTGCGGCCTGCGACGCCACCGCTGCCGCGGACCGCATTGCCGGCTGTGCCACCGCCACCGCCACCACTGCCACGCATGGCGTTGCCGGCCGCACTGCCGCCGATCACACGGTTGACCCGACCATCGTCTTCGGCCGGCTCGGCCGCTTCGGGGTTGAGCGGATCGGGCACCAGGTTGGCGTACTCCACCGGCGCATCCAACGGGAACGGCTTGAACTCGTACAGATTGAAGCCCAGCTCGCGCATGTTGCGGCGTTTGAACTTGTACGACAGCGCATACACGATCGGGTTGTCGGTGGCGGCCAGGCTATTGGTCGACACCACGATCCGCGGCGGCTGCGGGCGCTGGCGCAATGCGCGGAAGATCGCCTGGGCCTCGTCCGACAGCACCAGATACGGCGTCTGCAGCAGCACTTCCTGCTGCGCGCCGGCAATCAGGCCGTCCAGCTCGGGCGCGGTGGATACCGCCTTGGCGGCGTGCTCCTTGCGATGCTTCTGCGGCAGGTCGGCCACATACAGCACGCGCTGCACCGGCATGGCCCCGGTCACGAACGCATCGCGCACGAACTGCGGATCGCGCGCCTCGTCATCGACCCGCTCCACCCGATCGGGGCGGCGGAACGTGGCCGGCGGCATCTTGGGCGCGCCCTGTTCCAGCAGCAGGCGACCGACATCGTTCAGACGCTCGGCCGGTACGCTGCGGCGCGCGCGCCAGAATGCATCGAAATTGGCCGCCATCGCGCGCACTTCCGGCCCGGCCAGGATCACGTCGCGGTCGCGGAAGTTGTACTCGCTGTCCCAGTCGTAATAGTCGTCCTGGTAGTTGCGTCCGCCGACCACGCCGAGCACGTCGTCCACCACCAGCAGCTTGTTGTGCATGCGCTGGTTGAAGCGGCGGAAGCAACACACCACGCTGCCGGCATAATCGAAATAATTGAGTTTGACCTTGCCGAAGGTCGGGTTGTAGATGCGTAGCTGCAGGTTTTCGTGGGTGCTGGCCAGCGCACCGAGAATCTGCAGATCGGCAATCGCCGAGAGCTGATCGATCAGGATGCGGACCTTGACCCCACGCTGCGCCGCATCGATCAGCGCATCCAGCACCATGCGCGCGCTGTCGTCCTTGTCGAAGATGTAGGTCTGCAGGTCGATGCTGCGGGTGGCACTACGGATCAGGTTGAGCCGCGCCACCAGCGATTCTTCGCCGTGATCGACGATGGTGGCGTAATGCCGTGGCGCGGCCGGTGTGGAGGCGGTGATCGCCTCGCCCCCCAGCGCGCGCAGCGGCGAGAGCTGGGCGCAGCGATTGGCCTGCGTGCAGCTGACCACGGTGCTGCGCGCCGCCGCCGCCACCCCTGCGGCACGGTTGCGCTCGATTTGCGACAGGCCGGCGCATCCGGTGCCGAGCAACAGCGTTGCCAGCACAAGCACCCTCAACAGGAACCTCACGGGCGCCGCGCCTCCTGCAACCGCCCACGCAGAATGAACGTCACCCTGTCGCCCAGGGCCATCTGCCACGCATTCATTCCGTAACGTCCACGCAGGACCGTACCTCGACTGATCACATCGCAATCATAGCCCGGCCGCGCACAGTCAGCCGGCACCACATGCAGGGTCTCGACATGGGTGATTCCGCGAATGGTCAGGTTGCCGGTGATGTCGCCGCCCTTTTTCACCACCTCCGCAGGGTAGGGAAACGACTCGAATTCCACTACCGGATACCGCGCGACGTCGAAAAAATCCTCTCCGCGCATCCATGACGTATAGCGATCCTTGGCGGGAATTTCCACCTGGGTGGCATCCAGGCGGAACCGCACCTGCTGGCGCCCGTTGGGCAATTCCGCCAGTTCACCCCGAAATCGCGGAAAAAACCCCTCGATCTTCATGCCAAAGCGCGTCCTGATCTCGAACCCGAAGCGCGATTGCACCGGATCGATGGAATGCAGCGTCTGCTGCGCCAAGCAGGGAAACGCGACCCAGAGCGCGAGCCAGGTGAACCAGCGCAGCGACAATGGCACGGATCAAGGCCACCAGAAGGCGGTCAGGCGGGCGATGCCCGGTTCGATGGCCGCGTCCAGCGGTAGTGCCAGCAAGGCGATCGCGGCGGTCGGCATGCCGCGGTAGTCGCCGGTCTGGCCGCTGTGCATCAGGGCGGCCAGCCGTTCCAGGCCCGGATTGTGGCCGACCAGCAGCAGGCGCTCGGCATCGCGGTGTTCGTCCACCAGGCTGGCCAGCGTGCCGGGCGTCGCGTCGTAGATCCGCTCATCCAGGCGTTGTTCGACATAGCCGGTGAGTTCCAGCACCGCTTCCAGCGTCTCACGGGCACGCCGCGCCGGCGAGCACAGCACGCGGTCGGGCACCAGGCGCTGCTCGCGCAGCCAGCGGCCGGCCGATTCGGCCTCGGCGATGCCGTGCGGGGACAGCGGGCGATCCAGATCGGCCTGGCCGGTATCGGCCGGCTCGGCGTGGGCATGTCGCAGCAGTATCAGTTCGCGCATGAAAACACTCCGGTCTAGGATTTCTTGAGCCACTTGAACAGTGGCTCCCAGTCCTGTTGATGGTCGCGCACCTGCGCCGAGCGGTAATCGAACAGGCTGCGCCCCAATCCGGCCATCACCACATAGGCCTGGGTGTCGCGCAGCTGGGCCACCAGGGGATAAGGCCAGCCGCCAATCATCTCGGCAGCCTGCTGCGAGGTCTGGGTCCAGGGACGGGCGCGGTTGAGCACCAGGCCCACCGGCAATTTGCGCTGATGCACGCGCGGTACCTTGGCCAGCGTGTTGAGGAAGCCGACCACCGCTTCGATATCCAGCGCCGAGGACAGCACCGGCACCACGATGGCATCGACGTGGTCGAGAAAGCCGCTCAGGTCATCGGCCATCGCACCGGCCGGGGCATCGATGATCAGCTGGTCGGTGCCGTCGGGCACCGCGGCCTGCCAGGTGCGCCGACGGGTGGCATCGATCGGCAATACCGCACTTTCCAGGCTGGCGCGACGCTGCGCCCAACGCGTGGACGAGCCTTGCGGATCGGCATCTGCCAGCACGGTGCGCTGGCCCTGCAAGGCCGCATGTGCGGCCAGATTGGTGGCGATCGTGGTCTTGCCGACGCCGCCTTTGGAGCCGGCCACCAGGACTGTCTTCATGCACGCCTCGCTTCCGGGAGCAGGCAGGCAGCGTACACCGCGACGAAGTGAGGAGGTAGTCGAAAGGCGTTAAACCTCCGACAGCGGCGGCCATCGCACCGCAGCATCTGCACTGGCACGTGCCGATGCGGCATGCGCTGGACTAGCGGATCTGGCGGCTCGGCGTGCCCGGCTGCCAATTGGCAGGCGGTCGCGCTGCGAGGCCTTGGCGCTGTAACCGCGCACGCAACGCCGGCACTTCGCCCTGCGTCAGGACGGCATCCAGCTCGACGGCCAGGCCATCGGCCGTGGGCGCGCGGCGCTGCGCTTGCTGCTGCAGCCACTCCAGCTCGCGCATGCGCGCCTGCCAACGCGCGGCGTCGGCGCCGCTGCTCAGTGCGACCATGCCTCTGGTGCCGATCATGGCGGTGGCCAAGGCGGACTCGTCATTGGCCACGTTGTTCAGCACGGCCATGCATTCGTCGCGTAGCGCGGGCGTAGCGGCGGTGGGGCTGCAGCGCCGCATCAGATCGCCCAGCGCAGGGAGTGCATGCGCAGACCAGGCAACCGTCACGAACATCGCGGCCATGCCCGCGCCTGTGGAAGGCATGTCTTGTGCGTCGAGTTGCGCGCGCAAGCTCACCGAGGCCAGCGATGGCCATTGCACGCCGTCGTAGCTGGCATGCAGGGCCTTGCCGAGTTCCCGCGTACCGTTGTCGAAATGATCGGACTGCACCGCCGCCTGCCAGGCGCGTTCGGCAGCGGCCTGGTCGCCGCGGCGCTGTGCAGCCGCATAGGCACGCAGATGCACAGCGGCATTGCCCGCATCGGCCTGCTCCAGGAAAGCCAGCGCAGCGCCCGGATCGCAGCGCAATGCGGGTGCGCAACCGGCTGCTTCCATCTGCGCCACCAACGGGTCGCGCGGCCGCGCGTCCAGGGCACGCTGCAGCCAGACGCGCTGGATGGGGGCATAACCTCCATCTGCGGTCGACGCCGCGTCGTCCTCGGCATCGGCCCACAACAGCCCGGCCAGATACACCTGCCTGGGCTCGCCGCTGGCCGCCATGCTGCGCAGGCGTGCCTGCATGACCTGGCCGACCTGGCGTGCCCATTGATCCACCAGCGGATCGTCGGCCGGAGCCGGTGCGTGCGCAGGCGATGCCGCCATGGCCGAATGTGCCATGCAAACGCTGCCAAGCCACAGCAGCGCAGTGGTGATCAAGCGATATCCGTGCATGTGTTGCTCCTGTTCGTAGTGCGCGCAGCGCTGCGGGCCAGCATTTCATACGGCGTCAGCCGCATCAAGCCACCAGACGTACCAGCAACCAGGCCCATGCAGGCAGGGTCAGCAGCGACAGCAGAATGCTGTAGCCGACCATCGCTGCGGCCAGGCGCGGTGCCAGCCGGTGCGAGATGGCCAGCGCGGCGGCGGTGATCATGGTGGGCATGGCCGATTCGAGCACGTTGGTCTGCAGCATCGCGCCCTGCAGGCCGAGCGCCAACGACAGCGGCAACGCCAGGATCGGCATCACGGCCAGCTTGAAGGCCAAACCCACGGCCAAGGGTTTGAGTTCGTCCGCAGGCAGGCGCAGCTGCAGCGAAAAGCCCACCGCCAGCATCACCAGCGGCAGCATCGCGTCGGACAGGCTCTTCAAGCCCGCGCCGATCCAGGTCGGCGGCTGTTCCGGCATCACGGTCAATGCAAACAGCAATGCCCACAGCGGTGGGAAGCGCAGCACGCGCAACAGGATCAGCCTCGCGGTCGGCGGAGTGTCGCCGCTGTAGCGGGCCAGCACATACAGCCCGAAGGTAGACAACAGCACGAAGGTGCCGAACTGGTCGTAGACCACCGCATACGGCAGGGCGTGATCGCCGATCAACGCGCGCACCATCGGAAAGCCGATGAAGCTGGAGTTGGTGAACACCACGCACATCAGCAGCGCGGCGTATTCCTCGCGCTTGAACCGGAACAGGCGGCTGCAGCCCCACAGCAGCGGCACGATGATCGCGGTCAGCAGCCACGGCGTGGCGATCACGCCACCCAGCGAGGCATCCAGATGCAACCGCGGCACATAGGTCAGCACCGAGGCTGGCAGGCAGATGTACAACACGATGCGATTGAGCACGTCGGCGCTGTTGTCCGGCAGCACCCGCAAGCGCGCGAACAGCAGGCCGAGCCCCAGCGTCGCCAGAATCAACGCAAATGCATCCACCGCCATGGCGTGGTCAGGTCCGTGGGAAAGCGGCACTCAGCATCGCATAGTGAGCGTGTCGTGCCTGGATCGGCGACGGGCTAAATCGGCAAGCATGCCTAGCCTACGCGTGGCGCGGATCGGTCGCTCAACGCCTGGCGACAGGCATGTCGAGGCTTGCCGACCATCTCGACGGGTCCTTGCCCGCTCACCGTCGCGGGACCTTACGCGGCATGGATGCCGCGTAAGAGCCTACAAGGACGTACTTGCGGCGTGTCCTGCGATGGTGGGCGGGCAAGGGCCCTGCAGCCAAGCCGCAGATCATCCGCTCTGCAACTGATCGATCCGCGCTGACCAGCGCTCTTTGAGCACGGCACCCAAAGCAATCGAGACTTGGAGCGATGGCTTCGTTTCGTCGCGATCAGATGCTTAAGTCAAAAGCTCGGTCCGTGGCGTGCGCGGTGCCCTCACCGCTTGCGGGACACGCCGTGAATCCGTCCATGGAGGCTCCTTGGCGGCATCCATGCCGCCAAGGGTCCCGCAACCGGCAAGGACACCGCACCAGAGAGTTGGTCGGTAGTCGAATGAAAAGCTGCTTGCTCGATGCATCGACCACTGAGCCAGCCCATCATTCTCCAGCGATGCACATCGCGCACCGCTCTTGACCGTGCACACCGACCATCTCAACTGGTCCTTGCCCGCTCACCGTCGCGGGACCTTACGCGGCATGGATGCCGCGTAAGAGCCTACACGGACGTACTTGCGGCGTGTCCTGCGATGGTGAGCGGGCAAGGGCCCTGCAACAAAGCCGCAGATCATCCGCTCTACAACTGATCCATCAGCGCTGACCAATCCTTCGAAGCACGACACCCGAAGCAATCGACTTGGAGCGGTGGCTGCGTTGCCCGCTGGCGCCGGCCGCAAAACGACGTGCGACGTGATGCACAGCGACGCGCTACGGGGCGTTCTGCAGCGCGCCCGCCTGCCGAATTACGGAAACGCCGGCGGGTTCGCCTGCCATGCCGCAAAGACCTCGGCCAGGCTGGCGCGTTCGGCCTCGCGCCAATCCGGCAGCAAGGTGGCGTAGCTGGTGGTGCTGCTCCAGCGATCCGGCCAGGTGCGCACTGCGGCGGCATACCACTCGACCGCTTCCTGCTTACGCCCGCTGCGCCATAGCGCCAGGGCGGCGGTGGTCGGCAACCAGGCCGGCGCGGCCGGACGGCCGTTGGCCAGGCTGGCCCACTGCTGCAAGGCCTTGTCGGGCTGGTCGGCGCGCAACAGATCCCAGCCGTAGTTCCAGGTGATGGCACGGTATTGCTGGCTGCCGTTGGAGACCAGCCCCAGGGCACCCTGGTAGAGCTCGTCGCCCAACTGCGTGCGGCCACCGGCATAGGCCAGCGATGCCAGCTGCGCGCGCGGTTCGGCCGCGCGGGCGTCACGCTGCACCATCGCCGCCAAGCGGTCCACCACCGCATCGCCCTGCCCCTGTACAGCGACCACGGCCTTGGTGGTGCCGCGATCTTCGTCGAAATAGAACTCCTTGGGCTTGGGCAGGTTCTGCGCCTGCGCCATCGACCACACGCCCCCGAGCAAGGCCACCATCGCGGCCCATGCGTATTTCCTTTTCACTGGCTTTATCCCCTGACAGCAAACGACCCTTCCCGTCCCCATCCTAACCGCAGCGCGCCTGCTGCGCATCCGCATGCGCAACGGGCGCGTGAAGGGCGACTGTTACACTTTGCGCCGCCGTTTTGGAATCCGTCGGGCGGGTCATCTGGTTTCAGATGACATGCACCGGGTCCCAGCCACCCTTTCCGGGCACGCCATGACCAGTACTGCTGCACTCTCTTCTCCCGACTCTGCCAACACGCCGGAGCTCGGCCGGGTGGATGCGGATTACACGCTGGAGCACAAGTACACGCGCGCCGATGGGCGCATCTACCTGTCCGGCGTGCAGGCGCTGGTGCGGCTGCCGTTGATGCAACGCCTGCGCGATGACGCCGCGGGCCTTGCGACTGCCGGCTTCATCAGCGGCTATCGCGGCAGCCCGCTGGGCGGTTTCGATCTGGAACTGTGGCGTGCGCGCAAGCATCTGGACGCGGCCGGGGTGACCTTCACCCCCGGCCTCAACGAAGACCTGGCCGCCACCATGGTCTGGGGCACCCAGCAGACCAACCTGTTCCCCGGTGCCAAGGTGCAAGGCGTCTACGGCATGTGGTACGGCAAGGGCCCGGGCGTGGACCGCAGCGGCGATGTGTTCAAGCACGGTAACGCCGCCGGCACCTCGCCGTATGGCGGCGTGCTGGCATTGGCCGCCGACGACCATGCCTGCCGCAGCTCGACCCTGCCGCACGGCTCGGAAGAGGAATTCGTCAGCGCGATGATGCCGATCCTCAACCCGGCCGGGGTGCAGGACATCCTGGACATGGGCCTGCTCGGTTGGGCGATGAGCCGCTATACCGGGCGCTGGGTCGGCTTCAAGACCATCGCCGAAACGGTGGAATCGTCGGCCTCGGTGGATGTGGATCCGTTCGCACGCAGCATCGTGTTGCCGGAGGACTTTGCGCTGCCGCCGGGCGGCCTGAGCATCCGCTGGCCGGATCCGCCGGTGGATCAGGAAATGCGCCTGCACCGCTATGCGATCGCCGCCGCGCAGGCCTTCGCACGCGCCAACCAGATCGACAAAGTGGTGCTGGATTCGCCGCATGCGCGGCTGGGCATCGTCACCACCGGCAAGAGCTATCTGGACGTGCTGCAGGCACTGGAATACCTCGGCCTGGATGCGCAGGCCTGCGCGCAGATCGGCATCCGCGTCTACAAGGTCGGCATGACCTGGCCGCTGGAGCCGGTGGGCATCAGCGCGTTCGCGCGCGGGCTCGACGACATTGTGGTGGTGGAAGAGAAAAAGGCCTTCATCGAGCGCCAGATGAAGGAACTGTTCTACAACTGGCCGGCCAGCGCCGGTGCGCGGCCGAGCATCGTCGGCAAGTACGACGAGCAGGGCGCATGGATCCTGCCGTCCACCGGCGAGCTGACACCGGCCACGATCGCGGCGGTGATCGGCAAACGCATCCAGCGCTTTGCGCTGCCGTCCAGCGCGATGACCGAGTCGATCGAACACCGGCTGCGCTGGATGGACAGCAAGGAGGCCGAAATGGCCTTGCCGCGCGCGCTGTTTCCGCGCGTGCCGCATTACTGCTCCGGCTGCCCGCACAACACCTCCACGGCGGTGCCGGAAGGATCGCGTGCGCTGGGCGGCATCGGTTGCCATTACATGGTGACCTGGATGAACCGCTCCACCGACACCTTCACCCATATGGGCGGCGAGGGCGTGACCTGGTCGGGGCAGGCGCCGTTCACCGAGACGCCGCACGTGTTCCAGAACCTGGGCGACGGCACCTATTTCCACAGCGGCTCGCTGGCGATCCGGCAGTCGGTCGCCACCGGCGTCAACATCACCTACAAGATCCTCTACAACGATGCGGTGGCGATGACCGGCGGGCAGCCGGTGGACGGCACGCTCACCGTGCCGGATATCGCGCACCAGCTGCGCGCCGAAGGCATCCACACCATTGCGGTGGTCAGCGACGACATCGGCAAATGGACGCGCCGGCGCGAGCGCTTCCCCGGCGAGGTGGCGTTCCACGATCGCAGCGAACTGGATGCGGTGCAGCAGCAGCTGCGCACGGTCAAGGGCGTGTCGATCCTGATCTACGACCAGACCTGCGCCACCGAAAAGCGCCGCCGTCGCAAGCGCGGCAAGCTGATCGACCCGCCCAAACGCGTCATGATCAATTCGCTGGTATGCGAAGGCTGCGGCGATTGCGGCGAAAAGAGTTTCTGCGTGTCAGTGCTGCCCAAGGACACCGAATTCGGCCGCAAGCGGCAGATCGACCAATCCAATTGCAACAAGGATTATTCCTGTGTGTCCGGCTTTTGCCCGAGCTTTGTCACCGTGCATGGCGGTGCGCCGCGCAAGGGCAAGCAGCGCGGTGCCAGCGCCTTGCTGGACGACCTGCCCGCGCCGCCGCAACGCACCACGCTGGAACAGCCCTGGAACATCCTGATCACCGGCGTGGGCGGCACCGGCGTGGTGACCATCGGCGCACTGCTCGGCATGGCCGGGCACCTGGAAGGCAAGGGCGCCACGGTGCTGGACCAGACCGGCCTGGCACAGAAGGGTGGCGCGGTGACCACGCATATCCGCATCGCGCGCCTGCCGGCCGATATCCACGCGGTGCGCATCGCTGCCGGCGAAGCGGATCTGGTGCTGGGCTGCGACATGGTGGTGGTCAACGATTACTGGGCCCTGTCCAAGGTGCGCGACGGGCGCACCCAGGTGGTGCTCAACACCTACGAAGCGATGCCGGGCAACTTCACCACCCAGCCGGATCTGCAGTTCCCCGCTGCCGGGATCATCGCCGGCGTGCGCACCGCATTGGGCGGCCAGGAGCCGTTGTTGCTGGATGCCACGCAACTGGCGACCGCGCTGCTGGGCGATGCGATTGCCAGCAACCTGTTCGTGCTTGGCTATGCCTGGCAACACGGGTTGGTGCCGTTGTCGCATGCGGCGCTGATGCGCGCGATCGAGCTCAATGGCGCGGCGGTGGCGATGAACCAGCAGGCATTTGCGTGGGGGCGTCTGGCCGCGATCGACCTGCCGGCGGTGCAGCAGGCGGCGGGGCTGCGCAAGGGTGGCGAGCTCGTGCACGCGCGAGGCGATACGCCGCCAGCGCGCGCACCCGGCAGCTGGGAAGAACACGATCTCGGCGGGCAGACTGCGCCGCGTGCGCTGGCGCAAAGCGACGGCAACACGCTGCATGGCGATGTCGATGCGGCGACGCATCCGCTCGACGACGAGCAGCTGGCGCAGTCGCTGGATGAAGCCATCGCGCGACGTGTGGCGTTTCTGACCGACTACCAGGATGCCGCCTACGCACAGCGCTACCGCAGCCTGGTCGAGCGCGTACGCACGCACGAAGCGCACCATGCGCCCGGCAGCAGCGCATTGAGCGAGGCAGTGGCGCGTTACTTCTTCAAGCTGATGGCCTACAAGGACGAATACGAAGTGGCGCGGCTGTACACGCGTGGCGACTTCCAGCGCCGGCTGCAGCAGCAGTTCGAAGGCGACTACACGCTGCGCTTCCATCTGGCACCGCCGCTGCTGGCCAGGAAGGATGCGCACGGCCACGCGATCAAGCGCGAATACGGGCCGTGGATGTTCACTGCCTTCAAACTGCTGGCGCGGCTGAAGTTCCTGCGCGGCGGCAAGCTGGATGTGTTCGGCTACAGCGCCGAACGGCGTGGCGAGCGTCAGCTGATTGCCGACTACGTGGCGACGGTGGACACGCTGCTGCAACGGCTGGATGCCGACAACGTCGGCCTGGCCGCGCAGATCGCCAGCATTCCCGAGCATATCCGCGGCTATGGGCATATCAAGCACGCGCACCTGCAGGAAGCCAGGGCACGCGAAGCGGCGCTGCTGGTGCAATGGCGCAATCCCAAGGCCTTGCATGTGGTGCAGGCGGCGTAGGGCAGACGGATTGGCGCTGCGGTGTGAACCTTGCGCGCTGATCCGCTGGCGCGTTGTCGGTAATGCTGCAACGCCAAGCTGGTGCGTTGTGAATCAGATCTCGCGCACTGGGCGCTGCTGCGGCAAGTGATCGCGTTCGCGCATGACATCGGCCAGCGCATGCTGCGTGGATGCGCTGCCGGCGCCATGATCGGCGTTGCAACCTGTCCCTGCCGCGTACGAGCAGCGCTGCGCATGCAGCGCCCCACCCGTCATTCGAAATGCTGCCCACGTCTCAGGCGGACCGGGCCACGCACCGTGCTCAGGTCGACCGCTTGGCCGCGCTGAGTAATCTGCACCACGTCCTTGCCCGCCAGATCCGCGGCAACCGTGCGTATCTGCGGCATCAGGGCGCGCCAGCGCGCTTCGTCATCGCCGAGCGCGCGGGCGACCTCGGACGGGCAGATCGATTGCTCCGGCAGCCGGCGCGCCAGCAGCGCGCGGATGGTCGCGACGATCTGCGTGTCGTCGATCCGTTGCACGCCAGACGCCGGAGCTCAGAGCGGGCGCAGCACGCGTAGGCCGAACCAGTCCTTGGCATCGTTCCAGCCGTGGGTGACCTTCAGCCCGGCGGCGGCGGCGAGTTTGGCAAAGCGCGCGTCGGTGTACTTGTAGCTGTACTCCACCTGCATCGCCTCGCCCTCGGCGAAGGCGAACTCCTGGCCGCCCACACGCACGCGCTGTGCGCGCTGGCTGATCAGGAAGGTTTCGATCCGGCCGCGCTCGCGCGCATACACCGCGTGGTGGCGGAAGCCTGCCAGATCGAAGTCGCTGCCGATCTCGCGGTTGAGCCGCGCCAGCAGATTCAAGGTGAACTCGGCAGTGACGCCGGCCGCATCGTTGTAGGCGGCCTCGATCAGGCCGGCATCCTTGTCCAGATCGATGCCGATCAGGGCGCACCCGTCGCTGCCCATGGTCTGGCGCATCGCATCCAGCAACTCGACGGCGGCGTCATCGGTGAAATTGCCCAGCGTCGAGCCGGGGAAAAACACCAGATGCCGGCGCGCCGGGCGTTGCGCCTGCGGCAGCTGCAGCGGTTTGGTGAAGTCGGTGCACACCGGCAGCATCTGGATCTGCGGGAACTGCTGTGCCAGCCGCGCGGTGCTGTCGAGCAAGGCGGTACGCGAGATTTCCAGCGGCGTATAGGCCACCACATCGCGCAGGCCCTGCAGCAGCAATTCGGTCTTGCGCCCGCTGCCGCTGCCGTATTCGACCACGTGCACGCCAGCGCCGATCGCCTGCGCGATCGAGGCCATGCTGGCCTCCAGCAACGCCAGTTCGGTGCCGGTGAGGTAATACTCGGGCTGTCGGGTGATCGTTTCGAACAACTGCGAGCCGTGCGCATCGTAGAAATACTTCGACGGCAGCGTCTTGGGCGTTTGCGACAGGCCGGCCAGCGCGTCGGCCGTGATGTCGTCCGGTTGCGGGCGCAGGTCGGTCAGCGCGGCGTGCGCGCGTTGCATGGCATGGGCGGCGGCGTTCAAGGCAGATCCTTGGCAAGGCGCACGCCGGCAAACTGCCAACGCGCATCGGAGGGAAAAAAGTTGCGGTAACTGGCGCGGATATGGCTGGCCGGCGTGGCACAGCTGCCACCGCGCAGCACCCACTGCGCATTCATGAATTTGCCGTTGTACTCGCCCAGCGATCCGGGCCATGGCGCAAAGCCGGGATACGGCAGGTACGCGCTGCCGGTCCATTCCCAGACGTCGCCGAACAGCTGCTGCAGGCCGGTATCCACCGCGTCGGCGCCGCACGGATGCAACGCGTCGGTGTCGACGAAATTGCCCTGCACCGGCACACCGGTGGCGGCCTGTTCCCACTCGGCTTCGGTGGGCAGGCGCGCGCCGGCCCAGCGCGCGAAGGCGTCGGCTTCGAACAGGCTCAGATGGCATACCGGCGCATGCGCATCGCGCGGGCGCCAGCCATCCAGGGTGAACTCGCGTCCGTCCGCGTCCCAATACAGCGGATGCTGCCAGCCTTGCGCCTGCACCATCGCCCAGCCGTCGCTGAGCCAGGCGCCGGCATTGCGGTAGCCACCGGCATCGATGAACTGCTGAAACTCGGCGTTGCTGACCACCCGATGCGCCAACGCATGCGCGCCCACCAGCACGCGGTGACGCGGCGACTCGTTGTCGTAGGCGAAGGTGTCGGCCTGCGGCCATGCCGCCGCACCGATCTCCACGATCTGTTCGTCGCGCGCCTGCCAGCGCAGCGTGCTGGCGACAGCAGCAGGCGGTGCGGGCGCGTCGCGGTACGCCGGCTGCAGCGGGTTGCTCCACAGCGCATGCTTGATGTCGGTCAACAGCAATTCCTGGTGCTGCTGCTCGTGCTGGATGCCGAGCTGCACGATAGTGCAAGCCTGCGCGTCCAACACCCCGTCACGCAGGCGCTGCTGCATCTGCGCATCGACTGCGGCCCTGTAGTCGCGCACCTGCTGCAACGACGGCCGCGACAACACTCCGCGACGCGCGCGCGCATGCATCGGGCCCACGCTCTGGTAGTAGCTGTTGAACAGGAAATCCCAGGCCGGGTCGAACACGCGGTAGGCCGGATCGGCCTGCAGCACGAAGCGTTCGAAAAACCAGGTGGTGTGTGCCAGATGCCATTTGCTGGGGCTGGCGTCGGGCATGCTCTGCACCATTGCGTCTTCAGCGCTCAGGGGTGCGGCGAGGCGATCGCTCAGCGCGCGGGTCTGCGCGTAGCGTTCCAGCAGCGTCAGCTGCTGTTGCTGGTGGTGGCCCAGCAGAGATGAGAGTGCAGACATCGCCATATGCTTGAGGAGCGCCTGTGAACGCGCCGTGTCGGCAGCGTGGCAGCCAGCGGTAAGCTGTCGCCATGTCTTCTTTTTCTCTGTCCAGCCTGCTCCCCGCGCCCGTCGAATGGGAACGCCGCCAGCAGGCATTTGCGTTACCTGCCGACATCACCTATCTGGATGCCGCCTCGCGCGGCCCGCTGCTGCGCGCGGTGCAAGCGGTCGCGCATCAGGCAGTGGATGCGCTGGCCACCCCGTGGCAGCTGCCGTTCGATGCCTGGCTGCAGGACATCGAGCGTTTGCGCACGCTCGCTGCAGGCCTGTTCGACGCCGATGCCGACGGCGTGGCAATGCTGCCCTCGGCCGCGCACGGCCTGGCGACTGCCGCACGCAACCTGCCGCTGCAACGCGGCGAGGCGGTGCTGCTGCTGGAAGGCCAGTTCCCCTCGAACCTGCTGATCTGGCAACGCCGCTGTGCCGAGGTGGGTGCGCACATCGTGGCGGTATCCACGGCCGGTGGCGATGCCTTGACCGCGGCGGTGCTGCAGGCCATTGCCCAGACACCTGCATTGCGCATCGTCACGTTGCCGCATGCGTACTGGCTGGATGGACGACAGCTCGATCTGGACCGCATCAGCGCCGCGGTGCACGCACGCGGTGCGGCGCTGGTGCTGGATCTGAGCCAGAGCCTGGGCGTGCTGCCGACCGACCTGCCGCGCTGGCGGCCGGACTTCGTGGTCAGCGTCGGCCACAAATGGCTGCTGGGGCCGATGGGGCTGGCCTGGCTGTGGGTGGCCCCGCAATGGCGGGCGCACGGCGTGCCGATCGAAGAACACTGGATCGGCCGCGATGCGGGCAGCAGCTGGGAATTTCCGGTCGCCCAGACGCCGTCCTATCGCAGCGGTGCGCGCCGGTTCGATGCCGGCGGCGTTGCCGATCCAATGAGGATCGCGATGGCGACGGTGGCCTTGCAGCAGGTCGCTGCCTGGCAACCGGCGCGCATCGCGCAGGCGCTGGGCGCGCTCACCGCGCGCTGGGATGCGGCGCTGCAGGCACGCGGTCTGGGCATTTGGTGCACGCCCGCCCACGCGGCGCATCTGACCGCGTTGCAGCCGCCAGCCAATCAGCTGGATGCGGTGGCGACGGCGTTCGGCGCGCGCAGGGCGATCTGCACACGCCGACACGGACGTCTACGTATCGCACCGCACCTCAATGTCACCGAGGATGCACTCTCAACCCTGATCGCAGCGCTGCCAACCGCCTAACCGTAGGAGCGGACCAGGCCGCGATTGGGCTTACCCGATAGCGCCCCGTCGCGGCCGGGTCCGCTCCTACGGGCTCAGCCGCGCTGGCGGATGCGCAGTCCACGCGGGGTGACCCAGCGCTCCAGGCCTTCGAACACCGCCTGCACGATCATTGCGAGCACCGCCGCAGGAATCGCGCCTTCCAGGATCAAGCCGATGTCGTCCAGGCGGATGCCGGTGAGGATCGGTTGGCCGTAGCCGCCTGCGCCGATCAACGCGCCCAGCGTGGCGGTGCCCACGTTGATCACCGCCGCAGTCTGGATGCCGGCCACGATGGTGCGACGCGCCAGCGGCAGTTCCACCCGCCACAGGCGCGTCCATGCCGGCAGCCCGATCGCCTCGGCGGTCTGGCGCAACTCGCGCGGGATCGAGGTCAGCCCGGCATGTGTGTTGCGCACGATCGGCAGCAGGCTGTAGAGAAACAACGCCGCAATCGCCGGTTTGGCGCCGATGCCGAACAAGGGAATCATGAAGACGAACACCGCCAGCGACGGCAAGGTCTGCAGCACGCCGGTCAACGACAGCACCACCTGCCCGAGCCGCGGCCGCCGAGCCGCCAGCACGCCCAGCGGCAACGCGATCAGCAAGGCAAAGCCCAACGAGATGCCGACCAGGGCCAGATGCTCGCGCGTATGCCGCAGCAGACGCGCCACACGCGAGTCGGCTGCCGATGCGGGCGCAACGCCTAGCCACTGCGCGGCAACGGATGCCTCGGACTGACGCTCCAGCTTCACCTGTGCGTTGAGCCGCTGCATGGTCGCCTCGTCGATGCGGCCCTGCAGCCCCTGCAACGCCTTGAGCATCGCCGGTGAGCGCTGCGCCAGCTCCTTGCGATACAGAAATACCGCCTGATAGTCGGGGAAATAGCGGCGGTCATCGCGCAGCACCTGCAACCGGTAATACGGAATTTCCGCATCGGTGCTGTACAGATCGGTGACCTCGATCGCCCCGCTCTGCAGCGCGCGATAGGCCAGATCGTGATCCAGCCCGGTCGCGGTCTGCGGCAGTGCATAGGCGGCGCGTACCCCCGGCCAGCCATCGGCGCGCTGCATGAACTCGTTGCTCAGGCCGATCTTGAGCGCCGGATGCCGTGCCAGATCCGACATCGATGCGATGCCAAGCGCCTGCGCGCGCTCGACGCGCATGCCGAAGGCATAGGTGTTCTGGAAGCCGAGCGAGTCGGTCATCGCCAACCCACGTGCATCCAGTGCGGCGCGCAGTTCGGCCTGGCTGGCCTTGGGCAGCTGCAGCAGTTCCTGCGCCAGCGTGCCGGTGTATTCGGCGTACGCATCGATCTGCCCGGTCTCCAACGCGCGCCACAGGATGCGCGTGCCACCGAGCTGCGCGCGGTGGTGCACGTCCACGCCGTCGCGCTGCCCGGCGGCGGTGGCGATCTCGCCCAGCAGCACGGCCTCGGTGAAGTTCTTCGAGCCGATCGTCACCTGCGCGGCCTGCGCACCGACGCTTGCGATCAGCAGTGCAACGGCGAACAGCACGCGCGCGCTCATGCGGCGTCGCCGATGCTGCGCTGCGCGGTGAGGAAGCGCTGCACGAACGGATCGGCCGGGTGTTCCAGCAGGCTGCGCGCACTGCCCTGCTGCACCACCTGGCCGGCCCGCATCAGCACCAGGGTGTCGGCCAGGTAGGCGGCTTCGGCAACGTCGTGGGTCACCAGCACCACGGTCTTGCCGAGCTGGGCGAACAGCGCGCGCATCTGCGCTTGCAGGTCGTAGCGCACGATCGGGTCGAGTGCGCCCAAAGGTTCGTCCAGCAGCAAGGCCGGTGGATCCAGCATCAGGGCACGGATCAAGCCCACGCGCTGGCGCTGACCACCGGACAGCTCGGCCGGATAACGCGCCAGCAGCTCCGGCGGCAACTGGCAGAGCGCGCACAGGGTCTGCAGGCGTTGGTCGATGCGCTGCCGCGTCCAGCCCAGCGTCTGCGCCAGCAACACCGCGTTGCTGCGTGCATCCAGATGCGGGAACAGCCCACCTTCCTGGATCACATAGCCGATGCGCTGGCGCTGCGCCTGCAGGCCGGCGCGTCGCAGCGGCGCGCCATCGAAGGCGACCGTGCCGCTGTCCGGCCACTCCAGCCCCACCAGCATCCGCAGCACGGTGGACTTGCCGGCGCCGCTGGGGCCGATCAGGGCCGTGGTGATGCCGCTGGCGAAATGCAGCGAGACGGTGTCGAGGGCAATGGCCTGGCCGTAGCGCCGGCTGACTTGGTCGAGAGTGAACATGCGCTCGAGCTTGCCGAATGCAGCGTCAGACACGCGCGAAGGTGCATCAGCGCGGCGGCGCCAGTAACTCGCGCGCGCTCAGGTAACCGTCGCCGTTGGCATCCTGCCGCGCGAAACGCTCGATCAGCGTGGCGCGATGCGCGGCGCGGGTGATCGGCGTGCCGCGGCGGCCAGGCAGTTCGTCACCCTGCAGCACGCCGTCATGGTCCAGGTCGCGCTGGTCGAAGGCATAGCTCATCCAGGCCAGATACTCATCGCGACTGACGCGGCCATCGCCATCGGTATCCATGCGTTGCAGGTACTGCTGGCTGTCCTGCACCTGGGCATGCGCTTGCATAGAAAAACCCGGAGCGCACACGACGCACGCCGTCAGCAGTCCGCGTGCGATCGAACCATACGATCCACGCACGCGCACATCAGCACGCGTGCCACCACGATTACGCGCCACTCAGCGCATAACCCTTCAGCCGCGCTGCATAGGCCTGCAAGGCAGCATTGCCGCTGGCTTCGGCTTCGTGACACCACTGCTGCAAATGTTTGAGCCGTTCGGACGCATCGTGGCTGCGCGCTTCCAGTACGGCACTCAGACGTGCGCGGTACTCGACCAGCGTGCGCATGCGCGGGCGCTCGGCCACCCAGCGCTGCAGTTGCGCACGCGCATCGGGCTTGAGCCAACGTCCGTCATCGACCAGGCCCCTGCGCAGCCGCCGCGGCAACAGTTGCCGCAACTTGGCGCCGGTGGCCGCAGCTTCTTCGCGCAACGCCGGGGTGAACACATTGCGCTGGTAATCGGTCATGGCCTGGAAGCGATGCGAGAGCAAGGCCTTGAGCGTGTCGGCATCGGGCACGGCGATGTTGGGGCGGATGTCCAGCGACGGCGCCACGCGCAGCACCTTGGCCAGACCGATCGCCTGCAACCCGCGAATGGCGACCCAGCCGATATCCAGCTCCCAGCGCCGCATCGAAAACCGCGCCGAGCTCGGGAACGCATGGTGGTTGTTGTGCAGTTCCTCGCCACCGATCCACAGCGCCCATGGCGTGAGGTTGGTGGAGGTGTCGGCCGACTCGAAATTGCGATAGCCCCACCAGTGGCCCAGGCCATTGACCACGCCGGCGGCCCAGAACGGAATCCACGCCATCTGGATCGCCCACAACGCGATGCCGGGCAAACCGAACAGCACCGCGTTGATCACCAGCAGCGCGATCGGGCCGGCGTTGGCATGCGGGGTGTACAGATGCCGCTCGATCCAGTCGGTGGGCGCGCCCTTGCCGTACTGCTCGATGTCGGCACGCTGCGCGCGCGCTTCGCGGTACAGCTCCACGCCGCGCCAGAACACCTGGCTGATGCCCTTGGTCTGCGGGCTGTGGGGGTCTTCCTCGGTCTCGACCTTGGCGTGATGCTTGCGATGGATCGCCACCCATTCGCGGGTGATCATCGAGGTGGTCAGCCAGGTCCAGAAGCGGAAGAAGTGCGCCACCACCGGATGGAAGTCCACACCGCGATGGGCCTGGCTGCGGTGCAGGTACAAGGTCACCGCGAAGATGGTGACCTGGGTGAACACCAGCAGCACCGCCAGCATGCCCCACACGCCCAGCCCGGCCACGCCGGAAGTCAGAACGTCGATGATCGGGTCGGACAACATCGGCATCTCCACAGCGGCGCCATTGATTTGGTTGTTAGAGACATGATGGGGGCGATGGCGGCAAACTTCACCCTTCGGATGCGTAGGGGTCGCCCTGCATTCCTAAAGCGGTTCACACGTCCCTTTCCCCACTGCGCCTGATGTCACCCGTATGACGGTTACTGCCGAGATGTCCACCGATCCTGCTGCTGTTGCGAACCCCACTCCGTTGATCGAGCTCGACCAGGCCAGCGTGATGCGCGGCCAGGTGCGCGTGCTGCATGCGCTCAGCCTGCGTATTGCGCTGGGGCAGCACACCGCCATCCTCGGCCCCAATGGCTGCGGCAAATCCTCCTTCATCAAACTGATCACCCGCGAGCTGTATCCGCTGGTGCGCGCCGATGGCCAGGCGGCGGTGAAAGTGCTCGGGCAGACACGCTGGCAGTTGGATCGCCTGCGCGCGCAGCTGGGCATCGTCACCGGCGACCTCAGCGTCAACCTGGCCGACATGCCGGGGCTGGATGTGGAAAGCGCGGTGCTGTCCGGTTTCTTCGCCAGCTATGTGGTGCCACCGCACCGCGAGATCAGCGACGACATGCGCGCACGGGCACGTGAGGCATTGGCCCTGGCGCGCGCCTTGCCGTTGCTGGACCGGCAATTTGCCGAACTGTCGGCCGGCGAAACCCGCCGCGTGCTGATCGCACGTGCGCTGGTCAATCGGCCGCAGGCGCTGCTGCTGGACGAGCCGTCCACCGGCCTGGACCTGGTGGCGCGCCAGCACCTGCTCGACAGCATGCGTCACCTGGCCCGGCAAGGCATCACGCTGATCCTGGTGACCCACCACATCGAGGAAATCGTGCCGGAGATCGCACGGGTGATCCTGCTGCGTGCCGGCACCGTCGTGGCCGATGGCCCGCGCGATGCGCTGCTCACCGACGCCCGCCTGTCGGACGTGTTCGGCGGCCCGGTGCGGGTGCAGCGCGACGGCGAGCGCTATTGGGCGACGGTAGGCGAGTAAGGGCCACCCGCCCGCAGCGCGCGGGCCGCACGCCTTGCGCAAGCTGCGAGACGACACCCGGCATTGCGTCAGCGACGCGCTCCGGACAGGCCGCAACCGCGCCCAACCGCGCCCTCCAGGCATGACCTTGGACACGGGACGCCTTGGTGGCGGCTGCGCTTAGACTCGTCGCACGCACAGACAGGAGTCGTCCCGATGGCCCAGTGGTACTTGCATGTTCCCGGACAGGCCGATCGCATCGGCCCGCTCGACGATGCCAGCGCCCGCGCGCATGCCCAGCGCCAGCCCGACGCGCTGGCCTGGCGCGACGGACTCGATGGCTGGACGCCGGCCCGCCAGCTGGCCGAGCTGCAGGGCGGCAGCGGCCTGCCGCCCCCGCTGACCGGCGCAGCCGGGCGCGCCGACGAGATCGACTACCGCATCGTCGGCAACGACATGCAGTTCGTGGAGGTCGAGCTGGACCCGGGCGAAAGCGCCATCGCCGAGGCCGGCGCGCTGATGTACAAGGACGCCGCGGTGCAGATGGACACCGTGTTCGGCGACGGCTCGCATGCCGGCCAGAGCGGCGGCGGCGGCTTGATGGGCAAGCTGCTGTCGGCCGGCAAGCGCGTGGTCACCGGCGAGAGCATGTTCACCACGGTGTTCACCCATGCCGGCAGCGGCAAGGCCAGGGTCGCATTCGCCGCGCCCTATCCGGGCACGGTGCTGGCGCTGCGCCTGTCCGAGCATGGCGGGCAACTGATCTGCCAGAAGGACAGCTTCCTGGCCGGCGCGCGCGGCGTGTCGCTGGGGATCGCGTTTCAACGCAAGATCCTCACCGGCCTGTTCGGCGGCGAGGGCTTCATCATGCAGAAGCTCGAAGGCGACGGCTGGGTCTTCGTGCATGCCGGCGGCACCGTGGTGGAACGCGAACTCGGCCCCGGCGAACGCATCGATGTGGACACCGGCTGCGTGGTCGCCTACCACGCCGGCGTGGACATGGACGTGCGCCGCGTCGCCGGGCTGAAGAGCATGTTCTTCGGCGGCGAAGGCGTGTTCCTGGCCACCCTGACCGGCCCTGGCAAGGTGTGGCTGCAATCGCTGCCGTTCTCGCGCATGGCCGGTCGCATGCTGGCCGCCGCCCCGCAGGCCGGCGACCAGCAACGCGGCGAAGGCTCGGTGCTGGGCGGCCTGGGGCGGTTGCTGGATGGCGATAACCGGTTTTGAAGGGGTGAAGCGGCAGGCGGGCGTGCCGGCACCCTTGTCCCGCCGGGAGAAGGTGGCGCGTCGCGCCGGATGAGGGGACCGACGAAGCCTGCTGCGATCCCATGTGGCCTCGCTTCTTAACCTCCCCCCGCTCCGCGCCCCTGGCCCGTGCAGGTGGCTGCGGTCATCGCCCGAATGAACCGGCTCGCCCTTCTTGCCGGGACAAGGCAGTGCAACGCCTGCAAACGATGCCGTTCTGAACAATCTCCACGCACGCCAACCATCAGCGCCGCCGTGACGGCACGCGTGTATTCTCCCTCGCCTTTCCCATCGACGTTTTCGCCATGACCGCGCTCCGCCGCCCCCGCTCTCTCGCCTTGATGTCGTTGCTCGGTCTGCTCTGCGCCTGCGGTGGCGAACCGCGACCGGCGGCACCGGCGCCGGTCGTGCAGGCACCGTCTGCCGGCACGGTCAAGCCGGTGAAGATCGGCGTGGCGCTCGGTGGCGGCGCGGCCAAGGGCTTTGCGCATATCGGCGTGATCAAGATGCTCGAGGCCAACGGCTTTGCGCCGGTGGTGGTGTCGGGCACCAGCGCCGGCAGCGTGGTCGGGGCGTTGTATGCCAGCGGCATGGACGCGTTCCAGATGCAGGAAAAGGCCGTTGCGCTCGACCAGACCAGCATCCGCGACGTGCGGATCTTCTCCGGCGGCCTGGTGCAGGGCCAGAAGCTGCAGGACTACGTCAACGAGCAGCTCGGCGGCAAGCCGATCGACAAGTTGCGCAAGCCGTTCGCGGCGGTCGCCACGCGGCTGGAAGACGGCGAGCGCACCGTGTTCGTGCGCGGCAATGCCGGCCAGGCGGTGCGTGCGTCCAGCAGCATCCCCGGCGTGTTCGAGCCGGTGACCATCGGCCAATACCACTATGTGGACGGTGGCGTGGTCAGCCCGGTGCCGGTGGATGCGGCGCGCCAGCTCGGTGCGGAGTTCGTGGTGGCGGTGGATATTTCCAGCAAGGCCAGCGGCAGGAATCCCGGCGATCTGCTCGGCACCGTCAACCAGTCGATCTCGATCATGGGCCAGCGCCTGGGCGAGGCCGAACTCAAGCGTGCCGACGTGGTGATCCGCCCCAAGGTCAACGACATCGGCTCGGCCGATTTCAACCAGCGTGGCGCGGCCATCCTGGAAGGCGAGCGTGCCGCGATGGCGGCCATGCCGCAGATCCGCGCCAAGATCGCGCAGTTGCAGGCGCAGCGCAGCAGTGCCACCCGCACCGCCGCCGAGCAGGCTGCCGCCGCCAAGGCGGAAGCGTATCGCCGCTGTCTGCAAGAGCGCTCGCGCTGGCAGAAACTGCGCGGCAAGGACGAGGCCTGCGTGGCGCCGTGAGGCGGATGCAGTGCGAGGTCATGCGGAGCTGATGCGGGTGTCGCGCGAGGTCATGCGGAGCTGAGCGGGCGCGGGGTGCCTGTTTCGAGACGCGCGCTGTTAGGGCCGACGCGTGGGGCGACTGCGTTGTTGGATGCCTTGTGTTGATGCACCGAGCGGATGCCGGACAGGGGTGCGGCGGTTCTTTTCGGTGCGCTGGGGCGTGTCGGGATGGGGTCGCGGCCGGGGCCGCTCCTACGAGGGTGCGGCGGTCTTTGGGTGTATCGGCGCGACGTCGGCACGGCCAGCGCCGCTCTTGTAGGAGCGGCCCTGGCCGCGAGGCCTTACCCGTAGTAACCCCTGGACTTCACCGGCAACGCATCAACCCCGGACGTCATCGGCGACGCCTCAATAGCGCCAACGCAACGACACGCTGACAAACCGCGGCTCGCCGTAGTTCTGGTAATCCAGGTTGGCCCAGTAGGTCTTGTCGAAGGCATTGCGTACCGCCAGCGTGGCGGTCCATTGCTCGCTGATGCGGTAGTTGGCGTTGAAATGCACCAGCGCGTAGGGGTTCTGCACCACGGTCACCGGCGTGGTGGCGCCGGTGCCGTCGCCGGTGGGGCGCGCGATGTTGAAGCCGCGCACCGCGCTCTGCCAGCTGACCCCGCCGCCGATGCTCAGGCGCTCCCAGGCGCCGGGCAGGCGCAGCTGCGTGGACAGCTGCAGGTAATCCTCGGGCAGGTTGGCGTAGATCGCAGCGGTGGGCGGGCGCGTCACCTTGACGTGGGTAAAGCCGGCATTGACGGTCCAGCCGGGCAGGATCTCGCCGTTAAAATCCATTTCCCAGCCACGGCTCTTGGTGCCGTTGATGCCGATGTAGGCCGAATTGCCGTCCGGCAGCGAGGATTCCGGCTGGGTCATGTCGCGCACGGCGAAGTTGTCCTGCTTGGCCTCGAACACGGCGGCGGTGGCCATCGCACGGCCGTCGAGCAGCTGCGCCTTGATGCCGGCTTCCAGGTTGGAGCCTTCCACCGGGGCGAGCAGGTTGTTGTCCTTGTCGCGGTAATTCTGCGGGTTGAAGATTTCGGTGTAGCTGGCGTAGAGCGACACCTCCGGCACGATGTCGTAGACCAGTCCCACATACGGGGTGACTTCGTCGCTCACCTCGTACCGGCCGCTGGTGCCGGTGTAGGCGCCGCTGGCATTGAAGGCCTGGGTGCGGGTTTCCCAGGAGCTCAGGCGTGCGCCGGCGATCAGCGACAGCGGGTCGGCCAGGCGCAACCGGGTGGAGGCATACACGCCACGCTGCGTGGTGCGCGCCTCGCTGCGGCGGCCGTTGCGCGCATAGGTCACCTCTGGGATATCGCCATCCCAGTTGCGGATGTCGGGGATGAAATAGCAACGTTCGCTGCCGCAGGTGGCCCAGTCGGCGGGATAGGTCTGCGCGACGCCATAGGAGGTCGACTGCAGATCCTGCCAGCTGCCGCCGACCACCACATCGTGCTGGCGGCCGAACAACGAGAAACCGCCGGACAGGTACACGTCCACGCCATCGCGCGCGTCGCTGGTTTCGCCGGCAGCGGTGCGCAGGAACATGCCGCTGCCATCGGCGGCCGGATAACCGGTGCCGTAGACGCGCAGGTTCTGCACATCGCCCTTGGTGTGCGCGTAGTTGACGCGCAGCAGCCAGTCCTCGCCGAAGCGCTGCTCCAGGTTGGCGAAAGCGGTGCTGGTCTCGCGCTGCCAGCGGCTCCACTTGGGCGCCATGTTGGTCGAACGCGGCAGGTTGGCCGGCGAACCATCGGCGGCGAAGAACGGCACCGTGCCCCAGGTCGAGCCGACGGGGGTGTTGTCCTGGCGCTGATAGCCGACGGTGAGCGTGGTGCTGTCGGTCAGGTCGCCTTCCAGCACCGCCATGCCCGACATCTTGTTGTCGTGGTAGCGGTCGTAGTAGTAGTCGCGGTCCTGCCAGGCGGCGACCACGCGGCTGCGCCAGCGCCCGTCTTCGGTCAGCGGCGCATTGACGTCGGCCTGCATGCGGCGGAAATCCCAGGTGCCGGCGCTCACCGCAAACGAGGCATCGAAGTCCTTGCCCGGGCGCTTGCGCAGCAGGTTGACCGTGGCCGAGGGAATGCCGGCGCCGGTGAGCAGGCCGTTGGCGCCGCGGATCACCTCGATGCGGTCGTAGAAGACCGTGTCGTATTCCTGGTTGGTCGCACCGCTGTAGGTGGGCAGGCCATCGACCTGGAAGTCGGTGATCTGGAAGCCGCGTGCGAAATACAACGGGCGCTGGGTGTCGTAGAACGACACGTTGACGCCGGTGACGTTGCGCATCACATCGTCGATGCTGAACAGCGATTGCTCTTCCAGCCGCTGCAGCCCGATCACGCTGACCGATTGCGGCGTTTCCTGCAGGGTCAGCGGCAGGCGCGTGGTGGTGGCCGGCTGTGCGCGGCTCACCGCGCCGTTGACGTTGACCTGGTCCAGCGTCTTGGCATTGCTTGCATCGGCGGCATCGGCGGCACGGGCAGCGCAGGGCGTCAGCGCCAACGCGCATAGCAAGGCAGCGGACAACGTGGCCAGGGGAGCGGAAATCGCGGGCATTGGAGGGTTTCTCATCGATCGGTGCGGGACGCGTGGCGTCGCGGGGAAGAAAAGCGCAGGCATGCGCGGCGCGTCCCACTCGGGCGACGAGCTGGCTGGCCCCGCAGGGCTGGCGGATCGGCGAGAAGACATGCCGGACGCGGCCGGATGTTACGCAAATGTAAATCGTTATCGTTTGAGAGGCAAGTCATACTGCGCGCGCGCCCTGCCTTGCATCCCGCCGGATCAGCCCAGATGCGAGAGCGGCAGGCCTTCCGGCGCCTTCACCGTGCGCAGGACGAAGCTGGAATTGACGTCGGACACGCCGGTCGCATTGAGCAGGCGGTCGAGCAGGAAGCGCGAGAAATGCTCCAGATCGCGCACCTGCACCTGCAGCAGGTAATCCATGTCGCCGGTGAGCGCCCAGCAGGCCACCACCTCGTCCCAGCCGCGCACGCCGTCGGCGAAATGTTCGATATCGGCCTGGCCGTGCTGCTCCAGCTGCACCCGCACGAAGGCCTGCAGCCCCAGCCCCAGCGCCTTGGCATCCAGGCGCGCGCCGTAGCTGGCGATGATGCCGGCCGCCTCCAGCCGCTGGGTGCGGCGCAGGCAGGCCGAAGCCGACAGATTGACCTGCACCGCCAGCTCCGCATTGCTGCTGCGGCCCTGCGTCTGCAGCAGGGCGAGCAGGCGCAGATCGGTGCGGTCCAGGGCGATTGGCTGGTCCATATGTTGCGCAGCAGCAGAGGAAGACGCACGAATCTTGCGCCTGCAAACACTGGACACGCAAGATTCGCAATCCCGTTGCGCGGCCGTCGGGCTAAGGTGAGCGCTGATCATCGGGAACTGCCGCCGCATGAACATCGCACCGCAACGCGTCGAGAATCAGCTCACCGACAAGGGCTATGTGCCGGTCTACACCACCGCCGTGGTCGAGCAGCCGTGGGATGGCTACAGCGCCGACGACCACGCCACCTGGGGCACCCTGTATCGCCGCCAGCGCGCGCTGCTGGTGGGGCGCGCCTGCGACGAGTTCCTGCAGGCGCAGGATGCGATGGGCATGGGCGAGACCCACGTTCCGCGATTCGATGCGCTCAATACGGTGCTGCGGGCGGCCACCGGCTGGACCCTGGTCGGCGTGCAGGGCCTGCTGCCGGAGCTGGATTTCTTCGAGCATCTGGCCAACAGGCGCTTCCCGGTGACATGGTGGATCCGCCGCCCCGATCAGATCGACTACATCGCCGAACCAGACCTGTTCCATGACCTGTTCGGGCACGTGCCGCTGCTGATGAATCCGCTGTTTGCCGACTTCATGCAGGCTTACGGCCGTGGCGGGGTCAAGGCGCACGGCATCGGCGCGGACGCGCTGCAGAATCTCACCCGCCTGTATTGGTACACGGTCGAATTCGGCCTGATCGCCACGCCGCAGGGGCTGCGCATCTTTGGCGCCGGCATCGTGTCGTCCAAGGGCGAATCGCTGCATTCGCTGGAATCGCCGGTGCCCAACCGGATCGGCTTCGACCTGCAGCGCATCATGCGCACGCGCTACCGCATCGACAGCTTCCAGAAGACCTATTTCGTCATCGACAGCTTTGCGCAATTGATGCACGCCACCGCGCCGGATTTCACCCCGATCTATGCCGATCTTGCGCAGCAGGCGCAGGTGCCGGCCGGCGACGTGCTGGACACCGATCAGGTTCTTCAGCGCGGCAGTGGCGACGGCTGGAGTCGCGACGGCGACGTGTGAGGGGTGCGTGGGACGGCGCTGGATCGCGTCGATCCAGGATCGGCGCGCGAGCGCAGCTGCCTCACCGCCGCATCCGCTGCACCGACTCGACACCACCGCCGACGCGCACTATGGTCAAACCTCCCCACACCGCCTTCGCTCAATGGACCTGACGCAGCTTCGCATCCGGCGCTTGGAGCTGGACGACACCCGCCTGCTGTTCACCCTGGTCAACGGCATCCGCATCGACGAGCCGATCCAGGCGCATCGGTTGTTGTTGAAGGCATCGCCGCCGCTGCGCGCGCAATGGCAACTCACCGACGACGGCTTCGGGGTGAACTGGCCGGCAGTGGCGCCGCCCACGGCAGAGGGGCTGCTCAACATGCCCGAATTGCTGTGGCGCCGTCGCAGCGCACGGGTGCAAGCCAAACTGACCGCGCTGCGAGGACGCAGGGATGCCTTGTCGCCGGGCGAGCGCGAGCTCGTGGCATTGGCGCGGCTGGATGCGGACATGAGCGAGAGCGGCTATGCACGCTATTTCGACCGCTGGGATGCCGCCACCCGGCGTGACGCAGTGCAGGGACTGGGCGCGATGGGTGCGGCGCAGGCGCGCCAGGCGATCGAAGGCCTGGGCGCGGTGTTCGAACGCCTGGAAGAAGATCCCAACCTGCTCAGCATCGAAGACATCCTCGATGCGATGAGCGAGACCGACCGCCAGCGCGTGGAGGGTTGGGAAGAGGTCTACTACCGCCGCTCCGGCGAACTGGCCCGGCTGGGGCTGCATCACTACGGGATCGACAAGGCGTGAGGCGGGCGCCCGCTGCCGGACAGGCGCGGGCGTGCGAGATCGCGTTCGTGCACCACCAGCGAGGGATGCGCCTGCGCCGCCCGTTTGGCGGTGGTGTCGGCGGCTGCGCCGCAATCGGCATCGCGGCGCAGCTGTGGCGTGAGATCGGGTTGCAGCTGCACCCAGCCATGCACGACCAGGCACGCCACGGCGGTGGCGCCGGCGCGGCTGAAGTGGGTGCCGTCGGCCTTGCCTTGCTCGGGGACGAACAGGAAATACGGTCTGGCCGCCTGTTCGCCGAGGGCACGGATCCAGTCGCTGGAACTGGCATTGAGATCGATCAGGCCAACGCGTTCCTGCGCGGCGAGTTGCTGCATGGCCAGGGTGTAGCGGCCGTGGGTGTCGAGCAGCGCACCGAAGTCGTAGAGCAGACGGGCGGCGGGCGTGATCAGGATCGGCGTGGCGCCCTTGCCGCGCGCGGCGGCGATATAGCGGCGCAGGAACTGCTGATAGTCGCCTTGCGCATCGGCATAGCGGCTGGGATCTTCGTGTTTGGCGTCGTTGTGGCCGAACTGGATCAGCAGGATGTCGCCGCGTTGCAGTTCGCCGGCGATGGCGTCCAGGCGCCCTTCGGCGATGAAGCTGCGGGTGCTGCGGCCGCCCTTGGCGTGGTTGCGCACCTGCCATTGCGCCGGGTCGAACCACTCCTGCAGCACCTGGCCCCAGCCGGCCTGCGGGGCGCGCTCGGCACCGTAGTCGGCGGCGGTGGAATCGCCGGCAATGAAGATGCGGTGTGGGTCGGCGCGGGCATTATTTGCGCAGAGCAGCAGCAATGCGAACAGCAGCAGACGCATGGTGGGCTCCGGGAACAATGCTAAGGACGCGACGCTGTTTCCTTCTCCCATTGGGAGAAGGTGCCCGAAAGGCGGATGAGGGTGCGGCGGCATAGGAAATGTTGGACGACCGTACTGTCGTCTTAAGCCTTTCAAGCCTCCCCGTTTAGGCCAGCTGTCTTCCGCCTTACCCTCACCCCAACCCCTCTCCCGGCGGGAGAGGGGCTAAAACGCACTGACTAATTACGCAGCTGCTGCGGCGGCTTCGGGCTTGCCCAGCACGCCGGCGACGAAGGCGCGGATCTCGGCGTCCTGGGCATTGTCGAAGAAGCACTGCTGGAAACGCTCGCCGCCCACGGCCTGCTTGATCAGTTCCGGGTCGATGGCGCGCAGGCCGTCCAGGTAGGACTTGGCGGTGGCCTGCTTGAGCTGGGTCAGGATGCCGGCGTTGGCGGCCTGCGATTCGCGACGCTCGGCCGGGTAGCCCATGCCACGCTCGCCGCTGAAGGCCTTTTCGAAGATGTAGCGCACGTTGATTTCCGCGCCCCAGCCGTAGCCCTTGGCGAACGCCAGCGACAGCGCGTTGCCGTTGTTGACCTGGGCGAACAGGTAGGCGTCGGTCGGCTCGATGCAATAGCCGCAGAACACGCCCGGATGCGCGTTGAGCGACATCATCGCGCCCTGGCCGGTGCCGCAGCCGGCGACGACGAAGTCCACGGCCTTGGAGTTCAGCAGCAGGCTGGCGACGATGCCCAGGTGGATGTAGGTCAGGCGATGGTCGTCGTCGCCGTCCATGCCGACGTTGAAGACGCTGTGGCCCTGCTCGCCGGCGACGTCGTTGAGCTGCTGCAGGATCACCGGGTTCTTGCCGGCCTGACTGAACTCATTCATGAGTGCGATTTTCATGGGGATGCTCCGATTGGTTTGGGGACGTTGTTTTGAATGTGGAATGTGGTGACTGCGCGCGTCTGGGTGCTGTCTTGATTCGCTTTTCAGGTGCCTTATCCGTGAGGGATCAAGGCTCTGTAGAAACGTTGCCGGGTATGCAGCGCACGTTTGCCTGATGCGCGTGCTCGCCGGCCCTCATCGGCCCTTCGGGCACCTTCTCCCGGAGGGAGAAGGCACCGCGTGGGTTTGACTCAGCGTGCCAGCCAGCCGCCGTCGACCGGGATGATGGCGCCGTTGACGTAATCCGAGGCGCTGCTGGCCAGGAACACCGCGGTGCCGCCCAGGTCGGCCGGCACGCCCCAGCGCGCGGCCGGGATGCGGTCCAGGATGGCCTTGTTGCGGTCCTGGTCGGCACGCAGCTGGGCGGTGTTGTCGGTGGCCATGTAGCCGGGCGCGATGGCATTGGTGGTCACGCCCTTGCTGGCCCATTCGTTGGCCAGCAGGCGGGTGATGCCGGCGATGCCGGACTTGCTGGCGGTGTAGGACGGCACGCGGATGCCCCCCTGGAACGACAGCATCGAGGCGATGTTGATGATCTTGCCGCTGCCCTGGGCGATGAAATGGCGGCCGGCGGCCTGCGCCATGAAGAAGGCCGATTTCAGATTGACGTTCATCACGTCGTCCCAATCCTGCTCGCTGAAATCCACCGCGTCTGTGCGGCGGATCAGGCCGGCGTTGTTGACCAGGATGTCCAGGCGACCCAGGCCGTCCAGCGTTTCCTTGAGGATGCGCTGCACCGGTTCGACGCTGATCAGGTTGGCCTGGATCGCGACGAAGCGGCGGCCCAGGCCCTTGACCAGTTCTTCGGTCTCGGTCGGCGCCTGGATGCCGGCAGCGGCGATGTCGGCGCCGGACTGTGCCAGTGCCAGCGCGATGCCCTGGCCCAGGCCCGTGTTGGCACCGGTGACCAGTGCGACCTTGCCTTCGAGACTGAACGGATTGCTCATTACCTTATCGCTCCTGCTGGATGTGCCACGTTGGATGAGTGCGTGCGTCCGCGCGATGCGCGGCCGCTGGCATGGGGTGGATCTGGCGCGTTGATCGGGCTGTCGCATCGACGCGGTGAGTGCGGTGCTGCCCGGCACGCATGGGGTTACTTGAGCTGGCAGATGTCCAGCACGTGCATGTCGGTGTAATCCAGGTTTTCGCCGCCCATCGCCCAGATGAAGGCGTAATTGCTGGTGCCGGCGCCCATGTGGATGGACCACGGCGGCGACACCACCGCTTCGTTGTTCTGGATCACGATGTGGCGCTGCGCGTCCGGCTCGCCCATGAAGTGATAGACGCGGTCGTTGGCGCCGAGATCGAAGTAGAAATACACCTCGCTGCGGCGGTCGTGCAGATGCGGCGGCATGGTGTTCCAGACACTGCCCGGCTTGAGCACGGTCAGGCCCAGCAGCAGCTGCGAGGACTGGCAGGTGGTCGGCACGATGTACTGGTAGATGGTGCGCTCGTTGCTGGTTTCCAGCGCGCCGCGCTCCAGCGCCACGGCGTCCTTGATCGACAGTTGCTTGGTCTCGAAGCGCGCATGCGCCGGTGTCGACGCCAGATAGAACCTGGCCGGGTTGGCGGCATTGTCCGAGGCGAAGCTGACTTCGGTACTGCCCATCGCCACGTACAGGCCGTCCTTCGGTCCGAGCGTGTAGACGGTGCCGTCCACGGTCACGCTACCGGTCCCGGCGCCGACATTGAGGATGCCCAGCTCGCGGCGCTCCAGGAACGGATGGCCGGCGGCAGAGGCGGGTTCGGTCTGCCTGGGCAGTTCCAGCGTGGTGCCGAGCGGTGCTGCGCCACCGAGCACGAAGCGCTCGTAGTGGGTGTACTTGAGCGTGACCGCATCGTCGACGAACAGGCCATCGAGCAGATAGAGCTCGCGCAGGTCGTCGTTGCTGGCGCCCTTGATGGCGTCGGGATGGGTGGCGTAGTGGGTCTTGCAGTACAGGGACATGCGCGATCTCCGGTGCCAAGCGCGGGGGGAATGGCTTGCACCAAGCCATTCTACCGGCTCTGGTTAACCGGTGTCATTGCGCAGTGCACGATAGCCGCGTGGCGGCTTGGGAATTCTTTCTCCCGTCGGGAGAAGGCGGCGCGTAGCGCCGGATGAGGGTGCGCCTCAGGCGATTGCCACTGCCTGCCATGATCAACGCCGTCGCCACGCGCCGTCACAAGCGACTCGCCAGCGCCTTGCCTGGCGTCCCTTGCCCGGGCTTCGACCTCGCTCAATCTTCCGGCGGTTGACAGGAGTCGCGCACGATCAGGTGCGGGCGCACGCTGGCGGTGGGTAGTTGCGGGGCGTTATCGGGCTGGATCAGCATCGCCGCGGCGGTGCGGCCGGTGTCGCGGGTGTGGCGGCGCACCGAGGTCAGCGGCGGCCACAGGCGCGAGGCCAGCGAGCTGTCGTCGTAGCCGATCACCGACAGCTGGCGCGGGATGTTGATGCCGGCGCGTAGCGCGACCTTGTAGATACCGGCCGCCATTTCGTCGTTACCGGTGAAGATGGCGGTGGGGCGTTTCTTGCCCAGCAGCAGTTTTTCGGCCGCGGCCACGCCCGATTCGAAGGTGTAGCCAGCTTCGACGATGCGCTCGGGCGGCAGTTCGATGCCGCGCCGGGTCAGCGCGTCGGCAAAGCCGGAGGTGCGCTCGATCGAGGAACGGTAGGCGCTGGGGCCGGTGACCAGGGCGATGTCGCGGTGGCCGAGCGAGAGCAGGTAGTCGGCGGCCTCGGCGGCGCCGTCGCGGTCGTGGGTGATCACCGTCTGCGAGGTGGTGTCCAGCGCGACCGAGGCGATGCGGGTGTAGCGGCAGCCGATCTCGGCCAGCATGTCGGCCAGCGCCTGGTCCTCGGAGGCGCGTGGGACCAGGATCACCCCGTGCAGCTTCTGCGCCTGGGCGAAGCGGCGCACGCCTTCGATGTAGCCGGGGCTGCGGCTGTCGCAGGGGTGTACCACCAGCTCGAAGCTGGAGCCGCGCAGCGCGTCCAGCGCGCCGTACTGCATGTCCACGATGTATTGCGCGGTGGGGTTGTCGTAGACCATGCCGATCAGGAACGAGCGCCGGAACGCCAGCCCGCGCGCGAGCGGGTCGGGGGCGTAGCCGACCTCGCGCATCAGCGCCTCGACCTTCTCGCGGGTGTCCTGCCGCACCAGCGGCGAGTTGTTGATGATCCGCGAGACGGTCTTCTTGGAGACTCCGGACATCCGGGCGATGTCGTTGATCGTGGCTACCTTGCCCTTCGGCAGGCCAGGCATTCCCTCTTCGGGCATCTTGCGGGCGGGCATAGCGGTCAACCGTTCGAGTTGAATGGATTCTACCGGCCAGCGGGCCGGCAAGCCTTCGCAGGCCTGCCGATGTCCCGCATCCGCAGCATCGAGGCAGGCAGCGTCCGGGTGTGCCGCAGCCTGCCTGGCAGTGCGGAACGGTCAGTCCAGGGCGCGGTAGCGGAAGTTGCGGAACTCCACCTGGCCCTGTCCGGCGGCATACAGCGCCGGTTTCAGTGCCAGGAACTTGCCGGCCACGTTGTGGTGATAGCCGGACACTTCCATCTGCACCGGGTACTTGGTCCAGGTGGTGCCGTCGGTGCTGCTGTGGATGGTGACGATATGGCGGTTGTTGGTGACGCGCAGCCACAGCGCACCGCCCTTGGCACTGGGCGCCAGCCTGGCCGGGCGCTCCTCGCCGTAGCGGTGCATGACGAAGTGCTCGCCATTGCTGCCCACGCCGGCGTAGAGCTTGTCGCTGTAGAACAGCAGCGCCCCGCCCTGCCCGCCCGGCGCGACGGTCATCTGCACCTCGAACTGGTAGGCCTGGTCGGGCGCGATCACCGTCAGTGGCGAGGCATCGCGCGGCGCGCTGCCCTTGCCCTGCAGGCGCAGCACGCCATCGCCGACCTGCAGGCGCTTGGCCTCGTCGGCGGCGGGGTTGAAGAACGCCCACTGCGGGCCCAGCGTGCTGGCGCGGAAGTCGTCCGACAACGCCAGCCCGTGCGGCAAGGCCTGCCCGCTGGGCTTTTTCAGCGGCGTACCCAGATCGCCGCCCTTGGCGACGAACCAGCCGTCCGCGGTCCACTCGATCGGGTCCAGCAATGCCTGCCGGCCCAGCGTCCAGTAGCCGTGCTCGTAACCGTGGTAGAGCATCCACCAGCGCTGGTCGGTGCCTTCCACCAGGGTGGCGTGGCCGCGCGACCACCACGGCTCGTCGGCGCTCTTGGTGCGGGTGATCGGGTTGTCGGGCGCGTTCTGCCAGGGGCCGTGGATCGAGCGCGAACGCGCGGTGATCACCATGTGCCCGGTCGGCGGGCCGGCGGTGCCGCCGACAGCGGTGGTCATGTAGTACCAGCCGTTGTGGCGGGTGATCTTGGGGCCTTCCTGCGCGTAGCCTTCCACGTCCCAGCTTTCCGGGTATTTCCAGCCGTCGTAGACGTGTTTGGGGGTGCCGACCACCTTGAGGCCGTCGTCGGAGAGCTGCACGTAGTCGCCGCCGCTCAGGAACAGGTAGCGCTTGCCGTCCTCGCCCACCGCATGGCCGGGGTCGATGTACTTGCCCAGGCCGATGTCGATCGGCGCGCTCCACGGGCCGGTGATGTCGTCGGCCCAGACCACGAAGTTGCTGCGCTCGCCCTGGTCGCCGCGGCGCGCCGGGAAGTAGATGTAGTAGCGCTTGCCGTGCTTGATCAGATCCGGCGCCCAGATCGCGCCGACGTTCTGGGTGATGGCATGGCCCAGCGGCTGCCAGTTGACCAGATCGCGCGAATGCCAGATCGGCAGGCCCGGATACGCATCGAACGAGGACAGCGTGAGGTAGTAGTCCTGCCCGTCCTTGAGCACCGACGGGTCGGGGTGATCGCCGGCCAGCACCGGGTTGAGGAAGGTGCCGTCGCCCTGGTCGGCGATGCGCTGGTGTTCGATGCCGCGCTTCCAGTCGGCCGCGGCAGCGAGCCCGGCACACAGCAGCAGGCCGCCGGCCAGCAGCCAACGCAAACGGGTTGAAGCGATACGCACACGCATGCTTGCTCCTAGTCCCCGCTCGGCGGGGCGATACGACGGCCGACGCCGGGAGCGTCGGCCGCCTGGATGAGGGCGGAACTACCTTCCAGCAGCCACGCTGCGCAGCGCGCCGGTAACGTCGGCCGGCGTTTGTCGGGCGAGGCGCGGCGCGCGGACATCGCATTGCACGCGCCGTGCAGGCCGCTGCCACGCACCGACGACGCCCGCCCGACGGACGCAGTCGGGATCGCGGGCGCTTACGCGCGCAGCGCGCGTGGCAGCCACAGCGACAGTTCGGGGAAGAACGCCACGATCAGCAGCACGCACAGGGCCGCCAGCCAGAACGGCCAGATGGTGCGCATGCTCTGGGCGATGGTGATCTGCCCGATCGAGGTGCCGATGAACAGCACCGAGCCGATCGGCGGGGTGATCAGGCCGATGCCGCCGGCCAGCACCATCACCAGACCGAAGTGGATCGGGTCGATGCCGTAGGCCTTGACCACCGGCAGGAAGATCGGCGTGCAGATCAGGATCTTCGGCGCCAGGTCCATGAACATGCCCAGCAGCAACAACATCACCACGATCATCAACAGCACCGTGTTCTTGCTGTCGGCGATGGCCTGCAGGAACTTCACCGCCGCCGCCGGCACCTGCAGGTAGGCCAGCAACCAGCCGAACACCGCCGCAGTGGCGATCACGAACAGGATCACGCCGGTGGTGCGCGCCGCATGCGTCACCGCGGCGAAGAACTCGGCCCACCGCAGCTGCCGATACAGCAGCGCGGTGACGATCAAGGCATACACCACCGCGATCGCCGCGCTCTCCACCGCGGTGAAGATGCCGGCACGGATACCGATGAAGATCAACGCCACCAGGCCCAGGCCCGGCAACGCGCCGATCAGGCGCAGCGCCACTGCGCGCCAGCCGGGGAACGGCTCGGTGCCGTAGCCGCGGTGGCGGGCCACCGCATAACCGGTGACCATCATCGCCGCGGTCATCAGCAGCGCCGGGAAGATACCGGCCGCGAACAGATCGGCGATCGACAGCCCGCCACCGGCCGCGGCCGAGAACAGGATCAGGTTGTGCGAGGGCGGCACCAGCAACGCCACCAGCGCGGCGGTCATGCTCACATTGACCGCGTAATCGCGGTCGTAACCGCGCTTGATCATCTGCGGGATCATGGTGCCGCCGACCGCCGAGACGTCGGCGATCGCCGAGCCGGACACGCCGCCGAAGAACAGCGACGACAGCACGCTGACCTGGCCCAGGCCGCCACGCACGCGCCCCACCAGCGAGGAGGCCAGCGCGATCAGGCGTTCGGAGATACCGCCGCGCAGCATCAACTCGCCGGCGAAGATGAACAGCGGGATGGCGATCAACGAGGCCGAGCCGCTGCCGGCGGAAATCTGCTGCACCAGCACCACCGTGGGCAGGTCCAGATACAGCAGCGTGGCCAGTGCGGCCGCGCCCAGCGCATACGCCACCGGCACGCCGATCAGCAGCAGCACCACGAAGGTTCCCAACAACATCGCGATGCCCATCAGCGCACTCCTCCGGCCTGGATCGGGCGCAGCACACGCCACAGCTTGTATAAGGCAAAGATCACCATCAGCGCGCCGCCGATCGACAGCGGCAGGTAGTTGATGCTTTGCGGCATCTGCGCGCCGGCCATCTTGATATCCAGGCCATCGAGCAGCAGCGCCGCGCTCCACCACGCCAGCACCGCACCGATGGACATGATCATCAACGGGCGGATCAGGTCGAACACCCTGCGCACCAGCGGCGGCACGTGTTCGCCCAGCAGATAGAAGCCGAAGTGGCGGTTGGTATGCACGCCGGCGGCCGCGCCCAGGCTCAGCGCGGTGCTGAGCAACAGCAGCGTCACCGGCTCGGTCCAGCTGGGCGAGTCGTTGAGCACGTAGCGGGTGAACACCTGCCAGCCCTGCACGACCACCAGGCCCAGCAGCGCGATGGACGCCACGCCAACGGCGGTATCGGAAACGCGGTCCAGCGCGCGCTGCAACGGCGCGACCGGGACGGCGACGGTCTCGGGTTCGGTCATCGGGTCACCTCTATGCAAAGTCGCGGATGCGGCGGTACAGCGCTTCGATCTCCGGCTGCTTGCGGTACTCGGCCAGCAGCGGCGCGGCGGCGGCGCGGAACGCCGGCATGTCGACCTGATTGAGCTGCACGCCGTAATCGATCACCTGCTTGCGCGCGACGGTTTCCGACGCGTCCCACAGCTGGCGCATCACCGGTACCGAGGCGCGTGCCAGTTCCACCACCAGGGCGCGATCGTTCGGGCGCAGCGATTCGAAACTTCGCCGCGACATCACCAGGATGTCCGGCGCATAGGAATGCTCGCTCTGCGACCAGTAATGCGCGGCTTCGAAATGCCGGCTGGACTGGAAGCTGCGCATGTTGTTTTCCGCACCGTCGATCATGTGCGTTTCCATCGCCGAGAACGTCTCGCCCAGCGACATCGGGGTGGGGTTGGCACCCAGCATGCGCATCAGCTTGAGGAAGATGTCCGACGATGCCACGCGCAGTTTCAGGCCCTTGAGATCTTCCGGGCGGTGCAGCGGGTGCTTGGTGTTGTAGAAGCAACGCGCGCCGGAGTCGTAGATCGCCAGGCCCACCAGGTCGCGCTGCTCGAAGCTGCGCAACACGCTGTCGCCGACATGGCCGTCGATGGCGCGGCGCAGATGCGGCACCGAGTCGAACACGTACGGCAGGCACAGCGCCTGGGTCAGCGGAAAGGTGTTGTTCAACGCGCCCGAGTACACCCGGGTGATGTCGATGGCGCCGAAGCGCGCCATGTCGATCGCCTCGGACTCGCGGCCCAGCTGGCCGGAGTGGTACTGGCGCAGCTTGAGCCGGCCGTTGCTGCGTTGCTCCAGCTGCTTGCCGAACCACCGCACCGCCTCCACGGTGGGGTAGTCGCCGACATGCACGTCGGTGGCGGTCAGCAGCTGCCCGCCGGGGATCGGCGTGGTGGCACCCGCGCCCAGCCAGGGGGCGGCCGCGGCGGCACCGAGCCCGGCACCGAGGAAATGTCTGCGTGTGATCATTGGCGCCCTCCCAAGCGTCTGGTCACTGGGTCCGGCGTTACTTGGCGGACACAGCCGTACACGAAATGTCGCCGATGCCGGCGAAGCGAATCAGCGCATGCTGTCCCACTTCGATGTCATGGATACCGGTGGCATTGCCCGTGGCGATGAGATCACCGCGCTTGAGCGGACGCCCGCGCCGGGCCGAACGACTGAGCGCAAATGCGTAGGCGGCGCGCAATCCGCCCGGCAGCGTGGTGGCCCCGCCGGTGCCGACGAGCTGGTCGTCGATCAGGGTTTCGGCGGTCAGCGCGGCTTCGTCGCGCGCCAGCCAATCGCTCACTTCCGGGCCCAGGATCAGGCCATTGTTGTTGCCGAAGTCGGAGATCACCACGCGCGGGCCCAGCGTGTTGATGGTCGCCAGCGGACTGCTGGCGATTTCCACGCCGATGAACAGCGTGGCCGGCAGCTGCGCCGCCTGCTCCGGGGTGAAGTGGGTCTGCTCGGCCGGCGCGTCGGCGTCCAGGCGCAGCACGTACTCGGCCTCGACCGCACCGAAGCCGCCTTCGTAGATCGGGAATTTGGTTGTTCCACCGGTAGCATTCCAGAGCTTGTGCGAGAAGATCGGGCCCAGCAGGCGCTCGTCGCCCGATGCATCGCGGCGCTCGGCGGCGATATAGCCCACCTTCCAGCCGACCACCTGGTCATCCCACTGGCTGATGGCGATATCCTGGACCTGGTAGGCGGTGAGCAGATCGTCGGGGATCTGCCCTGGAAAGTCCGGCAGCGATGCCCCTGCACGGCGTGCCTCCACAAAGCGCTGGGCGATCTGCGACAGCGAGGATGTGGCGGATGGTGGGGTGGCGGCGTCGTTGCTCAAGGGTGTCTCCCTGATAGGTGTTTTTGTTGCACTGCCAATCGACAGCGGCACGGTGTGCTGTATATGGTAAACCGGTGTCATTGGCAATGTGCAGTGCGGCAAAACCGGCCGCAACAACGCAGCAACCCTGGGAGGGGTGGATGGAACAGACAAGCCAGATGCGCGCTCTTGCCGCGTTCTCGAAGGTCATGCGCCGGTGCATGACGGTGGTGGTGATGGGATCGCTGCTGGCCGGGCCGGCACTGGCCGCCGAAGTGCCCGGCGCCGATACCGCTGCCGAGCAGGCCAGCCGGATCCCGCTGTGGCCCAAGGGAGTTGCACCGGGAGACAAGGCGCTCAAAGAGCCACAGCGCATCGTCCAACGCAGCAGCGACCCTGCCCTGCCCGATCGCTACATCCAGCAGATCAGCACGCCTTACCTGGTGGTCTACCGGCCCAGGCGGCCGAACGGCACCGCGCTGTTGGTCACTCCCGGCGGCGGCTACCAGCGCATCGTGCTCGACAACGAGGGCAGCGCATTGGTGCCGAGCTTCGTCGACCAGGCCGGCATCACCCTGTTCGTGCTGCGCTACCGCTTGCCTGACGAAGGCCACCCGAATGGCGCCGACGTGCCGCTGGCCGATGCACAGCGCGCGCTGCGGCTGATCCGCGCCAATGCCGCCCGCTACGGCATCGACCGCCAGCGGGTCGGGGTGATGGGCTTCTCGGCCGGCGGCCATGTCGCCGCCAGCCTGGGCACCCGCTACGCCGCGCAGGTCTACCCCAAGGTGGATGCGGCCGATGCACTGAGCGCGCGGCCGGATTTTGCGCTGCTGATCTACCCGGTCATCGACATGGACAGCGCCAACGCGCACCCCGGCTCGCGCGAGCGCCTGCTCGGCAGCAGTCCCAGCGATGCGCAGGTGCGCGCGTATTCGCCGCAACTGCATGTGGATGCACGCACCCCGCCCAGCTTTCTGCTGCATGCGCAGGACGACACCGTGGTATCGGTGCGCAACAGCCTGCTGATGCACGACGCGCTGCTGCGCGCCGGTGTGCCGAGCGAGCTGCACGTCTTCCCGCAGGGCGGCCATGGCTTCGGCACCGCCAGCGGCAGCGGCCTGACCGTGGCCGCCTGGCCGCAGCTGGCCCAGGCCTGGATCGCGCATGTCGCCAAGGCGCAGCCGCCAGCACCTGCATCGGGACCGGCGCAGGACACGGCGCGATGACAGCGCCGTCCACGCCCGACGCGCGCCGACGTACGCTGCTGCGTGGCGGCCTGCTTGTCACTGCCGCGGCAGCACTCCCCGGCTTTGCTGGCGCCGCCGCACCCCCGCCGCCACGCGACGACAGCGCGCCGCTGGCGCGCGTGCGTGGCGGCGCCTTGCGCGGTTATCGCGACCAGGGCATCTGCGTGTTCAAGGGCATCCCCTATGGCGGCGACACTGCCACGCGGCGCTTCCAGGCAGCGCTGCCGGAAAGCCCGTGGCAGCACGTGCGCGAGGCCAGCGCCTATGCTGCGGCGGCGCCGCAGCTCAAGGCCAGCGAGCCCACCAGCGAAGACTGCCTGTTCCTCAACGTGTGGACGCCGGGCCTGCGCGATGGCGGCAAGCGGCCGATCCTGTTCTACATCCACGGCGGCGGCTACACCACCGGCTCCGGCAGCGACCCGCTGTACGACGGCGTGCGCCTGTGCAAACGCGGCGATGTGGTGGTGGTCACCGTCAATCACCGGCTCAACCTGTTCGGCTACCTGTCGCTGGCGCAGCTGGGCGATGCCGGCTTTGCCGACTCCGGCAATGCCGGGCAGCTGGACCTGATCCAGGCACTGCAGTGGGTGCGCCAGCACGCCGGCGAATTCGGCGGCGATGCCGGCAATGTCACCGTGTTCGGCCAGTCCGGTGGCGGCGCCAAGATCGCCACCCTGATGGCGATGCCGGCCGCACGCGGCCTGTTCCACCGCGCCTGGACCATGAGCGGGCAGCAGGTCACCGTGGCCGGCCCGCGTGCGGCCACGCAGCGTGCGCAGTTGCTGCTGGATGCATTGAAACTTGCGCCCGGCGCGCTTGCGCGCATCCGCACGCTGCCGGCTGCGCAGCTGCTGGCTGCCGCGCAGCTGCGCGACCCCTCGCGGGTGGAAAACAGCGCGCTGTACTTCGGCCCGGTACTGGATGCACGCAATGTGCCGGTGCATCCGTTCTGGCCGACCGCACCACTGCAATCGGCCAGCATTCCGCTGGTGATCGGCAACACCCGCGACGAGACGCGCGCGTTTCTCGGCAACGACGCGAAGAACTTCGCATTGAGCTGGGACGAGCTGCCGGCCAGGCTGGAAGCGCAGCAGTACGTCGACCTGCTGCCGCAGGTGGTGATTGCCGAATATCGCCGGCTGTATCCGCACTACTCGCCTTCGGACGTGTTCTTTGCCGCGACCACCGCCGGCCGTTCGTGGCGCGGTGCGGTCGAAGAGGCCGAAGCGCGCGCACGCCAGGGCGCACCGACCTGGGTGTATCAGCTGGACTGGGGTTCGCCGCTGGAGGGCGGCAAGTTCGGCGCCTTCCACACGCTGGATATCCCGCTGGTCTTCGACACCATTGCGCAGCCCGGCTCGCGCACCGGCGACGGCGTCGATGCGCAGCGCATGGCCGAGCAGATGAGCGAGGCGCTGCTCGCCTTCGCACGCAGTGGCGACCCGAATCATCGCGGCCTGCCCCGCTGGCGCCAGTACTCGCTGCAGCACCGCGACACGTTGCTGTTCGATGTGCCGAGCCGGATGGCCAACGACCCGCGCGGCGGCGAACGGCGGCTCTACCAGCAGGCGCCCTTCGTCCAGCGCGGTACGTTCTGAGCGCTTTCGTTCCGGCGGGGCGATCAGCACGTGGCCTGCGGTCGCCACACCTGTACGAACGTTCCCATACCGGGGAGGTCTGCGCAGGACAGGCCGATTCCGCAGCGCTGGGCGTCCCCATCTGGCGAACGCGCAGCCGTGTTTCAGTCGTTTTCGAGGTGATGCATGCGTAAGGACTGTGTTGTTGCACCGATGCTGCTGACAGCGCTGGCCGCTGCCTGCCTGCCGTTTGCCGATGCTGCCGCTGCCGCGCGGGTCGACACGCCGCTCGGGTCCGGGGCATCGACCACCAACGTCTCTGCGGCCGCTGCGCCTCCGCTTGCCGCCAGCAAGATCGTCCTGGTCGGCGACTCCACCACCGCCGTGCAGGGCGGCTGGGGGCCGAGCTTTTGCGCGCAGCATGTGACCTCGTTTCTGAGCTGCCTCAATCTGGCGCGCGGCGGCCGCAGCACGTCCAACTACCGTGCCGAAGGTTCGTGGGAGATCGCGCTGCACGAGCTGCGCAGCGGCGGGTATCGCCAGGTGTATGTGCTGATCCAGTTCGGCCACAACGATCAACCGGGCAAGCCGGGGCGCTCCACCGACCTGGCGACCGAGTTCCCCGCCAACCTGCGCCGCTATGTGGCCGAGGCGCGTGCTGCCGGTGCGATTCCGGTACTGGTCACACCGTTGACGCGGCGGCAGTTCGCGCGCGGCCAGTTGCTGGACGATCTGGCGCCCTGGGCCGAGGCCACGCGCAAACTCGCACAGGAATTGCAGGTGCCATTGATCGACCTGCATGCGCGCAGCCGCGCCCTGGTGCAAGGCATGGGCCCGGTGCTGGCAATGCGCCTGGCGCAGCGGCCGGCCGATCCGGAGCAGGTGCTTGCCGCGCAATCGGGTACCACCATGGGCAAGACACCGGCGCAGACCACATCGACGTCAGCCACGCCTGCTGTTGCCGCTGCGCGTGCACAGGACAACGCCAGCGCCGAGCCGATGGGCCAGGCCAAGCTGGCATTCGATTACACCCATCTGGGTGCGGACGGCGCCGATCTGTTCGCGGCGATTGTCGCCGACGAACTGGCCAGGCAGGTGCCTGCGTTGCGGCCGCTGCTGTTTCCGTGATGGGTGACGTGGTGCGTGGTGCGCGACGTGATGCATCGCAAGCGCAGGCGTTTGCGATGGCACCCTCACCACGCGTGAGCCTCAGCCCAGAACAGGCACCGGTGCGTCCGCTTCGATCACCTGGTCGCGCTTGAGCTCTTCCCACACCGCTGCCGGAATCGCCACGCGCATCGAGGCCGCATTCGCATGCGCCTGCTCGGCCGTGCGCGCGCCCGGAATCACCGCCGACACCACCTTGGGTGCAGCGGCAAACTGCAGCGACACCGTGCGCAGATCCACGCCGTGACGCTCGCAGATGGCCAGCGCCTTCTGGCGCATGGCCGGCGCCCATTCCGGTACGGTGCCGTCGTAGAGATAACGCTCGCGCCCGGCCAGATAGCCCGCCAATAGCGGCGCGCCGACCACCACCGACGCGCCATGCTTTGCGATCTTCGGGAAGGTGTCGTGCAACGCGCGCGCGTGGTCGAGCAACGAATACTGGCAGGCCAGCAGGAAGATGTCCGGGTCGGCCTCCTCGATCGCACGCAGGGCCGGCTCGGGGCGATTGACGCCAAAGCCCCAGGCCTTGATCAGGCCCTCCTTGCGCATCTTGGTCAGCTCGGGCATCGCGCCTTTCACCGCTTCGGCAAAACGCTGTTCCCATGGCATGCCGAGGTCTTTCTCGTTCTCCGGCGACAGGTCGTGGATGTAGGCGATATCGATCTGCGACACGCCCAGCCGCTGCAGGCTGTCTTCGATCGAGCGACGCACCCCGGAGGCGCTGTAGTCGTAGCGATAGTCGAAGGGCGACGGCTGCTGCCACATCGTCTTCGGCGGTTTGTCGGTGGCGGTGAGCAGGCGCCCGACCTTGGTCGACAGCACATAGTCGTCTGCAGCGTGATTGTGCAGGTGGTGCCCGGTACGGCGCTCAGACAGGCCCAGGCCGTACCACGGCGAGGTATCGAAGTACCGCACGCCCGATTCCCACGCCGCAGCCAGGGTCGCTTCGCTTTGCGCATCGCTGGTGGGCGCAAAGCCATTGCCGATTGCCACGCCACCAAAACCCAGTCGACTTGAAGGCCGATAGCGTGCGCCCTTGCTTGCGGGATTGGTCGGCAACGCGGATGCGGCGGCCTTGCCGCGCGTGGGCATCACGCTGCCGGGTGCGGAGGTTTGCGCCAACAACGGGGCGGCGGCCAATGCGGCGGTGCCGACAGCGGCGGCGGAGAGGAACTGGCGACGGGTATTCATGGAGAAATCCTTGCAACGACGCGATGCACGAGGATGGTCCCGCCTGCGTGCAGACAAGGTCAGCGCAGGGGCCGGGGGCCTACACATGCAGGCAACGAACGGCTCGCGTGCAGGTTTGCACAAGCAGGCACGTCAGCGCGGGTTGTCAGCGGTCGCTGCTGGCGGTCATCGCATGCACCGCATGCTCAGGGCATGCTGAAGTGGCCTGTATGCCGGGCCGATGCACTTCATCGCTCGGCATTGTCCAAGAGCAGCGAACACGACGTCGCAAGCGGTGGTGAGGTGGGTTTTGGCGCGCGCTCAGAACTGCAGTGTACGCGTGGCACATGCCGCTTCCGAGCAGCGGCGGTGCAGTCGTTTTGCTAGCCGCTCTAGATCCCGGCGCAAATCTCCGTTGCACGGATCCAACTTGCATCAGCGTATTTCCAGCAGCTGCAGCTGCGCACGCGGCGGGCCACCGCCCAGCCACAGCGTGCCCACGCTGATCGGCAGGCTGAAGCGACGGGGGCCGGCGCTGCCCGGATTGATGTACAGCACGTCGTCGCGCGTGTGTATCGATGGCTTGTGCGAATGCCCGCAGATGATCACATCTGCAGCAACACCCGCCGCCAGCGCTTTCAGATCGTGCAGCACATGGATCCGCACGCCTGCGAGCAGCAGATCCAGCGTTTCCGGAAGCTGCGCTGCCCACGGCGTGTTATCGATATTGCCGGCGATCGCATGCAGCGGTGCCAGCGCCTGCAGCGCAGTGAGGATCTCCGGCTTGCCCACATCGCCGGCATGGATGATCGCCGCGCAGCCCTGCAATGCAGCCACCGCCTCGGGCCGCAGCAGGCCATGCGTGTCGGAGATCAGGCCAATGCGTAAGGCGACAGCCGTCATCGGGTGTGGGCGAAGGTGGCGGGCGATCAGGATGCACTGCCGGGTGAGGCCGTTGCGTCAACGGGCCAGGTTGTTGGGCCAGCAGCATGGCCAGCGACCAAGCGCGACGCCGCAGGTGTTGTCCGGCACACCGTGGCGTACCGGGCATCAATCGGCGCGGTGCATCGGGCGCATGTTCCACGCCCAGACGCTGTTGGGGTCGCCCTGCAGTCCGCGCCGCCTGCTCGCACGCGCCAGTTGCCAGTACGCCCATGCCAACACCAAGGCGATCAGGTCCACGACCAGCACCGTCGCGTCCTGCCATGGCAGTACAACGCCACGTGCCGAAACACAGCTGGCCAGCGGAATCAGCGCGGTCAATCCAGCGCAGGCCAGCAAGACCTCGTACGCACCACGTGCGGTAGGGCGGACCAGCGCCCACACCAGCACGGCCGCAAAGACCGCGTAATAGACATAACGCTCCTGTCCTTGCGCAAGCAAGCGTGCGGCGATGAACAAGGCCGAGATGCCGGCGACGCTGCCCAGGCAGACGCCGATGGTCAGGCGCGCCATCGCGTGGGTGCGGCGCGGTTGATCCACCAACCGACGCTTGCGGCGTGTCTCGATCCACAACAGGTTGCCGCTGTAGAACAGGAACGCACCGCCCAACCCGAGCAGGAAATACAACCACTGCACCGGCGCATGCCCGAAGTTGCCGAAGTGCAGCCCTTGCAGCCCTCGCAAGGCAGCCGTGCCTGTCGACATCGTCGCTGGCTCGAGCACGCGCAGGACCTGGCCGGTTGCCGCGTCCAATGCCACGCCACCGAGCGTGTTGAGGCGGCGCTGATCGTGATGGCCATACACTTCCGCGCGTGCATTGGCATCGCCTGCATCGTGAAACCCGATGCTCTCCGGTACAAAGCCCGAGCTGGCCGCGCGCGCCTTGTCCAGTAGCACCGCCAGCGGCAACACCGGTGCCGCACGCCTGGCCGCTTGCACATGCGGAGTGAGTTCGAACTCCGGTGCGAGGATCTTCATCAATTTGCCGTCGAACACCAGGAACTGGAACGGCGCCAGCAGCAGCACCCCGAGGCACAACACCGCGCCGGACCAGGCAAAGATCACATGGAACGGCAGCGACAACATGCCGACCACGTTGTGGGCGTCCTGCCACAGCCGCTTGAGGTTATGGCCCGGCCGCAGCGCGAACAGGTCCTTGAAGAACACCGGCGCGTACAACACCACCCCGCTGAGCAGCGCCAGCCCGTACAGCACGCTCACCACGCCGAACAGATAGGTGCCGAACGCGCGCGGCAGGCCGGCGGTGAAGTGCAGGTCGTAGAGGAAGTCGGCAAAGCCCACGCGCTGCGGCAGTTCCAGCAGGCGGCCATCGGCGGCCTGTTGATACTGCCGCATGCCGCCACTGGCCTCGGCCTGCGGCCCATGCCAGTACAGCCGCGGAGTCGGCCCGTGCTCGCCGGGCAGCAGCACCAGGAAGGATTCGGCCACCTGCGGATGCCGTGCGATCACCGCATCCAGCAGGGTCTGCGTGGCGGCGACGGGATCTGCCGGCGCACGCTGTGTGACAGGCGGCGTGGCCTGCCAGCCGCTCAATTGGTGCGTGAACACGGTGATGGCGCCGGCATAGAAGGCAATGAACAAGGCCATGCCGGCCAACAAGCCCATCCAACTGTGGACCGACAGAAACGCGCGCAAGGTCGATGCTTTCATGCACCCAGCTCCGTCCAGCCCAATGCCTTGATGCCTGCAAGCGCGAGGTAGCACAGCAGCGTCAACCCACCGAGCACGACCCAGGCGCGCGCTGCGCTGCGAAACGCGAACGGCAGCGCCATCGCACCCACCCATGCCGGAAACATCAGCAGCAACCATGCCAGCGTGTAGCTCTGCTGCGGCCCCGGCAGCAACAGGGCGCACAGGCCCACCACGCCGACTGCCAGCGGCAGGCCCAGTACCACCGCGGCCAGCCACCTAGCCCACATCGCGCACCTGCCTGCGTTGCGCACGCGCCTGCTGCCAGGTATCCAGATACGGCAGCGCCACCGCCACCAGCATCAGCGCCGTCACTGCGGCGAAGACGCCGGCCCAGGTGCCCAAGGCCTGCATGGCGCAGCCCAGCGACAGCAGCAGCAACACGTTGGCGCCGATGCGTAGCGCGCGCGCCGACAGCCGGCGCTGCGGCCACAGGCGCTGATGCCGTGTTGCCAGGTAGAACGTCAGCGACGACGCCGCAGCGGTGAGCAGATAAAACCAGGTCATCAAACCGCTCATGCCTGCGCCTGCGTTGCATCGGAGAACGGCAACACACCGAGCTGCACCGGCCACATGCCGCCATGCCGCGCGCCGACACACAGCGAACGTGCAACCCACACCAGTGCATGCGCGCATCCAGCGATGCGCACCACATGGGTAAACGGCTCAACCATCGAAGAAGTCACCGCCATCAAGACGCCCACGCACAACACTCCCGTACACACGGTCGACGGAAGGCATGGCGGCGGCTGTGCCCGGCAGCCCTCCCCGGGCTGCCTACGTAGCGGCTAACACCCCTGTTGCGAAGCCCGGTGGGCGCCTGCAGCGAAGTGTTGGCCGCTCTACGGCGCGCAATCTAACAGGTGCCACAGCGCCGGACCAGCGGTCCGGCGCCGTGTGCGCTGCATCAGCCCTGCGGCGTCAGCACGATGACGCCCAGCGGCGGCAACAGCAGCGGCAGGGAGTGCGCGTGGCCGTGCATGGACTGCTGCTCGGCGCTCACCACACCGCCATTGCCCAGATTCGCACCGCCATAGATGCCGGCATCGCTATTGAACACCTCGCGCCACTGGCCGCCCTGCGGCACGCCGATGCGGTAGCCGTGCTGCACGATCGGGGTGAAGTTGATCACCACCAGCACTGGCGCATCGCCGCGTTTGCCTTTGCGCAGGAACGCGACCACGCTATTGGCCGCGTCATCGCCGACCACCCAGGCAAACCCGGCCGGGTCGTCGTCCTGCGCGTGCAGCGCGGGGGACTCGACATACAGCCGATTCAGGTCGCGCACCAGGGTCTGCACGCCGCGATGGCGCGGGTCGTCGAGCAGGTGCCAGGGGATGCCGCCGTCGTGGTTCCACTCGGTGGGCTGGCCGAACTCGCAGCCCATGAACAGCAACTTGCGCCCCGGGTGGGTGAACATGTAGCCCAGGTAGGCGCGCAGGTTGGCAAAGCGCTGCCAGTCGTCGCCCGGCATGCGGCCGAGCAACGAACCCTTGCCGTGCACCACTTCGTCGTGCGAGATCGGCAGCACGAAGCGCTCCGAATACGCGTAGACCATGCTGAAGGTCAGCTCGCCATGGTGGTACCGGCGGTAGATCGGATCCAGCGCCGCGTAATGCAGGGTGTCGTGCATCCAGCCCATGTTCCACTTGTAGTGGAAGCCCAGGCCGCCGTGCGCCACGTCGGCGGTGACGCCGGGGAACGCGGTGGATTCCTCGGCAATCATCACCGCACCCGGCGTGTGCTCGCGCACCACCTCGTTGAGCCGGCGCAGGAAGGCGATGGTCTCGTAGTTCTCGCGCCCGCCGTGGATGTTGGGCACCCACTCGCCGGCATTGCGGCTGTAGTCGCGGTACAGCATCGAGGCCACCGCATCCACGCGCAGGCCGTCGACGTGGAAGCGCTGCAGGAACTCCAGCGCACTGGCGATCAGGAACCCGGACACCTCGCGCCGCCCGTGGTTGTAGATCAGCGTATTCCAGTCGCGGTGGAAGCCTTCGCGCGGGTCGGCATGTTCGTACAGCGCGGTGCCGTCGAAATGCGCCAGGCCGTGGGCGTCGGTGGGGAAATGCGCCGGCACCCAGTCGACGATCACGCCGATGCCTTCGCGGTGGCAGCGATCGACGAAGCGGGCAAAGCCATCCGGCGAGCCGAAGCGCGCGGTCGGCGCGAACAGGCCCAGCGGCTGATACCCCCACGAGCCGCCGAACGGATGCTCGGTCACCGGCATCAGCTCGACGTGGGTGAAGCCCATATCGGCCACGTAGGGAATCAGGCGGTCGGCCAGACCATCCCAGTCCAGGTCCACGCCTTCTTCGCGCAGCCAGGAACCGGCGTGGATCTCGTAGATGCTCATCGGTGCGTCGTGCGCCTGACGGCGCGCGCGCGTGGCCATCCAGCCGTCATCATTCCACTGATGCGGGGTGGGGTCTGCCACGATCGAAGCGGTGCCCGGCGCCAGCTCGGAACGCCGCGCCACCGGGTCGGCCTTGGCCGGCAACTCGTTCCCCTGCGGGCCGCGTAGCTGGTACTTGTAATGCGCCCCCGGGCCGACGTCGGGCACGAACAGCTCCCACACGCCTGACTGGTGCCGCAGCCGCATCGGATGCCGGCGCGCGTCCCAACTGTTGAAGTCGCCCACCACCGCCACGCGCGTGGCATTGGGCGCCCACACCGCAAAGCGCGTGCCGCGCACGCCGTCCACCTCGACCGCGTTGGCGCCGAGTGCATCGGCCAACTGCAGGTGATGGCCTTCGCTGATCAGGTGCAGGTCGAAGTCGCTGAGCTGCGGGCCGAACGCATACGGGTCGGCGGTGTCCTGCTCGCCGCCTGGCCAGCCGATGCGCAGGCGGTAGCCGCCTTGCGCCGGCAACGCGCCGGCGAACAGGCCCGGTTCCGGGCCCGCCTCCAGTGCGATGACCTGGCTGTCGTCGAGCACGGCATTGACGTACGCGGCGCCCGGTTGATAGGTGCGCAGCACCCGACCGCTGTCGGTCGGGTGCGCGCCCAGGATGGCGAATGCGTCGCCATGGCGTGCCTCGGCCAGGGCGCGGGCCGCGCCGGGATCCCATCGATTGGTCACTGCTGTCATCACTCCACTCATCATGTGTCTCCCGCACCAGCGCGCGCACGGTGCAGGATGCGTCGCAAACCCTCGATCGGCACCATCAACCAGCCGGGGCGGTTGGCAGCCTCGTAGCGCACCTCGTAACAGGCCTTCTCCACCAGGAACAGCAAGGTGGCCGCGTTGAACGCTGCCGGTGCGATCCACGGGTGCGTACTGGCATTGAGCACGGCATGGTACGCGTCCAGAAACGCCTGTGTGGAACGGCGGCGGAACTGCACCAGGAACTCGTCCAGATGCGTGTCCACGCCCACGCCCGCACGGGCGGCGGTGCCTTCCTCGCCACGTGCCGACACTTCGCTGGCGTAATCGAGCGAGCGCAGGAAGCCGGCCACATCGCGCAGCGGGCTGGCCTTGGCGCGCCGCTCGGACAGCGGCTTGGCCGGCTCGCCTTCGAAGTCGATCAGCACCACATCGTCGAAGGCCACCAGGATCTGGCCCAGGTGGAAATCGCCGTGCACACGGGTCAGCAAGGAATCGGCCAGCACGCTCGGTGCCTGGGCGAGCAAGGCATCCAGCTGCGGGCGCTCGGCCAGCACTGCCTGCAGCGCTTCGCGTTCGGTCGCATCGTCGCTGCCGGCCAGGCGTGCATTGACCGTGTCCCACATCTCTTCGACCTGGCGTGCGACGCCGGCCACCACATCGTTGGCGGTCGGAAGATCGATACGCTGCGGGGCGAAGTCGGCGTCGTCGGTGTCGCGCGACAAGGCCTCGTGCAACTCGGCCAGGCGCTTGCCGACCACCGCGGCAAAGGCATCGTAGCCGGCGATGGCTTCGGCACGCGATTCGTCGGTCTGCGCGGTGGCGTACTCGTCGAAGCTGCGTGCCAGATGGTCCAGCGTCCAGCGCCAGGCATCGCCCTGGTTGCGGATGAAGCCCTGCAGCAGTGCGATCGTGGTGATGGTGCCATGCGCATCGATGCGGCTGACGCTGCCCAGCAAGGGCGCGGCATTGGCATAGCCCATCTCGGTCAGGCGACGGCCGATCTCGATCTCCGGGTTGGCACCGTTGGCCACATGCCGCAGCAGCTTGAACACCGCCTTGTCGGCCACCACCAGCGAGCTGTTGCTCTGCTCGGCCGACAGCCAGCGGATGTCCGGATCCTGCGGGATCTCCAGCGTGGCCAGCGCCGGTGTCGCCTCGAAGCGCACCTGCCCCTGCTGCGAGACGTCGTCGCCATCGCAGAACTCCAGCGCGGCGTTGTCGCGCAATGCGTCGATCACCCCGCGCACCATCGGCTTGAGCGCGAAGGCATCGGTGAGGTAACCCACTTCGCGGCCCTGGCGCACGCGCGCCAGTGCAAGCTGCTCGGCCAGGGTGCTGGGCTGATCGCGCTCCCACACGATGCCGACCGGCAGCATGTAGCTCTCGTGGTGGCCGTCTTCCAGCTCCACTTCCAGCTCCAGCAGACTCATCGGCTCGGCACCCGGCAGCGGCGTACGGCGCGAGATGCGCACGTGCTTGAGTGCCTGGTCCTTGGCCGAGAACCAGCGCCGTGCCGACAACCAGGCCGGCAGGATCTCCGCTTCCAGCGTGGGCAGATGCGGCAGCAGCGCATTGCTCTCGTCGGTATCGCTGCGCAACACCAGCGTGCGGTAGTCCGGCAACGGCACCGGGCTGGGCACATGCCAGTCCGGCAAGGTGCCCTCACTGACCAGCTGGAATGCGTAGAAGCCGAACGGCGGCACGGTGAGCAGATAGGTCAACCGCCCGACCGGCGGGAAACTGCCGCCGCCGATGATGTCCACCGGCACGCGGCCCTCGAACTCGGACAGGTCCAGCTCCACCGCCTGCAGCGTGTGCGACAGGTTGGCCACGCACAGCACCGTCTCGTCCTGGTAGCACCGCAGGTAGGCCAGCATGCGGCGGTTGCCCGGATACAGAAAGCGCAGGCTGCCGCGGCCGAAGGCCTGGTAGCGCTTGCGCACGCTGAGCACGCGGCGGGTCCAGGTCAGCAGCGAATGCTGGTCGCGGATCTGCGCTTCCACATTCACTGCCTGGAAGCCGTACAGCGGGTCCATCACCGGCGGCAGCACCAGCTGCGCCGGGTCGGCGCGCGAGAAGCCGCCATTGCGGTCGATCGACCACTGCATCGGCGTGCGCACGCCATCGCGGTCGCCCAGATGGATGTTGTCGCCCATGCCGATCTCGTCGCCGTAATACAGCACCGGCGTGCCGGGCATGGTCAGCAACAGGGAGGTCATCAACTCGATGCGGCGGCGGTCGCGCTCCAGCAGCGGCGCCAACCGGCGCCGGATGCCCAGATTGATGCGTGCGCGGCGGTCGGCGGCATAGGTCTGCCACAGGTAATCGCGCTCCGAATCGGTGACCATTTCCAGCGTCAACTCATCGTGATTGCGCAGGAAGATCGCCCACTGGCAGCTCTCCGGAATCTCCGGAGTCTGGCGCATGATGTCGGTGATCGGGAAGCGGTCTTCGCGTGCGATCGCCATGTACATGCGCGGCATCAGCGGGAAGTGGAACGCCATATGGCACTCGTCGGCGTTCTGGCCGAAGTACTGCTGGGTGTCTTCCGGCCACATGTTGGCTTCGGCCAGCAGCATGCGGTCTGGGTACTCGGCATCCAGGGTGGCGCGGATCTTGCGCAGGATCGCGTGGGTTTCCGGCAGGTTCTCGTTGGAGGTGCCGGAGCGCTCGATCAGGTACGGCACCGCATCCAGACGCAGGCCGTCCACGCCGCGGTCCAGCCAGAAACGCATCACTTCCAGCACCGCTTCCAGCACCGCGGGGTTGTCGAAGTTCAGGTCCGGCTGGTGCGAATAGAAGCGGTGCCAGAAGTACTGCCCGGCCACCGGGTCCCAGGTCCAGTTGGATTTTTCGGTATCGCAGAAAATGATCCGCGTGCCTTCGTATTCCTGGTCGGTGTCCGACCACACATAGAAGTCGCGCTCCGGCGAACCGGCCAGCGCGTTGCGTGCGCGCTGGAACCACGGGTGCAGATCGGAGGTGTGGTTGATCACCAGCTCGGTGACGATGCGGATGCCGCGTGCATGCGCCTGCGCCACCAGCTGCTCGAAGTCTTCGATGCTGCCGTAATCCGGATGCACCGCCATGTATTCGGCGATGTCGTAGCCGTCGTCGCGGCGCGGGCTGGGGTAAAACGGCAGCAGCCAGATGGTGTCCACGCCGAGTTCGGCGATGTAATCCAGCTTGGAAATCAGCCCCGGGAAATCGCCGATGCCATCGTCGTTGGAGTCGAAGAACGACTTGACGTGCACCTGATAGATGATCGCGTCCTTGTACCAAAGCTGGTCTGCAACCACCGCGGACTGTTCCGCGTCGGCTTGTAACGATGGGACTGCATTCATGCGACCTCTCCTGCGCGGATGCGCCATAACGCGAACGGCCGCGTCGCCTCTAAACGGATGTGTTGCTGTTTTCCCTGCCATGTGAAGCGATGGCCGTCCCACAGGTCGTCCACCGCCACGCTGGCGTGATCGGGCAGGCCCAACTCCCACAATGGCACTTCGATTGCGGCATCCTGCGCAGCGTTGGGGTCCAGGTTGATCGCCACCAACACCATGCTGCGGCTGCGCGACAGGTAGCCGGCATCCAGAAACTTGCCGAAGTACAGCACCTGGTCGTTGTGCGCCTGGTAGAAGCGCGTACCCAGGTGCGACTGCAGCTCCGGGTGCATGCGGCGCAGCTGATTGAAGCGGGTGATCTCATCGACGATGTCGCCGGGCGCACGCTCGGGCCAGGCGCGCAGCTGGAACTTCTCCGAATCCAGGTACTCTTCCTTGCCCGGCGCCAATGGCGTGGCCTCGCACAGTTCGAAGCCCTGATACATGCCCCACAGCCCCGACAGCGTGGTCGCCAACGCGGCGCGGATCAGATGCCCGTTGCGCCCGCTGGTCTGCAGGAACAGCGGATTGATGTCCGGCGTGTTGACGAAGAAGTGCGGACGGAAGCACTCGCGCGGCACGCCCTGGTTCAACTCTTCCACGTACTCCTGCAGCTCGTGCTTGTGGTTGCGCCAGGTGAAGTAGGTATAGGACTGCGAGAAACCGCACTTGGCCAGGCGGTACATCATCTTCGGCCGGGTGAAGGCCTCCGACAGGAACACCACATCCGGCCGGCGCCCGCGGATATCGGCAATCAACCACTCCCAGAACGGGAACGGCTTGGTATGCGGGTTGTCGACGCGGAACAGCGTCACGCCCTCGTTGACCCAGAACAGCACCGCATCGCGCAACGTGTTCCACAGGTCCGGCACCGCACCGCTGGCATAGAAATCGACGTTGACGATGTCCTGGTATTTCTTCGGCGGGTTCTCCGCGTATGGAATCGAACCATCCGCGCGCCAGGTGAACCAGTCCTTGTGGTCCTTCAGCCACGGATGATCCGGCGCGCACTGGATGGCGAAATCCAGCGCCACTTCCAGCCCGTGCGCACGCGCAGCCTGGATCAACCTGCGGAAACCTTCGAGCCCGCCGAGCTCGGCATGCACCTCGGTATGCCCGCCATCGGCCGCGCCGATCGCATACGGGCTGCCCGGCTCGCCATCGACCGCAGTGACCGAGTTGTTGCGGCCCTTGCGGTTCTTCGCGCCGATCGGGTGGATCGGCGGCATGTACAGCACGTCGAAGTGCATCGCGCGGATATGCGCCAGCCGCTCGATCACATCGTCGAAGGTGCCGTGCCGTTGCGGATCGCCGCTTTGCGAGCGCGGGAACAATTCGTACCAGCTGGCGAAATGCGCCGCGCGTCGCTCGGATTCCACCCGGAAGGTCACCGGCGTCTCGGAGCGGAACGGCTTGTCGTCGGCCGCGGCCATCGCCTGCGCGGTGTCCGGCTCCAGCACGATCGCCAGCTGCTGCAGCGGCTCGCTCTGCGCACCGATGCGGGTGAGGATGGCCTGCAGGCGCTCGGTCAAGGCACCGCTGCTGCGCGCGTGCGCGGCCTGCACCACGGCCACCGCTTCCTGCACGTCCACCGGCAGCACCGTGTTGGCGGCGCGCTTCTTTTCCAGATCCGCATGCAAGGTGGCGAACACATCGCGCCAGCCTTCCACCCGGAACTCATAGGTGCCGATGCGCTCCAGCGGGAACTCTGCACGCCAGCGATCGTTGCCCAGCGCACGCATCGGCGCGCTGGCCCAGGTCTTGGCATCGGCCGGGCGCCACAGCACCGCCACCGCGATGCGGTCGTGCCCATCGCAGAACGCGTCGGCTTCCACACAGATCCGGTCGCCCACGGTGCGCTTGACCGGGAAGCGGCCGTTATCGACCGACGGCGTCACCGACTCGATGCACACACGCGGCCAGGCGGCCGCGGTCTGCGCACGCGGGCGCATGCGCGGCACCGCCAGCACGTGCCGTGCCGGCACGCTGCGGTATACCCGCACCTCGCCTGGCTCCAATGCCTCCAGCGTCGCACCGGAGAGCGTGCTGCCGTCCTCGCCCACCAGCGCTTCGGCATCGCCAAGCAGGCGCAACAGATCCGGCGCCGGGACCGGCACCACATGATCGGCATCGCCATTGATCAACAGCAGCGACGGCAAGCCACCCAGCGGCTCGATCGCCACCGCCGTCAGGCCGGTGCCCTCGCGCAGCAGCGGGCGCAGCCGCAGGCCGGCATTGCTGAGCGGCACGCCATCGCTGGCCCTGATCGACAACGGCAACATCTCCAGCTGCGTCTCGTCCAGCAGCCACGCACCGCCCAGTGCCTGGGCCAGTTGCCAGTGCTGCGCGGGAGTGGCCGCACGTTTGCCATCGGGTGCACCCACCACCGCCACGACCTGCGACGCCAACGCGCGCAGCGCCGTGTCTTCGTCGAAGAACCAGCTGCCGCGGCCGTCCCACCATGCGAGCGAGGAGAACGCCACATCGAATCCGGCACTGGCCAGCTGCTGCAAGGCCTCGATGCCCAGGCCAGGCGTCCAGGCCGCAAACACCACCTCCGGTGCCTGTGCATGCACGCGTGCGATCAACTCGCGCCAGCGCTGCGCCGGCACCTGCTGCGGCTGCAACAGGCGGAAGCCGGCCACGCCCTGCGAGGCCCAGTCCAGCAAACGCGCACTCCACCACTCCACCAGCGCCGCACCTTCCTGCGCATAGGTAAAGCGTGCCTCGGCCACTTCGGGCGTGGCCCGCGGTTGGCGCGGGTCCGGTACCGCCGTGCTGCGTGCCCGGAACCACTGCGGGTTGTCGCGCACCACCGCGCTGGCGCCGCCCACTTCGTCCAGGCGCACATCGAGCAGCAGCTTCACCCCGGCCCGGTGCGTGGCCTGCACCACCTCGCGCAGACGCTGCGCGTCTTCCTCGCCGGTGGTGGCTACCTCGCTCAGCCGGCCCTGGGCGTCGCGCGCAAATGGCGGCGCGAGCACGACATGATCAAAGCCCGCCTCGCGCGCCGACTTGCAGCGCTGCTCCAGCCCGGCCTGCTCGCCGGTTGCCTCATTGAGAACACAGATCCGCATGGCGCCCCCTCAGCAGACCACGGCGCGCGCACGCGCCGTGACGAAGGAAACGACACGGGCCGACCCACCCCGCAGATCCGCCGGCGCTCGTTCACGACGCACCAGTCCAACTCCCGTCCGGATCGACCCGTCTCTACCCGATCCCTGGTCGACCCTTCCTACCGTGACTGCACTCATGCGCAACTCCGCAACGATTCTTGACCGATGCAGTCAAGCACCCTGCCTGCGAATTTCATGTGTCGGTGGAATTGACGAAAATCAAACAAGCGCGGCTGTGGTGAGGGCTCAGGCAGCACTGGCCAACTCCCAAGCGTTGTAGGCTATGGCTTCAACCTGCAAGGAGAGCAAGGATGCGGAGCTACATCATGGCGGCACTGCTGGCCATCGCCACGGTTGCAACGGCAAAGGATCAGAAGCTGAGCCCGAGCCGTGCCGGAGAGATCGTAGGGCTTTGGCAAGATGTCAGCGCCAACGACGACATCGTCAAGGAGGACTACGCCGGCTTCGTGCAGGCCGTCGACCTGGACAAGGATGGAGTCGATGAGATCGTCTATCTGAGTTCTTCGTATTGCTCGGGCTCCACTTCCGACTGCCCCAACAGCATCGATGTATTGCGCAAGCATCCGCCCAGGAAGGCACCCAACGTCAGCGCTCCGATCGACGAATGGGAAACCAGGGCACGCAAGACCGGTTACACGCCAGACGCCAGCGAGCAGATGCCTGGCGAAGTGATGCGCCTTGCAGTCCAGGGCAACCGCATCGAGGTCGTGTTCGTCGTGCAGGAGAACTCGCCGATCTGCAAACCGGAACAACCCAATCCGGACGGGTCGCAGCGCTGTCCCGCCCCCGGCCGCTACAGCTGGACGTACACCTGGAAGCCAGGCGCACTGGCGCGCCTTACCGGTGCTGGCAGCTATGAACCACACGTCCCCAAAGCACATTTTCCCGAGCAACTACGAGGCGCCTGGGTCACCGCAGGGATCGCCTGCCGCGACGCCGAGACAGCGGACCCCAAGCACCTCATCCAGTTCGGCTGGGATCACATGACCGGCAAGGGCGAAGACCTCTGGCCCAACGCGGTCATGCTGCTGGCACGCACACCGTGGACATGGCGAATCATCACCGCGTCTGCCAACGCGCCGAAGAAGAACGTTCCTGCAGTCTTCATCCTCAGCCAGATGGAAGACCGCCTGATCATTGCAGAGCAAACGCGCGTCAGAACCTTTGATCGGTGCCGCTGAGCGGGACGTCGGTTGCCATCGCGTTTACGGCAACGCAACGTCGCTTGAGCGCATCGCTAGAGAAATTTTGATCGACGTCCGCGAATGCATCTCAAGTGAACCCGCGCCCGCTCTTCGGCGATCATGGCGAGTCCCATGATGTAAACAATGCCGGGAAGCGCTGCGAGCAATCCGACAAGAACGCCTATACGCAGGACGTTTCGGTGCCGGGAGAGCAGGATGTGGCGCCCGTTGCTAGAGTTACGCCCACCTGCCAAACGCAAGCTGTGGCAACATTCCAGATCGTAGCGATGTGAAGATATGAGCATTCAAACAAGAACCAATAATGCATTCGCGATCCGCTCTTTCCTATCGCTTGTTGGTGGAGTGGTCTTGTTTCAAGTCGGAAATGCGCTGGGAAAGGGCTCCTCCTATCAGATCAACGGATACTTCATTGGCCTTTGTGCGGTCTATGCATTAGTTCCGATCGCCATTCTTCGAGCCATTCAGCGTCGCCCCAATTTTTCCAGGCGTCTGTATTCGATAATTCTTAGCGTGCTGGCGCTGTTGGCAGTTGTAGGGGGAATCGCTTTTTCCCTGATCCCCTTTTCGGGTCCCTGAAGCTCAAAAACGGCGACGTCGCTCCCTCGCCGCTTGCAGGCCAGGCGTGGCAGACCGGCGATCTGCCACGCCCACGCTCACATTGCCTTCTTGATGGCTTCCGCCTTGGCCAGGTGCTGCTCGACGTGCGTCTTGGTTTCGGTCAGATGCTGCTTGACCGGCTCGCTCGACGCCACCGTCATCATCTGCGTCTCGATCAGCTGCAGCGCGTCCTTGTGCCCGGCGATCATTGCATCGATATAGGCCGCCGCGTAGTCATTGCCGGACTTCTGCCCCAGCGTGGACAGGTCTTGCTCGCCCTTGCTCTCCAGCTTCTTGACGTCCGGGGTTTCGGCCAGCGTTCCCAGCGCCTTGGTCTTGTCCAGATTCTCGGTGTGCTCTTTCTCCATCATCTTCGCGTAGTCCAGCACCGCGCCGGTGACCTTCTTGTCCTGCGCCTGCTTCGCTGCGGCGATCTCGTGCTTGTCCACCGCCCCGAGCAAGCCAAGGGCGATGTCGTCTCCGGAACTCGCGCGTGCCGCGCCTTCAGGCGCCGGGCTGGCTTCGCCGACAGGCGGTGTGGTCGGGGTCGCCACACCACCGGTCGGCGTCGGTTGGGTGGACGCGGCAGGCGCTGCGGCCTCCTTGTCGGCATCCGGCTTGCAGCCAGCGAGCGCCAGCGCCGCCACGATGGACAGGACCAACAGTGATTGTTTCATGCTCCACTCCCTTTCGATTGGAGACAGCAGCATCTGCCTGCCCAGGTGAAGAAGGCTCATACACGTCCACTGAGTGATTCAGACGTACGCATCGCCCGCGGGCGAATGCACAACGCCGCATCACGCGCGGCACCACGCCGCAATCGGCGGCCCGCGCCTGCGCGCGGGCGTGGATTCTGGACGTGGTCAGCGCAGCTATGGCATGCGTGGCGTGTGGTGGCACTTTCCTGCTGAAAGACGGCCCGGTTTGCCGCACACTACCGCGCCACATTTGGAGTGATAGCCATGCACAAGGCCTGGATGCTTGCCCTGTTGGGCGTTTCGCCGTTGGTCCACGCCGCGCCTGCCGACGACGATGCCACCTGCCGCAATGGGTTGTTCACCAGTGCGCCGGTGGCGTTCTCACTCGGCAAGGTCATCCCGCCGCGTCTGTACCTGCTCAAGGACACCGATGGCTGCCCGGACACGGGCGGGGCCGCATGCCAGGGGCGCGCCTACGTCGTCAAGAACGATATCGTCCTGACGGCGCAGCGCCGCAATGCCTACGTCTGCGTGCTCTATCCCAACAAGGGAGGCGGCAATGCTGGCTGGGTCGCACAGTCCAGCCTGCAGATGCAGCCAAGCGCGGCCACACCCACACCGCAGGCATGGAACGGCCACTGGCACGACGGCGACAACACGCTGCAATTGACCACCAACCCAGACGGCAGCATCACCGTCAACGGCGATGCGTACTGGCCCAGCGCCTTTCCCGACCCGGAACAGACGCCGGGCGGTCCGCACACGGGCTCGGTCACCGCGCGCGGCTATCCAGAAGGCAACCGCGTCGAAGTCAACGAGGACACGTGCAAGGTGCGCCTGCAATTGCTGGGCGACATGCTGCTGGCCGACGACAACCTGGAGTGCGGCGGAATGAACGTGTCCTTTGGCGGGGTGTACCGAAAGAAGTAATCGCAAGCCTAGCCACCCCGGTGCGCCGCACGCCTGCAGTGGCAGGCGCATCGAGGCAGGCACGCCATCGACCACCGCGCGGCATGAAAATCGATGCCAAGCGGTGCAGTGCGGTTTACGGTAGCCCGCAACGACCACAACGAATTCGGCTCGCTCGATCCCGTCAGCGGTGCGGTGGATGCTGATAGCAGCAGGACGCGCCAGAAGACCTTGTCAGGGATGACGCACCGCGTAGACCGGCGTCATCTATCATTGCCGATTGCTGTTTTGAAGGAATTGCGTTGAGACGTTCCGCCACGCGTTTGATGCGCGCACCGCTGCTTGCTGCCATGGCGTTGATTGCCGCTTGCAGCACAACCAACACCACCAACAAATCGTTGCCGCCATCGGCGGACAATCCCGGCAACGTAAGTTACTGCGTCGGGCGGCTTGCCGTGACGACCGATGTGCCCCTGCATTTTCTGGGGAGTTCCGCGCAGTTTTACTGGGGCGACATCGATACCTACCGCGAGGACGCGGCCAGCTATGCGCAGCGCCTGCTGACCGCACAAGCATCGGCCAGCGATGGCAAGGTGCGCCAACTGGTCAAGCCCATGGAAACGCTGACGCAGGACGATGGCAGGGTCATCGTCGTACACGCGGAAGACGCGTTGCCGCTCGACCCGAATGTCGTACAGGTCACCGGCTTCGCCCATCGCGATGGCACCACGTTTCGTTTCCAGAAGACCGCCATCAGCCGCCTGCAGGACATCACCGAACGGCGCACCAAGGAAATCCTGGCCTCGATCACCAGCAGCGCATCGCCCTTCCCGCCAGCGGCACAGTCCCAGCAGGGGTTTTGCGTCATGCATGGCGCCGTCAATCTGGCCCCGGGGCACGACTGGCACGAAGCTTCCAGGGTCGAAGGGGAATTCACCCTGCAGGAAGCGCGCTACCGTTTCAGTCTGCGTTCGCGCTACCTGCGCTCGCTGTCGTTGAACGCGCAGGAAGTGACAAACCAGCGCGACCTGCTACTGGCACTGGCGGGCGCCGTACCGGACTCCGGCCTGGTACCGATCAGTGAACTGCCGGTCGCCGCCAGCACCCCATCGCAAGGCAGCGCCAGCCTGCTCGAGATGACGACAGCCGACGGCAAGCACCAGGTCTATGAGTGGCACATGCCGGCCATTAGTACAGCGCCTGGTACGCCGGCAACGTTCCTGTATATCTGGCCAGCGTCCGGGCAGGCGTCAGCGCAGGACCAAGCCAAGTTCAGAAGCTGGGTTGTGGCCCACCCGCAGCAGACGACACCGCTGTTGCAGATACAGCAACTAGCCAGCAGCGTTGAACAGCAGCAGGCGACGCCAGCAGTAGAAGAGAGCAGGCTGGTGTACCGGATGCAGCTGCATTACCACGGCGACCAGGCTGCCGGCGGGCGCCATTACGTGATCTACAAGGATGGCCAGAAGGTCGATGATGGATTCAGCGATGCCCACGGTTTTACCAAGGCGCACAACGCGGATTACGACCAGATATGGACAACCGAGGTGCTCAATAAATGAGTACCTGCCTTAGCACACGAAAACCGCGCTGGTAGTGCCAAAGCCAACCAGATTGGCGGACTGGTTGGCATGTCGACCGCCTGAGCGATCGAGGCGTATGGGTTGGATACGGCAGGAGGCGAGCACAGCCATTTATAGCGTATGTGAGAGCGAACTCGATAGGACACGGGAACAAGCCTTGCATGTTCTGTTGCGCACCTAACGTGCGACATTAGGACGAACCCATGCGACTGCAGTTCTGCTTGCTTGCGTTAGCAATGGCCTTTGCGCCACACGCACTTGCCAAAGGACCTTCTACAGCGTTGTCTGATGCCAACATCAGGACGCTGCTGATTCAACAATCGGTCAATGCATATCCCGGCAACTGTCCCTGCCCGTACAACGCGGCACGCAATGGCAGCAGCTGCGGCGGTAGAAGCGCATATAGCCGTGGCGGTGGCTACGCCCCGTTGTGCTACCCAAAGGACGTGACCAAGGCAATGATTGCCGACTACCGAGCTGGAGCGCAGTGAAGCCGATGGCCCAAGCTGGCCGTATCACTCGGGCCAGACGGCCATCACGTCGTTCGTCTTCTGCGGCCCTGCATAAACCATCAAGTCGTTACGAGGAAACATCCATGAAAAAGGCAAAGATCGTTTTGGCGATCGTGGTAGCACTCGCCTCCGCTTCAGTGTGCGCGCAGACCCGTGTCAATGGTTACCACCGCGCTGATGGCACCTATGTGCAACCTCACTATCGCAGTGCGGCCAACAGCACAACGCTAGACAATTATTCGACACGTGGGAACGTGAATCCATACACCGGAAAAATTGGAACTGTCGATCCGTATAAAGAACAGAACACTTATCGCCAGCCAGCACCACAACCAATCTACGAACCATCGAGGGCCGACTCTGTCAATCCTTATGGATCCGGTTACTGATGCGTCAAACCCTGCCTCGGCAGGGTTTTTTATCTGCATCGATGTTTGCTGGTCGTAGCGCACCGGCATGCGTGTACAACACAGCGAGGATGCATCCTGATGTTCTCATCCGGTAGACAACGCAGCCCAGGCGCATCACTGCACAGCGGCCCGGCACGCGGCCAGTGCGCGGCTGATGTGCTTTTCCACCATCTTGATCGAGATGCCCATGGCTGCGGCCACTTGCGGGTAGGTTAGGCCGTCGATGCGGTTGAGGATGAAGGCCTGGCGGCATCTGGGCGGTAGTGCGGGCAGCGTGTGGGTGTGCAGGTGCTGCAGGATGCGGCGGGCGTCGGCGATCTGGTCGACGTGGGCGCCGTCTGCGGCCAGTGGTGCGATCAGGTCCAGTGCGACGTGGGCGTTGGCATGGCGGCGGTGGCGCGTGCGCCAATACTCCAGCACCACGTTGTGCGCGATGCGGTACATCAGCAGTGCGTAGTCGCCGATGTCGGGCGCGTCGCGGTAGGCCAGCAGGCGGAGCAGCGTTTCCTGGGTGAGGTCATCAGCAGTATTGGGGTCACGCAGGCGCCGGCGCATGTAGGCCAGCAGGTCGGCATGCAACAGGCCAATGGCCTGGTCGAAACGCGCTCTGCCCGCTGCCGGCTCCTCGCGTACGCGCCAACGCGTCGTGTGGCGTATGCGGGTGTAGCCGCCCATAGATGCGGCACGCAGCGGCGCGACGTACGCCATGCGTGTGGTGGTGGTGCCTGAGGCGCTGCGTCGATGCCAGGCGGTGCAGGTGTTGGTCGCGCGTTCGACCGGCAGCGGCATCCATGTGCTGCCGAAGCGCGGGAATGTGCCGAGGGCGCCGGCCAGGGTGTCATTCACCATGCGAGTTCTCCAACTGCGGGGTGCACGCGCGGAGCGCGGGGTGTGGCGGGTTGGTCACTCTGCAGGTGCTACGGTGACGACCAGCTCGCCGTTGCGCATGCGGATGTGGAGTTTGCTGCCGATGGTGAAGCCGAGTTGTTCCAGCCAGCGGCCGCGTAGGCGCAGCGTGGGGATGCGTTGGTGGCTGTCGGGGTAGTAGCCGTAGCCGACGGTGCAGTGTTGCGGGGCACGCGGGTGGCCTGGGCGTGGGGGGCGGGCTTCAGTGCGGGGTTGGGGGATGGGGGTGCGCTCGACGTAGGGCCGCGGCTTGATCGAGGGATCGAGCGAGTGCCAGCCGATCTCGGTGGGCGGCGGCACCGTGCCGCGCTGGCGTGTGGATGTGGGACGGGACGTGGGTCGACGCATGGCAAAGCCCTCCTTGACGAACAGGCCCCGCCGCCGGGTGGCGACGGGATGTCGGGAGGTTAGAAACCGAAGACAGACGGCGGGCGTATTTCCCCGAAGGGTGTTGTATTAGCCGCCCTCCCGACGCAGGCATCGCGTCGGCTGCGCCAGCAGGACACTGCAGGCACAAAAAACCCACCGGGATTTCGGAGGTGGGTACCGCTGTCTTAGGAGTTTCTACGCTCCTTGTGGTAGAGATTGCTGCGGGTTTGTTGGGATGTCAACTGCTTCGAGCTATGAAGTGACGATGATTTTTGAGTGCGGCCACTACGAAGAACCTGCAGATCGCTCCTGTTCTTGCTCGCTTCACACCATGCAGCGGACTACCGTTTGGCCGCAGCATTAAGATTGTCCATGTCCGAGAAGATCAACCACCGCTTGCCGGAATCCCGATGCAGCGTAAGAGTGAACTTTCCTATGTCGCCGGGCGCATCTCCGTAGCCGTACGCACCGATGATGTAGGCGACATTACCTTCGGCGGAAAACCCGAGTGAGCGCAAACGTAAGGGGCCTCCGCTGCTACCTTCGTAGGCCGCTTGAATAGCTGCCCTGCCCCGGATTGGGGGATGATCGCTTTGCAGCAAAAAGCCATCTTCTGCAAACAACGCAGCAAGCGCGCTCGCGTCGCCCTTACGCCATGCGCTCTCATAATCACGGAGTAATCGATCAAGTTCGGGCGGCAACTCAACGCTGGCAACTGCTGTTGGGTTCGCCTTTTCTGTGATGTTCTGACCATGCAATGGCCCTGTGGCAAGCACGAGACTGAAGACGAAAAAGGCAATGATCGGTCGGCTCATATGTCTTACTCCTTCTAGCATCTCGTTGGTTTACCACACAATTATTCCCTGCTTCGCAACTGCAGTGATTAGACTGGATTTTTGAGTTAGCCTGGCCCGTCATTCGAAGCTTTGCCGCGATGCGGCGTCGGCTTGGACAACCTGTTAGACAGCGTGCGAGGAAACCAGCATGAACCTGGGCAGTTTAAATCCGCGGCCAGATAGCTCGCGCACCGTTTCCACCTCGAATCCCGCACGCGTCAATGTAGAAAAGTAGAGCTCTAATGGATGGTGAAAGTGAGTCGTCACCATCTGCGTAGATTGGTTGCGGATTTTGAACTGTCCTTCTACAGCGAAGGAGCTGCCGTAACGGAACTTTGGATGTGACGCGTAGCCCCAATAGAGCGGCCAGAAGCAAGGGTGGGGAAATGTTGCGATGAGCTGGCCGCCCTTCCGCAATAACCGACGTGAGGCCGAAAAAAACTGTTGTAAGTCAGGGGCGCTACTCGCTGCCATGTTTGAGATTGCAGTATCGAACTGTGGGCGGGTGCGACGACGTGCGTATTGCTCAACCGTTTCTGCCCGATAACTGATTGAGGCTCCGGCATGAAGAGTTTGTGCGATAGCGATAGACTCCGGGCTCGGATCCACCCCAACCGCAAGCTTAGAGCGTGGCGCTGCTCGCGATGTAAGCCAGCCGGTGCCACATCCGATGTCTACCAGCGAGCTGGATCTTGGCAGCGACTCAAGTATCGCGGGCGCAAGAACGAAGTTCGCGCTGTGATCTCGGCCTGACGCAATTTGCTGCTCACGTAAATTTGCAATGGCGTCCCACTCACGAGTGATGCGAGACAAACTCTTATTTTTTCTAAGATAGATCATTGGCTGCTCGGATGGATCGAATCAGGTCCCGCGCCATCGAATATGTCGGATGCGATGAATCCAACTCCTCAATTATATGTGGCCCATTTGGCTTCTTGCGATCGATAGCCACGTAGGATGAAGCGGGGTTTCCGGCATTTACCACTGTGAATCGAGTTACCGGCTCGAAACCAAGAACGCCGTACTCAATCACTTCGGCGCCGAGTTGAGCGAGAGAGCGAATCTCCCGGGTCGAGTGATGGATCAGGAATGTCAACTCGCCACGCACCGCCTTCTGCTGCAAGAGCGCGTAGATTCGTTTATCGTCAATCCAGCTGGCATCGCGAGAGCATATTTCGCACTTTCCGCTCTTATGAAGCATCGTGTACATATAATCATTAATACTTGCGGAGTTTTTATAGCTCTTAGCTGCGCGCCGACGCTCGCTGCGAATATCAGCAGCCGCAGCCAAGCCGAATATTAGCAATATCAAGCCGACGAAGCCTATCTGCGCATTCGAAAGCTCACCATTTGGCGGCCGAAGCGTGAAGAACAAGCCGATGAGCGAGGCTGCTGCGGCGAGCCAGTTTAGGATAGGCCTCATATATTTCTCAACTCAGTCTAAACACCCAATTTAAGACGCACAGCAAAGTAAAAATTCGGCCTGAGAAAATTGTTAGCCAGCAGCTCGCTCCCGGTCACGCTTGCCTTATCACGTTCTGGAAGTGGAAGATACCTGGTGGCTGCTGGAATAGCTCGTTGATCAGAAGACAGAGCTCATCAAATGATCGGATGCCATTGGGTTTAATGATCCACCATGCTGGAGGATCGCCAACATCTAGCTGTAGAAAGTAGGTATTGAGGGCGGCGTCCCAGCCGACAAAGCCTTCTCTGTCCCACTCAGCAAGCGTGTACCCCTTCTGATCTTTTATGCCACCGGCTTCCAAAAGCGAATTGATGTTTGCAATAATCTGGCAGAACGCGTACTGGGACATGTGTTCTCCTTGCGCGCGGTTGCTAAGTAGACTGGGGCCTAACGACTGAATCAAGCCAAGTTACTTGGCAATTCGGCTTGAATGGGTTGTCAGGCATATGATGCTCGCTTATTCCACTCAGAGCCTCTTTTTCCTCTAAGCACTGTGTACAAGCGTACTTGCCGGCGTTGTAGCCCAAGTGCTGCTCCCACTCAATACAAAGGCGGTCGGAAAGTGCGTTTCTCCGTGCCTGACGAAGTTTTGCTGCAACCAGCATCTGCTTACCTCCCTGTCTATGTCTAACTACTGCGGCCCCTAAACGCGGCATAACGTGATCCTCGCCGACTGCCTGGCCGTGGTCAATCGCCACGAGAGTTTGAAGCTCATGGCTCTTCAGCTGGGTCTCTACCTCTGACGCCAAATCTTGAGCCGCGTTCTAGCGGACTCATCCAACGCCCCCGGCTTGATTGGCCTAACGCCGAGATCCAAGAAATCCGGCACTCAAGCTCGTTGCCTACTTTCAAGGCACCTCCAGCATGTTGTTGCTTTGAGTCACCTCGGCAACCTCTCTTTCCGTTACCAACCTCAAACGCGCACCCTTAGCATTGCTACCGCCTCGCACCGCAAACCTCACAACCGCCGCCCTAGGCACTCAATCCCGCGGAGCCTCCAACGCGGGAAAACCCGCCCGCGCCAACTCCTTCCCACGCGCATCCTCCGGCATCACAAACTCGGCCGGTACGACGGCATGCCGCCCGCCTTCGGCCGGCGCGCCGGTCCAATCCGTTCCCCAGCGCTCGCTTAATTGCGGCCTTGACTGCATAGCGCCAAGCCTTGATGCGCTTGTAGTGGGCCCAGCGAGAACTCTTGGCCTTTGATCTTGGGGCATAACGCTTGACTTAGGCGGCGGCGTAGCCGCCCGCCCTGAACGAGTTGTTAGGTTAAGTTCCAATGATAGCGAGCTTGGCCTGTGAATTTGATGGCGTCGGGTCAACTGCAAAGCTCATCAATGGTCATTGTTAAATTTGCGTTGAGATTAATCCTGTTGAAATTGCCTTTTACCTTGGATTCTGCTTCCTTAACAGTGAATCCTTGGTCGATAAGGCGCTGTTGCGCAGCTTTCATCTGGTCGGCCGCAGCGTTGACGATGGCAGAACTATTTTCGAGAGACATCAAACTTTCCTTCGAGCTTTGGTTGAGCGCCTAACGGCAGAATTAAGCCGACCCGCAAAGCGGGTTCGGCTTGAATGAATTGTTAGGCCGCAAGCTGACGTAGTCTGCCCCACGACTGGCGAAGTCCCACAAGGTGCACCAGACCAATGGCGAGACAGATCGCCGAGCTCACGACCCAGAACGTGAGGCTGTTGCCAGGGAAGTAAGCCATGATCGGGACGAATGCCACACCGCGAACGATGTAAATACCTGTGACCGCCGAAAGGACTGTTCGACGTCGCGGAAACGGCCGGAATACGCCCGCGGCCGAGAGCGCGTACGCTCCCCAAGTGGCCAAGACGGTGGCGATTGCGAGCGTGACCACTGTGGGATACCAGCTGCCTTGAGCGTGAAGTTGCGCCATCTGCTCTCCGGCGCCCAAGAGGCGGAACAGTGGCGCGCCCACTACTAAGCACGCAAGATGTGCCAGTGCTGCAACGCCACTCAGTGCGCCGCCGACGATGAGGAGCTTGTTGGTTGTGCCTTCCACGCGGTCTCCCTTGCGGCCTAACGCGTGAGCTAAGCGGCAGCATCAATCGCGAGGCGATTGATGCTGCCGAGCGAGTTGTTAGCCCGCACTGCAGTAGGCATTTACACCCATCTTGCCGACCAAGCAAAGCAACAAGGCAACCGCTGGAGCCAATAGTGTTGATGAATAGCCGATGGTGGCACCGATTGCAGCAGATATGACGCTGATCATCATCGCCTTCGCTACAGAAGACTCCGATGATAGGGCTTTTCGCTCCTCGACGTATGCCATGTCATCACAAATGAACCGATGAAACTCGTCCTTGAAGCGACTCCAAAATGGTTTGTGATCGGCTGCGCCACCAAAGGGGGCGATGTTTGGCGAGCCAGTGGAACTCAGCCACCGCTCCGCTGAAGCTTCGATAGTATCGGTTGCCAAAAACACCTCAAGTGTCTGTTGCTGGTAAGGCTTCAACTCAGCAAGCCAGACATTCACATCCTGCTCTGCAACACTGATTCCTCTCATTACAGCATTCCCTTGATGTACTCGGCAGATACACACTGCGTCGTCTGGTGAAGCTCTCGAGGATTGATGCCCCCAAGCGAAATTCCGCCTTGCCCAGGCACCCATGCTCCGACCAGCACGCCACATATCGACTCGATCTTTGGTGAAAAAACAAGACTGCCAGACTGTCCCGGCCTAGATTGAGTATTGATTACGGCATGCTTTGACTTTACGCCGTTCGCGGCGATGAGAACTTTTGCGCCGATCTCTGCTTTCTGAAAGGTGAGCGCCCGTCTCCCTTCAACACAATGCGGAAACCCAAAAATCCCAATCTCCTCCCCGACAGGAACTGCATCAAAGCTCCCCAACGTCGGGATAGGAGCTTGAACGTTGATATCGGCCTTGAGCAGTGCCAGATCTCTGATCGGGTCGATCTCTTTCACAATGACAGGGACGGTGGCGCAACTGTCGTCACTCAAGTCTTGGAACGCATCTATGTCATTGGTATGCGGGGCGAGAATCACGAGGTTCGCGGAAGTCGAACCGACCACGTGATGTGTAGTCGCGATGAGGCCGTCGTTACTTACCAAGAATCCTGTCCCAAGCATCTCAACACCGTTGGGATTGATGCGCCCTATCACGTACACCAGTTGCGTAAAAAGGTTCATGCGAAAAAACTCCATTGCGACATAACGTCTGAATTAAGCCAACTGGCGAATCCGGTTCGGCTTGAATGAATTGTTAGGCTGCACCTGCGCCCAACGCCTGAACCAACTGTGCCTTGAGAGGAGCGAACTGCCCGCGCTCATAGAATGGCTGGGTAATCCGAGATGGCTCAATGGCATGCCCCTCAAATGGGTCGCCAGCGTACCGTGGAAAGAAGTGTATGTGCAGGTGCGGCAGAGTGTTGCCATGAATCTCGTAGTTGAGCTTGACGGAACCTGTGACAGAAGACAGGGCGGACGAGACGCGATGCGCGTCCTGCGTAGATGCTGCTGATTGAGTGACGCTAAAGTCGTGTAGACCAACAGCATGCGCGCGGGATACAAGGCAGACGTATCCGACCATTGGTGCACGTCCCGACATGGTGAGCCATGACGCATCTAATGTGTCGATGATGTCGAGAGACTGGCCGCGAACGCAAATTGGACAAGCGGATCCATCACACAATCGTTGCCACTCAGTAGGCAAGTTCCATTTGCTCAAATTTAAGACTCTCTTACTGTGTGGCCTAACTACTGTTGGACCGCCTAAGCGCGGCATAACGTGATCCTCGCCAACTCCCTGAGCGAGGTCAATCGCTAAACCTGTTTGAAGCTAATCGCTTTTCAGCTGCGTATCTGCCTCTGACGCCAGGCGTTGAGCCGCGTTCTAGCGGGCTCATCCTGTTACACCGATTTATTTTCAGCCTAGCGTCGAGATCTAGAATCCAAAAGTCGGGCTCGTTGCCTACTTCAAGGCAACGCCAACGTGTCATTGCGTTGAGTCACCTCAGCAATCTCGCCTTCTGTCACCAACTGCAACCGCGCGCCTTTACTAACGCTACCACCCGGCACCGGCAGCCGCACAACCGCCGTCTTCGGCACTAAATTCCGCGGAGCCTCCAACGCCGGGAACGCCGCTCTTGCCAGCTCCTTGCCACGCGCATCCTCCAACACCACAAACCCAGCTGGCGCATCCGCATGGCCGAGGCTGTGCACGGTCACCTCGATGGCATCGGCAGTCACACGCACGTCGCCATAGCCGATGCCCAGGTCCGGGCGTAGTTCAACCGGGGTGGTGGCTGCGATGCGTTCGAGCTGCAGGACGGTGGTGCGGCCTGCGGGGAAGTCGATGTCGATGGATGCGCTTTTTTCGAAAGCGCGCTCTTGCGTCTTGGCGTTGCTGTCGAGCTTGCCGTCATTGCCTTTGCTCACGCCTTGGGTGATGCGCCATTGGCCCGGGGCGACGTTCCAGCCGGTCATGCTGGCGCGCTGAGTCTTGTTGGAGGTGTTGTAGGCGATGACGGTGAAGCGGTCTTGCTGGGGTGCGGGGATGGCGATGGCTAATTGCGTAGCGGCCTCCGGATCGGCAAAGCGCCAGCTGACGGTGTGGCCGGGGTAGGTCTGGTTGCGCTTGAGCGCCACACCGCCTAGGCGGGCGCGTTGCAGGTTGACGGTGGGGGATTCCACGCGGTCGCTCCACCAGTGGCCTTCGGTGTTCATGTAGAAGTTCTGCAGTTTCTCGCGCGCCTCGCTGCGGTAAGTGGCGGCGAGATACTCGAGATTGCCGGTTTGTTCCCAGGCCACATGGTGCGGGAAGTCCGGGGCGCTGCCGTCGTCCTTGTTTGCGGCGTCGATGAGCTTGGCGCTCCAATCGCTGCGCTTGCCCATGACGTCGAGGAAGTTTTCGTTAAGCAGGGAGAGGCCGTTGGGGCCGCTGTTGGCGACGCGGTAGTTAATCGGCTTGAGATAGCGATCTGCGCCGGTGAAGCGGTAGGCGGCCCAGAAGGTGTGCAAGGTGTCGGCGCCGCCGCTGCCTTCGAACAGTTCGCCGCCGCGGGTTTTGCCGGTTTGCCAATTGATCTCGTTGGGTAGCGCCCAGTTGCCCTTGGCGTTGGTGTAGGCGTGGGCGAGATAGCCATCCGCTAACCCGGTGACGATGCGGCGGCTGTTGGGGTCGGCGTTATAGCCGCCCAGCAGGATGGCCGGGTGCACGATGGGAAAGGAGTACGGTTTTTGCCATTGCCAGTTGGGCTCGCGGTAGACCTTGCGGCCGCCGAACCAGTTGCTGGCAAACAGAAGATGGCCTTGCGGGTTGACCTGGATGATGGTGTCGAAGGCCTTGACGGTTTCCATCAGGCGCTCGACGGTACGTGGGTCGCCCCAGTTGAGGTACAGCAGGGCGCTGTTGAGGTTGATGCCCTCTTCGTAGGAATGCAGCTCGTCGGTTTCGATGGTGGACAGGCCATTGGTGAACATGCCGTTGCGGTAGTTGGCATCGGACAACGCCAGCATGGAGGCATTGAGCATGTCCGGGTCCACACCCATCAGGGCGACGCCGGGCCATTGCTGCACCAGGTCCGAGTCGTCGGAGATGCCGCCGCCGAAATCGCCGTAGGCCACCTGGCGCTGCTCGATCCACCAGCGGATGTAGCGGCGGGTGGCGCTGAGGTCTTGCAGCTGCCAGAACGCCCAGGCGGGCACGCCCTTGGGCACGGTGGGCAGCTCGACAGGCAACGCGCCCTGGTTGGCGTAGCTGATGTCGTTCCAGTATTCGCGGCCGAGGGCGTGGTCCGGGTCGACGCGCAGCAGGTCGGTGATGTCGGCATCCAGCCGCTTGTAGAGCAGCTGGCGCTTGGAGGTGGTGTGCTCTTCGACCAGAAAACCCCAGTTGTCCTTGACCTGGTTGAAGCGGTCGGCGACGTGCTCGGTGATGGCCTCGGCGCGCGGCTTGAACACCAGTTGCAGCTGGGTGCCGTCGAGCGCGTTGGCGTCAAAGCCGGGCGCGGCGGCGGCGATGCTGAGCATCAGGCTGTCGTTGCTCAGGATGCGGTCGCGCAGGTCCAGCCACAGCGTGCGGGCCTGGCCGGGGGCGACCGCGACCGAGACATCGATCATGTCGCGCGCGGGCCAGATGGGGTCCTTGATGCGGATGTTGAGCGGGATGCTGCCGTTGTGGGTGGCCGGCAGGTTGAGTGCCGGCAGGGTGATGGCGATGCCGTCCAGGCCGTCGTGCATGTTCTCCCAGCCGTAGGACCAGCTGCGCATCAGCGCCTGGTCCGGCGGCGGGTCGCCCAGGCTGGAGGGCACCAGAATGTGCACGATGGGTTGCTGCGCGCTTGCTGCGGCCTTGTCGCTGGGGCGCTTGCGCGCCGGTGCCTTGGTGGGCAGCGCAATGACGGTCTGCCGCTCGCCTGGCGGGTAGCGGCCGGCGATGACATCGCGCAAGGGGGCGAGGTTGTCGTAGTCGGGCTGGATGTCGCTGCGCACGGTGTAGCTGAGTTGCGCGCTGCCTTTGGGCACCTCGCCCGGCTGCACGTTGTAGGCCCAGATTTCCTGGATGGGGGTTTCCTGCGCGGTGTTGGCAAAGCGCAGGGTGCCGCCGCGGCGCGCGGGGAACTGGTCCACGCTGCGCACCACGCCCTGGCTGCGCGCGAACAGCGGCTGCGGCTGCGCGTTGGGCGCGGCGTATGTGGCCTGGCCGTAGGCGGCGCCGCGCAGCTCGATGCGGTTGACCGGCTCGTCCGGCAGGGTGAGATCCAGCGCCTTGCCTCCTTCGACGTAGGTGTTCCAGTCCGGCAGCTGGAAGTAGTCGTCGCGCCCCGGCAGGCGCGAGCGGTTGTAGACGCCGGGCCAGGTGGTTTCGGCAATGCCGTCGGTGGCCTTCCACATCCATTGCTTGAGGTCGCGCGCATCATTGAACTCCACTTTGCGGATGCGGGTGACCGGCGCATCCAGCAGTGGTGGTGCGTGGCCGTTGTCCCAGCCAAAGCGGTGCAGGAAGGCGGCGTGTTGCTTGTCGGTTGGCGCGGACTCGGCAGTGGCGGGCTCCTGCAGGCGTGCGAGCGCGGCGGCGCCGCTGGCGTCGAGCATGCGGTCGTAGATGCGGATCTCGTCGACGTCGCTGCCGCGCAGGAAGTTGTAGCGGCTCTGCACCTGGTGCGGCGACATCACGCGGCCAGCCAGGCCGAACTGGTCCAACGCGGCGTCGAAGTCGAGCGCGCCGCCGTTGGCGCAGGGCGAACCGCAGTCCACGCGTGCGGCTTCCTTACCGTCCACGTACAGGCGCACGCCGCGGGTTTCGTCCCAGGCAAACGCAATGTGGGTCCAGTCGCTGGCAGCCGGGGCCTTGTCGAGCTTGAAGGAGACGCGGGTGCGCGCCAGGTTGGCGTCGGTGACGAAGGCATCGAAGCCGTGGCCGTTCCAGTCGATGCGCAGCCAGGCCATGTCCCAGCTGGTGTGGTCGGCGTAGCCGACGCGGAAGATCACGAACGGCGCTTCGCCCACGGGATAACGCGCGCGCCAGAAGAAGCCGAGCGTGCCGCGCTGGGTGTAGAGGTTGCCGGGCGCATTCCACGACAGCACGCCGTCGTCGGCCCATTCGATGGCGTTGCCGCGTTTGCCGGTGGGCACCAGCGTGATCTTGTCGCGGAAGTTGGGCACGCCGTCGCCGCGGGCGACATCGGCCTGCAGGTCGCGGTCGGCCGACACCCGGAACAACAGCTCCGGCGCGGTGGTGGTGGCCGCGCTCACCGGCAGCGCGATCAGGCACAGCATTCCCAACAAGAACTTCGACACGCTCACCTCGTCAATTCCAAAACGTAAAACAGCCACCGTGCGCTTGCACGCGGTGGCGACGACGCACTTACAGACCGTTGGCGGTGCGCCACTTGGGAATGTCGTCCTTCAACAGCTTGTCCGGCCAGGTGCCGTGCCAGGCATAACCGACGCGGCGCTCGTTGGGCACCTGCATGTACTCGGTCAAGGCCTTGCCGTCGCGGTTGGCGTAGAGCGGGCGTTGATTCTGCAGGTCGTAGAAGCGTGCCCATAGTGACGCACCCGGTTGCGCGATGAGGATCACGTCCTGGCCGGTTTCCTGGGTGGGGTCGTCGATCTTCTTGGTGGCCAGGTCGCGCATGCGGTGGGTGTCGAACCAGCGTGCAGCGGCCTCGACCGATGCCTTGATCTGCGCGGACGGGGTGGGCTGGCGCATCAGAAAGCGCACGATGCTGACCGACTCGCTGGAGGCCAGCGAGGCCAGCTCATACGCGCGTGCCTTGGCCGGCTTGAGCGTGACCTCGTCGTACTGCGCGCCCCAGATGGTGAGCGTGCCGCCGATCTTGACCTGGGTGGCGAGCACGCATTCCAGCCCCTTGGTCACCGCCTGGCGGGCGCGTGCACCGTGGCTGGCACGCAGCAGCGCGCCGGTGTCGCCCTTGCCCTCGCTGATGTCCTGCAGCAGGTTGAGCACGCGCACCATTGCATCGTCGTTGTAGGTGATCTGGTGATGGTAGGACGACAGGTCCGGGTAGAACTGCGGCCAGCCGCCGTTGGCGTATTGCGCGGTGAGCAGATAGTCCACGCCGCGCTTGGCGGCGGCCACGTACTTGGCGTTCTTCTCGGTCTTGTAGAGGGTGGAGAGGTAGCCGATCTCGTAGGTGGTGGCCTTGTTGTCGATGGTGGCGTCGTCCTTGCGCCCGGGTTGCTGCAGCTCGGCGATTTCCGCAGCGGTGAAGGTGCGGTTGTAGTCGACGGCGACGCCCTTGTACTGCTTGGACCAACCACCGGAGGCAGTCTGCAGCAACAGCATGTTGTCGGCGATCTTGTCGGCCAGTGCGGACAGCGGTGCCAGCAGCAGCGCGGTGGCGAGGGCGAAGGTGGTGAGCTTGCGCATCAGAACGGCCTCCAGGTGCCGAGGATGGTGTTGCGGTCCAGCGCGGCGGCCTGCGCAGCAGTGAGCTGGCGCGACCACTTCACGCGGCGCGACGGGTTGGCGCCGGCGCCGCTGCTCTGGTACTCGCTGTAGCGGGCGGTGGCCTCGTTGGCGGCGTTGCCCCAGTTGTTCCAGCCCTCGGGCAGGATGTGCGCGCCGAGCTGGCTGCCGATGAAGCTGACGCTGGCATACGGGCGCCACGGCCGGCCCAGGTGCACGCGCGACACGCCGCTGGCAGCGGTGACGCGCGCATTGCGAAACACGAAGCCGCGTGCGCTCTCCTGCGGGGTGGAGGCAGCGGTGAGATAGCCGTCGCCCAGCGAGTGCAGCTGCACATTCTCGAACAGCGCGGTGCCGGCGCCGAACACGAAGTCCACGGTGCCTTCGACATAGCAGTCGAGAAAGTAGGACAGCTTGGCGCCGCGCAGGTACAGCGTGTCCTGGTAGCCGACGAAACGCACGTTGCGGAACGCGGCGCGGTCGCCATCCACGCGCACCGCCACCGCCTGCCCGACCGGGCCGGCGTGATTGCCGAAGCTCAGTTGCTCGGCAGTGAAGTCGTTGCCGGCAATGATGACGCTGGACGAGCCGGACGTGCCGTACTCGGTGCCGGTGGCCGGATTGATGCGTGAGGCGTAGTTGTCGTAGGTGATGATGGTCTGGGTGGCGCCGGCACCGGTGAGCTTGAGCGCCGGTGCGTTGGACGGCACCGCGATCAGTTCCTGGTAGGTGCCGGCGCCGATGTTGATCTGCGCGCGCTTGCCTCCCTGCACGGCGGCATCGATGGCGGCCTGCACGGTGCGGTAGCCGGCACTGCCCTGCTTGGCCACGGTGTAGACCGGGTCTGCGGCGATGGCGGTCGTGCTGCCGAGCGACAGCCCGGCCAGCAAGGCGGTGGCAGCGAGAGTACGTAACACGATCCTGCGATGCGGTTGCATGCGTTGCTCCTGTCAGAACTTGTAGCGCGCGCCGATGTAGTACTGGCGCCCGGTGACGGTGTACTTGTCGGGCAGTTCCAGCGTGGAATCGACGTAGCGGCGGTCGGGGGTGTCGAGCAGGTTGATGGCCTCGAAGGTCAGCGACAGCTGGTCGTTGAGCTTGTAGGACATGTTGAAATCCACGTTTTCCACGCTGTATTTGCCGGTCACGTCGGCCGTGACCAGGCGCTTGCCATCCAGGTCGTAGACGTCTTCCTGGGCGAGGATGTTGTTGATGTAGCCATCGCGGTAGCTGGTGGACACGCGCGCACTGAAGCGGCCGTCGTCGTAATAGACGGTGGCGTTGTAGGACTGTGGCGAAAGGTTGAGCAGGTCGCGCTCGGTGGCGGTGGTGGTGATGCTGGTATTGCTGCTGCCGGCGGTACTGAACAGGTAATTGATCTTGGAATCGACCTGGGTGTAGTTGAGCTGCACGCCGAAGTTGCGCCAGAAGCCGGGCAGGAAATCGAACGCCTGCTGGTAGGTCAGCTCGAAGCCCTTGAGCGGGCCGCCGGGCGTGTTGAAGTAGCTCTGCACGTTGAAGATGGTGTCCGGCGTGAAGCCGGCCGGCAGCAGGTCCAGCGAGTAGCCCATCGCTTCCCAGGTGCTGAGCACGCGGGTGCGCTGCACGTAGCTGTCGATGTCCTTGTAGAACACCGCCGCCGACAGCAGCGAGCCCTCGCGGAAGTACCACTCGGCGCTGAGGTCGTAGTTGGTGGAGCGGAACGGGTCGAGCTTGGGGTTGCCCAGGTTGATCGAGAAAAAACGTCCGTCGTCGAAGTACTGGGTGGGGCCGCCGCTGACGCTGGGCGACAGGTATGCCAGCGTGGGGCGCGCCATGGTCTTGGCCGCGCCCAAGCGCAGCACCACCTCGTCGCTGACATCCCAGGACAGGTTCAACGAGGGCAGGATGTCGCGGTAGTGGTGGTTGACGGTGGTGGGCACCAGCAGGCGCTCGCCGGCCGCGGCGGTGGCGCTGGCCACGCCGAAGAACGACTGGCAGTTGGGCGAAATCGCACCGGCCGCGGTGGCCGTGCACGGCGCATAGCCGCTGGCGGCGATCTGCGTCTGCACATAGCGCACGCCCAGGTTGCCGCGCAGCGCGCGGCCCCACAGGTCGGTGTTGAAGTCCAGCTGCAGGTAGGTGCCCAGGCTCTTTTCGTTGACGGCGAAATTGTTGTTGGACGAGCCGAAGTGGCCGACATCGGCCAGCCGGTAGTCGCCGCCCGGCACGCCGGTGTCGCAATCGCAATTGATGTTGAGCAGGTCGGCGACTTTTTGGAAATCCGGGATCACCCAGGTGGTGGGGAAGCTGCCGTTCAAGCTGCGGCCGAAGCCGGCCAAATTAGTGCTCAGCTCATTCACACCCACACCGGCCGGCAGTGCCTGCGCCAGTCGCCCGTAGGAGATGTTGCGCGACTCCGACGTGTCCATGTCGTAGTTCTTGTAGGCCAGCCCGGTGCGGAAGGTGAAGGTGGGGCTGATGTTGAATTCCAGATCCACCTTGGCGGTGTCGAAGGTGTTGCCCACCGACTGCGGGTTGAGCCGCACCTCGCTGATGTTGGTGCCGCGCGCGGTGCCGTTGCTGTTGACCGGCACTGCGCCGTAGCCCAGCCACTGCCAGTTATTCGGGTTACCCGCGTCGAACGGGAAACTCATGCTGGGGTAGTCGCCGCCACCGCGCCGGTCCAGCACGAAGCCGTCCAGGTTGGTGTTGTCGAAACTCACCATCGAAAACTCGGGGCGTTCGTAGTCAGAGGTCGAGTGGCCGACCAATGCATTGACGCGCACCTGGTCGTTGAAGCGGTGCTGCAGGTCCAGGCTGAACTGCTTGAACTCGGTGGATTCTTCGATGTTGCTGGATTCGGTGCGGAAGTCGACGTTGTCGAACACGCCATAGGTGAGGCGGTTCTGGTCGTCCACCTGCGCTTCGCGCACCGCGATCTGGGTCTTGCCGCCGAAGTTGGCGGTGCGGTGCAGGTTGGCACCGACCGAGTCTTCGCGCTGGTCCTTGTCCAGCTTGGAATACAGCATGTCGAAGTTCAGCAGGGTGTCGTCGCTGACCTTGAACTGCAGCGCGCCGGTGACGCCCAGGCGCTTGATCTCGTGATCGGTGCGGATGTAGCGCGGGTAGCGCGGAATCCAGGCATTGGTGGCGGTTTCATAGGCCTGGATGTTCTCCGGCGTGTTGGCCGGGCGCGCAATGCCGGTGCCGCAGTTGGTGGCGCTGATGCCGTAGCTGCCCCAGCCGTTGTTGCGGTCCTGGTTGGCCTGCGAGCCGACCCCGGCAGGGGTTTCGTTGGCCAGCGGGTTGCGCGGGGTCTGCGGGTTGTAGCCCACCGGCGAACAGAAGCCGTAGGTACCGTTGTTGGTGGCGGTGCTCTGGTTGGAGTTGCGGTAGTTGCCGTGCTCCCAGCGCACCGGGTTGTAGCCTTCCTCGCGCAGATGGCGCTCGCTGTAGGACACCGACATCAGCGCGCCGACGCGGCCATCGGCCCAGATGTTGCTGATCAGACCGGAAAAGCGCGGGTCTTTTTCCCGCGAGAGATCGTTGTAGCCGTATTGCGTGGACGCGGCCGCTTCGAAGCCGTCGAAGTCGAACGGGCGCGAGCCGCGTAGGTCGACCGTGGCACCCAATGAGCCTTCGTCCATCTGCGCCGACTGGGTCTTGCTGATGGTGACGCGGCTGAAGAGTTCGGAGGCAAAGGTATTGAAGTCGAAACCGCGGCTGCGGTTGACGCCATCGCTGCCGCTGCCGGCGGTAGCCAGCGCTTCCAGCCCGTTGATGCGCACGCGGGTGAAATCCGAACCCAGGCCGCGCACGGAGATCTGCTTGCCCTCGCCGCCCTCGCGGTCGATGGAGACGCCGGCGATGCGCTGCATCGATTCGGCCAGGTTCAGATCGGGAAACTTGCCGATGTCTTCGGCATAGATGGCATCCACCTGCTCCACGCTGTAGCGCTTGGCGTCCAGCGATTGCTGCAGGCTTTCGCGGTAGGTGGCCTTGACCTGCACGCGGTCCAGGTCGACCGCATCGGTGGGTGTGGCCGGCGGGCCGACGGTTTGCGCGGCAGCGCTCACACCGTGCAAGGCCAGGACGATGGCTACCGACAAACGTGCGGCGGACAGGCGGACGCCTGCCTCGGCGGCGGGACGACGCAAACGGGCTTGCATGATGCACTCACTCCAATGGCACTGGCTGCAATGACGCGCTCAGCCTCCCCACGGGCCACCGGCGTCGAGATGAGCGACCGGCAGCACCGCTGCGCAGTCGTCAGGCGACTGTCCGCTGCGTGGTGCCTGACGCTTCCAACATCACGCCCACCGCGTTGCATGCGTGCGGCAACGGCAACGCATGCGCAGCGATCAGGCGTCGGATCGGGGCCCGCTGCGCGTGTGCGCAGCGGGCAGACAGCGGGTCAGAACTTGTAGCGCAGGCCCAGCAGGTACTGGCGGCCGGTTTCGGCGTACTGCAGCGGCAGCTGGCCGGTACGCGGCGAGGACACCCATTCGTCGGAGGCTTCGTTGGTGAGGTTGATGCCTTCCAGGCTCAGCTCCAGCTGCTTGCTGATCTTGTAGCGCAGCGAGGCGTCGAGGATGGTGGTGCCAGTCATCCCGTGCACGCCGTCGACGTTGAAGCCGGTTTCCGCACCCGGTGCCTGGGTGAGGTAGTCGTCGCGGTTGGTGGCCGACACGCGCCCGGCGAAGGAGTCGCCTTCGTAGAACAGCGTGGCATTCCACGACGAGCGCGACAGCCCGAGCAGGTCGTTCTTCATCACCGGTGCGCCGCTGCTGGCCAGGTACTGGATCTGCGAATCGACCCAGGTGTAGTTGAGCTGCACGCCCAGGTTGGCCCACTTGCCCGGCAGGAAGGTGAAGGGCTGGGTGTAGTTGGCTTCCACGCCCTTCAATTCGCCGCCCGGGGTATTGAGCGGGATGCTGAAGGCGAAGTCGTCGTTGACGGTGGCGCCGGTGCCCTCCAGCAACGAGGCCGGCAGGCCGCTGCTGGAGTACGGACGCACTTCGCGCGCGGTCTGGATGAAGCTCTCGATGTCCTTGTAGAACAGGCCGACACCGAGCATGGCGCCTTCGTCGAAGTACCACTCCAGGCCGAGGTCGACATTGGTGGCTTCGATCGGATTCAGATCCGGGTTGCCGCCGGCCACGGTGCGCGCGCCGCCGGCCACCGCCACGGTCACGCCGGGGGTGAGGCTGCCCAGGCCCGGGCGGCTCATCACCTTGGCCGCACCCAGGCGCAGCAGCAGGTCCGGTGCCAGCTCGGCGACCAGGTTGAACGAGGGCAGCGTGTTGTCGTACTTGCGGCCCACCGTGGTCAGCGCTGGTGCGTTGTTGATCAGCGCATAGCCGGTGGATTCCTGCTCGGTCTCCACGTAGCGCACGCCGAAGTTGCCCGACAGCGGGATGGAACCCAGGTCGGTGGAGAACTCGCCCATCAACCAGACGCCGCGGTCCTTTTCCTCGACGCTGCGGCTGTTGTTGACGCGCGGTGCCACGGCGAAGGTGCCGCTGTTGCTGTAGATGCCGAACAGGTCGGCCACCGCATCCAGGTTGGGCACCACCCAGCTGGACGGGCTGCCGTTGATGCCCTTGAGCCCGGCCTGTTCGGTCAGGTCGGCCGGCACGATGGTGCTGCCGTTGGCGAAGGTTGGCACGGCCAGTTCGTTGGCGCGGCGCAGCTCGACGGTGCTGAAGCTGTAGTTCTTGGCCAGCACGCCGCCCTTGAGGCGGAAGCCGGGGCTGATGTTCCAGTTGAAGTCGATCTGGCCGGTGTCGAAGTCGTTGTCCACCGACTGCGGACGCAGGCGGATTTCGGCCAGCTCCCAACCGGCGGGGTTGGTCGGGTCGATGCCGTAGTTCAGCACCGGCGCGCGGCTGTTGCCACGGTAGTCGTAGCTGTAGCCGTCGACGTCGTACTTGTCCATGATGATGGTGGTCTGCACCGGGTTCTCGTGCGCAGAGCGCGAGGTGCCGACCCGGGCATTGATGCTGAAGTCGTCGTTGAAGCGATGCTCCAGGTCCAGGCTGACCTGGGTGAACTTGGTGTTCCACTCGTCGTGGCGGTTTTCCGAGCGGATATCGACATTGTCGAACTCGCCATAGACCAGCGCGTTGTTGCGGATCTCGCCGTTGCGCACGATGGTGCCCGGCTTGCCGTCGCGCTCCGGCCGGCGCGGGGTGAGCCCGTCGCGGTTGCGGCTGAAGGAGATCGCTTCGATGTAGTGCTCGTCGCGCTTGGCGTCGATCTTGGAATACAGCGCGTCCAGCGACAGCGTGGTGCGGTCGGTGGGCTTCCACTGCAGCGAGCCGGTGACGCCCAGGCGCTGCTGGTCGTGGATCTGCTGGGTGTAGCGCGGGAAGCGCGGGTGGTAGACATCGGCCGAGCGCGCTGCGGCGTACGGCGAGGCGGCGCTGAAGTTGCCGTTGCTGGGGCCGTTGGCCCAGCGGCCGGTGTTGGCGCCTTCTTCCAGCACCTCGCGCTCGGTGTAGGCCACCGACAGCAGGGCACCGAAGGTGTTGTCGGCCCAGGTGTTGGCGATCAACGCGGCCACGCGCGGGTTGGCCTTCTCGGCCATGGCGTTGTAGGCGGCCTGGCCGCTGGCGGCGAAGGTGAAGCCGTTGTAGTCGAACGGGCGCGCGGTGCGCAGGTCGACGGTGGCGCCGAGCGAGCCTTCTTCCACATCGGCCGAGGCGGTCTTGCGCGCGATCAGCTGCGAGAACAGGTCCGAGGCGAACACGTTGAAGTCGAAGCCGCGGCCGCGGTTGGTGCCGCCGCTCTGGTCGCCGGCACCCACGGTGGTGAGCGCTTCCATGCCGTTGATGCGCACGCGGGTGAACTCCGGGCCCAGGCCGCGCACCGAGATGGCGCGGCCTTCGCCGGCCTCACGGGTGATCACCACGCCGGGGATGCGCTGCAGCGACTCGGCCAGGTTGAGGTCGGGGAACTTGCCGATGTCCTCGGCGACAATCGCATCGACCACGCCGGCTTCGCCGCGCTTGATGTCCAGGGCCTTTTCCACCGAGGCGCGATAGCCGGTCACCGTGACGGTGTCCAGGTCGACGGCCGGTTCTGCAGGCGCTTGGGTGGTTTCTTGTGCTGCCAGATGGCCGCTCAGCGCAAGGCCGATCGACAACGCCAGCAAGGTAACCGGTGTCTTCCGGCGGGTGGTCCGAAATTGCATGTACTCCCCTCCCAAGGGTCCATGAACAACATGAAAGTCTGGTTGTGAGCGGTAATGACACCGCTAGTCAAAAAGACGTTACCAGCTGAATCCTCCCGTAACATCTTGCAGCGCAGCAGAAAACGTCACCAAATTTGCCCAAAAGGGGTGCAAGCGGTCACTGCGCGTCGCATCATGGGCCTCGCCCGGCGCGTTAGGCGCCGGCTAGAATGACACCGATGGTCATCCTGACGCGCAGCGGTTCCCCCACACCGTGACGCACCACACAGCCGAGGTAATTGCCGCATGAGTCGTGCCCGTATCCTGTGCTTTGGAGAGTTGTTGCTGCGCCTGGGGGCGCCTGGTCATGAGCTGCTACTGCAGCAGCCGCGGCTGGACGTGCATTGCGGCGGGGCCGAGGCCAATGTCGGCGTGTCGCTGGCGCATTTCGGCCATGCCGTGGCCATGGTCAGCACGGTGGCCGACAACCCGCTGGGAGCGGCGGTGCTGGGCGAGTTGCGCCGCCACGACGTGGACACACGGCATGTGCGGCGGGTGGACGGGCGCATGGGGCTGTACTTCCTGACCACCGGCGCGCTCCACCGCCCCAGCGAAGTGGTCTACGACCGCGCCGACTCGGCGTTTGCGCTGGCTCCGGCCGACGCCTACGACTGGCCGGCCCTGCTGGACGGCGTGCAGTGGCTGCATCTGTCCGGGGTCAGCCCGGCACTGGGTGCGGACGTGGCGCAGGCCACGCTGGCGGCGGCACGCGCGGCGCGTGCGGCCGGGGTCAAGGTCTCGTTCGACGGCAATTACCGGCCCAAGCTATGGCAACGCTGGCAGGGCGATGCGCGCGGCATCCTGCACCAGCTGTTCGCCTGTGCGGACGTGGTGTTTGCCGACTACCGCGACATCGGCGTGGTGCTGGGCGGCGAGTTCCCGCAGGACACGCTGGAAGCGCGTGTGGAAGCGGCCGCGCAGCAGGCCTTTGCCGCATTCCCGCAGCTGCAGCTGATGGCCTGCACGCAGCGCGTGGCGCACAACGTGGACCACCACAGCCTGGGCGCGCTGCTGGTGCCGCGCAGTGGCGCGGTGGCGCGCGCGCCCAGCGAGGAACTGAGCCCGATCATCGACCGCATCGGCGGCGGCGACGCGTTCGCCGCCGGCGTGCTGCACGGCCTGATCGAAGGCTGGCCGTTGGAGGACACGGTGCGCTTCGGCCTGGCGGCAGGCTGCCTGAAGCACTCGATTCCCGGCGATTTCAATCCGCTGTCGGTGGCCGATGTGCAGGCCTGCGTGGGGGATGCGCGGTTCGATGTGAGGCGGTAAATCGGGAGTGGGGAATCGGGAATCGTAAGAGCTGAAAGCGCTGGCGCTTCAGTCTTCTGGTGGCCTATCTGGTTGAGACGCTGCAGCGTATGAAGCGCGCTGCGGCGCGAACTGACCAGCAGCGGCCAATAAAACTACTGGGTGGGCCATCAGGCCGCCCGCTGTATCTGTTACCCCGCTCCACTTCAGATCGCCGCCTTACGCCTACCGCGTGCGCGGCGCTTGTTCGCGACCCATGCCATGACGGCGCTCATCAACACCACGCACACCGAGGCCGGGACGCTGAAAAACGAGGCAATCAGCAGCGCATCCTGCCAAAGAGGCGCCGAGCCGTCCTGCATCACTGCAGCGCAAACGACCGCGGTTGTGATCGCAAAATTGGCGGTGGCTTTCAGCGCAAAGTGCACTCGCATAAAGCGCAACAGCACGGCGCACACGGCGCTGACGAGAAATGCCAGTAAGAAATGAGCGATCAGTTTGTCCATCGGGTGCCGGCATCAGGGGTGATCGTTCGGGATTGGTGGCGGTGTCGTTGAAGCAAAGGTACGTGTCTCCGGGGGCGGTGAGCGACACGTGGACTGATCCCTTCTCCCCTCGGGAGAAGGTGCACGAAGGGCGGATGAGGGTACGGCGCCTCCACGTCGCGCCATCCACCACATTGGCAATGAAGGCGTTACCGAGCTCGTCGAACCAGTCACCGGGAGCCACGACGCAACAATGCAGCAGCGCGCCGTCTCAACGCGTGCCCCGCTGCAGGGCCACGCAACACCACCACGGCCCCTATTAAGACGGCCGGCATGATCTGCCGGCCGTTTTCAAACTCATCGGGCTGGGAACTCCAAGCGCGGAGAAACCGCTCTTGCGATTCTCCATTCCCGATTCCCGATTCACCCCAACTCGATGCAGTCGAACTTCACGTCCGTCGCTACATCGGCGTCGTAGTCCACATCGTCGCGCTCGAAGCCGAACAGCTTGAGGAACTCGTGCTTGTAGCCGGCGTAGTCGGTGAGCTGGAACAGGTTCTCGGTGGTGACCTGCGGCCAGAGCGCCTTGCAGGCGTCCTGCACGTCGTCGCGCAATTCCCAGTCGTCCAGGCGCAGGCGGTTTTCGGCGTCCACCTCGGCGGGCTGGCCGTCTTCGCGGTACAGGCGCTCGCGGAACAGGCGGTCGAGCTGCTCGATGGTGCCTTCGTGCAGGCCCTTTTCCTTCATGATCTTGTAGACCATGGAGATATACAGCGGCATCACCGGGATTGCCGCGCTGGCCTGGGTGACCACCGACTTGAGCACCGCCACGTTGGCGCTGCCGCCGCGCTTGGCCAGGCGCGCGTGCAACCGCTGCGCGGTGTGGTCCAGGTCGACCTTGGCCTTGCCCAGCGCACCATGCCAGTAGATCGGCCAGGTGATCTCGGTACCGATATAGCTGAAGGCCACCGAGCGCGCGCCGTCGGCGAGCACGCCGACGCCTTCCAGCGCGTCGATCCACAGCTCCCAGTCCTGCCCGCCCATCACAGTGACGGTGTCTTCGATCTCCTGCGCGCTGGCCGGCTCGATCGAGGCCTGGATGATGGTGTCCTTGTTGGTGTCGATGGCGGTGGCGGTATAGGTGTTGCCGATCGGCTTGAGCGCCGAGCGTTTCACTTCGCCGGTGGCCGGCAGCTTGCGCACCGGCGAGGCCAGCGAATACACCACCAGGTCGACCTGGCCGCCCATCTCGGTCTTGATCAGCTCGATGACCTGGGCACGCGCGGCATCGGAAAACGCATCGCCATTGATCGACTTGCTGTACAGGCCCGCGGCCTTGGCGTGCTTGTCGAACGCGGCCGAGTTGTACCAGCCGGCAGTGCCGGCCTTGCTGGGGCTGCCGGGTTTTTCGAAGAACACGCCCAGCGTGTCGGCACCGAAGCCGAACGCGGCAGTGATACGCGAGGCCAGGCCGTAGCCGCTGGATGCGCCGATCACCAGCACCTTCTTCGGGCCGTCATTGCGCACGCCGCGCGCGCGCGCGGCAGCGATCTGCTCGAGCACATTGCGCTCGCAGCCAAGCGGATGCGTGGTGGTGCAGATGAAGCCGCGCACTTTGGGATGGATGATCAACGTGAACTCCTGGTCAGCAAGATGCTGGCGGCATCTTAATCGCTGGCCTGCTGGCGAAACAGCCTGAGGCGCACCACACGCCGCTGTATGGGGATGCGTGAAGCCCGCTTGCAGCGCCTGGCATGCCGCGTGGCCGGGCCTGCATCTTCCACGCACGGGCGCGAACGAACGGCGATCACCATCGATTTCCTGCGCCAGCGGCTGTGCTACTTTTGCGCCTGCCGTGCCGTGCCCGGCCGCGCCTGATGGCGATCGTCGGGGCCCCTCCCACCGTGCGACCGGTATCCGAGCGAATGTCTCTTCGAAGCGAGCGCGTCACGCAGCTGGGCTCTGTTCCGCGGTTTCGGCTTGGGCCCTTGCTGGTCGAGCCGGAACGGCTTGCGCTGATCGACGACGGCCAGACCATCGCGCTGGAACCGCGCATGATGGAAGTGCTGATCGCGCTGGCCGAACGCGCCGGCGAGGTGGTCAGCGCCGAGCAGTTGCTGATCGAGGTCTGGCACGGCAGCTTCTACGGCGACAACCCGGTGCACAAGACCATCGCCCAACTGCGCCGCAAGCTGGGCGACGACAGCCGCCAACCGCGCTACATCGAAACCATCCGCAAGCGTGGGTACCGGCTGCTGCCCAAGGTGGTGTTTCCCGACGATTATCGCGGTGCGGTGATGGGCACGCAGGTGTGGGGACACGGCAGCCCGTACGTGGGGCTGCAGGCGTTCGATCCCGCACACGCCGAGGTCTTCTTCGGCCGCAGCCATGCGATTGCGCAGGTGCTGGGCGCGATGCGCGCGCAATTGCACAGCCAGCGCGGGCTGGTGCTGGTGAGCGGCGCCAGCGGCTGCGGCAAGACCTCGTTGCTGCGCGCCGGCGTGGTGCCGTTGCTGGCGCAGCCCGGCGGGCTGGATGGCCTGGAAGCCATTGCGGTGGCGTACTGCAACCTGGCGCAATGCCGTGGCGGCGATGTGCTCGACACGCTGGCGCGCGCACTCGGCGACTTGGCCCCCGGCGGGCGCGCGGTGTTTTCGCCGGCGCAGATGGCGGCGTTGCCCGAGTGGCTGCAGCGCCCTGCCCCGCTGCATGCAGCCATTGGCGAAGCGATGCGTCAACGCCCACCAGCGCGCGACAGCGCGCAGACCCAGCGCCATCTGTTGCTGGTGATCGACCACGCAGAAGCGCTGGTGGCCACGCCCGGGATCACCGATGCCGACCGCGCCGCACTGGCCGCCGCCTTGCAGGCACTGTGCAGCAGCGCGCAGGTGGCGGTGCTGATGCTCACCCGTAGCGATTTCTACCCACGCCTGATCGATGCGTTGCCGCAGATCGTCGAACTCAAACGCGGCGACGGCCATGTGGATCTGCTGGCGCCGTGCGATGGCGAGATCGGCCAGATCATCCGCGTGCCAGCGGCCATGGCCGGGCTGCGTTTCGAAGAGGACCGCGACAGCGCCAGCCGGCTGGACGATGTGCTGCGCGATGCCACCGCGCGCCAGCCCGATGCGCTGCCGTTGCTGCAGCATCTGCTGCATGCCTTGCACGCGCAACGCAGCGACGACGGGCTGCTGACCTTTGCCGCCTACCGCGCATTGGGCGGGCTGGAAGGCGCGTTGGCGCACCATGCCGAACACACCTTCCGTGCCTTGCCCGCTGCTGCACAGGCGGCGTTGGGCGAGGTGCTGAGCTTGCTGAGCGTGATCCATCCCGACAGCGATGCGGTGACCGCGCGGCGTGCGCTGTGGTCGGCCCTGCCGGCGCACGGCGCAGCGCGCGTGCTGGTGGATGCCTTCGTGCAGGCGCGCCTGTTCGTCAGCGAACTGGTGGCCGGCGAGCCGGGGTTTGCGGTCGCGCACGAGGCCTTGCTGCGGCAATGGCCGCGCGCGGCCGACTGGATCCACGAAAACCGCCGCCTGCTGCAGGCGCGCAAGCGGCTGCAGCTGGCCGCACAGCGCTGGGCTGCCGAAGGCCGGCGCAGCGATCACCTGCTCAACAGCGGCCGCCCGTTGAGCGAAGCGCGTGAGGCGGCGCGGCGCATGCCGCAGGATCTGGACGCGTTGGATCACGCGTTCCTGCATGCCTGCGAACGCTCGCAACGGCGCCGCCGCGGCCTGTATGCGGCGGCGGCGACCTTGCTGGTGGTACTGGCAAGCGCCTCGATGCTGCTGGGCTGGCAGGCGCGGCAAGCGCAACAGGTGGCCGAACAACGGCGCGACCAGGCCCAGCAACTGGTGAGCTACATGCTGGGCGACCTGGCCGAGCAGTTGCGCACGGTGGGCAACCTCAAGCTGCTCGACAGCGTGGGCAGCCGCGCGCTGCGCTATCTGGAAGACCTGCCCAGCGCGAGCATGCAGCCGGGCGATCTGATCAACCACGCCCGTGCGCTGCGCACCACCGGCGAGGTGCTGATGAACCAGGGCAAGCTGGACGAGGCGCATGCGGCATTCACGCGTGCCGCCGCCACTGCCGAGCAGGCGCGTGCGCGTGCACCGGCGTCCCTGGAGGCGCATGCCGAAACCGGGCAGACCGCGTATTGGCTGGGGGATCTTGCCTACAGGAGCAAGCAGTTGCCTGTGGCACAGCGGTACTGGTCGCAGTACCTGGCCGCCTGCGAGCAGCTGGTGCGCGCCGCGCCGCAGGACCCGCACTGGCAACTGGAGCTGTCCTACGCCCTCAACAACCTCGGCACGCTGGCCAAGGAACAGGGCCGGACCGGTGCGGCGATCGGCCTGTTTGCACGCTCGATCGCCCTCAAGCGCCAGTTGCTGGCGCGCACGCCGGACAACGCGGCGCTGCGCTACGAGCTGGTCGACAGCCTGTCCTGGCTGAGCCTGACGCAGGAAATGCAGGGCCTGCTGGCCCCCGCCGAGCAGGGCTATCGCGAGCAGATCGCCATGCTGCGCGTGCTGGTCGACCACGATCCCGACGCGCACGCCTGGCGCAGGCGTCTGGCCGGCGCATTGATCCGCGTCTCCAACCTGGCGCTGGCGCGTGGCCAGCTGCGCCAGGCGCAGACCGATGCGCAGGACAGCCTGCGCATGCTGCAGGCGCTGGTGGCCTTGCAGCCGGACAATGTCGCCTGGCGCCGCGATCTGGCGCATGCCGACGCACAGGTCGGCTGGATGGCCGCGCTGGACGGGCACCCCGAACTGGCGGTGCCGCACCTCGATCGGGCCCGGCAGACCATGGCCGCGTTGCTGAAACAGGCGCAACCGCTGCCGGAATGGCAATGGCTGGACGCCATCATCGCGCTACGCCTGCAGCGGGTGCAGCGCGCGCGCGCCGGCAACGATGCCGACGGCCTTGCGCCGATCGTTGCGCAGCTGGATGCCTTGCACCGCGCCAGGCCGGACGATCTGCTCGGCCTGTCCGCCTTGGCCCAGGCGCTGGTCTGGCACGGCGAACAGCAGGCCGCCGCCGGCGACGCAGCCGGTGCACGCGCGGCGTGGCAGCGCGCGGTGGCGGTGTTGGGCAAGGACATCGGCAACAGCCGCGACAAGAACCTGCTGGACCCCTGGATTCGCGCACAGGTGCATCTGGGTCAGCGCAGCGCCGTTACGCAACAGCTCGGATGGCTGTATCACGCGGGCTACCGCCACCCGGGGTTCGTCTCCCTCTATGCCCCGCTTCTCAAGGAACAGGACAGCTCATGACGGATTTCAAGATCAAACTCACGGTGGCACGGGTGGGATTCGGCGGCAACACCGGCGCTGGCGAATATTTCTACAGCTTCGCCCCGGACCTGCTGATCGTGGATAAGAACGACAAGGCATCGACGCTGCTCTATTACTTCGATGAAGACGTGGTCCCCAGGCATTTCAAGATCAAGAGTCTGCTGAGTTCCGATGCCTTGAAACAGATCGGAGAACCCACGATCAGCCCCGACGGCCGCAGCGTGCATGTCGCCAATGCCAATAGCGTCCCGACGCTGATCTTCCTGACCATCATCGTCGAGGACGAAAGCCGGAAGGACAAGAAAACCTGGTTCAGCTGTGACCCCCAGGTCGGCAACGATCCGCAGATCAACCCGCAGGAAACCCCACCCCGGCCGTAAGCCCTGCGTCGACACCTGCCTGGCGGCTCGCCGCCAGGCGGTGTGTTGCTGCGGTGTGTTGGCGCGGCACAGCGTGCGCATGCGCGGGACTTGGGCCAGCGATGGCCAAGCCACTGCCGTTGGCACCTACGGTCGACCTGCGCACCGGACCAGCTGCCACCGGATGACACTCCTGGTGGTCACGATGCATCTCGCTGCGAGCTGGCTGACGTGCACCTTGCTAGGTGCTCCGGCCCACCGTAGATAGCGGCAGGCAGGCCTGCCGCCGTATCGCCAACGGTACCTGACGACGTTCTTATCCTACGCAGTCCCGCGCGCGCGGCTGGATGCCGGCCGGCGCGTCCACCAGGCCGGCAGTGCAGTGCGGCGCCACCGGGTGCAGGCGGTCATCGCGCTCGGAGCCGTTGCTGAAAGCCACCTTGAACTGGCCGCGGGTCGACCACGCCACAGGCGTGCCGGCTGCGATGCGATGGGTGCTGCCAACGCCGCGCCCTGTCCATGGCCGACAGGCCGGGCCCGGGCTGCAACCACTCTGGTCGGTATGGGCGGACAAGCTGTCGCAGGTTCGGGCCACCGCGCCCTGCGCGGTCAGGTCGCAGGGCGCCACACCGACACGCAGGTCGCGCTCGGTTGGCGGCTGGGTATGCAGTGCGGCCTGGACCCAGGCGATCGGCAAGTCGGCCTGGGTCGGCGCCGCCCAGGCGCTGGTGGACAGCACGACGATCAGCACGAACAGATACCGGACCAGGCGCATGACGCACTCCGCAGCGGACCGGAGCGCGGCGCGTCCCCGAGCGGCATCGGTGGCCGCCAGACGACCTTGGTGCCAGGCCGCCCACACGACCTGACGGCAACCTTACGGTTGTTGCCCGATCCAGCCGAAGTCGGGAAATTCCATTTAAAAACAACCAGATGGAACCTGACGGAAACAGCATTGTCGGCGACGATCAGCGTGCGTCATGCACATCGCACTGGCAGTGGCGCATGGTGGCGGCAACGCACAGATCTCTGCTCCCGGCCCGCATGAAGGCCAGAGTTGCTTTGGAGAAGAGCAGGCTTTGAGGCAGAGGGGCCTTTTTGCATCAAGCATCCCACCTGCCAACTTACGCTCCTGCGATTCCCGATTCCCGATTCCCCGCCCTTACGAATCCCCAATCCCGACTCCCCAATCCCCGCCCTCAAATCACCCGCAACGTGATCGCCTTCAACACCGCCCTTGTGCGGTCGCGGGTGCCGAGCTTTTCCAGGATGGTGGAGACGTAGTTCTTCACCGTGCCTTCGGCCAGGAACAGGGTGCGGGCGATCTCCTTGTTGGAATAGCCGCCGGCGAGCAGGCGCAGGATCGCCACCTCGCGTTCGCTGAAGGTCTCGCGCGGGGGCTGCTGGTCGCGGAACTGGTAGCGCGCCCGTACCGGGTCGGTGCTGACCGGCTGCAGCAGGGTCTCGCCGTGGGCGACCCGCTCGATCGCCTCGCGCAGGTCCTCCGGGGCCGCGTCCTTGAGCAGGAAGCCCTGCGCGCCGGCTTCGGTGGCGCGCAGCAGCAGGTCGCTGTCGTCGAAGGTGGTCAACAACAGCACCGGGGTGCGGTCGCCGCGGGCGCGCAGTTGCTGCAGCGCCTGGATGCCGTCCAGGCCGGGCATGCGGATGTCGCTGAGCACTACGTCGACCGTGGTGCTGGCGAGCGCGTCCAGCAGGCCCTGGCCGTCGTCGGCCTCGCAGACTACTTCCACGCCCTGTTGCTGCAACAGCGCGCGCAGGCCGGCGCGGACCAGGATCTGGTCGTCGGCCAGCGCGATGCGATGTGAACTCATGTGGGTAGTCTCGCCATCAGATGCATGCCGCCAGTGGGTGTGCGGCCAAGTTCAAGCTGCCCGTGCAGGGCAGCCAGGCGTTCGCGCATGCCGGTGATGCCGTTGCCTTCGCTGATGCGCTCGGCGCGGCGGCCATCGTCGCAGATGTCCACGTGCAGCTGCGCACCGGCGTGATGCAGGTGCACTGCAACCTCGTTGGCGTCGGCATGCCGCACCGCGTTGGTCAGCGCCTCCTGCACCAGCCGCAACAGCAGCTCGGCCACGCGGGCATCGGTGATGCGCACGTCCGGGTCGATCTGCAGGCGCAGCGCCGGGCGCGGGAACGGGGCGGCCAGCGCGCGCAAGGCGGTCTGCAGGTCCAGGCCCTGATCGTCGCGCAGCGACTGCACCACGTTGCGGATGTCCGACAGCACTTCGGCCGACAGCTGCTCCACCACCGCGATCTCGTCGCGCCGCGCCAGCGCCGGGTCGGCGCCGAGCAGGCGCAGATTGATGCGCATGGCGGTGAGCTTATGCCCGGCCACGTCGTGCAACTCGCGCGCCAGGCGCAGGCGCTCGGCATCGCGCGCGCTATCGGCCAGCAGGGCGCGGGTGGCCAGCAGATCGGCATTGACGTAGGCCAGGGCATCGCGCGCGCGCTCGGCGCTGCGCGCGTAATGGGCGGTCAGCGCGGCGAAGGCCTGGAAACCGGCGTAGATGCCGACGATCAACCACGGACGCTCGAACCCGGCCTGCACCAGCAGCGCATACATGCCCGCGTTCAATGCCAGCGCCAGCAACAACACGCGCACCGGCGGCCAGGTCATGCCCGCCTGCGCCACCAGCATGACCAGCAGCACCGGGGCGGTGCCGGCACGCGGCTCCATCCAGACCATCAGCAAGGCCATGACCGCTTGCAGCAGCGTTGCGACAGTGCGCAACGCATGTAATGGCGGCAACACGGTGTGCAGCAGAAACAACGCGGTGAAGCCGGCCAGCACGCCCCAGCGCCAGGCGCCCTGGGGTGATGCGTCCGGCACGAACGACAACGCCACCGCGGCAATGGTGAACGCACCGGCCAGACGCAGGGGATGCAGAAGATGAGGCAGGGAAGAATTCATGCGGCGATGCTGACGGCCGCGCGGCCACTCGGCAATGGTGCGCATGCACAAAGTGACTTCCGGCAGGTGCGATCGATGACCTGCGGCCCCTGCCGTCGCTGCGGCGCGTCCGCACACTGGCATCACCAGCCCACCCATCGCCACGGAGTCACGCCATGTCCGCTTCCAGTCTGTTTCTTGCGCTCAATCTGCTGTGGGGCGGCTACGAACTGCTGCTCAGTCGCCGCCGTCGTGCCGGCGACGGTGGCGCGCACGATCAAGGCACCCTGCAACACCTGTGGCGCGTGTTGTCTGCGGCGGTGGCCGTTGCGGTGGCACTGGCCTACAGCGGCCTGGCCCACTGGCCACAGGGTTGGGGCGCGCCGCTGCAATGGGCCGGCTGCGCCTTGATCGGCAGCGGGCTGGCGTTGCGCGTGTGGGCCATCCAGGTGCTGGCACGTTGGTTCACGGTGGATGTGACCATCCAGCCCGATCACCAGCTGGTGCGCAGCGGCCCGTATCGCTGGCTGCGCCATCCCTCCTATACCGGCGCGCTGATGGCCTTTTACGGGCTGGCGCTGGGCATGGGCAATGGGTTGTCGGTGGCGGCGATCGTGGTGCCGGTGACCTGGGTCTTCCTGCATCGCATCCGTATCGAAGAGGCCGCATTGCAGCGTGCCTTTCCGGTTGCCTACCCCGCGTATGCGAAGCAGAGCCATCGGTTGCTGCCGTTGGTGTGGTGAGGCACCGCCAGCATGATCAGTGCCGGCGCCTGAAGACAGTCAGTGTTTCTCGATGCGGCTGGCGGGTGCGTCCTGGATGAACTTCACCAGCTCCAGCACTTGCTGTCCTGGATCGACCATGCTGTCGTGCAATGCGATGTCGGGCTCGACCAAGGCCAAGCCGGCACTGCTGGAGGGTGGCAGTAAATAGAAGCGCGGGCACACCAGCTCCAGCCCGCTGGCGGGGTAGACAAACGACTGGATTCCTCCGGTCTGCCCGCGCCTTGCAGCGCTGCCGGAGCCGGCCAACGTTGCAAATCCATAATCCTTCATCACATTGGCGAACAGAATCGCCGAGGAGTAGGTGTAAGGACCGATCAAGACATACGTCTTGCCGTGGAAGAACTGCGGATGCTGCATCTCTGGCTGGGTGACTGTTTCTATGTGTCCGGCTATCGCATCGCCCGGTGTTTCGCCTGCATTGCGACGCCCTTCGATAACACGTTTGATATAGCTGGATCCAGTTTTATACGGCGCGCTTGCGATGTACTTCAAGATGCCGCGCATCCACATGTCGTCATCGCCGCCGCCGTTATCGCGCACATCGATGATCAAGTGGGTAGCGCCCGCTCGCCTGATGCGTCGGAATGCATCTTCCATCAACGCGTAATAGCGTTTCTTGTCTTCCCAATAAAACGATTTGACGGTGAGCACCGCAACACTGGCGGTGGGGAAGTGGAGCCGATAGGTATCGTCGAAGCTCGCTTCATGCAGTGCAACCGGCTCTGCAGTGCTTGCAGAGACCGCGATCTCGTGCGATTCGGCGACAATCCTGATGGTGAACTGACGTGGCGCGCCATAACGCTTCCAGTAATACCACCACCATCGCCGTGACAGCAGGGCCGCGCGAAACACCGGCGTGTCGCCATGCGTTCGCGCAAGCAACTCTGCAGCAACGGTGCTGGCGGGTAGACCATTGATCGATGCTATTTCGCGCCCGGCCAACGGAGTGGGTGCACCGCCCAATGCCGAGACGATCACCACCGCACCGCCCGCAGTGACGCCCACTTCGTAGGGAAACAGTCGCCCGCCTTTCTGCAGGTAATCGCGTGCGCCGGTGCGCCATTGCGCAGCCAGGATGGACAGATGCCCATCCGACAACAGCGGGTTCAATGTGGCCGCGCGCCTCCATGCCGCATCCTGACTCAGTGGTGTGTCTGCCGCAGAAATGAGCGCGGCAAATGCCTGATCCAGCGCCGCAGGGTCGAGCGTGTAGTCCAGTTGCGGATGCGTGACCTGCATCCGTGCGTGGATCGCCTGCAGGTCCTGGCGAAACTGCTGCGGGCTGACCGTCGTGCTGGATGGCATCGCGCGCATGTCGACCGCCGCTGCCGGTTTTACGAAGAGAGCCGACGCCAGCAAGAGGACGAAGACGCATCGGTTGGTAAACATGCGATTGCTCTGCTGGTGATCATGCACGCCCCCGCCATTCCGACCAGGTCCTTGGCCAAATGAGAGGCTGAAGATACGGGGTCGCTATGCGCAGCGCTGTGGGGAGCGCTGCGCATAGCAGATAGGCAAACAGAAACCGCCAGGGCGGCGATGACTCACCTGCGTAGCACTGCGCCCTTGCTGGACAAGTAGGAGCGAATGGCCTGCGTGCTGGCCTGATTCAACGGCGAGCGCCATTGCCCGGCATCAGCGACCACACCAAGATTGACATCGGCGCCATGCTCGACCAGCGACGTCACAACAGCCAGGTGGCCGCGGCGGGCGGCGTTGATCAATGGCGTTTCGTCATGCACCACGATGCCGTTGACGTTGGCTCCGGCTGCGATCAGACGTTCCACCACGGCGATGTGGCCTGCATGCGCTGCAGCAATCAAGGGATTGCCGTCGCCCACCGATGCCTGATCGGGCCTGGCACCCAGTTCGAGCAACTGCTCGACCATCGCAAGATCGCCGCGTTTTGAGGCGACGATCAACGCCGTGCCGTCACCGCGCACACGCGCATCGACCGCGACGCCACTGGCCACCAGTTCGCGCACTTCGTGCAATCGGCCTTTCGTCGCAGCGTAGATCAACTGCGCGGCTCCGGCAATGTCGGCCTCCGGGCCAGGAGTGGCTGCCGCAGCAGTGCCCATGCGCGGCGTCGCGGCCAGTGTCAGCCCGATCTGCAACGACAACGCAGCCACGCAAACAGCGGCCCATCCCAGATGTCGATGACGTGCTGCCGAACGCGTTTCCATCTCAAGCAGGTCATCGATCCGTTGCGCCAGGCCACCGCGATGGCCAGACATGCCGACAGCCAACGGCATCGCGTCATTGCGATGCGCGGCCAGCCTGGATGCACCATCGAGCAACGAACGTGCATAGCTGCGGCCGCTACCAGCGCGTTGCGCGGCACGTTCATCGCATGCCATCTCGCGGGTGAGGTCCACCTGCGTGCCAAGACGGTGCATGAAAGGACTCCACCAGTAGAGTGCGAGCACCACACGCTGCAATGTGGACACCCACAGATCCCGGCGCTGCAGATGCGCCAGCTCATGCAACAGCAGATCGGTCATCACAGCTGGCGCCAACGCAGACGCCAAGGCCGTGGGAACCAGGATGCGTGGGCGGATCAGGCCCATCACCATTGGACCTGCGGCGGACTCGGACAGGGCGATACACACCTTGCGCGGTAACGCGCTCCCCAACAGGCGCTCAAGGTCTGGAGCGCGTTGCGTATTGCTGCGCATCAGACGGGCGAGATTCCAGCCTTGCAGCAAGCGCATCAGGCTCCACAGCGTTCCCAGCAGCCAGACCGCAGCCAGTCCCTTGATCGCCACTGCGGCGGGTAACGACAACTCCTCGCCGTGCGCGTTGCGATCGATGCGATCAACGTCGAGCACGCTCGCCGATGGCTGCATGACAGTTGTTGCCTCCGAAGGCGTGTTGATCTCCAACGGCACCGCAGCGCCTGGAAGCAGGATCGCAAGCGGCGAGACGGCCGACAAGCCAAATGCACATAGCACCACCCACGAACGCGCTGCCGCGCTGGCCTTGCCTCGCAACAGCAACACCACCAGCAGCACCACCAGCGCGCTTTGCCAAAGATGGTGGACGCCGGCAGTGAGCAAGAGTTCCAGTCCGGGCAGACTCATTTGCGCACTCCATTGCCCGCAGCTGCATCGACCTTGGCCTGCAGCGCCTTGAGTTCGTCAGGATCCATGCCGTGTTCGCTGATCAGATGTTGGGCCAGCACCTGCGGCGAGCCATTGAAGAACTGCTTGAGCAGGCTTTCCAGCGCCTGCTTGCGCGCATCGCTGCGACTGATCGCCGCCGCATAGATGAAGGCCCTGCCTTCAACGCGATGGGTCACCAGACCCTTCTTGTCGAGCACCTTGAACATGGTCAGCACCGTCGTATACGCAACCGGTTTTTTCTTCGAGAGCTCGTCGGCAACCTCACGCACCGAGGCCTCTTTCTTCTTCCACAGCACTTCGAGAATCCGGCGCTCGGTTTCTGTTGGCGCCAGCGATGCGGGACGGGCCATGGCAGTGGTCTACTATGAAATTAGTTGATGGACTGAAATCTACAGCGGCAACGCCAAGAGAGTCAACTAATAAATTAGTTTTGATGGGTTCTGGATAACGACGCGGCATGGCAAGCGATGGCGCAATCGTCTGCCCTCTGCACCGATCGCTTTACACTCGCCAGCTACCCCGCAGCTGCCGTGCGTCTTCGATGATCATTTCCGCCGCTTCCGACTACCGTGCCGCCGCGCAGGCGCGCCTGCCGCCGTTTCTGTTCCACTACATCGATGGCGGGGCGTACGCCGAGCACACCTTGCGGCGCAATGTCGCGGATCTGGCCGATATCGCGCTGCGCCAGCGGGTGCTGCGCAACATGTCGGACCTGAGCCTGGGCACCGAGCTGTTCGGCGAGACGCTGGCGATGCCGGTGGCGTTGGCGCCGGTCGGGCTGACCGGCATGTACGCGCGCCGTGGCGAAGTGCAGGCCGCGCGCGCGGCGGCCGCGCGCGGGATCCCGTTTACGTTGTCCACGGTGTCGGTGTGCCCGATCGAGGAAGTGGCGCCGGCGATCGCGCGGCCGATGTGGTTCCAGCTGTACGTGCTCAAGGACCGCGGCTTCATGCGCAACGCACTGGAGCGCGCCAAGGCGGCCGGGGTGACCACGCTAGTGTTCACCGTGGACATGCCCACGCCGGGCGCGCGTTACCGCGATGCGCACTCGGGCATGAGCGGGCCCAACGCAGCGCTGCGGCGCATGCTGCAGGCGGTCACGCATCCGCGCTGGGCCTGGGACGTGGGCCTGCTGGGTCGCCCGCACGACCTGGGCAATATCTCCACCTACCGCGGCAGCCCGACCGGCCTGCAGGATTACATCGGCTGGTTGGGGGCTAACTTCGACCCCTCCATCGCCTGGAAGGATCTGGAATGGATCCGCGAGTTCTGGACCGGGCCGATGGTGATCAAGGGCATCCTGGACCCGGACGATGCGCGCGATGCGGTGCGCTTTGGCGCCGATGGCATCGTGGTATCCAACCATGGCGGCCGCCAGCTCGACGGCGTGCTGTCCAGCGCGCGCGCGTTGCCGGCCATTGCCGATGCGGTGAAGGGGCAGCTGAAGATCCTGGCCGACTCGGGCATCCGCAGCGGCCTGGACGTGGTGCGCATGCTGGCGCTGGGCGCCGATGCAGTGCTGCTGGGGCGTGCGTTCGTCTACGCGCTGGCGGCCGGCGGCCAGGCCGGGGTGGAGAATCTGCTGACCCTGATCGAGCGCGAGATGCGCGTGGCGATGACCCTGACCGGTACCCATTCGATTGCCGAGATCAGCAGCGGTGCGTTGAGCCGGGTGACGCGGGAGAACGCGGTGGCGCCTTGAGGGGATTCGGGATTCGGGATTCGGGATGCGGATGCGTTGGTAGCAGGGCGAGTGATCTGCGGCTTGGCTGCAGGGCCCTTGCCCGCCCACCATCGCGGGACACGCCGCAAGTACGTCCTTGTAGGCTCTTACGCGGCATCCATGCCGCGTAAGGTCCCGCGCCGGTGAACGGGCAAGGACCTGTCGGGATGGTCGGTGCGCATGGTCAGGCTGTGTGCGTGATGCGTATCTGATCGCATAAGCGAGCAGTCGTCGGGTGGGTGCGGGCCGCGTGGATAAGCATCGGCGCACGCGGGATACATGCCAATTCCAAGCATCGGCTGCGCCTGCCTGGTGGCGGCGCAGTCACCTTGTTGGCTGCTCTTAGTGGTTGTCGCCGCCGGTGGGCAAGTATTGCCGCAACGCCAGCACCGACGCCCATGGATCTGCGCGCTGACGCTTGGCGCGTTCCAGCGCTTTGTCCATCGGGAAGGCGTCCGGGCCGCTGATCTTGCCGAGTTCTTCCCAGCGCAGCGGGACGGCGACGGTGGCCTTTTCGCGCGCACGCAGCGACCACGAACACACGCTGGTATTGCCGCGCCCGTTGCGCAGCCAGTCGACGAAGATCACGCCATGGCGCTTGGCCTTGCTCATGGTGGCCACGTAGCGGTCCGGGGCATGCGTTGCCAGCGCCTGGGCGAAGGCCTCGCAGAAATCGCGCGCCTGCTCCCAGCCCGCTTCCGGCACGATCGGCACCACCACGTGCAGGCCCTTGCCGCCGGACAGCCGCACCGCGCTCTCCAGGCCTGCGCTGCGCAGCTTTGCGCGGATGTCGCGCGCGGCAGCCACCACGTCGGCCCAGGACACCCCGTCGCCGGGGTCCAGGTCGAACACCAGCCGATCCGGATACTCCGCATCGTCGATCCGCGCGCCCCAGGGATGCAGCTCCAGCGTATTCATCTGCACCAGTTCGAGCAGGCCGGCGGCATCTTCGACGTAGATGTAGTCCTCGGTGCCGCTCTTCTGCTGCAGCGCAATCGCCTTGATATGCGTGCCCAGGTGGCGGCCTTCGTGCTTCTGGAAGAAGCAGTCGCCACCGGCGCCATCGGGGCAGCGCAGCAGCGACAACGGGCGGTGTGCGATCTCCGCCAGTACGAGCGGCGCCACCGCCCGGTAGTAATCGGCTATATCGCCCTTGCTGATGCCCGCTGCGGGAAACACCACACGCTCGGGATGGGTGATGGCGACGCCGTCCGTCGACGTAGATGTGGATGTGGATGCGATGGACTTGGACGCGGCGGACCTCGATGCCGTGGACTTCGACGCAGTGGATGTGGATGCCGCAGCCTTGGCGGTCGCGGTCGTCTTCGATGCCGTCGACCGCACGCGTTTGCTGGCGGTCCTGGTGGACGCTTCGACCGTCGTCCTTGAAATTTTCGTCGTCGCGGCCTTGCGCGCAGGCGCAGCGGCCGTGGTCGCAGCACTGCTTTTACGTCCAGCACGCGCCTTGCTTGGCTCGGCGCGGTCGCCGCCCAACTCGCTCATGGGTTTGTCCTCGCGTAGACGCTTGAACGCGGCCTGCCGCAGTAGGCCTTCCTTCGCCCAGCCGCGGAAGGCGACCTCGGCGATCAAGACCGGCCGTACCCAATGCACATCGCGTGGCCGCCCCGGGATGTGCGTCGGCAACTCCAGCGTGGCGGTGTCGCTATGCAGCGCCTGCAACAGCGCGGTGATCTTGCCCAGCAAGGCATCGTCGAAGCCGGTGCCCACACGCCCGACATAGCGCAGCGCCTTGCCGTCGCGTTGCGCCATCAGCAAGGCACCGAAGCCGCTGCGCGCGCCCTTGGGGTCGGTGTAGCCCACCACCACGAACTCGTCGCTGTCTTCGTGCTTGGTCTTGACCCAATCGGCACTGCGCCCTTCGCGATACCGCGCATCGGCAAGCTTGCTGACGATGCCTTCCCAGCCGGTGCCGGCGCTGGCCGCGAAGACCTCCGGGCCGTGGCCGATCACATGGTCGCTAAACGCCAGCGTGCCCGGTACCTCGCCGAGCAACGCATGCAGCAACTGCTTGCGTTGCAGCAACGGGGTGTCGCGCAGATCCACACCGGCGACGCCGAGCAGGTCGAACACGATATAGCGCAGCGGCTGCGTGACGCTGCCATCGAGCGCGCGTTGCAGCGCCGAGAAATCGCTGCGCCCTTGCGCATCCAGCACCACCAGCTCGCCATCCAGGCGCGCATCGCGCACCGGCAAGGCCTGCACTGCGCGCACCACCGCCGGGAAGCGCTGCGTCCACGCCTGGTCGTTGCGCGAGCGCAGCTGCACCTCGCCATCGACCATATCGGCCAGCAGGCGATAGCCGTCCCACTTGATCTCGTGCAACCAGCGCTCGCCATCCGGCGCCTGCTCGCGCAGCAAGGTCAGTTGCGCGCGTAGCTCGGTTGGGCATGGCGCATCGCGCGCACCGTCCAGCGCCAGGGCGCGGGTGCGCCAGTGGCTGGAATCCGCACGCCCTGTGCGTGCGCGTTTGCTGGCCGCAGCCGTCCCGGCGCTCGCCGTTGTCGTCGGCGCGCGCCGCGCCCGGCTGGTCTTGGCACGCGTTGCCGGCGGCGCCGCAGCCGCAACGCCGGCCGCCTGCTGCACCACCAGCGCATCGGCATCCAGATCCGCCGCGTACGCATCGGTGCGCTTGAACAGCAGCCACTGCGGTTTGCCGCCGCGCATCTGCGTGCGCACCAATGCAAAGCCGCCGCGCAACAGCGTGCCCTGCAGTTCGAATTCCAGCTTGCCCGCGTCCAGCGCCGCCAGCGCATCGCCTTCGCAGTGCCAGTGTCCGTGGTCGAACACATCTACATGCCCGGCGCCGTAATGGCCTTGCGGAATGTCGCCCTCAAAGCTGGCATACGACAGCGGGTGATCCTCCACCTGCACCGCCAGGCGCTTTTCGCCCACGCGCAACGAAGGGCCCTTTGGCACCGCCCAACTCTTGAGCACGCCGTCGACCTCCAGACGGAAGTCGTAATGGCGCGAGCTGGCGTGATGCAATTGCACGACGAAGATCGGCTGCTTGCTGGCACGCGCAGGCGCGTCGCCGGCCGGTTCCGGGGTCTGGTCGAAGCGGCGCTTGGCGTTGTAGTCGTGCAACGACATGGGCTACGCCTATCCGGCCTTGCGGCGCGGCGCCGCCTTGCTGGCGGTGGTCTTGGTGGTCTTGGCTGCGGTTTTCTTGGTGGCCTTCTTGGCCACTTTCTTGGCGGCGGTCTTTTTGGCCGACCCAGCCGTCGGTGCGCTGCTCTTCTTGGCCGGCGTGCGCGTATTGGCCTGCAGGCTCTTCTGCAGCAGCGACATGAAGTCGACCACGTTGGTGGTGGCGTCTTCGTGCTGCGGCGGCTCGACATCCACGGTGGTGGTGCCGCCCTTGGCCTGGATGCGCTTGCGCAGGATCTGCTCGAGCTTGCCGCGGAATTCGTCGTGATAATCCTCCGGCTGCCAGGTGCCGGACATCGACTCGATCAACTGTTTTGCCATCTCCTGTTCCTTGGGCGTGATGCGGTACTCGCCCACCGCACCGGACGGCAGCTTGAAATCCTGCGGGTCCACCACCTCCTGCTGGTAGCGCAGCAGCAGCAGGATCAACGCATCGCCCTGCGGCATCACCGCGGCCAGATACTCGCGCGTGCGGATGACCACCTTGGCAATGCCCACCTTGCCGGTGTCGCGCAGCGTCTCACGCAGCAGCACATAGCCTTTTTCGGCCTTCTTGCCCGGCACCAGGATGTAGGGCTTTTCGAAATAGCGCGGGTCGATGTCGGCGGCATCGACAAAGGTCTCCACCTCCACCGTTTCGTGGCTTTCCGGCGAGGCCGAGCGGATGTCCTGCTCCTCGACGATGACATAGCTGCCCTTGTCGTACTCGAACGCCTTGACGATCTCCTTCCACGGCACCTCGTCGCCGGTGTCGGCGTTGACGCGCTCGAAGCGGATCGGCTTCTTGTCGCGCGAGTCGAGCATGCGGAAATGCAGATCCACCTTGCGCTCGCCCGACATCAACGACACCGGCACATTGAGCAAGCCGAACGAGAGGGTTCCGGTCCAGATTGGTCGTGCCATCGGGTGTGTGACTCCGGGTGCTGTTCGAATAGCCCATAGCTGTAGCGCGGCCGCCGTGATCCATGCGTGAGCCGTGCGTCTGCGGCTGCCGCTGCGCCCCCTTCACCCGGCGCGCGGTGAACTGCGCATCCATCCCGATGACCAGGAGCACCGCATGTCCCGTGACCCACTGCGCGACCAACCCACCCAGCCGGGCGAACAGCACGGCAAGCGCGATGCCGAACACTACGAAGACCGCGGTGCCGGCGATGCGCCAGAGAAGCTGATTCCTGCCGATGGCGACACTCCGGCCAAGACGCCGGGCACCGCGCCGTCGACCGTGGCAGACCGCTGAAACCAGCCGGCTGATTCCCCGCCCGGCAGCACAGCCAGGCGGGTCTGGGTTACGCCCGACCCGCCTGCTGCAGGCGGGCAAATTCCTCATCGGCAAACAGGCGCGAGCGCACCAGAAAGCGCACGCCCTCGCCGTTTTCCAGCGAGAACATGCCACCGCGGCCCGGCACCACATCGATGATCAGCTGGGTGTGCTTCCAGTATTCGAACTGCGAGGGGCTGATGTAGAACGGCGCACCGCCGATCTCGCCCAGCAGCACGTCGCGGTCGCCGACGATGAAGTCGCCCACCGGAAAACACATCGGCGAGGAGCCATCGCAGCAGCCGCCGGACTGGTGGAACAGCACATCGCCGTGGCGTGCGCGCAGTGTGTCGATCAACTGCAACGCCGCCAGCGTGGCCATTACCTGCAGCGGCAGCGAAGGAGCGGGCGAGGGCGCGGTCACGGGCGGGCGCTGCGGGCTCAGGCCGCCAGGTCGAGCACGACGCGGCCTTCGATCTTGCCGGCATGCATGCGCGCGAACACGTCGTTGATGTTCTCCAGCGTGTCGGTGGCCACGGTGGCGGCGACCTTGCCCTGCTCGGCGAACTCCAGAGACTCCTGCAGGTCCAGGCGCGTGCCGACGATCGAGCCGCGCACGGTGATGCCGTTGAGCACCATGCCGAAGATGTCGAGCGGGAACTCGCCCGGCGGCAGGCCGTTGAGCGCCACGGTGCCGCCGCGGCGGACCATGCCCAGCGCCTGCTCGAATGCCTTGGGCGAGACCGCGGTGACCAGGGCGCCGTGGGCGCCGCCGATCTCCTTCTTGAGGTAGGCCACCGGGTCGGTGGTGAGCGCGTTGACCGTGACCGTGGCGCCGAGGCGCTGGGCCAGGGCCAGCTTGCCGTCGTCCACGTCCACTGCGGCCACGTTCAGCCCCATCGCCTTGGCGTACTGCACCGCCATGTGGCCGAGCCCGCCGATGCCGGAGATCACCACCCACTCGCCGGGACGCGTGTCGGTGACCTTCAGGCCCTTATAGACGGTGACGCCGGCGCACAGGATCGGCGCGACCTCGACGAAGCCGATGCCCTTGGGCAGGTGGCCGACATAGTCGGCATTGGCCAGCGCGTACTGCGCGAAGCCGCCGTTGACCGAGTAGCCGCTGTTCTGCTGCGCCTCGCACAGCGTTTCCCAGCCGCCCAGGCAGTGCTCGCAGTGGCCGCAGGCCGAGTACAGCCACGGGATGCCGACGCGGTCGCCTTCCTTGATGTGCTTGACGCCCTCGCCGACCGCCACCACATGGCCCACGCCCTCGTGCCCGGGAATGAACGGCGGGTTCGGCTTGACCGGCCAGTCGCCCTCGGCGGCGTGCAGGTCGGTGTGGCAGACGCCACAGGCTTCGATCTTGACCAGGATGTCGCCGGCGGCCGGGCGCGGCACCTGCACTTCCTCGATCACCAGCGGCTTGCCGAACTCGCGGACTACCGCGGCCTTCATCGTCTTGTCCACATTGCGCTCCTGTTGCGGTTGCAGTTGTTGTATCGAACCGTAGTCCCGTGGCGCGAGGGCGGCCTTGATCGTGATCAAGGCCGTCGCCGCGGCGGGCCGTGGCTCAGAAGAAGCCCAGCGCCTTGGGCGAGTAGCTGACCAGCAGGTTCTTGGTCTGCTGGTAGTGGTCGAGCATCATCTTGTGGTTCTCGCGGCCGATGCCGGACTGCTTGTAGCCGCCGAACGCCGCGTGCGCCGGGTAGCTGTGGTAGCAGTTGGTCCACACCCGCCCGGCCTGGATCGCGCGGCCCATGCGGTACAGCCGCGACGCGTCGCGGCTCCACACGCCGGCACCGAGCCCGTACAGCGTATCGTTGGCGATCGCCAGCGCCTCGGCCTCGTCCTTGAACGTGGTCACCGACACCACCGGCCCGAAGATCTCCTCCTGGAACACGCGCATCTTGTTGTGGCCCTTGAACACCGTGGGCTTGACGTAGAAGCCGCCGGCCAGGTCGCCGTCGAGCGTGTTGCGCTCGCCGCCGATCAGCACCTCGGCGCCTTCCTGGCGGCCGATGTCGAAGTAGGACAGGATCTTCTCCAGCTGCTCGCCGGAGGCCTGCGCGCCGACCATGGTGTTGGGGTCGAGCGGGTTGCCCTGCTTGATCGCCGCCACCCGCTTGAGCGCCTTCTCCATGAAGCGCTCGTAGATCGATTCCTGGATCAGCGCGCGCGACGGGCAGGTGCACACCTCGCCCTGGTTGAAGGCGAACAGCACGAAGCCCTCGACGGCCTTGTCGAGGAAGTCGTCGTCCTCGGCCATCACGTCGGCGAAGAAGATGTTCGGCGACTTGCCGCCCAGCTCCAGCGTCACCGGGATCAGGTTCTGGCTGGCGTACTGCATGATCAGCCGGCCGGTGGTGGTCTCGCCGGTGAAGGCGATCTTGGCGATGCGCGGGTTGGAGGCCAGCGGCTTGCCCGCCTCCAGGCCGAAGCCGTTGACCACGTTGAGCACGCCGTCCGGCAGCAGGTCGCCGATCACCTCCATCAGCACCAGGATCGAGGCCGGGGTCTGCTCGGCCGGCTTCATCACCACGCAGTTGCCGGCCGCCAGCGCCGGGGCCAGCTTCCAGCACGCCATCAGCAGCGGGAAGTTCCACGGGATGATCTGGCCGACCACGCCCAGCGGCTCGTGAAAGTGGTAGGCGATGGTGTCGCTGTCGATCTCGGAGATGCCGCCTTCCTGCGCGCGCACCGCGCCGGCGAAGTAGCGGAAGTGGTCGGCGCACAGCGGCACGTCGGCGTTGAGGGTCTCGCGCACCGGCTTGCCGTTGTCCCAGGTCTCGGCATAGGCCAGCAGCTCCAGGTTCTGCTCGATGCGGTCGGCGATCTTCAGCAGCACGTTGGCGCGGTCGGTGGTGGAGGTCTTGCCCCAGGCGTCCTTGGCCGCGTGCGCGGCATCCAGCGCGGCCTCGATGTCCTCGGCGTTGGAGCGCGCCACCGAGGTGAACACCTTGCCGCTGATCGGCGTGGTGTTGTCGAAGTACTGCCCGCTCCTGGGCTCGACCCAGCGCCCACCGATGAAGTTGCCGTAGCGTTGCTTGAAGATGGACTGCGGATCGGTGTTCAGCGGCTTGGCGGACGTGACGGCATTCATCGGTGTCTCCTGCGGTACATGGGAGGAAGGCCCGTTGCGGGGCGTCCGTGATGTCACGCAAAAGGGATGCCAGGTTTGGCCTGCTGCACTGCGTCACGCCTGAGCGCGCCGCGGGTGCGACCGATGGGCGCGGTCTTCGCTGCGGTGCGTCACGCGCGGCGATTGCGCTCTGTCCGCAAACGTGGTGTTTATCGGGACAGTGATCTTCTGGACTGTCGCAGATTGCGACACGAGGTGGGCAATGACGATGTTGACGGAGCAGCAGTTGGGCCGCGCGCGGCGCTCGTTCTTCGAGCGCGGCGCGATGCCGGCCGGGCAGGTACCGGACGCGATCCTGCAGTCGTGGCGGCGCTGCCAGCGCCAGGGCCTGGCCGCCGAGGCGGCGCCGGCGATCGAACCGGTCAGTGCCGCACGCCTGCGCGAGATGCGCGCACGCCACGAGACCCTGTGGCGATGCGCGCGCGCCGAGCTGGAAGGGCTGTCGGCCGACGCCGCGGCCACCGGCAGCATCGTGCTGCTCACTGACGAGGCCGGCTGGATCCTCGACGCCGAGGGCAGCACCGGCTTCCTCGACCGCGCCGGCCGGGTGGCGCTGATGCCCGGCGCCTGCTGGAGCGAGAGCGTGGTCGGCACCAATGCCATCGGCACCGCGATCGTGGAGAGCCGCTCGATCGAGGTCCGCGGCGGCGAACACTACCTCGCCCCGCACGGCATCCTCAGCTGTGCCGCGGCGCCGATCTACGACCCCTACGGGCAGCTGGTGGGCGTGCTCGACATCTCCGGCGACGCACGCATGCAGCACATGCACGCGCTGGGACTGGCGCGGCGCGCGGTGACCAGCATCGAACACCGCTACTTCGACGACGGCATCGCCGATTGCGAACTGCTGCGGGTGCACCACGACCCGGCCCTGCTCGGCACCGCGCGCGAGGGCCTGCTGGCGTTCCGCGGCGGGCGCCTGGTGGCGGCCAACCGCGCCGGGCTGCAGCTGTTCGGGCTGGAGCGCCACGAGCTGGGGCGCGCGCGCTACGACGCGCTGTTGGAAGAGCCGCTGACCCGGCTGCGCCATGACGGCGCCCTGTTCGACCGCCAGGGCCGCGCCCTCTACGGCCGCGTGGACGCGCATGGCGACGCGCGGCCGCGCCGGCGCGCCACGCAGCCGCCGATCACGGTCTCGGCCGCCCGCCAGGACGGCGACCGCGACGCGCCGCTGTTCGAGGCCGAGATCGAGCGCCTGCTCGGGCGCGCACGCCGGGTGCTGGATGCCGAGCTCCCGGTGCTGGTGCAGGGCGAGACCGGCACCGGCAAGGAAGTGTTCGCGCGCGAGTTGCACCGCCGCTGCGCGCGTGCCGCCCGCCCGTTCGTGGCGGTGAACTGCGCCGCGCTACCCGAGGGCCTGATCGAGGCCGAGCTGTTCGGCTACGAGGACGGCGCCTTCACCGGAGCGCGCAAGCACGGCAGCCCAGGCCTGCTGCGCCAGGCCGAGGGCGGGGTGCTGTTCCTCGACGAGATCGGCGACATGCCGCTGGCGCTGCAGCCGCGCCTGCTGCGCGTGCTGCAGGAGCGCGAGCTGTCGCCGCTGGGCGGCGGCAAGCCGGTGCGGCTGGACTTCGCGCTGATCTGCGCCACCCACCAGGACCTGGAAGCGGCGATCGCCGATGGCCGCTTCCGCGCCGACCTGTACTACCGCATCGCCCACCACGCGGTGGCGATGCCGGCGCTGCGCACGCACGCCGACCGCCCGCGGCTGGTGCAGGAGCTGTGGCAGCGCCTGGGCCAGGGCCGCCGGCTCACCGGCGACGCGCTGCGGGCGCTGGCCGACTACGACTGGCCGGGCAACCTGCGCCAGCTGTCGGCCTGCCTGCGCACGCTGGTGGCGCTGAGCGAACCGGGCGAGCAAATCGACCGCGACGCGCTGCCAGGCTACCTTGCCACCCGGACCGCAGTGTCGGCGGTAGCCGCTGCCGCAACGGCACCGGCACCGGCCGATAGCCTGGAGCAGCTGGCGCAGGCGGCGATGCGGCAGGCGCTGGACGCCAGCGGCGGCAACGTCGCGCAGGCGGCACGCCGGCTCGGCATCAGCCGCAGCACCCTGTATCGCCGGCTCGGCCCGCAACGGGCCTGACACTGGGCGCACAAACGCATCGCCCGCCGACGCGGCCCAGCAGAGCGCGGATGCGCTTGCCCAACGCCAAGAACCCCTCGCGGCCGCCATCAGTGCCGGCGTGCGTCATGCGTATTCCTTGACGCAAACGGTGGCGTGTGGGCAACGGGAAACGAGGACGCGAGCCAGCTCGGCGCATTACCCCCGCTGACCAACGCCATCTCACGCTGCGCATCAAGTCGGGATTGTGCGGGTACAGAACGTTACTCCGCCATTCCACTCAAAGTGCCTGGACTTTCGCCCGCCATCGCGACCGCTGCAGGCCGCGACCGCAGTGCCGCCGTGGATCGCGGCGGGCGACTTGCACGCCGTGCGCACGCACCCTAGCCGCGCGGTGCAGTCGGCTTGAGGACGTCGGGATCGGCCATGGCAGCGGTGCAGTCCTGCACGTTTTTCAGGTGATAGGACTGCAACTGCCAGCCCGCCGTGGCCGATGCCGCCGTCCATCGATACGTCCAGTGATGGCGTATCCCCGCGCCACATGCGTCGATGGCGACCGCATCCCCAGGCTGACCATGCTCCGGAAACGCCACCTCGGCACTGGTCAGGTCTGCACGCCCGCCGGCACCTGGTGCGTACGTGAGGTAACTGGTGCGCAGCTGGCCTAGCTCGGCGGCGCTTGCCGGTGGCTGTTGCCTGGACGGCTGCGCCAGCAACCAGCGATGCACCTGAGCCACGGCCGGGCTATTGGCAGGATAGGTTCGCGTGACCTGTAGCGTGCCTGCTTCCGAAGATGCAGCGGCACTGGCGATGGTGCCGCTCAACAGACTGGTCGCGGCGAGCACCGCAACCCACACCACTCCCAGGAATGCCATTCCATGCTCCATGCATCGTGTGCGGAAAATCGAGCGTAGCACGCACCGCACGACCGGCTGAGATCAGGCGTTGCAGCGACGCTGTGCCCGGCCAAGTGCGCCTTACGCAGCTCAGCGATTGCAATAACGTGCCATGTCAGAAGTGGCTGCGGGCATGCAATCCGATGACGCCAGCACCCGCGCGCACAGCGCGGCGATCAGATCCAGACGTCGTTGTCTGCGGTATATGCGCCGCCCGCATCGCCGGTGTTGACCACACCGCGCGGCTCGACCAGCAGCACGCTGCATTCGCGCTCCGCCGCCGGGCGGTGTTCGACACCCTTGGGCACCACGTGCATCTGCCCGGTCGACAGCGCCACCACGCCGTCGCGAAATTCGATGGTCATGTTGCCGTCCAGCACGATGAACACCTCGTCCGTGTCCGCATGCTGGTGCCACACGAATGCACCTTGCAGCTTGACCAGTTTGAACTGGTAATCGTTCATTTCCGCGACGACACGTGGGGACCAGTGCTGCGACAGCAGGGCGAGCTTGTCGCTGAAATCGATCGGGGCGTAGCGCGTGTTCAACGGAAACATCCTTGTGCGGGGAATGCGCTGGCAAGCTTAGTGCATCGCATCGCCGGCAGTCACCGCTGCATCAACGCGGCGCATTGCAGCGACGCACGGCGAACAGCGCGAGCGGTTTGCCCGGCGCGATGGGCTCATGCGCGAGCGTTGCTGGTGCCTGCCGCGCGCCAGGCCTGCACCGCTGCGGTGACCTGCGCACCATGACTGGCACTGACATCACGCGCGGCAAAGGCGTGCGGCCGCCATTGCACCTGCGCGGCCAGCCGTGCGCAGGCGGCATGCCCGTCTGCCAGCACATCGGCCTGCTCGGTTGCATTCAACGCCAGCAGGAGCGAGAGGCCGGTGGCCGAGATCGAGCAGTTGATGTCCAGCCAGTAGCGGTTGTCCGCGCGCAGCAGAAACCAGTCTGCGGGGGCGTGATCGATGACGATCATGTGGGGGGCCTGGGGTGGTGGGTCGATGGCAGACCGTGCGTTGGCGGGATGGCTTTGTCGCGCCCGGGTGCGCTCCTACGGGCGGTGCGTGTTGTTGAACGCGCACCGCCTGCGGGTAGCTCAGCCGCCGAAATCCCATTGCAGGCCGACCGTGTAGGTCCGGTCCGGACCCGGTTCGTAATAGCGCCCGTTGCCGTCGTTGACGATCACCGAGCCGATGTAGTGCCGGTCCAGCGCATTGTCGATGCGGGCGAAGGTGCGCAGCCCACCCAGCGTGGTGGTCCAGCGCCGGGACGCTTCCAGGTTGACCAGCGCATAGCCGGGCGCACGCTCGCTGGCCAGGTCGTTGGCAACGGTGGCGTCGGAGGCCACCGTTTCGGCGGCGAACTGCCATTGCAGCGGCTGCCACTGCCAGCGCGCGAACAGCTGCTGACGCGGCACGCCCGGCAGGCGCGCGCCGCTGGCCACCGGCGCGGTGGGCGTGGCGCAGCCGCTGCTGGCGCAGGTGAGGTAGCCATCACGCACGCTGGCATCGACGAAGGTGTAGGCCAGCTGCAGCTGCTGGGTGGTGCCCACCGGCTGATTCCAGCTCAGCTCCGCGCCCTGGCGGCGGGTGGCGCCGATGTTGCGATAGGTGCTGCGGCCATTGGTGTTGCTGGCCACGGCCAGTTCGTCGTCGGTGTCGGCGCGGAACAGCGCCACCTCCACCGCTGCGCCGCTCTGCGCGCGCCACTTGCTGCCGATCTCATAATTGCGGCTGGTCGCCGCGCCCAGATCCAGCGCCAGGCCGGCGCCGCCATCGCTGCGATACCCCAGCTCGTTGAAGGTGGGCGTTTCGAAACCGCGCCCGACCGAGGCGTAGAAACGCAAGTCCTCGGCGGCACGGAACACGATGCCGGCCACCGGCGTGGTTGCCGAATAATCGCGCTGGCCGCTGTCGTCGGGATTGCGCCCGACAATGTAGCGGTCGTCCGAGTCGAAGCGCACCTGGCTATGCCGCACGCCCAGCAGGGCCGACCAGCGCGCGCTCCACTGCCACCACGCCTGCGCGAACTGGTCCACGTTCTCGACCTGATCGCGCTGGTCACGGCGCAGCGCGCCCTTGACGCCCAGCGTGTCGCCGACAAAGTTTTCATAACCGGTACGGTGCTGGCGCTGGCGATCCACGTTCGCGCCGACGGTCAGCTGCAACGGCCGGCCCAGCGCCTCGCCTTGCCAGGCCCAACGCGCATCGGCGCCTTCGTAATTGCTGTCCAGATCGATCACCCCGCCCGAATGCAGCGGGTTGCGCTGCACCGCCACCGGAATCGCCAGGAACTGCTCCACGCTGCGCTGCCCGCCGTAGGCCATCAGCCGCAGCGTCTGGCCCTCGAACTGCTGAGTGAAGATGGCGCCGGCCTGCGACTGGCGCACCGATTTGCGGGTATTGAACTGGGTGGCCACCGCCGTGGCCTGCGCCGGGTCGGCATTGAACTGGGCGCGGGTCAGGCCGAGCGGGTCCTGTGCGTCGGGTGCGTCCAGATAGTTGAGCACCAGGTCCAGCCGGCGGCCCTCGGCCAGATCGAAGCCGAACTTGGCGTTGACCGAGTCGCGCTTTGCGCGGCTATGGGCGCGGAAACCGTCGGTTTCGAAATGATTGGCGGCCAGGTTGTAGTGCACCGCGCCCTGCTGGCCGAGCAGTTGCGCGCCCGTGTTGACGGTGGCGTTGCTGCCATAGGTGGCGCGCAGCCGCCACGGGTCGCCCGGCTTGCCGTCGGCGCTCCACAGCTGCAGCACGCCGCCGGAGGAGTTGCCGTACAGCGCCGAGAATGGCCCGCGCAGCACTTCCACCCGCTCGGCGCCCAGTACATTGAAATGCGAGAGCTGGCCCTGGCCATCGGGCATGCTGGCCGGGATGCCGTCGACCAGCAGGCGCACGCCGCGCACGCCGAAGGCGGAACGCGCACCGAAGCCGCGGATCGACAGCTGGGTGTCCTGCGCGTAGTTCTGGCGATCGCGCGCCACCAGGCCGGGAATGCCGTCCAGCAACTCGGACACCTGCGCGCCGCGGCGGTTGTCGGCATCGGCCGCCACCACGGTGAACGAGGCCGGCAGGTCGAAGTCGTCCACCCCGCGCACGCGTGCGGCGTCCACCTGCACGGTGGGCAAGCGCTGGATCGGTGCGGAGGCAGGCGGCGCCGGATCGGCGGCCAGGACGGGCGGCGCGGCGCTCGTGGCGAACAGGCCGCAGGCGGCGGCCAACAAGGTCAGTCTGGGCATCGGTGTAGTGTCCCTCATCCGTACTGTGGCCGCATCGTTGCGTACGGAACGAAGCATGCTACGCCGGCCATGGGCTGCTACGATGAAGTGGTTTGGCCCAGCCGCGGCCGAGCACCCGGAAGTCCCTCACTCTTTCGTCCTTCAGCGAGTCATGCCGTGTCCTTCTTTGCAAACGTGGAACAGGTTCCAGGCGACCCCATCCTGGGCCTGACCGAGGCCTACAACGCCGACAGCCGCCCCAACAAGGTCAACCTGGGCGTGGGCATTTATTACGACGAAAACGGGCGCATCCCGCTGTTGCGCGCCGTGCACAAAATCGAGCAGCAGCTCGCGCTGGACGCCAAACCGCGCGGCTACCTGCCCATCGACGGCCTGGCCGCCTACGACAAGGCCACCCAGGAGCTGCTGTTCGGCGCCGAGTCGGCGCTGGTGGCCTCCGGCCGCGTGGCGACCTCGCAGACCGTCGGCGGCAGCGGCGCCTTGCGCGTGGGCGCGGACCTGCTCAAGAAGCTGCTGCCCACCTCCACCATCGCCATCAGCAACCCGAGTTGGGAAAACCATCGCGCAGTGTTCGGCGCGGCCGGCTTCGAGGTTGTCGACTACACCTATTTCGATGCCGCCAGCCATGGGCTGAACTTCGACGGCATGCTCGCCGATCTGGCCAGGCTGGAGCCGGGCACGGTGGTGTTGCTGCACGCCTGCTGCCACAACCCGACCGGTGCGGACCTGAGCAGGGAACAGTGGAAGCAGGTCGCCGGGCTGTTGAAGGAACGCAACCTGTTTCCGTTCGTCGACATCGCCTACCAGGGCTTCGACAAGGGCATCGAGGCCGATGCGTACGCGGTGCGTCTGCTTGCTGCCGAAGGCATCGACAGCTACGTGGTCGCCAGCTCGTACTCCAAGTCGTTCTCGCTGTATGGCGAGCGCGTGGGCGCGCTGTCGGTGGTCTCGGCCACTGCGGCCGAAGCCAAGGCGGTGCAGTCGCAGGTCAAGCGCATCATCCGCACGATCTACTCCAGCCCGTCCACGCATGGCGCAGCATTGGTGGCCGGCGTGCTGACCAGCCCGGAACTACGCGACCTGTGGGAGCAGGAACTGACCGAGATGCGCGAGCGCATCCACGCCCTGCGCGCGGGCCTGGTGGCCAAGCTGGCCACATTGGGCGCACCGGAGTTCGACTTCATCCAGCGCCAGGCCGGCATGTTCTCGTACTCGGGCCTGACCAGAACCCAGGTGGACCGCCTGCGCGACGAGTTCGCGATCTACGCCGTCGGCACCGGCCGTATCTGCGTGGCCGCGCTGAGCCAGCGCAACCTGGACTACGTGGCGCAGGCCGTGGCCACTGTCAGCCGCATGTAAGCGAGCGCATCGCGATCGGCCAGCGCGGCCGACGCCTGCAGACCGGGAGCGCGCCAGCCTCCCGGTTTTTTTGTGGCCCTTCGCCACCCTTGCCGGTGTGCATAGCTGCGTCAGGGGCAAGCGGCACCTGCCGTCAGCCCTGTCTTTGCCAACACATTCGCGCACGTTCGACCAGGTTTGCTGCAAAACGCGCATGCAGTGATCGAAATCTAACGGCGCAATGGCGACAATGGCGGACCACTTCCTACACAGGCTGCCCGCTCCCATGTCGCGTCCCTCGCTGACCCGCTTCCTGATCGAAGAGCAACACGCCGGCCGTATCGACCCGGAATTGCGCCAGCTGATCACCATCGTCTCGCGCGCCTGCAAGCGCATTTCCATCGCCGTGAGCAAGGGCGCCCTGGGCGGCGTACTCGGCGATGCCGGCACCGGCAACGTGCAGGGCGAGGCGCAGAAGAAGCTCGACGTGCTCAGCAACGACATCCTGCTCGAAGCCAACGCCTGGGGCGGCCACCTGGCTGCGTGCGCGTCGGAAGAAATGGATCACAGCCAGCCGGTGCCCGACCAGTACCCCAGCGGCGATTTCCTGCTGCTGTTCGATCCGCTGGACGGCAGCTCCAACATCGACGTCAACGTCTCGGTCGGCACCATCTTCTCGGTGCTGCGCGCTCCCAAGGGCACCGAGAAGCCGGGCGACGAGCACTTCCTGCAGCCGGGCACCCAGCAGGTCGCCGCCGGCTACTGCATCTACGGCCCCAGCACGATGCTGGTGCTCACGCTCGGCCACGGCACCCACGCCTTCACCCTGGAGCGCGAGGAAGGCAGCTTCCTGCTGACCCAGGCCAACATGCGCGTGCCCGAGGACACCGCCGAATACGCCATCAACATGTCCAACCAGCGCCACTGGGAACCGGCCATGCAGTCCTATGTCAGCGACCTGCTGGCCGGCAAGGACGGCACCCGCGGCAAGGACTTCAACATGCGCTGGATCGCCAGCATGGTCGCCGACGTGCACCGCATCCTCACCCGCGGCGGCATCTTCATCTACCCCTGGGACAAGAAGGACGCGTCCAAGCCGGGCAAGCTGCGCCTGATGTACGAAGCCAACCCGATGAGCATGCTGGTGGAACAGGCCGGCGGCGCGGCCACCACGGGGCGCGAGCGCATCCTGGACCTCCAGCCCACGCAGCTGCATCAGCGCGTGCCGGTGTTCTTGGGTTCCAAGAACGAAGTGAATGAAGCCACGCGTTATCACCTGTATGCGGATAAGGCGCAGGGCTGAGGTTTTGGTTTAGCGACCAGCAATGCCGATTTACTCAAGACACCCGCCGAGTGCGGGTGTCTTTGTGTGTGGCGCAAGTCGATTGCCTAGCCGATCAGCGAACGCTGTGCCAACCGCCACATCGTGCCGTCAGTTGACTGACCATCGGGCAGGGGGGAGTATCGCCCTCGGACCGGAGTGGGACGGTCTACGGGAAGTCGATCTCTACGCGCAATGCCTTGCAAGCAGTCGTCTGACTGCCCGCAGGGATCACATATCGATAAGGGAATTCTCATGAAGACCGCATGTGTTGCACTGGTGGCTGCCGTCATGTTGCAGGCCACACCCGCCTTCTCCGCATCAACCGCGACATCGCCACTGGTCGGAACCTGGCTGCTGGACACTAGCAGCCTGCCGATGCCACCGGCTGCACGACCCAAACGTGTTGTCCTGGATTTCAAGCAGGTTCCAGGCAACAAGTGGGCCACCAGCGCCGAGATCATTGAACACGACAACAAGACGCTGCAGGCGCACTCCACGCTGTTGCTGGACGGCACACCGGGCAAGGCCTCGGGCACCTACCTGGTCGATCGCGCCGCAGTCAAAATGCCCGAGCCCGGCGTGCTGGTGATGCAGTTGATGTATCAAGGCGTCCCGGCATCCACACGCACCTATACGGTCAGTGCCGACGGCAAGGTCATGACCGAGATTGAAGCGTACTTCAAGGACGGCAACCCGGTGATGCGCACGGCGTATTTCAAACGCGCGGCAAGTCAGTTCAAATGAATGCCGGCGAGCCGACGCCGCATCGCGGCGCGGCTCGATGCATTTGAGGAGCAGCGGCAGTTTGAAGGCAGGGAGCCTGTATGCGATATCTTCTACCGATCGATCTTCCAGCCACATTACGGCGCAACACGTCGGTCGAGCAGTTTCTCGGGAAAAGTCCAGTCGATGCAACATACATTCGCCATGTCGAGTTACGGCCGGCAAACGATTGCATCGAGGTGTGGATGTATGACGTCAAGGACGTTGGCAGCGAAGACGATTCGGATCTGTATGACTTCGCATATTTCGAGCCAGACGGCCCCCGTGCCCCTGCTGCCATCTTTGCGGACGCTGCCGCTGCCGTGACGTATGCCAGCACATCGCTGGCGGCGGACCCTACGCGCTGGACCAACCTCGGGATTGCCGAGTCCGAACACCTTGACTACCTTCGCGCAGGCAGACCTTCCCGTTGGCCGGTTGCCATCTAACCCCTTCATCTCGATGCCGACCAGGCAAGCGGTTGGGTTCAACCGCCAGCAATCGCCCCAAGTTGCCTGTGTCGCAACGCACATCGCCCCGATACCGTAGTTGAGCCAACCAGAGCATCCATGACAGAGATCAAATTCAGCGAAGGCGAGCGGGCGGCGATCACGCGCAAGATCCAGCTGTATTTCAGCGAGGAACTGAAGCAGCAGATCGGCCGCTTCGATGCGGAGTTTTTGCTGGATTTCTTCGCCGAAGAGGTGGGGGCCTATTTCTACAATCGGGGTGTCTACGATGCGCAGGCCATCGTTGCCAGCAAGCTGGATGACCTGGGTGAGGCGATCTACCAGCTGGAACGTCCTACCGACTTCAGAAAGTGAGCCGTCACCTCACATGCCACCGCACTGAGAAGTTCCACTTCTCTGCTGCGAGTGGGGACAACATGCCCGTCATCGGAGGAGTGCTGGGTTAGGGCGTAGACCAGCGACTGCAGCACGACACTGCGATCTGAAGGTCTCGCTCGGGGCGCCATGACGACGGAGATCGTTGGGATTCCGGCGTGTGCACGTCAACGCCGGGAGCATGCCGGCACTGGCAGCGCCAACCACAGTTGGCTAGCGACGCGCACGCGCTGGTCCAGCGCGATGGCCGCGGGTTATGCGTCATGCCATTTGACGGCATCGATCAGACGCCGGATGCGCTCGTTTCGGCCATGTCACGGTGGATGGCGCTGACGGCGCAGCGCGCCATCGCCGCGTGAGCTGCGCGGCAAGGCCACTGGCGGCGCCATGTCTGGAGCACTTGACCATCGTCGCCCACACGGGCCAGTCTCGGGGGCTGGCGCGGCGGGGAGTCGTGCCGCTGGCCTTCAACGGAGAACCGCCGTGGACCGTCGTACCTTCCTCACCTTGTCCGGCATCGGTGCTGCCGGGCTGCTGCTGCCGAACACGCGCCTGATTGCGGCCGAGCAGTTGCTCACACCCAACGACGTCGCGCGCAGCCGTCGCTTGTCCGACACTGCGCTGAGCACCGCCAAGGCGGCCGGTGCCAGTTATTGCGATGTGCGCGTGGGCCGCTATCTGCGCCAGTTCGTGATCACCCGCGAGGCGCAGGTGGAGAATGTGGTCAACGCCGAATCCAGCGGCGTGGGCGTGCGCGTGCTGGCCGATGGCGCCTGGGGGTTTGCGGCCACCAATACGCTCACCAGCGATGGCGTGGCCACCGCCACGCGCCAGGCGGTGGCGATCGCCAAGGCCAACGCGCGGCTGGGCGGCTCGCCGGTGCAGCTGGCGCCGGTGACGCCGGCCGGACAGGTCAGCTGGAAGACGCCGATCAGGAAGAATGCGATGGCAGTGCCGCTGCAGGACAAGGTGGCGCTGCTGATGGACGTCAACGCGGCTGCGCTCAATGCCGGCGCCACGTTCGTGGCCTCGCGCCTGTTTGCGATCAACGAGCAGAAGTACTTTGCCAGCAGCGATGGCTCCTATATCGATCAGGACGTGCACCGGCTGTGGCTGCCGTTCACCGTCACCGCGGTGGACAAGGCCAGCGGCAGGTTCCGCACCCGCGACGGGCTGTCCTCGCCGATGGGCATGGGCTACGAATACCTCGACGGCGATGCCGGCCAGAAGCATCAACTGCCGGGCGGGCTGATCGGCTACGGCCACAGCTACGATGCGCGCGAAGATGCGATCGCCGCCGCCAAGCAGGCACGCGCCAAACTCACCGCACCGTCGGTGAAGGCCGGCAAGTACGATCTGGTGATCGACCCGAGCAACCTGTTCCTCACCATCCACGAGTCGGTGGGCCACCCGCTCGAGCTCGATCGTGTGCTCGGTTACGAGGCCAATTACGCCGGCACCAGTTTCGCCACGCTGGATAAGCGCGATGCCGGTTTCCGCTGGGGCAGCGATGCGGTGACCTTCGTCGCCGACCGCACCCAGCCCGGCAGCCTGGGCGCAGTGGGGTACGACGATGAGGGCGTCAAGAGCAAGCAATGGGAGCTGGTGAAGGACGGCATCCTGGTCGATTACCAATGCACGCGCGATCAGGCGCATCTGCTCGGCAAGACCGCGTCCGATGGCTGCAGCTATGCCGACGCGTGGTCCAGCGTGCAGTTCCAGCGCATGCCCAACGTCTCGCTGGCGGCAGGCAAGACGCCGCTGGCTGTTGCCGACATGATCAAGAATGTCGAGCGCGGCTTGTACATCCACGGGCGCGGCTCGTATTCGATCGATCAGCAGCGCTACAACGCGCAGTTCGGCGGCCAGTTGTTCTACGAAATCGAGAACGGCCAGGTCACGCGCCTGGTGGAAGACGGGGCCTACCAGATCCGCACGCCGGAATTCTGGAATGCCTGCAGCGCGGTCTGCGATCAACGCGATTTCCGCCTGGGCGGCTCGTTCTTCGATGGCAAGGGCCAACCCAGCCAGGTATCAGCAGTCTCGCACGGGTCGTCCACGGCGCGCTTCGATGGCATCAACGTGATCAACACCGCGCGCGCATTAGGTTGAGAGAAACTGGTCGGTAGAGGGCGCGGTGCCCAAGAGATTGAGCTTGCGCACCAGCATCGAACAGCGCGCATCACGCACTTACCGCTCTTAACTGTGCACACCGATCATCTCGACAGGTCCTTGCCCGCCCACCGTCGTGGGACCTTACGCGGCATGGATGCCGCGTAAGCGCCTACACGGACGTACTTGCGGCGTGTCCTGCGATGGTGGGCGGGCAAGGGCCCTGCAACCAAGCCGCAGATCGAACGCTTTCAGCCAGAGCCCCCGAAGCAACACCGCACCAGATGACCTGCTGATCACACATGCACGATCGCAGGCAACCACGCATGCCTGACATCCAGACTCTCAACGCGCGGCCATATCCATCGCAGCCGGTCAGCAGCGCTCGCCACGCGTGCAGGCCTGCTGCGCCACCCGATTCATGCAGGTATAGCGTTTGCCCACCGACCCCTGCCGAAAGTCATTTGACGCAGCGTTCATCGCCCGGCAAGAATCGGCGATACCGCGCAGATAGCGATCTGTGCGTCACCGCACTACCTGCGCGCCGCGCGGGATCATTGGGGAGTTGCCGTGCAGCGACGTGATTTCCTGGCCCTGACCGGGCTGACCATGGGCGGCCTGATCGTGCCCGCCTACTTCGGCAAGGCGATCGCCGCCGAGCAGTTGGTGACGCAGCTGGATGTGGGCCGCAAGAAGCGCCTGGCCGATGCCGGCCTCAACGCCGCGCGCCAGGCCGGCGCAAGCTATTGCGATGTGCGCATCGGCCGTTATCTGCGCCAGTTCGTCATCACCCGCGAGGACAAGGTGCAGAACGTGGTCAACACCGAATCCATCGGTGCGGGCGTGCGCGTCCTGGTGGCTGGCGCCTGGGGGTTTGCCGCCACCAACGAGCTCACCGAACAGGGCGTGGCCAAGGCCGCCTCGCAGGCCGCCGCGATCGCCAAGGCCAATGCCAAGGTGCAGGGCACACCGGTGCAGCTGGCGCCCACGCCGGGCGTGGGCGAGGTCAGCTGGAAGACGCCGATCAGGAAGAACGCGATGGAAGTGCCGATCAAGGACAAGGTGGACCTGCTGCTGGGCGTCAACGCTGCCGCCACCGCTGCCGGTGCCAACTTCGTCAACTCGATGCTGTTCGTGGTCAACGAACAGAAGTACTTTGCCAGCACCGACGGCTCGTATATCGACCAGGACGTGCACCGTATCTGGGCGCCGCTGAGCGTGACCGCCATCGACAAGGCCAGCGGCAAGTTCCGCACCCGCGACGGCTTGTCCGCGCCGATGGGCCTGGGCTATGAATATCTGGATGGCGCCGCCTCGGGCAAGTTCGTCTCGCCCAATGGCGTGGTGAATTACGGCCTGTCCTACGACATGAAGGAAGATGCCATCGCCGCGGCCAAGCAGGCGCAGGAAAAGCTCAAGGCGCCGTCGGTGAAGCCGGGCAAGTACGATCTGGTGCTGGACCCCTCGCACACCTGGCTGACCATCCACGAGTCGGTCGGCCACCCCTTGGAGCTGGATCGCGTGCTCGGCTACGAGGCCAATTTCGCCGGCACCAGTTTCGCCACGCTGGACAAGCTCAAGGCCGGTTTCCAGTACGGCAGCGACAAGGTGCATATCCTGGCCGACAAGATCCAGCCCGGCAGCCTGGGCGCGGTGGGCTACGACGACGAAGGCGTCAAGACCAAGCAGTGGGATCTGATCCGCGATGGCAAGCTGGTGGATTACCAGGCCATTCGCGACCAGGCACATATCCTCGGCAAGACCGCCTCCGATGGGTGCTGCTACGCCGACTCGTGGTCGAGCGTGCAGTTCCAGCGCATGGCCAATGTGTCGCTGGCTGCCGGCAAGGCGCCGTTGAGCGTCAGCGATCTGATCAAGAACGTGGAAAACGGCATCTACATCATCGGCGACGGCTCGTTCTCCATCGACCAGCAGCGCTACAACGCGCAGTTCGGCGGCCAGCTGTTCTACGAGATCAAGAACGGCGCGATCACCCGCATGCTCGAGGACGTGGCCTACCAGATCCGCACGCCGGAATTCTGGAACGCCTGCAGCGCCGTGGCCGATCAACGCGACTACCGCCTGGGCGGCTCGTTCTTCGACGGCAAGGGCCAGCCGAGCCAGTCCTCGGCGGTCTCGCATGGGTCGTCCACCGCCCGTTTCGACGGCATCAACGTCATCAACACCGCCCGCTCGCTCGGCTGACAGGAGAAACCCACATGAGCATCCTTACCGAAGCGCAGGCCAAGGCCATTCTGGACAAGGTCATCAAGCTGTCCAAGGCCGACGAGTGCACCGCCACGCTCAGCGGCTCGATCGACGGCAATATCCGTTTCGCACTCAACAACGTGTCCACCAGCGGCATTGTCGACAACACCGACCTGCAGGTGCAGGTGGCGTTCGGCAAGCGCGTGGGCATCGCCACCATCAACGAGTTCGACGACGCCGCGCTGGAGCGGGTGGTGCGGCGTGCCGAAGACCTGGCGCGGCTGGCACCGGAAAACCCGGAATTCATGCCGGCGGTGGACAAGCAGACCTACAGGCCCAGCCCCACCTTCAGCGAATCCACCGCCGCCATCGACCCGGCGTTCCGCGCGCAGGTGGCCGCCGATTCGATCGCCCCGTGCAAGGGCAAGGGATTGATCGCGGCCGGCTTTCTGGAAGATGGCCAGAGCTTTACCGCGTTCGCCAACAGCAAGGGCAACTTCGGCTACCAGCGTGGCGCGCGGTTCGACTACACCTGCACCGTGCGCACCGAAGACGGCCGCGGCTCGGGCTGGGTGGGGCGCAACCTCAAGGATGCCGCCGACTTCAAGGCCGAGCAGGACATCCGCATCGCCATGCGCAAGGCCAGCGATTCGTCCGCAGCCAAGGCGCTGGAACCGGGCAAGTACACGGTGATCCTGGAGCCGGCAGCGGCGGCAGGCCTGATTTCTTTCATGATGCGCTACTTCGATGCGCGCATGGCCGACGAGGGCCGCAGCTTCCTGTCCAAGAAGGGCGGCGGCAACAAGCTGGGCGAGCAGGTCTACGACCCGCGCGTGAACATCACCGCCGACCCGTGGGATGCGCGTGCCGCCGTGCTGCCGTGGGACGAGGAAGGCCTGCCGCGCGAGAAGATGCCGATCGTGGAGAACGGCAAGATCGCCAACCTGCAGTATTCGCGGTTCTGGGCGCAGAAGAACGGCAAGCGCGCGGTCGGCGAGCCGGGCAACCTGCTGATGGCCGGCGGCGACAAGAACATCGCCGAGCTGGTGCGCGGCACCGAGAAGGGCATCCTGGTCACGCGCACTTGGTACATCCGCATGGTCGACCCGCAGACCGTGCTGCTGACCGGGCTGACCCGCGACGGCACCTTCTACATCGAGAACGGGCAGATCAAGTACCCGGTGAAGAATTTCCGCTTCAACGAATCGCCGATCATCATGCTCAACAATATCGACGAGCTGGGCAGGCCGGTGCGCGTGGCTGGCGATGAATCTAGCTACGTGATGATGATTCCGCCGATGCGGCTGCGCGATTTTACGTTTACCTCGTTGTCGGATGCGGTGTGACTGAGAGCCGGGAATCGGGAGTGGGGAATCGGGAATGGGAGAGCGGAGCAAGCTCTTCGCGGTCCGATGGTTTTCCCGCACATCCCGTTCCCGGTCTACACGCCCTGGCGGCGCCCGCGACGCGCCGTCATTTCCTTGGATTGCTGCTCGGTAGCGTCGCTGCGTTGGCGTTACCGCGGCGCGCGCGCGCTGCGGGCAACTACGATTTCTGGTTTACCCGGCTGCGGTACGACTCGGGCGATTGGGATGTGGATGCGCGCATGCCGTCCAACCTGATCACCTCGCTGATCGACTACACCCAACTGCGCGTGGACCCGCAGGAACATGTGCTGGATCTGGCCGATCCGCGCATGTTGCAGGCGCCGTTCTGCTATCTGTCCGGGCACAAGCTGGTGGAGTTCAATCCCGCCGAACGGCGCAACTTCGAGCGCTATGTGCGCAATGGCGGCTTCGTGTTCGTGGACGATTGCAACCACGATATCGACGGCCTGTTCGCCACCTCGTTCGAGGCGCAGATGACATCCATCTTCGGCAAGACCGCGCTGCAGAAACTGCCCAGCAACCATCGTCTCTACAGCGCATTCTTCAAATTCCCCGACGGCCCGCCGGCCACCAGTTTCGAGCTCAATGGCTGGGGCGACGACCTGGTGCACGATTATCTCAGGGGCATCAGCATCGACGGCCGGCTCGGCGTGTTGTACAGCAACAAGGATTACGGCTGCGAATGGGATTACGACTGGCGCAACAAACGCTTCCTGGCCGAAGACAACACCAAGTTCGCAGTGAACATCGTGATGTATGCATTGACCAATTGAGATCGCCCCGTAGGAGCGCGCCTGCGCGCGATGCCGTACCGGTAACGCCGCATCGCGCGCAAGCGCGCTCCTATGGAAATCGCGTAATGGTTTGCGGGCACTGCGGACCGACAGCACGACATCCAACGCCGCCGTTACGCAACGAAGATCGACCGGTAAACGGGTCGCGCCAGCGCGCTCCTACGCCAGCAGCCACATAACGAGACTTCCCCCATGACTTCCCCCGACGACGACATCCTCACCCGGCAACTCTCCCAACTCGGCGCGTTGCGTGCGGCCCTGGCGCAGGCGGTGGTGGGCCAGGACGCGGTGGTGGAGCAACTGCTGATCGGCCTGCTCGCCGGCGGCCACTGCCTGCTGGAAGGCGCGCCCGGCCTGGGCAAGACGCTGCTGGTGCGCTCGCTGGGGCAGGCGCTGGAGCTGCAGTTCCGCCGCGTGCAGTTCACCCCCGACCTGATGCCCAGCGACATTCTCGGCACCGAGCTGCTGGAGGAAGATCACGGCACCGGGCATCGGCAGTTCCGGTTCCAGCAGGGCCCGATCTTCACCAACCTGCTGCTGGCCGACGAGCTCAATCGCACCCCGCCCAAGACCCAGGCCGCGCTGCTGGAGGCGATGAGCGAGCGCACGGTGAGTTATGCCGGCACCACCTATGCGTTGCCGGCGCCGTTCTTCGTGCTGGCCACGCAGAACCCGATCGAACAGGCCGGCACCTATCCGTTGCCGGAGGCGCAGCTGGACCGCTTCCTGCTGCATGTGCGGGTGGATTATCCCAGCGAGCAGGAAGAGCGCGACATCCTGAGCCAGACCACCGGCACCGGCAGCGCGCGGGTGCCCAGGGTGATGGACGCCGACAGCGTGCTGGCGCTGCAGCAACAGGTGCGGCACGTGCACGTGGGCGCGGATCTGCTGACCTGGATCAATCGCCTGGTGCGGGCCAGCCGCCCCGGCCCGCAGGCCAGCGAGGACGTGCGCCAGTGGATCAAATGGGGCGCCGGCCCGCGTGCCGGGCAGTCGCTGGTGCTGGCGGCCAAGGCGCGTGCGCTGCTGCATGGTCGCTTTGCCGCCACCCGCGAGGATGTGATCGCGCTGGCCGCGCCGGTGATGCGCCATCGCCTGTTGCTGTCGTTCGCCGCCGAGGCCGAACAACGCAGCGCCGACCATGTGGTCGCCGCGCTGCTGCGCGCCGTGCCATTCCCCGCGTGAGGCGCGTTGCGGCGTGAGCATGGACGTGCCGGCACTGATTCCTGCCGAGCTGCGCAGCCGCCTGCGCGGCCTGCAGCTGCGTGCGCGGCAGGCGCAGGGCGCACAGGGGATCGGCCAGCACGCCAGCCGCAGCCGCGGCGCCGGGCTGGAATTCTCGCAGTACCGCGCCTACGAACCCGGCGATGCCTTGCGCCAGATCGACTGGAAGCTCTACGCCCGTTCAGACCGTTTCTTCGTGCGCGAGGCCGAGCGCGAAAGCCCGCTGACGCTGTGGTTGTTGCTCGATGCCACCGCCTCCGCCGGCCAGGCCGACCAGGCGCGCCCGCAGGTCACGCGCCTGCAGGCGATGGCGACCCTGGCCGCGTGCGCCACCGAGGTCGCGCTGCAGCAAGGCGACCAGGTCGGCTTGTTCGCGGTGCATGGCAATGGCCTGGTGGCCGTGCCGGCCGGGGGCGGGCCGCGCCAGCGCGACCGGCTCTGGCTGGCCCTGCACGGGCTGCGCGCCGGTGGCCGCTGGCCGGGCATGGACGCGTTGCGTCCACTGTGGGAACGCATCGCCGCACACGCGCTGGTGCTGTCGATCGGCGACGGCTTCGACCAGGACCTGCTCGGCGCGCTGGAAAAACTCGCCGCCGCACGCCGCGAAGTGATGCAGCTGCAGGTGCTGACCTGCGACGAGCGCGATTTCCCCTTCAACGGCGGGCACCGCTTCCGCGACCCGGAAACCGGCGAAGAACTGCTCGGCGACGGCGCCGCGATGCGCGCTGCGTATCTGCAACGCTTCGGCGCTGCCCAGCGCGCGCTGCAGGCACGCTGGCAGGCGGCCGGCATTGCGCACGCGCTGCATTATCTGGATGCGCCACCGGATGCGGCATTGCGCGAGCTGTTTGCACACGGTGCGCGGCGATGAGCCGGCACACCGGCGCCAGCGCCGCAACTGAGGGAGCGCAGCAGTGAACCTGCTCCTGCTGTTCCCCGCCGGCCTGGCCGCATTGGCCGCGTTGCTGCTGCCGTTGCTGATCCATCTGGCCCGACGCAGCGAACACCGGCCCACCGACTTTGCCGCACTGCGCTGGCTGCGTGCGCAGCCGCGGCCCCGGCATCGGCTGCGTTTCGACGAATGGCCGCTGCTGCTGGTGCGCCTGCTGCTGCTTGCCGCAGTCGCGCTGCTGCTGGCCGAGCCGGCCTTGCGCGACCACCAGCAGGCACGCCCGCGCGTCGTGGTCAGCCCCGGCGTGGATCTGGCCGCGGCCCGGGCGCTCGGCCACGCGGCCAACGCGCAGTGGGTGTGGCTGGCCCCAGGCTTCCCGGCGATCGCTGCCGATGCGGTACACCCACCCGCCACGCCCGCCGGCACCGCGCCGCCGGTCGGCAGCCTGCTGCGCGAACTCGATGCCAGCCTGCCGCCGGAGACCGCGCTGAGCGTGATCGTGCCCAGCCAGTGGGGGCCGCTGGATGCGCAACGCCTGCAGCTGTCGCGCGAGGTGCGCTGGCAGGTGCTGCCCGGCCAGTCGCCGGCGGCCGCCGTGGCGCCCATCCCACCGTTGCGGCTGCAGGCAATCGCCGACGCCCCCGCCGACCCGGCCCTGCGCTATCTGCGCGCCGTGCATGCCGCCTGGGCACTGCCCGGCGCGCTTCCGGTGAGCGCCCCCAGCGCGGCCGAACCGGCGCGCTGGCCAGCCGGCACGGTGGTGGCATGGCAGTCGCAGCGCCCACCGCCGGCGCCGGTCATCGCCTGGGTCGCGGCCGGCGGGCAGCTGCTGCTCGATGCGCAGACCCCGGCCCCGCCCGCACTGGCTGGCCCGCTGCAAGCGCTGCTGCAGGACGCACACGGCGCCGCGCTGATCGATGCCGCAACGGTTGGCCGCGGCCGCCTGCTGCGCTGGGCCGCGCCGTTGCAGCCGCAGCGGCTGCCGGCGCTGCTGGACGCCGATTTCCCCACCCGCCTGCACGACGCCCTGCAGTCGACACCCGCACCACAGCGCGCGCTGGCGCAGACCCAGCAGCCGCAGCGCGGCCCCGCCATCCGCCTGGCCAGCGCCCCCTGGCCGCTGGCGCCCTGGCTGATCGGCCTGGTGCTGCTGCTGTTTGCGCTCGAACGCTGGCTGGCCACCGCGCCCCGCCGGAGCAGCGCGGCATGAGCACGCCGGCCCTGCGCCACGCCTGGCAGGCCTCGCGGCGACGGCAGGCCGCAGGCGTGCTGCTGTGCGGGCTGCCGCTGGCGGTGCTGCCGGCGCTGCTGGCGTGGCGCGCCGGTGCGCAGCCGGCGATCCTGCCGTTGCTGCTCCTGGGCCTGCTGGTGCTGATCGGCGTGGCGCTGCTGGCGGCCCGCCGGCTGGACCAGGCCTGGCTGATCCGCCGGCTGGATCGCGACGCGGATCTGGAAGACAGCAGCGACCTGCTGTTTGCCCCGGCCGGGCAGCTCGGCCCGTTGCAGGGCCTGCAACGCCGGCGCCTGGAACAGCGCCTGCGCAGCACCCCGCGCGATCTGCGCCCGGCCTGGCCGCGGCGGCGCGCCTGGGCATGCGGCCTGCCCGGCCTGCTCGCCTGCATTGCGGTGCTGCTGTGGCCGCACCCCGCCTACCTGCCCACCGCAGCCAACGACCGGATCGCCGCCGCCCGTGCCGGCACCGGCGCCCCCACGCTGGGTCAGGCGCGGCTGCACAGCACCCCGCCCGCCTACACCGGCCTGCCGCCCGCACGCCTGCCCGGGCTGGATGCGCGCGTGCCGACCGGCACCCGGCTGGACTGGCAGCTGCAGGTCAACCCGGCCCCGCGCAGCGTGGCGCTGCGGCTCAGCGACGGCCGCAGCGTTGCGCTGGCCCGGCAAGGCAAGACCGATCGATGGCAGGGCCAGTGGGTCGCCGAGCGCGCCACCCTGTACCGCATCCTCATCGACGGCGCGCCGGTCGACCGCCAGCTGCACCGCCTCGACGTGCTGCCAGACCGCCCGCCGCAGGTGCGCGTGCTGACGCCCGAACAGAGCCTGGTGCTGTGGACGCCGTCCCAGACGGGCAATCGCGGCTGGACGCTGCGCTTCGAGGCCAGCGACGACTACGCGGTCGCCGCCGGCGCCGAGCTGCGCCTGACCCTGGCCCAGGGCAGCGGCGAGAACATCACCTTCACGACCCAGCGCCGCACGCTCAACGGCAGCGGCCCGGCCCGGCAGCGCGGCTTTTCCACCACGCTGCAGCCGCAGGCGCTGGGCATGGCCGCCGGCGACGACCTGATCGCCCAGCTCATCGTGCACGACACCCGCCAGCCCGGCCCGCAGGAAGGCCGCAGCGCCAGCGTGATCCTGCGCTGGCCACCGCCGGAGCAGACCATGGCCGCCGGCCTGGAAGCCAGCGTCAAGCAGACCTTGCCGGCCTACTTCCGCAGCCAGCGCCAGATCATCATCGACGCGCAGGCGCTGCTGAAGGAAAAGCCGCGCCTGGAGGCGGCCACCTACCTCAAGCGCGCCGACGCCATCGGCGTGGACCAGCGCCTGCTGCGGCTGCGCTACGGCCAGTTCCTGGGCGAAGAGAGCGAAGGCGCGCCCAAGGGCCCGCCGACCGCCGACGAAGCGCCAACCAGCGACGCCCCAGCCAACGATTTGCCCACTGCCGACATGCCCACCGCGGATGCGCCGGCAACGCCTGCGGCGCCCGCGCCCGCCCGGGACGGACACGGGCACGATGCGCACGAGCACGCCGCCGAGGCCGGCGCTGCCGCGCTGGACGACCACGACCATGCGCATGGCGACGGGGCGCCGGAGCGCGGCGGCTTCGGCCAGGCGCAGGACGTGCTGTCCGAGTTCGGGCACACCCACGACCATGCCGAAGCCGCCACCCTGCTCGACCCGCAGACCCGCGCGCTGCTGCGCGCCGCGCTGGACCAGATGTGGCAGTCCGAGGGCGAGCTGCGCCAGGGCCACCCGGAGCGTGCCTTGCCGTTTGCCAACAAGGCGCTGGGCTTCATCAAGCAGGTGCAGCAGGCCGAACGCATCTACCTGGCGCGGGTCGGCACGCAGTTGCCGCCGATCGACCCCGGCCGCCGCCTGAGCGGCGACCGCGCCGGCCTGGGCGACCGTGCCGCCGGCCTGGACAGCCGCCCGGACCCGGACCCGTCCGCCCTGCAGCTGTGGGACGCCCTCGGCGAGCAGGCCCCGGTACCCGACGCCACCCTGGCCCGTTACGCGCAGTGGCTGCAGACCCATCAGGAGCGCCTGCAGGATCCGCTGGGCCTGGCCGCGGCGGTGGAAACCCTGCGCGCCGAACCCGCTTGCGCCAGCTGCCGCGCCCAGCTGCGCGCCCAGGTCTGGCGCACGCTGGTCGCCCCGCCGGCCCCGCTGCACCGACGCGCTCCTGCCGACGCGCGCGGCCAGCGCTATCTGGATGCCCTGCGCCAGGAGCCGCAACCATGATGCTGCCACCGCCCCGGTTGACCGCACGCGGCAGCTTGCGCCTGCTGCACGCGCGCGCGGCAACCCGGCGCCTGGGGCCACGGCGGGCTGGATGCACGCAAGCGGAGCCGCCGGCATGACGCTCGCGCTGCCCTGGCTGGTCGGCAGTGCCTTGCTGCTGCTGGTGATGGTGAGCTGGTTCCGGCTGCTGCGCGCACATGCACGGCAACCACGCACGCGCGCCCGGCTGTGGCTGTTGCTCGCAGCCCAACCGCTCCTGGCCGGCCTGCTCTACCCGGTGCTGCTGCCGCCGCCGCGTGCCGGCAGCGCGAGCGAACTGCATGTCGCCAGCGCAGGCACCCAGGCAGACCAGGTTCGCCCGACTGCTGCGCCGTGGGTCGCCTTGCCCGAGGCGCCCGCCTTGCCCGGCGTGGCACGCGTACCGGACCTGGCCACCGCGTTGCGGCGCGCGCCCGGCACCACCGCCCTGGTCGTGCATGGCAGCGGCCTGCCGGCGCGCGACCGCGACGGCCTGCGCGTCCCTGTGCGGCTGGCGCTGGCTCCGGCGCCGACCGGTCTGGTCGCCGTCTCCACGCCGCCACCGGCCGCACCCGGCGAACGCATCGCCATCAGCGCGCGCGTGCAGGGCCTGCCGGGCGCGCGGGTGGAGTTGCTGGACCCCGCCGGGCAGGTGGTCGACACCGCCACCGCCGATGCGGCCGGCCAGGTACAGCTGCGTGGCCTGGCGCGCGCACCGGGGCAGGTGCTGTTCGCGCTGCGCCTGCGCGATGCCGCAGGCACCGAACATAGCCGGGTACAGGTGCCGGTGCTGATCGCCGCAGTGCCCTCCGCGCGCGTGCTGTTGCTGGCCGGCGCACCGCAGCCGGAACTGAAATACCTGCGCCGCTGGGCCAGCGATGCCGGCATGCAGGTGCGCAGCCAGATCGCCGTCGGCCCGGGCATGCAACTGGGCGAGGGCATCGCGCTGGATGCCGCCAGCCTGGACACGCTGGACCTGCTGGTCATCGACCAGCGCCGCCTGGTCGCCCTGGGCAACGCGCAGCGCCAGGGCGTGCGCGCTGCGATCGGCCGTGGCCTGGGCGTGCTGGTGCGCACCGACGGCCCCCTGGATGCTGCCGCCCGCGCCGCGCTTGGCGAGTTGGGCCTGGCCGTGACAGGCGGCAGCACCGGCATCGCGGTCCCCGCGCCGCGGGCGCTGGCATCGCCCGGCGCCATCGACCCAGCCGCAGCGCCGGCCGACGCCACGCCACTGCCGCCCCTGCAACGCCGCACCCTGCAGCCGCAACAGGCCGATGCCGTGATCGCCGCACGCGCAGACGACGGCAGCGCGTTGGGCTGGTGGCGGCCGCAAGGCCGCGGCCGCATCGGCATCGGCCTGATCGAAGACAGCTTTGCCCTGGTCCTGGCCGGCCGCGGCGACCTGCATGCCGCGCTGTGGGCGCAGCTGTTTAGCGCAGTCGCCCGCGCAGGCGGCAGCGCGCCCGCTGCAGTGCAGACGGGTTGGTCGCAACACCGCATGACGTTATGCGGCGCCGCCGTGGACGCAGGCGTCACCGGCCCTGCCGGTACGCCCCAAGCGCTGCTGATCGATCCGGCCAGCGGCGCCCGGGCCTGCGCCGCCTACTGGCCGACCACCGCCGGCTGGCATCGTCTGCAGACCGGCACCGAACACCGCTGGCTCTATGTCCGCGCGCCGGGCGACGCCCCCGCGCTGCGTACCCAGCAAACCCGCGACGCCACCGTTGCCATGGCTGCCATCGACACGCCCGCGACCCTCCACGCGCCAACACCGCAGCCCGGCACCCGCTGGCCCTGGCTGCTGGCCTGGCTCACGCTGGCCGCAGCACTGTGGTGGCTGGAACGACGCAGGCGCTGACTGCGGCAGTGCATGGCCACATCAGCGCAAGATCGCGTGCGGTGCTGCTTTCAGACAGTCGTACTTGAAATGCATTGAGTTGGGAAACAGCGGTGCTGCAACATCGGCAGACCATCGGCGACACACCTCAACGCGACTGGCGCGACCACACCCGGCAACAGTTGTTCGCCGGCAACGCCACGTCGTCGATCAACTGCAAGCCCACCGACGCCGCCAGTGCATCCACCGCTTCGGCATCGCGAATGCCCGATGCGGTATCGCGCACGCGCAACATCGCATCGAACGCGCGATTGCTCTGGCTGGTGAATTGACCATCGCGGTTGAACGGCCCGTACACCACCAGCAGCGCATCCGCTGCCATCACTGCCGGCAGCCCCGCAAACAACGCCTGCACCTGCGGCCAGCCCATGATGTGCAAGGTATTGGCGCTATAGACAGCGTCATAGCCGGCAGGCGCGCCTGCCTGCACAGGCGGCAATGGTGGAGCGGGTGCCAAACCCGGTGTCGGCGTCAGCACCGCCTGCAATGCAATCGGTGGCGGCGTATTCGGCAATGCCGCCGCGTCCAGCCACTGCGTCATCCCCGGCAGATGGTCGGCATGATCGCTGGCCTGCCAGCGCAACCACGGCATCGCCGCCGCAAAATGCACCGCGTGCTGCCCGGTCCCGGCGCCGATTTCCAGCACATTGCGGCGGTCGGCAAAGTGCCGTTGCAACACCTCCAGGATCGGATCGCGGTTGCGTGCGGATGCAGGTGAGAACGGCTTGGTCATAAGGAATATCAAGAGAAACGTCAGGACGTCTCTGCATTATGGATGCAAAACATCCAACGAGCTCATGCGCTCATCGGTGGTTTTCACGCAGGCGCATGCCCATCGATTTAGCGATACCCATCCCAAATGCCTCGCTATCGTTTGTGCATGATGACGCGGGGACATACTCCGGAGGAGATCTGCATGAACAAGGCCGTTGCTTTTTTGACCACGAGCTTGCTAGCGATTGCTGCGAGTTTTGCTGCCGCACCCACTGCAAATGCACAAGCTTCGACTGTAATACTCGACTGCACAGGCAGTGATTATTGCTGGGCTGGCGTAGACAGCCCAGGATCACCAGCGCCATTCAAATATGCATGGACATTCAACAATACTGCTGGCGCCATCTTCCCCAGAAATTGCACCAATAGCGAGGATTGCAATTTTTATTGCCCACGTGGCAATACCTTCATCACCGCCAATGTCATGGTGAGCGACGCCAACAATCAGTTTATCGGTTCGGCGAGTGCGCGCGCACTCTGTACACCGCAACCTCTGTGAATTCAGGCAAGAACCTGCGCGTCAACCGATAGCGGCTCCGGACCGCAAGGATCTGTCCCCATCCTTGCTGGTCCGGTGCTTTCACCAGTCAGCTTGTCAATGCCTCATACGCGCGTCGCACCGCATCCTCGCCATAACGTCGCTCCAGCCGGCGCACGATGAAGTGACCGCGCGCCATCGCCTGGAAGTGGCGCATGAACACGGTATTGAGCGTTGCGCCGCTGACCGCACCGACCAGCGGCACCGCCTGCACGGCGAGTTTTTCGCCGACATTGACCGAGAACCTGGCCGCAACGCGCGACACCAGCGACACCAGCACCGGCGCGCCCTTGCTGGCAAACCCGTGCGCTGCGACGTAATGCGCCGTAGCGCTGAGTTGTTGCGCCATCGCCGCGCGCACCGCGAAGTAGCCCGACTCGGCGCCGTCGTCGCTGACACTGCGTCCGCCATGCGCCAGCACTTCCAGGCAGGCCAGCGCGGTTTCCGGATCGTGCAGCGATTCGCCTTCGGAACGGGCGATATCGGCGATGGAGCGCAGCATCACCGTGGTGGTCACCGGCAGCTCCACCAGCAGGCCGGGCAGGCCGAAGAATCCGCCCGCGCCGCCGGCAAGAGCCACCGCCAGGGTGTGGCGTGCGGTAGACGCAGACTGTTGCAGATCGGTCTTGCCGCGCAGGCTCAGTAACGCCGATTTCATCGCCACCTGCAGCGCGCGACGGGTGACGCCATCGATGCTGCGGGTGACCAGCTTCGGCAGCCGCCGGGTGATCAGGCTCTCGATCGGCGCGCCTAGTGCATTGGCCAGTTGGGCGGCCACGCCAGGGTTTTCCAACAGCGCGTGCGCGGTGGCCAGATCGCGTTGCGCGGCAACGTCCATCACCGGGATCGGAAGCGTCGTCATGCCTGCTCTTCGTCGTTGGGGGGCTTGCGCCGATGGTACCCAGCGCCACGTGAGCGCCAGACGAGCGGACTCGGCCGGCAAAAAAACGCCCTTCTGCAATTGGCCGGCAAAATGCGCGATCATCGGGCTCTATGCAGCCAATGCTGACCAGATGAATCGTGAGATCCGCCACAGCGTCGTCATTGCGGCCGCGCCGGAGGTGGTCTGTGCCGCGTTGTCCGAGCCCAGGCAACTGGCTCGCTGGTGGACGCGCGAGGTGAGCCTGGTCGAGGACCGGGTGCGGCTGGACTGGAGCCGGCAAGGCTGGCGGGTGGAGTTGAGCATCGACGACGGTGCCGACTACCGTCTGGTGCGCTGGCGTTGCCACGCCTCCAACATGCTCGACACCGACGCCTGGAAGGGCACGGTGATGCGCTTTGACCTGCGCCCGACCAGCCAGGGCACGCAGGTGGAGTTCGAACACTCCGGCTACCGCGACTCGCCCTGCAAGGAAGCCTGCGCCCGCGGCTGGCGCTTCTTCCTGGGCAGCAGTCTCAAACGCTATGTGGAAACCGGCGAAGGCATGCCGTCGGCCGATATGCGCAGCCCTGCGCTGCCCGACAGCGGCGGCCGCGCGCCGCGCTAGCGGCAACTGTCTGCAGGCACCCATTGCCATCGCGGCGTGCACGGTTGCCGCCGCTGCGTCAGACCACGCGGCTTTGCGTGCCGGCCGCACTGGCGAACCCGTGATGGATCGGTCGCTCGCGCGGAGTCCGCCTATGCCGTGCGCGGCTGTCCCATGGCTGGCGCTGGGCTGCCAGGCAACTGCGCGTCCACCGTCACCGGGCTGTCGCCACGCAGCAACGCGCGCGCCTCGGCATCGGTGGCCACCGCCGGCGGCGAGCCGCGCAGTGGCAGGCCGGCGGTTTCGCGCACAAACAACATGGTCACCAGGCCGATCGCCGCCGCGCCCATCAGGTAGTACGCCGGCACCATCGGGTCGCCGCTGCGCTCCACCAACCAGGCGGTCACCAGCGGCGTGGTCCCGCCGAACAACGACACCGACACGTTGAAGGCGATCGACAACGCGCTGTAGCGCACCGGCGTGTAGAACAGCGCCGGCAACGTGGACGGCATCGAACTGGTGAAGCACACCAGCGCCAGGCCGAGCAGCATCAGGCCGGCAAAAATCAAGCCGTCATGGCCGCTGCCGATCAGCAGCAGGCAGGGGATGGCCAGCGCGAACAACGCAATGCAGGCACCGATGATCATCGGCCGGCGGCCCAGCCTGTCGCTGAACAGGCCGCCGACGATGTTGAGCGGCATCATCACCAGCATCACCAGAATGATCAGCAACAGGCCCTTGCTCTCGGCATAGCCCATGGTGACGCTGAGATAGCTGGGCATGTAGGTCAGCAGCATGTAGTCGGTGACGTTGAACACCAGCACCAGGCCCACGCACTTGAGCAGCTGCGGCCAATGCAGGCGCAGCATCGTCAGCAGGCCCTGCGCGGCGGTTTCGCGTTCGCGTTGTTCGGACTGCTCGGTATAGGCGCGAAATGCCGGGGTTTCCTCCAGCTTCATGCGCATGTACAGGCCCAGCAGCCCCAGCGGGCCGGCAATCAGGAACGGTACGCGCCAGCCCCAGTCAAGCATCTGCGCCTGGGTCACGGTCATGTGCAGCGCCGTCACCGTGGCGGCGCCGGCGATGTAGCCGCCCAGGGTGCCGAATTCCAGCCAGCTGCCCATCAATCCGCGATTGCGGTCGGTGGCGTATTCGGCGATGAAGGTCGCCGCGCCGCCGTACTCGCCGCCGGTGGAAAACCCCTGCAACAGCCGCGCCAGCAACAGCAGCGCCGGTGCCCACAGGCCGATCTTGGCGTAGGACGGAATCAGGCCGATGCTGAAGGTGCCCAGGGCCATCAGGATCATGGTCGCGGCCAGCACCTTCTGTCGCCCGTAGCGGTCACCGAGCGGGCCGAACACCAGCCCGCCGATCGGCCGCACCAGGAAGGCGACGGTGAAGGTGGCAAAGGTGGCGATCAACTGCGCGGTGGGATTGCTGGCCGGGAAGAATACCTGCCCCAGCGTCACCGCCAGATAGCCGTACACGCCGAAGTCGAACCACTCCATCGCATTGCCCAATGCGGCCGCGCCCACGGCCTTGCGCAACATGCCGCGATCTACCACGGTGACTTCGTCCAGTTGCAGTTGGCGGCGGCGCTTGAACCAACCGAAGTGCGAGGCAATCGCGCGCGTGTCGTGCATGTGTTGTGTCTCCATGTGCGGCCATCGCTGCCCGCTCGCCCCGGCAACGCACAGGACACGGCGCATCACGCAGGCATGGCAATGGCACATGCACAAGATGACGCCGGAGGCATTCCCGGACGGCCGCGTGGATTCAGCGACGCTGCGGGACAGATGACCAAGGGGTGGGCAATGCCCAAGGGCTTGATCAGCCGGTTATGGTACTACAGCGCGCAGATCGCTGCAGCCGCGATGGTGGAGCAACGCGGAAAACCGCTTGTTTCAAGGCATCTGGCGCATCGGGCGCGCGCATCGCGCCTTCGCTGCACTGCGCATGTCCTGCCATATTTAAGCCCCATCGATCAGGGGCGTTACTTGCTTACACCAACGCCTCACCCAGCTGCAACAGCAGCGGTTGCAGATCTTCGCGCGTCTGCGGGCGCACGGCGCGTGCCACTTCCACACCGTCGCGCAGCAGGATGATGGTCGGCCACAACGTGACGCGAAAAGAGCGGCCCAATGGCCGCCCTTTTCCATCTTCGATCTTGCGGTAGTCGAGCGCTGCAACGCCACCCAACAGTTTCTGCAGCAGCGGTTGCGCGGCAATGCAATGGCCGCACCAGTCGGTGCCGAACTCCAGCACCTGCAGACCGGCCTGTGCATCCACCGCGCTACGTTCGGGCGCCTGGGTGGCGTAGTCGCGAACAAACCCCATCGTGTGACAGCTCCGTTGTGCTTACGACAGTGCGCGCTGAATGTCTTCCAGCGGCAGATTGGTCAGGTCCTTGGCCAGGTCGCCAACCAGGCGTTGCTGCGTTTCCTTGTGCAGCAGCGGACGCACCCGGCCCAGCGTCGTCGGGTCGGCCACCAGCACCAGATGCGTGTACTCGTGCTTCAACGCGCCGTCGTTCAAGGCATGCGACAACTGCTTGGCGAAGGTCATTTCGTCCATGTCCGCCTCGCTGAGATCTTGCGGCGCCTTGCCGGCCGGGCCATCGTCGTCGACGTTCTGCACATCGGTGCGCGCATGCTGGCGCAGCACCACCTTGGCCTCGTTACCGGTGTTGGTGAACCAGCGCGCTTCGCCGCCATCGGCCACCACCACCAACGCACCCTGAGGAATTTGCAGACTCATTCGATTCTCCTTGTTAGAGCGGCGCTGCATGTGCAACGCCAGTCGGCCTCAACCTAGGCGAGAGGATGTAAGCACCGCGCCTAGCCGGTGTCAGCATGGCGTTAGCGTGGTGCCGCCAGCGGCGGAGGCGGCAGACCCAGGTGCTTGCTGAAGAAACGCGCCGCCACCCGCAGCGCCTGCTGGCTCTCCGGCAGTGCATTGGTGAGGTGGAAGGCGTGCCCCAACCCATCCCAGACATGCAGGTCCGATTCGCGGCCCAGGTCCACCAGGCGCGAATGCGTATAGGCGGCATTGCTCAGCTCGGCAGCACGCGTGGCGGTGAGGAACAGCGTCGGCGGGAACTGCCGCAGCACCGCATCGGAAAACACCGGTGAGACCAGCGGATCGTGGAAGTCCACGTTGTCGCCGTAGTACAGGTCTTCCCAGATCGGCAACGCACCGGCCTTGTCCGGCAACAAGGCATCGTTGACTGCCGCCACCACACTGCGCGAATCGCCGCGGTAGCGCGCATCGCCTGCGGCGCAGAACAGCCCGGCCGCCGCCGGCATCGGCAACTGCTCCTTGGCGAACCACGCCAGCGATTCACCGGTGAGCACGCCGCCGGCCGAACAACCGAACAGGCCGATGCGCTCTGGCGCATAGGTCTTGAGCGCAGCGCGATACACCGCCGCCACATCCTCGCTGGCAGCCGGGAAATGGTGCTCGGGCCCCATCCGGTAATCCACCGCGACCACGGTCATGCCGGTCATCGCCGCCAGCGGAATGGCTTCCATCAACCCGAACGAGGCAGGGCTGCCCATCACGAAGCTACCGCCATGCAGTTCGATCAACAGGCGCTTGGCCTGCTCGGGTGTGCGCGTGCGCGGCTCCACCCGCAGCACCGGCACGCCGTTCCAGGTCTCGGGCGTGATCTCCACCGCGTAGCGCGTGCGCAGCTGCGCAATCACGCCTGCGGCCCAACGCTCGGTGTCGGCGCGGAGACTCGGCAATTGCTTGAGCAAGGTGGCGTTGTCGGCCTTGTCCATCGGATCGACGCGGGCCACCCCGGCGGCCATATGCGCATGCGCGGCAGGGCTCAGATATTCCGATACCGGCAGGTCGAAGGCGGGCACATGCCGGATGCCATCGGGGGCCGAAGCGGGGGCCGGTGGTGCCGGCTCGGCGGCGGTTGCGTGCATGCCGCACGCGGTACAGATCAACGTGAGCGCCAGCGTCTTGTTCAACCAATGACGTGTCATGCAGTGCCCTCCCAGGCAAGTCGAACCGCCAAGGATACCGGCAGCGGCCGGCTTGCATCGCGTGCAGACAATGGCGTTGCATGTAACGACGCGATGTAACGCAAATGCTGCAACTACGTACAACGCAGCGTGCAATCGGATAATCACATCAAGCGTGCGCGAGCGTTCGATATCGCAGCAAGGTCATGTGTTCCTCTGCATCCAAGCGGACATCGAGATCCCGCGACCGTCAGCACCGACACTGCACCTGCCGACGTGTCGATGCCATGCACCGAGCCCATCGTCGCGCTCAGGCGACAGGTGCCGACGCTGCGGTGGGCGGCAGATGCTGCAACGCCTGCAGCGTGGAGGTGGTCAGTGGCGACGGCAGTGCGTCCAGCGCGAACCAGCCGATGTCGGCGATCGCTTCGGGCTCGCGGCGCACGGCGTGCTCGCTGCCCTGGATCGCGGCCAGATACACCGGCGCGACCCAATGCTGCGGCGGCGTCAGGTCCGGCTCGAAGTAGCTGACGATGCACAGCACATCTTGCAGTTGCACGTGCAGGCCGGTTTCTTCCAGCACTTCTCTTACCACCGCGTGTTCCACCGTTTCCATCCAGTCCACCTTGCCGCCGGGCAGGCCCCAATGGCCCTGCTCGGGCGCACGCCCGCGCTGCACCAGCAGCAGGCGGCCATCGGCGCGCCGGATGAAGGCGCCGCATCCGACGCGTGGACGAAGGTCGGTATCGATCGAGCTGGACATAGGCATCCCGGAGGTTGTGCCGCGTAGTGTCCCAGATGTGCGGCAGGCAGGTGGTGCATCTGCGCATCTGCAAGTGCATGATCGTATGGGACGCTTCTCCACGCCGATCCACACCAATGACGCTGCCTTAGCGCCATGTTGGCGAGGATGCGCGCAGCCCGCGCCGCGCCGGCGCACCGTGTTGGAGGTTGGGATGTCGCGTATCGTCGTGATTGGCGGCCATGGCAAGGTCGCACGTCTGCTCACGCCGTTGCTGGTGCGTGGCGGGCATTCGGTCACCGCGTTGTTTCGCAATCCTGCGCACGCAGACGATGCGATTGCCGACGGCGCCACCCCGCAGGTATTGGATATCGAACAGGCCGACACCGCTGCGATCGCCGCGCAACTGGCCGGCCACGACGCGGTGGTGTGGTCGGCCGGCGCCGGTGGCGGCGATGCGGCACGCACCTACGCGGTGGACCGCGATGCGGCGATCCGGTCGATGCATGCTGCCGCGCAGGTACGCGTGCGCCGTTACCTGATGGTGTCCTATCTCGGTGCCGGGCTGGAACACGGCATCGGGCCGGACGATGGATTCTTCGCCTACGCCCAGGCCAAGGCCGCGGCCGATGCGCACCTGCGCAGCACCACGCTGGACTGGACCGTGCTGGGGCCGGGGCGACTCACGCAGGAACCGCCAACCGGCCGCATCACGTGCGACCCGGGCAGCGCTGCCGACGGCGGCGTGTCGCGCGCCAACGTGGCGCAGGTCATTGCGGCGGCACTGGCCACGCCGGCCACCATCGGCAAGACGGTGGGCTTCATCGACGGGCAGATGCCGATCCAGCAGGCCCTGTCGCAGCTGGAATGAACGCCGCGCCTATCGCAGCCGGCGCGCGGGGCGCACAGTGGATGGGCCTAACGAATTCCTAAAGCCAGCCTCGGCATAGTCACAGACGCAGCCCATCGTGGAGGTCGCTTATGTCTGCATTCGTCACGCCACGCCGTGCCGGCATCCTGCCGCCGTATCTGCTGGACCATGTGGCCCGGGCGGCGCCCGAGCGTGCACGCCAGTGCGCGCTGTTGTCGCGGCAGATCACCGCGCAGCTGCGGCAACAGCGCGCGTTCGGCCTGCTCGCACGCGCCCAGGCACTGGCCGCCGATGCTGCGAGCACGCCCACCGCGCAAGCGGTGCAGCGGCAGATCTACGACGCCCAGCAAGGCAGCGCGCTGCCCGGCACCCTGGTCCGCGCCGAGGGCGCTGCCGCCACCGACGATGTGGCCGTCACCGAGGCCTACGATTATCTCGGCGCCACGCACGACTTCTTCCAGACGGTGTATGGGCGCAATTCCATCGACGGCGACGGCATGCCGTTGATCGGCACCGTGCATTACGAGCGTGGCTACGACAACGCCTTCTGGAACGGCGAGCAGATGGTGTTCGGCGATGGCGATGGCGAGGTCTTCAACCGCTTCACCATCGCCATCGACGTGGTGGGCCACGAGCTGAGCCATGGCGTGACCGAGCGTACCGCCAACCTGATCTACCAGGGCCAGTCCGGCGCCTTGAACGAGTCGCTGTCGGATGTATTCGGTGTGTTGATCAAGCAGTACACGTTGCAACAACAGGCGGGCGAGGCGGACTGGATCATCGGTGCCGGCTTGTTGATGCCCGGCATCGACGGGGTGGGCCTGCGTTCGATGCGCGCGCCCGGCACCGCGTACGATGACCCGGCCCTGGGCAAGGATCCGCAGCCGGCCAGCATGGCCGGCTACGTCGACACGCAAGAGGACGATGGCGGCGTGCATTACAACTCCGGCGTCCCCAACCACGCGTTCTATCGCGCGGCCGTGGCCATCGGTGGGTATGCCTGGGACAAGACCGGCCGCATCTGGTACCGCGCGCTCACCGGCGGCGAGCTGGCCGCCGGTGCGGACTTTGCCACCTTTGCCGCGCTCACCGTCAGCATTGCCGGTGCCGACTACGGCGCCAGCAGTGCCGAGGCAACCGCGGTGCAACAGGCCTGGCGCGACGTGGGCGTGCTCGCATGAGTCCACAGCGTCCGCCGGTGGATGCAGGCGTGACCTTGCGGCTGGCACGCGAAGGCGGGGTGGCCGCCTTCCCCGCCATGCGGCGTGAACGGCAGCTGGTGATGGATGACCTGGACGATGCGCAGCGTCTGCAGCTGCGCGCCTTGCTGGATCAGTGCCTGGCGCATGCGCTGCCGCATCCGCAGGCCGGTGGCGGCGACCGCCGTTACTTCAGCATCGCCTGGGACGGCGCCAGCGAACCGCTGCGCATCCCCGAAGAACATGCACCGGCTGCGATCGTGCGGTTGTGGAAGCAGGGCACCCTATAGCGGTCGCACCACGATGCCGCCGCCCGCGCCACAGCACGCGTGCCCATCGCCAGCCACAAACGAAAACACCGCGCATTGCGCGGTGTCTGTCGACGGTAAGTGGTCCAACTGCGGATGCCTGCACCCTTTAAGCTGCCTAGATGCTCTAGGGCTGCACAGCTGGTGATGCATAGTGCGGGCTGCTGCGTTAGCGCCACGTGCAGCGCAGCGGTCAACTTGAAGACACCCGCTCGGCGCTGCAGTGCAGCAGGTCGTTGCCGGTGTCCGGGCTGGCTGCGCGCATGCCGATCTGCCCGGGCCTGCACCCGCTGCGCGGGCAAGGCAAGCGCATCCGCCATCCCGACTGACAGGCACGCAGCGGCATCTGCCCGGGATGCCCACCTCCAGCGCCTGCAGATTGGAACCGCATGGCGGCGGGGCCACTGCACCGTGATCGGCAGGGTGCCAGCCAGCAGGGTGCATCGAACCCATCGTCACAGCGCAGCAAGACGCTGGGCTGCAACTCCGAAGGCGAGTTGCCGGACGCGGGCAATGCCATCGGCGGCGTTCGGCCTCGCCCGGCGCCGCACGCCTGCATTGCCGTCAACACCGGCTTCGCGGATAGTCGCGCCACTGATCAGACAAAATCTATGACGCCCGTGATTGTGTTGCTGCTTGCTGCCGGCCTGCTTGCCGGCCTGGGACTTGCCGGTGTCATTGCGTGGCTGCTGCTGCGCCGTCGTGCGCAAACCGCCGGTACCCCTGCCACGTCCGCCGTCTCCGCCGCTGGTGCGCATGCCACACCGGCAGCGCGCGCGCCGGGGCAGGCGGCTGTGCAGGTGCAGGCGCACCAACAGGCACAGGCGCTTACCGCCGCTGCACCGCAGCCCCTGCCGCCCGGGCCGCCCGGGCCGCCACCGATGCAGCCACTGCTGCGCCGCATGTATGCCGCGGTGATGTCCACCCCGTCGCTGGCCGAGGGCCACCTGCCGACCGACCCGGCGCAGGCCGCGGTGCTGGCTGCGGTCGGCAATGCGCTCGACCACGTGGACCTGCGCCCGCAGCTGCTGCCGCGCCGCCCGCAGTTGTTGCCGCAGCTGATGCGCGCGGTCAACGACCCGGATGCCTCCGGTCGCGGCATTGCCGCGATCATCGCGCAGGACCCGGCGCTGGCGGCCAACCTGTTGCGCATCGCCAACAGCGCGCTGTATCGCCCGCAGGGCGGCCCGCTGGAAAGCCTGGAGCGGGCCGTGGTGCATATCGGCACCGAGGGCGTGCGCCAGATCGTCGCCGCCGCAGTGATGCAGCCGGTGCTGAGCCTGGAGGGCGGCCTCTACGCGCGCCTGCCGGCCGCCGTGTGGGATTACGCCCTGCGTACCGCCGCAGCCGCGGCTGCCTACATGCGCGAGCGCGGTGGCGACAGCTTGTCGGCGCAGCTGGCCGGCCTGCTGCAGGGCCTGGGCGCGGTGGTGATCCTGCGCGTGCTGCGCGATGCCTATGCCGAGCGCCCGACCCTGCCCTACAGCCTGGAAGTGGCCGCCGCATTAGTGGAACGCCACACCGCCGCAGTCGCCAAGACCATCGTCACCGCCTGGGATCTGCCTGCCACGCTGAGTACCGCGCTGGACGAGCAACGCCCCGAGCACGACGCCACCGTGCTGACCACCTCGCTCGGCATGGCGCTGCGTTATGGCCGGCTGGCCGCCGCACTGGCCATGCTCGCCCGCCATGGCGCCGAGCAGGAGGAGCACGCGCTCAGTGTGCTGTCCACGCTGGAGCCGGACCACGCGGCCAATGCCGCGCTGTGGCAACGGCTGGTCGCTTCCAGCGTGGAGTGAGGCCGGTCCGGTTGCGGCAGGTCGGGCACCCACGTGCCCTGACGAGCGCACGTGCAGCACCCCACCGCTCAGCCCTCGCTCGCAATCATCTCCTGGACCCGCGTCGCCAGCAGGCTGACGCTGAACGGCTTGGCCAGCACCGCCATGCCGGGTTCGAGGTGGCGGTCGTTCAATTGCGCGTGTTCGGCAAAGCCGGTGACGAACAACACCTTGAGTTTTGGGCGGCCCACGCGCGCGGCATCGGCCATCTGCCGCCCGTTCATGCCGCCGGGCAGGCCGACATCGCTGATCAGCAGATCGATCCGCACCGGCGACTGCAAGATGCCCAGCCCTGCAGCGCTGTCGCCGGCTTCCAGCACGGTGTAGCCCAGCTCTTCCAGCACCTCGGTGAACAGCAGGCGGATGGACGGCTCGTCGTCGACAATCAACACCGTTTCGCCGGCCAGCGAGGGCGCAAGTGCCAGCGTGGCGGTGCCGCTGTCGCTGCTGTCGTCGGCACCGGCATGACGCGGCAGGTAGATGCACACCGTCGAGCCCTTGCCCACTTCCGAATGGATGCGCACCTGCCCGCCGGATTGCTTGGCAAACCCATAGATCATCGACAAGCCCAGGCCGGTGCCTTCGCCGATGGGTTTGGTGGTGAAGAACGGATCGAACGCGCGCGCCACCACATCCGGCGGCATGCCGGTGCCGGTATCGCTCACGCACAGCGACAGGTAGTGCCCTTCCGGCATGCCCAGCTGCTGGCCCATTTCGCGGTCGATCCAGCGGTTGCTGGTCTGCACGCGCAGGCGCCCGCCGTCGGGCATCGCATCGCGCGCGTTGATGCACAGGTTGAGCAGTGCGTTCTCCAGCTGCGGCGCATCCACCAGCGCCAGCCACAGTTCGGCAGCGGCGATGTTTTCCACGCAGATCCCCGGGCCCACCGTGCGCTGGATCAGCTCCAGCATGTCGACCACCAGCCGGTTGACGTTGGTCGGCTTGGGCAACAGCGTCTGCCGCCGCGCAAACGCCAGCAAGCGGTGCGTCAGCGCGGCCGCGCGCGTGGTGGCGCCCTGCGCGGTGGCCACGTAACGCTCCAGGTCGCGATAACGGCCTTGCTCGATCCGCAGGCTCATCAGCTCCAGCGCGCCGGAAATGCCCGCCAACAGGTTGTTGAAGTCGTGCGCCAGCCCGCCGGTGAGCTGCCCCACCGCTTCCATCTTCTGCGATTGGCGCAGCGCTTCTTCCACCGCCATCAGTTCGCGCGTGCGCTCGGTGACCTGCTGCTCCAGCGTGTCGCTCAACTCGCGCAAGGCCGCCAGCGCGCCGTCGCGCTCTTCCGACAGTGCGTGGCGCGCCTCGATGTCCAGCAGCACGCCGGGAAACCGCAACGGCGTGCCATCGGCGCCCTTTTCGACCCGGCCATTGGCTTCCAGCCAGTAATACTTTCCGTCGCGCCGTTTGACCCGGTACTGGTGCGCGTAGGCGCCGCCGCGGGCGATGGCCTCGCCAATGGCCGCGCGCAGCCCCTCGCGGTCGTCCGGGTGCACCGTCCGTATCACCTGTTCCAGCGTCAGACCGCTGCGGCTGGTGGACGGATCGAAGCCGAAGTTCTGCGCAAACGCCTCATCCACCGAAAACGCGTCGCTGGGCAGGTCCCAGATCCAGGTGCCGATGATCGCCCCGGCCGCCAGCGCCAGCTGCACCCGCTCGGCATTGCGGCGCGCCACCGTTTCGGCTTCCAGCGCACGATCGCGCTCGCTGGTGCGGTTGACCACCTCATGCACCAGATGGGTGTTTTCGTTGCTCAACATCGCATGCTGGATGTCGCGGTTGCGGTCGGCCGCTACCTGGGTGGTGGTTTCGATCGCGATGTTCATCAGCCCCACGATGCTGCCGTCTTCACCGCGGATCGGCGAGGCGGTGGCATTCCAGTAGGTCATCTCGCTGACGCCGTTGCGCAGCATCGGCAAGGCGATGAACCCCTGGCCGAAGCCCTCACCGGTTTGCATCACCCGGTCGAAGTCCTGCGCGATGGGCGCGTAGGTTTCCTTCCACACCTCGGTCACCGGCTGGCCCAGCGCCTGTGGATGACGGTCGCCCATCGATTGCACGTACACGTCGTTGTAGAGCAGGCGCAGCTCCGGTCCCCACAGCACCGCACCGAGCAGGGTGGAGTTGAGCACCACCGACAACGACGAACGCAGCGACTGCGGCCAGGTCTCCGGCGCCCCCAGCGGCGTGGCGGCCCAGTCGTGTGCGCGCATCAACGCGCCCATCTCGCCGCCCCCCGCAAGAAACTCCAGGCCGGCGGACTCGATGGCGGGGCGCTGTGTGCTCACGTGACGGCATTGCCTGGCGGAAAGTGCGCGCATTGTGGCACGCAGCGACCTCAGCAAGCCGTGCAGACACGCGCGTGCCCCGCGGTAGCGCTGCGCGCCAGCTGGGCGTGCTGACGCCGGGATGACGGCATGCCCACGTCGCACTCACGTCCTGCGGGTACAGACTGGGCTGCAACATCCCCAACCGTATGAGGCACCCCGTGGACAAGAACCGTATCGAAGGTACCGCCAAGCAGGTCAAGGGTTCCATCAAGGAAACCGTTGGCCGTGTCACCGGCGACAAGAGCACCGAGCTGGAAGGCGCTGCCGAAAAGAATGTCGGCAAGGTGCAGAACAAGGCTGGCCAGGTCGCCGACAAAGTGCGCGACGCATCCAAGTAAGTCGAGCGCGCCAACAGCGCTTGCAGTGGCGGCAGGCGTTGCGCCTGCCGCGCTGAGGCAGTGGAGTGGCCGTCAGGCGTCATGCACGATGACGTAGACGGTCAATTCCACTTCGGCGAGAGATCGCACCAACGCCCCGACATGTTCGGGGCGTTGGCGTTTTGGGGGTTGGATGTGCGCTTTGATCTATCGGACGGATGGCAGGTGGCAGAATGCCCGGCACCCACGCACGCAATGTGTGGGCTAGCATCAGGGCGCATAGGGGACACACCATGGACAGGATCACCATCGCGCGCCGTGTCGCGCTGGCAGTGACAACGCTGTGCGTGCTTGCGTGCGGACAAGGCGTCTCGGCGCAGGGCATGCGCTCAGCCACTGGCAAGGCGACGAGCAAGTACATCCCGCCAGCGCGGCAGCCGTACAACTCCATGGCGCGCGACACCACGCCCTTCAATTGCGAGCAATACCGCGCGCACCCGCACCCGGGCATGGTGCGTTACTGCCAGGGCATCGAGAACATGACCCTGCGCAACGAGGCGCATCGGCAAGGCCGCCCTGCTCCGTCGGATTCCATCATCGCGCTTCCCGGCCTGGGCACCGCAGAGGCCAGGCAGCTGGGCTATGCGTGCGTAGGCGGGCAGGCGATGAAGCGGCTGCACAATGGATGGGAGCAGGTGTCGGCCGCTGCGGGTGGCTGGCAGCGGTGTCAGGGCGGATAGGCAACGTAAATCCGTCCTGACACCGACGAGCAATGACGCCAACACGGAGGTCTCCGGCTGGTGCGACTACCTGGTGCACCTGCCCGGCTGGGCGTGATGCACCGCCAACCCGCGCGACGCATTGCCCTGGCGTCACTCGCCCACCGCCGCGCGGCAGGCGGCCAGGGCGCGGCTGATGTGCTTTTCCACCATCTTGACCGAGATGCCCATGACGGCGGCGACTTCCGGGTAGGTGAGGCCGTCGAAGCGGTTGAGCATGAAGGCCTGGCGGCATTTGGGCGGCAGCGCGGGCAGCGTGTGGGTGTGCAGGTGCTGCAGGGTGCGGCGGGCGTCTACCAACTGGTCCACCGCCGTGCCGGCGGCGGCAAGCGGTTCGCTGCCCTCCAGCGGTACATGGCGGGAGGCGTGCCTGCGGTGGCGCGTGCGCCAATGCTCCAGCACCACGTTGTGGGCGATGCGGTACAGCAGCAGCTTGTAGCTGTGGATGTCAGGCGTGTTGCGGTAGGCCAGCATGCGCAGCAGCGCTTCCTGGGCGAGGTCGGCGGCGGTGTGCGGGTCGCGCAGGCGCCGCCGCATGTAGGTGAGCAGCTCCGCCTGCAGCTGTACCAGGGCCTGGTCGAAGCGTTCCCTAGGCGGCGCGCGCTCCTCGCGCACGTGCCAGCGCGTGGTAAAGCGGCCAAGTACATAGATGCCCGCCGCGGGCGCGCGGGCGGGCAATGCGCTCGCGGCGTAGGCGCTGCGGTGGCGCCACGGGCGGCTGCCGTATCGCTCAACCGGCACCGCGCTTGCGGCGTGCGTGCGTGCCGCGACCACCTGGCCGATGACACCGTGGCGGTCTGCACACAACGCGCCGGTCGTGCCCTCACTCATCATGCGACGTCTCCAGCAACGGGCCGGGCACATGCGGTGCGCGCATGCGCTGCGGCGTGATCAGCGTGGGTCTTACAACGCTGATGACCAGCTCGCCATCGCGCTGGCGGATGTGCAGCTTGCTGCTGATGGCAAAGCCCAATTGTTCCAGCCAGCGGCCGCGCAGGCGCAGGGTGGGAATGCACTGGTGACTGTCGGGATAGTACCCATAGCCGACGGTGCACTGCTGCGGGGCACGCGGAGGGCCGGGCCGCCGTGGTGTGCGGGGTTCGGCGCGGGGTTCGGGGATGGGCGTGCGTTCGAGGTACGGCCGCGGCTGGATCGAGGGATCCAGCGAGCGCCAGACCACTTCGGTAGGCGGTGGTACCGTGGCGCGCTTGCGCGATGGCTTGGGACTGGACGTGGACCGACGCATGGCAAAGCCCTCCTTGACGAGCAGGCCCCGTTGAGCAACGCAACGGGATGTCGGGAGGCTAGAAACTACAGACAGACTTCAGAAGTGTTTTCCCAAACAGCTTTGCATTAGCGGCACTCCGACGTAGGCATCTCGTCGGCTGCACTCGTACAAAGAATCCGGGCACAAAAAACCCACCGGTTTGACGGAGGTGGGTACCGCTGTCTGAGGAGTTTCTAGGCTCCTTGCAGTCGAGATTGCTACCTGTTTGGCGGTGTGTCAACTGGTAACTAGTGCGTCATTGGGCCGCGTGTCCATTCGAAAAACCTCGTGAAAAGCCGCATCTCTACACGCCGGGCATCGCTTCACCTTGACCCAACTCACCGCCACACGCACACTTCCGCTCGGAGCCTAGAAACTCCACACAGACAGCGGTGCCCACCTCCGAGAACTTGGTGGGTTTTTTGTGCTCGGCCATCTGGCCTGGCACTGCTCGGCGTTCTTGCGCCGGGAGGGCGGCGAATACAACACCCGCAAGGGGAATAAGCCCGCCGGCTGTCTGCGGTTTCTAGCCTCCCGGCATCCCGCTGCATCGTGCAGCGGGAGCTGCCTTACGGCAAGGAGAGCGGCATGCACGACGAACCCGGCTACTGGATGTCCGAAGGCACGCAATACCACCTGCTCCGCGTACGCGACCAGCTGCGCCTGTTTGCTACTCTGGCCACACCACGTACCCGAGACGAGGCCACGCTGGGGACGCCTACAATTCCACTGCAGCAGTGGGCCCACTGCCTGCAGAACCTGGCCGAGCAGCTGGATGATGTGCTTGGGGATTTGAGTACCGCCCCCTAGCGCTGCCTGTCTCTGTCAGCGTGTCAGCCCTGCAATCGATGGGCTGGCCGGTTTGGACGTGGGCGAGTACCTTGCTTTGTATCGACGCGCCGCGCCAGCATACAAAACAACAATGACCCGCTTTCGCTCATTCACGCTACTGCTTTGCTTGGCACTGACCTCGGTGCTGCCGAGCGCGTGCACCCGGCCGTCTGAGAAAGCGGGTGATCTGCCCGCTGCCACATCGCCAACACCCGCAGCGCGTTCTGCGCAAACCGCCGTGACGCACGAAGCCACCCTCAGCATCCAACAGATTGAAGCCGGGCTTTTAAGATTTGCAGCGTCACTGGAACAACCCGGCGACATGAGCCATAAGCGGGTGGAGGAGATGCTGGGCATCACATTCGACCCGCCGAAGGATCTTGCGGTGTCACGACGTGTGCTGAGAAGCCTTCCTCTAGCGAAAGGCTATACGTTGTATGTATCACATAGCCCGGAAAAAAAAGGGTTTTCCTTTATCAACATGCTGATCGGGTTGCCAGATAAACACGACCCGACGCGCGTGCCCGATGCCGCATGCGTGTGGGATGCGGCTGATCTCTCGGCCAAGCTTGAGGCCATGGGTTACAAGCGTGGCGGGCAACGGCCGTTCCAGGGCGGCACCCAGCGGCAGCACTGGCGCGCCGTCCAGAACGGAGCGCAAGGCTTTTCGGTTGCCTTGCTGATCTACGAGACCACCGCCGGTGGCACAAGACGCGAGTGCGTATATGGCGCCCAGATCGATGGAGGTGATGCGTGACGCCGATTGACCCACGGATTGAGCCATTGCTCTTGCAGATGCGTAAAGACCCCAACCTTCCCGAAGGGGCTGAGGCATCCCTCAGACAAGCCATCTCCGAGTCGCCGTACCTGTCCAACCTATTGGGGAATGCGATAGCGAACGGGCAGATTGGTGCCATCGCCGTCTCGCATGGCCAGCACAACGCTGGTCACTTTCAGGACGGCAAGGATGGAAAAGCGGGCACGCTCAACGTCAGTGGATCGCTGTTTCAGGATTGGCAGGGCCGTGCGCGGATCGATCACCTCACAGAAGTATTGGGTCACGAAACCATGCATGGCGTGCTGGCAGAGCATCGCGCCAACGCGTTGGCAGCGTTCGGCAGGACCATGGGCGACAAGATGCAGGACGCCCACGCACAGCGAGAGAGTCAGGTAGACCTTACAGAGCCGACGCGTGTCTATCTGGACAAGACGCGACAAGACGAGGCTCTGGCAGAAATCTCAGCGCTAAGAGCACTCAACAGCCGCATCAAGCACGAGAACCCGGGCGTCTCCGCGCAGGACGCTGAGGGAATGCTGCTGGACCGCTCTGTCACGCGCTGCGTGGACAAGCACGTGACACCTCCAGCGTTTGCCCCGGGTCTTAGCTATGAGGCCCTGACCACACATGCCCAGGCGCGAGGAGAGCCGCTGACCCGCGCCGTGGAACAGTGCTTCTACGACAGCAGAGGGACACTTGGCCCGCATGGCGATTCCGATTACCGGAACTACTACGGCGTCAGCGCGATCAGCCACATTGCCAAGAGCTACGCGCATCTTGCGCATGATCGGCAGCCACCGGAGGTGCGCGTCGACCTCAAGTCGCTAGGACTAGAACCCAGGCAGCTGGAGCGCAATGGGTTGGATCTAGGATCGGCATCGACCTTCAACCTTGTCGATCTGGGCAAGGGCGGCTATGGCATGGTCCAGCTCAAAGAAACCGGCGCACGCAGCAACAGCGCGCCAAACCTTGTAACGCCAGCTGCGCCTGGCACCTCACTGACACCTGCAGAGGCAGGTCACCCAGACCACGCGATGTATCAACAGATTCGCAGCAATGTTGAACAACTGGATGCCGCCAATGGCCGCACCTTCGATGCAACCAGTGAGCGGATGACGGCCAGCCTGCTGACGTTAGCCAAGGACAATGGCCTGACGCGCGTTGACCACGTGTTACTCAGCGACAGAACCAGAGACTTGCCAGCAGCCCAGAACCTATTCGTGGTGCAAGGCGAACTGCATAACCCGGCCATGCTGCGCGCACACATGCCAACGTCGGAGGCGGCTCAGCGGCCAGTGCAAGAGAGCTTCGCTCAGCTTGAGACAGTCAACCAACGCTTGGTGCAGGACCGTGCACAAGAACGGTTTCTGGAACAACAAGGTTTGCAAGAACAGCGACCGCACGGCCTAGTGCCGACGCTGTAGGCGGGCAGGGCGCAGGTTATTTTTCTTAGATTTAGCTCTATTCAGTCACTAGGCATGGTGAAAATATAATTAAGTAAATCGATATTTATATAATATAATAACTATTTTACTGGGCATAGAAGCTTATCGAGCCAGGAAAGGCAACTTTACGTTGCCCACTCTATCGCGATTACCAGTAGGCCGCGCTCACAGTGAGATTTCGCTTTGAGACTTATTCACTAAAATCACAAGACGTTAGTCAAACGAGCCTTTAAATCACGAATACGAGATTCAATTCGACCGCTTATTCGTCCTGAACAACATCTCTCTAGATCAATAATCCAATGAGAAACACGATCAGCATCTTGCCATCCTTTGGCAATCATATTGACACCTTCCTCTATAACGTCAAGGACTCGATGTACGCAAAGGTCACGTCGATCGCCCTTCCTAATAATATCCAAGCCCTCTTTAAATTTAAGCTCCAAAGGAAAACTATCACCACTATTTATAGTCTTCCATTTTGAGTCGTTGACAAATTGAGCGACCGATATAAGTTGGGACTTGGCCGGTGAAGGAGCCACTTTAATAGATTTCTGGATACAAACCTGTGACTTATCCCAGTCTGTCATTGAGTCGGTCCATTCACGTCTTGAAGCACGCTCCGTGGCTCTTTTAGAGTGTGCTTTAGAACGCAACTCTAGCCAGCGCCAATCATCGTCTCTTATGATTTGAGCAGCTTTAGATGCAACATCAATGGCCGCATTGGCGTTGCCTATTTCGACCTCGAAATCAAGCCACTTAAAGAATAATTGAGGTTCTTTCTTTCCCAGATCGAAAGATTTTTGGAATGCTGATCTTACACGGGCCACATCAGGTGGCTCACATCTAGAAAGACACCTAGCATGAACCATATGAAGATCAGCACTTTTTGGATTATTTCTTAAGGCTATTTCTATTGTGCGGGATGCTTTTGATGGGACGGATTGGGCTAGGTGTGCCATCGCCTGTTGTATAGCATCTGCGACGGAGCGATCTCTATCCCTTGACACACCGGCTTTCGAATCTTTCTTAAGATCTCTAGATCTACGCAAAATTTCATTGTGATTTGGAATTTTTTCTTTAATATCTTCAATCATGAGTCGCAAACTACTTGAAACAGAGAATCTCGGCTCCCCTGCCACCTCTTTACTTTGAATGAGAAACAGGCCGCTTAGTTCTTGTATTGCAGATTCTATCTCGTGGGTCGCCATTTCTGCGACTCTCTTAATTTCAGCAATAGATGCTGATTCGAACTGTGATAGCGAATAAAGCGCTCGTTTTGCCGAGAAGCTGATTTGATCAACCTCTCTTTGAAAGCAAGCTGCACGTACTGCTTCGCCATCGCGTCCCTTCCACCTTGACAATGCATCGCCAAATTTCTGCCCTAATTTCAGCATTCTAAAAACTGATTCCATGAACAGAGGCGACGCAGCCGTATCTCTCTTTAAGTCTCGAATCTCGGACTTGGAAAGCGCCCTTTTATGTATTGCCTGTAAATAATCGATATACTCATCAAACGCCACATCGTCCAACCCAAGTATTTCATCGGTTGAAGCGGAAGGCGCCAGATAATTCTTTCTGGTAGTAAAAACGACCCTACTTTCCCCGCCAATTAATGACATCGCGAACTCGACGGCAGTTCGTTGATCGTCAGGCTCAAGAGAATCCAGATCATCCACTATGATTAGAGATCTAAAAAAAGATAGCGCATCAATAATTTGCTTTTTCTTTGCGTGAATTCCACACCCCTCCCATTCCTCGTCATTGATGGCAAGGTGATATGAGATTGCATCTAGAAGCGACTCGAAATCTCTAAAAGATTGTCCATACTGCCTGGCCCCGTCGTGATATGGGAGCAAAACAGCCCTGTCTTGTATAGCATCAAATTGCCTGACCTTGGCGCTTATCCATACAACTTGCTCTAACGCTAGCGGCGCTTCAGCACACACTTCTTCACAAAAGCTATATACCGCTGAAGTCTTGCCTATACCCCCCGCCCCAGCAACCACGCGGTATTTTGAAAACGGGTCCGCCAGCCAACTCCATAAAGATTCCTTGAGGTCTTTACGTCCAAAGAATCTGGAAAAAACAACGCTTCGATCTGGCAAATTATTCGAAACAACTCGCGAAGGCTTCGCCATGCCCCGCCGATCATCTGCATGTTGGCGCTCTCCGATTAAGAATCTAGGGTCGGCAGAGTCGCGGATTAGTTGTGATGACTCATCCGACCTGAAAAAGATATCTCCAGGCTTGAATAGCACCTTGCCTTTTGTATACTCCGGCCCTTGTCTGCTAATCGCACACGGAGACGATGCAAGAGCTCTCTTTGGGATATAGATCAAGCAGAATTCTAGACTTTTCCAGTGAACTTGAGCAGTAGCAACCGCAATGTCAACACCGGAATAGTTCTTTACAACTTGCTTCACTTGAGTGGATGAAATTTCTGCCGCACCATGTAAGGTCCCATCATCCGCAACTCCTATGATTAGATAACCCCCAAAACTATTATGGAAAGAAATAACATCTCTTGCTAGTTCCGCAAGGTCTAGTTTCTCAGAACCCAATTGCTCCTTGTAATCCCATAGCTCCGTCTCGTGCGGAATGAGTGCACTATCCTCATGAAGTAGATCAAGAATTTCGCTAGATATTTCCCCCTTTGAGATCATGCGAACGACTTCTGAGCGGCACTCATTTAAAGCAGCCATATCATTCCTTATAATTTTTTCTTCGTCTTGTAGAAAGCGCTAGCGAGCAAGCCATGAATCTCGCGCACGACCTCAAGGCTTACTTGCTGGTGTTTCCACTGCTTGCATTGCAACAGCGTGCAGCGGACGCTTCTGCGTAGGATCAGTTCAATGTCCACGTCGGTGCCAATTAAGCCGATTGCTTTCAGGGCATAACCTTGACGGCGGAAGGCTTCGCCCACAAGCAGTTCAGATTGACGCCAGCTGTTGGCTGCCAGGCACCCTAGTGCGTTGCGGGTGTCCAGCAGTCTGCGGCGCTGGTAGCTACCGGCAAACGAAGCGAACGCAGTTAGGCAGCACATGGCAAACTTCATCAATGCGCTGGGTGCGAGCACGGTGCTGATACCTTGATTGAAACCTTGTATAGGTGGGCTGCTTTGCTGCGACAGCAGCCACCGCGCGTCGGTACGAATGGCCAAAAACGCGCTAATTCCTACAGCGAACCCAAGCGGCCATGGTGATGACCGCACGGCGGTAAACTCGGTACTTCCCCGTTTGCATCCCATGCATGAAATTCCCGTTCCAACCTGCACCCTACCGTTATGTAGTGGTTTTGTCAGCGGGGTGCCCGACATTTTGTCTCAGCGGTGTCATCCGATGTGATTGCACGCACTAAATTGCATGACTAGAGACGCTGGCCGTCCTGCCAACGCCTCTACTCATTTACTGCAGCGCTCGCTTATTTCTTTTTTCCCTTCTTGTCCGGCGCTTGACTCAAAGCGGACGCGGCCGCTGTTTTTGAATCCTTGCCGGTGCTGCCGCTACGCAAGACCTTGCTTGCGGCCTTGGCCGCTTTAGGGCCGGTTTTCTCGTTGGTCGCCATGCGTGTGACCTCCTCGCCACCCCAGTGGTGGCGAGGCGAAACTAGGCCGATTATGTGGACCGCACAAGTCTGGTTGCAGCGCGCGAGACGGCAGATACTGCAAGACCGCCGGTGCGTTATCTGGGTCAGTTCTCTGACGATATGCGTGGTGCTGTGTGCCTGATGTTTTAAGGCCGGCGTCCACAGCAGTGCGCCAAGCGTTTACTGCGACGACGTGTCGGGCAACAGCTGCCGCGCCTGGCCCCAGGTGAGCATTGCATCCAACGCAGGGCACAGCGCCTGCCCCCAAACCGTCAGCCGGTAATTCACTTGCGGCGGCACCTGCGCGTAGACGGTGCGCAGCACCAGGCCGTCACGTTCAAGCTGGCGCAGCTGTTGGGCCAGCATCTTCTGCGAGATGGCGGGAATCAGCCGCTCCAGGTCCGAGTAGCGCTGCACCTTGCCGTCGAACAGGTGGAACAGCAGCAGCAGTTTCCAGCGGCCTTCGATGAGTTTGAGCAGGGCTTCGACATCGCACGCGGCGGTGTCCGGGGTGTGCGGCTTTCCCATGGGTGCGTGACTTACCTTTGCGTGCGTTCTTGCGGCAGGTGATGCCGCTGCCGATCATGGCATACCGTTTCCACCGGACACCGCCGCCATGTCGCTTGCCCTGCCCGCCGCCATTGCCTGCTTTTTTACCGTCAGCAACGCCGGCGATGCCACGGAGCTGCTGCCGCACCTGGCCGACGATGCGGTGGTGCACGACGAGCACCGCCAGCACCGTGGCGCTGCTGCGATTGCGGCCTGGCTGGCACAGACGCAGGCCACCACGCCGTATCGTGCGGTGCCGGTTGGCGTGCACACCCAGGGCGAGCAAGTGAGTGTCACCGCGCAAGTGTCCGGCGATTTCCCGCAGAGCCCGCTGCAGCTGGAGCATGTGTTTCAGCTGGTGGGCGGCAAGATTGCAGCGTTGCTGATTCATTGACGCGGCATGCCGGCGTGTTGCGCATATCTTTATCTGCGGACAGCGCCGGGTTCGCGTCTGATTGCCTGCTTCTGCTCAAGTTTCCGCGCAGTGATCTTCCACACCCGCGTGGATCTTTGTCATGGTCCTCTGCTGGCTCGATTTGCTGAGGGAGTAGTCGCCTGAGGCAATCAAGATGTGCTCGTTTACACCCAGGAAGCAGTTGCCATTTCTGTTTCCCAGAAATGAAAAACCGGCTCAAGGCCGGCTTTTTCTCCCTGACTCCTAAGGTGCAAGCCCGTAGCAATGAGGGTTAGTTGTTAGGAATTAAATTAGCCAGGACTGACAGACATGTCAACCGGGCATGACGCTGTGCGGTGCTGCCGTGGTCCCGCTCAAAGACCCGCGAGAACTCGGTGACGCTCTCGATCAGCATGGACACGCTCGTTCGCCTGCCACTGCCTTCGAAACGCTCAGCCGTTGAGCGTGCGGCCGCCGTCGACGATGCGTTCCGAGCCCACCGTCCATTTCGATTCATCGCAAGCGAGGTACAGCACGGCCTTGGCCACCTCGTCCGGGGTGCCGAAGCGGCCGAGCGGGATGGTGGCGGCGATGTCCCGGTTGACCTGGTCGCGGTACGCGTCGGGGATGCCGAGCTTGTCGTACAGCGGGGTTTCCACCGGGCCAGGGCTGACCGCGTTGAGGCGGATGCTGCACGCCAGCAGTTCGCTGGAGAGTGTCCTGCTCATGCTCAGGAACGCCGCCTTGGTGGCCGCATACACCGATGAGCGGGCCGCGCCCACATGCGCATTGATGGAGGTATTGAGCACCACCGAGGCGGGGTTGGCGAACACCGGCAGCAGCGGCTGGCTGGGGAAGTCCGAGCCTTTGACGTTGATGGAGGTTATTCCAACGGCCGTGGCGAGGGGCGCTGGTCCTTGGAAAACGTCTTGTGCAGTGACGCGGCGCGCTCGTCGGCAACGACGTTTTCGATGCTGCTCAAACCACGCGATGCGATGACGGCCGAGGCTTTTGCATCGCCCAACAGGTAGGCCAGGCGCAGGTAGGCCAGGCTGTCGACCAGGTTCTTGTTTGCGGTGTCGCTGGCATACACGTCCGACAGCCCGTAGTACGCATACAGGTTCCCCGCCACCGCGGCCCGCCGCAGGATGTCGATGCCCTGATAAAAACGGCCCGCCAGTGCGGTGTTTTTGCCATGGATCACCGTGGCGGCCTGGTTGCCTGCCTGGGACTCGGCCTTGAGCTGGTCCAGCGTCAGCGTTTCCAAGCGGGCCAGTTCGTGCTCCGTCGGGTAGCCGTGGCGCAACAGCCACTGCGCCTCTGCATCGGAATTGGCGATCAACGGCCCACCGGCCGGGCAGGCATTGGGGCCTTGCGGGCAGAGATAGCGCCTTGCCTGCTGGCCTGCCGAGGGCGGATTGCTGTTGGCCGCCTGGTCGGGCGGCAGTGCGGCGGCGTTGCCTTGGGCAACGGCCGGGCCGCGTGCCGCCAGCGCAGACGTGGGCGCCTTGCCGGCCTGTGCGGGCTGGTCCGGGTTTGCGCAGGCGCCGAGCGCAAGGCTCAGTGCGGCCAGGGGCAGGAGTTTGGTGACGTGCATGGGCCATCCGTTGCGGGCTGCAGTGGTATCGCCTGATGTTGCTTGATCCTGGGCCGCGATGCGACTGCATCCCCTGAGTGCGGGCCTGCGCTGGCCTTCAACGCCTGGCGCTTCCCCTGGGTGCACCTACCCATCGCGGCGCAGAGCACGCCGCCACTTGAGTTCCGCGACCTCCGGCTTACGGCCCCGACTGGCGCTCTACCCAAGCGGCAACCGGCCGTGGCTGCGTGCCCTGGCCCACACAGGCTGCCGCAACGCAGCAAAGCGGGCGCGACAGCGGCCGCCAGACCCGTCTTTAGGCCCTAAAGCGCACTGATCTTTGCGAAATCGATCTGCTTGAGACGTTTCGCAACCTTCTTCTTACTTTTCCCGTATACCGTGACTATCATCACATTTAATTGTGACCTGCGTCTCACTAAACGACGAGAAGAGGGATCTGGCGATGGACAACGGGATGGGGCTGCAGACGCAGCCGCTGGGAGCGCGGGTTGGGGCAGCAGGTGAGCCGTGGGCTGCGCTGCTGCCGGGGTTGACGCGGTTTGCAGGCGACGCCTGCCCGGCCGCGTTGCCTGGCGCAGCTGCGCCAGCCACCGACGCCATCAGCCTCAAGCGCCTGCTGCGCAAGGGCGCGCGCGGGCTGCTGCGCACCCTGCCGTGGCGGCACCAGGACCGGCTGTACTACCTGCACACCTTCGGCCGGCTGCCGGATCTGTACGACCCCAAGTGCTTCAACGAGAAGATCCTCTACCGCAAGTGCGTGCACGGGGATTACCCGCTGTACCGGCGGCTGGCGGACAAGTTTGCGGTGCGGCCATACGTGGCGGCCAGGATCGGGCAGGCGCATCTGATCCCGCTGCTGCTGGACAGTACCGACCCGCAGGAGCTGCTGCGCCTGCCGCAGTGGCGGCAGACCGTGATCAAGGCCAACCATGGCGCGGCGATGGTGGAGGTGGTGCGGGAGGAGCCGGACGCGCTGCAGAAACGGCGCATCGTGCAGCGCTGCGGCCAGTGGCTGCGCACCGACTTTTCCGACAAGGTGCGCGAGATCCACTACCGCGATATTCCGCCACGGCTGCTGGTGGAGCAGTACATCGGCGATGCGCAGCAGGTGCCGGTGGACTACAAGTTCCACATGTTCCGGCAGGCCGATGGCAGTTTCCAGTATGTGCTGCAGGTGATCTACGGGCGCTTCGACACGCCCAAGCTGGCGATGACCTTCTTCGTGAACAACCTGCACACGGCCTTCCACCGCATCCGCGACGACGGGCGCACCCCGCCCTGCGCGCCCGCGTTGCTGGAGCAGGCGCTGGGCCTGAGCCAGCAGCTGGCCGGCGACTTCGACTACGTGCGGGTGGACTGGTACATCCAGCATGGCCAGGTTTTTTTTGGCGAGCTGACCTTCACCCCGGGCGCGGGGCTGGTCACCGGGCTGGACCGTGGCCTGGACCGGATGATGGGCGACATGTGGGTACAGCGGCGTGCGCCGCTGGAGGCGGGGTTCCCCGCGCAGGGCTTCGGGGCCGGGATGCGGTCGCCGGTGCGGTGAGTCCGGTCATCGCACCATTGCCTGCGCCCCAAGACGCGCATGGCCGGTGTGCACGGGCATGCGTTACAGGCGCACGGCACGCGCAGGCCCCATGCACCGCTTGCCCGGGTGTGATCGTGCCAATGCGATAATCCGCAACGCCTGCACAGGCCGGCCCCGGTCACACTGGTGAGCGCGCGCGTGGCCACGCTGCCGCACAGCGGCCGGCCACACCGCGCCTGGTGCGCTGGCGGCCAGGCAGCGGATACTCCGCGTCCGCAGGCGCACGCGGGCGGCGTGGTACCGCTCCATGCGCACCTTTTCCCCTTACAAGGACGTCACCGTTGCCGCACGTTTCTCCCCGCACCTTCCTGCCGCTCGCATTGCTGGGCCTGCTGTCTGCCTGCAACGGCGGTGGCACGGCCACCCCCAGTGCGCCGCGCCCGGAGTCCGAGCATTTCACGCTTGCCGATCTGCAGCAGCTTGGCTGCACGGTCACCGCCACGCCCAAACGCGATGTCCGCAAGATCCCGTTGCTGGGCGAGGTCGACGGCTATGGCGTGACCAGCACCAGCGCCTGCGCAACCCACCTGATCAGCCTGCTGCAGCCGATGAGCTACGAAGACGCGGTGTGGCAGGGCGCACGCACCGCCGCCGGCACCTTTGCCAAGGAGCACGGGCTGGAGCGCGAGAGTTATGAAGGCCGGCTCGGCGAGTACAGCGAGATCGAGGTGTTCAGCCACGGCGGCAGGCCGGTGGGCTTCGAATACAACGTGCAGGCCAGGGGCACGCTGCATTCGGTGATCGTGCTTTCCGACAGCATCGCGCCGGATGCGGCGTTCGAGGCGGTGATGAAGACCAAGCTGTGAGGGTGTGAGCCGCTTCTTAATTGAGCGGGTGGCGCTGTAAGCCGTGCCTGCGCGCGGTGTGGGCGCATGCGCAGCAACGCGTGTGCAATGCGATACAGCTGGAAGATGGACGCGCCTGTCAGCGCGAAAGACGATTCTTCCGAAGTAACCGCTCCGAGCGCATCACGTGAACCACGACAACGCGTTGCCCGTCCACACGGTAGAACACGCGGCAAGGTGGCTCGACGATTTGACGGTAGCGGGAGCGCTTGAGCTCCTGCGGCCGGCTTCCACTCTCCGGGTGCTCAGCCAATTGCTCGACATGCGCAAACACCCGTCTCACCAGTGCCGCTGCGGCGGCAGCGTCCTCAAGTGCAATGTAGTCGGCACTCGCGTCCAGGTCGGCCACCGCCGGCTCCGACCAGACTATTTCAGCCATCGCGCCAGGCGTTGTTTGGCTTGCTCGTGGCTCAGGCTGCGGCCTTCGGCTACCGCCATTTCACCACGGGCAATTCCTTCGAGGATCGCCATGCGCCGTTGCATGCGTTCATAGCTGGCGACGTCCACCAGGTATGCGCTGGGCAGGCCATGCTGGGTGATCAGGATCGGCTCCTTGTCGCGCTCGACATCTGCGAGGAGCTCGGTGGCCTGCCGCTTGAGCGTGGTGACAAGTTCTGTGCGCATGCAGTGACACTAAAGTATCACTGCGGGTGGGGCAAGTCGGCCGTGCCGGGCGAGGCTACACCCCACCCAACGGCCGCAGGCACAACCAGATCGCGCACCAGTGCGAGAGCGCGCCGCCCAGCACGTGGGCGTGCCAGATGGCGCGGTTGTAGACCAGCGACTTGCGCACGTAGAAGGTGACGCCCACGGTGTAGAACGCGCCGCCGGCGGCGATCAGCCACAGCACGGTGCTGTCCAGGCCGGCCACCAGCGGTTTGATCACCACGATGCCGGCCCAGCCCAGCAGCAGGTAGATCACCACCCAGAAACCCTTGGCGATGCCGGGCAGGAACAGCTTGGCGAACACGCCGAACAAGGCCACGCCCCACACGCCCAGAATCATCGCCCAGCGCCAGGTGCCGTCCAGGGCGACCAGCAGGAACGGGGTGTAGGAGCCGGCAATCATCACGAAGATGCCGGCGTGGTCGAATTTGCGCAGCATCGGCTGGCGCTGCGGCGGGGCGAAGTTGTAGGCGGCCGAGCAGCCGAACATCACCAGCAGCCCCAGTGCGTACACGCAGGTGGCCAGCAGCATGGTCTGGTTGGCATGCGCGCGCCAGACCATCCACGCGCCGCCGACGATGGCCAGGAACAGGCCGGCGGCATGCACGATCACATCGGCACGGCGGGCGGAACGGGTCTTGTAGTGCGGGGCGGTGACGCGGAGGGGCACGGACACGGCAATTCTTCAGGATGGGGGAGCCCGCAGCGTGCAGAGCAACGGCGACGCGGCGGGGGCAACAGAATACCCGGCTTGCTGAATCCGCTCAGTGACACAGGCTCGCCGGGTTGGCGCTGGTCTCATACCCTGAGACACCTCCCCTGTCTCATGCCCCTCTTTGGGAGCCGCCGTATGCCTCCGTTTGCCCTCGCTCCCCGCACCGAAACCGCCGAACGCGCGCTGGCCACCACCGATGGCCTGCCCAGCCGCGATGGCGCACTGCTCACGCAACGCCTGGAGCGGCGTTACCACGACCGCATCACCGGCAGCTTCACCCTGCCCGGGCGCGACGGCCGTTATGCGCCGATTCCCGCCGACGTGCCGGCCGCGCTGGCCGACGCCTTGCGCGCGCGCGGCATCAGCCAGCTCTACAGCCACCAGGCCGATGCGTGGGCGGCCACCCAGCGCGGCGACCATGTGGCGATCGTGACGCCCACCGCGTCGGGCAAATCGCTGTGCTACACGTTGCCGGTGGTGAGCGCGGCGATGAGTTCCGGTGCCAAGGCGCTGTACCTGTTTCCCACCAAGGCGCTGGCGCAGGACCAGGTGGCCGAGCTGCTGGAACTGAACCGCGCCGGCGCGCTGGGGGTGAAGGCCTTCACCTTCGACGGCGATACGCCCGGCGATGCGCGCCAGGCGATCCGCCTGCATGGCGACATCGTGGTGAGCAACCCGGACATGCTGCATCAGGCGATCCTGCCGCATCACACCAAGTGGGCGCAGTTCTTCGAGAACCTGCGCTATGTGGTGATCGACGAGATCCACACCTATCGCGGCGTGTTCGGCAGCCATGTCACCAATGTGCTACGCCGGCTCAAGCGCATCTGCGCGTTCTACGGCGCCAACCCGCAGTTCATCCTGTGCTCGGCCACCATCGGCAACCCGCATGCACACGCGCAGGCGCTGATCGAGGAACAGGTGCATGCGATCACCGAGTCCGGCGCGCCCACCGGCGACAAGCATGTGCTGTTGTGGAACCCGCCGGTGGTCAATGCGGACCTGGGGCTACGCGCATCGGCACGCTCGCAGAGCAACCGCATTGCGCGCATCGCGATCAAGAGCGGGCTGAAGACGCTGGTCTTCGCGCAGACGCGCCTGATGGTGGAAGTGCTGACCAAATACCTGAAGGACATCTTCGACCACGACCCGCGCAAGCCGCCACGCATCCGTGCGTACCGCGGCGGTTACCTGCCCACCGAGCGGCGCGAGGTAGAGCGCGCGATGCGCGCCGGCAACATCGACGGCATCATTTCCACCTCGGCGCTGGAGCTGGGCGTGGATATCGGCGCGCTGGACGTGGTGATCCTCAACGGCTACCCCGGCAGCGTGGCGGCGACCTGGCAGCGCTTCGGCCGCGCCGGGCGCCGCCAGCAACCGGCGCTGGGCGTGCTGGTGGCCAGCTCGCAACCCTTGGACCAGTACGTGGTGCGGCATCCGGATTTCTTCGCCGATGCCTCGCCCGAACATGCGCGCATTGCGCCGGACCAGCCGCTGATCCTGTTCGACCACATCCGCTGCGCGGCGTTCGAACTGCCGTTCATTGCCAGCGAACCGTTCGGGCCGATCGACCCGCTGGTGTTTCTGGAAGCGCTGGCCGAAAGCGAAGTGGTCCACCAGGAAGGCGACCGCTGGGAGTGGATCGCCGACAGCTACCCCGCCAATGCGGTGAGCCTGCGCTCGGTGGCCGACGGCAACTTCGTGGTGGTGGACAAGAGCGACGGCAAGCAGCAGATCATCGCCGAGGTGGATTATTCGGCCGCTGCACTGACCTTGTACGAAGGCGCCATCCACATGGTGCAAAGCGCGCCGTACCAGGTGGAGCGGCTGGACTGGGAAGGCCGCAAGGCCTATGTCACGCGCACCCATGTGGACTATTACACCGACAGCATCGACTACACCAAGCTGAAGGTGCTGGACCGCTTCGACGGCGGCGTGGCCGGGCGCGGCGATTCGCACCATGGCGAGGTGCATGTGGTGCGGCGCGTGTCCGGCTACAAGAAGATCCGCTATTACACGCACGAGAACATCGGCTATGGGCCGGTCAATCTGCCCGACCAGGAACTGCACACCACCGCGGTGTGGTGGCAGCTGCCGCAGGCCACGCTGGGCAAGGCATTCGCCTCCAAGCAGGATGCACTGGACGGATTCCTGGGGGCGGCCTACGCGTTGCACGTGGTGGCCACGGTGGCGGTGATGGCCGATGCGCGCGACCTGCAGAAAGCCGTGGGCAATGGCGACGGCGCGTGGTTTGCGGTGGCCGACCAGACCGGGCGCGGGCAGCTGCGTGGCGTGGACGAGGGCGAGCAAGGCGCGGTGGAATTGCAGCAGGCGTTCGTGCCCACGGTGTATCTGTACGACAACTTCCCCGGCGGGGTGGGCCTGAGCGAGCCGCTGTGGCTGCGCCAGGCCGAGCTGCTGCAGCGCGCCGACGAGCTGGTGCGGCGTTGCGACTGCAGCGCCGGCTGCCCGGCCTGCGTCGGCCCGGTGCTGGCCGCGCATGAGCAAGCCAAGGGCGAGTCGCCCAAGTCGCTGGCGTTGACCGTGCTGGCGCTGCTGGTCGATGCGGATGCGCCGTTGCGGCATGCCACCCGGGTGGACGACGACCTGGCGCTGGACGTGCCTGCATGAGCGTGAGTGCGGACCGGCTGCGGTTGTTGCGGCGTCAGGCCGGGCACGCCGATGTGCCTGCGCCGGTGACGGTTGCACACGGCAATGCAGTGGATGCTGCGGATGGGCCCCGTGTGGTGGATGCGGATACCGATGCACGACAGCTGCACTGTGCAGCGGTGGGGCGAATCTCCGGTGATGCAGTTGGTGCGGGCGCTGTTGCAGGCGATGCGCGCACACGCGCCGCCGGTGGCATGCCTGCAACGGCGCAGCCGACGGGTGCGCCGGCAGGACCGGTGCCTGGCAGCGATGCTGGGGTGAGCGCAGAACGTTTGCGCCTGCTACGCCGCCAGGTCGGCGGGCTGACGCCCACCGCGCGCAAGGACGATGCGGTGATGCCCACGCGTGCGCAACGTCGGACTGCCCCCGGTGCTGCTGCGTCTGCGCCGCGCGCTTTGCCGCGCGATGCGGTTGCGCAAAGCGCACAGCCCGGCAGCGTAGATGCTGCCAGTGCACCGCGTCCCCAGGCCGCCACACCGGCCATGACACGCCGCGCCCTGCAGGCGCCGGTTGCTGCGGCGCCTGCGCGCGATAGCTCGGCGTTTGCTTGGGTGGACCACGACGTGCGCCACAAGCCGGCAGGTGCGGCGGTCGATGCGGCAGCGCGCGTGCCGCCTGTGCGCGCGACACCTGCCGCACCGACATCCATCCCGGCACCGCAGCGACGCACCGATATCGCCGGCCTGCGCAAGATGATCGGCCTGCGCGAGCGCGCGGTCTCGGCGCATACGCCGGTGCGTGCGGCCTCCACCGATCGGCATCTGCCCGGCAACGAGATCGCGCCCGGCCTGCACCTGATCGACGCCTTCCTGCCGCAGCCGATTCCGCACCAGGCCCTGTCGCTGGCCTTCGCCAAGCGCGAGGACGCGGTGGACCCGATGAATCTGCTGTTCTTCGACACCGAAACCACCGGCCTGGCCGGCGGCACCGGCACGCGCGCCTTCATGATCGGCGTGGCCGATTGGTACACCGACACTACGCAGGGCAGCGGGCTGCGCGTGCGGCAGCTGATGATGTCCACGATGGCGGCCGAAAGCGCGATGCTGGACCTGTTCCGCAGCTGGCTGTCGCCGCAGACGGTGTTGTCCAGCTACAACGGCCGCTGCTACGACGCACCGTTGTTGAAGACGCGCTACCGGCTGGCGCGCCGCGGCGACCCGATCTCCGCGCTGGACCATGTGGACCTGCTGTTCCCCACCCGTCGCCGCTATCGCGGCACCTGGGAGAACTGCAAGCTGGCCACCATCGAACGGCAACTGCTGCGCGTGGTACGCGAGGACGACCTGCCCGGCTCCGAGGCCCCGGCCGCCTGGTTGAGCTACCTGCGCGGCGGCAGCGCGCGCAACCTGCGCCGCGTGGCCGAGCACAATCATCAGGACGTGGTGACCTTGTCGCTGCTGATGCAGCGCCTGGTGGCGGCGGACGCGCAGGACCGCGAGGTGATTCCGCTCTTGGACGCGCCGTGAGCTCGATGCGTGATCGGTCGCGCGATCACCGCAGACCCTGCAAGGGCCGCCGTGATGGATGCGCCATGGAAGGTCCCCGACCGTCTTACGCTGCGCAGATGAAGGTAAGTGTTGCGTAAAGCCCCGCTTTTTCGGGGGCGTGCCTCGTTCTCGCATGGTTTGCTGCGCGCATGAGGGACTCGCGCTGTGCTGTGCAACATGCGCCTACGCAGGTACTTCCGACACCTCAGTCGTCATCTGCCACGCTGCAAACTCCTGCTCGAACTCGGCCAGCGTCAACAAGCCCATGCAGGCATGCGCGCCGATCGGTAACGCCTGCCCTTCGGCAAGTTTGCGTACCAGCAGGATCGCGGCGAAACAGGGAATTTCCGGGCCGTGCAGCATCGGGGCGGTGAGGTCCCACTGCAGTCGCAGCGGCTGACGACTGCTGGTTTCAGCGTGCCCGATGCCGCGCAGCTCCACGCGCATGCCGCCCAGGTCGGTGCCCAAGCGGTCGAACCAGCGCGCGGCGCGTGCGAACACGTCAGCCAGGCGCGCCATCGGCAATGGCACGCCGCAATGACGCAGCCAGGCGACGGTCGCCAGGCAGCGCTGCAGGAACGGTACCTCCAACGCGGCGCGAAACTGCACGGTCCGCACGCCGGGATAGCGCTGCGGCAACAGGTCGTGGTCGGGCACATCGCACGGTGATGCAAGGCGCGGTGCGAGCTGTGCGAACTGCGCACGTGTGGGCCTGGCCCAGCCCACCACCGTTTGCCAGCCACCGTCGTGCCACCACTCGAACGGCGTGCCGCAATACGACAACACCGCACGCACCGTCGCCAGGCCCAACGGGGTGCCTTGCGCGGGCGCGATGACCATGCGGATGTCATGCAGGGCCGAAAAGCGCGGCAGCAACGCGTCGATGACGGCACTGGAGAGTGCGGGCAAGGTGCTGGCGCCGCTGATGGCCACACGCTGCGCTTGCTGTGCCACGGCGTCCAGTGCAGCGGGGAAATCGCGCACGAAGGTGCGGCCGTCGGCCAGGTCGATGTAGTGCATGCCTGTCTGCAGGCAGGTGCGCGCCACGGCGTAATCCTGGCCCTGGAACGGGCCTGCGGTATGCACCACCACATCGGCGGCGGTGGCCGCCAGTTGCGCGGCGAAGTCGCTTGCCGCGGTATCCAGTCGGCAGGCGGTGATGCGCCCGGGCGCGACATCCGGCCACTTGGTCGCCACATCGCCGGGATGCCGCCCGGCCGCGATCACCTGGATCTGCGTCGCCGCCGCCAACGCCCGCACGATGCGTGCACCGAAATGCCCGAAGCCACCCACCACCACCACCCGATACGTCATCGCCTGCTCGCCGTTTGCACCCATTGCACAGTATCGGCGAGCAGACCGGCACCAGCGCGTCCGGCGTGCCCGCACGATGGCGACACGGTGCGACCAAGAGCGGCTGACCCAACGTAGCGAGCGGCCGCCAGGCGGGGCGGCGCGCTCAGAACCGCAGTGTTCGCGTGGTACATGCCGATTCCGAGCACCGACTGCGCCCACCTGGCGGTGAGCGCAGTGATCTGTTGAACGCTCTAACCGGAAACCCTTGTGACCAGACCACGGGCCAATGCCTCGCGCAGCACCTTGAGCGCTTCGCGTGTGGCGAGCTTGGACGCACCGGCCTGCTTGGTCGCCAACGCGGCCTGCCTGTCGGCCAATGCACGCTGCTCCTTCGCCAACGCCTGCAGCGCGTCGGGCATCGCGCCCTGCTGCGAGGCTGCGGACGCAGCGGCCGACGGCGTGCGTGTCGAGGCCTGAAGCGCACGCGGCTCGGTCTGCGCAGAGAGCTGCGCGGCCAGTGCGGCCTGGCGCTCGCTCACTGCCTGCTGACGCGCCGCCAAGGTGGCCTGGACGTCGGCCAGTTGCCGGCTGCGGACATGGGCCGCGCTCAGCCGATGCATCAGCGTCGGATCACGCACCAGGTACTGCACGCCATCGGCGCGGAACCACAACACGCGCTGGCCATTATCGCCGTACGCGCGTGCGGTCTGCAGATCGCTGAGCGAACCATGCATGACTTGGTGCTCGCCGTGCACCAACACATAGGCATCGCCCTCGTCCTGGGTGATTGGGGCGGTTTTGCCGCACGCTGCGTTTGCCCTGGCACGCGGTGTGACCGGAGCTGCTGCACTGGGCGCAACGGGTGCGACGGGTGCGACGGGTGCCGACGGCGCGGTTGGCGCGATCGCTGTTGGTGCGAGAGGAGAAGCCGCAGGTGCCGGCAGCACCGAGGTGGCGGGCGCTGCCGGCACGGCAGCCAACGCACGCGGATGCGCTGCAGATGCAGATGCAGATGCGATCAGCGAGGAACCAGCGAGTGCGGCGATGGCCAGCAACAACGCGGTGCGTAGGCACAACAAGGGGGAAGCGGTCTGGATCATGAGAGATCTCCACGAAGGTCACAGCTCGGTAGGTGCCGCCTGCGTAAGACACCGGCGGGGTAGGAAACAGCGATCACGCGGCCACGGCGTTGCCGACGCTGCGCAGCGTCGTCACGCAGGAAGTGCCGGGCTGTGGCGGGCCCGTGTCATGCAGGTGCTGCGTGGTGCGCTGCCATCGCACGACGCAGGCAGGTGCCTGGCGTCAGGCAGTGCTTACCGCTGCCGCCGGTCTCCCGGCCGTGCACGGCCGGGAGCGGATCGGGGACTGCACGCCACCGTTGCCCAGGCGTGGCCGCTAGAGACGGTTGCTGACGCGACCTGCGGTCTGTAGCGAATCCGCTGCGGTTGGCTTTCCATGTTCCGTGGCTGCAGCGGCAGGCAAGACGGTGCGAGCGCCGTCGACCGGTGTAGATGGCGCGCCAAGAAGCGGCTTGGCCCAAAACCGCAGCCAGCGCGTGGTCCATGCCGGCTCCGGGCACTGGTTGCGCCCGCCTGACGGTGGGCGCACCCGTATCGTTGATGGCTCCTAGTTGTTCTGCGCCTGTTCGGCGTCTGCTTGCGCTTGTTCGGCGTCTGCCTGCGCTTGCGCTGCCTCCCGTTGCGCTTGCGCCGCTTGCTGCTGCCCGCGCGCGGCCTCGATGCGGGCCTGACGTGCGGCCTGTTTGCCCATTTCAGCCTGTTGCCGGGACAGCTCGGCCGCTTGGCGCACCGCGGCGGCATACGCGTATTGCGCCTGGCGATGCTGCTGCGCCATCTCGCGGATCTGTTGCTCGGCGTCGCGCGCCTGCTGTTGCGCGTCCTGTCTGGCCTGCGCCAGTTCCGGCCCCAGGGAGGCCAGCTGTTCGCGCGCTTCCTGCAGTGCGTCCTGCGCGTCCTGCATCTGTTCCTGTCGACGTTCAAGCTCGCTGTTGTCCGCACCCAGCGCATCGTGCATGGCGCTTTGCGCGTCACGCATGGCTGTGGCGGCGGCCTCGCGGCTGACGCGGTCCAGCTCGGCCTCCCAGCCGCCTTGCGTCCCATCCCAGCCATCGCCGTGCGTCTGCTCGGTGCCCAGTACATCGGCAATGACACCCTGCGAGGCGGGGGTAGCGGGTGCCGCAGGCAGTGCGGGCAGCGCCGGTGCAGGCAGTGCGCTCATCGGTGCGACGGCGTCCGCAGCGCTGCTGCCCTGTGTGCGCGCTGCCGGCGCGGTCACCACGATGGGCCGCATGCTGGCGGAGGTTGCCGGCACCGGCATTGCGACCAGACGCAGCGGCACCACGCCAGCCACGGCCACCGTTGCCAGGATCACCGCCGCGGCCAGCCGCGGAAAGGCGCTGGTGTCCTGCAGCATCACCAGCCTGCGCTTCAAGCTGAGAAACGACGGCGAGGCGCTTGCCACGCCACCGAGCAGACGTGGCGACACCCCGAGCTGCAGCAGCAGGCGTCCATAGTGGTGACGGCAATGGCGATGCCCGGCGACCACGGCCGCATCGCAGGCAGCCTCGCGGGCAATGGCGTACTCGCGTGCGGCCAGATGCACCAGCGGGTGGAAGAAAAACAGGTGCTGGGCGAGAGATGGCAGCAACCCCCACCACAGGTCGCGGCGGCGCAGGTGGATCAACTCGTGGGTCAGCGCCATGTCCAGGTCGTCGTCGGCCATCTGTGGCAAGCGCGTGGCCGGGAGCAGCAACACCGGCCGCCACGGGCCGATCAACTGCGGTGAGTCGATCTGCGAAGACAGCCGCAGCGCGGGTGCGCGCGACAAGCCATGGGCCTCGGCCGCCATCTGCAGCGACCGCACCAACGCCCTGTCGGTGCAAGGCTGGGCAGCGCGCGCCAACGCCCGGCTGCGCCAGTAGGCGCGCACCGTGCCGGTCGCTATCACCAGCACGCCGGCCGCCCACGCTGACAACAGCCATACAGACCACGACGACCAGATCGCGACCTCCATGGCGTGCGCCGTCGCACTGGCCGCCGTCGATGCCGGCACGGCAGCCGTCGCTACCGGCACCAACGTGTCGGCGCTGCCGAGCGCAGATTCAAACGTGTGCGCCGGCAGTACCGGCAATTGCACCGGGCTGCTCCACAACAGGCCGACCACGGCCTGCACGCCCACCAGCCACCACAGCCAGGTCTGCGTGGTGGCCGGCAAGCGGCGCACGCCACGGCACAGCGCCCACACCGCCAGCGTCAGCACTGCGGTCTGCACGCTGGTGGCGCCGAGTCTCCATAACAGCGATTCGATCAGGGGCGACATGGCTCAATCCTCCTTGCGCTGCGATTGCAGCTTGGCGACCAGGGCTTCGAGTTCGGCCAGTTCGGTATCGCTGACCTCGGCGCGCTGCGACATCCACGCCACGAACGGCGACACCGAACCCTGCAAGGTCTTTTCCACGAACTGCCCTACCGCGCCGCGCACCACGTCGTCCTGGCCGGCGGTGGCGCTGTAGCGGTACATGCCATCCACCTGCTTACGGCGCAGGAAGCCCTTGGTGCGCAGCCGCTCCATCATGGTCAGCACGGTCGAGCGCGCCAGCCCACGCGGCTCACCGAACGCGGCCGCCACTTCGCCAACGCTCGTGTGCCGTTGTTCTTCGATGTGTTGCAGCAGGGCCAGCTCCTGGTCCCCGATGGTCTTGCCACGCATGCCGCTCTCCCTGACTACAGTTGTCGCCACCGTAAGCGTGACGACAGGTGTAGTCAATAGGTCGGATGGCAGGGGGGCGGTGTAGATGAAGGACTGGGCAGCGCAGGTGCCGTCCGGCATCCCCCAAGCTGATTGGTGAGGAATATCTTGAGCGCGCAGTGATGACGTTGAACATCCCGACGCATCAGCTCGCCGGCCAGTAACGACGATCAGTGCTGCGAGCGTTTCTTCCGAGCAGACGGCTCGCTAGCACGCGGCTCTTGGTGGTTCGTGATTCCGACGCAAAGCCGTTGAAGGAAGAGGTTCGCCAAGATTGGCGATTCCGACAGGCAGTTTTCCTGCTGCCAGATGCACGAATTTGACGGGACCAACCGGGGCATCAAGATTGCGTCGGCTATCGATCCTAAGCGGACAGCCGACGTGAACTTGCTACTGCCTTGTTCACCCTTTCATCGTCGGCAAAGGGCGTTGTCGTCCGTGCCGATGGTGACGATTCAACGTATCGAATCGATCAATCAGCGTTTCCGGCTCCGGCGGACATGCCGGGCGAAGGACATGGTGTCCTCATCGCGCGGAAGTGGGTCATTCCCTGCCGCACAGGCGGCTCCCATGGACGGCATGGACGCGGAGGTGACCATCGACAGGGCTGCCTACAAAGTTGCTCGGATACTCGTCCACCCCGGCTACAAGCGTATGTCCGACGTATCGGGCCAGGAAACTTTGAAGTCGGGCGATCCGCCCAAGATTCGCGCCTTTCTGGCTGGTTCGGATGACATTGCCTTGATCGAGTTGGGTGCGCCTGTTGAGCAAGCGCAGTCCCGATCGATGGTCCGCGCCGAGAATACGCAGACGTATCGCGCACACGCGCAGGCACTGCAGGTAGATGCAGCGGGCTGCCTTCACATGCGCCACCATGCCAGCGCGCATGATCGCAACCTCTAGCGGCGCAGATGCTGCACAGGTCATGTCTCGATGCCGCCACAGCGGAAGGCTTCTGCGTTCTCTCTCTGGTGGCAGTCGATTACGCGGCCAGCAGCAACGCTGCACCAGTCCCCGGTCGCTCAAGCGCCGCAAGGCGCGGCCCTGTTCGGCGACGAACAGATGCAGGCGCTGGGACAGGCCCTGGCGCAGGCACATGTGCTGCACACCGGGCCCGCGCGCGAACTGCTGCTGGCGCAACTCAAATCCAACCAACGCGCGCTTGGCAGCACTGCTGCGCGATTGACCGAGATGGCGGCCGACGGCGTGCAATTGCACCCGGCGGGCGAATGGTTGCTGGACAATTACTATCTGGTCGAAGAACAGATGCGCCTGGCGCGTCAGCATCTTCCGCCCGGTTACAGCCGGCAATTGCCGCGCGTGCGCACGCCCACCTCGGTCGGTCTGCCGCGCGTCTATGAGCTGGGCTTGCAGGTGGTGGCGCATGGCGACGGGCGCGTGGATGTCGTGACGTTGAGCCGCTTCATCGCCGCCTACCAACAGGTGGCACCGCTCAAGCTCGGCGAGTTGTGGGCGATTCCGATCATGTTGCGGCTGGCGCTGATCGACAACCTGCGCCGCATTGCCGACGACATCATGCACGATGGACGCGACAGCAGCCTGGCGGCGCATTGGGCGGCATTGCTCAACGCCACTGCCGCCACGCAACCCAAGGATGTGGTGGTGGTGGTGGCCAACCTGGCGCGCTCGCAACCGCCGGCGACCGGTGCATTCGTGGCCGAGCTCACGCGCGGCATCCAGGGCCGTGGGCCGGTGTTGTCGATGGCCAGCGCCTGGGTGGAGCAATGGCTGGCAAGCGAGGGCCACAGTGTGGAAGCGCTGGTGCACGCCGAAAGCCAGCGCCAGGCAGCCGAGCAGGTCTCGATCAGCAACAGCATCGGTAGCCTGCGGTTCCTGGATGAAATGGATTGGCGCGACTTCGTCGAGGCCATGAGCGTGGTCGAGCAGCGCTTGCGCAAGGATCCGGCCGACGTCTACGCACGTATGGATTTCCATACCCGCGATAGCTACCGGCATGTGGTGGAACAGCTGGCGCAGCGCCTGGAGCGCGACGAGCCGGCCGTGGCCGAGGCGGTGCTGCAGCTGGCGGCGCACGCAGATGCCGCGATGCCGGTGGCCAGCCATGTGGGCTATTACCTGGTGGATGCGGGATTGCCGCGGCTGCGTGCCGCGCTGCGCGACCCAGCCGCGTCAGATACGCCGACACCCCCTCGCCCGCATGCGCGTCGCGTTGCGTTGCCGGTCTACCTGTTGCCGATCGCAGCGATCGCGTTGCTGTGGACCGGCGTGCTGCTGCAGGGCGTGGGCGCAGTGCCGCCAACGCTGTGGTGGATCACCGCCGGCATCGCGCTGCTGGCCGCCAGCGAGCTGGGCATTGCGCTGGTCAACTGGGTGGCAACGTTGTGGGTGCGCCCACGTCCGTTGCCGCGCATGGACCTGCGTGCCGGCATCACGCCCGATTGCCGCACGCTGGTGGTGATGCCGAGCATGCTGGCCAGTCACGATGCCATCGACGAGCTGGTCGGCGCGCTGGAGGTGCATTACCTGGCCAACCGCGACGCGCAGCTGTACTTCGCGCTGCTCACCGATTTCCTCGATGCCGGGCAAGCATCGCTGCCTGCGGACATGGCGCTGGTGACGCACGCGGCGCAGCACATCGACCGGCTCAACGCGGCCTATGCCGATGCGCACGGCGATCGTTTCTTCCTGCTGCACCGCGCACGCCAGTGGAACGCTGGCGAGGGCTGCTGGATGGGTGCAGAGCGCAAGCGCGGCAAGCTCGAAGCGCTCAACCGCCTGCTCTGCGCCGACGACGCGCGGCAGCAGGCGGCCAGCGAATTCCTGCAGGTGCAAGGCGATGTCGCCGCGCTGGTGCAGGTGCGCTATGTGATCACGCTCGATAGCGACACCCACCTGCCACGGGATGCGGCACGCGCACTGGTCGGGGCGATGTCGCATCCGTTGAATGTGCCGCGCATGGATGCGTCCGGGCAGATCGTCGAGGCCGGTTACGGCATTCTGCAGCCCGGCCTGGGCACCGGCATGAGCGAGGGCGGCGAATCGCGGTTTGCGCGCATGTTCGGCATCGAGCCCGGCATCGACCCATACACCCGCGTGGTGTCGGACGTGTATCAGGATCTGTTCGGCGAAGGCTCCTTCATCGGCAAGGGCATCTATGCGGTGGCCACCTTCGAGCAGGTGCTGGCCGGCCGCTTCCCCGACAACCGTGTGCTCAGCCATGACCTGCTGGAGGGCTGTTATGTGCGCGCCGGGTTGCTCAGCGACGTGCGGCTGTACGAACGGCATCCGCAACGCTATGCCACCGATGCCAAGCGGCGCGCGCGCTGGGTGCGTGGCGACTGGCAGTTGCTGCCGTGGCTGTTGCCGTGGGTGCCCGACCGTGGCGGCCGACGCGCGCGCAATCCGCTGTCGTGGTTGTCGCGCGGCAAATTGCTGGACAACCTGCGCCGCAGCCTGGTGGCACCAGCCGCTTTGAGTTTGTTGTTGATCGGCTGGCTGTGCTCGCCCACACCCTTGCGCTGGACGCTATGGCTGCTGGTGCTGTGGCTGCTGCCGGGGCTGTGTTCGGCGCTGTATGCACTGGCGCATCCGCCGGAGGGCCTGGGACTGCGCCATCACGCGCGCCAGGTCGGCACGGGGCTGCGTCAGCACCTGCTGCGCACCGGCGTGGTGCTGGCCTGCCTGCCATTCGAAGCCGGGCTGCAGCTGTCGGCGATCGCCCGCACCCTGGTGCGGATGTCGATCACCCGGCGCCACCTGTTACAGTGGGCGCCGTCCAGCGAGGTGGAGCGCAGCGCGCGCAGCGGCAATGCCGAGCAACAACTGATGGCCGGCGCCGCCTGCAGTGCGGCCTTGGCGATCGCTGCGGTGGCGTGGTGGTCGCCATTGGCGTTATGGGCGGCATTGCCGCTAGGGCTGGCGTGGATGGGCGCACCCTGGCTGATGGCCTGGCTGGGCGAGCAGCCCGCCGCGCCGGTGGCACAGTTGTCGCAGGAGCAGCGCGCCTTCCTCGGTGGATTGTCGCGGCGCACCTGGGCGTTCTTCGAGAGCCATTGCACTGCGCAGCACCACTGGTTGCCGCCGGACAACGTGCAGGAGTACCCGGTCACGGTGGTGGCCAACCGTACCTCGCCGACCAATATCGGCCTGGGCCTGCTGGCCAATCTGGCCGCCTACGATCTGGGCTACCTGACGGTGGCCGGCGTGATGACCCGCGTGGCCGATACCTTGACCACGCTGGAAACGCTGCCGCGTTATCGCGGCCACTTCTACAACTGGTACGACACCGAAACGCTGGTGCCGTTGTTGCCGCGCTACGTCTCCACCGTGGACAGCGGCAACCTGGTCGGACATCTGTTGACGCTGCGGCAGGGGCTGCTGGCGCTGGTGGATGCACCGGCGGTGGCGATGGCGGTGTTCGATGGACTGGCCGATACCCTGGGCGTGCTGGCATCGCAAGCGCAGACACGCAGCGACGCCGCCGACCAGGCGCTGGACGCAATGTCGCAAACCTTGCAGAGCATCTGCAGCCAGCCCGCGCCGAGCCTGCACCAGGCCGACCAGGCGCTGCGCCTGCTGCTGGCGCAGAGCCACACGATCCTGGCGCTGATGCCGGACAGCGACGACGACGAGCCGTGGCCACAACGCTTGATCGACAGCTGCGAGGCGGCCCTGGCCGAAGTGGGCCATTGCGCAACCACGCCCGCCGGTACCGATGCGCATGCGACGCAGCCCCCTGGCGCCGCGGTCGCCACGCTGCGGCAACTCGCCGTCAGCGACCACGCACCCGGCGTGCAGGCCTGGGCCGCCGGACGCGTGCAGGAGCTGCAACGGCTTGCGCATATCGCCGGGCAGCTGGCGCAGCTGGACTACGACTTCCTCTACAACCCCGCCCAGCAGTTGCTCTCGATCGGCTACAACGTCGACGACCAGCGCCTGGATAGCGGGCATTACGATCTGCTCGCCTCCGAGGCACGCCTGGGCATCTTCGTGGCCATCGCCCAGGGCAAGCTGCCGCAGGACAGCTGGTTCGCGCTCGGGCGCACGCTCACCGACACCGGCGCCGAACCGACGCTGCTGTCGTGGAGCGGCTCGATGTTCGAGTACCTGATGCCCGATCTGGTGATGCCCAGCTACCCGCAGACGCTGCTGAGCCGCTCGATGCGCGGTGCGGTGCAGGCACAGATCCGCTACGGCACCGCACGCGCGGTGCCGTGGGGGGTGTCCGAATCGGGCTACAACACGGTCGATACGCGGCGCAATTATCAGTACCGCGCGTTCGGTGTGCCCGGCCTGGGGCTCAAGCGCGGCCTGGGCCAGGATCTGGTGATCGCCCCGTATGCCAGCGCGATGGCACTGATGGTCGAACCGGATGCGGCCTGCCGCAACCTGCAGCAGCTGCAGGCGCTGGGATTCGGCGGGCGCTTCGGCTTGTACGAGGCGATCGACTACACCCCGTCGCGGGTGCCGCGTGGCGAGCAATATGCGCTGGTACGCTCGTTCATGTCGCACCACCAGGGCATGGCGCTGCTGGCGCTGGACCACGTGTTGCGCGATGCGCCGATGCAGCGGCGCTTTGTCGCCGACCCGCAGTTCCAGGCCACGGTGTTGCTGCTGCAGGAGCGCGCGCCGCGCGCCGGCGTATACGTCAAAGGCCTGGCCGACGCGGCGCAACGCCCGGTGGCCGCCGAGGCGGGCATGGCCTTGCGCATCCATCGCGACCCCAACCTGGCCCAGCCGGCGCTGCAATTGCTGTCCAACGGGCGTTACCACGGCATGCTGACCTCGGCCGGCGGTGGCTACAGCCGCGCGCGCGACATGGCGGTGACCCGCTGGCGCGAAGACGGCACCCGCGACCACTGGGGTACGTTCTGCTATCTGCGCGATGTGGACAGCGGCGCGGTGTGGTCGGCCGCGCATCAGCCCACCTGCGTCCCGGTGGAGCGCTACGAGGCGATCTTTTCCGAGGCCAAGGCCGAGTTCAAGGGCAGCCACCAGCGCTACGACAGCCACCTGGAAATCGCCATTTCCGCCGAGGACGATGTGGAACTGCGCCGGCTGCGCATCCGCAACCGCTCGCGGCAGACACGCGTGATCGAAATCACCACCTACGCCGAAGTGGTGCTGGCACCGGCGCAGGCCGACGAGGCGCATCCGGCCTTCAGCAACCTGTTCGTGCAGACCGAGATCCTGGCCGACAAACAGGCGTTGCTGTGCACGCGGCGCCCGCGCGGGCACGACGAGGCGCAGCCGTGGATGCTGCATCTGGTGGCAGTGCACGATGCCGACGTGGCGTCGATCTCCTACGAGACCGACCGCGCCGCGTTTGTCGGGCGCGGGCGCAGCACCCGCAATCCGCTGGCCCTGCACGATCAGGCCAGCCTGACAGGCGCGGCCGGCTCGGTGCTGGACCCGATCGTGGCAATCCGCTGCCGTATTTCGCTGGCACCGGATCAACAGGCGCAGGTGGACATCGTCTACGGCGTCGGCACCCAGCGCGCGGCCTGCACCGCGTTGATCGACAAGTACCGCGACCGCCGTCTGGCCGATCGCGTGTTCGACCTGGCGCTGACCCAGAGCCAGGTCACCCGCCGGCAGATCAACGCCTCGCTGGAAGACGCGATGCTCTACGAACGGCTGGCCGCACGCGTGCTGTTCGTCGACCCGCAATTGCGCGCCGACAACGAGGTGCTGCTGCACAACCATCGCGGCCAGTCGGCGTTGTGGAGTCACGCCATCTCCGGCGATCTGCCGATCGTGCTGTTGCGCATCGCCGACCCGGACAATCTGGAGCTGGTGCGGCAGCTGGTTCAGGCGCACGCGTACTGGCGCCTGAAAGGCCTGCGCGCGGATCTGGTGATCTGGAATGAAAGCCAGGCCGGCTATCGGCAATCGCTGCAGGACGCCATCCTGGGCCTGATCGCCGCCGACCCGGAGGCCAATGTGCTCGACCGCTCCGGCGGCATCTTCGTGCGCGCCATCGAACACATCTCGCAGGAAGATCGCGTGCTGCTGCAGACCGTGGCGCGCGCGATCCTGAGCGATGCCAACGGCAGCCTGGACGCGCAACTGCAACGTCACCCCAGCGCCCGCGCGCAGCCGCCATTGCTTGAGCCGGTGCAGCAGCCGGACAGCGTCGATCATCCGACCAGCACCCATGCCGCCTACCTGGACAACACCCTGCAGGCCGCAGCCGAGGAACCGGTGTTGTTCGACAACGGCCTGGGCGCCTTCGCTGCCGACGGCCGCGAATATCGCATCACCCTGGACGAAGGCGCGGCCACGCCGGCGCCATGGTGCAATGTGATGGCCAATGCACAGTTCGGCACGGTGGTCAGCGACAGCAGCCCCGGCTACAGCTGGGCCGAGAACGCACACGAATTCCGGCTCACGCCGTGGCACAACGACCCGGTCGGCGATACCTCCAGCGAGGCCTTTTACCTGCGCGACGAAAGCACCGGCCAGGTGTGGTCGCCGATGGCGCTGCCGTGTCGCGGCAACGCTCGCTACACGGTGCGCCACGGTTTCGGTTACAGCGTCTACACCCATATCGAACACGGCATCGGCAGCGAGCTGTGGGTGTTCGTCGATGTGGAGCGGCCGATCAAGTTCAGCCATCTGCGGCTGAAAAATCTGTCAGGGCGCCCGCGCCGGCTCAGCGTCACCGGCTATGCGGAGTGGGTGCTGGGCGACATCCGCACACGCTCGCAGCAGCATGTGGTCAGCGAGGTGGACCTGGGCAGCAGCGTGCTGACCGCGCGCAACCCGTACAACACCGAGTTCGACGGGCGCGTGGCGTTCTTCGATGCCGATGCGCCCAGCCGCAGCATCACCGCAGACCGCAGCGAATTCATCGGGCGCAATGGCAGCCTGGCCGCGCCCGCCGCACTCGGCCGGCAACGCCTGTCCGGGCGCGTGGGTGCGGGCCTGGACCCGTGCGCGGCGATCCAGATTCCGGTGACGCTGGCGCCCGAACAGAGCTTCGAAACGGTGTTCCGCCTGGGCGCTGCAGTTGATCGCGACACCGCGCTGGCACTGGCACGCCAGAGCCGCGGGGTTGCCGCAGCGCAGGCCGCCTTGCTGGCGGTGCGCACGCAGTGGCAGCAGGTGCTGGGCAGCGTGCAGGTGAGCACGCCCGATCCGGCAGTGGACCTGCTGGCCAACGGCTGGCTGCTCTATCAGACCATCGCCTGCCGGTTCTTGGCACGCAGCGGCTACTACCAGTCCGGTGGCGCGTATGGGTTCCGCGACCAGCTGCAGGACAGCATGGCAATGGTGCACGCGCAGCCGGCGCTGGCCCGCACGCATCTGCTGCGCTGCGCTGCGCATCAGTTCGCGCAGGGCGATGTGCAGCATTGGTGGCATCCGCCGCAGGACCGCGGCGTGCGCACGCAGTGCTCGGACGATTTTCTGTGGTTGCCGCAGGCGCTGTGCCGCTATCTGGACGTCACCGCAGATGCCAGCGTGCTGGACGAGCGGGTGAGCTTTATCGACGGGCGCGCCCTCAAGCCCGACGAGGAATCGTATTACGACCTGCCACAGATCAGCGGCAACATGCAGTCGCTGTACGCGCACTGCGTGCTTGCCCTGCAGCGCGGCATGGCACGGCTGGGCGAGCGCGGCCTGCCGCTGATCGGCAGCGGCGACTGGAACGACGGCATGAACCGGGTCGGCAAGGACGGCAAGGGCGAGAGCGTGTGGCTGGGCTTTTTCCTCTACGACGCGTTGCTGCGCTTTTCCGCCGTGGCCGTGCAGCACGACGATGCGGCATTCGCGGCGACCTGCCGCACGCATGCGCAAGCCTTGCGCACCGCGCTGGAACAGCATGCCTGGGATGGGCAGTGGTACCGGCGGGCCTGGTTCGACGACGGCACGCCGCTGGGTTCGAGCGCTTCGGACGAATGCCGCATCGATTCGCTGTCGCAGAGTTGGGCGGTGCTGTCCGGCGCGATGGACCCGGCACGCAGTGCACAGGCGATGGACGCGATGCACCAGCAGCTGGTGGATCCCGACGCCGGGATCGTCAAGCTGCTGGTGCCCCCGTTCGATCGCACCGGGCACGACCCCGGCTATATCCGCGGTTACGTCCCCGGCGTGCGCGAAAACGGCGGCCAGTACACGCATGCGGCGGTGTGGGCGACGATGGCCTTCGCCCACCGCGGCGACAGCGCGCGCGCCTGGCAACTGGCCGGCCTGATCAACCCGATCCACCACGCCCGCGACGCGGCGGGCATGCAACGCTACAAGGCCGAACCCTATGTGCTGGCCGCCGATGTCTATGCGGTAGCGCCGCACGCCGGCCGCGGCGGCTGGAGCTGGTATACCGGCGCCGCCGGCTGGATGTACCGGCTGCTGACCGAATCGCTGCTCGGCCTGCAGCGCCATGGCGCGCGCATGCACATCGCCCCGTGCATCCCGGCCGGCTGGCCGGGCTACCAGTTGCGCTACCGCTTCGGCAGCAGCACCTATGTCATCAACGTCACCCAACGCCCGGGCATCGAGGCGCGGCTGGAGATCGACGGCGTGACACAGGCCGAGCTGGCTTTCACTCTGGTTGACGACGGCGCGGTCCACGCTGTGGCACTGGACTGGCCGGCAGACGCGACATGAGCACACGCAGACACACCCATACCAGCCATCAACTCGCCGACCTGGGCAAGATGCTGTCGGTCTGGCCGCAGCGGGTGCGCGACCCCAGCCAGTTCTGGCAGCAGTTCGACGCCTTGGCCAAAGGCATCCTGGATGAGGCCGCCGCAGCCGATCTGCAGCGGGTGCAACGCCGCCTGCGGCAGCTGCTGCACCGTCACGGACTGACGCGTACGCGGTAAGCGCGCCGGCAATCTGCACGGCACCATCTGCATTGCCACAGCTGCGCGCTGGCTGCGCATGGGCTCGGCGCCTGCGTGCAGCGGCTTGCCGCATCCCGGCGGGCACACGACCTGGACGCCGGCAGGACCGTCGGGGTTGGCCGAAGACGTGCAGGTGCAGGCGCGCATGGCGCAGCGACCGCACGTGCCTTGCGCATGGCGGCCGTTGCCGGAAGGTTTGTCGTGGAGTCGTCCCTAAATCGAGGTCATCGCCAGAAGCTGGTCATCGCGGTCACGCAAGAAGGTCTAACCCCTGCGTTCCGGGTAGCGGCAGGGCATGGCGCGCCTGGCACCACGGCGCGGGCAGCGGGCAGCGGGCAGTCTTCATGCCACGCCAACAACGCTTTCTTCACGCTTGCGCCATTCTTCCGCTGGAGATCCCCGATGATCCGCACCCTCGCCCCGCTCGCTGCCGTGTTATTGCTCTCGGCCTGTGCCTCCAACCAGGTCGTGCAGGTACAGCCCATCGACGGAGTCATCTCCGGCCAGTGCCATATCGACAAGGTGCGCGGCGCGGTCGGCCTGGCCGCGGCGGCGCAGACCATCGAACGTGCGCGCGTGGACAGCGACAGCCTGCAGGTCAGCGTGCGCCGCGGCGAACGCGCCACCGGCGGCACCACCGCCAGCGGCCTGGCCGACCCGGCTCAGGGCGCCAGCGAAAGCGGTGGCGATCACCTCACCGTCGAGACCGGCCCGAACAACAACATCACCGCGATCTACTGCGGCTGAGCGGGCCGCTGGCACCGGCGCATCCGCGTCGCTGTACGTAGCACGGCGACGCGCAGCGGGCACGCGTGCGCATCCGGCGCGTTGACCTCAGAGCCCGCGTGTATCGCCGGCGATTCCCGGAAACACGATGCGCACGCTGAAACCCCTCCCGCTCAGGCCAGGCCCGGTTTCGATGCTTGCCTGGTGCAGGTCCACGATACCGGCGACCAGTGACAGTCCGATGCCACTGCCGCGCACCGGCGTGCCGGCTACGCGGTGGAAGCGGACGAAAATGGCATCGCGCTCGGACTCGGGCACGCCCGGGCCGTCGTCGGCAACCTGCAGATACACCCTTGGTTGATCCTGACTGGTGTGCGCACTGTGGCTTTTGCCCGTCGCATCGGCCACATAGCCGCAACTGATCAGGATATTGCCGCCCTCGGCGGTGTAACGCAGCGAGTTGTCGACCAGATTGCGCAGCAGGATGCCGATCTCGTCCACGTTGCAGACGATGACGCAGCGGTGGATATCCAGATACAGCGCGCGCGCATTCTGGCTGGCGTGCACCTCGAATTCCTGCGCGACGTGGTGTACCAGCACGCTGAGTTCGGTGACGGCATGCGTCGGCGCGGTGCTGCCTGCGTTGAGGCGTGCCAGATCCAGCAGTTGCTCGGACAGCCGGGTGCTGCGTTTTGCCACGCGCAGCAACTTCGACAACGCGCGGTTCTTGCTATCCACGTCCTCGGCCGCCAGCGCGATCTCGGCCTGTGCCTGCAGGGCCGACAACGGCGTGCGCAACTCGTGTGCGGCATCGCCGATGAAACGGCGTTCGCCGTCGATGGCCGCATCCAGCCGCTCCAGCATATGGTTGAACGAAGCCACCAACACATGGATTTCGCGCGGCAGTTTCGACAGCGGCAACGGGGTGAGATCGAACTGGTTGCGGTGCCGCAAGGCGATTCCCAGCGCTCTGACCGGCTGCAACGACCGCCGCACCACAAACCACATCACCACGCCCGCCACGATCACCAACAGGCTGGCCAATGCCAGCGCATGCCAGGCGGCGTGCCGCATGTCCGCATCGACCACGCTCTGCGGGTTGCCGACCTGCACGCTGACCCGCCCGGTCTTGTCGGTGATGGCGTACACGCGCCATTGCACGCCGTTGACGATGGTGCTGGCCGCACCATCGGTGAAGGACGGTTGCAGCGCCGAATCCGGCGCGCCCGGGGTCCGCGCCACCATCCTGGAGCGGTCGATCCAGACTTGAAACACCAGCTCTTCGCGCTCGCTGGTGAAGGTGTCCGGCAATTGCAGGCCTGGGCCGGCCCTGCGCTCGAACTTGCTCCTGGCCGGAATGGTGATCAGCATCTGCGTGGCGATGGCCTCGAGCTTTTCATCCCAGGTGCTCTGCAGGTTGAGCTGCAGCCAACTGAGCACGATGGCGATGACCACCACCCAGCACACCGCGATCACGCTGACGATCACCATGAACAACTGCGCGGTGATCGACCGAGGTCTCATGCGCTCGGCTGCCCCACCACATAGCCCAGGCCGTGCACGGTTCTGATCAGGTCCTCGCCGAGCTTGCGGCGCAGTTGATGGATGAACACCGCAATGGTGTTGCTTTCCAGCTCGCTGGAGGGTCCGTAGACCAGATCCTGCAGGCGATCGCGCGTGAGCACGTGGCCGGGCCGCTCGATCAGCGCCAGCAGCGTGCGGTACTCGTGCGCGCTCAGCACCACATCAACGCCGCCCCTGCTCACCGCGCGGCGGCTGCGGTCGACCTTGACCTCGCCGAAGGTGAAGACCGGCACCACACTGCCCTGGCTGCGCCGGATCACCGACCGCACCCGCGCCCACAACTCGTCGAACTGGAACGGCTTGACCAGATAGTCGTCGGCGCCCGCGTCCAGGCCGACGATGCGCTCGCTCAGCTGCCCGCGTGCGGTGAGTATCAGCACCGGCGTGGCATCGCAGCGCGCACGCATGCCGCGCAACACCGACAGCCCGGATTCGCCGGGGAGCCCCAGATCCAGCAGCACCGCCGCATACGAATGCGCGACCAGCACCCCGTTGGCGGCACCGGCATCGACGACATGGTCCACCTCCCAGCCACCCTGCTGCGCACCATCGCAGATGGTTTCGGCCAGCATGACATCGTCTTCGACAAGGAGCAGCTTCATTCGGTGCCAATCGGTAGGCAAACGTGGGTGCACAGCATCGCGGAGCGGGTTTAATTCTGCGTTAAGAACGGCTAACAACACGATCTCGAAGCGGTACCCCGCATCGATGGAGCGTGCGTTGATGCCGTGGTCTGCGGCCTGGGCTTGTTGAATATGCCGGCGCACCAGGTGGCTGCGATCTTGCGTGGTGCCTTCATGCATTCGAAGCCCGGCGGTCGGCTGTATCTGTTTACCTACGGATTCAAGTGCTCGGTTCCGGCCCGGATTCTCAACGCGCTCGATCTGGAGGCCATCAGGATCGGGCGCACGTATCGAAACGTTCCGCCTGCGACGACCTATCGCATCCAATGTCGCACCTATGCACGGTAGAACACGATGCAGACCAACGAGCCGCTCGCGCTTGTCGTGAGCTGCGGCCTTCCGGGCGTGCCGGCCATCTCCTGCATCCAGATATGAACGCCTGACGCAGTCGTATCGACGCAACGATTGCGGGGTCACCCTGACCGGCGGTGCGATTCCGGTCGCACGCGTCCATCTGGCGTTGCCGGCAGGCGTCATCCAGGTACGGTTCTGGACGTTGCTGCTGGCGTAATCGCTGGGCACTGCAGGCTACAACCGGGTGTTGGCAAACCCTGCGCGACGCCGGTTCGTGAACCTATCCCTACCGAGCAGGGCAAATCAAAAAACTCTTAAAACCTCGCTGGCGCGTCATCCATAGCATCGCCTTCAGCAACCAACCGCCACCGCACAACCGCCTGCCGGGCGATGTCGCGGAAGCGCCCGTACTGCTTCAGCCATTCCCTGTTCCATGTCATTGGACCGCACCATGCCTACCCACCGTTCCGTCATACCGCCACGGCAACCGGTTCCCGCCGGCAATCGCCAGATGTGGCACGACTTGCCGGATCTGCAACAGCATCATTTCCAACGTCGGCGCCTGAACCAGCTGCGCTGGATGGCGAGCATTGCCTGCGCGGGAGTGACGGCGTTGTGGTGCGGCCCACTGCTGTGGTCGTGGCTGCGCCACGTCACTGCATAGCGCAACGCGCATACGTGGTTGCCCCCCCATGCCTCACCCAACTTTGAAGGATCCCACGATGACGACTCCCCGTTACCTTGTTGCGGCTGCCACCGTGCTATTGCTGTCGGCCTGCGCGAGCGGACCTGCCACCACACACGCACCGGCGCCTGGCGTGATCGGTCCGCCGATCGGATCGACGCTGGTCGCGCCGCCACTGCCGCAAGCCACGCTTGATCCACCCGAGCAACAGCAGGGCGCCGGCGATGCTCCGGCGCAGGAAGACGCTGGCAGCACCCAGCCGGCGTTACCGCAGGCCGCGCACGCCACAGCGACGACGCCACCGTCGGTAGACGCCAGCTCACGCGCGGAGCAGGACGCGCAGGCGCTCTATGGCACCAGCCCGGTGCGCGATCCGTGGGAGACCTATAACCGCAAGATCCACGGCTTCAACCGCGGTGCCGACAAGGTGCTGTTCCGTCCCGTTGCGGTGGCTTACGACAAGATCGCCCCCAGACCGGTCAAGACCGGTGTCAGGAACATGTTCGCCAACCTCGGCCAGCCGGGCACGGCGGTCAGCCAACTCCTGCAGGGTCGCCCGGTCAAGGCGACGCAGTCGCTGGGACGCTTCGTGGTCAACAGCACCGTTGGCGTGGCCGGGCTGTTCGATCCGGCCACCCGCTTCGGCATGCCCAAATACAACGAGGATGTGGGGCAGGTCTTTGCCACCTGGGGCTGGCGCAACTCGCGCTATCTGGTGATGCCGATCCTGGGGCCGGGCAGCGTGCGCGACACCGTTGGTCGCTTCGGCGACCAGCAGCTGACACCGATCAGCTACCTGGACAATGCACGGCTCGTCAATTCGCTGATGGGCCTGCAGCTGGCAGATGGACGCGCGCGGATGTTGCCGATGGATGCGGCACGCCGCGATGCCGTGGACGACTACACGTTCGTGCGCGACGCCTGGGCACAACGGCGCCAGAAGCAACTCGCAGACGATTGATCGCTGCCGGCACCTCGCGTGAACGACCGAGCAGCACGCGCGGTCAGTGATCCGACACTGCAATCAGAGGCTACGAGCCGACGTTTGCGTGGCGCACACAGGCTGCAACTGCCGATCACCCCGCCCTGGAGATCTCCGCCGATTACGGCCTCACGCAGGCCTGGCACGGCGCAGGCTCGGCCCGGCCGCCTTGCGCGGTTTGCTGCTGGTCTTGCGTGGCTTGCTGCGCGAGTCGGTCAGAAAGCGTAGCGTCGCTGCCTCCCATTGGCGCTCGCCACGCACGCCGGTGGCCATGGCCTGCAACTGACCGGCGCGCCAGCCTTCGAACACGCACGGGTCGATATACGCCTTGCGACATACCGAGGGCGTATTGCCCAGCGCATCGGCCACTTCGCGGATGACATCGTTCTGCACCTGGGTCAGCGCGCGTTCGCTGATGCGCTCTGGCAGCGGCAAGCGTGCCAGACGTTGCAATGCCGCCAGCGTGCCGCCCCAGGTGCGGAAGTCCTTGGCGGTGAAATCCTCGCCCATCGCCTCGCGCAGGTAGTCGTTGACCTCGCCCGAATCCACCGGCTGCAGCTGGCCGTCGTCGTCGCGATACTGAAACAACGATTGTCCCGGCAATTGCTGGCATTGCCGGATCAGTTTGACCAGCTGCTTGTCGTCCACTTCGATCTCGTGATCCTGGCCGCTCTTGCCGCGGAACTTCAGCCGCGCACGTCCGCCGCGCAGGAACTCCATGTGCCGGTTGCGCAACGTGGTCAGCCCATAGGAACGGTTGCTGCGCGCATATTCGGCATTGCCCACACGTACCAGGGTGTCGGCCAGCAACGCCACCACGATCGCCAACACCTTCTCGCGCGGAAATCCCGGCAGGACCAGATCGCGGCGCAGGCGTCGCCGCAGTTTCGGCAACGCGGTGCCGAAGGCAATCACCCGTTCGAACTTGCCCTCGCCACGCACCTGCGCCCAGTCGGCGTGGTAGCGGTACTGCTTGCGCCTGCGCGCATCGCGGCCGGTGGCCTGCAGATGGCCATTGGGCTTGGCGCAGATCCACACCTCGGTATACGCCGGCGGAATGGCCAGCGCGCGGATGCGTTGCAAGGTGTCGGCATCGGCCACGCGTTGCCCGTCCGCGCTGCGGTAACTGAAGCTCTTGCCGGCCTTGCGGCGGCTGATGCCGGGCTGCTGATCGTTGACGTAAGTCAGCCCGGCCGCGCGCGCGGTGGCCTTTGCCTGTGCGACTGCGGCCACGCTCGCCACCGCGGCCGTGGCGGCCACCGCGCCGGCGGCAACGGTGACCAGCTTGCCGGCGGCGCCGACACCGTCTGCAGCATTGCGAAGAACACGTTTGGCTTTCATTGCGCGCCGATTGAAGGACAGGCGTCGATTGTTGAGCCAGGCAGGACTAGGCTGCGTCAACGCTACGCCAACGCCATGTGGGCAAGCGATGCCCGCGAGCGGTTTTGTGCTTATGCTTGGGCTTCCCCAACTGTGCTGGAGCTATCGATGCGCGCTGTCCTGCCTACCGTCCACCTGGCCTGTACCCTGGTCGTGCTGGCGGCATTGACTGCCTGCGGCTCGCCGCAACCGGACGAGCAGGAAGCCGTCTCCACCAAGGCCCAGCAAGCCGCCGAACAAGCGGCCGCACCAGCGCCGGCCGCCGCACCCGAAGCGCCGCCGATCGGCAGCTGCGATGCCACCCAGGTGCAATCGCTGGTGGGCCAGGCGCTGACCGATGCGGTGAGCGAACAGGCCCGCAACGATGCCGGCGCCAAATCTGTACGCGTGCTCAAACCCGGTCAGATGACCACGATGGAGTTCAATGGCGAGCGGCTCAATCTGGAAGTGGATGCCAAGAACGTGATCGCCTCCGTGCGTTGCGGCTGAGCACACGTTGGCGCCTGTTGGCGAACCGGCGCCGAGCCAGCTGGCACAAGGCCTTGCGGCCACCCTCGTTGCAGCTGTAACGGTGTATTGCGGCACCGCATCAACTGTGGTCTAGTCGATCATCCGGTGACCTCTTCGAAACGCTCCACGGATCGAGCGCTGCAACGTCGTCGCCGCTCTCCCAGATCGCAAAGAGGCAGACATGGCCCCCCGCACTCGCCAAGGGCTCAACGACAACGGTCTCTACAACAGCGCGCGCGACGAGCGCGACGCCTGTGGTTTCGGCATGGTCGCCCAGTTGGACGACCAACCTTCCCGCTCGCTGGTGGACACCGCGATTGCGGCGCTCTCGCGCATGACCCACCGCGGCGGCGTGGCGGCCGACGGGCTCACCGGGGATGGCTGCGGTCTGCTGATCCGCAAACCCGACGCGTTCCTGCGCGGGCTGGCGCGCGATGCCGGCATTCCCCTGGGCACGCGCTACGCGGCCGGTGTGGTGTTCCTGCCGCTGGACGAGGCCGATGCCGCACGTTGTCGCACCGAACTGGAAACCCAGTTGCATGGCGCCGGCGTGCAGTTCCGCGGCTGGCGCGTGGTACCCACCGACGACAGCGTCTGCGGCCAGCTGGCACGCGCCACCTTGCCGCGCATCGAACAGGTATTCGTCGATGCCGGCGCCGAACAGAGCGAAGACGGCTTCACCCTGGCGCTGTTCCTGGCGCGCCGCCGCGCCGAGCAGGCACTGCGCGAAGTGGAGAACTTCTACGTCACCACGCTCTCGCCCAACGGCATCAGCTACAAGGGCATGGTGCTGCCGGACAAGCTGAGCACGTTCTACCCGGACCTGCAGCGCAGCGACCTGTCCTCCAGCGCGATTGTCTTTCACCAGCGGTTTTCCACCAACACGCTGCCACGCTGGCCGCTGGCGCATCCGTTTCGGCTGCTCGCCCATAACGGCGAGATCAACACCATCGAAGGCAACCGCCGCTGGGCGCAGGCGCGCAGCAAGGTGTGGCAGACCCCGCGCTTCGATATCGCGCAGTTCGACCCGGTGATCTCCATGCACGGCTCGGACTCGCAGAGCCTGGACAACATGCTGGAGTTGCTGATCGCCGGTGGCATGGACCTGCTGCAGGCGCTGCGCATCCTGGTGCCGCCGGCGACCCAGTCGCTGGAGTTCAAGGACGCCGACCTGGCCGCCTTCTATGAGTTCTACGGCCTCAACACCGAGCCGTGGGATGGCCCGGCCGGCATCGTCGCCTGCGACGGCCGCTACGCCGCCTGCATGCTCGACCGCAACGGCCTGCGCCCGGCGCGCTGGATGCTGACCTCCGACCGCCATTTCCTGGTGGCCTCCGAGGCCGGCGTGTGGGAACTGCCGGCCGAGCGCATCACCCGCAAGGGCAAGCTGGGCCCGGGCGAGATGATGGCGATCGATCTCAAGCGCGGCGATCTGCTGGACTCGGACGCCATCGACCGCATCAACCGCGCGCGCGCGCCGTACAAGCAATGGCTGCAGCAGGGCGTGACCTATCTGCAGACCGAGCTGATCGACCCCTCGCTGGTGGAGGAACCCTTCAGCGAGCAGACCCTGCGCAGCTACCACAAGCTGTTCCAGCTCAGCACCGAGGAAGTGGAGCAGATCCTGCGCCCGCTGGCCGAGACCGAGCAGGAAGCCACCGGCTCAATGGGCGACGACACCCCGATGGCGGTGCTCAGCCGCCAGACCCGGCCGCTGTACGACTATTTCCGCCAGGCCTTCGCGCAGGTCACCAATCCCCCGATCGACCCACTGCGCGAAGGCATCGCGATGTCGCTCACCACCCAGCTCGGCAAGGAGACCAACATCTTCCATGCCGGCGCCGAGACGGTGAACCACGTCATCCTCAACTCGCCGGTGCTCAGCCAGCGCAAGCTGCGCCAGCTGCTGAAGATGGAGCAGTACGTCGAGCGCAACCGGCTGATCGACCTGTCCTACAGCGTGGAGGAAGGCCTCAAGGCCGGCCTGGAACGGATCTGCCAGGAAGTGGAAGCGGCCGCGCGCGCTGGCGCCGTCATGCTGCTGCTGTCAGACCGTTACCCGGTGCCGGACCGGCCGATGGCGCATGCGCTGCTGGCCACCGGCGCGGTGCACCACCACCTGTGCAAGGTGGGCCTGCGCTGCGACGTCAACCTGATCATCGAAACCGGCACCGCGCGCGATGCGCACCACATGGCCTGCCTGCTCGGCTTCGGCGCCACCGCGGTGTACCCGTATCTGGCCTACCAGACGCTGTTCGACCTGGGCCGGCGCGGCATCCTGCAGCTGAGCAAGGGCGGCGAGCAGTCGCAGATCGGCCGCCGCTACCGCAAGGGCATCTACAAGGGCCTGTCCAAGATCATCTCCAAGATGGGCATCTGCACCATCGCCAGTTATCGCGGCGCGCAGTTGTTCGAGATCGTCGGGCTGGACCCGGACGTGGTGGAGCTGTGCTTTGCCGAGACGCCCGCGCGCATCGGCGGCGTGGGCCTGGCGCGGCTGGACACCGAGGCGCGCGAGCTCACCGCGCGCGCCTGGAACGACCAGCTCAAGCCGGAGGTGGGCGGCCTGCTCAAGTACGTGCACGGCGGCGAGTACCACATGTACAACCCCGATGTGGTCATGACGCTGCAGCGCGCCACCCGCACCGGCGATGCCGGCGACTGGCAGAAGTACGTCGACGCGGTGCATTCGCGCCCGGCCTCCACGCTGCGCGATCTGGTCCAGCTCAAGCGTGCCGACACCCCGACCCCGCTGGACGAGGTGGCGCCGGCCGAAGACGTGTTGCGCCGCTTCGACACCGCCGCGATCAGCCTGGGCGCGCTGTCGCCCGAAGCGCACGAAGCGCTGGCCATCGCCATGAACCGCCTGGGCGGACGCAGCAATTCCGGCGAAGGCGGCGAAGATCCGGCCCGCTATGGCACCGAGAAGCGCTCCAAGATCAAGCAGGTGGCCTCCGGCCGCTTCGGCGTGACCCCGGAGTACCTGGTCAACGCCGAGGTGCTGCAGATCAAGGTCGCCCAGGGCGCCAAGCCCGGCGAAGGCGGTCAGCTGCCCGGGCACAAGGTCAACGAGCTGATCGCGCGGTTGCGCTACGCCAAGCCCGGCATCGGCCTGATCAGCCCGCCACCGCACCACGACATCTATTCGATCGAGGATCTGGCCCAGCTGATCTACGACCTCAAGCAGGTCAATCCGACCGCACTGGTGTCGGTGAAGCTGGTCGCGCACGCCGGCGTCGGCACGATTGCCGCCGGCGTGGTCAAGGCCGGCGCGGACCTGATCACCGTGTCCGGCCACGACGGCGGCACCGGGGCCAGCCCGGTCAGCTCGATCCGCTATGCCGGCGTGCCGTGGGAACTGGGCGTGGCCGAGTCGCACCAGGCGCTGGTGGCCAACGACCTGCGCGATCGCACCATCCTGCAGACCGATGGCGGGCTGAAGACCGGTCTGGACGTGGTCAAGGCCGCGTTGCTGGGCGCCGACAGCTTCGGCTTCGGCACCGCGCCGATGATCGTGCTGGGCTGCAAGTACCTGCGCATCTGCCACCTCAACAACTGCGCCACCGGCGTGGCCACCCAGGACGAACGCCTGCGTGCGGGCTATTTCACCGGCCTGCCGGAGCGCGTGGAGCATTTCTTCCGCCTGCTGGCCGAAGAGGTGCGCCAGTGGCTGTCCTACCTGGGCGTGCGCTCGCTGGACGACATCGTCGGCCGCACCGACCTGCTCCAACAGCTGGAGGTCTCGCCGCGTGCCGGGGTCAAGGTCGACCTGTCGCGCCTGCTGACGCATGCGCGCTACGACGGCAGCCACTGCGCCGCCCAGCGCCTGTACGAATCGCCCGACAGCCTGGCCACGCAGATGGACGGCCTGCTCGCCGATGCGATCGCCAACAAACGCGGCGGCGACCATCGCTTCCTGATCCACAACACCGACCGCTCGATCGGCGCGCGCCTGTCCGGCGCCATCGCGCGCGTGCACGGCAACCACGGCATGAGCGATGCACCGCTCAACCTGCGCTTCCGCGGCAGCGCCGGGCAGAGCTTCGGCGCGTTCAACGCCGGTGGCCTGCAGCTGGAGCTGGAAGGCGAGGCCAACGATTACGTCGGCAAGGGCATGGCTGGCGGCCGGCTGGTGGTGCGCCCGCCGCGCGGCGCGCGCTTCGAGGCCCGCAGCACGCCGATCGTGGGCAACACCTGCCTGTACGGCGCCACCGGCGGCGAGCTGTTCGCGGCCGGGCGCGCCGGCGAGCGCTTTGCGGTGCGCAACTCCGGCGCGCTGGCGGTGGTGGAAGGCGCCGGCGACCACTGCTGCGAGTACATGACCGACGGGGTGGTGCTGGTGCTGGGCAAGGTGGGCCTGAACTTCGGCGCCGGCTTCACCGGCGGGCTGGCTTACGTGCTGGATATCGAACGCGACTTCGTGGACCGCTACAACCATGAGCTGATCGACATCCACCGCGTCTCCGCCGAGGGCTTCGAGAACCATCGCCAGCACCTGCACACCCTGATCAGCCGCCACCGCGAGCTGACCGGCAGCATCTGGGCGCAGCAGATCCTGGACGAGTTCCGCGACTACATCGGCAAGTTCTGGCTGGTCAAACCCAAGGCGGCCAGCATCGAGTCGCTGACCGAGTCGCTCAGGCGTGCCGCCTGAGTGACGGGATTGGGGAAACGGGAATCGGGAATGGTGAAAACCTGGTTCGTCGATTCTCGCTTCCCTCGCAGAGCCGCCGTTGCGATTCCCCATTCCCCATTCCCCATTCCCGATTCCCGCCCTATGAGCCGCAAGCAAGCCTTCCAATTCCTCGACCTGCCCCGGACCATGCCCACGCGCATTCCGGTGGAGCTGCGTACGTCCGGTGACTGGGGCGAGTTGTACGGCAAATTCGACAAGGCCGACGCGCAGTACCAGTCCGGCCGTTGCCTGGACTGCGGCAACCCGTACTGCAGCTGGAAATGCCCGGTACACAACGCGATCCCGCAGTGGCTGCAGCTGGTGCAGGAAAACCGCATCGAAGAAGCCGCCGCGCTGTGCCATTCCACCAATCCGCTGCCGGAAGTATGCGGGCGGGTGTGTCCGCAGGACCGCCTGTGCGAGGGCAGCTGCACGCTGGAGGAATTCGGCGCGGTCACCATCGGCGCGGTGGAAAAATACATCGTCGATACCGCCTTCAAGATGGGCTGGCGCCCGGACCTGGGTAACGTGCAGCCGAGCGGCTGGCGGGTGGCGGTGATCGGCGCCGGCCCGGCCGGCCTGTCCTGCGCGGACCGGTTGGTGCGTGCAGGCATCGAGACGGTGGTCTACGACCGCTACGAGCAGATCGGCGGCCTGCTGCAGTTCGGCATTCCCAGCTTCAAGCTGGACAAGTCGGTGATCGGCAAGCGCCGCGAGATCCTCGAAGGCATGGGCGTGCAGTTCCGCCTGGGCGTGGAGATCGGCAAGGACGTCAGCATCGAGCAGTTGCTGGGCGAGTTCGATGCGGTGTTCCTGGGCACCGGTGCCTACCGCTACACCGATGGCGGGCTGCCCGGGCAGGACCTGAAGAACGTGCTGCCGGCGCTGCCGTTCCTGGTGCAGAACAGCCGCATCGTCAGCGGCAACGACCCGCACGGCCGGCCGATCGCCGGCTGGGAAGACCAGATGGCGCTGCCCGATCTCAACGGCAAGCGCGTTGTGGTGCTGGGCGGCGGCGACACCGGCATGGACTGCGTGCGCAGCGCGATCCGCCTGGGCGCGGCCAAGGTCACCTGCGCGTACCGGCGCGACGAGGCCAGCATGCCGGGCTCGGCACGCGAGGTCGCCAACGCGCGCGAGGAAGGCGTGCGCTTCTTGTTCAACCGTCAGCCGCTGTCGATCGAATCCGGCGCCGACGACGAGGCGATCGGCGTGACCGTGATGGAAACCCGGCTCGGCGAACCCGATGCCAGCGGGCGTCGCAACGCGGTACCGGTGGAAGGTAGCGAATCGCTGCTGGAAGCGGACGTGGTGATCATCGCGTTCGGCTTCTCGCCGACCCTGCCCGACTGGCTGGCATCGCAGGGCGTGGAAGCCGGCAGCAACGGCCGCATCGTCGCACCGGCCGACGATAACGGCCGCCTGCCCTACCAGACCAGCAACCCACGCCTGTTCGCCGGTGGCGACTGCGTACGCGGCGCCGACCTGGTAGTCACCGCCGTGGCCGAAGGCCGCGATGCAGCCGGCAGTATCGTGCAGCTGCTCGGCGTCAAGGCGCAGGTCAAGGAACCGGCCGCGGCCTGAGTGCGGACCAGCGCGTGGGCTCGGGCCCACCGCTGGCTGCGTCCTCGCGTGCGCGCAATCCGCACGCTGCATGGGCGACCAGGCCGCATGACGCTGCCCGATGCGGCGCATCCACCGCGCGGAAAACGCCCGCGCGGGCGACGAAGAACCCTCGCCTGGCTCAAGTCCCTGGGCTCTACCTGCCTGCCACGCAGGCCAGACGCCTTCCGGTGCGAAGGCAACATCGCAGCCGCAGGTCGTGTCTTATCCGACCCGGAACGCGCGCCGAGACACGCAAGCTTGCGCCGCGACCGACACCGCGCCGAGCATGCACTGCGCCTGACAACGTCAGCAAACACAAGCGCCTATCCGCCATGCGAGCCCGCTGTACGCACGCTCGAGCCTGCAATCGGCATGCAGGCAGGGCTGCATCGATCTGCAGCCTCAACGATTGCACCTGTCTGCAAAGTGTGATTTAAGTCACATATCGACTGTCGCTGTCTAACGCGATCCCCCGCATCACCACCGATGCGCAGGACGCCCTGCGCCGAACCGAACGTACTCGGCAGCGATGGAAGTCGGTCCGTCCCGGGTGCGCGCAACGCCGCGGACTCCCTAGACCTCATTCACCTGTCGCCGCGCCACGCGGCGGCGAAGCCGTGGGCCTTACCAAGGAAGCAACCTCATGACACAGCAACTCACTACCGGCCAACACGGTCGCGACGACTGGGTGGACTGGCTCCGCGGTGCCAGCGTGTTGATGGTGATCGTGCTGCATGCCTATGGCTTCGCCTTCGATGCCTATCCGGAACTGCGCGGCGGCGCCGCTGAAGAAAGCAGCGCACTGATGCTGTCGATCGAACGCCTCAATCGCTCGCTGGCGCCGCTGCGCATGCAACTGATGTTCCTGCTCTCGGGCCTGTTCGTGGCGCGCGGGCTGGACAAGGGCATCGCGCCCTACCTCGGCGGCAAGCTGCGGCATGTGCTGTATCCCTACCTGCTCTGGTCGGTGCTGATCTTCGCCCTGCGCGAGGCAGGCTCGGTGCTGGCCAAGGCCGAGCCGATCGCCTGGCTGGATCTGGGCAAGATCGCGGTCGGCAACGTGGCGCTGACCTGGTTCCTGTTCTACCTGTTCGTGTTTCTGGTGCTGATGCCGTTGCTGCGCCGGCTGCCGGCGCCGTTGGTCCTGGCCGCCACCGTGCTGGGCTCGGTCTGCCTGGGTCCGCTGCTGCGTCAGGGCGCCGATCCGTTCTATTACTTTGCGTTCTTCTACCTCGGCACGCTGCTGGCCGGCCGGGTGCCGGCGCTGCTACGGCAGGCGCCGCGCTGGATGTGGCCGCTGTCGTGCCTGAGCCTGTGCGCCATCGTGCTGATCGCCAATCTCACCACGCTGCACAGCATCTGGATCGGCTACCTGCCGCTGGTGCTGATCGCGCTGCCACTGCTGATCGCCGTGGCGACGTGGGCAAACCGGCAGCCGGCCGCGCAGGCGGTCCGCTATGTGGGCCGCAATTCGGTGGTGTTCTATCTGAGCCACTTTCCGCCGTTCATCGTGCTGGCCTACCTGCTGCCGCGCTGGATCGATGAGGGGACGGTACTGTTCTTCGCCTTGTTGGGCATCGGCGTGCTGGTGCCGGCCGTGCTGTGCCTGCTGCGCGCACCGGGCCGCCTGCCCGCACTGAACCTGCTGTTCTCCGCACCGATGCCTGTGCGTCGCCCGCGCAGTACATTGCCTGTGGTCGGCAAGCTGCACGCCTCCCCGGTGTCCGCGTAGCGGGCCATCCATGCAGGCCGTGCCGCTCCGCTGCTGATCCGATTTACACGACTGACGTCGTGCAGTAACACCACCATGCACTGCCGTTCGAAAACCCAGGCGATGCATTCCCTGCGGCATCGCCTGGGCCGACCGCAGTACAGGCGATCGGCCTGCAGCCCTGTGGCAGGGCTGCAGGCCAGGCCATCAGGCCGCCTTGTCCAGCGTGGCCATGTCGATCACGAAGCGGTACTTCACATCGCTCTTGAGCATGCGTTCGTAGGCCTCGTTGATCTGGTCGGCGCGGATGGTTTCGATGTCCGAGACGATGTTGTGCTTGGCACAGAAATCCAGCATTTCCTGGGTCTGGCGGATACCGCCGATCAACGAACCGGCCAGGGTGCGGCGCTTCATGACCAGATTGAACACGCTCGGCGAAGGATGCGATTCCTCAGGCACGCCCACCAGCACCATCGCGCCGTCGCGCTTGAGCGCATTGAGGAACGGGTCCAGGTTGTGGGGCGCGGCGACGGTGTTGAGGATGAAGTCCAGCGTGTTGGTCTGCGCGGCCATCTGCGCCTCGTCCCTGGACACCACCACTTCGCTCGCGCCCAGGCGCAGCGCATCGGCGCGCTTGCTCTCGGAGGTGGTGAACAGCACGACCGTGGCACCCATCGCCTTGGCGATCTTCACCGCCATGTGGCCCAGACCGCCCAGTCCGACCACGCCCACCTTCTGACCGGGACCGACCTTCCAGTGCGCCAGCGGCGAATAGGTGGTGATGCCGGCGCACAGCAGCGGGGCGACTGCAGCCAGGTTGTCGCTGTGCGAGATGCGCAGCACGTACTTCTGGTCGACCACGATGTGGTCCGAATAGCCACCGTAGGTGTTCTCGCCGCCACCGAACATCGGGCCGTTGTAGGTACCGGTGAAGCCCTGCTCGCAATACTGTTCTTCGCCTTCCTGGCAGGACGCGCAGTTGCGGCAGCTGTCGACCATGCAGCCGACACCGGCCAGATCGCCGACCTTGAAGCCGGCGACCGCATCGCCGACTGCGGTGACGCGGCCGACGATCTCGTGGCCGGGCACCGACGGGTAGCGCGTGCTGTGCCATTCGTTGCGTGCGGTATGCAGATCCGAGTGACACACACCGCAGTAGGCGATATCGATCTGCACATCGTTGGGGCCTGGGGCGCGTCGTTCGAACACGAACGGTGCAAGCGGTTGATCGGCGGTTTGGGCGGCGTAGGCGCGGGCTTGGCTCATGGGGAGACTCCAGGAAGTGACGTCCCCCGCGACAGTGCGGAAGACTAAAGAATAAGTGGCTCTAGCTTAAGACAGGCGCCTGTCGCGCTCCTGCGACAGTGCATCTTGCCTGTCGGGTTGCGGACATGACCAAAGCGGCATGGTGCGCCCTGCAGGTGTTTGCGCATGATCAAATCCGCGTTCGCCGGCGTGAATGGCGCGCTAACGCGAGAGCTTCTACGCTGATCCACCACCGTCCTGCCCTGCACCATCCCTGCTGGCCGTGCCCTCCCCCTGCGGCCGCCTACGTCGATGCCGAAGGAGGCTTCCATGTTCCGCTCTCCCCCCCATGTCACATCCCTGCGGAGTGCTGCACTCGCACTGGTCTTGCTGGCTGCAATGCCACTGACGCACGCCAAGGAGCCTGCCCGCCCTGGAAAGGAGTCCAGTGGCCTGAAGTATGTCGGCGTCAATCTGTCCGGCGCCGAATTCAACTCGCGCAAGAAACCCGGCACCCTGTTCAAGGACTACACCTACCCGGCCGCGTCGGATTTCAGTTACTTCGCCGGCAAGGGCATGAATACGATCCGTCTGCCGTTCCTGTGGGAGCGCCTGCAGCCACAGCTCAGCGGCGATCTGGATCCGGCGCAATTGGCGTTGCTGAAAAAGTCGGTGGCTGCGGCCAAGGCCAACAAGCAGTACCTGATCCTGGATGTGCACAACTACGCCAAGTACAACGGCAAGCGCATCGGCAGCAGCGAGGTGCCCACGGCCGCGGTGGCGGATCTGTGGCGCCGGCTGGCGCTCGAATTCAAGGACGACAGGTCGGTGATCTTCGGGCTGATGAATGAGCCCAACGGCATTTCCGCCACCGATTGGGCAAGCGCCGCGCAAGGCGCGATCAACGCGATCCGCAAGACCGGCGCCAGGAACCTGATTCTGGTGCCGGGCACCGCCTACAGTGGCGCGCACAGCTGGCGCAGTTCCAACTATGGCGTCTCCAACGCCAAGGCCTTGGAGATTCTCAAGGACCCGGGCAACAACCTGGCCTTCGAGGCGCATCAGTATCTGGACAACGATTACAGCGGCACCAAGCCGGTGTGCACCAGCGCCACGGTTGGCGAAGAAAAGCTGCGCGGCTTTACCGCGTGGCTGCGCGAGAACAAGCAAAAGGGCTTTCTGGGCGAGTTCGGCACCGCCAACAATCCGGTCTGCGACCAGGCGCTGGAAGGCATGCTGAGCTATATCGAAAACAATAGCGACGTGTGGCTGGGTTGGACCTGGTGGGCCGCTGGCGCATGGTGGAAGCCGGAGTACTTCTTCACCGTCCAGCCGGGCAAGGACGGCAGCGACAAGCCGCAGATGTCGATTCTGAGCAAGTACGCCCGCCGCGCGACCAAGTAATCCGCACGGGCGAATCGATTACGGTGGGCGCAGCTAGTGCTGCGGCCACCGTTTTTTTTTTCGCTCCATCCTCCCTGTCCTGCAACGTCTCAGCAATGACATCGGCCAACGATTGCAGACAGCACAACCGCAATCCCATCTTCCTGCTGCAGACGCATTGGCCGCCCGCTGCCGGAAAGCATGACGCATGCCTACAACCGTCGCGTACCGCACATGCAAGCGCCGAAGTTCCGCAATCACACCAGGTGACGTTTGCATGCGCGGGCATGGTGATACGGCAACACAGTTGCGACTGCGCATGCGGCGGGTTGCGTTCTGACCAGTGCCCTGCGCGGGCAGCGCATCGCAGTTCCGATGCCCATCGCTGCCGAGTACGCGACGCCATCGACCTGCAGCGTTGCAGTCGCACGACAGCATTCTCCAGGGACGCCGGCCCCCGATATGTCCGCAGCGATCCGGCGCAGATGACGGCCGACACGCAACGCGAGTGACCGCACGGTGTTGCTTCACCACAACCATGCCTGCGCATGTTCGGCAATAACTGCGAAGTCGTTCACAGCTCGGATTAAGTGATATCTCGCATTCGTAGTTTGAATGTTCAGATGCGATTAGGGTGAACGCAATGCAGTGTCGTCATGCACGTGGCATGTCCACGCCAGGGCAATGCATCTCCCCCGCGACTGCTTCAGGAGTCACCCAATGATGCCCTCCCCCACTCCGGCGCGCCGGCTGTCCAGCCGTGCGTTGTCATTGCTGCTGCTTGTCATAGTGCTGCTTGCAGGCGTGCCGTTCGCACATGCACAGAACCGCCTGAAGTATGCAGGGGTCAATCTTTCCGGTGCCGAAATCAAATCCTCGCAAAAGCCCGGGGTGGTCAACGTCGACTACCTATATCCGGCCGCCAGCGATTACCGCTACTTTGCCGGCAAACACATGAACATCGTTCGGCTGCCCATCCTGTGGGAACGCCTGCAGCCCAAGGCAGGTGGCGAGCTGGATGCAGCGCAGCTGGCGCTGATCCGCCAGGCCGTGCTCAACGCCAAGGCCGCCAAGGTCTACCTGATCCTGGATATCCATAACTATGCCAGGTATTACGGCAACAAGATCGGCAGCGCACGCGTGCCGATCAGCACCTTCAACGATCTGTGGCGACGCCTGGCGATCGCCTTCAAGAACGACAACAGCGTGATCTTCGGGCTGATGAACGAGCCTTACGACATCAATCCGCAATCCTGGGCCAACGCGGCGCAGGCATCGATCGACACCATCCGCAAAACCGGCGCCAACAATCTGATCCTGGTGCCGGGCGCGCTATGGAGCGGCGCGCACAGCTGGTATTCCACCGTTGCCGGACAATCCAACGCAGTGGCGCTGGCCTCCATTCGCGATCCGCTCAATCGCTACGCCATCGAAGTGCATCAGTACCTGGATACGGACTCCAGCGGCACCAGCGCCGGGTGTGCCAGCAGCACCGCCGGTGCCGACCGCCTGCGCAGTTTCACCCAGTGGCTGCGCATCAATCACAAGCAGGGCTTTCTTGGCGAGTTCGGCACCGGCAACAACGCCACCTGCAACAGCGCACTCAACGGCATGCTGGGGTATCTGGAGACCAACCGCGACGTCTGGGCGGGCTGGACCTGGTGGGCCGCCGGCGCGTGGTGGAACCGGGCCTACCCCTTCAACGTGCAGCCCGATGCGCAGGGCCGCGACAAGCCGCAGATGTCGATCTTGAGTGCGCGCGCAAAGCGCATCACCCACTAAACGGGGCCAGCAGCGCGCGACTGGCAACCGTCGGACGCTGCTGGCGCAAACACCCGGTTGGCATGTCCACGCAGTCCGCACCCATGCGAGGCGGCGGCCGTGTCCGCCCGCGATGAGCACAGTCCTCACCAGTAAGAACGCCAGCACGCAGCGCGCGCAACAGCGTGCAGCGTCAGTGATCCGACGTCGCACCCTTGACGGCGAGCGCATCCATTCGCCGACTTCTCGACAGCCCCATGCGTGCGATGGCGGGTCGATAAGCGTGCGCAACCGCGGTGCGTCATAGCGTGCTGTTCCAGAACGTGATCGCTGTGAAAAGTGACTGCGACCCAACCTACACATTTAGTTCACATCCGATGTGCTGGGTGTTTAGGCACGACAGATGCATTGATGACGACAGGTGTGGCGCACCTCGCGCGGATTGCACGCAAACCGCTGCGACACACCATCCCCGTCGTCGAAGGAGCTGTTTATGTCTGCTGTCTCTCAAACGCTGCGCACCGTTTTCCACTGCATCCTGCTCTGCATCCTGTTCGCCACAATCGCACCCATCTATGCGCAAACGCGCGTACTGACATATGCCGGCGTCAATTTATCCGGGGCCGAATTCGCATCGTCCAAAAAACCCGGCGTCCTCAATAAGGACTATATGTATGCCTCGGCCAGCGATTACACCTATTTCGCCGGCGTCGGCATGAACACGATCCGCTTGCCGGTGTTGTGGGAACGCCTGCAACCAAGTGCGCGCGGCGAACTGGATCCGGCCCAGTTGGCCCTGGTGCAGCAAGCCGTGGCACGCGCCAAGGCATCGGGCATGTATCTGGTGCTGGACATCCACAACTACGGCAAATACTACGGTTACAAGGTCGGTGGCGACGAAGTGCCGATCGCCACGTTCGCCGATTTGTGGCGCCGCCTTGCGCTGGCGTTTCCCAGCGACAATGCCGTGATCTTCGGGTTGATGAATGAGCCCAATGGCGTCTCGGCCAGTGCTTGGGCTGCAACTGCACAGGCAGGCATCAATGCGATCCGTGCCACCGGTGCGAACAATCTGATTCTGGTGCCCGGCGCATTGTGGACCGGTGCGCACAGCTGGTATTCGCCCACCAACGATGGCTATTCCAACGCAACCGCATTGGTTTCGATCTACGATCCGCTCAATCGCTACGCGTTCGAAGTGCATCAATACCTGGATGCCGATTCCAGCGGCACCACCAATGTCTGCGTCAGTACCACCATTGGTGTCGAGCGTCTGCGCAGTTTCACCGAGTGGTTGCGCATCAACCATAGACGCGGGTTTCTGGGCGAATTCGGCACCGCCAACAACCCCGTCTGCAATGAAGCGCTGCGCGGCATGCTCCGCTACATCGATGCCAATGCGGATGTCTGGGCAGGCTGGACGTGGTGGGCTGCCGGTTCGTGGTGGAACGTCAGTTATCAGTACAGCGTGCATCCCTACAAGGACGGCACCGACAAGCCGCAGATGTCCATCCTCTCGCCGCAGGCCGTGCGCGCCACACGCGCCATTCCGTAATGTGAGGCAGATGGATTGAGTCAAGCGAGCCGCCGCAAGGCAGCTCGCTTTTTTTGCGTCTTCCGTACTGGCTATCAGTTGGATGACAGGCCGAACAACACAGTCTCGATGTGACAACGTTTACGTCGCTCCAAAGCACGCTGAGCGTCCCTTGCACCGCGATGCAGCGCGCAACCCGTTGATGAACGTACGTACGCCATCAGACGCACCCCAAGCGCATCATCACCAAAGCTTGAGCTCACTGAACTTTTGCCGCGGCTTCTAACGGTTGTTCACCTAGCAGCGATAAAGCCGCGTCCAGCATGAGCGCACTTCACTGCAGGAGCATCACATGGCACATCGACTGATGAAGACCGCGCTGATCGGCGCACTTGCATTGGCAGCGCAGGGCGCATTTGCGCAGGCCGCCGCCGACAAGCCGGCCAAAGCGCTGACCTCCCGCGAGGTCACCAGCATGCTGACCGGCAAGGGCTATACCAAGGTGCACGACGTCAAGTTCGAACATGGCGTGTGGACCGCCGACGCACGCAGCGGCGACGGCAAGGACGTGGATGTGCGTATCGATCCGGTGACCGGCCGCGTCTATGGCGACCAGACCACCTCCAAACTGAGTGAGGCCGATATCCGCGCCGCGTTGTCGACCGGCGGCTACTCCAATGTGCACGACCTCAAGTTCGAAGACGGCTTGTGGAAAGCCGATGCCGAGCAACGTGGCGGGCAGAAGGTGGATCTGCATGTCGATCCGGAAGACGGACACGTGGTCAGCGTGGATAACGATTGATCAACGCGCCTCGGAGTCGATGGCGTCCCGCCAGTGCCGCTACGTTGCCGGCAACGCATTGTCGGCAGCACGCTTGAAAGCATTGCGCAGCGCATCGACGCTGTATATCGACACCAATCATGAGCTCGTGCGCAACTGACACGGCCAGGACGCGTTGACGCAAAGGGCCTCCAACAGGAGGCCCTTTGCGTTGATTGCACTGTGCGGGCTTGCCGCTGCAGCGCATCCTGCAGACCGCGCCACGATGTCATGTATCAACTGTATGACATCGCAGACGGTTCCGAGCCCGGTCAACGCACCGGTGCCGCCTTTTTGTCCGCGGCAGCGGCGTCTTTCCCGGCCTCAGGCGCCGCTGCCGCGGCGCCCGTAGCGGGCTTGCCGGCCATCATGCGATCGCGCGCCGCCTTGAACGGGTTGCCGGCATACCAATTGGGCCAGCGCTGCCCGGCGGCCACCTCCTTGCCCACGCCATACACCGCCTGCAGGTCTTCGATGGTGCCATCGAGCTTCCAGGTGGCCGCATCGTATTCGTCGCCAGGGGCGTGATAGCGATTGCGCCCGTAGTCCTCGGCGGCCGCACGGCCGGCCGCGGTGCCGCCCTCGCGCAGGTCTTCGCCGCCATCGGCATACAGCGCCGGCACGCCGGCCTTGGCGAAGTTGAAGTGATCCGAGCGGAAATACGAGCCGCTTTGCGGCGTGGCCTCGGCATGCAGGGTGCGGCCCTGCATCGCGGCAATCGGCTTGAGGATGTCTTCCAGCTCCGAACTGCCCATGCCCACCACGGTGACATCGCGTGCGCGCCCGGCCACCGACATCGCATCCAGGTTGATCACCGCCGCGATCTTGTCCAGTGGAAAGCTCGGGTTGGCCACGTAGTACTTGGAACCGAGCAGGCCCGATTCCTCCAGCGTCACCGCCACGAACACCACCGAGCGCGCCGGCTTGGGATCCTGATGCGCGAACGCGTCGGCAATTTCGAGAATGCCGGCCACGCCGGTGGCGTTGTCCACCGCGCCGTTGTAGATGTTGTCGCCACTTTCGCCCGGATGCTTGCCCAGGTGGTCCCAGTGCGCCATGTACAGCACCGCCTCGTCGGCGTGGCTGGTGCCCGGCAACACGCCGACCACGTTGCGCGAAGTCTTTTCGGCGATGCTGCTCTTCAGGTCCACCGACCAGCTGGCCTTCAACGGCACCGGCTTGAAGCCACGCTTGCTGGCGTCCTTGTAGGCCTGCGCCAGGTCCAGCCCGGCATTGGCGAACAGCTGCTTGGCGGTCTCGGCGCTGATCCAGCCCTGCACCGGCAGGCGCGGATCGGGATCGTCCTTGGCCGGCAGGTCGTATTGCGGGCCGGCCCAGGAGTTCTTCACCACGTCCCAGCCGTAGCTGGCGCCCGGGGTGTCGTGCACGATCAGCGCAGCGGCCGCGCCCTTGCGGGCGGCTTCCTCGAACTTGTAGGTCCAGCGCCCGTAGTAGGTCATGCGCTTGCCGTCGAACAGCTTGGCATCGCCGGTGTGGAAGCCCGGGTCGTTGACGAACATCACCACCGTCTTGCCCTTCCAGTCCTGGCCGGCGTAATCGTTCCACTGTTGTTCGGGCGCATCCACGCCGTAGCCGACGAACACCAGCTCGCTGTTGTCCAGCTTGACCTCGGCCTGGCCGGTGCGGGTGCCGACCACGATGTCGGTGCCGAAGGCCAGGGTGCGGGTCTGTTCGCCGCTGCGCAGGGTCGGCGCGGTGGCCGCATCGGCGGTGGTTTCCACCATCGGCACGTCCTGGAACCAGCTGTCGCCGTTGCCCGGCTGCAGGCCGATGCGCTGCATCTGATCGCGGATATAGGTGACGGTCTTCTCTTCGCCCGGCGTGCCAGGGCCGCGTCCTTCGAATTCGTCCGAGGCCAGCGTCCTGACCAGCTCGGCGAAGTCGCCGCCGGTCAGCTCCGGCGAGAAGGCGTGGCGACTGACCGGCGCGCTCGGCGCACTGTCGGCCGGCGCCTGCGCGGCGGGCACGCTCGGCGCATCGGCGGGTTCACGCTTGCAGCCGGCCAGGGCCAGCGTGGCGGCCAGGCACAACAGGATCTTGCGGGGCATCGGGACTCCTCGTGCGGCGAAGGTCCCCCGATTCTAGGCGCTGGCCCCGTGGTGAGCGCGTCAGTCCTTGGGCGCCACGTCGCTGTCGAAGCTGCGCGCGGTGGCGCCGGTGACGGCACCGATCTTCGCAGTGCGATGCACGTACAGGCTGACCTCGCGCTCGAACTCCAGCGGCCCTTCGACCACCGCATCCGGGCCGATCACCACACGCGGCTTGCGCGCAGGCTTGAACGAGAAGCTGAAGTTCGGCTTGGTGACCTCGATCCCGCCATGCACATGCGAGCGCACCCCGACGGTAATGTCGCCGTTGACGGTCTCGATGCCCTTACCGAGCTCGGTTTCCACCAGGCCGATACTGCCATTGACGGTTTCCACGCCGCCGCTGATGCGGCTGCCGCGTTCCACCAGCACGCTGCCGTTGACCGTCTCCAGCCCGCCGGACACCACCACCTTCTGGCCCAGCGTGATCGCGCCATTGACCGTGGAGACATCGCCGGTGCGGGCGTTGTCGCCGATCTGGATGCTGCCGTTGACCGTTTCCACCTTCCGGGTCTGCGCGCCGGCGCCGACCTCGATGGAGCCGTTGACGGTGTCCAGCCCGCCATAGACCTTGCCGGCCTCGGCGCTGATGCGGCCGTTGACCTTGCTGATGTCCTCGTCGGCCCAGGCGCTTGCGCAGACCAGGGAGAGTGCCAGAAGAAGATGCTGGGGCTTCATGCTGAACCTTGCGCGGCGGCGGCTGTCTTGGGCGTGGCGGCGATCACACCATGCTTGGCTACAATCGCGCACCTGCCTGAAGTCACTGGACCTTTCGTTGCCCCTGTCGCCCGCCCCGCGATCGCGCCTGCCCTCTGCCCCCGCCACCGGCCGCTCCCGCGCGTGGCTGGCGGCGACCGTGCTGGCCTGCGCGCTGCTGGGCAGCGCCGGTGCCGGTGCGCAAAGCCAGCGCGAGACCGAGCGCAAACTGCAGCAGCTGCGCGACGAACTCAAGACCATCAGCGCCGACCGCCGCGCACTGGAAGGCAAGCGCGGCAATGCCGCCCAGCAGCTGCGCCAGGCCGATGAGAAGGTGGCCAAGACCTCGCGTGCGTTGAGCGAGACCGAATCGGCGATGCGCGAGCAGGAACAACATCTGGGCACGCTGCAGCAGGACCGTGCGCAGCTACAGCGCGGCCTGCAGAACCAGCGCGTGCAGCTGGCCGCCTTGTTGCGGGCGGCCGATCAGGTCGGCCGCAACGCGCCGTTGAAGGTGCTGTTGTCGCAGGACACCGTGGGCAATGCCACGCGCATGCTGGCCGATCATCGCTACGTGCAGAACACGCGCGCGCAACGCATCCAGGCGCTGGCCACGCAGCTGGATGCGCTGGCGAAGGTGGAGCAGGACATCGCCAACCGTCGCCAGATACTGGATGCGGCACGTGCGCAGCAGAAGGCGCAGGCCGCGTTGCTGCAGAAGGATCGCTCGCAGCAGGCGGCGACCGTTGCGCAGCTGGACGACCGCTACAAACAGCGCGCCGAGCGCGAGAAAGCCCTGGGCCAGGACGCCAGGTCGCTGGAGCAGCTGCTCGCCAATCTGCGTGCGGCCGCCGCCAAGGCCGAGGCCGAACGCCGCGCGGCCGCCAAACGCGCCGCCGCCGAAGCCGCCGCGCAGGCAAAACGCGGCAAGACCGAGCGCCTAGAGCGTCCCGGCAAGACCCCGCCCAAGGTCATCGCCAGCGCGCCGGCACCCAAGGTCGGCGGCCTGAGCTGGCCGGTGTCGGGCAACCTGCTAGCGCGCTTCAACGCCACCTTGCCGGACGGCCACACCAGCAAGGGCGTGCTGATCGGCGCGCCCAAGGGCAGCACCGTCACCGCAGTGGCCGACGGCACGGTGGTGTTCTCCGACTGGATGACCGGCTACGGCATGATCCTGATCGTGGACCACGGCAACGGCTACATGAGCCTGTACGCGCACAACGACACGCTGTTGCGCGATGCCGGCGCGTCGATCAAGCGCGGCGAAGCGGTGGCCAAGGTCGGCAGCTCGGGCGGGCAGGGTGTGCCGGCGCTGTACTTCGAACTGCGCCGCAACGGGCAGCCGGTGGATCCGTCGAGCTGGTTGCAGCGGCGCTGAGTGCGGCGCACGCCGCGTGCGTGCCGGTGCATGACCGGCTCCATCCCTTGCCTTGCCAAGTCAACGCGGATTTACCGCGGCTTCGCGCATAATCCAAATCGCTCCGTTGCGGGGCGTCTCATCTCTTTGTCGGAGTGCTTCATGCGCGTAGCCGTCCTGTCCGTTGCCCTGTCGCTGGCGTTGTTCGCCTCACCCGGTTGGGCGCAGAAAGCCAGTCCCGCCGCCGCCCAGACCACTGCGGACGACCCGGAAGCCAACGAAGCCGCCGTCTCCAAGGTACCGCTGGATGAGATCCGCCGTTTCGTGGCGGTGTACAACGCGGTCAAGCAGGCCTACGTCGATCCGGTCGAAGACAAGAAGCTGATGCACGCCGCGGTGCGCGGCCTGCTCTCGGATCTGGACCCGCACAGCACTTACTTCGACAAGGAAGATGCCGAAGCCTTCGACGAGCAGGCAACCGGCGCCTACGACGGCATTGGCGTGGAATTGCTGCAGCAGCAGGACAACACGCTCAAGGTGATCGCGCCGATCGACGACACCCCGGCCGCGCGCGCCGGCATCCGCGCCGGCGATGTCATCGTGGCCATCGACGGCAAGCCGATCGACGCCAGCAAGGCGATGGAACCGCTGCGCGGCGAATCCGGCAGCAAGGTCGTGCTGACCATCGTGCGCGACAAGGCGCCCAAACCGTTCGATGTGACCCTGCAGCGCGAGACCATCCGCGTGGCCAGCGTGCGCAGCAGGCTGCTGGAACCGGGCTATGGCTACATCCGCATCAGCACCTTCCAGGCCGACACCGGTGCCGACTTCCAGAAGAACCTCAAGCAGCTGCAGGCCGGCGGCAAGTTGCGCGGGCTGGTGCTGGACCTGCGCAGCAACCCGGGCGGCCTGCTGACCTCGGCGGTGCAGGTGGCCGACGACCTGCTCGACAAGGGCAACATCGTCAGCACGCGCGGGCGCATCTCCATCAGCGATGCCAAGTTCGATGCCACCCCGGGCGATCTGCTCGGCGGCGCACCGGTGGTGGTGCTGGTGGACGCCGGCTCGGCCAGCGCCTCGGAAGTGCTGGCCGGGGCGCTGCGCGACAACCAGCGTGCGCGCATCATCGGCAGCCGCACCTTCGGCAAGGGCTCGGTGCAGACCGTGCTGCCGCTGGACAACGGCGACTCGGTCAAGCTGACCACCGCGCGCTATTACACCCCCAGCGGCAAGTCGATCCAGGCCAGCGGCATCGTGCCGGAAGTGCTGCTCACCCCGGAACCGCAACCGGGCGACGCCGACGTGCCGGCCAGCCTGACCGACTTCAGCGAAGCCACGCTGCCAGGCCATCTGCGTGGCGATGCAGAAGGCGAGGAGGGCTACACAGCCGGCGACGTCCTGCCGGGCGATGGTCCGATCGCCTCCGCGCTGGCCGAGCTCAAGCAGCCTGGCTCGGCGGCCAAGGCGCAAGCCGCGCTCAAGGCCAAGGCGCAGGCAGCGCAGAAGGCCAAGGCCGCCAGGACCGCAGCCGAGCCGAAGCCGGCCGCGCGCCCGGCAGCGACCGACAAGCCCAAGCCTGCCGACAAGCCGAGCGAACCGGCTGAGAAGGCCAAGCCTGCGCCGCCGGCGGAACCGGCCGCGCCTGCGCCGGCCGAACCGGTCAAGTAAGCCGGCCACAGCGCAGCGGGTGAATCCCCCGCTGCGCGCCAGGCCCGATCGAGACGCGTCGGCACTGCCACGCCACCTGCACGCATCCCTGGATCACCCGGCCACCACAGCGCCGGCGGGTTTGGCCCATGCGGCGTTCGTAGGAGCGACCCCGGTCGCGACAAGCCCCCCAATCGCGCGATCACCCCTTCTTCAAACACGCGCTATCGCGCGATCGCCAACGCCTCGGGATTGACCAGGTTGCGCGGCGTACCGGCGGCAAACGCCAGCACGTTGTCGAACGCCGCTTCGAAGTACAGCGCATAGCTGTCGCGTTCCACGTAGCCCAGATGCGGCGTCGCCAGCACGCGCGGATGCTGCAGCAGCGGGTCGCGCGGATCCAGCACCGGCTCACGCTCGAATACATCCACCGCCGCCTGCGCCGGCCGGCCCGCATCCAGCGCGGCCAGCAATGCGCCGGGCGCGATCAGCTCGGCGCGGCTGGTGTTGACCAGCAACGCATCCGGGCGCATCCACGCCAGATCCTGCGCGCTGATCTGGTGGCGGGTCTGCGCGGTCAGGCGCCGATGCAGCGACAGCACATCGCTGCGTTCGAACAGGTCCTGCCGGCTGGCGGCAACGTCGAAGCCATCGCGCGCAGCCTGCGCGCACGAGGCCTCGCCGCCCCACACCAGCACCTGCATGCCGAACGCACGCCCGAAGCCGGCCACGCGCTGGCCGATCCGCCCATAACTCCAGATACCCAGCGTGCGCCCGTGCAACGCGCGCCCCAGGCCGGGATCGCCCAGCGCCTGCCAGCGGCCCTGATGCAGCGCGCGCTGGTACTCGCCCAGGCGCCGGCTGGCCGACAGGATCAGCGCCCAGGTCAGTTCGGCTGGCGCCACCGGCGAACCGACGCCTTCGGCCACCGCCACCCCGAACTCGGTGCACGCGGCCACATCCACATGCGCGCCGACCCGGCCGGTCTGGCTGATCAACCTGAGTCGCGGCAATCGCCGCAGCAGCGTGGCGTCCACGCGGGTGCGTTCGCGGATCAGCACCAGCGCATCGGCTTCGACCAGCCGCTCGGCCCATTCGTTGGGGTCGGTGGCCAGCGCGCCCAGCACCTGTACATCGTGGCCGTGCAGGCGCTGCAGGCAGGGCAGGTGACGCACGGCGCCCTGGTAATCGTCGGGCACCAGGATACGCATCAGCGCGGCTTGGTCGACAGCGGGAACGGCGTGACCACCTTGTCGCCGGTAGTGGCATCGCGGATCACCGACTGGCCTTTCTTCTCGACTTCCTCGATGCGCACGATGCTCTGCATCGGCAGGTGCAGCGTCTTGGTGTTGCCGAACTCTTCGCGCAGGCGCTCTTCGGTGGGATCGACCACCAGCCCGTCGTGCACGTCGAACACCAGCTCGCCGATCTGGTTGAAGCCCCACAGATGGCTGCCGGTGACCTGGCGGGCGTAGAGCTCGTACACCTTGCCGTGATTGAGGAAGGTGACTTTGTACAGGGGCTTGGACATGCGGCGATTATAGGCGCGCCACCGTGCAGCGACGCAGCGCGCGGCCGGCGCAACACAGCGCCCGGTGCGCCTTGCCCCGACTGCCGCCGCGCTAGAACCCGTGGCGTTTGCGCAGTCGCCGCGCGATCGCCGCGCGCACGTACAGCCCGTAGACGATGCCGAATACGAACCCGGCAATATGCGCCGACCACGCCACCATGCCGAAGGCCGGGCCGATGTAGGCGAACACCACCTGCAGCAGCGCCCAGGCACCGATCAGCAACGGCGCCGGCACCCGGATGAATTCCAGAAACACCCCCAGCGGCAGCACCACGCCCAGCTTGGCGCCGGGAAACAGTGCCAGATAGGTGCCGATCAATGCCGACACCGCGCCCGAGGCACCGATGATCACCCGGTCCGGCGTGCCAATCGCGAAGATCGCCGCCAGGTTGGAGGCCGCGCCGCCGACCAGGAACAGCAACAGCAGGCGCCACGGCCCGAGAATGCGCTCGGCCGGCAGCCCGAAGATCAGCAGGAACACCAGGTTGCCGAGCAGGTGCGACCAGTCGGCATGCAGGAACAGCGCGGTGAACAGCCGCAGCACGCTACCGTCGCGCAGCGTCGCCCACCAGTCGCCCAAGTTGGACACGCCGCTAGACAGCGCGCCCCAGTCCAGCCATAGCGTACTGCGCGCTTCGCCTGGCCGGCTGATCGACCACAGATAGGCCAGCCAGACGGTTGCGAACAGCAACGGCACTGCCCAGCGCGGGGTGGGTTTCTTGCGGGAGGGCAGAGAGACGAACATGAAAGTGGCACTTTAGCGGGTTCACGCTCCTGAACCCATCCCTAACCTGTCTAGCCGATCAAAACGTGCCTCGTTATTGTTCGGTTAATTGTGGTGGGTATACTGCGTACGGCGTCGTATGTCGGGGGGGGGTCTCCGGCGCGCCCCAGCAGCCACCTGGCGCTGGGCGCGGGCGCTGTACCGACCACTGCAGTCTTTATCCGGAGAGCACCACCTTATGTCTACCGCTTCCACTCTCAGCCGCGCCACCCTGTTGGCCGTCGGTATTGCCGGCGTACTGGCCGTTGGCCAGGCCCACGGCGCCGCCTTCCAGCTGAAGGAAAACAGCGCCAAGGGTCTTGGCCGCGCCTTCGCAGGTTCGGGCAGCGCCCCGGACGACGCCTCGATCATCGCCAACAACCCGGCCGGCATGCGTCAACTGGACGGTCGCCTGTTCCAGGCCGACGTCAGCGCCATCAGCTTCTCGGCCAAGTTCCAGCCCGACACCGCCACCTACGCCAACGGCGCCCCGGTCTCCGGCGGCAATGGCGGCGACGCCGGCATGATCGCGCCGGTCCCGGCGATGTATTTCCATGTGCCGTTCGGCGAGAACGACAACATGCACTTGGGTACCTCGCTGACCGTGCCGTTCGGCTTCAAGACCGAATACGACCGCAACTGGGTCGGCCGCTACCACGGCACCAAGACCGAGCTGCAGGCGATCGACTTCAATGTCGCGTTCTCCTACGACGTCAACCCGTACGTGTCCTTCGGTGCCTCGGTGTTCGCCGAGCGCCTGGATATCGACCTGGCCAATGCGGTCGACTTCGGCAGCGTGCTGGCCGCGCGCCGCGTGCCGGGCTTTGCACCGGGCAATGCCGATGGCTACTCGCGCATCAAGGGCGACAGCACCGAAGTGGGCTTCACCCTGGGCGGCTTGTTCAGCATCGACGAGAACACCCACATCGGCTTCAGCTACCGCTCGGAAGTGGAGCACAAGATCACCGATGGCGATGCCGACTTCACCGTGCCGGGTCCGGCTGCGGCAGTCCTGAGCGTTGCCGCACCCGGCACCTTCGTCGACACCAAGGGTCGCGCCACCGTCAAGCTGCCGGCCAGCGCCACCGCCAGCTTCACCCACAACGTGAACGAGCAGTGGTCGATCATGGCCGACGTCACCCGCACCGCCTGGAGCAAGTTCGACCAGGTGACCGTGGACTTCGCCTCCAACCAGCCCGACAGCGTGCTGGACTTCTCCTACCGCGACACCACCTTCGCCTCGATCGGTGCCGACTACCGCATGAGCGAGAGCCTGACCCTGCGTGGCGGCCTGGCGTACGACCAGACTCCGACCACCGCAGAGCATCGCGACGTGCGCGTGCCGGATGCGAGCCGCAAGTGGGTCTCGCTGGGTCTGAGCTGGCGTCCGTCGCAGCAGGCCGAATACAACTTCGGTTACACCCACCTGTTCACCAGCGACCCGACCAGCGACACCCGCAGCGCCACCGGCGACCGCTTGGCAGGCAGCTATAAGGTGAAGGGCGACGTGCTGGCCGCTTCGGTCAACTACAAGTTCTGATCGTCGTAGCCCAAAGCGTGTAACGAAAACCCCGCTTCGGCGGGGTTTTTCGTTGCTGCGTTGCTGCATTGCGCGCGCTGCCTCGCGCGTCGCAGGCCGGCGGCTGATTGCGACTGTACAAGTTCACCCAGCACCATCGCAGTGGCGCACTGGCTGGCGTGGCGCGCGTGGTGCAGGCTGAGGCGCTGTTTTTCTGGGCGACGCAGCGCTGGGGCATGCATCGGCGATGCCTCATGGCAACGCGCCAACCGAGGCCGCGTACACCGCCGGGCGCGCTGTGCAGGCGGCAGCGCAGATTGCTATGGTCGTGCGCATGAGCCAACCCGACTTCATCCAGGTCACCGACAATGCCGTCTCGCGCGAGGATTGCGCGGCGATCGTGCAACGCATGCGCGACAGCCAGCAGCTGCATCCCGGCCGCATCGGTGGCGGCGTGTTTCCCGAACTCAAACACAGCCGCGACCTGCGCATCAGCGGCGTGGCCGACTGGGCGGCGGTGGAAAACCGCCTGCAGCAAGCCGTGTTCGAAGGCGTGCTGACCTATCTGCGGCACTATCCACAAGCCCTGATCTCGCCGCTGATGCTGCAGGTCACCACCGCCGACGGCAGCCCGCACCGGCTGGTGGCCGAGGACATCGCGCAGATGAGCGAGCAGGCGCTGGGCGATCTGGCCCGCACCTGCCTGCGCCCGGGCGCGATCAACCTGCAGTGGTACACCGCCGACCAGGGCGGCTATCCGTACTGGCATTGCGAGCTGTATCCACGCGATGCCAGCGCCGACACGCTGCACCGGCATCTGCTGTGGACGCTGTACCTCAACGACGAGTTCGAACAGGGCGAGACCGAATTCCTGTTTCAGCAACGCAAGGTCCGCCCGCGCACCGGCAGCCTGCTGATCGCCCCCACCGCCTTCACCCACACCCACCGCGGCAACCGCCCGGTCGGCGGCGACAAGTTCATCGCCACCAGCTGGATCCTGTTCCAGTCGGCGAGTGCCTTGTACGGCGGGGAATAGGGAATCGGGAATGGAGAATCGCAACAGCAGAGCCACGCTGTTGCGAATTGCTGTCGCCGTTACGATTCCCGATTCTCCAATCCCGATTCCCCGCCCCTAGAACAGACTGCCTTGCGGCGATTGCGGCACCGGCTTGGCCGGCGGCGCGGGGCGGCGGAACTTGGTCGTGTCCAATGCCGGCATGTCGCGTGCGTCGAAACCGCTGCGGCGGTGGGCCAGGGCGAAACGGCGTGCCAGCAACTCCGCGTAGACGCCCTGGCCGCGCAGGCGTGTGCCGAAGGTGCTGTCGTAATCCTTGCCGCCGCGCAGTTGCTGGATCGTGCTCATCACGTGCCCGGCGCGTTGCGGGTGATGGGTCTGCAACCAGTCGCGGAACAGCGGCGCCACCTCGTGCGGCAGCCGCAGCAACACGTAGCCGGCACTGTGCGCGCCGGCAGCGGACGCGGCCTGCAGGATCGCTTCCAGCTCATGGTCGTTGATCCACGGGATCACCGGCGCGGCCATCACCCCGACCGGCACGCCGGCCTCGTGCAGCGCCCGCATCGCGCGCAGGCGGGCATGCGGTGCGGACGCGCGGGGTTCCAGCCTGGCCGACAGATGCGGGTCCAGCGTGGTCACCGAAAAATGCACGTTGACCAGGCCCTCGCGTGCCAGCGGTGCAAGCAGGTCCAGATCGCGCGTCACCAACGCATTCTTGGTGATCAGCGTGAACGGGTGCCGCGTCTCCCACAACACTTCGATCAGGCGCCGCGTCAGTGCGCGTTTGCGCTCGATCGGCTGGTAGGCATCGGTGTTGATGCCCAGTGCGATCGGGCTGGGCACATAGCCCGGGCGCGACAGTTCGCGGCGCAGCAGCTCCGGCGCATTGGTCTTGGCGAACAGCTTGGTCTCGAAATCCAGCCCGGGCGACAGATTGAGATAGGCATGCGAGGGCCGTGCAAAGCAGTAGCTGCAACCATGCTCGCACCCGCGATACGGATTGACCGATTGCGAAAAGCCGATGTCCGGCGATTGATTGCGGCTGATGATGCTGCGCGCGGTTTCCTCGGTGACCTGGGTACGCAACGCCGGCGCGGCGAACTCCTCGCCGTCGTCGGCGTACCAGCCATCGTCCACCGGTTGTTGGGTGGTGGTTTCGAAGCGTCCGGGCAGATGGCCGGTCGCACCACGGCCCTTGATCGCAGTTGCCATCGCGTCATCGTACGGCCGGCAGGTCTCAGGCAATGCGACCAGGCGCGCGCCACGATGAAGCTTTCAGACCCGGCGCGGCGATCGCGTTGGCCGCACGGTCACCGCAGCGGTGCCTGCGGCCCGTAGAATCCGCGCATGCTCGCATCCGTACAGGGCGCGTGGGACTGGCTGGCCACCATTCCCCACCTCGAAGCGCTTCTCCTCGCCGCCTACGTGCTGTACCTGCTATGGATCGCCGGCTGGATCGTGCTGCAGAAGCGCGAGCCGGTGGCTACGCTCAGCTGGGTATTGTCGCTGGCCGCTTTGCCGTATCTGGGCCTGCTGATCTATTACTGGCTCGGCCCGCAGAAGGTCAAACGCCAGCGGCTACGGCGCGGCCGCTCGCGCTCGGGCATGGAGAGCTACAGCAGCGTCTGCCCGCCGGATGCGGACTGCACCGAGCTGGCCAAGATCGCCCAGTCCACCACCGGGCTGGCTCCCAGCAGCGCCACCGAGGTGCACTGGCTGGTGGATGGCGCGGCCACCTATGCGGCCATCATCGAGGTCATCCGCGGTGCACGCGACCATATCCATCTGCAGTACTACATCTTCCAGCCCGACCACAGCGGCACCGCGATCTGCGATGCGCTGATGGAGCGCGCACGCGCCGGGGTCAAGGTGCGCCTGCTGATGGATGCGGTGGGCTCGTCGGCGATGACCCGGCGCAGCTTGCGGACGCTGCGCGCGGCCGGGGTGGAGACTGCATGGTTCCATCCATCCCAGCTGCTCAAGCCGTTCAAGCGGCCGTGGTTGAACCTGCGTACCCACCGCAAGGTGGTCGTGGTCGACGGCAGGATCGGCTTCACCGGTGGCATCAACGTCACCGACGAAGAAAACGAGCAGGTCCGCAGCGATGCCTATCGCGACCTGCATGTGCGCCTGCAGGGCCACGTGGTGCGCAGCCTGCAGCTGGTATTCCTGGAAGACTGGTTGTACGCCACCGGGCAGGGCCGCGCCGCCTTCCACGGCCAGCAGCTATGGCCCGAAGACGTGCCGAGCCGCGCGCAAGGCGATGTCGATGCGCAGGTGCTGATCTCCGGGCCGGATTCGTCGTGGGAGTCCATCCACCGGCTGATGGTCGCTGCGATCCACGAAGCCCGGCATCGGGTCTGGTTGGTGACGCCGTACTTCGTCCCCGGCGAGGCCGCGCGCATGGCGCTGACTTCGGCCGCATTGGGTGGCCTGGACGTGCGCCTGCTGGTGCCGCGCGTCAGCGACTCGCGTCTGGTCACCTACGCGGCACGTTCGTATTTCGACGAGTTGCTCGAGGCGGGCGTGCGCATCTACGAATACGGCCCGCGCATGCTGCACACCAAGGCGCTGCTGGCCGACGATGAGGTCTGCATCGTCGGCAGCGCCAATTTCGACAGCCGCAGCTTTCGCCTGAATTTCGAGCTGTCGATGCTGTTCCGCGACCAGGCGGTGGCTGCCGAACTGGCCGGTTTGATCGACGCCGATCTGCAGCAGGCGCAGGAAGTGCGATTCGCCCGCCACCGGCCGTTGTGGCGCTCGCGGCTGCCCGAAGCCTGCGCACGGCTGCTGTCACCGCTACTCTGAGCCGCAGCGCCGCGCCCACGTGGAACCATGTGGGGCGCGGCGCTACACTGCCGCCACTGATCGGGGAGCTCGTCATGCACTGGCTGTTTCTGCTTATGGCATTGGGTGCGCTGGTGCTGGCCTTCAGCACGCCGCACGTGTGGTTGCTGGTGGCCTCGCTACTGGTGGCGCTGCTGCTGCTGTTGCTGTGGACGCGCGGCTGGTTCGCCTCGCGCATGGGCGATACCCAGCGCGACACCAGCAGCCTGATCGACCCGGCCGAGCTGCGCCGCCTGCGCGAGATCGCCGAAGCCCGCAAGGCGGCCGCCCTCAACGCCACGCGCGATGGCGAGCCGCAGGCCTGAGACCGACGCAGTGACCACCCAGCTCAGCGTCAACGTCAACAAGATCGCGGTGTTGCGCAATTCGCGCGGCGGCCCCGATCCGGATGTGGTGCAGGCCGCACGCACCTGCATTGGCGCCGGTGCGCACGGCATCACCGTGCACCCGCGTCCGGACCAGCGGCATATCCGTGCCGACGATGTGGTCGCGCTGAGCGCGTTGACGCGCGAGCACGGCGTCGAATTCAATATCGAAGGCAACCCATTCGCGCCACCGCGCGGCGGCTACCCGGGGCTGCTGGAGTTGTGCCGGGCCACGCGCCCCGAACAGATCACATTGGTCCCGGACGGCGACGGGCAACTGACCTCCGACCACGGCTTCGATTTTGCCCAGGACCCCGCGCAACTCGCGGCGTTGATTGCCTCATTCAAGGCGCTGGGTGCACGCGTCAGTTTGTTCGTCGATGCCGGTAATCCCGATATCGCTCAGGCGGCGCTGCTCGGTGCAGACCGTATCGAGTTGTACACTGGTCCGTATGCGCAAGCGCATTCGAACGGGCAGCCGGGGGCGGCATTCGCGTTGTTTGCCGGGGCAGCGCAGCGCGCCAGCGCCGCAGGTCTGGGCATTAATGCCGGGCACGATCTGTCGCAAGGCAACCTTGCCGACTTTCTCAACGCTGTCCCCGGCGTGCTTGAAGTGTCGATCGGCCACGCGCTGATTGGCGAGGCTTTGTATCAAGGGTTGGATGCGAGCGTGCGTGCGTATCTGACGATACTGCGCAGCGCATCGGTTGACGTTTGAGATACTCAATCAAATAAGCACGTGTATCGAAAACGACGGCGCTGACCGCGATACTGCGGCGCGGTCTGAGTTCGAAGTCGCATGGACCTCTGGATTCCCGCGCGCTCCATTCCTGCCCCGCGTCTATACGCGCCTGACGACCGCTCGCTACGTTTTTATTTACTTTAAAGCGACTGAACGCTGTAAAAATCATTATCTACATAGAGGCAGAGTTTCTCTGCCCGGATGAATTATTAACTCCATTAGTTATTGCACAAGACTGATGCGATCAGCCTGCGCATTTTTTGCCGCATCCAACACCTTGGCCATCACCGCGTACTCCGCATCGGCACTGACGGCAATCCGCAGTTCCGGCTGATTTCCAGATGTTTCGCGCATCTGTTCGGTCAACCGCAGCTGCAACTCCTGCAGTGTCACCGGGCTGGAATTCCAGAACACCTGACCACGGGTATCCACACGCAATGCGATCGGTGCAGGCGGCTCCAACTATCGCTGTGGTGGGTCGTTGTGCTGCGGCAGATCCACCGTGCTTGGTCGCGTCAACATCGACACGGTGACGATAAAGATGATCAACAACACCAACATGACATCCACCAGCGGCGTGACATTGATCTCCGCCAGCGGTCCACGATTGCCTGCCGTACTGAAAGCCATGACTGCCTCCTGTGCTATGAGCGTGGGTGCTGCACGCTCGAGCATACACCTGGTCGGCATCGAGGGAAGGGCAAGGCAGAGCAGACTTATCTGGCGGGCCGAGTCCCGACGCGTACAGTTGCGACTTGCCGCTGCAACTCCGACGGTTTGCTTGCGCGGACGACCTGAGGGTCACTGCATGCATCACTCGCCCGGTGCCCGGGAAACCGATATTAACGTCCTGGCAAACAGCCGGCCCCCGTCCGTGCGTGTCGAACACAGCGGCAGCAAGCACCGATTGATCGAGCATAAAAAAACGCCACCGTTTCCGGTGGCGTTGCAGTCGCGTCATGACTGTTGTGTTGCGGTCTTGCGATGTCTTACTGCATGAAGCCGATTTTCTTCATCTGCGAGTTCTTCGCCGCAGCCAAGACCTTGGCCATCACTTCGTACTCCGCATCTTCATTGGCGTCGATGCGCAGTTCCGGCTGATTGGTCGGATCGGCCTGCACCACTTCTTCCATCTTCTGCTGCAACTGCGCGACCGGGGTCGGGCTGTTGTTCCAGAACACCTGGTTGCTGGCGTCGATCCGCAACTCGATCGGCGGCGGCGGTTCGGTCGTCTGCGGTGGCGGGTTGAGCACCCGCTGCGGCAGATCCACGGCGATCGGGTAGGTCATGATCGGCGCGGTCACGATGAAGATGATCAGCAGCACCAACATCACGTCCACCAGGGGCGTGACATTGATGTCGGCCATTGGGCCGCGGTTTCCACCGGTACTGAATGCCATGGCTTACTGCCCCTTCTCTTTGGTTGCGACGAAGCCGACGTCCAACATGCCCTGACCCTGCGCGATCTTGGTGATCTCGTTGATCGTACGCATCTTGGTCGTGCGGTCGCCACGCAAATTGAGCGGCGGCTGCGGTGTCTGCTGTGCGGCGGTGGACAGGCGCGATTCCAAGGCTTCCTTGGAAATCGGCTCGTCGTTCCAGTACAGCGACCCGTCTTCCTTGACGGCCAGGGTGATCGGCGCGGCGCGTTTCTCCGCATCTTCCTTCTGGATCAGGTTGGCCTCTGGCAGCTCCACCTTGACCTTATGGGACATCAGCGGTGCCGTAATGATGAAGATGATCAGCAGCACCAACATCACGTCCACGAGGGGCGTCACGTTGATGTCGGCCATCGGGCCACCGCTGTTTCCACTACTGAAGGCCATAACGGGCTCCGTCTAAATCGTTGCGAAGTCGTTCTTTACTACGGATTAGCGAACGCGCGAACCAGTGGCGAAGAAGTCGTGCAGGTCGTGGGCAAAGGTGTCGAACTTGGCGATCACCGAGCTGTTGACCTTGGAGAAGAAGTTGAACGCGAACACGGCCGGGATGGCGACGAACAGACCGATCGCGGTCATGATCAGCGCTTCACCCACCGGGCCGGCAACGGCGTCGATGGAGGCCGAACCGGTAGCACCGATCTTGATCAGCGCACCATAGATGCCCCACACGGTACCGAGCAGACCGACGAACGGCGCGGTCGCACCGACGGTGGCCAGCAGGGTCATGCCGGACTGCAGCTTGGTGCTTTCGCGGGTCACGGCCTGACGCAGGGCGCGATCGACGAATTCCGAGCGGCTCAGGCTCTCGCCCAGGCCACCGGTGCTGCCTTCGGCGCGCTGGTGGTGAGCAGCAGCCTGCGCTGCGTCCAGTGCGATCTTGGAGAACGGCTCGGAAGCCGGCTGCTCTTCCATGGCACGGATGGCGTCCTGTGCATTCGGGGCATCCCAGAACGCGGTGGTGACGCGGTCAGCCGCGCTCTTCAGGCGGGTGGCACGGAAGATGTTGATGACGGTCCAGTACCAAGAGGCAGCGGACATGGCGATCAGGGTGATCAGAACGACCCAGGACACGGCGAAATCGCCGGGGCTGGACGTCATTTCAGTGATCAAGTGCTCGAAGCCCATCTGCGACAGGGCGGCCGACGGATTGGAGCCCCCTGCAGCGGCGGCGATAAAGAATTCCTGCAGCATGACGCTTACCTTTGTTGTGTGTGGTGATGAAGGGTGGAGCGAAAGGAAGACAGGATCCTGGGCCGACCGTGGCCGGCCCGTGGGATCAGTTCAGAGCAAAGTTGACCGGGACGCGAACACGTCCGGCGGCTTTCTGCCCGTTGACAGTGGAGGCGTTGAACTTCCACTTGCGTGCTGCGTCCATCGCGGCACGGTCAAGGTCGCGGTTGCGGCTGGACTTTTCGACCGACACGTTGGTCACGTTGCCGCTTGCGTCCACATCCACGATCAGGATGACCTCACCTTGGACACCGGCACGGAATGCAGCCGGCGGGTATTTCGGCGGGTTCATGTTCTTGGACGAGATATCGACACTGGCGCCGATGTCACTCGGCGGTTGCGGCGGAGCCGGCGGGCTCGGCGGCGTGACGATATCGCTGGGACGCGGTTCGGGAACATCGACGACCGGGGCTTCCGGCGGCGGCGGAACCGGTGACGGCTTCGGCGGCGACAGATTCTTGACCGGCGGCGGCGGCTTGTCTTCCGGCGGCGGCGGCGGCGGCGGCGGCGGGGGAGGCGGCGGTGCATCCACCAAGGTGACCATGGTGGTGCGCTCCTTCTCAGCCGGAGCCTTCGGCGCCACTGCAGGGATCAGCAACATCATCAGTGCAGTGAGGTGCAAGGCAATTACAAAAGCAATGCCGATAATGCGGGCCCAGCTCAGACCCTGGTTCCCGGCATCATAGTCATGCCTGTGGATAACGAGTTGTTCCGTCATGCGCCAATGGCTCTTTCAGTGGGGGCCCCGGATCACGGTGATGATCCCCAGGTTTTCGGACGGCTTTGACACCGCAGGAACCCCCAAGCTTATACCAATCCCGAGTCCTGTAACCACTAAAAACACAGGGATTTCGGGGGTTTATTTTCTTTTTACTTCAGATTGATGATCTTCTTGGCGTCATCGGGTTTTTTGACACCCTTGGCGATTGCCTGCTGCGCGGCCTGCTTGGCCTCCGGGATGCGACCTTCCGAATGCAGCACCTTGGCCAGATTCAGATAGGTCTCACCGTCCTTGGAAAGCGGTGCGGCCTTCTGCCAATTCTCGATCGCCTTGGGCACGTCTTCGCTGTAGTAATACGACTGCGCCAGCGCAAGGTATGTCTGATAATCGGGTTTGAGGATGCCTTTTTGCATACCTTCATTGATGACCGCGATGACGTCCTTTTCCTTGTTCTCGGTGTTGGCGTAGATGGAATACAACTGCTTGTACTCCTTTTCTTCGGTCAACTGCCCGGCAGCGCGCAGCTTGTCCATCACTGCGGCGGCCTTGTCCATCTGATCGGCTTGCATATACATGCTGGCCAGGTTGAGCTGAGCCTTCTTGTCGTTGGGCGTCTTGGCGGCAAGCGCTTCGGCGGCGGCCACCGCTTCACCGGTCTGGCCGGCTTCGGCGTAGGACGCCATCAGCAACTGGTTCCAGGTGTCCTTCGGCTCGGGCGAGGCGGCGATGGCCTGCTTCAGCACCGGAATGGCTTCCTTGTAGCGTTCGGCCTGGTACAGCGCCTGACCCTTGAGGATCAGGTCTTCCGGACGCTGCGACTTGCTCTCTTCCAGATACTTGTCGAGCGTGGCCAGACCTTCGGCCTGTTGGTCGTCCTGCATCTGCAACTGGGCCAGCATCAGCATCGACTGGAACTGGCCGTTGTTGTCCAGCGCATTGAGGCCGATTGCCTGCTGCAGGTACTTCTTGGCAGCGGCGGTGTCGTCCATGTTGTACGCCGCCTGGGCGGCCAGCTGCGAGGCCAGCGCCTTGTCGGCTTCATTGGCCGAGCCATTGGCAAGGATCTCGTCGGCCTGGGCGCGCACGGCCGGGAAGTCTTCGCCCTTGTTGAAGGTTTCGATCAGCTTCTGCAGCTTGCTGCCCAGCTTGGACGAGGGCTTGATCGTCGGCGCGGCGCGGGTGGACTGCGGATACAACTCTTCGGCCTTGCCGTTGCCCTTGGACTTGCGGCTGGCGCGCTCGGACGAACGATCCGACTGCGCGACCGCGTCGGCGACAACAGCCCCGCCCAGCGATGCGGCGATGAACAGGGACAACAGGGCTTGCTTGCGGTTGAGCAGTTTCATGTTTCACCTCGGACGAGCCGCCGTCGGGCGGTACGAAAAGCGGAATAGACGCTGTACGAAAAATCTGAGCCGGCAAACTTAGCAGAAAGTCTCAGTTCCCGAAAACGGTTTCCATGCTGTGTTGCGACATTTGGTACGTGCGCGCTCGGATATCAGCCGCAACGCGGCACACGCCCGTCCTGTCGCGCCTGCCGGAAAACCGGTTGGAGTTGATCGACGTCTGCCTGGAGTTCGCGGATGCGATTGGCGGGGTCGGGGTGAGTGGACAGCCACTGCGGCTGGCGGTTGCCGCTGGCCGCCATCATGTTCTGCCATAACGTGACCGCTTGGGCAGGGTCGAAACCGGCCTGGGCCATCAGGCGCTGGCCGACCACATCGGCCTCGCTCTCCTGCGTGCGTGAGCCCGGCAGCAGGAACACGGTCTGGGCGGTCATCCCGCCGACCTGGTTGACGGCACTGGCCGCGCCGTCGCCATAGGCAGCCCCGGCAAGCGCGCCGATGATGCCCAGGCCGGTCTGCGCGCCGAGCTGGCGGGTGATGCGCTCTTCGTGATGGCGGGAGATCACATGGCCGATTTCGTGCCCGAGCACGGCGGCCAGCTGATCCTGCGTCTTGGCGACGGTGAAGATGCCGGTGTTCACGCCGACCTTGCCACCGGGCAAGGCAAAGGCGTTGGCTTCGTCATCGACAAACAGCGCGGTTTCCCAACGGGTTTCGCGCCACTGCGGCGGCAGCTGCGCCACCAAGGCGTTGACCACGCACTGCACGTAGGCGCTCTGCTTGCCATCGGTGCTGACTTTTTCCTTGGCCTTGGTCTGCGCGAACGACTCGGCGCCGAGTTTGTCGAGCTGGTCCTGCGTGACGCCTCCCACCACCTGTCGGCGGCCGGTCGGCGAAGTTGTGGTGGCACATGCCGTCAGTGCAAAGACGGCGACAACGATCAACAGCTTGGCTTTCATCCAATCCCCCTTGAACCCTGGAGGCATTTTGGCAGGCTCGTCTTAACTTTTCGTCAATCCGCTCAGCCGACGCCAAAAAAGTACAGCGCCGCCAGGGCGGTGGCATTGTTGACGCCATGCGCCACGATCGGTGCCCACAGCGTCCCGGTGCGCCAGTAAAGCCATGCGAACGCCGCACCCATGCTGCCGTAGACCAGCCACAGTTGCGCGATGGCAGCCGGGCCGTTGCCACTGACGCCAGGCACTTCGTGCACCAGCGCAAAGATCGCACTGCTTAGCGCAATGCCCAGCCAGGGCCGGCCGGCGGCGAGCAGGCGGCCGAACAAGACGCGTCGGAACAGCAACTCTTCGTACGCCGGGGCGATCGCCACGGCAAACACCACCAGCGCCAGCGGCCATTGCTTGATGGCTTCTTCCATCAGCGGCAGGTTGGTCGGCACCGGTTTGATGCCCAGCGCGGACGCCGCGACGCTGACCAGATTGCTGAGCAGGAACACGCCAACCGCGATCAGCGCGGTCCAGCCCCAGGTGGAGGCACGCCTTGCAGCGGCGCGCGAGGCCCGGTGTTCGTCTGCAGTCGCACGCCGGCGCCAGTAATACAGCAGCAGCGCCGGCGAAGCCGTGCTGACCAACGCGGTGAGCAATTGCACCAGCACGCCGGGTTGGCCGATGGTGGCCATGATCTCGCTCGAGGACAGCGTCAGGCCCTGCGCTTTGGCGGCCTGCGCGGCACCGAGCCCGCGGAACATGCCCCAGAGCGCAAATCCGGCCACGCTCAGCGTCAGCAGCAGGCCGGTGGCGATCAGCACATCGATGCCGAAGCCCAGCAATGGCGGCAGCAGCGGGGCGGTGCCGGCAGCCGGCGTGGGTACCGGCCTCGGGGAAGGATCTGCGCTCATCGTCGTCCTGAAAAAAACCGCAGGCGTCGGCGCAGCGCCTGAGCGATGCGCCGACGGGCGACGGTGGCTCAGATGTCCAGGTTGGCCACCTTCAGCGCGTTGTCCTCGATGAAGTCGCGGCGTGGCTCGACCACATCGCCCATCAGGGTGCTGAAGATCTGATCGGCGGCCACGGCGTCTTCGATACGCACCTGCAACAGGCGACGCGTATCCGGATTGACCGTGGTTTCCCACAGCTGTTCGGCGTTCATTTCGCCCAGGCCCTTGAAGCGCTGTACCTGGCGGCCCCGCTTGGCCTCTTCCAGCAGCCAGGCATGCGCCTGGGCGAAGCTGGTGATCGGATGGGTCTTGTTGCCACGCACGATCTGTGCGCCTTCACGGACTAGGTCGTGCAGAGCCAGCGAGACGTCGCGCAGCGGACGCAGCTCGCCGCTTTCGAACGCACCCATCGGCAGCACCTGGGTGAATTCCTCACCCATGTGCCTGCGCACCGCCACCAGCGATGCCGAGGCGCTGTCGGTGGCCGGGTCGAAACGCAGCTGGTAGCGCGCCGTGCCCAGGGTGCCGCGGTTGAGCACTGCCTGCAGCGCATCCAGCGTGGGATGCACCTCGCCTTCGGCCTGCAGCTTGTCCACATCCAGCGGCGGTAGGTCGATCAACGCGGTGAGCAGCGCCGGGTCGTAGCGGTGTGCGTTGCGCGCGATCGCCTCGTTGGCGCTGGTGAACAGCATCAACAGCTTCTCCAGCGCCTCGCCGGTGATCGGCGGCTCGTCAGTGGCGGGGATCAACGCCGCGCCTTCGACCGCGTTGCTGGCCAGGTAAGAGTTGAGCGCCGCGTCGTCCTTGAGATACAGCTCGCTCTTGCCCTGTTTGAGCTTGTACAGCGGTGGCAGACCGATGTAGATGTAGCCGCGCTCGATCAGCTCCGGCATCTGCCGGTAGAAGAAGGTCAGCAGCAGGGTCCGGATGTGCGAGCCGTCGACGTCGGCGTCGGTCATCAGGATGATGCGGTGGTAGCGCAGCTTGTCCGGGTTGTATTCGTCGCGGCCGATGCCGGTACCCAGCGCGGTGATCAGCGTACCGACCTGGTCGGAGGCCAGCATGCGGTCAAAACGCGCGCGTTCGACGTTGAGGATCTTGCCGCGCAGCGGCAGCACCGCCTGGTTCTTGCGGTTGCGGCCCTGCTTGGCCGAGCCGCCTGCCGAGTCACCCTCGACGATGAACAATTCGGACAGCGCCGGGTCTTTTTCCTGGCAGTCGGCCAGCTTGCCGGGCAGGCCGGCGATGTCCAGCGCACCCTTGCGGCGGGTCAGGTCGCGCGCCTTGCGGGCGGCTTCACGCGCGCGGGCGGCGTCGACGATCTTGCCGGTGATGGCCTTGGCTTCGTTCGGATTCTCCTGCAGGAACTCCTGCAGGCGCGCACCGAAGGCGTTTTCCACCGCCGGACGCACATCGGAGCTGACCAGCTTTTCCTTGGTCTGCGAGGAGAAGCTGGGGTCGGGCACCTTCACGGAAAGCACCGCGATCATGCCTTCGCGCATGTCGTCGCCGGTCAGTGCGACCTTGGCCTGCTTGGCGATGCCGTTCTGCTCGATGTAGTTGCTGAGCACCCGCGTCAGCGCGGCGCGGAAACCGGCCAAGTGGGTGCCGCCATCCTTCTGCGGGATGTTGTTGGTGAAGCAGTACATGGTTTCCTGGTAGGCGTCGGTCCATTGCAGGGCCACGTCCACCACGATGCCATTGTGCTCGCCGGTTACCGAGATCACGTTCGGGTGCAGCGGCGACTTGAGCTGCGCCAGATGCTCGACGAAGCTGCGGATGCCGCCTTCGTAGTGGAAATCGTCGCGGCGGCCGTCGCCGCGCTCGTCGATCAGGGTGATCTTGACGCCCGAATTGAGGAACGACAGCTCGCGCAGGCGGCGCGCCAGAATGTCATAATGGAACTCGACGTCGCTGAAGATCGCCACGGCCGGTTTGAAGCGCAGCGTGGTACCGCGCTTGGTGGAGGCTTCCAGTTGCTTGAGCGGGTACTGCGGCTCGCCCAGCGCGTATTCCTGCTGGTAGTGGAAGCCGTCGCGCCAGATGTCCAGCCACAGGTGCTCGGACAGCGCATTGACCACCGACACGCCCACACCGTGCAGGCCGCCGGACACCTTGTAACTGTTGTCGTCGAACTTGCCGCCGGCATGCAGCACGGTGAGGATCACCTCCGCCGCCGAGACGCCTTCTTCCTTGTGGATGTCGACCGGCACGCCGCGGCCGTTGTCGGAGACCGCAACCGAGCCATCGACCAGGATCTTGACCAGGATGTCGTCGGCATGGCCCGCCAGGGCTTCGTCGACCGAGTTGTCGACCACCTCGAACACCATGTGATGCAGGCCGGTGCCGTCATGGACATCGCCGATGTACATGCCGGGGCGCTTGCGGACGGCTTCCAGGCCACGCAGCACGGTGATCTTGCTGGAGTCGTAGGTGCCGTTGGGAGTAGGCGAGGTGTTCTGTTCGTCGGTCATGCGTGTGCCGTTAGCTCCACAACACGGGCGTAGGCGGCAGGAGCCGCATCGCACCGTGGGAAAAGGGGGATAGCCGGGAAATTATATCAGTCGGGCCACCTGCGCCGCCGACGGTTATTCGGAGGGTGTCAGCACGGCCACAGTGCCGTGTTCCACGTGGAACCGATGCAGCAGCTTGCCGGATTCGGCCAGGCCGGGCGGAATTTCGGTTGCGGTGATCAGCACCTGCGCCGGCGCGGACGCCAGGCGCTGCAGCACGCGTGCCTGGTGGTGGCGGTCCAGCTCCGAGCCAAGGTCGTCCAGGGCGATCACTGGCCATTCGCCACGCTCATGGGCGAAGTCTTCCGCCTGCGCCAGCAGGCAGGCGAGGGCGGTGAGCTTTGCCTGGCCCCGGGAGAGCGCATCCTTGCCCGGCAATGCATCGAAGACAGGCGCCCAATCGGCCCGGTGCGGCCCTTGCGAGGTGTAGCCGTTCTGACGATCACGCTCGCGGGCCAGTAGCAGCGCGTCTGCCAACGACACCTCATGGCGCTTCCAGCCCGATGCGAACGTCAGCGCGGACAGCCCGAGCGACGGGGCGATCGCGGTTGCGACCGGAATCAGTCGCTCCTGCAGGCGCTCCAGATAGCGAAGACGACGCGATGTCAGCGTTTCGCCAGATTCGGCGAGTTCATGATCCCAGGCATCCAGCATACGCGGCTGTGCGCCCTGCTTGAGCAGGGCGTTGCGCTGTTTGAGCGCCCGCGCGTATCGCCGCCACAGCGCCAGGAAGTCAGGTTCCACGTGGAACAGCCCCCAATCGAGGAAGCGCCGCCGCGGCTCACCGCCGCCGCTGATCAACACATGGCTGCCGGGCTCGAAGGTCACGACAGCCAGCGCGGCACACAAGGCGCCCAGCTGGGCGACATCTTCGCCATCCAGCCGCCCCGTCCATTCCTGGCCGCTATGGCGCAACCCCGCCCGCCGCGTGCGTTCCCCAATCGCGGCGGTTCCCTCGCGCCACTCCACGAAGACTTCCAGATCGCTGGCACCTTGCTGGATCAGCCCGTCGCGTACACGGCCACGAAAGCTGCGGCCATAGGCCATCAGATGCAACGCTTCCAGCACGCTGGTCTTGCCCGCGCCGTTATCGCCGGTCAGCAGGTTCAAGGAACTGGCGGGGTGGAGGTCGACGGTCTCGAAACGACGAAGTCGATGGATGGACAACCGCACTACGTGCATCGATCGGTCTGCTCTGCGCTGTGATCCGGCATCCCGGTCGGAGCGGAGGATACGTGATCGATGCGGATCCTGCCCGTGCGGACGTGAAGCAACCCGAGGGACAGGCAGGGGATAACCTGTGGATAAAAAGCAGGCCCGAACAACCGCTTCCGCTTATCCACAGGTTGTCGACCCCTCCACAGAGGTCTAAACACAGGGTTTCGAGGCCTAAAACCGATTTAAAAACAAACACATAAGGTAGTTTCCGACGAAATCTGGCCCTACCATCACCACCAAGCTCTTAAATTATTTATAGATTTAAAAGCAAAGCTCGATGTGCATAACTCAAAAAACGGCTTGAGGACGCTCAAGTCAGACGCAGCTATACGTCCTGGCTCGAATCGAACCACTTCGCTTTTCATGAATTGGTTCAGGCTAATACCAATGCGGGTGACTTCGCTGGACGACGAAACCGCAGCGCTCATGACTGCCGAATCTCACTGAGACTGCGACAAAGCCAGCTCTTTCAATGTTGGTTGGTGACACGAGGAGAATCACGTTGTTCCACGTGCACGCCGTTGACCTGCCAACAGGGTCTTCGTGACTCGACAGGTCCCGGGTGGGTAGCCTACTTGCGCGGAGCACACCGACCTCACGTGGCACTGTCTCTAGGCAAGACAGCTCACTAATCCTTTGGGATGCCTGAAATCACAGATTGGCAAAGCATCCGTGCCAGCGACAGCCGCGCACCAGGCTTTTGCCCCTTTTTTCGATAACGCCCGGCTCCGAACTTACGCACGTCAATCCAAGCAAACGAACTAGTGCGCTTGTGCGATCGTTGAAGTCTGACTACCCGGGAGTGGCGTCTATCGAACCATCTTTGGCTTGGTGATCGTGCGGCACTGCTACTCCGAAGATCCAGCCCGAAGGCAGAGCAGTTCCGGCTAAGGCACCAAGGCATCTGGGCACCCAATACCAGCGCAAAACGGATGCCCAAAGACGCTCAAGCCTCCCAAAGCCTTACACCGCAACAAACCCAGCACTCTCGATCTTCAAAACGAAAAAGCCCGGCTGTCGCCGGGCTCTTCGTGTTCCACGTGGAACGCGGTGTCAGAGGCGCAGCGGCATCACCACATGGCGCGACTTCTCGCTGCTGGCTTCGCGCACCAGTGCCGACGAGTTCGCATCGCGCAGCTGAATGACTACGTGCTCGTCGCGCAGTGCAGACAACGCGTCCAGCAGATAGTTCACATTGAAGCCGATCGCCAGGTCGTCGACCTTGGTGTCGGCTTCGATCTCTTCCTGCGCTTCTTCCTGCTCAGGATTGTGCGCGCTGATCTTCAGCTGACCTGGTGACACTTCCACCCGCACGCCGCGGTACTTCTCGTTCGACAGGATCGCCGCACGTTGCAGCGATGCGCGCAGTGCCTCACGGTCAACCTTGACCTCGCGGTCGGCGCCGATCGGAATCACCGCCTCGTAATCCGGGAAACGGCCGTCGATCAGCTTGGAGGTGAAGGTCACATCGCCACGCTTGACGCGGATATGGCTACGACCGACTTCCAGCTCCACTTCGCGGTCTGCCGCTTCCAGCAAGCGCAGCAACTCGGTTACGCCCTTGCGCGGCACGATGATCTGGCGCTTGGCACCGCCGGATTTCTCCAGCTCGGTCTCGCACAGCGCCAGACGGTGGCCGTCGGTGGCCACGCAACGCAAAAGACCCTCGCGCAGGTCGAACAGCAAGCCGTTGAGGTAATAGCGCACGTCCTGCTGGGCCATGGCGAACGCAGTGCGCTCGATCAACTCCTTCAACGCCGCCTCTGGTACTGCAACGCGCTCGGTGGCTTCGACTTCGTCCACCGACGGGAAATCATTAGCAGGCAGCGTGGCCAGGGTGAAGCGGCTACGCCCGGCTTGCACCGTGACCTTGTCGCCGGTCTGCGAGATGGTGACGCGGCTGCCGTCGGGCAGGGCACGCAGGATGTCGAACAACTTGCGCGCCGGAATCGTGGTTTCGCCGTCCTGCGCGTCTTCCACCATCGTGCGCGAGATCATTTCCACTTCCAGGTCGGTACCGGTCAACGAGACCTGCCCGTCCTTGACCTGCACCAGCAGATTGGCCAGAACCGGCAGGGTTTGACGGCGTTCGACCACATTGACCACCTGGGCCAATGGTTTGAGGAAGGCTTCGCGCTGCAGTGTAAAACGCATGTGGTTCCGTGCCCCTATGCTTTAAAAGATAATGGAATAAATCAAAAGCTTGGTGGTGATGGTAGGGCCGTTTTAAGCGGATAACCACCATAACTGTTTGTTTCCAAAGACAAATTAGCGCCTGAAAGTCGTTGGACTAGTGCCCCTGGTCTGGCGGTAAAACCTGTGGATAGTTTTCCGCCCGACCTGCGAGGCACGTTATCCACAGATTCTCCCGCATTTGACCCCAACGTTTCCACGCTTTTCTCCAAGCGGGCGGTCAAGACCGTTGCCGGCTTACTCGCTGAGCTTGCGAATCAGCTTTTCCCAGTCCTCGCGCAGCTTGCCGTCGGCCTCCATCAGCGTGCGGATCTGCCGGCAGGCATGCAGCACAGTGGTGTGGTCGCGGCCGGCGAAGGCGTCGCCGATCTCCGGCAGGCTGTGTTCGGTCAGCTCCTTGGCCAGCGCCATCGCCACCTGGCGCGGACGCGCCAGCGAGCGGGTGCGCCGCTTGGAGAGCAGATCCTTCATCTGCAGGCCGTAGTAGTCCGCCACGGTCTTCTGGATATTGGGGATGCCGATCGCCTGCTGCTGGGCGCGCAACAGGTCGCGCAGCGTCTCCTGGGCAAATTCCACCGTGATCGAGCGGCCGGTGAAGTTGGCGCGTGCCACCAGCGTGTTGAGCGCGCCTTCCAGGTCGCGCACGTTGGAGCGCATCTTCTTGGCGATCAAAAACGCCACGTCGTCCGGAATCTCGGCGCCGCGCTCGCGCGCCTTGGCCAGCACGATCGCCGCACGGGTCTCGAAATCGGGCGGGTCGATCGCCACCGACAGGCCCCAGGCCAGGCGCGACTTCAGCCGCGGCTCCAGGCCTTCGACCTCACGCGGATAGCGGTCGCAGGTCAGGATGATTTGCTGGCGGCCATCGAACAGCGCGTTGAAGGTGTGGAAGAACTCCTCCTGCGTGCGGTCCTTGCCGGCGAAGAACTGGATGTCGTCGATCAGCAGCGCATCGATCTGCTGAAACTGGCGCTTGAACTGGTCCATCGCCTTGTCCTGCAGCGCCCGGATCATCGCGCTGAAGAACTGTTCCGAGCGCAGATACATCACCTTGGCGGCCGGGTTGGCCTGGCGCAGCGCGTTGCCGGCGGCAAACATCAGGTGGGTCTTGCCCAGGCCGGTGCTGCCGTACAGCAGCAGCGGGTTGTGCGCGCGGTCGCCGGGCTTCTGCGCGGCCTGGATCGCGGCCGCCAGACCGAGCTGGTTGCTGCGGCCCTCGACGAAGTTGGCGAAGGTGTAGTGCGAATCCAGATTGCCGGCGAACGGCACGATCGGCGCGGCAACCGGCGCGCTGGGCGCGGCCATCGGTGCCGGCTGCGGTTCCGGCGCACGTGGACGCGAGCCGACCGCCAGCGCCACTTCGCCGTTGCCGACGAAATACGCCACCAGTTCGCGGATGCGCGGCAGGTAGCGCTCGCGGACCTGGTCGACGATGAAGGCGTTCGGCGCATACAGCACGATGCTGTCGCCGCGGTCTTCGGCTTGCAGGGGTTTCAACCAGGTGTGGACGTCTTCGGGCGGGAATTCGGCTTCGAGACGTTCCAGACAGCGGGGCCAAGCATCCATCAAAGTATGATCATCTGTTGCTGGCTGCGGCGCGCAGAAAAGCGCCGTGCTCGCAGCCCGGTAGTGAAAAGAGGATGCGCCAGACTAGCACCCAGGGCAGGGTTTTCCCAGACTTATTCACAGGTCCATCCACAGGGCTTGACCGCCATCACCTCCGCTAACGTGTCCGGGGAGTTGACCCGGCCGCTGCAGGCCCTATAGAATTGCCGGTTCTATTCGTCTCCATTCATGCAGAGGGCCCCATGGCCACCAAGCGTACTTTCCAACCCAGCAACCTCAAGCGAGCACGCGACCATGGCTTCCGCGCACGTATGGCAACCGCCGACGGCCGCAAGATCCTGGCTCGCCGCCGCGCCAAGGGCCGCAAGCGCCTGAGCGCTTGATTGCCGCGCCGCTCCCTGCGGCCGAGGCAGTCCCTAACGTGAACGCAGCGAACCCGTGCAGGCGATTTCCTCGCTCTGCGCGGGTTCGTACGCGTGCGCAATATACGGTCGTTTTCGATACTGCACGTCGTACCTCGGACCCGTTGCTCAGCCTGCACTGGCGGACCGGCGATACGCCGCCGCGCCTGGGCATGGCGGTGTCGCGCAAGGTCGATACCCGTGCGGTGGGACGTAACCGGATCAAACGCGTACTACGCGATGCCATGCGGCATCTGCTGCCCGAGCTTGCCGGCGGCGATTACGTGATTGTGGCGCGCTCCGCAGCCGCAAAAGCGACCAATCCACAGATTCGCGACGCCTTCCTGCGCGTGCTGCGCCGTGCCGGCGCATTGCCCCTGCCTGCTGCGCCCGGCACAATGCCGCCCGCCAGGACGATGCACCCATCCTCCCTTCCCCCGACAGAGCCGGAACCCAGTTCCGACTGAGCGAGTTGCTGCCCGATGAACCAGACCCGTGTTTTCCTGATTTTTGCCTGGCTGATGGTCGCGGCGCTGCTGTGGATGGAGTGGGGCAAGGACAAGGCGGCCGCCAATGCGCCGGTGGTTGCGGCAACGCAGTCGGTGCCGGCTGCGCGCGATCTGGACGCAGCGGCACCGGTGGCCAATGTGCCGGCGGCCCAGGCCATCCCGCAGGCGGGCGTGCCGGGCGCTGTCCCGGCGACCAGCACGACTGCCGCGACGCCGGCCGCTGCCGGTGCTGCGCCGGTGATCACCCTGACCTCCGACGTGCTGCGCCTGAAGCTGGACGGCCGCAGCGTGCTCGACGCCGAGCTGCTGCAGTTTCCGCAGACCAAGGACGGCACCGCGCCGGTCAGCCTGCTGACCGAAGACGCCGCGCATCCTTATAACGCCACCAGCGGCTGGGCCAGCGAGCATTCGCCGGTACCCGGCGTGGGCGGCTTCCGCGCCGAACAGCCGGGCACCGCGTTCGAACTGGCCAAGGGCCAGAACACCCTGGCGGTGCCGTTCGTGTGGAATGGCCCCAACGGCGTGTCGATCCGCCGCACCTTCACCCTGGAGCGCGGTCGCTATGCGATCTCGATCAAGGACGAGGTGATCAACAAGAGTGGCGCGCCGTGGAACGGCTACGTGTTCCGCAAGCTGAGCCGGGTGCCGACCATCCTCAGCCGCGGCATGACCAACCCGGATTCCTTCAGCTTCAACGGGGCGACCTGGTACAGCCCGCAGGAAGGTTACGAGCGTCGCGCGTTCAAGGACTACATGGACGACGGCGGGCTCAATCGCCAGATCACCGGCGGCTGGGTGGCGCTGCTGCAGCACCACTTCTTCACCGCGTGGATTCCGCAGAAGGACCAGGCCTCGCTGTACGTGCTGAACCAGGACGGCCCGCGTGACGTGGCCGAGTTGCGTGGCCCGGCCTTCACCGTGGCGCCGGGCCAGACCGCGACCACCGAGGCACGTCTGTGGGTGGGCCCGAAGCTGGTCAGCCTGATCGCCAAGGAAGACGTCAAGGGGCTGGACCGTGTGGTCGATTACAGCCGCTTCTCGATCATGGCCATCATCGGCCAGGGCCTGTTCTGGGTGCTGAGCCATCTGCACAGCTTCCTGCACAACTGGGGCTGGGCCATCATCGGCCTGGTGGTGTTGCTGCGCCTGGCGCTGTATCCGCTGTCGGCCGCGCAGTACAAGTCCGGTGCCAAGATGCGCCGCTTCCAGCCGCGCCTGGCGCAGCTGAAGGAGCGCTACGGCGACGATCGCGTCAAGTACCAGCAGGCGACGATGGAGCTGTTCAAGAAGGAAAAGATCAACCCGATGGGCGGCTGCCTGCCGCTGCTGATCCAGATGCCGATCTTCTTCGCGCTGTACTGGGTGCTGGTGGAATCGGTGGAACTGCGTCAGGCGCCGTGGCTGGGCTGGATCCAGGATCTGACCGCGCGCGATCCGTATTTCATCCTGCCGGTGCTCAACATCGCCATCATGTGGGCCACGCAAAAGCTGACCCCGACTCCGGGCATGGACCCGATGCAGGCCAAGATGATGCAGTTCATGCCGCTGGTGTTCGGCGTCATGATGGCCTTCATGCCGGCCGGCCTGGTGCTGTACTGGGTGGTCAACGGCGGGCTGGGCCTGTTGATCCAGTGGTGGATGATTCGCCAGCACGGCGAGAAGCCGAGCAAGATCATCCAGGCCAACGCCAAGTAAGCGCAGTTGCACAGAGCCCGCCGCAAGGCGGGCTTTCTGCATGTACCTGCACATGCTGTCTGCCCTGTTGTCTTCATCGCCAAGGACGCCGTCGTGATGTCATCGCCGCTGTATCGCCTGTTGCTGTGCGCCAGTTGCGCCGGAGTGCTGGCGATGGCCGGCTGCGGCAAGCAGAACGCGGGACATGCAGCGCCTGCGGCCAGGGCACCTGCGCAGGCCGCTGCTGCCGCACAAGCCGAAACCGACAACGACGACGCACGCGCACTGGTCGCGCAGCTGCGTGAGCAACTGGATCGGCATCGCCGCATCATCGTGTTGCTGGCCGATGCGGATGCTCAGACGCCACGCGATCGCGCCACGTCCAGCAGCGTGGGGCAGCAGCTGTTCCATGAAAACCTCCAACAGCGCGAACGCATCGCTGCGCGATTCGAGACGGTGCTGACGTCGAATGCAGCGCGGCGCTTCGCGACGATCGCCACGGTGCTGGACGAGATCGAATCGGCACCGGATCTCTACGATGCCGACCGCCTGGCGTTCGCCGAGGTGCTGCGCGACCTGCACGCACGCATTGGCCGCGATTCGGCACTGCCGGCAGTGAAGCTGCATCAGCGCATCGGCGAGGATCTGGAAGCGCTGGACGAGATCGAGCGCAGCTACAACAAGGAACTGACCCAGATTTTCAGCCGCTTCGATCGCAGCCGCGCGATCGTGCCCAAGCGCGAGAAGTGGGACGACTACGTGGCGCATCTGCGCAGCCTGTACACGCGCGAAAAGATCCTGCGCGATCACGGCGTGGTGGAGCCGTACCCGTTTTCCGCGCGCGATAGCGACAGCGAGATCTTCGGCCGCGACCTGCCGCCCAAGACGGTGGTGCTGACCTTCGACGATGGCCCGCACAAGGCCTATACCGAAGAGATCGTGGCCATCCTCAAACGCTACGACGTGCCGGGCGTGTTCTTCGAAGTGGGGCGCAATCTGGGCAGCCTGGACGCGCAGGGCAAGCCGAACCTGGCAGCGTTATCCAAGATCAGCCACACGCTGATGGAAGAAGGCTATGCGGTTGGCAACCACAGCCTCACCCATGCGCAGTTGTCCAAGACCACCGGCGATGCATTGCGCAGCCAGGTGCTGGATACCGATACGTTGTTGCGTGCGGTGGACGACAAACGTGCGCCATTGTTCCGGTTTCCGTATGGGGCGCGCAATGCCGAAGGCTTGCAGCTGCTGGGCGAGGCGGGTTTGAAGTCGATCATGTGGAACATCGATTCGATGGACTGGGCCGACCCGGTGCCCGAGTCGATCGTGCAGCGCGTGCTCGACCAGGTGAACAAGGAGCAGCGCGGCATCGTGTTGTTCCATGACATCCACGACCGTGCAGTGAAGGCGCTGCCGCAGATCCTGGATCGCCTGATCGCCGACGGCTACCAGTTCGCCGGCTGGAACGGCCGCGAGTTTTCGGTGGCGCACGCGCCCAGCGCGGCGGCCGAGGCGACCGTGACCACCGGCTACGCCAACTCCTGGGCGATCGTGATCGGGATCGACGACTACGCGCACTGGCCCAAGCTCGAATATGCCGCCAACGACGCGCAGGCCATCGCCAGCACCTTGACCGGCCCGTTGGGATTTCCGTCCTCGCAGGTGGTCGTGCTCAAGAACGGGCAGGCCACGCGCAACAATATTCTTGCGGCGTTCCACGATCGCCTCGGCGAGGGACGCGCGCAGGCCAACGATCGCGTGTTCGTGTTCTTCGCCGGGCATGGCGCCACGCGCCGGCTGGCATCCGGGCGCGACCTGGGCTACATCATTCCGGTCGACTCGGATCCGCAACAGCTGGCCAGCGATGCGATCGCAATGAGCGACCTGCAGAACATCGCCGAAAGCCTGCAGGCCAAGCATGTATTGTTCGTGATGGATGCCTGCTACAGCGGACTGGGCCTGACGCGCAGCGGGCCGACGTCCGGTGCCTACCTGCGCGAGAACGCACGACGCATCGCGCGCCAGATGCTCACTGCCGGCGGTGCCGATCAGCAAGTGGCCGACAGCGGCCCGAACGGGCATTCGGTGTTTACCTGGGTGCTGCTGCAGGCGCTGGCGGGCAAGGGCGACCTCAATGGCGACGGCCTGATCACCGGCACCGAACTGGCGGCCTATGTCGCACCGGCGGTGTCGGCAGTGTCGCCGCAGACCCCGGCATTCGGCAGCCTGCCCGGCTCGCAGGGCGGCGAGTTCGTGTTCCAGGTACCGAGCGGCGAGGAGTTCCTGACCGCCGGCACCGCGCAGCTGTCTGCCGATGCGATTGCACTCAACGGACGCGTGGATGCGGCGCGTCCTGTCGCCCCGGCCAGCGGTGCTGCAACAGCTGCGGCGCCGGTGACGGTGAAGACATTGCAAGGTGGCGAAGCCAAGCTGGTCTTGCCGACGGCGGTGAAGAGCAGCGACCGCCAACGCGCGCAGCTGGCCAACGAACGCGGCCTGCAGTTGTACAAGGAAAAACGCTACGCCGAAGCGGCCGAGCAGTTTGCCGAGGCCTTGAAGCTGCGCCCGGACTTCGCCTTGGCCGCCAACAACCTGGGCTTTGTGTATTACCGCCAGGAACGCTTTGCCGAATCGGCGCGCTGGCTGGAAAATACCTTGAAAATCGATCCATCGCGTGCGGTGGCCTATCTCAATCTCGGCGATGCCTACGCAAAAGCCGGTGATCGCGACAAGGCGCGCAAGGCCTATTCCACCTACCTGGAATTGCAACCGCAAGGCAGCGGCGCCGCGCAGGCGCGTGCGCAGTTGCAATCGCTGTGATTCACGGCGGCTGACACATCGTTGCGAACAGTCGCCAGGAGCACGCGTGCCGCGATGGAGGCGTTGATACACCAGGGACCCGGGCATCGGCACGATGCCGCTGCCGGTCGCGCAGTCGCTGCATCGCCGCGCTAGTCTTCTTCAATCCACCTCAGAGCAATGCCGATGTCGTCTTCCACTTCTACCATCGTTGCCATCGCCAGTGCTGCAGGAGCCGGTGGGGTGGGGATCGTACGCCTGTCCGGGCCGCAGGCGGCGCAGATCGCCGCCGGGCTGGGCGTTGCGCAGTTGCAGCCACGGCAGGCGCGGTACGCACGCTTTCGCGATGGGCAGGGCGAGGTGATCGACGATGGCATCGCGCTGTGGTTCCAGTCACCGCGCAGCTTTACCGGCGAAGACGTGGTGGAGCTGCAGGGACACGGCAGCCCGGTGCTGTTGCGGCAGCTGGTGGCGCGTTGCATTGCACTGGGTGCGCGGCAGGCACGCGCGGGCGAGTTCAGCGAGCGTGCCTTTCTGAACGGCAAACTCGATCTGGCGCAGGCCGAAGCCATCGCCGATCTGATCGCCGCCGGCGACCTGCGTGCGGCACGTGCCGCGCGCAGATCCTTGGACGGTGTGTTTTCGCAACGTGTCGATGCGCTTAGCGACAGCCTCACCCGGCTGCGTATCCACGTGGAAGCGGCGATCGACTTTGCCGACGAGCCGCTCGATACCCTGGGCGGGGCGCAGGTGCGCGACGGGCTACAGCAGGCGCGCGCACTGCTGGCGCAACTGCTGCGCGATGCCGAGCGCGGGCGCAAGCTGCGCGACGGCCTGCACGCGGTGCTGATCGGCCCGCCCAACGCGGGCAAGAGTTCGTTGCTCAATGCATTGGCCGGCAGCGAGCGCGCCATCGTCACCGATGTCGCCGGCACCACCCGCGATACCTTGCAGGAAGCCATCCAGCTCGATGGTTTCGAACTCATGTTGGTCGACACCGCCGGCCTGCGCGAGGGCGGCGATGCGATCGAGCGCGAAGGCATGCGTCGCGCGCGTGCCGAACTGCAGCGCGCCGATCTGGCGCTGGTGGTGCTGGATGCACGCGACCCGCAAGCCGCGCGCGAGGCGATCGGCGATGCCATCGATGCGGTGCCGCGTCAGCTGTGGATCCACAACAAATGCGACCTGCTGGCCGAGCCCGCAGCGCTCGATCGCGATGCGATCGCGATCTCGGCAGTGACCGGGCAGGGACTGGAGCAGTTGCACGCCAGGCTGCGCGAACTCGCACTGGGCGACGGAGCGGACAGCGTGGAAGGCGAATTCTCCGCACGCACGCGGCATGTCGAGGCATTGCGCCGCGCCGAACAGCATGCGGACGCAGCGGATCTGGAGCTGGGTTTCGAACAACTCGAACTGGCCGCCGAAGAATTGCGCCTGGCACAGGAAGCACTCGGCGAGATCACCGGCAAGCTGAGCGCCGACGAATTGCTGGGCAAGATCTTTTCGAGCTTTTGTATCGGCAAGTGACGCTGCGCGGCACCACGTGCAGAGATGAGTCCGGTACTGCCTAGGCCAAAAAAATCCGGCCTCTTTCGAGGCCGGATTTGGTAATGCAGTCATTTAACCAGCGAACAATCAGAAATCGTAGCGTGCGGTCAAACGGAACGAGCGCGGAGTCTGATAATTGACGTCGTTCAAATAGTTCGGGCTGATCACGTCGCGAGATGCCTCACTGAACTCGTTGTACTCGGTAACCCTGTCGTTGTTGAAGAGGTTGAAGACATCGAGCTTGATACGCAGCTTGTTGTCGGCCCAGTTGGGGATGTAAGCCGCTGCCAGATCGAACGTCCAGGTCCAAGGTGTCCGCCCTTCGTCACCACGCTGACGCAGCACGCGCGTGCCCTCGGCGTTCAAGCAGTAGAAGCTCGAGCCGCTGTACCCGCTCAGTGTCCCCTGGTCGGGCTGCGGGATGTCGTCCAATGGGATATAGCCTTGGCAGTTGACCGGGCGCCCGGACTGCAGAACCAGGTTGCCGCCGAATTGCCATTCCGGTGTCAGGTTGTAGGCACCGAACAGCTTGAGGGTGTGCTGGCGATCGTTTGGTGTCGGCCCGTAGGTGCCGTCGGTGAACAGACGGTGGTCGAAGTCCTGTGTCAGGCCGGGATCTTCTTGTTCCAGGGTGGAATTGACGTAGCCCTCCACATTGCCGCGCGTTCTGGCAAACGTGTAGGAACCCTGGAAGTTGAACTTCTCGCCGGTGCGCTCCCAGAAGAACTCCAATGCAGTGTGGAGGCGGCGGTATTCGGGCAGGCCAAGATAAGAAGCTGGCAACGTCGCGAGTTCAAGTTCGCCATCGCCGTTCAAGTCGACATTGATGGTGACATCACTACCCGGATTCAGGAAGTAGCAGCTCGGGACCGAGCTCGGATCGAAGTCGGTAAAGCCATTATCTGCTGCCCAATCGATCCACGGATTGGTCGTGCAGGTATCGTCCATGCCGGACTTCACTTCGCGACGGATCATTCGCACACCCGCCATCCAGTTTTCTGTCAGTTGCAGCTGCCCGCCCAGAATCACTTCGTCCTGATACATGGGCGAAAGATTGGTGGATGCAACTGAAGCCGGATTTGGCGCAACCAGCGAGCCGTTGGTCTGGGTCGCACCGATCTGCGCGCCCTGGCCGACCGGCGTGCCGTCTGCTTCACTCCAGCCGTTGACGAAGTACCAGTTGGAGACCGTGGATTCCGCACCCGTTGCACGGATGCTTGAGTTCGTGGCGACCGGAATGTAGTACCGACCGGCGGTTCCGAACAGCTTCAGGCTGGCATCGCCCAGCACGTCCCACGAGAAACCAAGCCGTGGCGCCAGTTTGTAATCCGATTCTACCCAGGCAATACCGTCGCCATTCTTGTTTTCGAACTTCTCTCCGCGCAGACCGAGCACCGCGAGGAAGTTTTCTGTCACTTGCCAATTATCTTCGACATAGAACGCGCTATTGATATTTTCGTAACTGGAACTGCTGGTCTGATAAACGCGCGAACGGGCGTAGAGGGCCCCACGTGGGACCAATTGACCGTTGACTGTCCGGCCTGGCTGCCCGGCAAATGCACCAGTTGCCACCGAACTGCCGGGGACCGTGTAGTACGCCCAGTTGATGCCGCCAGCGTAGGTCTGACCGCGGTGGCTGGATTCGTATTTTTCCTGATCGGCACCGAAGCGTATGCGATGGTCGCCCAACACCCATTCACCGTCGACACGGAATGCCTTACGGATGTCTTCGTCCGGTTCGGCATTCAAATCGGCGATGGTCGAGATGGTTCCCGGGTTGCAGCCGATGTAGCGGTCCACCACGCTGGTGGTCAGTCCGAAGCTATACGCCCATGGGCATTCCCCGCCGGCTGGGTTGGCTGGCAGGCGCGAGTTGATGAGGTTGCTCAAATAGCCGTATTGCGCGGACAGGGTGAAGTTGTCGGTGAAATAGCCAGTGTATTTAAGGATGCCGACCTTGCCGCCATTTTCCATCTCATACCGTTCGATTGGCGCTTCGTGCCGGCCGACGTTGTAACGGTTTTCGCCGTTGGCATCGAGATTGTATTCATAGGTGCTGTACTTGGTCTTGGCCTGGTTATAGATGCCGGTGAACTCGACCAGATTGCTGTCGTTGATGTACCAGTCCAGCTTGACCAATCCTTGCGGTGTGCTGTCGCGAGTCCGTTGGCTCGTCAATGCTCCGAACGTGTCGTCGGTTTCGCTACGGCCTTCGGCCAAGGCGAAGAAGAACAGCCTGTCTTTGATAAGCGGGCCACTGGCATACGCCGAATAAATGGTACTGTCGAATTGATTGTCGCTGCGGTACTGGTACAACGGGTCTGCCGCATCTGGATCGCGCTCACGCACGTTCTTCCCGGAAGCCCGTCCCCAATCCGGCTCCCATTCGACGCTACCGCCATAATGCCAGTCGTTGGAACCGGACTTGGTCACGATGCTGATAATGCCACCCAGCGAGCGCCCATACTCAGCACCATAACCGCCGGTTTTGACCTGCAGCTGGCCAATGCCCTGGAAGGGCACGTTGGCGAAGGACAGGAACGTGCGCATGTTGGTCACGTCGAAGCCGTTGATGTAATAGCCGTTCTCGGCCACCGACGAACCGCCGAACGAGGCGAGATTTCCTGCGCCCAGACCGCTGTCGCCTCTGACTGCGCCAGGCGCTAACAAGGCGACCGAGGAGACATCGCTGGCCACGGGCAGCGAGATCATCTGTTCGGCCGTGAATACCGTGGTGGATTCAACCGAGGACACGTCGATCGGGTTGAACGCACGTTGGCCTAACACTTCGACCCTGTCCAGGGTCGTCGCGTCATTGTTCAGAAGCACTTGCGAGCCGCTACCGACCTTGACCTCGACCTCGCGGGTTACGCCATCCGAGGTGATGACGTACTTGCCCGGAGGCAGCTGGCTGAAGGTGAATCGGCCATCGGCAGCGGCGGTGGCCGAGCGGCTTACACCCGTCTGGGGGCTTTGGATGGCAATGGTGCTGCCTGGCTGCCCGCTACCAAAAATGGAGCCAACCGCGCTCTGTGCTTGCACACCGCCGGCAACGCACATGCTTAGTGCAATGCTCAAGGCACTGCGTGCGATGTTCTTCGACAAAGACCTACGAACCCCTGGACGTGTCATTCCTCTCTCTCCTGATGAAGTACCGCCACAACGACTGCAAACCGTAGAACCCAACTGCATTGCCGCAGTTGAGGGGGGAGCCCCTTCGAAGGACGCCGACCAGCCCAGCTCGTCACCTTCCTGAAGGGTGTCTGAAGATTAACCCAAGATTTACGGCTGTGTCATTTCTCGGGAACTTTTTAGTGAAACAGGGCTTACGGATCAGGACTTGCTGATCCGTTTCGTGTAGCGGCTGCTGGCCCGGTTGAATACGGGTGTCGTCCGCGTCCCGAGTCTGTATAGACAACAGGTACTCGCTCTCCCAATAGTCATGAGCTGACCGATCAGCGAGGCGCAGCTAAGTTGCGAAGGGTCTTAACAGTGCGGGCGGCAGTGAGACGGCGATTGCCGTGAACGTGCCAGCGCTACGCCGGATCCCGGTCGGCAGCGATGTGCTGCATTGATCCTGCGGAACTCGTGCAAGCGGTCGGCGGCGTGCGCGCAGAATGAGCGAGGCCAAGTGGTCTCGATCAGCGCGTGGTTGATTTGGCTGTTGCGCCTGCGGCCAGTCTGTGTCGGTGGAACGACATGCATCCGGGATCAGACAAAAATCCGGTGAAGCTGGACAACAGAGCGCGGATGCACGTCCGACACTCTCTGTACTGCGCGAGGTCAGCAACAGCCCGGAGGCGGAGCCGTCCTGCTGCTACATCACACCCGGCAACACCGTCTGCAATGCCGCGTTCTCGGCATCGCATGCTGGCGATGCAGCGGTAGTGGCAGGTTGCTTTGCACGTGCCTTGTCGATCTCGCGGCGTGCAGCGGCTAGATCCTTCTGGAACTCGGGGTTGTCGTGCAGGGCGGCGACGGTGGCGGCGCCCATGATGCGGCCCTGCAGGACATCGCTCTGCCAGTGCACGTTGCAGACCAGGCGGCTGTCGCCGAAGGCGCGGCCGCGGGCGAGCAGGGCGTCGCGTTGTGCGGGGGCCAGTTCGGCCAGAATCAGTGCCCAGCTCCAGCCGATGGCGGTGTGGCCGGAGGGGTAGGAGCCGTTCTTGCGCAGCGCCGCGTCGTCGTCGGGCGTGCACATCGGCTGATCGTTGCGCATGAACGGGCGTGGCCGCTGGTAACGGGCCTTGGCTGCGCTGGTGCTGGTGCTGGCGTCGCGCATGCTGCGTTCGAGCAGGCGCAGCAGGTGCGGGGTGTGCGCCTGGTCGATCTGGATGCCGAGCGCGCAACTGAAGTGATTGGCGGCCGCCGGGAAAGTCAGTGCAGCGTCTTGCCTGGCCAGGTCCCAGCGCGGTGTATTGCGCAGAGCGAGCATGGAGGTGGCGATGGCTTGATCGTTGGCGAGCGCGGCGCTGCCGTCCTGCGGCGGCGGCGGTACCAGGCGCAGGCTGTCGGGCACCTGTGCTTTTTCCAGGTAGCCGTGTGCATCGGTGGCGATCACCGAGCCTGCCGGGGCCACCTTGTCGCGCGCGCCTGCACTGCCGCATCCCACTGCCAACATCGCGATGGCGACGCTGGTCAGCGTCCGGGAACAAGCGCGCGCAATGCGATCGGACATGGAGCAACCCTCGGACAACACGGATGGATGAGGGCGCAGATTACGACGCGCAGATGACATCTGCATGCCAGCGAAACGCAGCTGCGGCGCGCAATGCGCAGCTGCTGTCGCAGCACTGTCATGCCCCGGTCGCATCGACGCAAGACAGCTGTCGCACGCTTGCCGTCATCTTTTGACTCGTTCCCCTGCCGCTCATGCCCAAGACCCATCTGTTAAGTGCCGCCGTCCTTACCGCGCTCGTGCTGTCGCCGGCCGCCCATGCCGCCGATCCCGAGCTGACTGCCGACACCGGTACGACCGTGCAGCAACTCGATGCGGTCTCTGTCATCGGCCAGGGCGAAACGCGTCAGGTGCAGCGCATCACCCAGCAGGACATTCCGGTGTTGCCGCCGGGCACCAGCATCCAGAAGCTGCTCAACCGCATGCCGGGCGTCAACGTGCAATCCAACGATGCCTTCGGTGCCAACGAGGAGTCGCAGACGATCAGCCTGCGCGGCTTCAACGGTACGCGCCTGGGCTATACGCTCGACGGCCTGCCGCTGGGCGACAACGCCTACGGCAACTACAACGGGCTCAATATCAGCCGCGCCCTGATCGCGGAAAACTTCGGCGGCGTGGAGCTGGCCTCGGGCATCGGCGCACTGGGCACCGCGTCCACCAGCAATCTGGGCGGCACCATCCAGTATTACTCGGCCGACCCGTCCAGCGTGTTCGGCGGGCAGCTGTCGCAGACGGTGGGCTCCGATGCCAATCGCCGCACCTTCCTGCACGTGGACACCGGCGACTACAACGGTTTTTCGGCGTCTCTGTCCGGTATCAATGCCGAAGCCGACATGTGGGCGCGTCCGGGCTCGCCGACCACCACGCGGCAGTTCAATGCCAAGGGCGTGTACCAGTTCGACGGCGGCAAGCTGACCGCATTCGCCGACACTTCGCGGACCTCGCAGGCCGATTATTCCTATCTGTCCAAGAGCGGCATGGCGCGTGGCCTGGGCTGGGACTGGAACCTGTACGCACCGGACTGGAACCGTGCGTTGGCCGCGGCGTACTGCGCACCGGCCACGCGCAATGCGGCGCGCTGCGGTTTCAGCGGCGGCGTGGACAATGTCGACGATGCCTATTACCAGAGCCGCGCGTTGCGCGACGACGATCTGTTCTATGTGGCCGGCGACTTCCAGCCCAACGATGCGATCAACCTGCACACCCAGGTCTATCACCACGAAAACAAGGGTCAGGGCCATTGGTGGTCGCCGGGGCAAGCGTCCAATCCGGGCACGCCGCAGGCACTGCCGATCTCCATCCGCAGCACCAATTACTGGATCAACCGCACCGGCGGCATCGCTTCGCTCGGATGGAACCTGGGCCCGCATCACCTCGAAGCCGGGCTGTGGTACGAGCGCAATCACCACGATGTGGAGCGCAATTTCTACTGGATCGACGGGCCGGTCAACGACGATAAGTTCCTGCAGGATCCCGATCGCCGGCTGTTCTCGCAGAACTACATCATCACCACGCGGCAGTTCTACGTGCAGGGCAACCTCAAGTTCCTCGACGAGCGCCTGAGCGTGGATCTGGGCATCAAGAGCCCGAGCACCGAAATGAACGCGCGTGAAACGCCGGGGCTGGCGGTGGAAGCGCCGGTGGCGACCGGCTCGATCAAGGCCAGCGAGTCGGTGCTGCCGCAGGTCGGTCTGGGCTATCGTCTGGCCGAAGGGCAGGAAGTGTTCGCCTCGTACGCGGAAAACATCGCTGCATTCCAGGGCGGTGGCGCCGGTGGTCCGTTGCTGGTGACCCAGGCCTCGTTCGATGCCAGCGTCGGCGCGCTGGAGCCGGAGAAGTCGCGCACCGTGGAGGCCGGTTACCGCTTCGTGCGCGACCATTTCGAAGCCTCGCTGGTCGGCTACGACGTGACTTTCGACAACCGCCTGCTCTCGCTCAATCCCTGCGCCAGCATCCAGCAGGGCACCACGCCGGCGTGCACCACGCGCTTCTTCAACGTGGGCTCGGTGAGCAGCCGCGGCGGCGAACTGACCGTGATCTGGAAGCCGACCAGCTACCTGCAGTGGTACAACTCGGCCTCGATCAACCGCTCGACCTACGACGACAACTACGTGCAGAACGGCGCCATCATTCCGACTGCCGGCAAGACCACCGTCGATACGCCCAAGCGCATGTTCGCCAGCGAAATTGCCTTCACCTACGCCAACTGGAACGTCAACCTGCGCGGCAAGTACACCGGCCAGCGCTACTACACCTACACCAACGACCAGGGCTTCGGCGGCTACACCTCGTTCGATGCGGGCGCCGGGTACGACTTCGGCCAGGCCGGCGTGCTGCAGGGGCTCAAGCTCTCGCTCAACGTGACCAACCTCACCGACAAGCGCTATGCGTCCAACCTTACCGCCTTCGCCAACAGCGATCCGAATGGCCGTCAGCTGGCGTTCCATGCCAGCGCGCCGCGGCAGGTGTTCTTGACCTTGGATGCGAAGTTCTGAGTTAGGGATTGGGGAGTGGGGATTGGGGATTGGTAACAGCGGGTCTGGTGGCTGCTTAGTGATTTCCGGTGGCGATCGACGTGGATGGTTTTAGAGTGGTTGGCAAGACCTGGCGAGTGATTGTCGGGCGGCGCGGATGATGTGCCTCGCTCATCGGACAAGCTCGCCTGGCGATGAGGCCGCGTTTTTATGGCTGCTTTTTGGTTGGAGAACGGCATGATGCAGTTCCACCGTGCGTTGGTGTTGGGAGCGATGATGGTCGGCATGAGCGGACCGGTGTTGGCACAGGCGCCATTGGCGAAGACGGTGCAGATCTTTGCGCACCGTGGCGCCAGCGCATTGCGCCCGGAACATACCTTGGCCTCGTATGCCAAGGCGATCGTCGATGGCGCCGATTTTGTCGAGCCGGATCTGGTGTCCACCAAGGATGGCGTGCTGGTGGCGCGCCACGAAAACGAGATCGGCGGCACCACCGATGTGGACAGCCACCCGGAGTTCGCCGCGCGCAGGACCCGCAAGACCATCGATGGCCAGGCGATGGAAGGCTGGTTCACCGAAGATTTTAGCCTGGCCGAATTGAAGACCTTGCGCGCGCGCGAGCGTCTGCCGCAGTTGCGCGGCACGCGTTGGGACGGGCAGTTTCAGATCGTCACCTTCGACGAGATCATCGAGTTTGTCGCCGCCGAATCGGCAGCGACCGGGCGCACGATCGGGCTGATTCCGGAGATCAAGCACCCGAGTTACTTCAGTGGGCTGAATCTGGCGATGGAGGACAAGGTGCTGGCAAGCCTGCGTGCGCATGCCTACACGCAGACCGCGCCGGTGGTGATCCAGTCGTTCGAGACCGGCAACCTGCGAGAGCTGCGCGGCAAGATCGGGCGCAGCAGCAACATTCGCTTGCTGCAGTTGCTCGGCGGCGCGCAGATGGCGCTGCCCGATGCGGGCGTGGGCAACGCGCCGCGTACCTACGGTCAAATGATCACGCCCGAGGGGCTGAAACAGGTTGCCGGCTATGCCGATGCGATCGGCCCGGACATCCGCAGCATCATTCCGCTGGATGCGCAGCAACGCCTGGGCACGCCGACCCGCCTGGTGCACGACGCGCATGCGGCAGGATTGCAGGTGCAGCCGTATACCTTCCGCCCGGAAAATTATTTCCTGTCCGCCAACAACCGCAGCAGTGCTGCGGTGACCGAGCGTAACGAGGCCGGTGCATTGGCCGAGTTGAAGGCCTATCTGGATGCCGGTATCGATGCGTTCTTTGCCGACGATCCGGGCCTGGCGCGGCGTGCGTTGAGCGAGCGCAAGTAGCGCCGATGCCGGCTGCCAAGCGCTCTGTAACGACGCTGGCAATGGCGCGCCCCTTGCGATCGGCCGTTGTAGGAGCGTGGGGGGGGGGGGGGGGGGGGGGGGGGGGCCCCCGGCCCCCCCCCCCCCCCCCGCCCCCCCCCCCCCCCCCCCCCCACGCTCCTACGAATAGGGCGCTACGCCCCCGGTGGCCGCTCGCGCGGCGGGAAGTGCAGCACCACGTCGTGCGAGCCGTCTTCCTGGCGTTGCCACAGCACCGGCACCTGGCGTGGCGGCGGCGGTTCCAGCACGTCGCGTTCGGCGTTGCTGATTTCCCAGGCGGCGTCTTCGTCCTCGTCTTCCCAGCTGTAGCGCGGCCTGGCCTGTTGCGGGTCGCGCAGGCGCAGCAGCAGCGCGGCGATCAGGCCGGCCACCGCACCGCCCAGATGCGATTGCCATGACACGCCGGCCTCGTGCGGCAGGATGGTCAGCACCATGCCGCCGTAGAACAGGAAGGCGATCATGCTGGTGGCAATCGCCGGGCGGTCGCGGCGCAGCAGGCCCAGCACGAACACCAGGAACATCAGCCCGTGGGTGACGCCGCTGGCGCCCAGATGCCGGCTGCCGGGCTCGCCCAGCAACCACGCGCCCAGCCCCGCGCCCAGCCACAGCAACGGCAGCGCCAGGGCGGTGGCACGCGGATACACGCTGCCGGCCAGCGTGCCCAGGATCAACAAGGCGGCGGCGTTGGCGCCCAGATGCGCGAGCGAGCCGTGCAGCAGCGGTGCGGTGAGGATGCCGAGCAGGCCGTCGGCCTGTAGCGGCGCCACTGCCCAGGCGCGCCAGTCGAACATGCCCTGGGCGGTGAACACCGCCACCAGCAGCAGCACCGCGGCCAGGCTGAAGTTGAAGGCACGCAAGACCCGGGAACGATCCAGGCGATCTTGCGAGGTGGCGTTGGCGGCGGCAACAGGATGCGGTGTCATGCCTTCACGGATGGCGTCGCGCGGGTTTTTTTACAAGCCCGCCGAACGCGGGATAAGCAGGCCCGGCGACGGGATAATCCAGTTCCGCCACCGGTGATTGGCGCAGCGGCTCGCGTAGCATCACGCAGGTGGCTGAGGCGAGACACCGATTGGCTGCAGCGCCCTTGCCCGCCCGCCGTCGCGGGACACGCCGCAAGTACGTCCCTGTAGGCGCTTACGCGGCATCCATGCCGCGTAAGGTCCCGCGACGGTGAGCGCGAGGACCCCTCGAGTTGGTCGGTGCGCATGGATGCGAGCAGCGCACGCGGCGCTGCTGTTCCCGAATCCCAAATCCAGATTCCCGATTCCCAGCCCCTCAGTGCCGAGCCGGCTTGGGCGGCCGCAGCAGGCTCAGCACGATGGTGAAGACCAGGATCACGATCACCGCCGCCAGCGAGACCAGCACCGGGATCTTGTACAGATCGATGATCATCATCTTGGTGCCGATGAACACCAGAATCACCGCCAGGCCGTACGGCAGCAGGTGGAAGCGGTCGGCCATACCGGCCAGCAGGAAGAACATCGCGCGCAGGCCCAGCACCGCGAACACGTTGGAGGTCAGCACGATGAACGGGTCGGTGGTGATCGCGAAGATCGCCGGAATGCTGTCCACCGCGAAGATCACATCGATCACCGCAATCAGGATCAGCACCACGAACAACGGGGTGAACCAGCGCTTGCCGTCCTTGATCACGCTCAGCGCATGGCCGTCGTACTGCGGGCTCAGGCGCAGATGCCCACGCATCCAGCGCAGCACCGGGTTGGCTTCCAGATCCGGCTCCTTGCCGGCGGAAAACCACATCTTGATGCCGGTCAGCAGCAGAAACGCACCGAATACGTACAGCAGCCAATGGAACTTGGTCAGCAGCACCGAGCCGGCGAAGATCATGATCGCGCGCAGCACGATCGCGCCCAGCACGCCGATGATCAGCACGCGCTGGCGCTGCTCCTCGGGTACGCCGAAGTAGGTCATCACCATCAGGAACACGAAGATGTTGTCGACCGCCAGCGATTTCTCGACCAGGTAGCCGGTCAGGAACTCTAGCCCGATGCGATCGGCCGCCGCATCGCCCATGCTGCCTTGCAGGTACCACCACAGGCCCGCGTTGAAGGCCAGCGCCAGCAGCACCCAGCCGATGCTCCACCAGGTGGCTTCCTTGAAGGTGACCTTGTGGGCACCGCCATGGCGCATCAGCACCAGATCGACCAACAGCGCCACGATCACCACGATCGCGAAGCCGCCCCATAACCAGACATTGCCAATGGTTTGCATACAAGAATCCCGAAAGTGAAACGACCTGGACAGCCGGTGGGCTGAGGCCTTGTGACACGGAAATCGTGGATTCCGGGTGACGGACCTTCGCCTGCGCGGCGAAGGTCTCGCTCACAACCGGCCGGGCCGGTTGCCGTTGCACCGGAGCCTGGCTGGCAGGACTCGTCATGACGGCGACAACGCTGGGAGCTACTCCCCTTCTGTGCCAGATTCTGCGTGCCCGGGGCAGGCACGTCAATCCAGCCGGATACAATGGGCGGATGAATATTCCAGTCCCCGTCGTCCGACTCAAGAATGCGTGGCGCTCCAGCCACCCGTGGATCTTCCAGAAGCTGGTGGAAAAGCCCGCCGCCAAGCCCAAACCCGGCACCATCGTCGATGTGGTCGGCGTGGACGGGGAGTGGGTCGGCCGCGGCTTCTACAACGGCCACTCGCGCATCGCCGTGCGCATCCTGGAGACCGACCAGGCGGTGCCGGTGGATGCGGGCTGGTTCTCGCGCAAGATCGCCGCGGCAGTGAGTCTGCGCCGCGACTGGCTCAAGCTCGACGCGGTGTCCGATGCCTGGCGCGTGGTACACAGCGAAGGCGACGGCCTGTCCGGCCTGGTGGTGGACCGCTACGGCGACCTGGTGGTGGTGGAGTTCTTCGCCGCCGGCATGTTCCGCCACCGCGAATGGATCTACGAGGCGCTGCGCGAGCAGTTCCCGGGCTGCCGCTTCCACAGCTTTGCCGACGAGCACGTGCAAAAGCAGGAAAGCTTCGACTTCCACGGCAACACCACCACCGACGCGTCGGTGATCACCGAATACGGCATCAAGTTCCGCGCCGATCCGGCCGGTGCGCACAAGACCGGCTTCTTCGCCGACCAGCGCGAGAACCGCCAGTGGCTGAGCGAGCAGGTCCAAGGCAAGAGCGTGCTGGACCTGTGCTGCAACACCGGCGGCTTTGCGGTGTATGCGGCTGCGCGCGGCGCGTCCGAGGTGCTGGGCGTGGACATCGACGAGGACGTGATCGCCATCGCCAAGGGCAACGCCAAGCTCAACAACGTGCGGCCCAAGTTCGTGCAGGCCGACATCTTCCCCTGGCTGCGCGATGCGGCCAACCGCGGCGAGCAGTTCGATGTGGTGATCCTGGACCCGGCCAAGATGACCCGCGACCGCGAGCAGGTGATTCCGGCGCTGAAGAAGTACCTGGACATGAACAAGCTGGCGCTGGGCGTGGTCAAGCCCGGTGGCCTGTTCGCCACCTTCTCGTGCACCGGGCTGGTGGCCGAGCAGGAATTTCTGGACATGCTGCGGCGCGCCTCGTATTTCTCCGGGCGCACCATCCAGATCCTGAAGGTGGCCGGTGCCGGTCCGGACCACCCGTTCATGGCGCACGTGCAGGAATCGCGCTATCTGAAGGCTGTTTTCTGCCGCGTGGTCTAGCGCGGCGATCACCCCGTGGAGCGGCCAGTCGATGACACCGGACGATGAGGAACGCAAGGCGCTGACCCGGTTGCTGGGCGAGATCGAGCGGCCCCATGCCAGTCTGCTGGCCAGCAACTGGCCGGTGTTCGGCATGTGGCTGCTGTTCGCCGGCGCCTTCATGTATCTGTTCCAGACCGGCAGCGGCTCGCCGTTGCATCCGTTGCTGCTGGCGCTGGGCTCGACCTGCCTGGGCGTGCTCGGTGCGTGGATCGTGCTGCGCGCTGTGTGGGCGCGGCAGTGGCTGCATGTGCGCGAGCACGTCGATGTCGAGAGCGTGCGCGCGCGCCTGGACGAACTGGGCGATTGAGTCGCGCCTGACACCGCACGCGGGCGTCAGGCGAGCACGGTCGCGATGGGCAGCGCATGCATTCCTGCAGGCGGCTGCGCCCTTGCGTGGCCTGCGACCCTTGGATTGCCGATGCGGCGGCGTGTGAGCCGCCCGGCAGCCGTGCTGTACTGTGCGGGCATCCCTGGCCTGGGCATTGTCGATCAGCGCTTGCTGTCGGCTCCGGTGCGCCCCAGCACCAGGCCGCCGGGCGCGCGGTGATCTCCGGCACGGCCTGGCACAGGTCGGCACCGCACTTGGGATGGCGCATCGTCGCGCCATCGGCGTAGCCGTCGAACACGCCTTGGGTAGGCGGGGTGCCTTCGCGCAATTCGATATCGCCACGCACCTGCGTGGTGCCGGCACTGTTGCCCGTACCGAAGCCGCCCGGCCCCATGAAGACGGACCCGGCTTGCGCATTGGCGCCCATCGTCGCGCCCGGATGCCACACGCTCAAACCGCCAGGTACCGCATTGCCCTGCACGGGCCGCCCATCACCGTGGCGTGGCCGTTCGCGTGGCAGCGCGCTCTGGTGCGTGGCGCGCCTGCATAACCCAAAGCAGTCAGGTCATTGCCAACAGCCATTTCGTTGGCCGCATCTGACCGGGCATTGTCGATGTCCGGCGCGATCTGCACGGCGGCGGTCACCAGGCTGGAAACATCCGCATCGATCGCGATCGATGTCGCGATGTGATCGGCCTGGTCGGCGAAAGCAACCAATCGCTGCCCAAGCTGGTGACGTGCAGCGCGCGCTGCGCGGGTAGTGCCATCGCAGCGAACCACCCGTCAGATGGCATGGCGGAGTTGCGTCGCTGACGCATCGTGACTTCAAGAGCAGGTCATTCGCTCGAATCCCCCGGAGAACGCAATGACTTGCTCACTTCGACGTGCGGGCACGTCAGCGGCCGCGTCCTAGATGCCGGCCATCGATTCCCAGCGCGCCGCCTGGCTGGCGACGCAGGTCCTGCCGCACGAGCCGGCGCTGCGGCGCTGGCTGCGCAAGCACGCCCCCGGCAACGTCGATTGCGACGATGTCATCCAGGAGACCTACGCCATCCTGGCCGGGTTGGGCGAGGTGGGCCATATCGCCAACCCGCGCGCCTATCTGTTCACCGCCGCGCAGTCGGTGCTGCTGCAGCAGGTGCGCCGCGCCAGAATTGTTTCGATCGAAAGCGTGGCGGAAATCGAGCGCCTGGACATCACACAGGACGAGCGCTCACCCGAGCGCCACGCCATTGCCGGTCAGGAGCTGCGCCGCATCGGCGAAGCGCTGGCGGCACTGCCGGACAAATGCCGCCAGGTGTTTCTGCTGCGCAAGGTCGACGGCCTGTCGCAGCGCGAGATCGCCGCGCGGCTCGGAATCAGCGAGAACACCGTGGAAAAACACATCGTGAAGGGATTGCGGCTGCTGATGGCGCGGATGGGCCGCACCCCCGCACCCGCACCGATTGCGGGCCAGGCTGCGCCGGCCACGCGCCTGGCCGATCCGCAGCGCGGCAGCTGAGCATGCGCAGCATCGACGACATTGCCGCCGCCTGGGTGGGCCGCGAAGACGGCGACCGGCTGACGCCGGCCGAGCGCATGCAGCGCGACCGCTGGCTGGCCGAAGACGTGCGCCATCGCGGCGCCTATGCACGTGCGCACGCGGTGCACCTGCATTTCGACCGCGCGCGTGCCTTGGGGCAGGGCTTTGGCGCGGAAACGACGCGTTCGCGGCGCACGCATCGACGCGGCAGGTGGCTGGCCGCACTTGCCGCCTGTGTGGTCGCTGCGGCCACCGGCATGCTGGCAGTGCAGCAGGCCGTGCCCGACAACGGCGTGCCCGCCAGCGGCCATCACCTCACCCGCATCGGCGAGGTGTTGCGCCTGCCGTTGGCAGACGGCTCGGCGGTCACGCTGAACTCCGGCTCGGAGGTGGTGGTGGAGTTCAGCGCCGCCCGTCGCCAGGTCCAGTTACTGCGCGGCGAGGCCTTGTTCGACGTGGCCAAGGACCGTCACCGCCCGTTCGTGGTGATGGCGGCCGGCGCGGAAGTGCGCGCGGTTGGCACCAGTTTCAGCGTGCGCCGGCGGCAGGACGATGCCGTCAAGGTGGTCGTGCGCGAAGGTACCGTCGACGTGGAGGCCGAACAGCGCGCACCGCAGCGGGTGACAGCCAACATGCAGGCCATGGTCAGCCCGAGGCGGGCGGTGCAGGTACAGCCGCTGCCAGCACGGCGCGTGCAGCAGCTGCTGGTCTGGCGCGAGGGCATGATCGCCTTCGATGGCGACACGCTGGCGCAGGCCGCAGCCGAATTCGCCCGCTACAACGACATCCGCATCCTGATCGACGACCCCGCGGTGGCGCGGCGCACCGTGGTCGGCCTGTACTCGGCCAACGATCCGGAAGGCTTTGCACGCTCCGTCGCGCTGAGCATGGGCCTGCAGATCGAACACACCCGTGGCGGCATCCACCTGCGCGGCGCACTCGCGCAGTGATGTGCCCCGCTGCACGTCACTACCAGCGATGTCGATGGCGGAAAAGCGACGGCCACGCATCCAATAGACATGGGGCCACACAGCAATGGTGACAACGACCGGACAGCGGCGCACGCGCGCCAGCGGAGAGCAGTGATGCAGGCAGCAAGCAGGCGTTTGAGCAAGGCCATCGGCACGGCCGTGGCGATGATGGCAGCGGGACATGCCGTGGCAGCGTCAGCGCAGGGGCGCACCTTCTCGCTCCCCGAGAGCAATGCGGTGGTGGCGTTGCCGGAGTTTGCCCGGCAGGCCGGCGTGCAGATCGTGGCACCGGGCGAATATCTGCAACAGGTACGCACGCCGGCCGTGCAGGGCACGCTGGAATCGCGCGTGGCATTGCGGCAGTTGCTGGCCGGCACCGGATTGAGCGTGGTCGAAGACGACGGCGAGCGCATCACGCTGGCCTCGGCGCAGCCGCTGACGGCCGCGTTGCACGGCCACCCGGGTGTGGGCCACGCACAAATGGACGCACCCGCAGCCACGCCGGCAGCGTCCACGCCGCCCGCAGATGCCGCCGTCGGCAATCTGGATGCGGTGGTGGTCACCGGCGCGCGCGGCGTGCAGCGCACCGTCACCGAAAGTCCCACCCCGATCGATGTGATCGGCGCGGCGGAACTGGAAAAGACCGGTCGCCCGGGCCTGCTGGCGGCGCTCAACGATCTGGTGCCGTCGTTCAATGCACCGGCCAAATCCGGCAATGGCACCTCGTATGTGATCGCCACCGGCGGGCTGCGCGGGCTCAATCCGGATCACACCCTGGTGCTGGTCAACGGCAAGCGCCGTCATCGCACCGCCAGCATCAACATCGCCGGCATCGTCGGGCGCGGCTCGGTGCCGGTGGACATGAGCCTGATCCCGGTCTCGGCGGTGGACCACATCGAGGTACTGCGCGATGGCGCCGCCGCACAATACGGTTCCGATGCGATCGCCGGCGTCATCAACATCCTCCTCAAATCCGACGCCGATGGCGGCAAGGCCGACCTGCTGTGGGGCCAGAACATCGACCGCGCCGATGGCGACAGCAGCAGCGCCAGCATCGGCAAGGGCCTGGCACTAGGCAGCGACGGCTTCGTCTATCTGGCCGCCGACGCCAGGTATCAGCAAACCTCCAATCGCGCAGTGCCGGTGGCCGACGATTACCGGCTGTACTACCCGGTCAACGGCCAGCCGGACCCGCGCGAGGCCACTGCCGACCGCCTGATCACACGCAACTTCGGCCAGCCCTGGCAGAAGGGCGCCAACCTGTCCTACAACGCCGAACTCGGCCTGGGTGGCGAGTTGCGCGGTTATTCCTATGCGACCTACAGCCGCCGCCTGAGCGACCTGGAATGGTCGTTCCGCAATCCCAACGCCAACAACACCCTGCAGGAGATCTATCCGGACGGTTACAGCCCGCGCCTGCGCATCGACGAAACCGATTACGAGTTCACTGCCGGCATCAAGGGCCTGTGGGGCCAGTGGGACTGGGACCTGGCCACCAGCTACGGCCGCAACGCCTCACAACGCGACGGCCTGCACACGCTCAACGCCAGCCTGGGGCCGACCAGCCCCACCGCGTTCTATCTCGGCCAGCTGACCTCCACCGACTGGACCACCAGCCTGGACATCACCCGTGGCCTGCAACTGGCCGAGCGCCCGCTGCAGGTATCGCTGGGGGCACAGTACCGCTACGAAAAATACCAGATCCAGGCCGGCGAGCAGGCGGCGTATGCGGCCGGCGACTACGTGTTTCCGGCTAGCCATCCGCGCGCCGGGCAGGCGCCGCCGCCCGGCGCGCAAGGCGCGATCACCTTCCAGCCCGACGAGGCCGGCAGCCTGGATCGCAACAGCGGCGCGGCCTATGTCGACCTGACCTGGGACGTGGCCGACAGCGTGTCGCTGGGCCTGGCCGGGCGCTACGAGCGCTTCGACGATTCGGCCGGCGACACCGCGGTGGGCAAGTTCACCGCGCGCTGGGCCATGACGCCCAGCTTGGCGCTGCGTGGCGCGGTCAGCACCGGCTTCCGCGCGCCCGCCCTGGCGCAGGCCTTGTATGCGGCCACCAACAGCAGCTGGCGCACGCTGGACAACGGCGATCGCGAGCTGTTCCTTGCCAAGACGCTGCCGGTGGATTCCCCCGCCGCGCTGGCACTGGGCGCCGAGCCGCTGAAGCCGGAGGAATCCACCAACGCCAGCATCGGCTTCACCTACAACCCCTCGCGGGCGCTCAGCCTTACCGTGGATGCCTACCGCATCGATCTGGACGATCGCATCGGCATGACCGGCTACATCACCGGTGCGGCGGTCACCGACCTGCTGACCCGCGCCGGCGTGTCCGGGGTCGACAGCGCGCAGTACTTCACCAACGCCATCGACACCCGCACCGAAGGCGTGGACGTGGTGGCCACCTGGCGCATGGAGGCCGGCGACTGGGGCCGGGTCAACTGGAACCTGGGCTACAACTACAACAAAACCGAGATCACCCGCATCGCCGACAACCCGGCCGCGCTGGATTCGCTGGGCGCCGGCTACGAACTGTTCGACCGCGCCTCGCGCGGCTATCTGTCGCGTACCCCGCGCAGCAAGTTGCTGCTGGGCGGCAATTGGGTGATCGGCGACTTCGCGCTCAACGTGCGTGTCAACCGCTTCGGCAGCTTCGATGTGCTGGAGAACAACCCGGCCAACGACGAACACGTGCCGGCCAAATGGATCACCGATCTGGAAGCGTCCTACGCACTGTCCGAGCGCATCACCTGGACGCTGGGTGCCAACAACCTGTTCAACCAATACCCGAAGAACATCGGCGCGGTCGCCAGCACCGGCAGCGGTTTCTACGTCACCAGCGTGCCGTACGGCTTCACCGGCGGGTCCTATTACACCAAGTTGACCTACACCTTTTGAGGAGTGATCCAGTGCCGCGACTTTCTTCGATGCGGGCGCATGCGCGCAGTGCTTCCCTCTGCGCAGGGCTGTTGATCGCATTGTTCTGCGCCCCGCTGGCGGCGCTGGCCGGCGCCGGCAAGGACAGCGGCGAAATCCTGTGGGACCGCTACGGCGTGCCGCATATCTATGCCAGGACCGAAGCCGGCACCTTCTACGGCTTCGGCTGGGCGCAGACCCACAGCCACGGCAATCTGCTGCTGCATCTCTATGGCGAAGCACGCGGCCGCGCCGCCGAATACTGGGGCGAGCAGTACGCCGAACAGGATCGCTGGCTGGCCAGCAACGATGTCTACCCACGCGCGCAGCAGTGGTACCGACAACAGGCCCCGGGCTTTCGGGCCGACCTGGACGCATTCGCGCAAGGCATCAACGACTACGCGGCCGCACACCCGCAGGCCCTGGATGCAGAGGTCAAGGCGGTGCTGCCGATCACCGGCGTGGACGTGGTGGCGCACGCGCACCGGCTGATGAATTACGTCTACATCGCCTCGCCGGCCAAGGTGCTGGGTGAGCCGCCCAAGGACGGCCAGGCCCGCGATGGTTCCAACGCCTGGGCGCTGATGCCGAGCAAGACCCGCGACGGCCACGCCATGCTGCTGGCCAACCCGCATCTGCCCTGGGGCAGCGGCTTTTTCACCTACTACGAAGCGCATCTCAACGGCCCCGGCGTCGATCTCTACGGCGCCACCCAGGTGGGCCTGCCGATCCTGCGTTTCGGCTTCAACAAGCAACTGGGTTTCACCAACACGGTGAACACGCTGCTGGGCCAGACCACCTACAAACTGACGTTGTCGGGCGATGGCTATCTGCTGGACGGCAAAGTGCTGCCGTTCAAGCGTGAAACCAGAACGCTGAAGATCCGCCAGGCCGATGGCGCGCTGAAAGAACAGACCTTGCAGCTGCGGCAGTCGGTGCACGGCCCGGTGTTCGAACGTTACGACGGCAGCACCGTGGCGCTGCGTGTGGCCGGCCTGGATCGCCCCGACATGCTCAAGCAGTACTGGGACATGGGCAAGGCGCAAAATTTTGCCCAGTTCCAGCGCGCGCTCAAGCAACTGCAGGTGCCGATGTTCAACATCGTCTACGCCGACAACGCCGGCAACGTGCTGTTCCTGGACAACGGCATCCTGCCCAGGCATGCGCAGGGCGATCTGAAATACTGGAGCGGGCTGGTACCGGGCGATACCGCGGCCACGTTGTGGCGCGAGGTACACAGCTACGACGAGCTGCCCAAGGTGATCAACCCGGCCGGCGGTTTCGTGCAGAACACCAACGACCCGCCGTGGCTGGCGAGCTGGCCGCGGGTGCTGGACCCCAGTGCATTTCCGGCCTATGTCGCGCCATTGGGACCAATGTCACTGCGCGCGCAGAACTCGGTGAAGATGCTGGCCGAGCACGACAGCATCGACTTCGACCAGCTGGTTGCGCTCAAGCGTACCGCGCAGGCGCTGGCGGCCGATCGCACATTGCCACAGCTGTACGCTGCCGCCGCAGACAGCACCGATCCGGATATTCTCGCCGCCGTCAACGTGCTTAAGGCCTGGGACCGCCACTTCGAAGCCGACAGTCGCGGCGCGTTGTTGTTCGAGCAATGGGCGCGCTTGTTCACCGGCGATGCGCGCTATCTCTCGCAGGCCGGCTATGCCACGCCGTGGTCGCTGGACGCTCCGCTGACCACGCCCAGCGGCCTGAAGGACCCGGCGCTGGCGCTGCGTCAACTCAAGCAGGCCGTTGCCAGTACCAGGCAGGCCTATGGCGCCATCGATCGGCCGTACGGCGAGGTGTCGCGCTTCCACCTGGGCGATGTGGATGTGCCTGGCCGCGGCGGCTTCGGCAATCTCGGCGCGTTCGACGTGATCACCTGGAACCCGCCCAATGCCGATGGCCAACGCCTGCCGCAGCACGGCGAAACCTGGGTCTCGCTGGTGGAGTTTTCCACGCCCATCAAGGCCAAGGGCCTGATGAGCTACGGCAATGCCAGCCAACCTGGCTCGGCGCACATCAGCGACCAGCTGCCATTGCTGTCCAAAGGCGAGTTCCGCACCTTGTGGACAACACGCGCGCAGGTCGAGCAGCACCTGGAATCGCGCACCGACTTTTGACGTCGCCATCTCGACATCACCCACAGCACATCCCTGCATCCAAGGACATCGCCCATGCGCACCTTCCTGACCACCGTCTTGTTCGCCGTTTCGGCGTTAACTGCTACCTCCACCGCATTCGCTGCCGATCCGCACGACGGCGCCTGGACGTTGGTGGAATCCAAATCCAACTGGAGCGACGGCAAGTTTCCCAAGGGCATGCGGCTGACCATCAACGTGCAGTTCTCCGACAACCGCATCGAATACCACTCCATCAACACCACCCGGCCGCAGGCACCGTACAATGTCGATTACGTCACCACGCTGGATGGCAAGCCCAGCCCGCTCGACGAGCAGGCGCGCTTCAACCAGATCGCGGTGAGCAAGACCGGCGCCGACACCTACCAGATCCTCAAGATGAAGGACGACGACGTGATCGTCGGCGAGTTCTGGACGTTCTCTGCAGACGGCAAGACGCTGATCCGCAATGGCGTGGGCAAGTCGCCGGAAGGCAAATCCAAGGCGTATCACGAGTTCTTCGAACGCAAGTGAGTGCTGGCGCGTGGTCAGTGGATCACGCACGCGACATCCCCGGATCGTGCAGCGGCTGAGGCAAGCGCGGCTATGATCGATGCATCCCCCCATTCTTCTGCGAGCTGCCATGACCCTGCATCGCCTGTGCACCGCCATCCTGCTCAGTCTGGCCGTGGCCGCATCCGGCCACGCGCTGGAGTTTTCCAAGGCCGAGCTGGCGCGCGCCACGGCGCTGCAACAGCGGCTGGTCACGCTGGACTCGCATCTGGACACGCCGGCCAACCTGGAGCGCCCCGACTTCGACGTGTTGCAGGCGCATGCCGGCAACCGGCTGTCGCAGGTGGATTACCCGCGCATGGTCGAAGGCGCGCTGGATGGGGGCTTCTGGGCGGTCTATACCGGGCAGGGCAATCGCAGTGCGGCCGCGCACCTGGACGATCGCGATGCCGGCCTGCAGCGGCTGTTGAAGATCCACACGCTGGTGGCCGCGCAACCGCAGCGCTTCGCCTTCGCCAGCACGCCCGCCGATGCCGCGCGCATCAAGGCCGATGGCAAGCGCGTGGTGTACATCAGCATGGAAAACGCCAGCCCGCTGGTGGCCGACCCCACCCTGCTGCGCTTCTATTACGCGCAAGGCCTGCGCCTGATGAGCACCGTGCATTTTCTCAACAACGAGTTCGCCGACTCGGCCACCGACCCCAAGGGCCCGGAGTGGAAGGGCCTGAGCCCGGCCGGCCGGCAACTGGTGCAACAGGCGCAGGCGCTGGGCATCGTGATCGATCAATCGCATGCCTCCGATGCGGTGTTCGACCAGCTGATCGCATTGTCGCCGGTGCCGATCGTGCTCTCGCACAGTGGCGCGCGTGCGGTCTTCGACCATCCGCGCAATATCGACGACGCGCGGCTGAAGGTGCTGGCCCGGCACGGCGGGGTGATCCAGGTGAATTCCTACGGCGGCTATCTGGTCGACAGCGGCGCCAGCCCCGAGCGCAAGGCCGCCGAGAAGGCGCTGACCGAGCAATACGGCGGCTGGGAGCACATCAAGATCGCCGACGGCACGGCCCTGAGCGCCGCGCTCAAGGACCTGGATGCGCGTTACCCGATCAAGCGCGCCACCGAGGAGGATTTCTTCGCCCATCTGGAGCATGTGCTCAAGGTGGTCGGGCCCGAGCACGTCGGCATCGGCATGGACTGGGACGGCGGCGGTGGCGTGGTCGGCCTGGAAGATGTCTCCGACCTGCCGCGCATCACCGCCTGGCTGCTGCGCAAGGGTTACACCGAACAGCAGATCGCAGGCATCTGGGGCGGCAACCTGCTGCGGGTGATGGGGCAGGCGCAGGCGTATGCGGTGGGGAATGGGGAATCGGGAGTGGGGAGGTAGTGCTGGGATTGGGCAGTCGGGATTCGGGATTCGCAAGGCCGAGGCGGTCTGTCGTGCGGGGCTGGTCCTGCATAGCGCCTGGCGGTGGGGCGCTGGCTTGGTTGTTGGTGCAGGGCTGGGGTAGAAGCGCGTTGCTGCTGCGGCGTCGCCGGATTGGCTGATCGGGAGGGGGCGTGGTGCGTCAGCTCTAGCTGTCGGCCCGGTGGTCACTTGGCCGGGTGACCGCGCTGTATCGGGGCGGCCAGCTCTGCACCAGCATGGTTGCTGCAGCATTCCGAGCCTCGCACACGCTCGGGACACCTGATGTGGATTTGGGCATTTGCACAAAAACTGGCGTTTACCTGCCCACAGCCAGGCAGCAGGCTGACGATGCTTCCTGGAACAAGCGCCAACTAGAATGCGCCGACCCCTGTGCGGTGCCAGTGCCAGGGCACTGTGCGCCGGTGGGCCCACCGACTGCTGGAGCGTGCGATGACCCAAGCCTCCCGGCCCCTGCCGCCCCCCGACGGCATGGCCCCGACCTACCGCAGGATCCTGTGGCGGCTGATCCCGTTCCTGTTCGTCTGTTACCTGTTCAATTACCTGGACCGGGTCAATGTCGGCTTCGCCAAGCTGCAGATGCTGGGCGATCTGGGCATGAGCGAAACCGTGTACGGGCTGGGCGCGGGCATCTTCTTCATCGGCTATCTGGCCTGCGGGGTGCCGAGCAACCTGATCCTGCAGCGCATCGGCGCGCGCCGCTGGGTGGCGATCATGATGGTCAGCTGGGGCCTGCTGTCGACCTGCCTGATGTTCGTGCGCACCCCGGCCGGTTTCTACACCCTGCGCCTGCTCACCGGCGCGGCCGAGGCCGGCTTCTTCCCCGGCATCGTGCTGTACCTGACGCGCTGGTTTCCGCGCGCCCAGCACGGCCGGGTCATGACCGTCTTCATGTCGGCCATCCCGATCTCCGGCGTGCTGGGCGGGCCGTTGTCGGGCTGGATCCTCGGCCATTTTTCGGCCGGGCAGGGTGGCCTGGCCGGCTGGCAATGGATGTTCCTGCTGCAGGGCCTGCCCACGGTGTTGCTGGGCATCGGGGTGTGGTTCCTGCTCAGCGATGGCGTGCAGCAGGCGAGCTGGCTGGACACGCAGGAGAAGCAGGCATTGACCCGCGCGCTGGCCGCCGACGAAGCCGGCAAGCCGGCCGGTGCCTCCAGCTCGCTGGGCGCGGTGCTGCGCAACCCGGCGGTGTGGATGCTGGGCACGGTGTACTTTTGCATCCAGAGCGGGGTGTATGCGATCAACTTCTGGCTGCCCTCGATCATCCAGGGCAGCGGCGTCACCGACCCCATGCGGATCGGCCTGATGAGCGCCATTCCGTACCTGGCCGCGGCGGTGTTCATGGTGCTGATGGGCCGCTCGGCCGACCGCCGCCGCGAGCGCCGCTGGCATCTGGTGATGCCGCTGCTGATGGGGGCGGCCGGGCTGTGCATCGCCGCCAGCGTCACCGACAACCTGGGCCTGGCCCTGTTCGGCATGACCCTGGCCACGATGGGCGCGGTCAGTGGCTTGCCGCTGTTCTGGCCGCTGACCAACGGCTTCCTCACTGCCGCCGCTGCGGCCGGTGGGCTGGCGCTGATCAACTCCACCGGCCAGGTCGCCGGCTTCGTCAGCCCGTACCTGGTGGGCTGGATCAAGGACGCCACCCACAGCACCGAGCTGGCGCTGTACGTGCTGGCCGGGGCCATGCTGCTGGGCGCCGCGCTGGTGCTGCGGGTGCCGGCACGCGCGGTGAACCAGTGATGCATCCGTCCCAGCGAGTGTGCCCATGAAGATCGTCATCGCGCCCGATTCCTACAAGGAAAGCCTGTCTGCGCTGGAGGTGGCCACCCAGATCGAGGCCGGCTTCCGCGAGGTGTTCCCCGACTGGCAGTACCGCAAGGTGCCGGTGGCCGATGGCGGCGAAGGCACGGTCGACGCGCTGGTGGCGGCCACCGACGGGCGGGTGATCGACTGCACGGTCAGCGGCCCGCTCGGCATCCCGGTGCAGGCATTCTTCGGCCTGACCGGCGACGGCCGCACCGCGGTGATCGAAATGGCCGCCGCCAGCGGCCTGGCGCTGGTGCCGCCGGCCGAGCGCGCGCCGCTGCGCACCAGCACTGCGGGCGTGGGCGAGTTGATCCTGGCCGCGCTGGATGCCGGCGCGCGGCGCTTCGTCATCGGCATCGGCGGCAGCGCCACCAACGACGGCGGCGCCGGTCTGGCGCAGGCCCTGGGCGTGCGGCTGCTGGATGCGCAGGGCGAGTCGATCGGCCCTGGCGGCGGCGCGCTGGCGACGCTGGCCCGCATCGACACGCAGGGCCTGGACGTGCGGCTGCAGGACTGCCAGTTCGAAGTGGCCTGCGACGTGGACAACCCGCTGATCGGCCCGACCGGCGCCTCGGCGGTGTTCGGCCCGCAGAAGGGCGCCACCCCCGGCATGGTGCGCCAGCTCGACAGCAACCTGCAGCACTACGCCGATGTGCTGCAACGCGACCTGGGTGTGCGCCTGCACGACCTGCCCGGCGGCGGCGCGGCCGGCGGCCTGGGCGCGGCGCTGGTGGCGTACCTGGGCGCGCAGTTGCGGCCCGGCGTGGAGATCGTGGCGCAGGCGCTCGGGCTGGATGCGTTGGTCGCCCAGGCCGATCTGGTCATCACCGGCGAAGGCCGTCTGGACGGCCAGAGCCTGCACGGCAAGACCCCGGTGGGCGTGGCGCGCGTGGCGCAGCGGCACGGCAAGCCGGTGCTCGCCATCGCCGGTTGCCTGGGCAACGGCGCCGCGCTGCTGCATGGCCATGGCATCGACGCGATGTTTGCGGTGGTGCATCGCGCCTGCACGGTGGAGCAGGCACTGGCCGACGCCGCCAGCAACGTGCGCATCGCTGCGCGCAATGTGGCCGCCGCGCTGCAGGTGGGCCAGGGCTTGGCGCAGCTGCCTGCGAGTGCAGACATGCGCTGACGGCAGCGCGCGGGATGCCTCGCGCAGGCCGTGCCCATGCCGTGCCCATGCGGTCGCCACGTGGCGCGCGGGCCGCGCACAGCGTATCTTCTGTGCGATGGCGCACGCAACGCTGCGTTAGCAGGTATGTCCGGTCCGCTAGACTGAGCAGATTGCCCGGCGAACAAGCGAGCATTCCATTGAGCCACTGCGACGCCTTTGTGTCATCCACCTCCCGCGAGACCGAGCGGCTGTCGCGTCTGGCGCTGTTGCAGGTCGTCGATACCGATACCGAACCGTTCTTCGATGCGCTGGCGGCCGCCGCGCAGGCGATCGCGGGCACGCCGATCGCGCTGGTGTCGTTGGTGGATGAGCATCGTCAATGGTGCAAGGCCAATATCGGCTTGCCCGACGCCGGCGAAAGTCCACGCGAACTCGCATTCTGCGCCCACGCCATCCAGAACGATGCGGTGATGGAAGTACGCGATGCGCCGGCCGATCCGCGCTTTTGCGACAATACGCTGGTCACCGAGGCGCCGGGGATCCGTTACTACGCCGGCGCGCCGATCGTGTTGTCCGACGGGTTGCGCATGGGCACCGTCTGCGTGATCGACCAGCGCCCGCGCGCGCTGGAGCCGGCGCAACTGGCCGCCTTGCAGCACCTGGCCAGGGTTGCCGCCGAAGGCCTGGAGCAGCGCCGGCTGATGCTGGAGCGCGAAGACGCCAATGCGCAACTGCAGCAACGCCTGCGCGAGAGCGAGGCGTTCCTGGAACGCACCGGCCGGGTTGCCGGCGTCGGCGGCTGGGAAGTGGACGTCGCCAGCGGCACCCTGACCTGGTCGGACCAGACCTGCCGCCTGCACGATCTGCCGGCGGGCTACCGGCCGACCCTGGCCGAGGGAATCGGCTTTTATCCGCTCGATGCGCGCGCGGTGATCACCGAGGCGGTCGAGGCCTGCGTGCACGATGGCACGCCCTGGGATCTGGAACTGCCGCTGGTCAGCGCCACCGGCCGGCAGCTATGGGTGCACGCCACCGGCTCGATGGAGCATGTGGACGGACGCACCCGCCTGATCGGCGCGATCCAGGACGTCACCGACCGCCATCGTGCGGTGGATGCGCTGGCCGCCAGCGAGCGCAAGTTCCGCAACATGTTCCAATACAGCCTGGGCCTGATCTGCACCCACGACATGGATGGCCGCCTGATCAGCGTCAATCCGGCCGCCGCGCGCTCGTTGGGCCGCAGCGTGGACGGTGTGGAAGGCCGCTCGTTGTTGGAATTCGTCCGCCCCGAGCGGCATGCCGCCCTGCAGGGCTATCTGTCGCGCATGGTGCTCGACGGTCAGGACGCCGGGGTGATCGAGCTGGTCGCCAGCGACGGCAGCCTGCGCCACTGGCAGTACAGCAACGTGCTGGACGTGGAGTCCGACGCCACCATCGTACTGGCGCACGCCCAGGACATCACCAACCAGTACCAGCAGGAGAAACAGCTGCTGGAATGGTCGTTCACCGACCCGCTCACCAACTGCTACAACCGCCGCTTCCTGGACGAGCTCGACAAGCGCGACCCCAGCGTGCGCTGGGGCTGCATCGTGGTGGATCTGGACAAGTTCAAACTGGTCAACGACACCCATGGCCACCAGCGCGGCGACGAGGTACTGGTGCAGATGGCCTGGTTCCTCAATCAACCGCTGCGCACCCAGGACCGGCTGGTCCGTCTGGGTGGCGACGAGTTCCTGGTGCTGCTGCATCAACCCACCCAGCCGCAGCTGGCGGCATTGGCGCGCCACTACATGGCCGCCACCGACGACGCGCCGATCCAGTTCACCCTGGGCACCGCCCTGCGCAACGATGGCGAGGCGCTGGCGGCGGTGGTCGATCGCGCCGACCGCTCGCTGTATGCGCTGCGCCGGGCGCGCCGCGGCACCAGCGTCAGCGACGGGCGCGAATAACGTGCGGCGTCCTGCAGGCAGCCACTGCCGAAGCTGATCGGCGGCTGACCCTCACGTCTTGCCGGCGCCCGCGAACGTGCCGATGAATACGCGATCGCCTATCATGTAACCGTTTTCAACTACATGGTTTGGAATGGACACCTTCGATCGCACCCAGCTCAGTCCCAAGTGGCAGTTCCGTTTCGATTTCTTCGACCGTCACGGTGGCCCCAAAGACCCCAGTTACAAGAACGCACTGAAGACCTTGAGCTTTGGCGAGAAGGTCAAGGTCGGCATGAACTTCTATGCCTTCTTCTTCGGCGTCATCTATTTCTTCATCATCGGCCTGTGGCGCAAGGCGTTGAGCCTGATCGGCATCAGCATCGTGGTCAGCATCGTGGCCTCGTTCCTGCCCGCCGCGTTTCAGAACGTGCTGTGGCTGCCGTTGTCGTTGTTGACCGGCATGATCGCCAACTACTCCTATTACCTGGACAAGGTGAAGGGCAGCACCAGCTGGAACCCGTTCGAAGGCATGCGCTGGATCTGAAGCAACTGCGTCACCGGCGCGTCGGCCCCTCCCGCCGCCATGCCAGCGTCGCCAAGCCCGGTCACTGACCGGGCTTTTTTATGGGCGAACCAAGCCCCGGGGACCAGGCCCCTCTCCCCCCGGGGCGATAAGGCACAGCGTGCGCGCCACTGGCGCGCGTGCCTGGGAGCGCCCGCGCTGCTAGCGCGGGCCCGGGGCGCGGAGCGGGGGTTGGGGTGCGGGTCCGGCCCACCGATACGCAACACGCCCAGGCGCAGCTCTCTCAACCGACCGCGCGCAACGCAGCCCAATCTGACCCCAAGCCGGCTCATCCGTCAGTGCAGCTGACACGCGCCGGAAACGCAGTACCCGGGCACTCGCAACAGATTGATTCAAAACACCTAAACCTCGGAAAAACTGGCGGAACCCGCACACTTTGCTGCACCGCGGTGTGCAGCAGGTGGGCGAGAATGCTTAATCTTTGCCAACCCGTGACACACGACTGTACCGAATTTAGATCGATCCAAGTACCCCATTCCCCCGCAAGTGTTTGAAAAGACGAAGTCTTTCCGTCGTACTACCGTCCTCGACGAGACGCTTGAATGACCGATCACCGCCGTTGTCGCCCGCAGCTGCTGTCCCGCGCCGTGCTGCTCGCATTGCTGTCACCCCTGCCCGTACTGGCCCAGCAGGTCAGCGCCCCGCAACAGCTCGATGCCGTCACCGTGACCGGTTCGCGCATCAAGCGCGTCCAGGCCGAAGGACCGGCGCCGGTGCAGATCATCGGTTCCGAGGAGATCCGTGCGCAGGGCTTCACCACCGTCTACGACATGCTCGGCACCCTCAACCAGGCCATCGGCACGGTGGAGGCCGACGTCAGCTGGGGCTCGCATACGCCCAACGCCAGCCCGCTCAACCTGCGCAATCTGGGCCCCAACCGTAGCCTGTTGCTGGTCAACGGCCGCCGCGTGGCCGACTACCCGCTGCCGTACAACGGCCAGAGCAACGTCTCCAACTACAGCAACATCCCGGCCGCCGCGGTGGACCGGGTCGAGGTGCTCACCGGCGGTGCCTCGGCCATCTACGGCTCGGACGCGATCGCCGGCGTGGTCAACGTGATTCTCAAGCAGAACTACAGCGGCGACCAGTTCCGCATGCGCGGCGGCACCTCCACCGAGAGCGGCCGCGATACCGCCGATGTGTCCTGGGCCGGCGGCCGCACCGGCGACAACTGGAGCGTGACCTACGCGCTGCAATACACCAGCCGCGACCCGCTGTTCGGCCGCGACCGCCCGCAGATGGACGACGCCAGCGATGCGCCCTACAGCGCCCGGACCGCCGAGCAGCGCCGGGTGGGATTTCGCCCCAGCAGCGGCATCGCCCTGATCGACAACGCCAGCGGCACCCGCCAGGCGCCGCCGCCCGGTGCCTGCGAGCAGTTCGGCGGCGAGTACTACCTGGCCGACCGGCTGCTCTACAACCGCAACACCGGCGTGACCAGCAATACCGGCCAGCTGTGCGGGCTGAGCGCCGACTACGCCAACTGGCTGCTGCGCAGCGGCAGCAAGGACCTGTCCGGCTATCTCTACGGCACCTGGGAGTTCGGCAATGGGGTGCAGGCCTGGACCAACCTGGCGGTGTTCGATTCCCAAGCGCAGTGGGGCACCTCGCCGCCTGCGGTGCAGCTGCCGGCCGGGCTCGATTTCCCGGCGTTCTACGATGTGACCAGCGGCCAGCAACTGATCGGCGTGCGCCAGTTCATCGCCGCCGAGGTCGGCAGCCAGGCCGGGCTGCGCAACCGCAACCGCGAGCGCTCCTGGGACATCAGTGCCGGTTTTCGCGGCACCCTGGCCGACGGGCGCTTCGATTGGGAGGCCTCACTGGGCCGTTCGTACTACCGCGTGCAGGAGCGCATCTCCACGGTGGACTGGCAGCGCGCCAACGCCTATTTCCTCGGCCCGCAGCTGGGCACCGTGGATGGGCTGCCGGCCTATGCGCTGGACCGCGCGCGCTGGTGGACGCCACTGACGCCGGGCCAGTACGCGCAGATCGGCGCGCACTCGGTCAATCGCGCCGCCTCCTGGGTCAACCAGGGCGCGCTCAGCCTCAGCGGTACCCTGGCCGACGGCTGGGCCGGGCCGATCGAATTCGCCGCCGTGGCCGAAGCCGCGCAGCAGGGCTACCGGCTCAATCCCGATCCACGCGCCAATCTCGATTACGAGGTGCAGAACGTCGACCGCGGTGGTGGCGAGCGCACCCGCTATTCGGCCGGGCTGGAGTTCAGCGTGCCGCTGACCAGCACGCTGATCGCCACCCTGGCCGGCCGCTACGACCGCTACGGCGACTACAAGGCCTATAGCGACGACGCCAACCTGCTCGACATCGGCACCCAGAAGGAATCCACCTGGAGCGCCGGCCTGCAGTGGCGTCCGATCGACAGCCTGCTGTTGCGCGGCAGCTACGCCACCAGCTTCCGCGCCCCGGACATGCACTACCTGCTCGGCCAACCCAGCTCGGCGCAGGTGCGCACGCTCGACCAGTACCGCTGCATCGCCAGCGGCGCCTACCGGATCAACAACTGCACCGGCGACAACACCGCGGTGACCTATCCGTTCGCCATCAATCGCCGCGGCACCCCGGACCTGGACTCGGAACTGGGTAATTCGTGGACGGTGGGGTTTGTCTGGGACGCGTTCGAGCATGTCTCGTTCACCGCCGACTTCTGGAGCATCCATCTGGAAGACGAGATCCGCGACATCGACGAAACCACCATCCTGCGCGACGAGGCCGGCTGCCGCACCGGGCTGACCATCACCCCCGGCCAGGCCTGGTCCAACCCGGGCGGCGCCGATTACTGCGCCTCGATCCTGGCCCGCGTGCAGCGCGATGCAGGCGGCGCCATCACCGCGATCGAGCGCGGCCCGATCAACCTGGCCCAGCGCGACGTACGCGGCCTGGACCTGTCGGCGCGCTACCAACTCGAAACCGGCGTCGGCGATTTCCAGCTGGGTCTGGATTACACCAACCTGCGCTCGATGCGCGAGCAGACCTACCGCACCGATCCCAACCCCGAGCGTCGCGACCGCGACATCCGCAGCAAGCTGCGCGGCAGCGTGAGCTGGCTGTACGGCAACTGGAACGCCACCGTCTACGGCGACCGTGTCGGCGCGGTGCCCGGCGTGCGCTCGCACTGGGGCCTGGACCGGCTCGACAACCCAGGCGGTTGCGTGCCGTTTGCCGATGGCGGCGTGCCCGACGACCGCGCCAACTGCACCGACACCGATCCGGCCAGCCCCACCTTCGGCCAGAGCACCCGCAAATACTTCGGCCGCGTCGGCCCGGCGATCACCTGGAACGTCAATCTCGGCTATCGCATCACTCCGGCGATGAAGCTCAACCTCTACGTCAACAACGTCTTCAACAGCACCGGCTACAACCACAAGGATCCATACAAGCTCGATTACGAGTTCTACAACAGCCGCCTGTTCAGTCCGGTGGGGCGCGAGATCGCGGCAGAATACGTGTTCGATTTCTGAGGCGACCAATGCCCGGCGAGATCGTCAGACGGCAGCGGGTGGCCGTGCCGGCGCCGGCACTGCACGCGAGTGCCGGCCGGTCTCGGGCCGCCGCTCGTTCGAACGCGGTCGTTGTACGCCGAACGCTGCGTGGTGCAGCGCTCGGCAGGGATCCTCCACCTGCGGCTTCGGTCGCCCGCTCCCCCGAGGTGTCTTGCATGCTCTGCGCAGTTTCGTTCGACCGTTCCGTCTTCCGCGGCGCTGCGCTGCCGTTCTGGCGCCGCGCTGCCGTCGGCCTGTGCCTGCTCGGCATGGCGGTGTCCGCGCCGCTGGCCGCGCAGGACCCGGCGCAGGTCAACACCTTCATCGGCAGCAAGGACGACGGCAACACCTTCCCCGGTGCCTCGGCCCCGTTCGGCCTGGTCCAGGTCAGCCCGATCGGCGCGCACTACGCCGGCTGGCGCTACGACGACCCCAGCATCCGCGGCTTCGGCCATTCGTTCCTGTCCGGGGCCGGCTGCTGGGAGCAGGGCGGGCAGGTCTCGGTGCTGCCGGTCACCGGCCGCATCGGCCCGGGCGGCGACTTCGACACCGGCGACGCCAAGGCCTTCGACCAGAAGCGCTACGCCGCCCGCTACACCCATGACGGCGAAGTCGGCCAGGCCGGCTACTACAAGGTGCGGCTGACCGACTACGGCGGCATCGACGCCGAAGCCACCGCGCTCACCCGCGCCGCGGCCGAGCGTTACACCTTCGCTCCCGGCGCCGACACCGGCCATGTGCTGGTCAATCTGGGCCAGGCCAACGACCGCCACGTGGTGATCGGCAGCCAGCTGCAGGTGGTCGGCGACCGCGTGGTCGAAGGCAAACTGACCACGCGCAGTTTCTGTGGCGGCCACGAATACACCACCTGGTTCCGGCTGGAATTCAACCGCCCGTTCACCGCGCACGGCGTGTGGGGCGAAGACGGCGGCGTGCCCGATGCGCGCCACGGCATGGGCGGCGAACTCAAGCCCAATGGCGCCTGGCTCAGTTTCCCGCTGGGCAACAACAAGAACGCACGCGCAGTGACCGTGGTCAGCGCCATCTCGCACGTGGATGCCGAAGGTGCGCGCAACAACCTGCGCGCCGACGGCATGCTCGGCGGCAAGCTGCTGGGCCTGGAGCAGATGCGCCAACGCGCGCAGCAGGCGTGGCGCAAGGAGCTGGCCAGCCTGCAGCTGGATGGCGCCAGCGCCGACGACCGCAGCGTGGCCTACACCGCGCTGTATCACGCCCTGCTGCAGCCGCTGACCGGCAGCGATGTCGATGGCCGCTATCGCGGCTTCGACGATGCGATCCACCGCGCCGATGGCTGGACCTATTACGAGTATTTCTCGCTGTGGGACACCTATCGCTCGCAGAACCAGCTGCTGGCGTTGCTGCAGCCGACGCGCGCGCGCGACATCGGTCGCTCGCTGCTGGCGATCCATCAGCAAGGCGGCTGGCTGCCGCGCTGGGGCTATGCCAACTTCGATACCAACATCATGACCGGCGATCCGGTGACCCCGTTCCTGGTCGACCTGTGGCGCTTCGGCGCGCTGCAGGACAACCAGGCGCAGGCGTACGCAGCGCTACGCCAGAACGCCTTCGAGCAACCGCCGATCAACTCGCGCCACGCCGGCCGCTCCGGCAACGCCAGTTACCTGGCCAACGGCTTCGTGCAATACGACCGCGCGTTCCCGTCCAAGGGCATGGATGTGGACCCGCACCACGGCGGCTCGGCCACGCTGGAGTACGCGCTGGCCGACTGCGCGTTGGCGCAGATGGCGCAGGCGCTCGGCCACCCCGACGACAGCGCGTTGCTACGCAAACGCGGCGGCAACTGGCGCAGCGTCTGGGACGCCAACGTGCGCGATACCGACACCGGCTTCAGCGGGTTTCCACGGCCCCGGCTGGAAGATGGCAGCTGGTACGCCCCCTCGGACGATCGCTACAGCCCGCGCTCGCAGCACGGCTTCCACGAAGGTACCGCCTGGCAATACCAGTGGCTGGTGCAGCAGGACATCCCCGGCATGCTGCAGGCCATGCACGGCAGCGAGCAGGCCGGCAAACGCCTGGATGCCTTCTTCGCCTACGACGATCTGCTGAAGGACCCGCTCAACGCCGCGCGCACGCACTGGGTGGTCGGCCCGTACAGCTATTACAACCAGTACCGCTACAACCCCAACAACGAACCGGATCTGCACGCACCGTGGATGTACACGTTGATCGGCCAGCCGTGGAAGACCGCCACCGTGGTGCGCGCTGCGCAGCAGCTGTTCACCAACGCGCCCAACGGCGTCACCGGCAACGACGACCTCGGCACGATGTCGGCCTGGTACCTGTTCAGCGCCCTGGGCCTGTATCCGGCGGTACCGGGCAGCGGACAGTTCCTGCTGCACGCCCCGCGCTTCAAGCGGGTGACGCTAAACCTGGGCAACGGCAAGCGCCTGCGCATCGACGCCCCCGGCGCCGATGGCCGCGCGCTGCAATACGTGGACAGCGTGCATCTGAACGGCGCGCCGCAGCGGCAGGTGTTCCTGGATTGGGCCCAGTTGCAGCAGGGCGGCACGCTGTCGTTCGCGCTGACCAGGCAGGCGCCGACCCAGGGCTGGGGCACCCAACCAGACGCACTCCCGACCTCGTTCTGCGCCACGCCTGCAGTCGCGCCTTGAGCCAACGCTCCTCCCCGGGTTGCGGGGAGTGCGAGGGAAAGCCCTGACGTTGCCGGCGCACGTGCTCAAGCCCCTCTCCTGCGGGGCGATAAGGCACAGCTTGCGCGCCACTGGCGCGCGTGCCTGGGAGCGCCCGCGCCTCGTGCGTGGGCCGGGGCGCGGAGCGGGGGTTGGGGTAAGGGTAGGGAGCGAAGCCCCTGACCCAGTTGGATAACACCACGCTTCGCCCGTACCCTCATCCGGCCTTTTGGGCCACCTTCTCCCGATGGGAGAAGGGAGTGGTCAGCGTGCATCCGCAAGCAGTCGTGCAGCACGGGACTGCTACCGCCAAGACTTTCCCATCGACGATTCAACCTTGAAGGCGCGTGGCGACGCGTTCGTCATGCATGGCACTGAAAGATATCTGGGGCGCCCCTCATCCAGCCCTTCGGGCCACCTTCTCCCGATGGGAGATGGAACTACCCAACCTTCGCCAAGCGGCTATTCCGCCGCCCATAGGCCACATACACCACCACACCCAGCACGTTCCACACCAGGAACCAGCCCTGCGTGGTGCTCGGCAGGCTCCAGAACAGGTACAGGCAGCCCAGGATCGCCACCGGACCCACCACCCACGCCAGCGGCGTACGGAAAGCCCGCGCACGCGTCGGTTCGCGCACGCGCAGCACCAGCAGGCACGCCGCCACCGCGGTGAACGCCGCCAACGTCCCGGCATTGGCCAAGGCGGCAATTTCATCCAGCCGCGCCACGCCGGCCAACGCGGCCACCAACACGGCCGTAAACAACGTGATCGCCACCGGCGTACCGGTGCGTGCGTTGACCTTGGACAAACCGCGCGGCAACAGGCCATCGCGCGACATCACGAAGAAGATGCGGCTCTGCCCGTACAGGAATGCCAGCAGCACCGTCGGCAGCGCGATGATCGCCACCGCGCCGATCACCAACGCCGCCTTGCCGTGGCCGAGTTCGCGCATGATCAGCGCCAGCGGCTCGGGGCTCTTGCCGAACACGGTGAAGCTCATCGCGCCCACCGCCGACAACGCCACCAGCACATAGATCAGCGTGCAGCCGATCATCGAACCGACGATGCCGATCGACAGATCGCGGCCGGGGTTCTTGGTCTCTTCGGCTGCGGTGGAGATCGCATCGAAGCCATAGAACGCGAAGAAGATGATCGCCGCCGCCGCCATCACCCCGCGCTCCACGCCATCCGGGCCTGCGGTCTTGGGGAAGCCATACGGCATGAACGGCTGCAGGTTGGCGCTGTCGAAGGCCGGCAGGGCGATCGCCACAAACACGCCCAGCGCCACGATCTTCAGTACCACCAGCACCGCATTGAGCGTGGCGCTTTCCTTGGTGCCGGCCATCAGCATGCCGGCCACCAGGAAGGTGATCACCACCGCCGGCAGGTTGACGATGCCGCCGGCATGCGGCCCGGCCACCAGGGCATGCGGCAGGTTGACCCCCAGCCACTGCAGGAAGCCGACGAAGTAGCCGGACCAGCCCACCGCCACCGTACTGACCACCAGCGAGTATTCCAGCACCAGGCTCCAGCCCACCACCCAGGCAATGCTCTCGCCGAGTGCGGTGTAGCTGTAGGTGTAGGCGCTGCCGGCGGCCGGCATCATCGTGGCCATCTCCGCATACGCCAGCGCCGCGCAGGCGCATACAATGCCGGCGGCCACGAACGACAGCAGCACCGCCGGGCCGGCCTTGTCCGCGCCTACGCCGATCAACGTGTAGATGCCGGTGCCGACGATTGCGCCGATACCCAGCGCGATCAGGTGCGGCCAACTCAGGCTGCGGACCAGTTGCCGGCCGGCCTCGTGCACGGTGACCTGATCGATGGATTTGCGCCTGAGCCAAGACGACATGCGGACCTCGCGGGAATCAAAGAATTCCCGAGTGTCGCCCAACGCGCCGCAGCAAAGCTATCGGTCCAAGGTCATGCGTCGGCGTAGGCGTGTCAGCGCACGCACGCCCACCGCCTTACTGGGCGCGCACCGCACCTCGCCGGTGCTTGGCGCGGAATGACCGCCACCGACATCCCGGCTTTCATGAATCCGCAATCCCAATCCCCGCTCACTCAACAGACGGGCGATGCGGTGGGCGCACATTGCGATAGACCAACTGCACCGCCCATGCGCCAATCAGACCCACCGCACCAGCGGCAAAGTGGGTCCAGTCGAGTAGGCGTGGCGCCGCACCGTTGGCGTCATGCCCCCAGAAGTTGAACCACAGCAGCACCAGTGCGGTGACCCCGATCCCGATCCAGAACCACAGCCGCGTGCCGCCGATCGCATAGAACCCGAATGGCAAGGCTGCCCCGATCAAAAAGTGCACCGGGAAGAAATACGCCGTACCGTACGGCCGCATCAGGTACCACACGATCGCCGCAAAGCTGCCCAGAAACGCGAACAGGCCCAGCGCGAACAGACGGGTTTGGTTGGTGGCGGTGGTCATCAGCTGGCCTGGCAGGAACGAAGCCTCACCCTAGCCATGCGCAGGTCACGTTGAGGTCAATGTGGTCCGAGCAGTCTGCAAATCCATCACCACTGCGCTGTCTCGTTCGCTGCACGCCGGCGCCGCACGCAGCGTCTACGGCGCGTTGCAGCCATGACGTTGAAACCCGGCACGCGTCTTCAAGTGTGCGTGATACGCCGCCACCGCCGGCAACGCCGGCCGCGCGATCGGGCTGGCGAACCAGCGCTGCGTCGATAGCCCCAGCACGATATCGGCCAGGGTGAAATCCGCGCCGAGCACGAACGGGCCGCCGCGTTGCAGCTGTGCCTCGAGGATGGTCATGTGCCGATTCCACTCGCGCACGCTCGCCGCAATCGCCTGCGCATCGGCATGCGCCGCGCTGCCACGCACCGTGGCCATGAACGCGTACCGCCAGGCGGTGTTGAGCTCGGTGGCCTGCCAATCCATCCATTGCTCGACCAGCGCACGTGCGGCGGGAGCCGTCGGCAACAGGTCGGTGCGACCCGCATGTGCGGCCAGATATCGGCAGATCGTGTTCGACTCCCACAGCACCAGATCGCCATCGCGGATCACCGGCACCAGCGCATTGGGGTTGAGCGCGCGGAACGCCGGCGTGTCCACCGATGCAAACCCACTGCCATAGGTGTGCAGCGTGTAGTCCAGCGCCAGTTCCTCGCACAGCCACAGCACCTTGCGCACATTGATGGAGGTCGGTTTTCCGTAAAGTTCGAGCACGGTCGGCAACGGCTTGGGCAGGTCGCTCACCTTAGCGCGCATGCCTGCATCTGCGCAGCAGCCCAGACCTCGGCGCGATGCCAGGCCGCTTCGCACCTCCGCCAGGCACATCGCAGGGGTCGCCCATCTGCATCGGACGCAGTGCGCGCCAACCGGCCGTACGCTGCGCCCTGCAGCCGCGCCGACACCTCCGGCCGGCAAGTCACTGACGCAGCCCCTGCGACCGGCCCGGCTACACTGCGCACATGTCATCCCAATCCCTGATCCTTCTCGGACTGCTCGTCGCAGTCCTGGTGCTGCAGCTGATCGCGCTGCTGCGACGTCCTTCCACCAGCGGCCTGGAGCTGGCGCTGCGCGCCGAGCAACGCGACGGCCGCGGCGAACTGCGCGAGCAACTCGAAGGCCTGGCGCGGCAACAGGATGGGCGCCTGGAAACCTTCGCGCGCAATCTCACCGAGCTGTCCACGCGCACCGATCAGCGCCTGGACCTGTTGCGCGACGCACTCGGCGAAGACGCCCGCAAGGCCCGCGAAGAAAGTGGCCTTGCGCAACAACGCACCGGCGAACTGCTGACGCTGCGGCTGACCGAATTGCGCACCCAGCTCGACGGCTTCGGCCAGCAGCAGGAAACCCGCATCCAGGTGTTCGGCCAGCAACTGACCGAGCTGATCGCACGCACCGACACCCATATGGCCGCCCTGCGCGACGCGCTGGCCGAAGATTCCCGCAAGGGCCGGCAAGAGGCCGGGCAGTCGCAGCAGCGCTTCACCGAGGCCTTGAGCCAACGTCTGACCGAACTCACCCAACGCAACGAGCTGCGCATCGGCGAGATGCGCGCCACGCTGGAACAACAGCTGGCCAACCTGCAGAACGACAACGCCAGCAAGCTCGAATTGATGCGCGCCACCGTCGACGAAAAGCTGCAGACCACGCTCAACACGCGCCTGGATGCCTCTTTCAAGCTGGTTTCCGAGCGCCTGGAGCAGGTGCAGCGCGGCCTGGGCGAAATGCAGCAGCTGGCCACCGGCGTGGGCGATCTCAAGCGCGTGCTGACCAACGTCAAGGACCGCGGCGGCTGGGGCGAGGTGCAGCTGGAGAACATCCTCGAGCAGACGCTGACGATGGAGCAGTACGCGCGCAGCGTGCGGGTCAGGCCCGACAGCGCCGAAGCGGTGGATTTTGCGATCCGCCTGCCGGGGCGTGGCGACGACACCGTGGTGTGGCTGCCGGTCGATGCCAAGTTCCCACGCGAGGACTACGAGCGCCTGATCGATGCGCAGGAAAAGGGCGACCTGGACGCGATCAAGAATTCGACCGCGCAGCTGGAACGCGCCATCCGCATCCAGGCCAAGTCGATCAGCGACAAGTACGTGTGCCCGCCGCAGACCACCGACTTCGCGGTGATGTTTCTGCCCACCGAGGGCCTGTACGCCGAAGTGATCCGTCGCGCCGGCCTGGTCGACCTGCTGCAGCGCGAACATCGCGTGGTGCTGGCCGGCCCGACCACGTTCACCGCCCTGCTCAACAGCCTGCAGATGGGCTTCCGCACGCTGGCGATCGAAAAGCGCTCCAGCGAGGTCTGGCAGGTGCTGGGCGCGGTGAAGAGCGAGTTCGGCAAATTCGCCGGCATTCTCGAAAAGGCCGAGCGCCAGATCAGCACGGTCGGCAAGAGCCTGGGCGAAGCCAGCCGCAAGACCCGCACCATCGAACGCCGCCTGCGTGGCGTGGAAACCCTGGCCAGCGAACACTCCCAGGCGCTGCTGGACGATGCCGGCAGCGACGACACCCGAAGCAGCAGCGAAGACGACAGCAACGACGAGCAGGAGTGATCCGGCTGCGTCAGGCGATGCCACAAGCCATGACGTAGGAGCGCGGCCGGGCGCGACCGGGCATTACCGATAACGCCTCATCGCGCCCGGGTGCGCTCCTACGAACGCAGGTCTCCGGCGTGCCCTTCTTGCGCCCGATGGCGAGCACGCCACGCAGACATCGCCGCCGCGATGCTTGCGTCACCTGGTTCAAGAAGAGGTTTTCCCCGATGGCGACCCGATCGATCCACGCAGTGCTCTGCGCGCTGCTGCTGACCGCATGCAGCAATACCCCGGCGGCCAGGTCGGGCGCTGCGGCAAGCGCCCCGCAGCCACCGCGCGCCGTCTCCGCCGACGCTGCCGACTGCACGGCAAAGGGCGGGCAACTGCGTCCGGTCGGCCGCATGCAGACGGTGCGTTGCGTGGTGCCGTATGCCGACGCCGGCAAGACCTGCAGCGACAACGCCGACTGCAGCGGCGATTGCCTGGCCACCAGCATCGTGCCGACCGGCACCGCGACCTCCGGCACCTGCCAGCGCGACAGCGACCGCTTCGGCTGCCGCCAGGAAGTGGTCGGCGGCATGGGTCAGGCCGCGTTGTGCATCGATTGAGGGCTTCGAACATGGCCAAGCGCTTGCACTGGCCGGTCAGCCGATCGGCCCGTGCGCGTCGCTGCAGACATCTGCCGGCAGCGTGAGCCAGCGGCATCGCTCGCTCCACCCTGGCGGTTTATGCTCTCGGCTCCACCTGTCCAGGACGCACCGATGAGCCAGACGCTTTACGACATTCCCGTGGCGCGCATCGACGGTGCGCCCGCCACGCTGGCCGACTATCGCGGCAAGGTGTTGCTGGTGGTCAATGTCGCCTCCAAATGCGGGCTGACCCCGCAGTACGAAGGCCTGCAAGCGCTGTATCGCGACAAGCAGGCACAGGGACTGGAAGTGCTGGGCTTTCCGGCCAACGACTTCAAGGGCCAGGAGCCCGGCAGCGAGGCGGAGATCGCGCAGTTCTGCCAGCTCACCTATGACGTGAGCTTTCCGATGTTCTCCAAGATCGCAGTCACCGGCGCCGAAACGCATCCGCTGTATCAGCAGTTGACCAGCGCCCGCCCGCAGGCCACCGGCGACGGCCCGATGCGCGAAAAACTGGCCGGCTACGGCATCGCAGCCAACCCGGCACCGGGCGTGCTGTGGAACTTCGAAAAATTCCTGATCGGCCGCGACGGCCAGGTCATCGACCGCTTCGCCCCCGACGTGCCGGCAGACGATGCGCGCCTGCGTGCAGCGGTGGATGCTGCGTTGGCATCAGCTGTTTGAAGCCCCTTTCTACCAGGGCGAGACACCACGCGTGCGCAGCAGGGGCACGCGTGGCTTGAAGCGCACGCCGCGGAGCAGGGCTTGCGGTAGGGATACGGTTAAAGACGGCTGCACCATCTACATTCGACGCTGAAAACAGACAGATGTCTGGAGTGGTCTGCACGAGCGCAGGAATACGCTGCGTTTGCTGGCATGGCCCAAACATCACGGCCGTTGCGGATAGGCCGGGCTCCGCCAGCAGCATGCGATTGCACTGCTCGATTTCCAGTCGCCGGCCCGCCCGAGCTGCGAGCAAGCTACACCCGATGTGGCAATGCAATCATCGCGAAGGCGACACAACAAGGAACCTGTCGATGCGTCTTATCTTTGTCGTGCTGATGCAGCTTGGCAGCTCGTCGTTGCAGGCTGCGGAACTTTGCCGCGACCTGCAGACAACCCCGGAAAGTAATGCCTGCTGGAACGAGCAAGTCGGCATATCGCAGGAACGTCTGAACGATTATCTGGCTACCGCGCGCGACACGGCCATTTCCACGCCGGGCGTTCCCGCCGACGCCTTCGACAACGCACAGACGGCGTGGACGATTTACCGGGATCTTCAATGCGGCAATGTGCGAACGCGCTGGCGCGATGCGACGGTCCGGTCGGCAAAAGTAGCGAGCTGCATCGTCGACCTCAACGATCAGCGGGCGCACGACCTATGGAAACACTATCTCACCTATATCGACCGCACGCCGTCGATCAGGCCCGAACCCGCGTTGCGCTCCGGCAAGTGACATCGCAATTGCAATCCGATCTTCGGTTCGGATTGCCCGAGGCAAGCATCCGCAGACGCAACAAAGTCTTCGGTCACCACCTCGCATGATTGTTGCGAAAAAACCAAAAGCCCGGGATCGCTCCCGGGCTTTTCGTACTGACTCCAAACCGCAAGCTCGACCGATCAACGAATCCACTGCGGGATCGGCATCGCATCCACCGGAACGGTGCTGTCCTTGTCTTCGCGCAGGTAGTCGGGCAGCTCGTTGTTCTTTTCGCGATGGCTGCGCAGATCGCGCACGATCTGGTAGTTGCGGCGTTGCATCCACGCATCGCGGGTCAGCGCGTATTCGTCCGGTGCCTGGTCGCGCAGCGAATCCAGGGACATCAGTTGCGCGCGCGTATCCACCAGCTGCAAACCCTGCAGGGCGAAGCGCGCACCGCTGTCGTCGACCTGGCGCAACGGCGAGAGCGGAATGTCGCCGCCCAGCCCGAAGGTATCGCGCACGGTGCGTGGGCCGAACAACGGCAGTTCGAAGTAGCGCGAATTGCGCCAGCCCCACACACCCAGGGTCTGGCCGAAGTCTTCGCTACGGCGCGGAATGCCCGCTGCCGAGGCCGGATCGAACAGGCCAGCCACGCCCAGCGTGGAATTCATCACGAAGCGGCCCAGCGACTGCACCGCATACACCGGGTGGCCCTGCAGCAGCTGATTGACCATGGTCAGCGGCGTGCCCAGATTGTCGAAGAAGTTGGTCACGCCCAGGCGGGCCGGACGCGGCACGACCTTGGTGTAGCCGGTGGCCAACGGACGCGCCACGCCGCGGTCTACTGCCAGGTTGAAGCGGTGCATGCCGCGGTTGTAGCGCTCCCACGGATCATAGGACGACGCGTCACCGGGCTGTACCGGTGCACCGTTGGCGCCGGCCTGCGGGGTGGTGGGGCCGTAGAGCGCAGCGAAGTCGTCCTCAGCCGAGGTAGGGGCACCGGGCGTGCCGGCGCTAGCATCGGCCCTGGTCTGGTCGGTGGACGCCGCTGCGGTGGCCGGCACGGCGTCGGGTGCGGCAAAGCCGGCGGCGGCCGGCTGTGCGGTCACGCCGGCATCGTCGCGCACCGGTGCTGGGGTCGTATCCGGGACGGTCTCGGCAGCGGTCACCGGCGGCGCGGACTTCGGAGCTTGGCCGGCGCAGGCGCCAAGCAGCAGGCAGGCCAACAGGGAAAGGGGGCGAAGCTGGGTCATGGGGTGGCACTCAGGCCTGGAAATCGAAAGTAGGGGACAAACGGTAGGCGGCACGCAATTCGTCCAGACCGGACGCTTCGCCCACCACCGTGACAGGGCTGGCTGCGCTGCTACGCAGACGCGCAGCCAGTTCGGCCAGCATCGCAACGCCAGCGCTGTCCAGGCGTTGTACACCCGACAGGTCCAGCGTGCGAATGCCGTCCAGCTGTGCGATCGCCTGCGGCCATGCCGCAGTGACCGCGTCGCGGTCGAGCACGCCGGTGAGGACCAGTGTCTCGCCCTTGCGTTGCACGGAGCTGTTACTTGCCATTGGCCGGTGCCGCACCGACCTGCAGATTGCCGCTACGCAACTCTGCGGCAACCTTGGCGATGCCCTTCTCGCGCAGCGGACCGTCGAACTGGGTCTTGAAGGTCTGCACGTAGGAGATGCCTTCGATCATCACATCGAAGATCTTCCACTGGCCACCGACGTTACGCATCATGTAATCGACCGGGGTCGGGTCATTGCCGGCGCGCAGCAGGTCGGTGGACACCTTGACGCCGCGGTTGCCCGGCAACGGGCTCTCGGACTTGGCACGGAAGGTCGGCTTGCCTTCGAAGTTCAGCAACGCGGTGCCGTAACGCTGCATTAGGTTGTCGGCCAGCGCATCGGCGAACAGCTTGATGTCCGCATCGGAAGCACCACGGCCGTTGACGCCCAGCACCAGGCGGGCCGAGTAGTCGCGGTCGAAGGCCTTGTTCAATTCGCCGTTGATGTACTGACGCAGGGCGGCCGGGTTGCTGCGGAACTCGGCGCGGCGCTGATCCAGCGTGCCCAGGATGCGGGTGCTGCTGTCGATGACGGTCTTGGTGGCAGCGCCCTGCGCGGGCGTGCTGGCGGCAGCCGGCTGGGCCAGCACGGTGGCCGGTGCGCACACCAGCAGGGTCGAGGCCAGGATGGCGGAAAGCAGGGTGGTTTTCATTGGTGTGATTCCGTAGAGGGAGAAGCGGTCTGGGCCGGCGCGGGGGCCTGGCCGTCGGTGGCGGCCGGGGCATTGCTGCCACCACCGCCACCACTGAACATGTATTTGCCGACCAGCTGCAGCAGATCCACCGCCGGCTGGGTGAAGCCGATTTCTTCGCCCGGCTTGAGCGTCTCCGGGTCGCCGCCCGGCTGCAGCCCGATATAGCTCTCGCCCAGCAGGCCGCTGGTGAAGATGCCGGCCGAGGTGTCGGCGGGCAGATCCTTGTACTTGTTGTCCAGCGACAGGGTCACCACCGAGTCGAACTTGGTCGGATCCAGGCTGATGTCGGAGACCTTGCCGATGGTGACGCCGCCGATCTTCACCGGCGCCTGCGCACGCAGCTGGCCGATCTGGCTGAAGCGCGCGGTCAACGTGTACTGGCTGGACCCGAAGCCCCAGCGCTGGTTGGTCGAAGCCACCGCCAGCACCAGCAGCGAGGCCAGGGTCAGCAGCAGAAAGGCGCCGACGGCGAATTCGAGTCGTGGTCCACGCATGGCCATAGTTATTCCACTCACCTAAACAACATTGCAGAAAGGACGAAGTTGAACATCAGCACCAGCAGTGAGGCGTTCACCACCGCACGGGTGGTGGCGATCGAGGTGCCTTCGATGGTCGGCTCGGCGTGGAAGCCCACGTAGGCGGCGACCAATGCGGCCGTGCCGCCGAAGATCGCCGACTTGAGCATCGCCACACCGAAGTCGTCCCAGAAGTCCACGCTGTTGCTCAACCCCGACCAGAATGTGCCGTTGTCGATGCCCAACACGTGTACGGCTTCGAAGTAGCCGCCGGTGATGGCCAGCGAGCAGAACACGCCGGTCAGCAACGGCACCGTCAGCACCGCCGCCCAGAAGCGCGGTGCCACCGCCTTGGCGACCGGGTCGATGGCCATCAGCTCCAGCGCCTTGATCTGGTCGGTGGCGCGCATCAAGCCAAGCTCGGCCGCGATCGAACTGCCGGCACGGCCAATGAACAACAGCGCGGTCAGCACCGGTGCCAGTTCGCGGTACAGCGACAGTCCCAGCAAGGTGGACAGCGCATCCGACGCACCGTAGGTGGTCAGCGTGCGGTAGCCCTGCAGGGTCAGCACTAGGCCAACGAAGGCACCGCCAACGGCGATGATTGGCAGCGAGCGCGCGCCGACCTTGTAGATCTCGCGCACCAGCTCGGCGATGAAGTCGCGCGTGGGCACCGAGCCGCGCAGCACGGTCAGCGAGAACAGCCCGGCGCGGCCGAAGGCGCTGATCGACTCGACCATGCCCATCAGGCAGCACTCCGGTCGCGCCGCGGCGCCGCATCGAAGGCGATCGGGCCATCCGGCTGGCCATGCAGGAACTGCTGCACCAGCGGATCGGTGCTGTCCTGCAATTGCTCGGGCGTGCCGGCGAACACGATGCCGCCATTGGCGATCACCACCGCCTGGTCGCTGATCGGCAGGGTTTCGTGCACATGGTGACTGACGATGATGCTGGTCAGACCAAGGCTGTCGTTGAGGCGCTGGATCAGGCTCATGATCACGCCCGAGGCGATCGGGTCCAGCCCGGTCAACGGTTCGTCGTAGATCATCAGCGGCGGGTCCAGTGCCAGCGCACGCGCCAACGCCACACGCCGCGCCATGCCGCCGGACAACTCGCGCGGCCAGGCATCGGCGGCCGCGAGCAGGCCCACCGCATGCAGCTTCATCTGTACCAGGCGCTGCAGCACTGGCGCCGGCAGGCGCGTATGCGTACGCAGCGGCAGCGCGACATTGTCGGCCACGCTCAGGTCGGTCAGCAGGCCATTGCCCTGCAGCAGTACGCCGACATTGCGACGCATCTCCAGCAATGCACGGTTGCCATGCGGGATTTCCTCGCCGAACAGGGTGACCGTGCCGGCGACCGGACGCAGCTCGCCGGTCAATGCGGCCAGCAAAGTGGACTTGCCGCTACCGGAAGGACCGAGCACGGCCGTGATGCTGCCGCGTGGCACCTCAAGCGAGACGTCGCGCAGGATCGTGCGACCGCCGCGATCGATGCGGACACCGGACAACTGCACGACAGGGGATGCGGACGCCGTCATCGAAGCCTTTAACAGAATTCCAACGCGATAGAGTAACCGTCACACGGCTGAACATAACCGAACCGGCGCGTGCAGTATTGTCGCATGACGCCTGTACTGCAGCAGACGCAGTACGGCTGATACGTGTGCAACAAGCCGTCTCATGCATGACGCAACGCAATCTTCGAACGCATGGGTGTTGTGGCAGGGATGCCCTATGTGGATGATCGGATTCCCTGCCGACCATGAGCACAAAATGGACTTACTGACCCTGGAGCACTTTGCAGGCAGCGTCAACGACACGTTCTCGGCCGCATTGAACGAAGGCGAGGTTCCATTCGTGCTGGTCGAGGCGCGCGCGCTGCCCACCACGCACGCGGTACATCGCGCGCCGTTTTCGCTATTGTTCCGCAACAGCTCGGCATTTCTGTTTCCGCAACAGATCTATCAGCTGCGGCACACGCGGCTGGGCGAAGTTGGAGTGTTTCTGGTGCCGGTGGCGCGTGAGCGCGATGGTTTTCTGTATCAGGCGGTTTTCAACTGAACTCATCCGCAGCTGCGGATTCGGCACAACGCCACTGCATCGCAAGATGCATGTCGTTGGACTCGCTGGCGATAAATCCCAGACGCTGATACAGGCGCCGCGCCGCAAGATTGGTATGCAGCACATGCAGCGATAATGGACACCTGGCTGCACGCGCCAACGTCTGCGCATGCGCCACCAACGCAGTGCCGATGCCCTGGCCGCGCCAGGCCGGCAGCAGGCTGATATCGACCAGCACGTGCTGCGTCGCGTCGCGCTGTAGGTAGAACCTGCCCAGCGGCGCCTGCGCGGTTTCCACGACCAGGAAGTCGGCATCGGCAAAGTGGGTCAGGTAGTGCGCGTGCTGCAGCGCAAACTGTTGGTCGACAAACGTGCGTTTGGTCGCGTCCGGCCATGGCACCGCTGCCAGCTCGGCGCTGCGGGTGCACGCATACAGATCGCGCAGCCATGGCAGGTCGGCAGCGTTCGCTGCGCGTAGCCGGACGCCGCGCGCGTGCAGGACCGGCGGTTGTGCGATGGGCGCATGCCGTTGCGGAAAGGGCAGCGCGGGAAAGCCGGCGGCGGCGGACATTGCCCTTCGCCTCAGCCGAATGCCGGGTAATCTCCGGACAGGGCGATGCAGAAGTTCACCGCAAGATAGGGCTGCTGGTTTTCATGCGCCAGCCCATTGCCGGTCGGCAGCAATGCCGTCGGCGAGAATTGCGTCTCGGGCTGCTGCACGGTGGCAAATGGACGTGCGGTGGTGCTGCCCAGCGACGACAGCGCTGCGCCATTGGCGGGCGTGCCGCTCTTCTTGGTCTGATCCGATTGCGAGAACGCGCTGATGCTGTGCTGGTGGGGCGGGATCTGCGTGCTCAGCAGGCTCACCCCGGCAGTGCCGAACGTGTTGCCACGCTGCCGGTTGCTCAATCCGCCACCCAGGCCTTGCTCGCAGCCGGCGCGCGCGCAGAAGTTGGGCAACTGGAACGTACTGGAGCCGTTGCCGCCATAGGCCACACCCAGCAGCGAGTACAGCACGGTGTTCTGCGTAATCGGCAATGTTGCGCCGTTGCACAGCGCCCAGCCGACGGGATTGAAATCGAAGCCGAACAGCTGGATTTCGCCGATGTATGGTTCGGTCATGAGCGGATTCCTTCGATGGGGCGGATGCGTGCCGCAGCGATTCGGTCGCGGCGCATGGGATCAGGCCTGTTGCGGGAAGATGCCGGTGGTGGCGATGCAGTACTGCACCGTCAACGTGGGCATGGTGTTCTCGTGCGCCTGGCCGCCGCCGCTGATCGTGGTCGATTGCGTGGCCATCGGCACCGCAGTGGCGCCAGTGGTGTCGGTCACATAGAACACGTCGCCGCTGACCGCGGCGGGCAATAGTCCGGACGGCGCGGTCGCCGTCGCAGCGGCCGTGGTGGCGACCAGCGTGTGCGTGTGCGCCGGCATCTGCATTTCGCTCAAAGTCACCGCTTCGGTGCCTGCGCGCTGGGCGATGACGTAGTTGCTCAGCCCCGGTCCCTGGCCTTGGTGGAGCGGCACGCGGCCGCGCAGGTCGGGCACTGCGAATGTCTTCTGCCCGTCGCCGCCATAGAGCGTGCCGATCAGTACGTACAGGGTCTCGTACTCGGAGATCGATAGCAGGCTGCCATCGCAGGCCTGCCAGCCCTGCGGGGTGCGGCCGAAGCCGAACATGCGGATCTCGCCGATGAATGGAGTGGCCATGGTGTCCTTCCTGGTCTGTGATGCCGCGCCGTCATCGGCAGGCAGCGTGTAGAAGTGCCGGCGAACTAGCTACGCGAGGGAAAGATGCCGGACAGCGCAATGCAGAAATTGAGCGTGGTGTATGGCTGCAGGTTCGGATGCGGCTGGCTGCCGCCCGCATTGCCTACCGTCGCCTGGTTCATTGCCACCAACGCACCCGGCGCCGCATACAGCGCCGTGGCAGGGCCGGTGACGCTTGCGTTGTTTGCAAAGCTGCGGCCGGCGGGATTGCGGTTGTTGCCCGCGGTGGCTGTGGATTCCAGCAGGTGGTTGTGTGCTGGCAGATTGCTGGGCAGCAGTGAGACATTCTCGGCGCCGCCGCTCTGGCCCAGCGCCGGGGGCGCGGGTTGCCAATTCGGGTCCGCCGACGGGGCGAATCCGATCGGGGTACGCCCGCGCATGTCCGGCAACGCGAAGTTGGTGCTGCCATTGCCACCGAAGCGGGTGCCAAGCAGGCTGAAGAGCGCCTGGTTCTGGTTGACCGGCAGTAGCTGGCCGTTGCACTGCGCGAAATACTTTGGAGCGAAAACGAAACCGGTCATCATGATCTGGCCGACAAAAAACTCGCTCATGCGGATTTCCTTCCCGTGAGTGCAACACCGACCGCGCGTCGGGGCTGCCGTACAGATACTCGTCGGGCCCGGATTCGGCAAGCCTCGATCATTCAGAACTGGAATGAAGTATTAATTTTTCGTTCTTTATTCTGCAGTCAGTTCCTGTTCAAATACGCTCGCAATGCCGAAGGGGAGACCCTCTAGGGCGGCATTGCCTTCAGGCACGAGGATCGTGCCGGCGCCGGGGGGCGCTCTCCAGGGGTGCGGATTGTGATCAAGCAGCGGAATTCTGTAACGGACGCCACCGGTGGCCTGATCCGTCTTGCCATCACGTTGGTGGTGCTCGCGGTGGCAATGCTGTTACCGGCCTGGGCCATGGCAGCGACGTCGCAGTATTGCCCGACGTTGAATGCGACCGTGGTTCAGGGCGGCTCTGTGGTCATCGACGTGACCAACTGCGACGGCCCGAACAATTTCGGCATCGGCTGGGACGGCGTACAACCGGCGCACGGCACGATCGTGATCAGTTCGCAGAGCGGGTCAGGCACGCAGACCGTCACCTATACGCACAATGGCGATTCGGCCACCAGCGACTCCTTTCCGCTGGCAGACGAAGACGGCGACACCATCACCGTCAACATCACCATTACCCCGGCGCTGTCGGCCAGCATCGCGGTGAGTCCTTCCAGCCGCAACGAAGACAGCGGCGCGTCATTTACCTACACGGTGACCCTGAGCCAGACCAGCAGCTCGGCGACCACGGTCAACCTCAGCAGCAGCGGCACGGCTACCAGCGGCACCGACTACACGGGCGCGCCGGCCAGCATCGTGGTACCCGCCAACGCCACCTCGGCCAGCTTTGCCGTCACCCCGGTCGCCGACACCACTGTAGAGGCCGACGAGACGGTCGTGATCAGCGTGGCCAGCGGCAGCGGCTATGGCATCGGCAGCCCGTCCAGCGCTACCGCCACCATCGTCAATGACGACTTTCCGACCGCATCGATCGCCGTGTCTCCGTCCAGCGTGGCCGAGGACGGTGCGGCCAATCTGATCTACACCGTCACGCTCGACCAGGCCGCGTCGAGCGCGGTGTCGGTTGTCTTCAGCGTTGGCGGCACGGCGACCTCGGGCACTGATTACGCGGCTGTGAGTTCGCCGCTGGTGATCGCCGCCGGCCAGACCAGCGGCACCATCACCATCAATCCCACCGCCGATGCCACCATCGAACCGGACGAGACCGTGGTGCTGACCCTTGCGAGCGGCACCGGCTACAACGTGGGTTCGCCCAACAGCGCCACCGGCACCATCCTCAATGACGACCAGCCGACGCTGTCGATCAACGACGTCTCGGTGAACGAAGGCAATGCCGGCACCACCAATGCCACCTTCACCATCTCGCTCAACCAGCCGGCCGGCGCCGGCGGCGTCAGCTTCGATATCGCCACCGCCGATGGCACCGCCACCGCCGGTGTGGACTACGTTGCCTCCAGCCTGACCGGGCAGACCATCCCCGCCGGCAGCAGCAGCGCCACCTTCACCGTGCTGATCAACGGCGACACGCTCAGCGAGCCCGACGAGACCTTCTTCGTCAACGTCAGCAACGTCGCCGGGGCGAGCGTGGGCGACAGCCAGGGCCAGGGCACGATCGTCAACGACGATGCGCTGCCTGCACTGTCGATCGACGACGTCAGCGTCAACGAAGGCAACAGCGGCACCACCACGGCCACCTTCACGGTGAGCCTGAGTATGGCCAGCGGCCAGACCGTGTCGGTCAATTACGCCACCGCCGATGGCACCGCCACCGCCGGCAGCGACTACGTCGCCCGCTCCGGTACGCTGACCTTCGCGCCGGGCGTCACCGCGCAGGGCGTGGCGATCACCGTCAATGGCGACACTGCGGTCGAATCCAACGAGACCTTCAGCGTCGGCCTGTCCGGCGCCAGCAACGCGAGCATCGCGCGCGCCACCGGTACCGGCACCATCGTCAACGACGACGTGGTGGTGACGGTTGGGCCGGCATCGCTGCCGGCGGCGACCGCGGGCAGCGCCTACAGCCAGACCCTGAGCGCCAGCGGCGGCACCGCGCCGTACACCTTTGCCATCACCGCCGGTGCGTTGCCGGCTGGGTTGACCCTGAGCGCTGCCGGCGTGCTGTCCGGCACGCCCACCGCCAGTGGCAGCTTCAATTTCACCGCGACCGCCACCGATAGCGGCGGCAGCCCCACCAGCGGCAACCGTGCCTACACGCTGACCGTGGCCGTGGCGACGACGACCTTGCCGGCGACCAACCTGCCGGCCGGCACCGCAGGCCAGGCCTATTCGAGCGCGCTCAATCCGGCGACCGGCGGCGTTACGCCTTACACCTACGCCGTCACCGCCGGTGCCCTGCCGGCGGGCATCACGCTCAACGGCAGCAGCGGCGCCCTGACCGGCACCCCCGGCAGCGTGGGCAGCTTCACCTTCAGCGTGACCGCCACCGACAGCACCACAGGCACGCCGTCGCAGGCCACGCGCGGCTACACGTTGACCATCGCCGCGCCGCCGATCGTGGTCGCGCCGTCCACGCTGCCGGCCGCCACGCGCGGCACGGCCTACAGCCAGGTGCTAAGCGCCAGCGGCGGCACCGCGCCGTACACCTACGCGCTCGCCAGCGGCACGTTGCCGGCCGGTATCACCCTGGCCAGCAACGGCACGCTGTCGGGCACCGCCACGGTGGAAGGCAGCTTCAACTTCACAGTGACCGCGACCGATGCGGGCAGTTTCACCGGCAATCAGGCCTATGCACTGACCGTGGCCGGCCCGAACCTGGCGCTGCCGGCCAGCACCTTGCCGGCAGGCACGGCCGGGCAGGGGTACTCCGCGGCGATCACGCCGGCCACCGGCGGCACTGCGCCCTACAGCTACGCATTGACCGGCGGCGTCCTGCCGGCGGGTGTGGTCGTGGATGCGGCGACCGGCGCCCTCAGCGGCACGCCGACCGTGGCGGGCACGTTCAACTTCACCCTGACCGTGTCCGACAGCACGCCAAGCCCGGCGGCGCAGGCCAGCCGCAGCTACACGCTGACCATCGCTGCACCTGTGGTCGTGATCGCGCCGTCCACGCTGCCGGCCGCCACGCGTGGCACGGCCTACAGCCAGGTGCTGAGCGCCAGCGGCGGCACCGCCCCGTACACCTACACGCTCGCCAGCGGCACGTTGCCGTCCGGCATCACGCTGGCCAGCAACGGCACGCTGTCGGGCACCGCCACGGTGGAAGGCAGCTTCAACGTCACCGTGACCGCGACCGACGCGAACGCCTTCACCGCTGCGCAGGCCTATGCACTGACGGTGGCCGGCCCGAACCTGGTGCTGCCGGCCAGCACCTTGCCGGCAGGCACGGCCGGGCAGGCGTATGCGGCGACGATTGCCCCGGCCGCCGGCGGCACAGCGCCTTACAGCTACGCACTGACAGCAGGCGCATTACCCAATGGCGTTGTGCTCGACGCTGCGACCGGCGGGCTCAGCGGCACGCCGACCTTGTCCGGCACGTTCAACTTCACCCTGACCGCGACCGACAGCACGCCCAGCCCCGCCGCCCAGGCCAGCCAGCGCTATGCGGTCACCATTGCAGCGGCGACGCTGGTGCTGGCGCAACCGACCCTGCCACCGGCGGTGCGCGGCAGCGCGTACAACCAGGTGCTCACGGCCAGTGGCGGCATTGCGCCCTATCGCTACAGCATCGCCAGCGGCACGCTGCCGGCCGGCCTGACGCTGGCCAGCGACGGCACGCTGTCGGGCACGCCGACGACGCAGGGCACCTCGGCCTTCACCATCGCGGTGGCCGATGCCGGCAATGCCAGCGCCACCCAGGCCTACAGCTTCACGGTGAACGATGCGGCGCCGGTGGCGGTGGCGGATGTGGCGGCCACCATGAGCGATGCTGCGGTGACGGTGGCGGTGACCGCCAACGACACCGGCAACATCACGGCGATCGCCATTGCCGCTGCGCCCACCAACGGCACCGCCGTGGTCAACGGGCTGGAGCTGGTCTACACGCCGGCCGCCGGTTTCGTCGGCACCGATGTGGTGAGCTACACGGTCACCGGTAGCGGCGGCACCTCGGCGGCGGCCACGTTGACCATTGCGGTCAATGCGCGGCCGGTCGCGGTGTCGGTCGCTGCTGCGGCAGTGCCGGGCGAGGCGCAACAGGTCGACCTGACCCGCAATGCCACTGGCGGGCCGTTCGTGGCGGCGGCCGTGGTCGCGGTGCTGCCTGCGTCGGCCGGTACCGCCACCATCACCCGTGTCGGCGGTGCCTCGGCAGCGGCCCGTGCGTCCGGCCCATCGCCAGCGGCGGTTGTCGACGGACCCACCTTCACCCTGACCTTTACGCCCAACCCGGCCTTTGTCGGCCAGGCCACGGTGCAGTTCACCTTGTCCAATGCGTATGCCACCTCGGTGCCGGCCAACGTGGTGTTCACCATCGCGCCGCGTCGCGACCCAAGCGTGGATGCGGAAGTGCGTGGCCTGATCGATGCGCAGTCCGAGTCCACGCGGCGTTTTGCGCGGGCGCAGATCGACAACTTCCAGCGCCGTCTGGAAGCCACCCATCGCGGCGGCGGCACCTTCAGCAACGCGGTGAGCTTCCAGCCGACCTCGCATTGCCGTCAGGCCGACCGCGGCATCAGTGCGCAGCCCTGCAGCCCGGACACGCAGGAGGCCGACAACGACTTCCGCGATGCGCCGGCAGTGGCCAGCAGCGGCAACAGCGCTGCGCAGGGCCAGGGCGATCTGGGGCTGTGGGTGGGTGGTGCGATCCGCTCGGGCAGCCTGGACAAGCAGTCCAACAGCAACGGGGTGGACTTCCAGACCGACGGCCTGAGCGTGGGCGCCGATTACCGGGTGGCGCAGTCGCTGGCGATCGGTGCGGGCCTGGGGTGGGGCCGTGACGACAGCGATGTGGGCAGGAACGGCAGCCACTCCAAGGCCGCCGCCTACACCATGGCGTTGTATGCCAGCTTCCATCCGGGCAAGGCGTTCTTCTTCGACACCCTGGTCGGCTACCAGCTGCTGTCCTACGACCTGCGCCGCTATGTCACCGACGACGCCTCGATGGCCGAAGGCAGCCGCGACGGCAAGCAGTGGATCGCCTCGCTGTCCACCGGTGCGGACCTGCAACGCGGCGAGCTGCAGATCACCCCGTATGCGCGTGTGGATGTGGCGCGCGCCACGCTGGATGGCTATGTCGAGGATGGCGTGGCGCCGTTCGCGCTGCGCTATGACGACATGGACGTGGCCACCACCACCGGCAACCTGGGTCTGCGCCTGGAATGGCGCCGCGAAGTGGCCTGGGGCCGGCTGACCCCGCAGTTGCGCGTGGAATATCAGCGCGACTTCCAGGGCCGCGGCGATGCCACGCTGAGCTATGCCGATCTGAACGGCGGGCCGTTCTACCGCGCAGGCCAGAGCGCGTTCGATCGCAACCGCCTGATGGTCGGCATCGGCGCGGCGTTGCTGACCGAGCAGGGCCTGTCGACGCGGCTGGAATACCGCGGCATCACCGATGGCGACAGCAACAACGACCAGACCTGGATGATCAACCTGGAAAAGAAATACTGATCGTCTCCAGCGTCCTGCATCAGGCCAATGCGATGGGCCGGGCGAACATCCCGGCCCATCGCTTTTTGTGATGCCGCTGCAGGGGTATTGGATAGCGGCGCCGGCGCTCTGCTGCGCGTTGGTCGACGGTGGCTCGCAAAGACACCGCCGGGCGCAGCGGCCGCGCTGCATCGAGGGCACTCCGCAACCCGGTCGCGCCTGCTGCATGTGAGTGGAATCAACTCCGCAGCGCGTCGGCCGTCGATCGCCAAGGTCGGCCTCGCGCTTGCCCACCCAGTACGGCCCGAACACGGCGCCGATCGCTACATGCCGATTCTGGGCAAACAGCGCAGTACGGTCGCATCCGGCACAATGCACGCACGCATGCACGCCACTTCCGCGCCCGATTTCCGCCTCTATCCCTCAAATGCGCTGGATACGCTGGCTGCCTTGCTCGCACAGGAGCTGCGCCGGCCGGTGCCGGAGCAGCCGTTGCTGCAGCCGGAGGTGGTGCTGATTCCGCAGGTGGCGATGCGGCGCTGGTTGCAGTCCACGCTGGCGGCCGAGCACGGGGTGGCGGCGAACCTGGAATTCCTCACTCCCGGCGAATTCGTCGCGCGCGCGCTGGAATGCAATCTCGGCCCGGCCGACGACGATCTGGACATGGCCACCACGCAGTGGCGCCTGTATGCCGCGTTGCAGGCCGATCTGGGCAGCGACGCGGCGTTGGCGCCATTGGCCGGTTATCTGTCCGATGGCGATGCGCTCAAACCCTGGGCGCTGGCCGGGGAGCTGGGCAATGTGTTCGAGAAGTACCAGGCCTGGCGACGCGACTGGTTGCTGCGCTGGGAAGGCGGCGCCGACCCCGATGATCCGCAGGCGCGCCTGTGGCGCAGCATCGCCGCCGGCCGGCAATACCGCGCGCGCCGCATCGGCCAGTATCTGGACCGCTACGCACGCCCGGACGGTCCGCTGCCGCAGGGCCTGCCCAGGCGCCTGTTCGCCTTCGCCATCTTGAATATCTCGCCCGACGTGCTGCGCGTGCTGGCCACGCAGGCGCGCGTGGGCACGCTGCATTTCTATCTGCCCACGCCCACGCAAGGTTACTGGGGCGACCTGCAGACCCTGTGGCAGCGCCGTCGCGAAGACGGTGCGGTGCAGCTGTTTGCCGAGCAGGTGCAGGAGAACCCGCTGCTGCAGGCCTGGGGCGCGGCCGGGCGCGACTTCATGGCGTTGGTCGGCGACTACGAGGTGGTGCACCCGCTGGCCGAGATCGCCGCCTATGCCGACCCGCTGGAATCCGGCCGCCGCGCACTGGCCGCCGGCGGCCTGGGCGACAGCCTGCTGCGGCGCATGCAGAGCGACCTGTTCCATCGCCGCGCGCCCAGCGTGCCTGCCGTGTTGCCGGCGGTGAATCTGCACGACCCCAGCCTGCAGGTGCATGCCTGCCACACCCGCCTGCGCGAGCTGCAGGTGCTGCACGACCAGCTGCGCGCCTTGCTCGACGATGCGCGCTTCGACCCGCCGCTGCAGCCGCGCGAGATCGCGGTGCTGTCGCCAAATATCGACCCGTACGTGCCGTACCTGGATGCGGTGTTCGGCAGCCACGGCAACGACGACGCGCTGCCCTATGCGCTGGCCGATGCCAGCCCGTTGGCCAGCGAGCCGCTGGCCGAAGTGTTCCTCACCTTGCTCGGCCTGCCGATCGCACGCTTCGGCCTGCACGAAATTCTCGATTTGCTCGCCAGTGCGCCGATCGCCGAGGCCGCCGGCCTGGACGAAGCCGGGCTGGAACGTCTGCGCGGCTGGCTGCATGCGGCCGGCGCGCGCTGGGGGCTGGACGCGGCGCATCGGCGCCAGCATCAGGCACCGAGCGACGACGCCTACACCTGGCGCTTCGCGCTGGACCGGCTGCTGCTCGGCCATGCCAGCGGCGCCGACGACGATATCGAGGGCGTGGCGCCATGGCCGCAGCTGGAAGGTAGCGCGCTGGCCGCACTGGATATCCTGTTGAAGCTGCTGCGCGTGCTCGAACGCCACCAGTCCGTGTTGGCCAAAGCGATGACGCCGGTCCAGTGGCGCGAGCGTCTGCTCGACCTGCTGGAGGCACTGATTCCAAAAGCGCCCTCGGCACCGCGTGCGCAGCGCGCGCTGGACCGCCTGCGTAGCTTGATCGACCAGTTCGCCCGCGATGCGGTGCGCGCCGAGTACGCAGGCACCGTGCCGGCCGAGGTGGTGCGCGCGCATTTTGCCGCGGTGCTGGGCGAGTCGGACACGCGTGCGCCGCTGCTCACCGGCGGCATCAGTTTCGGCCGCATGGTGCCGATGCGCTTGCTGCCGTTCCGCGCGATCTGCCTGCTCGGCATGAACGATGGCGACTTCCCGCGCCGCGACCCGGCCGCCGGGCTCAATCGCCTCACTGCCGAGTTAGGCACCGAGCGTCGCCGCCACGGCGACCGTTCGACCCGCGAGGACGACAGGTTCCTGTTCCTGCAGTTGTTCGCCTCCGCGCAGGAGGTGTTCTACCTGAGCTATCTCGGTGCCGATGCGCGCGATGGCAGCGCGCGCGAACCGTCGGTGCTGGTCAGCGAACTGCTGGGCAGTGCCGCGCAGTACCACGCCGACCCGGCGGCAATCGACACGCTGGTGGTGCACCACCCGTTGCAGCCATTTGCCGCTGCCGCTTTCGGTGCGCCGGGCGATCACGGCGCCGACCCGCGCCGTTTCAGTTATCGCCGGCAGTGGCGCCCCGCGGTGGACAGCCTGGTCGGCCAGCGCCAGCCGCTGGCGCCGTGGGTGGCTGGTGCGTTGCCGGCCGATGACATCGCAGTGCCGGCCAGCGTCTCGATCGACGAGCTGCGCCGCCTGTTCGCCGACCCGGCCGGGCAGTTCCTGCGCCAACGCCTGGGAATGCGCTTGCCGGATCCGGCCGGCGAAGACAGCGATCTGGAACCGCTGCTCGCGCCCACGCGCGGGCTGGAGCAATACGGCCTGCAGCAGCATGTGTTCGACGCCGCGCTGGCCGGCGACACCGAGCGGCTCTACGAGCGCCTGCGCGCCCGCGCGCTGCTGCCGTCCGGGCCGCTGGGCCGCCGCCAGCTCGACGAGCGGGTGGCGCAACTGCGCCCGTATGCCGAGGCATTCCGGCACTGGCGTGGCGAAGCGCCGGCGCAGTCGCGCCGGCTGCAGGTGCAGATCGGCCAGACCGAGGTGCACGGCCGCGTGCCCGGCTGGTATGCGAGCGGGGTGGGGCGGGTGCAGGTGGGCGCGCTCAGCGGCCGCAGCGCGATCCGCCACGGCCTGGAGTGGCTGCTGCTGCGCGCCGCCGGTGAGCACGCGCCCTACGTGCGGTTCTTTGAAGACGAAGACGGTTTAGGCCCGCATCCCATCGATGCCGAACCGCTGTCGCAGAGCCAGGCGCAGGGCGCGTTGGCCGCCCTGCTGCAGGTGTATCGGCAGGGCTTGCAGACGCCGCTGGCGTTTGCGCCCTACAGCAGCTGGAAATATCACCAGGCCGCGCGCAACGACGACCTGGACAAGGCCATCAAGGACGCCGCCGGGCAGTGGCAATCCAGTTTCGGCTGGAGCGAATCGCACAGCCCGGAACTGCGCCTGGTCAACCGCGGCCGCGACCCGTTCGCCGACGCGCAGCGCTTTGCCGATTTCGCCATCACCAGCCACCGCGTGTACGGCCTGCTCGAGCACGGCAATGCGGACGCGACGCTGGATCCGGAGCGTCTGATCGAGAGCTGGCGCCACTGGCACGGCGCGCAGGAAGAGGCCGAATGAGCGCCAGCCCGGTCACCGACCCGTATCTGCACCTGCCGCTGCATGGCGTACGCCTGATCGAGGCCAGCGCCGGCACCGGCAAGACCTTCACCCTGGCCACGCTGTTCACCCGGCTGGTGGTGGAGCGCGGGCTGCGCATCGGACAGATCCTGGCGGTGACCTTCACCGAGGCCGCCACCCAGGAACTGCGCCGCCGCATCCGCGAGCGCCTGGTGCTGGCCGCAACCCTGGTCCCCGATGCCCCCGTAGGAGCGGCCCCGGCCGCGACCGAGCTGTCCGCAACGCCGGTGCCTAATGGCGCATCTGCTTTTGTAGGAGCGGCCCCGGCCGCGACCGACCTCGCCGATGACCCGTCGCGGCCAGGTCCGCTCCTACAGGACGCGCCCGATGTGCTGCTTACGCGCGCCATCCTCGCCACCCACCTGGCCACCGGCACCGAAACACCCGCCGCCCTGCGCCGCCGCCTGCAGCAGGCGGTGGAAGAAATCGACCTGGCCGCCGTGTTCACCATCCACGGCTTCTGCGCGCGCGTGCTGCGCGAGCATGCGCTGGAAAGCGGCCAGGCCTTCGCCGCACCGGAACTGCTCGCCAACGACCGCGAACTGCTGGGCGAAGTTGCCGCCGATCTCTGGCGCCAGCGCGCCGCCGATGCGGCAATGGCCGAAGACCTGATCGCGCTGTGGTCGGGCGGCCCGGAGGCATTGGCCAGCGATCTGCGCGCGCTGGTGCGCCATCCAACGCTGCTGCCGGCGCCCGCCACAACACACGACGATTCCGTTGCGCTGCTGCAAGCGGTGCAAGCCGCCAGCGCCGCATTGGCCGCGGCATTCCAGACCCACGGCACCGCGTTTTTCGACACTCTCATGGCTGCCATCGACGGCGGCATGCTGAGCAAGGTCAGCTACAAACCGGAGTGGCTGGCAGCGCTGTGGCATTGGTTCGACAGCTTCGCCGCCGCGCCATCGGTCACCACCGCCCCGCACGCCAAGCTGATCAAGTTGACCGCTGCTGAACTGGCCGCCGGCACCAACAAGAAGTTCGTCGATCGCACCCCGGCCTCGCCGCTGAGCCACGCGATCGACGGCTATCTCACCGCGCTGGCCCGTGTCGAAGAATGGCGCACACGTCGCCGCATCGACCTGCTGCACGCGCTGCGCGACGATGCCATCGCACGGCTGGCACTGCTCAAGCGCCAGCGCCGCGTGCAGACCTACGACGACCTGGTCGATGGTGTCGCGCACGCGCTGGAAGGCGCGCAGGCGCAGGCGCTGGTCACGCGGCTGCGCGGGCAATACGCCATCGCGCTGGTGGACGAATTCCAGGACACCGACGACCGCCAGTGGGCGATCTTCTCCAACGTGTTCGGCGAAGGCCCGCGCGCACGCGCGGCCGGCCTGGAGCCGGCGCTGTTTCTGATCGGCGACCCCAAGCAGGCCATCTACGGCTTCCGTGGCGGCGACGTGCGCACCTATCTGGCCGCCGCCGTCACTGCCGAACTCGCCCCGCCGCTGAGCCACAACTTCCGCTCGCGCCCGGGCGTGCTGGCGGCCATCGACGCCTTGTACGCGCAGGCCGGCTACGGCGATGCCTTCCTCACCGATGGCATCGCCTTCCACCCGGTGCGGCCCGGCACCAAGCGGGCGGATGCCGACCTGCAACGCGATGGCGGCCCCGCCCCGGCGCTGACGCTGTGGCGCGCCCCGGAACCGCCGCCGCCACCTGCCGCGGCAGCGGCAAAAACCAAGCAAGCAGGAAAGCCCAAACCCTGGAGCGCCAACCGCGCCCGCGAGCTGGCCACCGCCGCCTGCGCGGCGGCGATCCGCGGCTGGCTGGCCGGTGGCCGCGACGGCACCGCCACCGTCACTGGCCGCCCGGTGCAGGCCGGCGATATCGCCGTGCTGGTGCGCAGCCACGGCGAGGCCACGCGCATGCAGCAGGCGCTGGGCGCGGTGGGCATCCCCGCCGTGGCGGCCGGCAAGCAGAGCCTGTTCGCCACCGACGAGGCGCTGGAGCTGCTGGCCCTGCTGCAGGCCTTGCTCGACCCGGGCGACGACAGCCGCCTGCGCGCCGCGCTGGCCACCGTGCTGATCGGCGCGGACGCCGCCGCCATCGCCGCGCTCGCGCACGACGGCGAGCGTCACCGCCGCTGGCAGCAGCAGGCGCTGGACTGGCGCGAGCGCTGGCAACGCGGTGGCCCGCTCGCCCTGATCGGCGACCTGGGCGCCGCGCACGGGCAACGCCTGCTCGCCCTGGTCGATGGCGAGCGCCGCCTCACCAACTACCTGCAGCTGGCCGAACTGCTGCAGGAGGCCGACGCCCGCGCGCTCGGCCCGCATGGCCTGGTCGACTGGTTGTCGCGCCGCATCGCCAATGCCGACGACAACGACGAAGCCCAGCAACTGCGGCTGGAGTCGGACGCACGCCGCGTGCAGATCGTCACCCTGCACAAGAGCAAGGGCCTGGAATATCCGCTGGTGTTCCTGCCGTACATCGGCATCGGCCGCAGCGACAAGGGCGCCGGCCGCCATTGCGTGGTGCATGCGCCGGAGCTTGGCCGCCAGCTGCACTGGAAGACTGATAAAGACGACCCAACCTGGAGCGCCGCCGAAGCGGCCTGGAAGCAGGAACAACGCGCCGAAGACGCACGCCTGCTCTACGTCGGCCTGACCCGTGCCGAGCACGCGCTGTGGATCGCCAGCGGCCCGTTCCACCAGCACGAGCGCACCGCACTGTCTGGCATGCTGCGCGCGCTGGACGCGCTGCAGGGCGCGGCCGGCGAGGGCGCAGTGGTGGTGGACACCTCCACGCCACCGGCCAACCTGCCGCGCCTGCCGCCGCCGGTCGAGGCGCAGGTGCCGCCCGCGCGCGCCCCGCAGCGGCATATCGCACCGGAGTGGTGGGTCTACAGCTTCACCCAACTGGCCAATGCCGATGCCGGCGCCGCCACCGACCCAATGGCCAGCGCCACGGTGGTCGGCAGTGGCGGCAGCGACGAGCCGTCCGGCAGCGAGGCCGTTGCGGTGGCCGCCGAAGTCGACACCTTCGACCCGCGCTTTGCCGGCAACCGCTTCGGCGTGGTGATGCACGACGTGTTCGAGCGCTGCGACTTCGCCGCCTGGCAGGCCTGGCGCCCCGGCCTGCCCGCACCCGAGGGCCAGGCCGCCGCCATCCTCGAGGCGCTGCAACGCGGCGGCTACGTCGAGAAGGAATGGGACGACGGCCTGGCCATGCTCACCGCGCTGATCGGCCACACCCTCACCGTGGCCCTGCCCGAAGGCACCACCCTGGCCGCCGTGCCCGCGCCGCAGCGCCGCAACGAGATGGAATTCCACTTCGCCATGCGGCCCACCCGCGTCGATGCACTGCTCGCACTGCTGCATCGCTTCGGCGTGGTCGGCGACCGCCAGGCGTTCGGTATGCGCCAGCGGCTGGAAGGCCTGATGACCGGCCTGATCGACCTCACCTACACCATGGACGGCCGCTGGTACGTGCTCGACTACAAATCCAACCGCCTGCCCAGCTACGACGCCGACGCCCTGGCCCGCGCCATGGCGCACAGCGAGTACGAGTTGCAGGCGCTGATCTACACCGTCGCCCTGCACCGCTGGCTGCGTTTCCGCCTGGGCGATGGCTACGACTACGCCCGCGACTTCGGCGGCGTGCGCTACCTGTTCTGCCGCGGCCTGTACGCCACCCGCAACCCCGCAGCCGACTCCAGCTCCATCCTCGGTTCCGGTTCTGACTCCGGTTTCGACTCCAACTCCAACTCCGGTTCCGACTCGGACTCCGTCAATGGAGCCAGCTCCATCTCCGATTCGGGTTTCGACTCCGACGCCGGCGTCGACGCCGTCAACCGCGCCACGCCCGCACCCGGCATCCACGCCTGGCGCTTCGACCCGGCGCTGGTCCAAGCCCTGGACGCCCTGTTCGCCGGCAGCGCCCCGGAGCCGACATCCAGCAACCCAGGCATGCCCGATGCCCGCTAGCGCACAGCCCCTTACCGCTGACGCACCAAAGCTCCGCTCCCCCCGGGGCGATAAGGCACTGGTTGCGTGCCACTGGCGCGCGTGCCTTGGAGCGCCCGCGCCGCTGGCGCGGGCTGGGGCGCGGAGCGGGAGTTGGGGTGAGGGTACGTCCGCCGCCGAAGCATCCAAGCCATGACCCAACAGACCGCACGCCCGATCAGCGCTGTGCACACGCCCCGCTCCCCGCGGGGCGGGCAGACCCCGCTTGCGCACACTGGCGCGCGTGCCTGGCAGTGTCTGCGACACGTGCGTGCCGGGGCGCGTAGCGGAGGTTGGGGTGAGGGCGCCTGCGCCCGGGAGGCGTCCACCCCATGAACCACCCAACCCTCTTCAACGCCCTGATCAAGGCCGACGCCCTGCGCCCGCTGGATCTGGCCTTCGCCCAGAGCCTGCAACGCCTGGCCCCGGACACCGCCCCCGAGGTGTTGGCCGGCGCCGCACTCGCCTCGCTGGCCGTCACCAGCGGCCACGCAGGGCTGGACCCCAGCCGCGCCGGCATGCTGCTGGACGCGCGCGAGGGCCCAGCGCCCGCACTCCCGGACCCGGGCGATTGGCAACGCACCCTGGCCGCCTCGCGCTGGGTCGACCAACCGAATCCGCAAGATCCCGCCGCCGCCGACTGCCCGCTGGTCCTGGAACACGGTCTGCTCTACCTGCGCCGCTACCGCGAGTACGAACGCCGCCTGGCGCTGGGCCTGCAACGCATTGCCGCCCAGTCGCCGCCGCCCTTCGACGCCGCCACGCTGGCACCGCTGTTCGTGCAGTTATTCCCGAACGCAGCCGCCTCATCCCCTCTCCCCCCGGGAGAGGGTGCCCGAAGGGCGGGTGAGGGGACGGGCCTGCCCGAGCCATCCGTCGACCAGGAAGGTACGGCCCCACCGGCCCTATCCCACCACCCAGACCGCCAGGCCCAGGCCGCCGCCCTGGCGCTGCGCCGCACCCTGCTGCTGGTCACCGGCGGCCCCGGCACCGGCAAGACCACCACCATCGCCCGCCTGCTGCTGCTGCGCATCGCCCAGGCACACGCATCCAACACCCCGGCCCCGCGCATCGCCCTGGCCGCGCCCACCGGCCGCGCCGCCGAGCGCATGGCCGAAAGCCTGCGCTTAGCAGTCGCGCGCGCCATCGCCAACGGCATCGACCCGGCCCTGGCCGATGCCCTGCCCAGCGGCGCCAGCACCCTGCATCGCCTGCTCGGCGTCATCCCGGATTCCCCGCACTTCCGCCACAACGCCGACAACCCGCTGCCGTTGGACCTGATCGTCGTCGACGAAGCCTCCATGGTCGACCTGCCGCTGATGTGCAAGCTGGTCGAAGCCGTGGCCGATGGCACCCAGCTGATCCTGCTCGGCGACGCCGACCAGCTGCCCTCGGTGGAAGCCGGCGACGTGCTCGCCGCCATCCTGCAGGCTGCCGGCCCCGGCGACGCCCTGCAGCCGCAGGACGCACAGGCGCTGCAAGCGCTGCTCGGCAACGCGCCCGGCGACACCACGCCCGGCGCCAGCCACGGCGGCGGCCTGGCCGGCCACCGCGTGCACCTGCTGCGCGGCTACCGGCAGGCGGACGACTTCGCACTGGCCCCATTGGCCGACGCCGTGCGCGCCGGCGACGCCGACACCGCCCTGGCCCTGCTGCGCAGCGGCGAGCTGGCCGGCGTGCACTTCCACGAAGATGGCGAAGACCCGCTCACCCTGGGCCGCGACGCACTGCTCGCGCACTGGCGCGCGCTGGCCGACGCGCAAGACCCGGCCGCCGCCCTGCGCGATGCCGCGCGCCTGCGCCTGCTCACCGCCGTGCGCGCCGGCCCGCAGGGCGCACGCGGCCTCAACGCCCGTATCGAACAACTGCTGGCCGAAACCGGCTCCGGCGCGCGCCGCCTCGGCGCCGCCTCGCCCTGGTTCCAGGGCCGCCTGCTGCTGATCACCGAAAACAGCTACCGGCACGGCCTGTTCAACGGCGACGTCGGCATCTGCCTGCGCAGCGAAGCAAGTCCCTCTCCGGGGCGCAGCGACGAAGGCGCCTCTTCAGGGCCAGGCCAGCCCGGCGGCACCGCCAGCCGCCGCGACCCAGGAACCGACAGCCGTGCCCAAGGCCCGTTGGTCGCCTGGTTCGAAGGCGACGGCGACGGCCAGGTGCGCGGCTTCCACCCCGCCGCACTGCCCGCGCACGAAAGCGCCTTCGCCATGACCGTGCACAAGGCCCAGGGCAGCGAATTCGACACCGTCTGGCTGCAACTGCCCACCCGCGACGCCCGCGTGCTCAGCCGCGAACTGCTCTACACCGGCATCACCCGCGCCCGCCGCGCCCTGCACCTGGCCGGCAGCGAGGCGGTCATCCGCAGCGCGCTGGCCCGGCATGCCGCGCGCATCTCGGGTCTGGCGTGGCGGTTGGGTGCGCAGCAGCAGGCGGTACTCGCCAAGCCAGCAATAGACCCATCTACTGCGTTGCCCGTGCAGGGGTCGTTGTTCTGATGGACGCGAGCCGGCGCGATGGCAGGATCACTTACGGCAAAGCGGCACGTTCGCCCATCACGATCACCGTGAATACCTGGATAGCGGGTGTTTGCCGACAACGAGTTGCCTCCAAAGGCAGTTATTCGAAATTCTCGGATAACTGCCGCCTACGGCAAGAGTGCACGTTGAATTGAAAGATCGCGCCGAGGATGAGTCGCCATTGCCGTCTGCCCGGGAGTCGCCTGCCAAGGTGGTTCCATCCGTCCAGGGCTCGTTGTTCCGATGACCCCAAGCCGGGGATGTCGCGTAAGAACGCATCGCAAGCAAGCGCTTGCGCTAGGGAGGTGAATGATGAAAGCAGTATGGATTCTTGGGACGGTTGCGCTGGCGACGTGCTTCGCCGCTACTGCGGCCGGGAGGCTGGATATCAAACTCCAGAACGTACAGACAGCGCATACAGCGGCAGCTGGAGCTTCAGTCTTAGTCACGATGTCCAACACAGGTGACCAGCCCATCGAGCTAACTGCGGCGTATGTTCCAGACGTAGATAAAAGCGGGAGATTGCAGACCAATCTGTTCAAGGTCATGCAAGAGGATGGCAGCCCTGTCGACTATCGCGGCATCTATGTACGCAACGTCCGCGGTTCCACGCCATCGCTTGTTCTGATGCCGGGGCAGTCAATCGTCAAGACGATCGATCTGTCGCGGAGTTACCAGATCATGCCCGGGCGTAAGTACTCGGTGGCGGTACACCCGTTTGTGCGTTATCGGGAGCAGTCGGAATCAAAAAGTAAAAGCACCTCAGCCGATATGGCGTCTCTGAAGACTGCTACATCCAACAGCATCGAGATCACACCTCGATAGGTCAGCGACGTATAGGCGAACCTACGCCTGGCCCCGGCATATTGAGATGTGGCTGATGATTCCGCATAGATTGGCTTCGGCTGCGTCGGTAGGGCCGTAGCCGCGCATCAGCTCGTTCAGATCGGTGTGCAAGCTGCTCATGACGAACTCCGAAATCCATGCAAGCCCACGCTAGCGCATTTGTTTCAGTTGGTTAGCTGATTGACCAGTTTGCACAGCTTCGGAGCAGTGCCGCAGGTTGCGCAACGCGTCGTTTTGACGGAAACGGCACCGCAAAGTCTCGACAGCCCGGTACCATATCTGACCACTCAGCCATGACGGCTTGCGTCATATAACGAGTCGCGTTATGGTTACAGCATGATCAGGAGCTTTGTCGACAAGGAAGCCGAAAAGATCTGGCTGGGTGAGCGCTCCCGCCGGTTGCCGGCCGACATCCAGTCGGTCGCGCGCCGCAAGTTGCGCATGCTCAACGCTGCCGCGCACCTCGACGATCTGCGCATTCCGCCCGCCAACCGGCTGGAAGCGTTGAAGGGCGAGCGGCGCGGGCAGTACAGCATCCGGATCAACGACCAGTGGCGCATCTGCTTCCGATGGATGGAGGGCGATGTCGCCGAGGTCGAAATTGTCGATTACCACTGAGCACGAGGCATCTGTCCATGACAGTCCTACCCAACATCCACCCCGGCGAAATCCTGCTTGAGGAGTTTCTCGAGCCGATGGGCATTAGCCAGAACGCACTGGCGCGGGCTACCGATGTACCGCCGCGCCGCATCAACGAGATCGTGCTGGGCAAGCGCGGCATCACCGCCGACACCGCCGTGCGCCTGGCCGCAGCGCTGGGCACGACCGAGCGCTTCTGGCTGAGCCTGCAAGCCGATTACGAGCTGGAACAGGCGCATCGCGCGCTGGGCGATCTGCCGTCGCGGATCAAGCGGCTGGCGGCTTGAGGGGAAGAGTGTCTCGCACGTCACGCTGACAATAGAGCACGCCCAGTGACCTGTAAGGCCTGTCGATCGCGGAGCAGCGCAGCGTGATCGTGCACAGGCAGGAACGCGCACACTGATGCTTGGTGTCATCCTAAAAACGCGAGGCCAGGCCTGCGCCTGACCTCGTCTGCCGTCTGGCAGGCCGGGCGGCTTACTTGCCCTTCTTTTCCTGCTTGGCCGCGCGCTTTTCCTTCAGCGTTTTGGTCGGCTCTTTCTTCTGGCTCTTCTTCTGGTCCATCCCCTTGCTCATGACACCCTCGTAGTTGCTGGATTGATCGGTCGGGCAGCGCCATGACCCTGGCGTGCCTGCGCACTGTAAGGCTTGCGCGGGGTGGAATGGCAGCGGCAGCGCAAGGCCGGGCAACGGGCGGTGCGTCCGGCCCGGCGTCTGCGCGACGCAGCGTGCGCCAGTAGCCCTTCGGCGTGGCCGGCTGGGCCAAAAACGCAAACGCCCGCGTGCGACCGGCAAGGTCTGCACGCGGGCGCTGGCGACAGCGGCGGGCTTACTTGGCCGGCACGCGCTGGTACTGCTCGCCACCGGTGTTGAGGTGGCCGTTGGCCGCGTCGATGGCGAAGTTCACCGTCTCGCCATCGTTGGTGACCTGCAGCGCCCCGTCCTTGTAGACAGCCGGATAGCTCTCGGTTTTGGGCTTGCGGCTGAAGAACTTCGGCGTGGTGCTGCGGACCATGAAGGTCTCGCCATTGCGCTCGATGTCCATCGTCTCTTCCTGCGTCTGCACGTTGACCCAGTGGCCGACGAACTTCTCGCCCTCCTCCTTGGCGCAACCGCTCACCAGCAATGCCGCGGCCAGCGCGGTGCCCATCCACTTCATCATCGTGTGTTCTCCAGTTGAGTCTGGAGCCGAGGATGGCGGGTTGGGGATGTATGGGAGGTCAAGATCTCAAAGATATCGAACGGAGAAAATTTTTTAAGAATTATGTCCCAGCTTAATTTATATCCCTATTTTGGTACGGAAGATAAAGACTTGCGACGATTAGTGGATATCGATGAAGCTCCAGATACAGCGCTCAAACTGGCATTTAAAGTGTCAGCTTCCGCTCGCGATCGAATGATGGAATCAACTAAGCGACCACCCGTCCCGACGAGTTTTGATAAAGCACGTAATTGCTCTCTGCAAGCAATACTTTGCACGGGTCGTGGGTAATTCATAGAGTGGTCCACTTCACCCCAAATTTCTTCAAAAAGGGTTCGGACTTGAATCTCGCAACAAAGATCCGATTCAGCGCTAGGGCGAACTAGATAGTGGACAGATGTATAAAAGGTAGGTCTAATTTCCGGATCGAAACCCAATCCTCTGAAAAATTCGTCAGCCTCCGGGTCCCAACTGAAAACTTTTGGGTCTTCTCCCAATACCCAGTCGCCCGACTTGACTTGCGTCATGATCGCATCATGGATCGGTTTGAATTGGGCTGCGTGGATGTGGAAAACACGTACTCCGGCAAGGTCGGTAATAACTTTAAATATGTTTTTCTCTGAAACTGCAACCCCTAACTCCTTTTTTCTTTTTAATTTTCCGAGAAGGTTATCTTTACCCTTGATTCTTAGCTTAACTGAGTGGACGTCTGTCGACAAACTCGGGTGGGAGACGAAAAATTGAAGAACAGTGCTGGCGAATAGTTTGATTCGATGTTCTTGCTCACTGAATACTTTTAATGCCGATTTGTGTGCTTTTGAAATCATTTTTCGCCTCCTGTTCGAGTCATGACTTCATGGGCAATTTTATCAAATACTTGGCCAGCCTTTACAATCTGAGAATTATGCCCTGGATTAACTTTGCCTTTTAATTCGCTGAAGGGAAGTTTCAATTTTTGTGCGTCAGCGGCAAGGGACTGAAAGTGTTTGATTTCGCCAAGTTTGTAAGGGGGATTTATGTGGAAATCAGCTCCTAAATTAGCTAGAACATCTACGACACGTTGCTTTACGCGGGGCCCAATTTTTGATTCCCAGTGTTCATGGGGCTTTGCACTTTTTCCTCCCGTTTTCACTTTGTACGCGGAAGCTACATAGCCCAAGAACTTCGGTCGTCCCTGCAATAAAGTTGCTTTAGATGAGTCGGACGCTAGTGACTTGACGGTGTTCCAATCTGAAATCCACCTGTGAAGTGACTTTCCAACTGCGCCCAATGCTCGAAGTGAAAAAAGATCAGATCCCACCGGGGCCAGAAAATAATCAGAATCTAGAAGTATCGCCCTATTTAAAGGCCCAACGTTCGGGCCTACATCAAAGAGTACGTAATCAGCACCATAATCAGTAGCAACTTTGTTGACCAGCCTTGATAATGCACCCATCACATCATACCCGCGACTCTTTCGTGCAAAAGAATCCGTCCACGCAGCCGGAAGCTCTTCCTCATATTGCGATATCAAAACATCTCCGGCGAGAAGTAAGACGTTCTTATATATTTCTAGCACGTCTATTTCTGCAATATCGCCTCGACCAAGCACAATAGGCTTAATCCCATCCCAAATTGTGGTTGATCCTTTGTCTTCTTCACTTTTGCGGAGATAATTATCGAGCTCATTTTCTTCCAGGCAAAAAGCCGAGAGATTGCACTGCGGATCAGCATCAACCATCAGGACCTTCGCGCCGGCCTTTGCGATGGCAGTGGCGAGATTAACCGTTATTGTTGTTTTCCCGACGCCACCCTTATTATTAAAAAGAGCAATTTTTTTAAATGACATGATTTTCAAAGCCTATTTTTATTTCAGGGATCATTTCAAGAACAAGCAGGACAGGGTCCATTTACACAGTCTTCCTGCACGCGGGGAATTGGCTGCAGCCTAGGAACTCTTGGCCAGTGCCCCAATTCCTTCTTCGCACAAGCACACTGCCGCATCGCGGACAGCTTGGAGAGGTGATGTTTGCAGAAGCATTAGACTCAGCCGAAGCAAATACAGGCTCGACGCGCGCTGCTGGTTGCATCGGTTGGGTAGGCGGCTGTCGTTGAGCCGCTTGAATCATGTCCAGCAGCTGTTCGCCGCCGATCAGTTCAATAGGCTTGCCTCGGGCGAAATGCTCTGCGTCATTTGTGTAGGTGCCGATGCAGACGATCTTTACCGAGTGAGCCCGGTGATGAGCCAGCAGGCCGAACATCTCTCGCACGACGCTGACTCCGACCTGCTGGCGCTTCCATTGCTTGCATTGCACCAGTGTGCGGCGGCCGTCCTTGCGCAGGATCAGGTCGATGCCGCCGTCGGCGCCGCCCAGGCCGGTTTCTTCGACGCTGTAGCCCTGGCGGCGAAACGCTTCGCCCACCAATTGTTCGAACTGGCGCCAGCCGCCGGCGGCCAGGCTCTCCAGGCTTGTGCGTGTTTCCAAAAAGCGCCGCCGGCTGCGTGTGCCCAGGTAGGAGAACAGCGCGGCAAGCCAGCAGACGCCGAGCAGCGTCCACGCCAATGGCGCGAACATTCCACTCGATTGCTGGGCGAAGCCCTGCGACGGCATTCCGCTCTGGTGAGAGAACCACCAGGCGATGCCGTAGCGCACCACCAGATACGCAGCGATTCCCATCACGAAGCCAACCGGCCACGGCAATGCGGCTAGCGCTTCGAATCCACCCTGTTTCTTTCTGCGTCCCATGCCAGAACCCCCGTTCCCGGTTTGAACATAGCCGTTGAAACGGGTTTTGTCAGCAGACTAGGCGCGCCGTTGCGATCGATGCCTCGTCAACACTCGGCACGACGCGTGCGCAGGCAAACAGGTGTGTTCTTTACGCTAAAGCTTGAGTTCGCTTGCGCGTTGTTTAGCGCAACCGCATGCCAATCAACGCGATGAAGCGGGCTGCGGTAGTGGTCGCTGTGTGCGCTTTCCAGTAATGCATGCAATGCGCAGCGCTCGAAAGTATCTTTCCGGATTGGAGAGCCGATACATCCTGCGGAGAGAATTGACGCGACAAGGTACGATTCCAGCCCATCTGCTTGAGTGCGCTTCTGCTGTCGCCATGTCTGCTCCTCGCCCGACCCTCGATGGCACTCCTGCCAGCCAGTTCCAGCTCCCGTCCGGCCCGTGGCACACGGTGTGGGAGGCGCTGTGTGCGTGCTTTCCGGTCGTTGGTGCTGACACGTGGCGTGATCGCTTCGCGCGTGGGCGCGTACTGGATGCGCAGCAGCGGGCATTGGATATCGCTGCGCCGTATCGGGTTGGTGCGGAGATCTATTACTTCCGCGAAGTCGCGGACGAGCCAATCATCACGGCAACGGAAACGGTGTTGCATGCCGACACGCATATTGTCGTGGCCTGCAAGCCGCATTTCCTGCCCGTGGTGCCAGCTGGTGCGTACGTGCACCAGACACTGCTGACGCGATTGGTGCACCGCTTCGATAATCCCGCGTTGGTGCCGCTGCACCGTATCGATCGCGACACTGCGGGATTGGTCTTGTTCTCGGCCAACCTGTCCACGCGCGGCATCTACCAGGCGCTGTTCCGTGAGCGGCGTATTCGTAAACACTACTTGGCAGTCGCACCGCCGCTGCCGGGGCTGACGTTTCCGTATGTGCATCGCAGCCGGCTGGAGCCGGGCGAGCCGTTCTTCCGCATGCGCGAGAGCGTGGGCGAGCCGAACAGCGAGACGGTGATCGATGTGGTCGCGCGCGGTGCGGACACATGGACGTACCGGCTGGAGCCGGTCACCGGGCGCAAGCACCAGTTGCGCGTGCATATGGCCGCGCTGGGCGCGCCGATCCTGCATGACCGCTTCTATCCAGAGCTGGAAGATCAGCGGCCCGATGATCCGGAGCGGCCGCTGCAGTTGTTCGCGCATACGCTGGCATTCGATGACCCGATCACTGGTGAGCCTCGGCGCTTCACCGCGACGATCGAACCGACAAAATCGGCTTGAGACGGGAACCTGTGCTTCGCTAAAAATCGGGCGGATATCTGGTTTTCAGATATCCGAAAAAGCGCGCTACGGTGGCTTTGCGGACATCCCGTCCGCTCACGTCGAGGACAGACGGCATGACCACTTCGAGAGCCCTTACGACCAATACTCGGCGGCACATGCGGCCAGCGGCCAAAATACAAACGCACGCAGAGCCCTTCACCTTCGGCGTCACCCTGCAGCAGATCGACCGGTTCCATTCGCTGCTGCGCACGATCACTGCGCAGAGCGACATGGTGGCGGTGTGCAGCGGCAAGCCGCTGGATGTCACCAGTCTGTCGGTTCTGGGCGAGAGCATCTTCAATGCCGCCCGCGCGGTACGCGGCGTGGTCGACGAGATCTACGAGCAGCGGCTCGGTAGCGACGGTGTTGATCCGGTGTCGCACGCAATGCAGCGCCAGGCGTAAGTCTTCCCCCCGCGCCGCACCTACGATCGCGCCCACGCTCCTGCTGCATGTCCATGCTAGCGTTCCGCTGCCGAGAGCAGGCTGGCCGAAGGAGCGGGGCATGCGGGTCGATCCAATGCGCGACGGTGTTGCGGTTGCTGGCGGCAGGCCGGTCGCCCGCGTGGCGTGGGGGCTGCTGTGGCTTGCGCTGGCCGCGCTCGCGGCCGAGTTCGTGCGCCACGTGTACCTGAAGTACGCCGCGCTGGAGTCGCCGGCATACGCCATGTTCCTGACCCGGCGCGGCTGGCTGTGGTGCCACCTGGGTGGCGGTGCCGTCGGCATCGCCCTGGGCACGTTGCAGTTCGCCACGCAAGGCTGGCGCAGGCACGCATGGGTGCACCGCTGGGTTGGGCGTGCGTATTTCGTTGGCATGTTGGTGGCGATGCTTGGCGCCACCGGCTTGATCGCCACCTCGCCTACGCCGATGGCGATCCGCGTGGCCTTCGCAGCGACGGAAGCGGCGTGGCTGGTGGCGGCGTCCGTGGGCCTGGTGGCCATCCGTCGCGGGCGGGTTGGCCGGCACCGATGCTGGATGGTACGGGCGTATCTGGTGACGCTGGCGCCGGTGGTATTTCGCGTCGCGCTCTATGCGGCAGTGGGGGCCGGCATTGCGCCCTCGCCGGGCGCGATCGCGGCGCTGCTATGGGCCAGTTGGGCGGTGCCGCTGCTGATCCACAAGGTGGGGAGCGCCATCGCCAACGCAGCGCGCCGGCACGTGCGGCTGTCCGCAGCCCCGGCGGGTGCCGGCGTCGGAATCGACGCTCGCTGAGGCCTGACACGCAGCGCAACCAGCCAATGCAGCGCGCGTCGTGGACCAGGCGGCAACTGCCGCTCTACAGACAGGTGCCCCCTCGACCGACTCGGAAGGAAACCAGCGTTCCCTGCGCATCGAACGTCAGCGAAATCATGGTGAACGTGGTTGCGCAGGGAAAATGCGGCCACCGCGTTCGCACGGGGGCGGCCATGAGCGTGGGGCCCATGCCCATGGCGGTACGCAGCGCATTGCGCTCCGCCCAGGCCAGTACCTGCGTTTGCGACATGCCTGGTGTTAGTTCCCGCTCGGCTTTGTCGCGCCAGTACGTCTGCTGCCGTTGCTCGGCCGGGCTTGCCGTGCAGCGGTAGCCGCCCAGTGCGACCAGCAGCAGGACGATACCGATGCCTAGCCACACCCTGCGCCTGCGTCGCCTTGCGCGATCGCGCGGGCGCAGGGTGTGTGGTTGCAATGGGTCACGCATCGGTGGCGTGTGCCTGCGCTCAACGCACCTTGTACAACACCGCCGCACCCGGCTTGGGCTCGAACATCGGCACGGTCTGCTGCTTGAGCGCGGTGCCCTTTGCGTCCCACACCAGCGTCTCGGCGGGGTATTCCTCGTTGCGGGTCATGGTGTCGATCTGCTTGACGATCACCGTCTTGCCGGCGGGCACTTCCGGGTTCCAGGCGAACACGCCCAGGCGGCCGTAGAACACCGCCGGCGCGGCGGCATCCAGGCGGCGGTCCGGGCACATGACCAGGCCGCGTTCCAGCATCACCCGCACTGCGCCGACGGGCACGGCCTTGACGGTGGGCGCGGTGCGGTCGGTGCTGTGGCCGGGGCAGACATTGGCCGAGCGGGTGAGCATGTCCTCGACCACCTGGCGGTCGGACTGGGCCAGCGCCGGCTGCGCGGCGGTGGACAGGGCAAGCAGGGCGAGGGCGGATTTCCAGGGCATCTGACAACTCCTCATGAGATGACACTCCAATACGGCAGCCCTGTAGGCGGGCTGCTGCCAGTGACGCGCCCGGATGCTAGCAATCCCCGCGTTAAGCGCCGCCAATGGTTGGCGCCGCTTCCGGGCGGGCGCGCAAGCGGGACTCGGCCACCGAAGCCACCGCCGGCCCGCCAATCCCGCACGGGCCGGCCGGCGCGTAATGCAACGGCCGCTGACGCCCATCGCCGCTGTCAGGAGACTCCTGATTGAGCAGCGGCGACGACGCGGATAGCGTGCGCGCTATCACACCGTTGGACTGCTTTATGGAACGCGCCGACCTCATTGCATCACTGCTCACCGGCATGCGGCGTGCCGAAGACTTCCGCGCGCAGGGGGCGGCCTACAACACCGCGCACAGCCAGCAGATGGCGGTCGACCACGGCAAGGCCGCCGATGCCGAGCTGGTGCTGTCGCTGTTCGCCTTCACCCCGGAGCACCTCAAGCTGCTGGGCAGTACCGGCATCGAGAACCTGGGCGAGATCGTCTGCCATGCCTGGGCCTTGAACGGCGGCAACAACGAGGCGCTGATTGGCTGGTTCCGCAAGCCCATGAACGCGCTGGACGGGCAGACGCCGGCCGCCCTGGTCCGCAGCGGCAGCCTGAAGGTGCTGCTGCTGGTGCTCAGGCAGCAGCTGGAGTGGGAATTGCCCAATCGCTCGGCCTGAGCATCGGGGCCGGTGACGCCGCGCCCTGGCGTGCCGGTGGCCGGCACGCCGGTTGGCAGCGCCGGCCGTGCATGAGCGCGTTACTGCTTGGGCCGCGCCACGGCGTACATCTCCCAGGCAATCTTCTTCATCAAGGCGTTGCTGTCTTCGCCCTCCTTGTACAGGTCGAAGTGGGTGCGGCCTTCCAGGTAGCGGAAGTCGCTTTTTGCGCCCAGGCCGTCCAGCACCGCCTGGAACTTGCGCGCGGCCCCATCCAGGTAGAACGTGTCGGCGGTGCCGACGATCAGGTGGATCTTGCCGTCCAGATCCGGCTTGAGCGTGGGCCACTGCGCGGCCACGCGCGCGGCGATGTCGTAGTGCGTGCGCCAGTAGGCCACCACGGCCGGGTCCACCTTGCCGGTGTCGCGGTCGAACATCGGCACCGGGCGGCCGTCGGGCCCGCGCGGCGAGAACACCCAGTCGAACGAGGCCATCTGCCCGCCGTAGGGGCCTAATACGCGTTCGAGCTTGGCGAAGGTTTCCAGGTCGGCCACCACCTTGCCCTGGTCGCGGATCAGCGGGAACCGGCTGCCGTCGGCGCGCCGGTAGACGTTGGCATTGGGCGCGTACAGATCCGGCCCGGTGAAGTCGTGGAAGTCGCTCGAATCGGGCGAGGTGGACCAGGTGCCGCCGAGCAGCTTGGGGTAGCGCGTCTGCAGCCACAGCGTGGCCCAGCCGCCGGACGAATGCCCGTTGAGGAACCGGCCCTTGGCGTTGCCGTCCATCTTGTACTGCCGCTCGAGCGAAGGGATCAGCTCTTCGGTCAGCGCGGTGCCCCAGGGGCCGTTGTTGACCGAGTCGGCGAACTCGTGGGTGCCGGTGGGCGTGGACTGGTCCAGGAACACCCAGATCATCGGCGGCATCTGCTTGGCCGCCATCGCGCTCCAGGTGGCGGCGATGCTGCCGGCAAGGCGGTTGTAATTGCCGCCGAAGCCGTGGGTGACATACACGGTGGGATAGCGGGTGGCGGCCTTGGCGTCGTAGCCAGGCGGGGTGAGCACGCGGGCGCGCAGCGACACCGGCCGGCCCCAGAACGCGCTCAGCGACGGGCTGACCAGCGAGGCGTCCGCGCTATGCAGCCTGGCCTCCGGGATGGCGTCGCGGATTGCCTGCGGCGCCCGCGGCGACACCTGCCACGGGTCTTCCGACGCGGGCACCTGCTTGCTGAGCGCCAGCGTGGGCAACGGCTTGCCCTTGCCCTGCGTCACCGCGGTGACCTCGCTCAACAGGTCGCCGCCATCGCGGCCGGCATAGCTGTAACTGTGGTCCGGATCCAGCACGGCCTGGAACAGGTACTCGCCGGCCGGCAGCGCGGAAAAGCCGCTGGGGAAGGCGATGTTGTCCAGGTCGATCTCGACGCTGGCACCGGGGGCGAGCGCGGTCACCTCCTGCGCCGCCACCGCCACCGCGGTCGGGCGGAACGGGTTCACGCTCACCTCCTCCACCTTGCCGTCCTTGCCGTCCTTGGCCGCGGCCTGGGCGTCCTTGGCCAGGGTGGCGAAGACCAGCAGGCGGCCGGACACGGGCTGGTCGCTCGCCCCGTCCAGCGTGACGCGCAGCAGGCGATGGGCCGCCGCCGGTGCGGCGGCGTGCGCGCAGCAGGCGCACAACAGGCCAACGGCCAGACCCAGGCGGAGGGCAAGACGATGCAGAGACATGCAGATCCTTGGGAGCGCAGTGGATGGAGCGGGCGCACACGGCCCTGTGCAGACTGTAGCCAGTTCCCGGCCGGCCGTGCGCCACCAACGCGAGGTCTGGTCACCGTATCCGATCTGCCTGCCGTGGGATCTCTAGTGGGCGGTGCGAGCAGCGCAAGTGATCGCGTGCAGTCGAGGCAGTTCAAGGCATCTCGCGTCGTGTGTCGATGCAACTGGGCAGGTCACGGGCCGCTTTTCTGCCCTGCACAACGGTAAATGCTTGAGATTCAAAAACTAAAGTCAGGGTTAGTTTCGTGATGGCGTGTAGCTGGGAGACAGTCAATCTAATGTCTGCTTTAGATTTCACTTGTTGCTATAAAATTGTCGGGTTAATCTAAAGTCCGCTTTAGATTTGGTCATTCGCTATGCGCGTCCCAATCGACCAAGTATCCGACATCGGCGCTTACGTCCGCGCTGTTCGCAAGGCACAGGGCTTACGGCAGGGCGACCTGGCCGCGCTAGCCGGCACCAGCCATGTGGTGCTGGGCAATGTCGAGCGCGGCAAGGACACCGTGCAACTGGGCCGTGTGTTCGAGCTGCTGCGGCAATTGGGCATCCAGGTCCAGCTGGACCTGCCGATGGAGCTGCCAGCCTCTGTAGCCAAGCGCCCCAAATGAGCAACGCCGACACGCCACGCAGCCTGGAACTGTGGCTGGAGAGCCGCCGCGTCGGCGAGCTGCGGGAGCAGGGCAATCTGTGGGTGCTCGCGTACGACCAGACGTGGCGCAAGGACGGCTTCGACCTGTCTCCCGCGCTGCCGCGCAGCGCCGGCGAGATCATTGATGGCGGCAGCCAGCGCCCGGTGCAGTGGTTCTTCGACAATCTGCTGCCCGAAGAGGGCGGGCGCCGACTGATCGCCAGCGACGCCGGCATCGACGCGGCCGATGCCTTCGGTCTGTTGCAGCGTTTCGGCCCGGAGTCGGCTGGCGCGTTGACCTTGCTGCGGCCAGGCCAGCAACTGCCAGCGCCTGCGCTGCAGCCGCTGACCGATGCGGAGTTGTCCGCGCGTATTCGCGCGTTGCCTCGGCAACCGTTGACTCACGGCGCACCCAAGCGCATGTCGTTGGCGGGCGCCCAGCACAAGCTGGCGGTGGTGCTGGATCGGGAGCAATTGTGGGAGCCAGTGGGCACAGCGGCGTCCACCCACATCCTCAAGCCCGACCACGAACATGTGGACGACTACCCGCACAGCGCGGTCAACGAGTGGTTCTGCATGCAGCTGGCCGCTGCCTGCGGACTGCCGGTGCCGAAGGTGAGCGTGCGCCGCGTGCCGGAGCCGGTGTATCTGGTGCGCCGCTTCGACCGCCTCGGCGATGGCCTGCAGGCACAGCGCCGTTACGCGCTGGACGGCTGCCAATTGCTGTCGCTGGATCGCCTCTACAAATACCAACAAGCCACCAGTGACAACTTGCGCGCGCTCGAACGCATCAGCCGCATGCCCGCAGCCACCCGCATCGCGCTGCTGCGCTGGCAGTTGTTCAACTTTTTCATCGGCAACAGCGATGCCCACCTCAAGAACCTGAGCTTTCTGCGCGGCGCCAACGGCTGGGAACTCGCGCCGCACTACGACCTGCTCAGTACCAGCGTCTACAAGGCGCCTGATTGGGGAGCGGACGAGCTGGTCTTCCCGATGGGCAATACTCGCCGTTACGCCGCCATCGGTCGCGATGAGGTCGCTGCATTTGGCGACTCCATCGGCGTGCCGCGAAAGCTGGCATTGCGGCATCTGGATGAATTAGCGATCGCAATCAGACGAGAATCGCACGCTGTGCTGCAGACCTACGAGCAAGGCGCCACACATGCGGTCGACCCCGGTGAAGCACGCTTGCTGCGGCAGATTGTGTTTGGTCCCGTAGTTGATTCACTGGGGCAGTGGCCTTAGTGTGTGAGTTAGAGCATCGCACATGCAATTAGCTTTTTAAAAAAACCGAGTCTAGTCTTTACTTTGCGAAAGCTGAAGCGGTAATCAGGTCTGTTACATGAAAAAAGGAAAGCTAGGTGAAGCCAGATGGCAAGCAGACTTCGAAGACTTTAATACAGAAAAGTAGCCCCGGTGCAAAATCGGCAAGTGAGGCTATTGAGAAGAAGGGATTTTTGCATCTTGCTCCCGATATACGTGCTTCTATGCAAAAAGCTCTAGAGAACATATCGAGCTTAGGAGACACTGATGTTTTTCCAAGGTCTTTTGAAACATTCTTATTGGTGGATTCAAAAGACGATGTGCTAGATCTTTTGGCTAACATCCATCTGAATTTCCAAGATATGCTCATTGAGTTGCCGCCAGTAAACGACCGCGTCTTGGCAATGGTCGGATACAATGGATTTCGTTCTGTTACTCAAATTGATCCAATCTGGAACTTGTATCTCTTGTCGCTAGTAATATGGCTTGGTGGTGATATTGAGCAGGCAAGAGTAAAGTCCGAAAATGGAGTTGTTCATTCATATCGTTTTATTAGCAAAGAAAATGATTCCCATATATTTGATTCGGCTTATGGGTGGTTCTCTTTCTATGAGAAATGTCAGAAACTAGCCGATTCGCATCGCTTCGTACTTATAACTGATATTTCAGATTTTTATCCAAGGATATACCATCACAGACTAGAAAATGCTTTGAAGAAGGTCACCAAGAACACTAGCGTAGTAAAGCGAATAATAACTATTATTTCTCACTTTTCTGGTAACGTTTCCTATGGGTTACCAGTAGGTGGGCCTGCTGCTCGTCTGCTAAGTGAAATTGTTCTTAATGCTACAGATCGGATGATGCTGGCAGAACGTGCGGTTTACTGCAGGTTTGTTGATGATTTTAGAATATTTGCAGATTCCAGAGAGCAAGCGCATGCTTTGCTAGTCACATTAGCCCAAAAGATAGGTGAGAGCGAAGGTCTTTCGCTTCAGAAATCGAAGACTAGAATTATGTCTTCAGAAGAATACTTAGCTATGACTAGTTCACGTGGCGATGACGAGCATGACGGCGCGGAAACCGCCAATTATAAAAAATTCATGTCACTGAAGCTTCATTTTGATCCGTACTCCGAGAGCGCAAAAGAAGATTACGAGTCGCTTCGGGAGGCATTGGCAAGGTTTGATGTGGTTGGAATGCTCTCAAGAGAGCTGCGCAAGACTCAAGTCGAAGAAAGCGTAACGCGAAAGTTGGTCCGCTCGATTAGGCATCTTAAAGTCCCTCAAAAGAATTCATGCATACAGTCACTCGCAGAGAACCTTGAGACCCTCGCTCCTGTTTTCCCAGTGGTAATGCAGGCGTTTACTATGGTTTCAGACGAATTAGACTTGTCTAGCAAAGAAAAAATGGTTGAATCAGTTAAAGCCCTTTTTCATCTAAATTCACACATAGTACAAGTACCTGTTAATCAACTTTTTGCTATGCGTGCGCTTTCTGCAACCTTAGATGAAGAAGTAGAGCAAATATTAAATAAAATATACAGAGACACATCAAGCATAAGCGTCAGGCGTGACGTCATAGCATTAATGGCCAATAGAGATCATGCTTGGTTTATTTCGGACAGGCGACGAAACTATCAAAATTTATCTTCGTGGGAAAAGCGTGCCGTGCTAGTGGCTTCATATATTCTAGAAGATGAGGGTGAACACTGGAGGAAAAGACTTGTTCTCAACGAATATGAAAAAATACTTGTTAAGTGGGCTTCATTGAATAAGTCGAAGAACAAGGGGACAGTAGTCCTTCCATTATGATTTCTGAACGAAAATTTGCTGTTGCTCACACGTCTTTTTGGCGGGATGCCACTCCTTCAGCGGAAAACTTCCTTAGGCACGTAAATTTAACCACCATTAGATATATCGCCCCTTACGAAAGTCGCTCGCCGATCGCATTGAACGGTGTTATAAATGAGGCTGCTTTTAGGTTGGCCGCCACAATGAAAACCTCTAGAGGAGAGAAGCCAACTAACGAAATGATCGAGAGGGTGTGGGCCCAGGTTATCCAGTGGATTGGAGAGCTTTACTTAGGTCCAAATAAGTTGACCAGTAAAATATCTCTAGATATATCTGCTATTGCAGAGAGGATTAACTTTTACATAATATTCAGGGGGTGTGAAAGGGTTGATTTCTCGCCAAATTTTCCGGGCTGTGGAATAATTTCATCTTGCGATGGTGATATTTTGGCCGATGATGTCTTGATAGAGGTAAAAGCTGGCGGAAGAAAATTTAGAGCTACCGATTTGCGTCAATTGTTTATATATTCTGCACTGGCGTGGAAATCTCGCGATACAAATATAAAAAGTATTTGCCTGCTAAATCCGAGGTGGGGCGTTGCTTGGACAGCAACTCTTGAGGACGCCGCAATTGGGTGTGGTGCAAATTCTGGCGTTGAACTTGCGGAAGACATTGTTAGAGGTGCAATACTGCTAGGCACTTCCAAATAAATCGGCGAGTTTGGCGGACTCTCAAGCTGACGCAAAAATTAGATATAACTAGGTGTAGCTCTTACTGCTTATTGGCTGGATCGGTATTAGATAAATGATAATTCCCTGCGAGAGTGGAGGGGTGATTTGATGGGATCGAAGAGCACGGTTTTAGTGATTTCTACTTAGAGATATAGCAACTAACTGACCGCACACGCGCTCTAACGCAGATCAGCAACTACTCATCAATACGGCCTAAGCTCACGTCACACCAGTTCGCCTTATTTAGAGTCTCCGTGATATTGATAACCTCGAAGGCATCGCCGATATTTTTCGATCCGACGAATCTGGTGGCAGCAGGCGCACTTGCTGGAGCTGATTTGAACGCGACTCCTAGTGGGCAGACCATGCGGTATTGGGTGCCAGACAGGAGGCGGCTCCTTCATGCCTTGGTCTCAGGAGTTGCGTAGCTACGTTTCGCTGGACACTTTGTAATAGACCTGATAGCCGATCCATGTTGGATTGGGCGTTATTGCAGTCGCTGCGGCCTCCTTCGATGATGGTGGGCAGGTGTCTAACTCGGGCAATAGAATCGTCGTTTTTGCGTCTGAAATCCAAACTGCATCACGCAACGACGTTGTTGAGACGATTTGCCGGGTTTGCGAGGCCTTGGTCTTCAACGATGAACCCACCAGCGGCGTGGCTAGCTGGGTGGCGTAGGTGTGGTGCTCCCGCACACACGCATGTCGTCATCGTACGCAATCGATCATCTGCCGCTTGGCGTTATGCACAGGTGCCGTTGCGAATGTCCATTCAAGGCGCAAGCGGCAGCCGCGCGTACCGCCGCTGCCAAAACCTTGCATCACACACCAGGGAACGACCGAAATGAAACGTAAAACCAGCTATCGCGGTGCGCTCGCGGCCTGCGGCCTCTCACTCGTCGTGGCCGCGTTGTGCATGGACGCTGCCGTTGCCGCACCGGTGACCGGGGCGGATACGGTCACGCTGAGCTATGTCTTTGCCACGCTGCAGACGGGCCAGCAGGATCAGAAACCCGAAGACATCGCGGCCTGTCGCAAGCAGGTTTCCGCACCGGGTTCCAAGTACCTGGGCTCGGCGGTCACCACCAAGTACTCCATCGACGTGCAGTCCAAGATGATGTCTGCGTCCTCGTCGCTGCCATCGCCTGGGGGCACGCAGCCGCTGACGCTGACGATACCGCTGGCGCCGTTGGGCTTGTCCGGTGAGTATGCCTTCGGTGCGTTTCGACCGAGTGCGCTGCCCAACACCTATGTGCTGTTCTCGGTCGGGCTGGACTTCAAGGGGCCGCAGTCGTCCGTGCTGGTTCTCAACAGCGACAAGACCTACAACTGCCTGGTGACCAGCAATCCGGCGCCGTTCAAGGGAGCACTGGGTACCAAACTGGGCAAAGACCAGGGCCGCTGATGCCTGCAACCGCCGGGTAATCGGTAAACGCGCCGAAGGCAGCTTCGGCGCGTTCGGCTGCTGCTTTCAAAGCAGCACTTTAGAGGGAGCGGGCGAAATGGCGGTTTATCACCGTACGCTCCAGATCAACTCCACGAGTCGATGACGTCCAGCGCCATCGCCGCGAACGGTGCCGTGTCGCGGGTGGCAACGGTCAGGCCTTGCGCGGCTGCCGTTGCAGTCATCCCCGCACCAGCAGCAAGTGAAATCCGGGGCCAACCTGGCCCTGCCACTCACCGATACGGCCCGGGCCCGCGCCATACCGGCTCGCCCTGCTTGTAGACCTCCATCATGTTGATGACCTCGCGGGCATCGCCGATGTCTTTGAGTTCCGGCGAGTCCGGCGGCAGCAGGCGGCATTTGCTGGAGCCGCGCTTGAGCGCGACTTCCAGCGGGCAGACCATGCGGTACTGGGTGCCGGGCAGGATGATGGCCACTTCCTGCATGCCCTGGTCGCGCCAGTTGCGCAGCTGGGTTTCGCTGCGCACTTCGTAATAGACCTGGTAGCCGCCCACATCCATGCTGGGCTGGGCGTTGTTGCGGTCGCGGCGGCGGCCTTCACTGATGGTGGGTGTGTTGGACATGCCGTCTTCGGCGGCATCGGCCTCTTCTTCGAGCATGCCGGGTGGGCGGCCGGTCCAGGTTTCGGGGCGGCGCTGCGGCGGCGACGAGGGTTCTGCCGGCGGTTGCGGCGGGGTGGGGCGCTGCACCGGCTGCGTCTGGCGCTGCTCGACCAGGCCGCCGCGGCGGGTGTTGCCTGCCGGCGGGACCGGGTTCTTGGCGGTCTTGACCAGGGTGGACTGCACCGGCGAGGCGGCCGGCGGCGGTTGCACGGGCGCTGGCGTTTGCGACAGCGGGGTGGGTGTCGGCGAGGGCGTGGGTTGCTCGGGCGTGGCGGTGTCGCCGACAAAATCCACCTTGGTGCGTCCGCCGCTGGCCGAGCCCTGCGGCGGGGTCATGGTGGGCGTGGAGGCCGACAGCAGGATCAGCAGCATCAGCACGTGCAGCAGGGCGCTGATCAGCGCGGCGATCCAGGGTTCGATGCGTTCGATCAGCGGCTCGGTGCGCGGCAGCCAGTCCTGCGTCTCCAGGCGGACGTGCAGCAGCTGCAGCGCGTCGTCGCGCACCCGGTAGACCAGCACATAGGGCGTTTGCTTGACCACCCATTCGCGGGTGCCGGCGACGCGGCCGGCGCGGCCGCGACCGGGTTGCTCGGCCAGGGTGCGGGTGGCTTCCAGCACCTGCCGCGCCATCGCGGCGGCGGCGGTCGGGTTGAGCGCGTGGTAGTGATCCTGGGCGTGTGCGAGCTGCCCGGCGGCCGGGACGGTCCAGTCACGCCGCAACATCAACGCCCCATCTGGCGAACAGTGCCGTCACCTGTGCCGGCGCGGCAAAGGCGCCCCGGTCCGCTGCGGCCATGCCGTCCAGTACGGCCGCCTCGAAGCTGGCGGTGCCCACGACGCGAACCACGTCGTCCCATCCTGCCGTCTCGGGCAGCGTGTCGATCAGCGTACGGGCTTGCTTGATGGCGGACATGGCACTGCGGTGGGGGAACTCTGCCGGCAAGTCTACCCGCGCGGCTCGGGTTCGCGTGTGGCAATGGCTGGCGCGCGGCCGGGCGTTCACGGGCGATGGCAACCAGGCCGGTCCTGCGCGAAGGTGGCTCGTCCGTCGCGAATGCCGCGCGCGGCGGTGGCCGCCCGGGCAACCCGCCTGCGCGCAGAAAGTGACACTTGGCACCTTGTTCGCTACGGGGGCTGGTTTCATCCTGCGTCGGTCACCTCACCCCGCATAAGGAATCGCCATGCCCGCTGCTGCCATCGCCCCGCTGACGCCGTATCTGCCGATGGCGGCCATCGCCTTTCTCTACTACCGGCGTATCCGGCGCAGCTTCGGCCGCCAGCCGTGGAAGCCGGTCGGCAGCGCGGTGCGTGCGGTGGTGCTGCTCATTGCGGCGGCAGCGCTGGCGTTCGCGGTGTATGGCTTGCCGCAGGTTCGGCCAGGGATCGCAGTGGGAACATTGGTCGGCATCGGGCTGGGTGCATTGTCGCTGCGCTATACGCATGCCGAATGGGCGGAAGGGCGCGGCTGGTATACGCCCAACCCGTGGATCGGTGGCGGCCTGACGCTGGTACTGCTCGGGCGCCTGGCCTGGCGCTGGGCCGATGGCGCCTTCAGCGCGGGCGCGGCGGCAGCCGGGTCGCAGGCCAGCCCGTTGACGCTGGGCATCGCCGCGGCGCTGGTGCTGTACTCGCTGGTGCATCTGGGCGGGGTGTGGTGGCGGCTGCGCCAGCTGCGGCTGCAGGCGTAACCGCACGCGCGTTTGCGGCGCTGGGCGCGCTACACCTGCGAGCGAAACGGGATCACCAGCTTCTCGCCCAGCTTCTGTAGCAGCGGCCGCTTGCGCCAGCGTTCCAGCGTGTATGGCTCGGCCCGTTGCAGGTCGCGCTCGAACACCTCGGTCATCTGTGCGGCCAGCGCGCGGTCGTAGACATTCAGGCTGGCCTCGTCGTTGAGGCGGAACGAGCGGATGTCGAAGTTGGTCGAGCCCACCGAGACCAGCAGGCCGTCGATGATCAGCAGCTTGGTGTGCAGCATGGTGGGCAGGAACTCGTGAATGGCGATGCCGGCCTGCAGCAGCGGCTCCCAGCTGGCCTTGGAGGCCAGCCGCACGGACACGGCATCGATGTGCTTGCCCGGCAGCAGCACGCGGATGCGCACGCCACGCGCGCGCGCTTCCAGCAGCGAGCGGGTGATCAGCGCATCCGGCACGAAGTAGGCGGCGGCCAGGTCGATGGAGCTGGCCGCCGCGGCAATGGCGATCAGGTACATCAGGTGCATGCTCTCGCTGCCGCCTGCCGGCGAGGCCACGAACAGCTGCGCATCGCTGTCGCCGGCCGGTGCCAGCTCGGGGTAGTACTCGGCGCCATTGAGCACGCGGCCGGTGCTCTTGATCCAGTTGTCGTTGAAGGCGGCCTGCACCTGCGCCACCACTGGGCCTTCGATACGGTAATGCGAGTCGCGCCAGTGCTCCGGGTCCTGCGCATCGCCCATCCACTGGTCGGCCACGCCGACGCCGCCGGTGAAGCCGATACGGCCATCGATTACCAGCAGCTTGCGATGGGTGCGGTTGTTGACGCGGTGCAGGTTGTACCAGGTCAGCGGGCGGTAGCGATGCACCTCCACCCCGGCGTCGGTCATGTCCTGGACCAACGAGGCATCCATCTTCAGGCTGCCGCCCCAGTCGATGGTGACGCGCACCTTGACCCCGGCGCGCGCGCGCTCGGCCAGCGCCTGGCTGAACTCGCGGCCGATCTCGCCCGACCAATAGATATAGGTTTCGAAGGTGATGGTGCGCTGCGCGCTGCCGATGGCGGCCAGCATCGCCGGGAAGATCTCATGGCCGTTATGCAGCACCTGGATCTTGTTGCCGGGCAGGATCGCCGGGCCCAGCAACACCGACATCTCGCGCTTGAACTGCGGGTCGGACACGTCGTAGCAATGGCTAGGGATGTGCTCGAGCTTTTTCTCAGGCGTGGCGAAGTTGAGCAACAGCAGCCCCACCAGCAAGGTGGTGACGACTGCGGCCACGATGATCCATGTCATGCGTCCAACCCCTGTTCCCGGACCGTTGCGGCCTTGAGCGGCCGGCATTCTGGCAAGGCTGGCGGCATGAGGGCTGTGAAGGATGGGGCGCTAGCTGCGGATCGGCGCTGGCGATACCGCAGAACACGTTCGCTGTAGCGGTGTTGCCATCATCAGCCAGCGGCAGCCGGGTTGTCGGTGGAAAACGCGATGTCGCGCTGGTTTTCGAGCGCGGCCAGCCGCGTGGTCAACGCATCGCGGATGGCGTGGTACGCGCTGCCGCCCATGACCAGGCGAAACGGCGGTGGCGATTGTTCGGTGCAGGCGATCATCGCCGCGACCATGCGCTCCGGGTCGCCGACGATGGCCCAGCTGCCGTCGTCCAGTGCGCGGCTGAGTGCGTCGACCGGCGTGCCGGCGTAGTCGGAGGGGATGTCGGTCCTGACCAGCGCGGTACCGAAGTTGGTGCGCGCCGGGCCGGGTTCGGCCAGGGTGAAATGGATCCCGAAACCGGCCACTTCCTGCGCAACGGCTTCGACAAAGCCTTCGATGCCCCATTTGCTGGCGTGATACAGGCTGAAACCGGGATAGGCGATCTGGCCGCCTTCGGAGGACACCTGCACCACGTGCCCGCCACCTTGACGACGCAAGTGCGGCAGCGCGGCCTGGATCAGCGTGATGGAGCCGATGAGGTTGGTGTCGATGACCGCGCGCACCTGCGCATCGGTGGCGGCCTCGGCCGCACCGAGCGTGCCGTAGCCGGCGTTGCTGATCAGCACGTCGATCCTGCCCAAGGTCTGAAAGGCTTGGGCCACGACGTTGCGCACTGCTGCGCTGTCGCGCAGATCGAGCTGAAACACGTGCAATGCCTCGCCGTGCAGTGTCTGCAGATCGGCCAGCGCATCCGCGCGCCGCACCGTGGCCGCGACACGATCGCCGCGTGCCAGCAGTGTTTCGACCAAGCCGCGGCCGAAGCCGGAAGATGCGCCTGTGATAAGCCAGGTCCTGGACATGGGCGTTGCCTTTGCGTGGGGAGGGAACACCACCCTAGATGCGGGGAATTGATGGGTCTATGCCCTAGAATTCGAATGTGTTGATGCGTTTTGACCACTAATGCCCAAGCCCACCTTCAATGACCTGGCCGCGTTCACCAGTGTGGCCGTGCACCGCAGCTTCCGGCGTGCGGCCACCGAACTGGGGCTGGCGCCGTCCTCGCTCAGCCACCTGATCAGCGCGTTGGAACGCAACCTCGGCGTGCGCCTGCTGCACCGGACCACGCGCAGCGTCTCGCTGACCGAAGCGGGCGAGCGCCTGTACGCGAAGCTGGTGCCGGCATTGCAGGATGTGGAGCAGGCGTTGAGCGAACTGGACGCCTTCCGCAGCGGGCCCGCCGGCACGGTGCGCATCAACGCGCCTGAAGTGGTGGTGCGGCTGTTGTTGCAGCAGGTGGTGCCGGAGGTGCTGGCGCGGTATCCGGCGTTGTCGGTGGATCTGGTGAGCGAAGGGCGGCTGGTGGATATCGTGGCGGCCGGCTTCGATGCCGGCATTCGCCTGAGCGAGTCGGTGCCGCAGGACATGATTGCGGTGCCGTTCGGCGGGCAGACGCGCTTCATCGCGGTGGCCGCACCTGCATATTTGCAGCGCGCCGGCAGCCCGGACACGCCGGACGATCTGCATCGCCACGCGTGCATTCGGCATCGCATGCCAAGCGGCAGGCTGTATCGCTGGGAGTTCGAGCGGCGCGGTCAGGAGCTGGCGATCGATGTGCCGGGGCGGCTGACGCTGGATCAGATTCTGATGATGGGCGAAGCCGCCGAGGCCGGCCTTGGCATCGCCTATGTGCCCGAGCACGCGGTGATGGCTGCACTGGCGCGCGGCACGCTGGTACGCGTGCTGGAGCAGTGGTGCCCGGCCATTCCGGGACTGGTGCTGTATTACCCGGGACATCGCCAGATTCCACCGGGCCTGCGCGCGTTTATCGATACGCTCAAGCAGGTGCTGCCTTAGTCATCGATCGGTATCCAATGCGGCAAATCGCTTGCTGCGCCGACGCCGAAAGCGGGCTGAAGCGCTAAGACGACATCAGTGCACGTCGGTGTGGAACGACACAAGCGCACGCTCCGCGTTGGCTGCCGCCCGCTCGCAAACCGGACGCACTAGCCGCTTGCGTGGCGCCTGCCTATGCGCCGAAATGCTTACATGCGTCACACAAGCGCGCACCTATACTGCCGGGTGTCCCACCCACAAGGTTCTGACTGCATGAGCGCACCCCCAACGTCCCCGATCGCCGCCGGTTCTGGCGCAGCTCCCGGTAGCCTTCGCCGTTCGGTGTCCAACACGCTCAAGGGATCGGCCGGCAACCTGGTCGAGTGGTACGACGTCTATGTCTACTCGGTGTTTGCCACCTACTTCGAATCGCAGTTCTTCTCCAAGGAAGACAAGAACGCCACCATGTTCGTGTGGGCGATCTTCGCGATGACCTTCCTGATGCGTCCGATCGGTGCGTGGTACTTCGGCCGCTTCGCTGACCGCTATGGCCGCCGCCTGGCGTTGACCATCTCGGTGTCGATGATGGCGCTGTGCTCGTTCGTCATTGCGGTGACGCCGACGGTGGCCACGATCGGCATCGCCGCGCCGATCATCCTGTTGCTGGCGCGCCTGCTGCAGGGCTTTGCCACCGGCGGCGAGTACGGCACCAGCGCGACCTACATGTCCGAGGCAGCGATTCCGGGCCGGCGCGGGTTCCTGTCCTCGTTCCACTACGTCACGCTGGTCGGCGGGCACGTGCTGGCGCAGACCACGCTGCTGGTGATGCTGCATTTTTTCGATGCGCCGCAGGTATCCGAGTGGGGCTGGCGCGTGGCGTTCGGCCTGGGCGGCATCGGTGCGTTGGTGGTGTTCTGGCTGCGCCAGACCATGGACGAGTCGCTGAGCTCCGAATCCATCGCCGACTCGCGTACCGGCAAGGCCAAGGCATCGGGCTCGATGCGCGAGCTGTTCGTCAACCAGTGGCGCCCGCTGCTGCTGTGCTTCCTGATCACTGCCGGCGGCACGATCGCGTTCTACACCTATTCGGTGACCGGGCCGAAGATGATCCAGACCGCGTTCGCCGGTGGCGACGTGATGGCCGGCACCATCATCAACCTGGTCGCGCTGACGGTGCTGATGCTGATGCAGCCCATTGGCGGTTGGCTGTCGGACATCGTCGGGCGCAAGAGCTTGCTGGTGTTCTTCGGCATCGGCGGCGTGCTCTACACCTGGTTCCTGGTGATGGAGCTGCCCAAGCAGACCGACTGGTTGACCGCGTTCGCCATCCTCACCGTGGGCTTTGTGATCCTGACCGGCTACACCTCGATCAATGCGGTGGTGAAGGCGGAATTGTTCCCGACCCACGTGCGTGCGCTGGGCGTGGGCCTGGGCTATGCGTTGGCGAACTCTGCGTTCGGTGGCACTGCGCCGTTGTTGTACCAGGCCGCGTTGAAGACCGGCCACGTCAGCGAGTTCGTGATCTACGCAACCGCGGTGATCGCAGTATCGTTGGTGGTGTACATGTTCTTCCTGACCAACAAGGGCAGCAACTGGCTGGATGACGAAGCGGCGATGCATCAGCGCAAGCGCTGATGTGTTGATGCAACCGGAAGCTTGATAGCTAGCTTCCTTCTCCCGTCGGGAGAAGGTGCCCGAAGGGCGGATGAGGGTACGTGCGAAGCCTCGTGTCATTTACCGCCAGTGGCTTCGCCCCGTACCCTCACCCCACCCCCCGCGCCTCGGCCCGCGCTTGCGGCGCGGGCGCTCGAAGGAACGCGCGCCAGTGGCGCGCAAGCAGTCCCTTATCGCCCCGAGGGGAGAGGGGCTAAAGCAGGCGGCTTTTGTGTGATGTCTTTGGGCCGCTGTACCGTCTTTGCAAACACGCTGTAACGCAGCCCAATCAAACCCAGCAGCGCTTCATCGCGATGCGTCCCTGCCGGTACCTTGCCCACGCGCGTCAGCGACGCATCCAGGCGATCGCGTAGCGCATCGGACCCAGGCAATGGCCGCTTGTGTGCAACCTGCTGCCGGTAGTGCGCCGCAACCTCGGCCAGGATCGCGTCAACCGCCTCTCTGCTCGGCTGCGGCAGGCCATGCCGCGCGCTGCGCAGTTGCAGGATGTTCAAGCCCACGCGGACTTCGTTGAGCATATCCACCGAGGCCAGCTCGCTGCCTTCCGGGGTCAATGCCAGCCGGGGCGCGAGCAGGCCAAGCAGGTCCAGCATGCGGGCGGCAAAGTGCTGCCGGTCCTGCGCGCCGCGGCCCTCGGCGGCATCGGCCAGCGTGCGCCAGCCCTGGCGCACCAGCCGGCGCGCGCTCCATTCGGCGCCCACCGAGCGGAACAAGCGCGTCAGCACCACGGCAAATCCAATCCCCAGCACCATCGCCACCGCCGCGTTGACGAAGCTCTGGATATTGGCGTTGTAGGTGTTCTGCAGGCTCAGCAGCGCGGTGAGGTTCACCACCAGCGGCAGCGCGATCAGCATGGTCTTGGGGCGATGCAGCAACGCGCCGATCGGCAGGAATACCGCCGCCAGCACCAACACCAGCATCGGGAAATCGTGGATGGCCGGGAAGATGCCGAACAGATAGATGCCGGCGACCACGCTGGCCACCACCGCCCAGGTCAGGAACGACAGCATGCTCGGCGCCGGGTCGTCCTGCGCGGCGAAGAATGCGGCAGTCACCGCCGCCATCATCGCGCCGTTGCCACCGCCTTCCCAGCCGATGCCGATCCACAGCACGCAGTACGCCATCAACGCAAAGCCCGCGCTGAGGGCGGAAAACGCGGCCATGCCGAAATCGATATGGCGGGGGGTGCTGGCAGCTGCCGGCGCGTCGGTTGTGTCGCGCGGTGACCAGGTCAGCCGCTGCAGCAACGAAGATTGCGTGCGCGAACGCACAGCAGGTTCGCTTTGTGCAGTGGTAGCCCGTTCGGATGATTCCGCCGTTGCAGGTGGTTTCGCCGCAGCCGGCATCGCGCGCAGCACCGGCATCGCCGTGCCGTGCACCACCGCCTGCTGCAGCGCGCGGCAGTCCTGCCACAGGTCGAGCAGCTCTTCCAGCCGCAGCAGCAGGCTGGCCAGCAGCAGATGCTCGATGTCCTGATCCACCACCGGGCGCAGTGCGGCGATGCGTGCGCGCAAGGCGCCGACGTCTGCATCGCTGGGTGCGTCCTCGCCCTGGTCCACCCAGGCTGCGACGTCCTCCAGCAGCGCGGCGGTGGCGAGCGGCAACGCAGACCCATCGCGCTGTAACGCATCCAGCCGATCGGCCATCGACGACAGCACCGGCAGCAGCATCAGCATGCGTGCGCGCAGCTGCTCCAGCGTGGGGACGGCACCGGCATGGCGTGGGTCGTCGTGGCGCACGAAAGCGATCAAGGCCTCGAACTGCACCAGATCGGCGGCCAGCCGATTGCGCGGTGCCTGCGACGGGCCGCGCTGCAGCACCTGCCGGCACCATTGCGCGGCGTCCTGCATCCAGTTGCCGATGCGCGCGGTGAGCATCGGCTTGACCGAGGCGGGGAAGACCAGCGCGGCGAACAGCACCGCCATCACCGTGCCCAGGATGATCTCCTCGCTGCGCGCCACCACGGTGTCGAAGATGCCCTCCGGCGCGGTCACCGCCGGGAAGCCGATGAAGGCGGTGGTGTAGCCGGCCAGCAAAAACGCATAACCGCGCGGGCCGCGATTGAGCAGCGCCAGGAACAGGCAGGCCGACAGCCACAACGCCATCGCCGCGCTGAGCAGCAGCGGCGTTTCCACCAGGTTCGGCAGCATCACCAGGGTGGCCGCGCCGGCCAGCAAGGTGCCGAGCACGCGGTACACGCCCTTGGCGCGGGTAGGGCCGAGCAGCGGCTGGGAGACGATGTAGACCGTGGCCATCGCCCAGTACGGCCGCGACAGATTGCCGGCCAGCCCCACGTACAACGCCGCGATCGAGGCGGCGAAGGTCTTGGCCGAAAACAGCCAGGCCTGGCGATCGCGCAGCAGCGCACTCATCGCGCGGCAGTCGGGTCGGTGCGGCCGGCGGCTGCTTCCCAGCCGCCGCCCAGCGCCAGGAACAGCTGCAGTTGATCCTGCGAGACCTGCGCCTGCGCATTGGCCAGCGTCATGTCGGCGGTGGCCAGCGTGCGCTCGGCATCCAGGCTGGACAGATACGGCGTGCGCCCGCCCTGGTACAAACGCCGGTTCTGCGCCGACGCCAGGTCGGCCTGTTGCTGCGCCTGTTCCAGCAGATGCAGGCGGTCCAGATCCTGCGCGTAACGCGACAAGGCGGTCTGCACCTCGCGCAGCGCCTGCAGCACGGTGTTGTCGAACTGCGCCAGCGCCGCGTCCGCGCCGGCCTCGGTGGCGCGCACGCGCGCACGCGCACCGCCGGATGGCAGCGTCCACGAGATCAGCGGGCCGAACGACCAGGCATGCGTGGCCGGCTCGCCGAAGTCGGCCAGCAGGCCGGTGGCACCAATCGAGCCGCCCAGACGGATATCCGGATACAGCTCGGCGGTGGCCACGCCGATGCGCGCGGTGGCTGCCGCCAGCCGGCGTTCGGCCTGGCGCACATCCGGGCGACGCGCCAGCAGCGCGCGGCCGTCGCCGATCGGAATCGGGCGCTGCAGGGCCGGCGCGTGCGCACAGCTGTCCACGCCGGCCGGCACCTCGCCGGGGGTCTTGCCGAGCAGCGCGGCCAGTTGGTAACCGGCGGCCTGGCGGCGCGCGCGCAGCGGCGGCAGCGCCGCTTCCAGCATCGCCACCTGCGCGGTGGCGCGGGCCAGATCGGGCGGGGTGCCGCGGCCGGCAGCGATCAGGCGCTGGGTGATGTCGCGGCTGCGCTGCTGCAACTGCAGCGAATGCTCGGCCACGTGCAGCTCGTGGTTGGCGTGGCAGATCTCCACGTAGCTGCCGGCCACCTGCGCGGCCACGTTGACGCGCGCCAGGTCGATCGCGGCCTGGGCGACCTGCGTGTCGGCCTGCGCGGCCTCGGCACCGCGTTGCAGCTTGCCGAACAGATCGAACTGATACGACACCCCGAACTTGCCGTCGGCCAGGTTGAACACCGGCAGCTTTTCCTGCTGCAGGAAGGCCTCGGCCGAGACCTGCGCGCGGCTGACGCCGGCCTCCACCTCGTAATCGAAACCGCCCGCGTCCAGCGCCTGTTCGTAGACTGCGGCGGCGCGGCGCAGGTTGGCACCGGCCACCTTCAGCTCGATGTTGTCGCGCAAGGCCTGCTCGATCAGGCCATCCAGCATCGGGTCCTGGTACAGCGCCCACCAGCGTGCCGGCAGCGGTGCGCCGGCCTGCACCTGGTCGTTGCCGGTGTCGCCAAACGCGGCATTGGCGGCCGGGCGCTGGTAGGCCGACTCCGCCGGCACCGCGTAGTTCGGCCCGACCGTGGTGCAGGCGCTCAAGGCGGCCAGCAGCGTGGCCAGTCCCAGGGGACGTAATCCGGTGCGGTTCATGGCGCGGCCTTGGCCGGCACGCGGGCAGGCGCGGTGGCGGCGTCGCGCACGGCGTCCGGCAGGATGGTCACGGTGGCGGTGCGCCCGGCGATCAGCTGCACATGCGCCGGCACCCGATCCAGCACGATGCGCACCGGGATGCGCTGCGCCAGCCGCACCCAGTCGAACGCCGGCGTGACGTTGGGCAAGGCGCCGGCACTGCCGCTGCGGTAACGGTCCTCGATACCGGCGGCAATGCTCTGCACATGCCCGTGCAAGGTGGCCGGCTCGCCCATCAGGTGCACGTCCACGCGCTGGCCGGCATGCACGCCTTGCAGGCGGGTCTCTTCGAAATAGCCATCGACGCGGAACGAGCCGGTGTCCAGCACCGCCACCACGGGGCGCCCGGCGCTGACGTAATCGCCCACGCGCACGGTGCGGTCGCTGACATGGCCGTCGGCCGGGCTGCGCACCTGCGTGCGGTCCAGGTTGAGCTGGGCCAGGTCCACCGCCGATTGCGCGGTGGCCACCGCCGCCTGCGCCTTCTGCACATTGGAGCGGCGCACCTCGGCATCTTCGGCGGCGACCAGGTCCTGCAGGCTGCGGTCGCGCGCGATCTCGCGGCGCAACTGGCTCAAGGTGGCCTGGCGCTCGGCCAGCGCGGCGCGCGCCTGCTCCAGCGCGATCGCATAGCGCGCACGGTCCACCACGAACAGCAACTGCCCGCGCCGCACCGCCTGGTTGTCGGCCACCGCCACTTCCTCCACCAGCCCGGACACATCCGGCGCCACCTGCACCACATCGGCGCCCACGTGCGCATCGCGCGTCCACGGCGCTTCCATGTAATAACGCCACAGGTGCTGCAGCACCACGGCCGCCACCACCACCATTGCCAGGGTCAACAGCGCCGGCCCCGCGTTCTTGATCAGCTTTTTCACGATTGCATCCAACGGGTAAGGGAAAACAGGCCGCCCAGCAGCGCGATGTACAGCGCCAGGTTGAACAGCGCCGGGTGCCAGATATGCCGGTACGCACCGGCCCGGGTCAGCAGCGCGCCGATGGCGCTGTTGAGCAGGTAGGCCAGCGTCATCAACGCCAGCAAGGTGGGAACGAACACACCGTAGAGACTGAATTCGCCGTACATCGGGCACATCCTGGGCAATGGGGAACAACCACGTCCGGCGCCGTGCGCAATGCGCACCGGGCCATCCGGAACGTCACAACCGGCGTCGCAGCGCGACGCCCGACAGCGGGCTCAGTCGGGCTGACTCAGCCGCGCGTGCGCCTGCGCGATCTGCTCCCACAAGGTCAGCACCACCTGCACCTGCGCCTCGCTGAGCGCGCCGAACACCTCCGCGCGCAGCGCATCCAGGCGGATCTCGATGCGCCCGACCAGCGCCTGGCCTGCGTCGGTGAGCCACAGCTGGTTGGCGCGGCGGTCGCTGCTGTCGGCCTCGCGGCGCACCAGCGCCTGCGCGCACAGCTTGTCCAGCAGCCGCACCAGGGAAGGGCCTTCCATGCCCAGTTGCTGGGCCAGCGCCACCTGGCGGATGCCGCCGCCGGAGCGGCCGATCATCAACAACGGCCCGGTGCAGGCGCTGGACAGCCCGAATTCGGCAAATGCCTGGTCGGCCAGCCGCTGCCACTGGCGGGCGGCGACCAGCAGGCCGGAGCTGAGCTGGGCGCGGGGGGAGAGAACGCTGTTCGTCATAATAGATAGGATGCTATCAATTCAACAATGAATCAATAGTCACTGAACCCGGGCAAGCCGGCGCAACCGCCACTGGGGCCGCTGGCCCGTCCTCGGGTACCATGCTCGCCCCCTTTGGGTGCACCCTGCGCATGAGCCAGTCCGACCAGCCCGATTCCCCCGTCACCCAGGCCCAGGCCGAAGATGCCGTGCGCACCCTGCTGCGCTGGGCCGGCGAAGACCCGGTCCGCGAGGGCCTGCTGGACACCCCGCGGCGGGTTGCCGAAGCCTATGGCGACTGGTTCAGCGGGTACCGCGAGGAACCGCGCGAGTACCTGGAACGCACCTTCGAGGAAGTGGCCGGCTACGACGAACTGATCGTGCTACGCGACATCTCCTACGAAAGCCACTGCGAGCACCACATGGCGCCGATCATCGGCAAGGTGCACGTGGGCTACCTGCCGCGCGGCAAGGTGGTCGGCATCAGCAAGCTGGCGCGCGTGGTGGAAAGCTATGCGCGGCGCTTCCAGGTGCAGGAAAAGATGACCGCGCAGATCGCCCAGTGCATCCAGGACGTGCTGCAGCCGCGCGGCGTCGGCGTGGTGGTGGAAGGCTCGCACGAATGCATGACCACCCGCGGCATCCACAAGCGCGGCGTCAGCATGGTGACCTCCAAGATGCTGGGCAGCTTCCGCGAGGACGCGCGCACCCGCGCCGAGTTCCTGCAGTTCATCGAAGTGGGCGGCAAGCGTTGAGGCAGCCGTTGCCGTCGCCATGAAGCACCAGGCACGTATCGCCGGCTATCGCCAATTGCGCGAGCAGCCGGTGTGGAAACTGCTGGCCGCCGACCACGCGCCGGAGCTGATCGGCCTGCTGCAGACGGTGTTGCTGGACGGCGAACGCCGCCTGCCCTCGGCCGTGCTGCACGAGCGCCTGCAGCGCCAGCTCGACGCGCTGCGCGCCGACGAACTCTCGCGCGAGTTGCCGCGTACCGCGCAGGCCTATCTGGCGCATTGGCTGGCACAGGGCTGGCTGGAACGTCGCCTGCCCGAGGGTGCGGCCGAAGAAGAATACGAGTTGTCGCGCGCGGCCACCCAGGCCATCCGCTTCATCGTCGGCCTGCGCGAGAGCAGCAGCAGCGCCACCGAAAGCCGCCTGTCGCTGGTGATCCAGCAGCTGGTGCAGCTGGCGGGCCAGACCGAAGCCGACCCGGAGCTGCGCCTGGCCGCCCTGCGCGAAGAACGCGCGCGCATCGATGCCGAGATCGAACGCGTGGCCTCCGGCCGCGTGGCCGCGCTGGATGGCAAGCGCGCGCTGGAGCGTGCCCGCGACCTGATCCATCTCTCCGACGAGCTGGCCGAAGATTTCCATCGCGTGCGCGACGATTTCGAACAGCTCAACCGCCAGTTCCGCGAACGCATCATCGACGACGAGGGCGCACGCGGCGACGTGCTGGAGCAGCTGTTCAACGGCGTGGACGTGATCGCCGACAGCGAGGCCGGGCGCACCTTCGAGGCGTTCTGGAGCCTGCTCAACGACACCCAGCAAAGCAGCCAGCTCGATCAGGCGCTGGATGCGCTGCTGGCACGCGGCTTCGCGCGCAAGCTGGACCGGCGCGAACGCGCCTTCCTGCGCGGGTTGACCGGCACGCTGCTGGAGCGCGGCGGCGAGGTGCACACGGTGATGCAGCACTTCGCCCGCAGCCTGCGCGGTTTCGTGCAGAGCCGCGGCTATCTGGAGCAGCGCCGGCTCAATCAATTGCTCAAGCAGGCGCAAGGCGAAGCCTTGCAGCTGCGCGACAGCCTGCACGCCACCACCGCCACCGGCTACACCCAGGCGTTGAGCGCTGCCCGCCTGCGTTCGCTGTCGCAGTGGCGCCTGCACGACCCGCGCCTGACCCAGGTCGATGGCCGCGTGCAGGCCGCCGATGCGGCAGACATCTCGCTCGACAGCGTGGGCGATCTGGTCGCGCAATCGGAGATCGACGTGCGCAGCCTGCGCCGCGACCTGCACGAGCTGCTCGGCCAGCGCCCGCGCCTGACCATCGGCGATGCGCTGCAGCAGCGCCCGGCCGCGCAGGGCCTGGGCAGCGTGATCGGTTACCTGTCGCTGGGCACGCGCCACGGCGTGGTGATCGACGGACAGATGGAAACGGTGCAATGGGAAGGCGGCGACGGCGCCCTGCGGCGCGCACGCATTCCGCTGGTGTGGTTCACCCGGGAGAAACGCAATGAACTGGACTGAGGACACCCGCCTGGACGCGGACGAGGACAGTGGCGCGTCGGCCGATGCCGGCCGCACGCCGCTGACGGAGACATCGCCTGCACAGCCGCGCGGCGAACTGTTCCTGGGCGACACCGGCACGCTGCCGTTCGACGCGCGGCGCGCGCTGTGCCAGCTGCTGGCCGGCCCCAGCATCGATGCGCAACGCCACGGCGCGTTGTGGCCTGCGCTGCTGCGCAACGAGGCGGCGATCCGCCAGGTGTTGTGCGAGCTGTTCCTGGAGCTGGTGCTGGACCGCGAGGGCGGGGTGGCCTTCACCCGTCAGGCCGACACCGCCGAGCTGGAATCGCCGACCCTGCTGCGCAGCGCGCCGCTGACCTTTATCGAGTCGGTGCTGCTGCTGTTCCTGCGCCAGCAACTTGCCGAAGCCGATACGCGCGGCGAGCGGGCGGTGGTGGACGAAGCGCAGTTGGTGGAGGCCTTGTCGGTCTACGAGAAGAACGTGTCCACCGACCGCGCCGGATTCGCGCGACGGGTGCTGACGGCGATCGGCAAGATGCGCGAGAACCAGTTGCTGTCGCGGCTGCGCGGTAGCGAGGAGCGGTACGAGGTCTCGCCGGTGCTGAAGTTGCTGTTCTCGGCCGAAGACGTGCAGGCCCTGGTGGTGGCGTATCGCGGCTTGCGCGAGGGAGATGTTGCGTTCGACTAAGTGCCTTCTCCCATCGGGAGAAAGTGCCCGAAGGGCGGATGAGGGGACGGCCGATCGCGATGCCCGAGTACGACGTCCGGGACATGTGGAGATAAGTGTCGTCGTGCGCTGTGCGATGGACATCTCACACCTCGTCGAACGCGATCGCTTTTTCCACCGGCTGCAGCAAGGCATCCAGCTCCCTCGTCGACCGGCATGCCGCCCCCCATCACGTCAACGCAGACCATCGCGCCCCGTAGGAGCGGCCCAGGCCGCGAAGGGACGTACCCGATCACCGTCAGCCGCCGCAGTACCTGCTTGTCCAGCAACACCCCGCTTCAAACAGTCGTGATGTGATTCGTCTTCAGCGTTACCCGTCATCCCGTTTTGGTGAGTGAGCCATGAATTCCCAGTCCAACCTGTCGCCGGCACAGCCGGGCGCGTCCTTGTTCACTGATTCGCTTGCCGAGCAGCGCGCTCAGCAGTTCCGCATGCGGCGCTTGCAGGTGCACAACTGGGGCACGTTCAACGGCTTGACCGAGGTGCCGATCGCCGAGAAGGGCTTCCTGTTCGTTGGGCGCTCCGGGTCGGGCAAGTCGACCTTGCTGGATGCGATGTCGGCCTTGCTGACCCCGCCCAGCATCGTCGACTTCAATGCAGCCGCACGCGAGGCCGAGCGCAGCGGGCGCGATCGCAGCCTGGTGTCTTACGTGCGCGGTGCCTGGGCCGATCAGCAGGACAGCGCCTCGGGCGAGATCGCCACCCAATACCTGCGCAAGGGCGCCACCTGGTCGGCGCTGGTGCTGGAATACCGCAACGCGCACGGCGAGACGGTCAGCCTGATTCGCCTGTTCTGGATCGCCGGCAGCGGCAATGCCGCGGCCGATGTGCGCCGCCATTACATGGTCGCGCCGCGCAGCTTCGATGTGGCCAGCGAGCTGGATGGCTTCGATCTGGATTTGCGCAGGCTCAAGGCGCGCCTTGGCGAGGAAGTCGCGCATTTCGACGGCTTTGCCGGCTACGCAGAGCGCTTTCGGCATGCGCTGGGCATCGGCAACGAGATGGCGTTGCGGTTGCTGCACAAGACCCAGTCGGCCAAGAACCTGGGCGATCTCAATGTGTTCCTGCGCGGCTTCATGCTGGACGAGCCGCGCACGTTCGAGGCGGCCGACCGGCTGGTGGAAGACTTCGCCGAACTCGATGGCGCACACCATGCGGTGGTCACCGCACGCCGGCAGGTGGAAACGCTCAGCCCGGCACGCGAGCACCATGCGGCGCTGATGGCTCTGCGCCACAGCGTCGGCGAGTTGCGCGAGCTGCAGCTGGGCGTGGACAGCTACCGCGAACAGCAGCGTCTGGCCTTGCTGGAGACGCGCCTGCACGAACTCGACAGCCAGGACCGCGGGCTGGCCGGCGAAGAAGGCCAGCGGCGTGAGTCGCTGGACAATCACGAACAGAAACTCGCCGGGCTGGAACGCGAACAACGCGCCGCTGGTGGCGAACAGATCGAGGAACTCGAACGCGAGCGCGCCCGGGTCGAGCGCGAGCGCGACGAGCGCCTGCGGCGGCGCGTGCAGATCGAACAGGCCTGCCGCCAGCTCGGCACGGCCCTGGCCGCAGGCGCCAGCGGCTTTGCCGAGCAGATCGCGCACGCCCAGACCGTGCTCGAGAACGGCAAGCACGATGCCAGCGCGCTGGATGAGGCGATCGCCGAGCGCATGGGTGCGCGCCGCGACGATGAGCGGCGCTTTGCCGAGATCCGCGCCGAACTGGATGCGTTGAAGCGCGCCCCGTCCAGCATGCCGGCACCGATGCAGGCCTTGCGCGCGCGTCTGTGCGAGGACACCGGCATTGCCGAAGCCGCGCTGCCGTTCGTCGGCGAACTGGTGCAGGTGCGCGAGGATCAATCAGCCTGGCGCGGTGCGATCGAGCGCGTGCTGAGCGGTTTTGCGCAGTCGCTGCTGGTGGACGACCGCCATTACGCGCAGGTCAGCGAGTGGGTCAACCGCACCCAGCTCGGCACGCGGCTGGTGTATTTCCGGGTGCGCCGCAACGATGCACTGCATGCGCGCACGCCGGACGCGCGTGCATTGCCGGGCAAGCTGCAGCTGCGCGAGCACGCCTTCACCGAGTGGCTGCGCAACGAGTTGATGCGTCGCTTCGACTACGAATGCGTCGACAACGCCGCCGCGCTGCGCAATGCCGACCGCGCCATCACCCGCGAAGGGCAGGTCAAGCATCCCGGCGACCGTTACGAAAAGGACGACCGCCATGCGGTCAACGACCGCAAGCGCTGGTTGCTGGGCCACGACAACCGCGACAAGCTCAAGGTGTTCGAGCGCGAAGCGCAGACGCTGGCCCAGCGCATCGCCGGTTGCGATGCCGACGTGGCCGCGCTGCGCAAGCAACGCGAGCAGGACCAGGAACGGCAGCTGGCCGCGCACACCCTGGTGGAGCGCGACTGGGACGAGATCGATGTCGGCCCCAAGCTGCAGCGCCTGAGCGATATCGACGAACAGCTGCAGCAGCTGCGCGAAGGCAACAGCGGCCTGCGCGCGCTCGGCCAGGCGATCGAGACCGCACGTACCTTGCGCGACCAGGCCAAGCGCACTTACGAGGACGTGCGGCTGGAGCGCGCGCAGCTGGCACGCGAGCGGGTTCGGCTGGAACAGCAGCACGCTGCCTGTGCCAGCCGTGCCGGCACCGCCGCGCTCACGCCCACCCAGTTGCAGGGCCTGCGCGAGCGCCTGGCGGCGTTGGCACCGCTGTCGCTGGACAATCTGGAGGCGCATTTCCGCGTGGTCGAGCGTGGCCTGGCCGAGCAACTGGCCGAGAGCCAGGGCCGCGACAGCCGGCTCAGCGCGCAGCTGCTCGATTGCTTCCGCAAGTACTGCCAGCAATGGCCGGAAGACAGCGGCGATTTCACCGTGAGCCTGGCCAGTGCCGACGATTTTCTCGCGCGCCTGGATCGCCTGGAGAGCGATGGCCTGCCGCGCCACGAGCACCGCTTCTTCGATCTGCTGCAGACCCAGAGCAAGAACAATCTGCTGGCCCTGCAGCGCCACACCGCCGAGGCCCACAAGGGCATCAAGCAGCGCATGGACGAGGTCAACGCCAGTCTGGAGCAGGTGCCGTTCAATCGCGGCACGCTGCTGACCATCGAGGTCAGCGACCGTCGCCTGGGCGAGGTGCAGGAATTCCAGCAACAGCTGCGCGCGGTGCTGTCGCATCAACAGACCGAAGACCGCGCACTGGCCGAAGCGCAGTTTTCCACCTTGCGCGCGTTGGTGGCACGCCTGGGCGCGCAGGAACCGGACGCACGCCGCTGGCGCGAGCAGGTGCTGGACGTGCGCCAGCATGTGGAATTCATCGGCGTCGAGCTGGATGCGCAGACCCGCGCGCAGGTGGAGATCTACCGCAGCGGCGCCGGCAAATCCGGCGGTCAGCGCCAGAAGCTGGCGACCACCTGCCTGGCCGCCGCGTTGCGCTACCAGCTCGGCGGCGAAGACGGCGAGTTGCCGCGCTACTGCGCGGTGGTGCTGGACGAAGCCTTCGACAAGGCCGACAACGAGTTCACTGCGCTGGCGATGAACATCTTCGAGAACTTCGGTTTCCAGATGGTGGTGGCCACGCCGCTGAAATCGGTGATGACGCTGGAGCCGTTCATCGGCGGTGCCTGCTTTGTGGAAATCAGCGGCCGGCACAACTCCGGCGTGCTGCTGATCGACTATGACGAGCAGGCGCAGCGACTCCAGTTGCCCGAGCGCTCGCGCGGGGATGAGGCAGCTGTAGCGGATACGCAGCAGGCGGTGAGTGCTGCGCAGCGCGAGGATGCATCGCGTTCGACGCAGGGCCAAACGCGTATGGACAGCGCCGGTGCCGTCTCCGGCGCTGAGGGTGCGTCACTTCAGGACGTCCCTACACAGGACGACGGGGCGGCCAAGGCGAGCAAGCGCGCCAGCAAGGTCGCGCCGGTATCGGCGCCGGCCGTTCAAGCCGCGCCGAAGTCCTTGAAAACAGCCGCTTCTAACGGAGGTGCGGGATCAGGCAAGTCGGCAGCGGCGAAGACCGCAGCGGGCAAGGCCGCGTCCGCCAAGGATGCACCAGCCAAACCTGCATCAGCCAGGCGTGCATCGCCTGCAGCGGGTAAATCGCGCAAGCCGGCAACGCCGACCAAATCCGCCAAACCAGCCAAAACGCCAGCGAACACCGGGACGGCATCCAGGCGCGCGACCGCGGCCGTCAAACCGACTGCCAAGCCGAACAAAGCCGCGACAACAGCGGCAGCGCCGAAGAAGCCTGCTGCCAAGTCGACGGTGGCGACCAGGCGCGCCACCACTTCGCTGGGTGGCGCAACCAAGACAACTACGGCGCGTAGCGCGACCAGGCCCGCGCCAACCAAGCCCGTGCCAACCAAAACCGTGGCCAAGGCGCGCCCTGCGTCCACGCGCGGATCTGCAGGCAAGCCGCGCGGAAAACGCTGAGCGCGCCGCCTGGATGCCTGCCTCACCGCGCTGCGGTCGCAGGCGTCGCAAGCCGCGGCGCAGCAAGGCGGGCGCGAAGATAAGAATCGTTATCATTAACGGCCCAGATGTGCCCGCTAGCGCGCATCGTCCCGCTGAAGATCCCGATGACCCCACTGCCTGCGCCTCGCCACCTGTTGTTCGTGTCCCTGCTCGCCTCCATGCCGGCCGCCGCCCAGGAGGCCAGCCTGCTCGACGCCATCTTGGTCAGCGAAAAGCGCGCCCTGTACCGGCCGGAAAAGGCCGCCGGCGCTACCCGCACGCAGACGCCGGTGGAGCGCATTCCGCAGGCGATCCAGGTGGTGCCGCGCTCGGTCATCGACGAACAGCAGCTCACCCGGCTGGTGGATGTGGTGGCCAATGTCTCCAACGTGCAGCCCGGCGGCACCCAGGGCAATCGCTCGGAAACCTTCGTCATCCGCGGCTTCGAGGCGTCCTCGTATGCGGTCGACGGCATCCTGCTCAACCCGGCGCAGAACTTCACCGAGACCGTGCGCGATCTGGCCAATGTCGCCCAGGTGGAAGTGCTCAAGGGCCCGGCCGCAGTGCTCTACGGACGCGGCGAACCCGGCGGGGTGATCAATCTGGTCACGCTGCGCCCGGATGCGGTGTTCGGCGGCAACGCATCGGTGCAGGTGGCCGAACACGGGCTGCGCCGCGTGCAGTCCAGCGTCACCGGCCCGCTGAGTCCGACGCTGTCGGCACGGCTCAGCGCCGCCGCGCAGGAAACCGGCAGCTTTCGCGCTGCGCAGGCCGATGGCGATCGCGTGTTCGTGTCGCCCTCGCTGGCCTGGCGGCCGAACGCGCAGCTGCGCGCCGATCTGGATCTGGAATACACCCGCCAGACCAGCCCGGGCGATCGCGGGCTGGTCGCCATCGACGGGGTGGTGCGTGGCCCGGCAGAGCGCAGTTTCGGCGAGCCGTGGTCGCGCAATCACGGCACTTCGCGCACCGCACGCGGGCGCATCGAATATGACGCCAACGACTGGCTGACGCTGCGTCAGATCCTCAATCACCAGGACGGCGACAGCGGCCGCGACGTGGCCGACTTCACCGGTTTCAGCGCCGACCGCGCCTTCCTGCAGCGCCGCGCCGTGCGCCAGGACCAGCAGGTGCGCGCAACGACCTCGCAGACCGAAGCGCTGGCGCATTTCGCCACCGGCCCGCTGCGCCATCAGCTGCTGGCCGGCGCCGAGTACGTCGATGCGCATCGCCACACCGACGAAGCGCGCGCGCCGCTGGCACGCATCAGCGTGCGCAACCCGGTGCAGGGCGCCTTGCCGGGCAGCTATGTGCCGGCGCGCGAAATCGATGTCGATGCGCGCTATGCCGCGCTGTACCTGCAGGACCAGATCAGCATCGGCGAGCGTTGGGACGTGCTGGCCGGCGTGCGCTGGGACGACGTGCAGCAGACCACCAGCGACAACGGCGCGCGCACCCGCGAAGACGGCCGGCGTGCATCGCCGCGCATCGGCGTGGTGTGGAAAGCGGCGCCGCAGCTGTCGCTGTACGCCAATACCTCCACGTCGTTCCGGCCGCGCAGCACCACGCTGTTTTCCGGCGGCAGTGCACCACCGGAGACCGGCCGCCAGTACGAGCTCGGCCTGAAGGGCGCGCTGTTCGACAACCGCGTGCTCGCCACCGCCGCCGCGTTCCAGATCACCAAGGACAACGTCGCCACCAGCGATCCTGACAACAGCGGCTTCGTGCTGGTCACCGGCCAGCAACGCGTGCGCGGGCTGGAGCTGGACATCACCGGCGAGCTCACCCGCAACTGGCGGCTGATTCTGGGCGCCGGCTATCTGGATGCGCAGGTCACCCGCGACACCGTCATCCCGGCCGGCAACCGCCTGCGCGGCGTACCGCGGGTCAGCGCCAGTCTGTGGAGCACCTATCACGTCGCCAGCGGTCCGCTGTACGGGCTGACCCTGGGCGCCGGTGCGGTGCATGTGGGCGAGCGCGAAGGAGATCTCGCCAACAGTTATCGCATTGCCGGCTACACGCGCTTCGATGCCTCGGCGGCGTACCACTTCGGCGGCCGTTACCAGCTGGCGCTGATGCTGCGCAATGTCGCCAACCGCTTCTACATCGAGCAACCGGTGACGCAGACCACCAATTATCCCGGCGCACCGCGCACCTTGTCGGCGACGCTGCGTATGGATTTCTAAACGCTATGCAGCAGATCCCAACCCATCTTGCCGATCAGCATGACGACCAGCACCAGGAACAACGTGCGGATCAGCGGCGTGCCGCCGCGTAGCGCCATCCGCGTGCCGGCGACCGCACCGGCCACGTTGCCACCGCCATCGGGATGCCGATCGCCAGCATCACCTGGCCGCTGGGCAGGAAGAACGACAGCGCCGCCAGGTTGGTGGCCAGGTTCACCACCTTGGCCGCGGCCGAGGCGCGCAGAAAGTCCAGCCCGAAAAAGCGGATGAACAGGAAGATCAGGAAACTGCCGGTACCGGGACCGAAGAATCCGTCGTAGAACCCGATCGCCGCGCCCATCGCCAAGGCAGTGATCAATTCGCGCCGGCCGATCTGGCGTGGGCGATGCAGCGCACCGAAGTCCTTCTTGATCAGCGTGTAGACCAGCATCGCGATCAGCAGCACCAGGATCAGCGGCCGCACCGCCTGCTTGGGCATCAGGCTGACTGCGGTCGCGCCCAGAAACGAAAACGTAAACGCCGCCACCGTCGCGTACAGCACCGGCCGCCACGGAAAGCGCACGGTGCGCGCATAGCGCCACGCCGAGGCACCGGTGCCGAACATCGCGCTGAACTTGTTGGTGCCCAGGATCAGCGACGGCGCCTGCTGCGGCAGGGTCGCAAACAATCCCGGCAGCTGGATCAGGCCACCGCCGCCGACTGCCGCATCCACCAGCCCGGCGACAAAAGCGATGCACAGCAGCCACGGCAACTCGGTGGGGATCAGTTCCAGCAAGGCGACGCTCCGCACGACGGGGCGACAGCATAAACGCGCAGAAACCCCGCTTCCCACTTTGCCACTTCCCACTTCCCACTTCCCAATTCCCGCACAATCGCCAGATGCCGACTTCCACACCCACCGATCCCTGTCCCTGCGGCCGCGCCGCCGCCTACGCGCAGTGCTGCGGGCACTACCATGCCGGCGCCGCCGCGCCCGATGCCGAAACCCTGATGCGTGCGCGCTACAGCGCCTACGTCCGCCGCGATGTGGCGTACCTGCTCGCCAGCTGGCATCCGTCCACGCGCCCACCCGAGCTGTCGCTGGACGAGGGCGGCCGCACCACCTGGCTCGGCCTGACCGTGCAACGCGCCATCGAGACCGGCACCGACACCGCCGAGGTGGCGTTTCTGGCCCGCTACCGCATCGGCGGCGGCAGCGCGGTGCGCATGACCGAACACAGCCGCTTCGTACGCGAAGACGGCCGCTGGTATTACCTCGACGCGCGCTGAGCAGGGCCCTGCTCGAGCGAGGCCAGCGATCAGGCACGTCATGAAGCCATTCAGTCCGACGGACGGCACGGACCGGGGCGATTTCTCGACGCCACGTTCGCAGCCGATCCCGGAAGCTTGCCGCCTCGGCGGAGCTCGCCGCGGGGCGGACACGATGATGGCAACCTTCAATCTCTGGCAGTGGGTGCTTGTGGCCATCGTGGTGTTCGCGATCGTGCTGCCGGCGTGCCTGGCCACGGCACTGATCTGGTTTGGCCCCCGCCACGACGCCCCGCGCAGGACGCGCGCCCGACGTATGTCCGACACCAGCCCCGCCAGCCCGGCGTTGTCGCTGCTGACCGGCATCACCGGCGACGGCAGCTAGGCGCGGCGATCGGCGCCGCTGCATTGCCGCGGCGTCTTCGTCAGGCGGGCCGGACCGATGCCACTCCATCGGCGCGCAACATCGTCATCCCACTCGCGTTAGATAGCCTCTGCGCCGCACTCACCTTCTGAAAGACGCGCGCACTGCACCGTCACCCCTGCGTGTCGCTGCCGACCAGCGCAGCGCACCATGCCGTCGCAACATCACGACCTGCACGCCTGCAGCCAGCGAGGTTGGCTATCCTCGGCGGCTCGACCTGCCGCAGGAGCGCTCCACCGCATGACCTCCGTCCACACGCCGGCCATCGCGCCGTGATGCCGACCCGGCGCGTCCTGCCTGCGCTGTTGGCGCTGGCGCCGCTGATCGCCTGCGCCGATCCGGCCTTCGACCGCTGCCTGGCCGGCCTGCAGACCCAGGCCGCCGCCAAGGGCGTGGGGGCCGCCGACTTCCAGCGCTTCACCGCCGGCCTGGCGCCCGATCCCAGCGTGTTGCCGCTGCTCGATGCCCAGCCCGAGTTCACCACCCCGATCTGGGACTACCTCGCCAGCCTGGTCGACAGCCAGCGCGTCGCCGACGGCCAGGCCATGCTGGTCACCCACCGCGCATTGCTTACGCGCCTGTCCGAACAGACCGGGGTCGATCCAGCCACCATCGTGGCGGTCTGGGGCGTGGAGAGCGACTACGGCCGCGTCACCGGCAAGCGCCCGCTGCTGGTCTCGCTGGCCACGCTGTCGTGCGCGGGCCGCCGCCAGCCGTTCTTCCGTGGCGAATTTCTCGCCTTGCTCGGCCTGCTGCAGCAAGGCGATCTGTCGCCGGATGGCTTGACCGGCTCCTGGGCCGGCGCCTTCGGGCAGACCCAGTTCATGCCCTCGACCTATGCCCGCATCGCGGTGGATGGCGACGGCGACGGCCGCCGCGATTTGGTCGCCAGCATTCCCGACGCGCTGGCCTCCACCGCCAACTATCTGGTCAAGGCCGGCTGGGAGCGTGCCCGTCCCTGGGGCATGGGAGTCCGCCTGCCTGCCGGCTTCGACGCCAGCAAGGCCGGCCGCACACGGCGTCAACCGCTGCAGGCCTGGCAAAACGCCGGCCTCCTCGGCACCGACGGCAAGGCTCTGGCACCGGCCGGTCTGCCCGCAGAAACCCCGGCCGCCCTGCTGCTGCCGGCCGGCGCGACCGGCCCGGCATTCCTGGTGTTCCGCAACTACGATGCGATCTACGCCTACAACGCCGCCGAAAGCTATGCGCTATCGATCGCCCTGCTCGCCGACCGGCTGCGCGGTGGCGCCGGCCTGGTCGCCGCCTGGCCCACCGACGACCCCGGCCTGGGCCGGCCCGAACGGCGCGAACTGCAGCAATTGCTGCTGGCCCGCGGCCACCTGATCGGCGAGGCCGACGGCATGATCGGCACCGCCAGCCGGCGCGCCATCCAGGTCGAGCAGACCCGCCTGGGCCTGCAACCGGCCGACGGCCGACCCGGACAACGCATCCTCACCGCCCTGCGCGCCGCCCCGCCGGTCGCCGGCGCGGCCGCCATCCGCGCCACGGCGTTCAAGCTGCCGGCCGCCTATCCCGCATTCGTCCAATCCCCCATCGTCCAGAAGGCACCCCCCATGTCCGACCTCACCGGCCTGCGCACAGGCGACTTCCACGGGTTTCCCTCGCTGTTGATCGACACCCCGTTCTCCACCGCCGCCATCAGCCTGTTCGGCGGCCAGCTGCTGTCGTTCGTGCCCAAGGGCGGGCAGGACGTGATGTGGCTGTCGCCCACCGCCAAGCAGCCGCCCACTCCGATCCGCGGCGGTGCGCCGGTGTGCTGGCCGTACTTCGGCCGCCAGGACCAGACCGGCGAGGTGCCTGCGCACGGCTTCGTGCGCACCGTGCCCTGGCAGCTCACCGAGAGCCGGCGCGAGGACGACGGCACCCTGGTGCTCACGCTGACCCCGCCCAGCTTCGACGACCTGGCGCTGCGCCTGCGCATGACCCTGCGCATCGGCCGCACCCTCGAGCAGAGCCTGATCACCGAAAACACCAGCCCGGCCCCGGTGCGCTTCACCCAGGCGCTGCACAACTACTTCCGCGTCGGCGACGCGCTCACCGTCAGCGTGCAGGGCCTGGACGGGCTGGACTACCTCGACAAGTACGAGAACTACGCCACCGCCCACCGCCAGCAGGGTGACTGGAGCCTGCGCGACCCGCGCGACCCCGGCCGCAGCGACCGCATCTACACCAACGCCGGCGGCCGCTACACCCTGACCGACCCGGTGCTCGGCCGCCGCATCGTCATCGCCACCCAGGGCAGCCGCTCGCTGGTGGCCTGGAACCCCGGCCAAGAGGCGGCCGCCAAGATGGCCGACGTGGGCGAGGGCTGGCGCGACTACGTCTGCCTGGAAGCGGCCAACGCCGGCCCGGACGTCATCGAACTCGCCCCCGGCGCCAGCCACACGCTGACCCAGACCATCAGCGTCGAGTAAGCGCAACAATCGCCTCCCGATCGGGCAAAGCCCGCGCTGCGTTCCAAGAGAATAAAGAAGCAGCGACGACTCCCTTCTCCCACCGGGAGAAGGTGCCCCGAATGGGCGGAAGAGGGTGCGGGCGACGCCTCGTGTCACCTCACAATTCCTGTGGCTTCGCCCCGTACCCTCACCCCAACCCCCGCTGCGCGCCCCGGCCCGCGCATCAGGCGCGGGCGCTCCAAGGCACGCGCGCCAGTGGCGCGCAAGCCATGCCTTCTCGGCCCGCAGGAGAGGGGCTTTCAGTGAGGGGGGACTTTGGGCGTATCAGGCGACAGCTCATCCCCACAACTGCGCCACCCGGTCCACCGCTACACTCGCCGCCTCGCCCCACTGCGCCGCGCGATGTCCCTCCCTGCAGATTCCGCTCCCGCCACGGGCCGGCGCCGCGCCGCGCTGATCTTCATCTTCATCACGGTGCTGATCGACGTGCTGTCGTTCGGCGTGATCATTCCGGTGCTGCCGGATCTGGTGCGCCAATTCACCGGTGGCGACTATGCCGTCGCCGCCGGCTGGATCGGCTGGTTCGGCTTTTTGTTCGCCGCCATCCAGTTCGTCTGCTCGCCGCTGCAGGGCACCTTGTCCGACCGCTATGGCCGCCGCCCGGTGATCCTGCTCTCCTGCCTGGGGCTGGGCCTGGATTTCATCCTGATGGCGGTCGCCCATTCCCTGCCGATGCTGCTGCTGGCGCGGGTGATCTCCGGGGTGTGCTCGGCCAGCTTTTCCACCGCCAACGCCTACATCGCCGATGTCACCCCGGCCGACAAACGTGCCGGCGCGTTCGGCATGCTTGGTGCCGCGTTCGGTATTGGTTTTGTCGCCGGGCCGTTGATCGGCGGCTGGCTGGGCAGCATCGGCCTGCGTTGGCCGTTCTGGTTCGCCGCCGGGCTGGCGCTGGTGAACGTGCTGTATGGCTGGTTCGTGCTGCCCGAATCGTTGCCTGCCGCACGCCGCACGCCACGCCTGGACTGGGCGCATGCCAACCCGCTCGGCGCGCTCAAGCTGTTGCGCCGTTATCCGCAGGTGTTCGGCCTGGCCTCGGTGGTGTTTCTGGCCAACCTGGCGCACTACGTCTATCCCAGCATCTTCGTGCTGTTCGCCAGTTATCAATACCACTGGGGCCCGCGCGAGGTGAGTTGGGTACTGGCCGGCGTCGGCGTGTGCAGCATCATCGTCAATGCGCTGCTGGTCGGCCGGCTGGTGCGCTGGCTGGGCGAACGCCGTGCGCTGCTGCTGGGCCTGGGCTGCGGGGTGGTCGGTTTCGTCATCTACGGGTTGGCCGACAGCGGTACCGCGTTCCTGATCGGGGTGCCGATCAGCGCGTTCTGGGCGATCGCCGCACCGGCCGCGCAGGCCTTGATCACCCGCGAGGTCGGCACCGATGCGCAGGGACGCGTGCAGGGCGCGCTGACCAGCCTGGTCAGTCTGGCCGGTATCGCCGGTCCGCTGCTGTTTGCCAACGTGTTCGCCTGGTTCATCGGCCGCGACGCACCGCTGCATCTGCCTGGCGCGCCCTGGCTGCTGGCGGGTCTTCTGCTTGCCGCAGGCTGGGTCATGGCCTGGTGGCGGGCAGGCCGGGCTCCCGGCGCGGCCCCCGCGGGACAGGAATGATGCCTACCTATTCAGCTTATGCTCGCGCCCGCTTTATCCGATTTGCGCAGTCACTGCTAGGCTGGTGCACTCCGTGCCGCGGCACCGCCTCGACTCCCTATGTGTTCTGACACCCTGGCTGTTCCGCCATCGGCCGCGCTCGCGCTGCGCCATGCCACACAGGACACCCACCGCCTGGTCGAAACGGTTCCGTTAATGCAGGCGCTGGGGCAGGGGCGGGTCGATCGCGCCGCCTACGCGCTGATCCTGCGCCGGCACCATGCACTGCTGGCCGGCTTCGAAGCGCAACTGAGCGGCTGGCTCAGCACCCTGATCGGCACCGGCTGGCAGTACCGCCGCCGCGTCCCGGCCTTGCGCGAGGATCTGCACACGCTCGGGCAGCCACCGCAGACGCCCATTGCGGCGCCGGCGGCCGGCAACGATGCCGCGCGCTGGGGCATGCTCTACGTCATCGAAGGTTCGCAACTCGGCGGGCGGGTGATCGCGCGCACCTTGCGCAAGCAGCAGCCTGCGCTGGCTGACGCCTTGCGGTATTTCGAACTGGCCAACGACGACCCGGCCGGCTGGCGCCGTTTCCAGGCCGTGCTCGACCAACGCCTGGACACGTCTTCCGCGCGCGAGGCCGCCATCGACGGCGCGCAGCGCATGTTTGCCCACTTCCACACCTGTCTTGCAGCGGAGCCGTGCCCGTGAATCAGCCCACCGAACCCCTGGATATGGATGTCTGTGCGCGTGAGCCGATCCATATTCCCGGCCTGATCCAGCCGTACGGCGTGCTGCTGGTGATCGAGCCGGCCGACGGCTGCATCGTGCAGGCCAGCACCACCGCCGCCGACCTGCTCGGCGTGCCGCTGGCCGAATTGCTGGGCATGCAATACACGCAAGTGCTGGAACTGCCCGGCGAGCAGCCGTGTGCGGTGGAGGACCAGGCGCAGCATCTGCTGCATGCCGACGTGCGCTTTCCCCTGCGCGCAGCACCCACCGACCATCCCTGGGTGGCCGCCTGGCATCTGTATCCGGAGCAGTGGCTGGTCGAAATCGAGCCGCGCGACGCACGCCTGATGGACGTCACCCTGCGCGAAGCGCTACCGCTGTTGCGCAGCATCGAGCGCGATACCGGCATCGCCGAAGCCGCCGTGCGCGCCGCCAAGGGGCTGCGCAGCATGATCGGCTTCGACCGGGTGATGGTGTATCGCTTCGACGAGGAGTGGAACGGCGACGTCATTGCCGAAGCGCGCCAATCCGACCTGGACGCCTATCTCGGCCTGCATTACCCGGCCACCGACATCCCGGCCCAGGCGCGCGCGCTGTACCTGCGCAACCGCGTCCGCCAGATTGCCGATGTCGGCTATCGGGCGTCGGCGATCGAACCCACGCTGCATCCGCGTCTGGGCACCCCGGTGGATCTGAGCGATGTCAGCCTGCGCAGCGTCTCGCCGGTGCACCTGGAATACCTGGCCAACATGGGCGTGACCGCCACGCTGGTGTCCTCGATCGTCGTCAACGATGCGCTGTGGGGGCTGATCGCCTGCCACCACTACAGCCCGCACTTCACCAGCCATGCCATGCGCGATGCCACCGATGCGGTGACCCGCGCGCTGGCCGGGCGCATCGGCGGATTGCAGGCGGTGGCGCGCGCGCACATGGAATCGGTGCTGCTCACCGTGCGCGAGAAGTTGATCACCGACTTCAACGACGCCGACCAGATGACCGTGGAAATGCTCGCCGACATGGCGCCCGACCTGATGGACGTGGTCGACGCCGACGGCGTGGCGATCTTCCATGGCGGCGAGATCAGCCGGCATGGCAGCACCCCGGACGCGGCCGCGCTGCGCCGCATCCGCGACCACATCGAATCCGAACACCACGACGCCCTGCGCGAAGACGCGGTCGGCGCCCTGCATGTGGACGCGATCGGCGAGGTGTTTCCCGAGCTGGCCGACCTCGCACCGCTGGCTGCCGGCTTCATCTTCGTGCCGCTGATGCCGCAGTCGCGCAGCGCCTTGCTGTGGACCCGTCGCGAGCAGGTGCAGCAGGTCAAATGGGCGGGCAATCCGCAGCTGGCCAAGCTGCCGGACATCCCCAACTCACGGTTGTCGCCACGCAAGAGCTTCGACCTGTGGCAGGAAACCGTGCGCGGTCGCGCGCGGCGCTGGTCGCCGCTACATCTGGAATCGGCGCGCAGCCTGCGCGTGCTGATCGAGCTGATGGAACGCAAGCGCTTCCAGCAGGATTTCACCTTGCTCGAAGCCTCGCTCTCGCGTCTGCGCGACGGCGTTGCCATCATCGAACGTGGCGCCACGGCCGCGCACCGGCTGATGTTCGTCAACCCGGCGTTTGCAGAACTCAGCCAGACCGAAGTGGCCGACCTGATCGGTTGCGACATCCTGTCCCTGCTGGCCAGCGATGCCGCCCCGCCCAAGGTGGAGCTGCTCGAAGACGCACTGCGGCACGGGCGCGCCGCATACGTCACCCTGCCGCTGCGCGCGCAGGACGGCGCCCCGGTCTACCGCCAGTTCCATCTCGAACCGCTGCCCAGCCCCAATGGCCTCACCGCCCATTGGCTGCTGCAGCTACGCGATCCAGAATAAGCGCGGCCCTCAACCGAATCGTCTGCCGCGGCCAGGAGTGGCTGACAAAACGTAGCGAGCAGTCGCCCGCTGGAGTGCGGATGTTGCGGAAGAATCGCAGTGTCGAAGATTCCGCGCACCGGCCGCGCCCACATGGGGTTGGCGCCGTCGGTTTGACCGCTGCTCTAAGCCCGCGGCCGCAACACCAGCAAGGTGATCGTTCCGGCCGCCAGGCCCCAGAACGAGGCGCCGATCCCGCCCAGCGTCAGCCCCGATGCGGTCACCAGGAAGGTGATCAAGGCCGCTTCGCGCTCGCTGTCCCGCTGCAAGGCCGCCGCCAGGCTGTTGCCGATCGTGCCCAGCAACGCGATCCCGGCGATGGCCATCACCAGCTCGCGCGGAAAGGCCGCAAACAGCGCCGCCACGGTCGCGCCGAACACGCCGATCAGCACATAGAACACGCCCGCGCTCACCGCGGCGGTGTAACGCCGCGCCGGATCCTCGTGCGCCTCGCGGCCCATGCAGATCGCTGCGGTGATTGCCGCCAGGTTCAAGGCATAGCCACCGAACGGCGCCAGCAGCGTATTGACCACCCCGATCCAGCCGATCGTCGGCGAGATCGGCACCGCATAGCCGGAAGCGCGGATCACCGCCACGCCCGGCACGTTCTGCGAGGCCATGGTGACCACGAACAACGGAATCGCCAGCCCGAACAACGCCGCCCACGACAACGACGGCACCACCAGCACCGGCTGGGCCAGTTCAAGCTGCACGCTCTTCCACTGCATCAACCCGCTGCCGGCCGCAATCGCCATGCCGACCAGCAAGGCCGCAATCACCGCATAGCGCGCCAACCAGCGTCGCCCTGCCAGATAGGCCGCCAGCATCGCCAGTGCCAGCCACACCTGGCTCTGCATCGCCACGAACAGATCCAGGCCGAAGCGCAACAGCACTCCGGCCAGCATGCCCGAGGCCAGCGAGATCGGAATGCGCCGGATCGCCTTCTCAAATAACCCCGAGAAGCCGGCCAGCATGCCAAGCACCGCCGCCAGCACAAACGCGCCGACCGCCTCGCGCAGCGGCACCCCGGCCGCGCTGCCGATCAACATCGCCGCACCCGGCGTGGACCAGGCGGTCACCACCGGCACCCGGTAGCGCAGCGACAGGCCGATGCAGGTCACGCCCATGCCGATCCCGAGCGCCCACATCCACGAAGCAATCTGCGCCTGGTCCGCCCCCAGGTGACGCGCCGCCTCGAACACGATCACCGCAGAACTGGCAAAGCCCACCAACACCGTGACAAAGCCCGCGGCAATCGCAGGCAGGGACAGGTCGCGTAGCAGGCTGCGGGAGGGAGACATTGGGAGCTCGCTATCTAGTGCATGCATTCTTACCGAGCGCGCCGATGATCGATAGCGCAGCACCTTGCGTGGTCGGCTCTCTATCGACGCTCTTGTTGTCCTGCCTGGAAAGCACGACGTCGCTGCAATGCGGGCACACGGTCCCATGACCTTGATAGAGAGAGCAGGCCGGATACACCGCAAAGTGCGTGGAATCAGGCCCCGCGCATGGACGCAATGACGTCCGTGTCATGCCAGTGTCAAAAAATGCTTGCACTTCTGCGCAGTCTCGATAAACTACGCGGCCTCGCTCAGGACGGCGGCACTTCTCGAAGCACCGCAACAACGAACGGGGGCGAATCGGAAACATCACAAGGTGTTGACGAAACGAAAAAGCCGGCTATGATGGGCGGCTCGCTACACGGAAAGACGCTACGGCGGATTGAGGTGCAGCGGCGGCAACTTCCTCT